>CAWAAN010000004.1:0-69583 GCA_963779885.1 uncultured delta proteobacterium | reverse complement strand
TTGCTGACGCACGCGACCGACGTCCAGTCCGCGGTGCCGGTGGCTTTCAAAACCCTGGATCGACCGGGTGTGACAATCCGGTATGAGGAACCGTTGCAGGGCGCCGCCGAAAATATGGCGGTTGAGTTTGCGGCGGTCGAAGCCGAGCTTGTCGATTTATTCGGCTGGCGCCTGTCGCGGCAACCGACGGTGATGCTGGTTCAAAACACGGAAGTCTTTAGGCGGTTGGCCGGTCACCCCCTGATCGGGGCCTTTGCCGTGCCTTCCGAGAACCTGATCGTGCTGGGGTATCAAGCACTGGCCGGCCGGCCGGTGCAATTGAGACGGGTATTAAAACACGAAGCGGTGCACCTGTTTCTGCACGCCGACCGCGGCGCCACCGCGCTGCCGAAATGGCTGGAGGAGGGCGTGGCCCAGTGGGCCAGCGACGGGGTGGCCGAGCTGCTCGAACAACCGCCGCCGACGGTATTCGAGAATGCCGTTGTCTCCGGCGGCCTTGTGCCCTTGAGCGACCTGCGCCACCGCTTTCCAACCGACGATCGCCTGCTGATGCTGGCGTATGAAGAAAGCCGCCGGGCCGTGGACTTCATCGTCGAGGCTCACGGGCGAAGCACCCTGATTGAATTCTTGGCCGAAGTCCAGCGCGGCAGCGATGTGGAGGCCGCCTTCTACCGCGGCTTCGGTGCCTTTCCCTGGGAAATCGAAAAACAGTGGCTCGAGCGACAGAGCCGCACCACAGCCTGGCCGGTGGTCCTGGCTGGTCACCTCTACCAGTTTCTGTTTCTGCTGGGAGCCTTGCTGACGGTGGCTGGATTCGTGCGGTTTCTTCGGAAAAAACGGTCCTACACCGAATAAATTAGCGAGTAAACCGCGGCCGACGCCGCGGTTTACTCGCTAATTTATTAATGTTAGACATTAAATAATATATGGTATTATACTGTAATATAACATAAATTTATTTAAGATAAAAGATTATGGGTCGTTTGTGGCAAATGGAGATTTTTGAATTATTTTCCTACTTCGGTCATTGTGATTTGGGTGCTATTTGAGGTATGTCATTAAAGTAGCCGAAACTTCAAATGGCTTTCATCCGTTAACCATGAACCTTAAACCCTGAACCATAAACCGTAAACCTTATAGGCCGGTCAAAATTGCTTCGTTCACGGGTGTCGAGACAGGTCACGTCATAATGGAAAAGGGGATACCGCGAACCGGTTGACGGTGATGAAATATCTCTACATTCTCCTGACACTGCTGTATATTTTTTTCCCCTATGACCTGCTGCCCGATTTTTTAGGCGCCTGGGGCCGGTTGGACGACCTGGTGGTTTTGGGGTTTCTGCTGCGGTTTCTCTTCGCGCAGCAGAAAAAATCCCAGACCGCCGGACAAACCCGGACGCGACCGGCGCCAGCGACTGAAAAGCCGGCGGCGGGAGAAAAACAGACGCCGGAGGACAACCGGTTTGACAGCGACGACCCTCACACGGTGCTCGGCATCGACCGCGCGGCATCGGAGGCGGACGTCAAGAAGGCCTACCGGGAACTGGTCAACAAGTATCATCCCGACAAGGTCGGGTATCTTGGAGAGGAGTTCAAGGCGTTGGCCGAGAAAAGGTTCAAACAGATTCAACACGCCTATCGGAGCGTTTCGAAAACCCGCCCGTGAATGGAGGTCGCCATGACCGCCAGGTTTGCCGTTGAAAAAACCCTCGGGAAGCTGGCCAAGTGGCTGCGCCTGATGGGTTTCGATGTCTGCATCGAATCCGGCGCCGTCGCTGCGTCGGAGGCGGCAACGTGTCCGGACCGCGTCGTGCTCACCCGCACGCGGCGGCGGTGTCGGGACCTGCGGGACCGGCCGTTTCTGTTTATCCGCGCCAACGATCCCTTTGATCAGCTGCGGGAGGTCATTTGCAGCCTCGATCTCAGCCGGCAGGCCATCCGGCCCTTTTCGCGCTGCCTTCTGTGCAATACCCCCACCGCGGCGGTGGACCGGAAGGCGGTGCGTCACCGCGTGCCGGACTATGTCTGGGAAAGCCAGGCGCGGTTTTGCCACTGCCCCCGCTGCGGCAAGATCTATTGGCCCGGCAGCCATACCCGGCGTGGCCTGGCACACATTGATTCTCTGTTCAAGGCCCACCGGCCGCCCCGACTGACCCATGGACCCGAATCGTAAGGTGATTGCCCTGGCGGGGCGCTTGAGGGCCTGCCGGAACGTGACGACCCTCGGGGTAAAGACCAATTTTTCGGATTACAGCCCATTCGAGCAGGCACTGATCCGCCAGGCGCCGCGGATATATTATCCGACCCCGTTTTATGCGGAGCTGTTCGATACCATCGGCAAAAAAACGTTTCCCAGCTATCACACATACAAGTGCGTGCAGGACAAGATCAAGCAGTCGGCCCTTTTCACGTTGACCGGCATTCCGCAGCCCCGCACGCGGGTATTTTACGGCCGGCGCCAAAAATCGACGGTCGGCGACTATTTCACCTTGCCGTTGGTTGCCAAGATTCCGCGCGGCTCGGCGCTGGGACGCGGCGTTTTTCTGATCCGCTCCGCCGAGGACTTGCAGCGCTTCCTGGCGCGACCGCATCCGGCCCTCATCCAGGAATACGTCCCGCTGACGCGTGACATCCGGGTGGTTGTCATCGGGCAACGGATCGCGCATGCGTATTGGCGCATCAATCCGGCGCAGGATTTTCGAAGCAATGTGGCGGTGGGCGGGCGGATCGGCCTCGATCCTGTGCCGGACGCCGCCCGCGTCCTGGCGCTGCACACGGCGCACCGCTGCGGGTGGGATGACGTCGGGCTCGACATCTGCGAGCGCAAGGGACGGTTTCTGGTGCTCGAGGCCAATATGAACTACGGCCGGCAAGGTTTCAGGGCCGCCGGCATTAATTACATCGACCTGATGGAGCGTTTGATTGAAAATGGCGATATATGACGAGCACCGGATCGACCCGGTGCTGAAAAAAATAGCGGAGCGGATGGCCCGGATTGAAAAGGAAAACCTCGCACCGACGGCGACCCTCAACGCCGCCGGCCACCGCCGCCGCAGGGAAGTCCTGGTTGAAGACGGTTACCGGCAGTCGTTTTCGGTGGACACGGATCGAATCCTGCATTCCCTGGCTTACACCCGCTACATCGACAAAACCCAGGTTTTCTATCTGATCGAAAACGACCACATCACGCACCGGGTGCTGCACGTTCAGCTGGTGTCCAAGATCGCGCGCACGATCGGACGGTTCCTGGGCCTCAATGAAGATCTCATCGAGGCCATTGCGCTCGGCCACGATATCGGGCATATTCCCTTCGGCCATGACGGCGAGCGCATCTTGTCGCGGATCTGCCATGAAAACGCCATCGGCTTTTTCCACCACAATGTTCAGAGCGTGCAGTTTCTCGACCGGCTCGAACGCAAAGGCAAGGGGTGGAACCTTTGTCTGCAGACGCTGGACGGTATTTTGACCCACGACGGTGAGGTCCACAACCGGCGGCTGACGCCGCGGCTCAGCAAGACCTTCGCGGATCTGGAAGCGGAGATAGCCGCCGCCAAGGCCGATCCGAGCCCGGAACTGACCCCGATGACCATGGAAGGCTGCGTCGTCCGGATGACCGATACCATCAGTTACATCGGCCGCGATATCGAGGACGCCATTCGCCTGGGAGTGATCCGGCGCACCGACATTCCCGCGCCGTGCGCCCGGCTGCTCGGCGACACCAACGGCACCATCGTTTTCAACCTGGTGTCCGATGTCATCAAGAACAGTTACCGCGCCCCCTACGTGGCGTTCGGCACCGAGATTTCGGAGGCGCTGAAGGCGCTGAAGGCCTTCAACCTCGAGCGCATCTATATGAACCCGGGAATCAAGACCCACCTGGACACGATCCGGCACCTGTTCGAGATGCTGTTCGAAAAGTACCTGACGGACCTGGAGACGCACGATACCTCCTCGATGATCTTTACCCAGTTTCTGAAAGATATGTCCGAGCCGTACCTGGCCGGGCACAACTCCAGGGAAATCGTGCGGGATTTCATCGCCGGCATGACCGACCAGTATTTTCTGCGGTTGTGCCCGGAGGACATGCGCCCCAGGCCAGTGGTTCGTTGAGGGCGGCCCGATCGGCGACCGTGCCGGCCCAGGGCCGCTTTTACCGCCGCGGGATCGGGCCGGGCGGTTTGACCGGCTTCCGGGTGGTGGTGCAGGAAACCGACCTTATGGTCTACGCCGACCGTGATTTGACGGAGGCGACGCGGGAACTCGTCCTGCAGTATCGCGGATTCATCGAAACGTTTATTGCGCAACGGCCGGTTTTCGGCGAATCGCTGAACCCGGTGCGGCTCGCGGAACCGGCGCCGCTGATCGTGCGGGCGATGGCGCAGGCCGCCGCCGCCGCCGGGGTGGGGCCGATGGCGGCGGTGGCCGGCGCCATCGCCGAGCAGGTGGGCCGGGATCTGCTGGCGCACACGCCGCAGGTGATCGTTGAAAATGGCGGCGATGTTTTTGTCAGAACACGGCGGCCCGTAATCATGGGTATTTATGCCGGTTCATCCCCGCTGAGCGGGCAACTGGGCCTTGCGGTCGGCGGCGGGCACGCGCCGGTCGGCGTCTGTACGTCGTCGGGCACCATCGGCCATTCCCTCAGTCTGGGCGCGGCCGATGCCGTGTGCGTGCTGTCATCGAGCTGCAGCCTGGCCGATGCGGCCGCGACCGCCATTGGAAACCGCGTCCGGTCGCCGGCCGATATTCCGGAGGCCATCGCCTGCGGCCGGTCCATCGCCGATTTAGACGGGCTGGTCGTTATTATCGGCGACCGGGTCGGCTGCTGGGGCGCCGTGGAACTGGTGCCCCTGAAGGCAAAAAAAGGTTGAGTTTTATCGGCAAAGAGCATAATCTCTTTAATTAACTCAAATTTAGCGGATGGAGATCGGAAATGAAAAAGGTTAGATTGCTGGTCTGGATACTTATCATAGCACTCGCAGCGGTTGTCATTTACCAGAATAGAGGTTTTTTTCTGGACACCAAACAAAGCCTGGCGGTCGACCTGCCCTATACCCATTACCAATCTCGCGAAGTGGAACTCGTTATCATTTTCGGCATCTTTTTTGCCGCCGGCCTGCTGGTGGGCCTTTACTTTTTAATGAGCCGCGGCCTGAAGAGAAATAAGGTTATCAAGTCCCTCAAAGCCCAGGTCAAGGCCCAGACCGAAAAGATGGTCGTGCTGGAAGAGGAGCTGCGCGCCCTGCGAGGCGATCCGATGCTGCCGGACACATCCGTGGCAACCGATCCGGCCCTGCCGGAGGCCAACAGCACCCAACCGGTCGATCCGCCGCCATCCGGGGAAAAGCCATCATAACCGGCCGCTCGCTGCTCCCGCCGCCGCTTCGCCCGCGCGACACTAAAGACTGCCGCAGGGGCTGCCCGGCGCCGGCTTTTAGGCGGCCCTATCGCCGGCCGCCCCTTTGAACCGACGGCTTTTGCGCCAATACCCACCGGGCGGCTCATCGGCCGGGTCGGTATCGGTTTTCCGCTGGTCAAGAAGTTCATCAGCTCATGAGCCCACCGAAAACCACTCCCATGATAAGCCAATACCTGTCGATCAAGGGGCAGTATCCGGAGGCGGTCCTTTTTTACCGCATGGGTGATTTCTACGAGATGTTTTTCGAGGACGCCGAGCGGGCCGCCGGCATTCTCGACATCACCCTGACCTCACGCAACAAGAATGTCGATAAGCCGATCCCGATGTGCGGGGTGCCGCACAAGGCGGCCCAGGGCTATATCGCCCGCCTGCTCGAGGCCGGCCTCAAGGTCGCGGTTTGCGATCAGGTCGAGGACCCGGCCACCGCCAAGGGCCTGGTGAAGCGCGAGGTCGTGCGCGTGATCACGCCGGGCATGATCGTCGAAAATGAATTCCTGGAAGAAAAAACCAACAATTTCATCCTGGCAGTGGCCCGCAATGCGGCGGTGTTCGGACTCTCGAGCCTGGACCTGTCCACGGGAACCTTCCGTGTGACCGAAACCAGCCAATTGGAACAGCTGATCAACGAGAGCCTGCGCATTGCCCCCCGCGAAATTATTCTGCCCGAATCCCTGCGCGGCGACGATCATTTTTTATCCTTCGGTGAAACGATGGGCGAGCGTCTGATGTCTTATTTGCCCGACGGCGCCTTCGATCACCGCCGCTCGCGCGCGCGCCTGCTGCAGCAGTTCGAAACCCTGTCCCTCGAGGGTTTCGGTTGCGAAAACCTGCCCACCGGGATCCAGGCGGCCGGGGCGCTTCTGTCCTATGTCCAGGAAACTCAAAAACAAAAAGTGCGCCATGTCACCCGGATCGAAACCTACGGCCTCGACCAGTTTCTGTGGCTTGACGATCTGAGTTGCCGCAATCTTGAACTGCTGGCCAATATCCGCACCGGATCGCGGACAGGGACTCTGCTGGGCGTGCTGGATCGCAGCGTGACCGCCATGGGCGGCCGGCTGCTGAAAAACTGGATGCGCTATCCGTCACTGGATGCCGACGTCATCAATACCCGGCTGGCGGCGGTCGCGGAGGCCAAGAAGAACCAGGGCGTGCGCAAAGGCCTGCGGGAAACGCTCAAGTCGGTCGCCGATCTCGAGCGCCTCGGCAGCAAGATCACCATGGGCCACTGCACCGCCAGGGACCTGCTGGCCCTGCAGGGATCACTGCGGGCCCTGCCGGACATTGCGGCCCAAACCGCGCGCCTCGACGCCGGTCTTTTTGTGTCGACCCAAGACTGGGCACCGCTGGATGAGCTGGCCGGCGGCATCGAGGCCGCCATTCGCAGCGATGCGCCCTTGAGCGTGACCGAAGGCGGCCTGATCAAAACCGGTTACAACGCCGAGCTGGATGAGCTGGTGCGCGTCAGCCGCGACGGCAAGAGTTGGCTGGCGCGGCTCGAAGCCCAGGAAAAAGAGGCCACCGGCATCACCGCCCTTAAAGTCCGCTACAATCGCGTCTTCGGCTATTATATCGAGGTGCCCAAATCGCGCGCGGCGAGTGTGCCGCCCCATTACATTCGCAAGCAAACCCTGGTCAACGCCGAGCGCTACATTACCGATGCGTTGAAGACTTTTGAAACCAAAGTCCTGAATGCCGAGGAACAGCGGGCGGCCCTGGAATACGACATCTTCCAGCAGCTGCGGGCTCATGTCATCGATCGCAACCGGGATATTCAGGAGGCCGCGCGGTTCATCGCCCGCATCGACTGTCTGCTGAGCCTGGCCGAGGTCGCCGACCAGAACGGTTACCGCCGTCCGGAGATCACCACCGAAGATGCCATCGACATCGAGGACGGGCGTCATCCGGTCATCGAGAAGATGATCACCGCCGAGCGCTTCGTTCCCAACTCGATCCGGCTCGACAACACCCACAACCAGGTCCTGGTCATTACCGGACCCAACATGGCCGGCAAATCAACGGTTCTGCGTCAGGTGGCCCTGCTGGTCCTGATGGCCCACATGGGCAGTTTCGTGCCCGCCCGCAAGGCCTCGATTGCCTTGACCGACCGGATTTTCACCCGTGTCGGCGCCTTGGACAACCTGTCGCAGGGTCAGAGCACCTTTCTGGTGGAGATGCAGGAGACGGCCAACATCCTGAACAGCGCCACCGGCCGCAGCCTGGTGATTTTAGATGAAATCGGGCGCGGCACCAGCACCTTCGATGGTCTGAGTATCGCGTGGGCGGTGGCCGAGTACCTGCACGATCTTGCGGGCACGGGCGTCAAGACCCTTTTTGCCACCCATTATCACGAGTTGACCGACCTGGCCCGGACCCATCGCCGGGTGAAAAACTTCAACATCGCGGTCAAGGAATGGAACGACGACATCATCTTTTTGCGCAAGTTGGTCGACGGCGGGACCAACCGCAGTTATGGCATTCAGGTCGCCCGGCTGGCCGGCATTCCGCGCACGGTCGTCAAACGGGCCAAGAAAATCTTGGCCGGCATCGAAAGCGGCAGACGTCCGCTGGGGCCTTTAGCGGCAGCCGGCACCGCAGCCGATCCGGCGGGATCCGGCACGGGGCCGCAGCAACTGAGCCTGTTCGGCGCGCCGGAAAGCGTCGTGCTGTCCATGTTGGCGGGCATCGACATCACGCGGCTGACGCCTTTGGAGGCCCTGAACCACCTGGACCGGCTCTGCGAACTCGCAAAGGGCGGATCGGGGTAGCCGATGACTAAAAGAGTTCTTCACCTGCCGCTGTTGGTCCTGGCAACTCTGTTGCTCGGCGGGGTGGCGTCCGCGACAGCCGCCGATACCGCCCGGGATACCTATGTCCGGGGCGAGGCCTGCACCAAAAAGCTGCTCAATTCACCCGCGGCCCAAAAATACCGCGAATCCTGGATGACGTGCATCGATCAGTTCGAGGCCGTCGCCGCTGCTGCGCCGGACGGACCCTGGGCGGCCGCCGGGCTCTTTATGTCCGGCACGCTGTATGCCGAACTCTCCCGGCATTCCGGACGCACCGCCGATCTCATGGCAGCGGTCGATCATTTCGAAAAGATTCGGGACCGTTTCCCCCGCAGCCGGTATGCCGCACGGGCTAAAAAGGAAATCGCCGCCGCCAACGGCCGCATCGCCGACGATTCACCGTCGGCAGGGGCGCCGGCCGAAGACGACCGGCTGTATCGCGAGGCCGAGTCGTGTTATGCCGACCTGCGCAATTCACCGCAAAAACAGAAGTTCAGAAAAAACTGGACCGCCTGCATCGACAAGTTCGCGGCCGCTTACCGGCAATCGCCGGCCGGGTCGAAGGCGGCCGCCGGGCTTTACATGACCGGCATCCTCTACGGTGACCTCTACCAGTGGTCTTCGAACGGCAAAGACCGCCGGCAGGCACTCGATCGGCTGCAGCAGGTGGTGACCCACTATCCGCAGAGCGAGGTCAGCGCCAAGGCGCAGGAAGCCCTGCGGAAGATCAGCAGCCATGCCGCGGCCGGCGATGCCGTGGTTAAAGACGAGCGCAGCCGGCCGGAAAAAGCGGCGCCGGCGGCCGCCGACGGCCCGGCGCTTGTCACCGGCCTGCGCTTCTGGTCCAATCCCAACTACACCCGCCTGGTCATCGACACCGATCGGGAGACCGCCTTCGACTACAACCTGCTAAAAAAAGACCCTTCGCATCACAAGCCCCAGCGGCTCTACGTGGACCTGCAGAACTGCCGCCTGGCCCGGGACCTCGACAAGATTATCAGCATCAACGACGATCTGCTCAAACATGCGCGCGCGGGCCAGTACTCGCCCGACGCGGTGCGGGTGGTGGTCGACATCAAGTCGCTCGAAAGCTACGAGGTGTTTACTCTCAAGGAACCCTTCAGGATCGTCATGGACCTCAAGGGCAGCGGCGCCGAACCGGCTTCGCCCCCGCCGCTGCCGGTCAATCGCACGATGGCGAAAATGGACCCCAAGGCCACAACGGGCGACATTGCCCGGCAACTGTCGCTCAGAGTGCGCCGGATCGTGATCGACCCGGGTCACGGCGGCAAGGATTACGGCGCGCCGGGCTACCTCAAGGGCGTGCATGAAAAACACATCGTCCTGCAGATTGCCAAGCGGCTGGCCAAGCGCATCAAAAAGGACCTGCACTGTGAAGTGCTGCTGACCCGCGGCAACGACCGCTACCTGACCCTGGAGGAACGCACCGCCTTTGCCAACACCCAGAGTGCGGACCTGTTCATCTCGATTCACACCAATGCCAGCCGCAACAACCGGGCCTACGGCATCTCGACTTACTTTCTCAACCTGGCCGACGATGACGAGGCCAAGCGCGTGGCCGCCATGGAAAACGCCACCTCGACCAATAACATCAGCGATCTGGAAAAGATCCTCTTCTCGCTGATGCACTACTCCAAGATCAACGAGTCGAGCCGGCTGGCCGTCACCGTTCAGGACGCCCTGACCGGCCACCTCGATCGCAAGGGCTATTCTCAGATTAAAAGCAAAGGCGTCAAACAGGCCCCTTTTTATGTCCTGCTGGGGGCCCAGATGCCCTCGATTCTGGTCGAGACCTCTTTTATCAGCAACCCGCGCGAGTGCCGGCGCCTGCTGGACCCGAAATACCAGGAGCGCCTGTGCGAGGGAATCGTCGCGGGCCTGAAGAAATACATCATGGATACCAATCCAACCGCCTTCGTGGAGGAGGGGCCGGCGGACGGGTCCAAAGGATAGTTGGGGTCTCGTCACCCACACCTGGTGTCACCCTTCACGGAAAGGAGCAACGTGCCATGGCGTACCGCAACATTCTTCTGACAATCTCAGAGGGCCTGGCGACCATCACCTTCAACCGGCCCAAGGCCTTGAACGCGCTGAGCATCGAGCTGCTGCGTGAATTCGATCAGGCCCTGGACGTGGTTTCCGGCGATGACACCGTGCGCGCAGTGATCCTGACCGGCGCCGGTGACAAGGCCTTTGTCGCCGGTGCCGACATCACCGAGCTGTCCACGCTCGATGCCTTGCAGGCCAAGGGATTTTCACAGGCCGGCCACAATGTCATCAACCGGCTGCAACTGCTGCCGGTACCGGTGATGGCTGCCGTCAACGGCTATGCACTCGGCGGCGGCAGTGAAATCGCGCTGGCCTGCGATTTCATTTATGCCGCCGCAACGGCGATGTTCGGCCTGCCCGAGATCACGCTCGGACTGATACCGGGCTTCGGTGGCACCCAGCGCCTGCCGCGGCTGATCGGCAAGAACCGGGCCAAGGAAATGATTTTCACGGGCCGCATGATCACCGCGGCCGAGGCGGCGCAGATCGGGTTGGTCAACAAGGTGTGCGCCGCCGAAGCGCTGATGGAAGAAACGCTCAAGACCGCCCGCGGCATGGCCGCCAAGGGACGGGTGGCCTTGAGGGCCGCCAAACAGGCGGTCAACTGCGGGGTCGAGACGGACCTTACCACCGGCTGTAATTTCGAAATCGACGCCTTCGCCCTGTGCATGGCCAGCGCGGATGCCGCCGAGGGCACCCGCGCTTTTCTGGAAAAAAGAAAGCCCGTTTTCAAATGAGCAGCGGCAGAAAACAGTTTCAGCTCGCCTGGGGGATTGCACTGGTGCTGGCCGGTATCGGCGTGCTCTATCGCATTCCGCAGGTGATGCCGAAAATCACCCGGATCGAACAGTTCGCCGCCGCCGCCGGCTTTATTTACTTCTGCTTCTACCTCATGGCGCTGATCCTGATCGTCGGCGGCGGCCGTAAGATTATGGCCTACTTCGACAAGTCCGACCGCAACAAACCGGCCCGTTGACCTTCGCAAAGGATTTGTTCCGGCCACGCCGGGTCGATGCCCCCGCCGCGCGCCGGCCTGCGCCCGGTCAACCGCCTCGAAAAAGGATAGTTCATGGCTTCAAGAAAAGGGACGATTGTCCTGATAGGCTCCGGCGAACTCAGCGCCACGATGGTCGAGGTTCACAAGGAGCAACTGGTGCGCTTCGGCCCCGCACCGCGCGCGGTCTTTCTCGACACACCGGCCGGTTTTCAGCTCGATGTCGACCGGATTTCACGCCGGGCGGTGGAGTATTTTCGTCTGCGCATCCGACGGCCCCTCCTGGTCGCCTCGTTTAAATCCAGCAGGGCGCCGTCATCCGAGGGTGCCGAAAAGGTTTTTCAGCGGCTGCGCGACGCCGACTACATCCTGATCGGCCCCGGCAGCCCGACCTATGCCGTGCGGCACCTGCGGGAGACACCGGTCCCGCGGATCCTGGTGAGAAAGGTGCAAGAGGGCGGCTGCCTGGTGGCGGGCGGCACCGCTGCGCCCGCCGTGGGGCGCCTGACCCTGCCGGTTCATGAGATCTACACGGTCGGCCACGACCTGCACTGGATCGACGGGCTGGACATCCTCGCCCCGTTCGGCTTCGATCTGGCGGTGGTGCCGCACTGGAACAACGTCGACGGGGCGTCGCACGACACCCGCTTTTGTTTCATGGGCCAACCGCGCTTCGAGAAACTGGCGGCGATGTTGCCCAAAGAGGTGTCGATCCTCGGCATCGAGGAGCACACCGCCTGTATCATCGACCTTGAAGCACGGCAAGCCCGTATCGCCGGCAGCGGTCGGGCCGTCCTGCACCGCCGGGCGGGCAGGAAGGTTTTCGAAAACGGGGAGCGTTTTCCGATCGAAATCCTGCAGGGACGTGCCGCTGCACCCCACCGGGCAGCGCTGCACCCGCCTGCGGGGGAAACGACGCCGCAGGCCGGCGAAACCCGGCCGCTTTTTTTCTGGGAGAGTATTCAGAGATGGCGCGCCTCTTTCATGGAAGGGCTCGAACGGCGCGATCCGAAAACGCTGATCAATGCGTTATTGGAATTGGACCGCACCATCTGGCAGGCCCGGCTGGACCTGGAGGACGAAGAGGACGTCACACGCGCCCGGAGAGTGCTGCGGGACCTGATCGTTCTGATCGGGCCGGCGCTGGAAGCCGGCCCGCCCGCGAGCGCCGCCGGTATCGCACCCCTTGTCGAGGAACTGTTGCAGTTGCGGGCGACCTTTAGTCACAACGCGCAACGGGAGGCGGCTGATGCGGTTCGCACCGCTCTCCTGCAGTCCGGGGTCGTCATCGAGGATGGCGGGCTGCAGGCCCGCTGGCGCCTGTCCGCCGCTTCCCAGGCATGATCGCAAAAAAACAGCACCATCAAAATCGGCATCGCAGACTGCGGTGTCGAGCTGGACCTGTTCTGCCCGATAGATGCGGCGGTGGTGCGAGAGCGGTGCGTGGGCACAACTGACCAAAGGTGGCCGCCGCGCAGGTTGCGGGTGCACGGGTATCAAATATCACGTATCAAGTTTTCTTTTCTAAACCGAGCCTCCCGCCGCTTTTCTGAATCTTTCCACCTGCTGTCGATAATAGGCGCTGTTGTCGCGGGCCAGCCGCAGGGCCATCTGCGCGGTCGACAGGGCGTTGGCGTACTGTCCGTTGACGAAATAACTTTCCGCCAGCGTATCGAGGACATGCGGCTCGGCCAGAAGAGACGCGGCGGCTTTGGCCAGTTCCAGGGCCCGGACCGGATTCCGCAACTGCGGGTCCTTGGCCGTGGCATACAGCCAGGCCAGGTTGTTGAGTACTTGCGGACTGTCGGGCTTGAGCTGCAGGGCGGTCTCGTAGGCCTGCTGAACGCCTTTAAGGTTGCCGGTTTCAAAGTAAAGGTCGCCCAGAACCCGGTACAGGTTCGGGTTTTGCGGGTGTTTTTCGATTTCCCTCGCGATTATTTTTTCGAAGAAGTGGCTGCTCAGCTGTTTGCCGGTCTGGCCGAAGTTGAGGCTGTAACCGCCGGCGGCCACCAGCGTCATGGCCCCGAAAAAAACCAGGATGCTGTTTCTGACCTTCCGGTCGTGACGGGCAATGGTGCCGCGGTCGGTTTCGCAGCGGGACAGGTGGCCGATCCTCTCGCTGATGCTGAAGTGATGCCAGTTGGGCCGATCCGGTGATTGGCCGCTGGCGAAGGCGATTTTTTCGAGCGTGCTGATGAGCGGCCGGCCGCTGTCGAAGAGGGTGTAGACATAGCCGTCGGCCTGACGCTCGAAGTTGCGCATGAAGTAGCCGAAGATGAACCGGAAGTAGATCAGAAAAAGCACCACCATGTTCACGCTCAAAAACACGGAGGTCAGGGTCAGCGGGTTGAAGCCGATCCGGCTGGCCGCTTGGAAAAGGGGCTCGGTGTAAATCACGGCGTAGAGGATCAGGTCGTAGCTCGCATAGGTGAGAAGCATGAAGCCGGCGAAAAAGGCGAGGTAGAACACCAGGTGGTAGCGTTTGACATGTCCGATCTCATGGGCGATGACCGCATCGATTTCGGCCGGATCCAGGGTGTTCAGCAGCGCGGTGGTGACCAGGATATACCGGAATTTCTTGATCAGCCCCATCACGCCGGCCGTGATCATGCGGCCGCCGAATATCGGCCAGTAGAGAATGTTGGCGTATTTAAGATCCGCTTTGCGGCACAGGGCCTCGATACGCTCCCGTGGTCCGCTGTCTTCGAGCGGGCGGCAGCGCCAGAATTTCTGGATCATGACCGGGCCGATGACCGCCACGATCACAAGAAAAAACATGAAATAGATCACCGATCCGGTGGTGGTCGCCAGTTGGTCCTTGAGCCAGGCGAAGGGCAGGGCATTGATCAGGTCGGTAGCGCCCGAGAGCACCAGCCAGGGCAGCAGCACGGGTACTGAAAAGGAGATCTGCGACCGGACGTAGGTCGAGCGGGAGATATCCGCGCCATACAGATGGCGGTAGGCGTCATAGGCGAACCCCCAGACGACAGCCAAATAGGAGACGAACAGCGCCAGGAAAAGCAGGGCGAGAACCGTTGGAATGTGTGAAAAGAGCGGCAGGGAGATAAAAAAAGACGGCAGACTCAAGCCGTAAACATCGATCGCGAAAAGAGCGATGGACAAAATCGACTGGCGCGTCAGCAGGTTGTTGAACCGGCTGTCCAGGCGCGCGAAGCTTTCTTTTTCCTTGCGGCTGAGAAGACCTCGAAAAAGGGACCGGTTGTAGGTGATGAAAAGGACGTGCAGGGCGACAAAGAGCAGCCCCGTGTCGAGCGGCGTGAAATTGGTTTCGGCCGACGGCTGGTAAGTGGCGTAAATCAGCAGGACGATGATGAAGTAAATAAAGTTTGAAAACATCAAAAAGAATTCCACGGTTGCATGAAACACATGACAAAGGGTAGATAAAGGTGTTCATAGGTTTTAAGATAAAGGTTCTGACAAGGCCAGAGGGAGGCGGCTGAATAAGTCATATGCCACCGGCCGATGACGCAGCCAAAACCTTTATCTTAAAGCCTATGCCTGTAAAATCTTTCTTTTTCACTGTAGACACACCCGCAGTAGGACTGGCGATACAGGCCAAGTCGCTTGGACTCCGCAACGCCTTCTTGCCATCCGGCTCGAAAATCGCTGTAGTAAAAAGGAATGCCGACCGATCGGCCCACCGCCTCACCGATCGACTTGATCAGCTCGTGCTTCTGGAACTTGCTGTAGAGCAATGTGCTGCTGAAACCGTCGAACTTTCCGTGCCGGGCCATCAGGGCGGTGCTGTGCAACCGGTCATGATAGCAATAGGTGCAGCGGTTGGCTTCGCGGTAGGCGACATTGCGCAGAAATCCTTCCAGATCGTACTCCGGCTGGAAGATGACTTTCAGGTCGATCTGCTTGGCGTAAGCCGCAAGCGTTTCCTGGCGCCGGAGGCACTCGGAGTAAGGGTGGATGTTGTGCCGGTAGAAAAACCCGATGAGTTTGGATGTTTCGCGACGCAGGACCCGCAGCGGGTAAACGGCGCAGGGCCCGCAGCAGATGTGGAGCAGAAGTTTCACTGCCGCTCTCCGAAGATGGCGGTCCCGATGCGCACCAGGGTGGCGCCTTCCTCGACGGCCACCTCGAAATCACCGGTCATGCCCATGGACAGATCCGCCATTGTCACCCCCGGGATGGTCATGGCCGCGATGCGCCCGGCCAATTGCCGCAGGGCCTTGAAATAAGGCCGCACTTTTTCGGGAGCGTTAAAAAAAGGCGGCATCGTCATCAGGCCCCGGATCGCCAGGTTGCCGCAGCGGCTCATCTCGCGAATCAACCCCGGGGCTTCCTGTTCGCTGATCCCGGATTTTGAGGCTTCTCCGGCCAGGTTGACCTGGACCAGGACCGATTGAACCGTGTTGAGTTGCCGGGCCTGTTTGTCCAGGGCGCGTGCCAGTTTCAGGGAATCGACCGAGTGGATCAGATCGAAGAGTTCCACCGCCAAGCGGGCCTTGTTGCTCTGGAGGTGGCCGATGAAATGCCATGCCGCTTGATCGGTGGCAGGGGCGCCGATTTTCTGGCGGGCCTCCTGGATGTAGTTTTCCCCCAGCAGGCGAACCCCGCAGTTGACGGCTTCCGCGATTCGATCGATCGAAACGGTCTTGCTGACGGCCACCAGGCGAACAGTTGCCGGATCACGCCCGCAGCGGACGGCGGCCTGTTCAATGCGCCGATACACGCCGGTGAGATTTTCCTGGATCATGGCCGCGCCTCCGGTCGTGTCAGCCCTGAACGGGTGTCATTTCCGAAACCGATGACCTTTTCCCTGATCAATATCTCGATCACCTCGCAGACCGGCAGGCCGACCACATTGGTGTAGGACCCCGCGATGCTTTTGACCAGAAATGTCCCGAGGCCTTGAATGGCATAGGCGCCGGCCTTGTCAAAGGGCTCGCGGGTCTGGATGTACCAGTCGATCTCATCGGGGGTCAGGGTCTTCAGAAGCACCTCGGTTTTGACCGTGTCCGCAAAAAGACGGTCGTCGGACCGGCGGCAGATACAGTAGCCGGTGTGCACCGCGTGGGTGCGGCCGCTCAAGCGCTGCAGCATGGCACGGGCCTGCCTGTCCGAAGCCGGCTTGCCCAGGATGCGGTCATCGATCGATACGATCGTGTCGGCACCGATGACCCAGCTGTGCGGGAATTTTTGTGAAATCTCGTCGGCCTTGGCCACCGCCAGGGTCCTCACGTATGCCGGCGGTGAGGCCAGCGGCACGCTGCGCTCGTCGAATTGACCCGCTATGACCGCAAATGTGAGCCCGGCCTGCTTCAGCAGACAGCGGCGCCGCGGGGAGCCGGAGGCCAGGATCAAGGGCGGATCGGAATCGTTCTTGGACATGGGATCACTTCTATCAAATGCGGACGGATTTGACAATGATGCGAATATGTCGGAAAAAGCTCAGCGTGGCAGCGTATTGGCTTAGCGCAGCAACGGATACCGGTTTACTTTGATGAGGTGACGAGCATGAACACGGTGTGGATTTTAGGGGCCGGACAGTTTGGCGAAATCGCCGCCGTGCGGCTGCGGTTAAAATATCCCGAAGCGACACTCATCGTGGTCGATGAGGACCCGTCAGCCTTGCGCGAGGTCGAGGCGGTGGCATCCACCACCGTGCTCGGGGAGGGCGTCGCTTACCTGGCGCAGCACCTGGCGGTTTCCGGACCGCCCGAATGGATCGTGCCGGCCATTCCGGTTCATGTGGCTTTCGAATGGATCGTACTGCGGCTGGCGGCGGCCTACCAAATTGAGAAACTGGCGGTTCCGGAGTCCGTGACGCATCACCTCGGCCGCGTCGTTACGGGGCAGGGCGGCAGCGTTTACACCAGTCTGGCCGACTTCACCTGCCCGGGTAATTGTCCGGAGCCCGCCGATCTGTGTTTTGTCACCGGCAAACCGCGGCCGGTGGATCTCCACCAAGAACTGGCGGCGGTGGACCCGCGCCTGATGATGCCGGTCATCATCCGCAGCCGCCAATTGTCGGCGGGTGTCGGCGGCTTCAGGCCCGGGGACCTGTTCGAGGCGCTGCGCAAGGTGCAGGAGTGCCACGGTCCGGTGTTAGTAGGAACGGCCTGCCGCTGTCACAGCGTGCTGGATGCCTTCAGGCTAATCCCGCAGTGATCCTGAATAACCCCCTGTTCGGAGTTGATACGACTACCCGGCGCTGCGCCTTATGATGACCTGATCGCCAGGTTTGATCGTCCATTTTCGCTTGCAATCGTATCCGCTATGGGTTAACTGGTGTCCATTCTCAGATCTCCGATGTTGTTTCATTTCGTGCAATGCCCGGGTGGCGGAACAGGTAGACGCAAGGGACTTAAAATCCCTCGGTACATCGTGCCGTGCCGGTTCAATTCCGGCCCCGGGCACCAGTAAAATAAACGGGCGGCAATAAATGCATTCGGCCTGAACCGCAAAGCTTCTCCTGTTTTCAATACCCTTCATGTTGTTCAACTCCCAGCAATTTCTGCTCATCTTTTTGCCGCTGACGCTGCTGCTCTATTTTGCCGTTGCCAACCGGGAAACTTTTCGCATCTGGCTTCTGATCGCGGCATCCGCCGTTTTTTACGCTTACTGGGATTACAGATTTCTGCCCATGCTCGGCGCCTCCGTGGTGTTTAACTGGTTCTGTTCAAAATTGTATGGGGCGCATCCGCGGCGAACGCTCATTGTCGCCGGACTGATAGTCAATCTGGCGATTATCGGGGTTTTTAAATACACGAATTTCATCGTCGCCAACCTGGCCGCTGCGATCGGAGGGGACTTCACGCCCTGGAACATTATTTTGCCCCTCGGAATCAGTTTTTTTACGTTTCAACAAATATCCTACCTGGTCGATCTCAAGCGCGGCGCCGCACCGGTCTATCCCTTTCACAAATACTTTCTGTATGTCACGTTCTTTCCGCAGTTGATTGCCGGACCCATCGTCCGCCATGATGAATTGATCGGCCAGTTCGGTCTCGATCCGCTCAGGGAAGGCGTCTATGAACGCCTGGCAAAGGGCTTCGGGCTTTTGTTCATCGGTCTTTTCAAGAAAATGATCCTGGCCGACACCGTTGCCGAAACGGCCAGTTTGCTCTTTAACTCGGCGTCCGCCGGCAGCACGCTCACCCTCGGCGCCTCCTGGGTGGCCGCCGCCGCTTACACCCTTCAGATTTACTATGATTTTTCGGGGTATTCCGACATGGCTATCGGATTGGGATCGCTGTTCGGATTGACCATCCCCGTAAATTTCAATGCCCCCTACCGGGCGGTGTCGATCAGAGATTTCTGGCGACGCTGGCACATCACCCTTTCCCGTTTTCTGCGCGACTATCTATACATACCGATGGGCGGCAACCGGTACGGAATGCCGCGTCAGATCGCGGCCCTGATGGCCACCATGCTGCTCGGCGGATTGTGGCACGGAGCGGGATGGACGTTTGTCATCTGGGGGGGTGTTCACGGTCTGGCCCTGGTTGCCAATCACCTGTGGGAGAAAACCGGGCTTTCTCTGCCACGACCCGTCGCCTGGATGGTCACCCTGATTTTCGTGATGATCGCCTGGGTCATCTTTCGAGCCGACTCCATGGCCACCGCCGTGTCGGTCATTCGATCGATGATGGGGTTTCATGGTGCATCTCTTGAACTGCCCGATGTGATGCCGCCCCTGCGCGTTTTTTATTTTGCCCTGCCGGCGCTTGTCGGCCCGACCAGTCAACGGCTTGTCATGCACTGGCTCCGCCCCCGGCCCGTTTATGCCGTCGCCGTGGCCTGTGCCTTATTTTACCTGTCTTTGAGGGCCGGCGACGGAAATTACAGTGAATTCATTTACTTCCAATTCTGATGCCGTCTGGAAACGGTTTTTCAGGATACTGATTTTTTCTTTCACCGGTCTTTTCTGTGCCGGCTACCTCTTTATCCTGCTTGTCGATCCTTACGGGATGCTTCCGGTATCCTTCGCCTTCGACCGGGCTCCCATTACCGCGGAGCAGCGTTTTTTTTATCCCGGCCTGGCCCGCAAACCACGCTTCGACAGTGCCATCATCGGGACCTCTACTCTTCGGCTGCTGAATCCGGATGACTTGAACCCGCTTTTTGAGGGCAGGTTCATCAATCTGGCCATGAACGCCGCGTCCGTTTTCGAACAAGAGGCGATTTTCAATGTTTTCTTGAGATACCATCCGCATCCCAAGACGATTGTTTTCGGTGTGGATCACGTCTATTTCGACAGAATCAATTATGCGCACCAGATCGGTGCGGTCAAAGCCGAGCATTTTCCGGAATGGATGTACGACGAAGACCCGCTCAATGACTTGCCGCCCTATACCTGGCGAACGATGCAAATTGCGTTAAAACAGTTTAAAGGCATAACGGGAATGAGGCGGCCGAAATACAGGGATGACGGGTATGAAGACTTTACCAGGACGATGTTCCCGCAGGACATGGATAAAAGGCGGGAAACTATTTATGGATCAGCGGCTGCCGGGGAAAGAAACGCCGAGAATCTCGCGCTCCAGGCCACACCGCAAGCCATCAAGACGCATGAGTTTCCGTCTATAGCCCACCTGGACCAAATGCTGAGTCGTTTGCCGGACGAGACCTTGAAACTGGTCGTTATTCCGCCGTTTCATATCTATCACCAGGCGCGGCCGGGCTCCGCGGCAGACATCGAGTGGAAAGACTTTAAACAAAAAGTGGCGGATGTGGTCTGCCGGCATAAAAATGCGGTGTTTCTTGATTTTCTGATTGAATCTCCCCTGACGACAGCAGATGAAAATTTTTATGATCGCATTCATTACACGGTGACGGTCGCCAGGACGATCGCCCAATCGATGGCCGCCGGGGCGTTTTCACGCTCCGAAAACGACAATTTTACCCGTTTCTGCCCCATCGAATAAAAACCCGGGTCACCACCCGGTCATTCTGGCCATGAAAAGAAACTCGTAGGCCAGTCGCAGGTTGTCCACGTGGAGGCGAAAAAACTTTTTTCTTGGGCCGCCTTCGATCAATTCGGTTTCGATTTCCTCCAATTCAGCGGCCTTCATCGAGGTCATCATCAAACGCAGAATTTGCTGCTCGTTGTCGTGTAACAAGACCCAGCCGGGTTTGCCGGCCGCCCATCCATACGGACTGTCTTTTACGATCACCATGACGATTTCTTAACCTCGGATCGGTGGTTTTTGCAATAGAAAATTTTACGAATAGCGGCATCAGTGGGTTGACTCTTTTAATATTTTGCGGATGATGATATAGTTTTCAGGGTAAGAGTCTGAAAGCCCATGATAAAAATGATATCGATGATAGATTTAAATTGATGATTTCGGCATTTCAGGGTGAGGTCCGGGAAGACGCCGTTTTTTGAATCACCCGAAATGATCTCGAAAACCCTGCGGCGATACGTGTTCGGCCGCGGGTGTCAAAAGGAGAGACAGGCGATGGCCCACCACGACATTCATTCTTCCACGGAGAAAAGGTCGGAACCCCGGATCGAGGCCGGACAATTTCACAGCGTGGAAATCAATATGGGGATTCCTTTGCCTATCTACCAGTTCAACCTCCGGGACGTTTCGGACAATGGTGTGTGCATCCTGGTCCGAGAGGATTCTCCGATCCTGGAACACTTGAAAGTGGGGCAGATTTTAAACTTGAAATATTATGCCCGCGACGAATCAAAGTGCAATATTATCAAGCAGTTGAAAACAAGAATTCGACACATCACCAGAGGCAGCCCCGGTCACTTCAACGGTCACCATCTGGTAGGCGTCGCCATCGACGGTGCCGGTGGCGAGGATGACGAGTAGAAGAGAACCCGACGAGTCCGTGGACAATCGGCGTCTTCAGCCGGGCGAGCGATTTTCGAGAAAAATAGGCTTTAAGATAGAGTTTTTGGCAGGGCCCGAGGGAGGCGGCTGGATAAGTCATACGTCGCCGATCGATAACGCAGCCAAAACCTTTATCTTAAAGCCAATAGATGATGCACTGTGAGGAAGATTCCTGCCTGCAAATCCGTCCGGAAGAATCCTTTCCCGGTTAAAAAGCTTTTTATCTCCCATCTGACCTGCAAATATTTTCTCTCCAAGGCCGCAAGCTCCTAAATGCATTTTTAGCGCGAAAATAAACATCAAGCTGACAAAAAAAGGCAGGCGCCTCCACCCGGATGAGCAGCAGCGGGTGCGCGACGCGACTGAAACTCGCCGCCAACAGTCTCTAAGACCGGACCCGGCCCGTTTACACATGATCGATCCGGAATAAGTCCTACGGTAGTTGTGTCATTGCGTCATCGACACGGGGTCCGGTCCAAGCCCCCGGTAGGGGCGAAAAATTTTTCGCCCCTACGTAACAGTCAGCCGCTCTGCGCAATTCAAGCGTTCGCGCTATTTGCCGATAGAGATAGTGAAGAAAACGGTCGCCGGCCGGAACCAGGAATGCCATGGAATCGACACCAGGTCCTCAGTCAGACAACGAGCCGCGGGAGAGCACGGAGCCTTCCGACGACGATAGAGACGGCCGAAACGGCGGCGATTCGGCGGCCGACGAAACCCCTCCGGCCGCATTGGCCGATAAGACGGCGATCGAGGCGCCGGCAAATGATACCCGGGAATTGAGTGCGGAAGAAGTCGCCAACCTCATTTCGGCCGAATATGACTCCCCGGAGGAGTCAGACCCGACGGAACCGGCTGCGGGTGGGACCGACCAGAAGCCCAGCGACCGGGAAGAGGAGAGTGCGGCAACCGAACCGGCGCCGGATTTCCAGTCCACTGCCGGCCCCGCGAAAACTGCTGCTGAAGCAGACGAACCGAGATGTTCCGGCAAACTTTTACGGCGCGGTCTTTGGGCTGCCGGCCTGATCGTCCTTCTGACGGTATCGGCGGCCGTCGGGTTCCTGTATCTTACCCGCCGACCGCCGATTCAAGGCACACTCACGAAAGATCCGCCACCGGTCGCTGCGGCCGTTAAGCATGACAAGGCGGCGCCGGATATTCGGCCACCGGTCAATATTCTCCTTGAACGACTGCAACCGCAGCAGGAGCGGATGGATGGTCTGAGGGACCGCATGCTGGCCAAGGCAGAAGAAATAACCCGCCTTCAGCAGCACTATCGGGAGTCGGTCGACCAACTCGAAACCGCCGTTTTATCACAAATTAGATATGCCGGCATCGATTCGCTCAAGCAGGCGCTCGAGACCCGGCGCATGGCGCTTCAACTCGAAACCATCCGGTGCCGAAAGGCCTACATCGATTGTCTGGCCAAGCCGGTCGACCGGTTGCGGCAGGCCAGCGAAGAGCTGTTGTTCCTGAAACGCAAGCACCGGCTGCAAGCGCTGGTGTTTCCCGTGGGCACCCTGGTCGATCCCGAAAAACTGGTCGCCGAAAACGATTTTGCCCTTGCGGCCGGCACCCGCAGCGCGGAAGCGCTGACCGTCGATCTGAAGAAAGCCCCCTTGCCGGACCTGGATCACATCTGGCAGGGCCTTATCGAAAAAGAAAAGCAGGCGGCCTCGACCGGCACCAGCCGTGACGCCGCCGGTGATGCCCGGGCGAAAAACGAGGTGATTTGGCGTGAGATGTGTGAAGGACAGTGGCGCCGTAAGGGCGACCTCACGGCGCTCTCGATCGATGCGGCCGATTGCCTGACGCACTGGAAGGAACCGGATCTTTTCCTCAACGGCATCGCAAACCTGTCGCCCGAGGTGGCCCGCCGACTTTTTAACTGGCGGGGAACCTGGTTCTGCTTGAACGGCTTGAGTGAAGTGTCGGCCGAGACGGCCCCCTACCTCTTCACCTGGCAAGGCGACTGGCTTTCATTAAATGGCCTGGCGCATTTGAGCCCCGAGGCCTCCATTTTTCTCACCGGCTGGAGAGGCCGCACCCTCGAATTGACGGGATTGGCGCCGGCATTGATGGAAGCCGAAGTGGTCGCGCTGAAGCACCTGGCCCAATGGCAGAGATCGGGCGGCCGGCTGCATGTGTCCGAAAGGATCCGGCAGCTGATCGAGGAGTCGAGGCAGTAAGAAAAAACGAGTCCCTGTGTTCAGATGGGCAGAAGCAGGGCGAAAGATTTTTCGTCCCTACGACATGTGGTTTTGATGTCGCGTCGATATCGGGTTCGTTTCGAGATCCTATAGGCTTTAAGATAGAGACATTGGCAAGGCCAGAAAGCGGCCGCTAAATTGTCATACGCCAACGACCGATAATACAGCCATTATTTTATCTTGAAGCCCATGGTAGGGGCGAAAAATCTTTCGCCCTTGTAGGCCAGCCATCGCTGACAACCGCCCATCCGGGCTACCGGAGAGCTGTCTATTGGACATATGGATGGTTGAAAGGTGGAAATGTCAATTCAATGGTAACCTTCAACTCAACGAACTCAATAAACTCAACAAGCTCAATAAACCGGCACGCAACGCTTGAACCGATTCCTTAACATCATGCTCATCGGAATATTGCTGCCGCTGGTGATCCTGGCGCCCGGCAGCGGCTCGGGGTCCGGCCCGGCCGAAGATGCGGCCGTCGCTGAATGTCGCCAGAAGATCGATGCTTTGAAGAGCCTCAAGGAAAAAGTCGTCGGCCGCATCCACACGGCCCTGGCCGTGCGGGCGGAGTTAATGGTGCTCGGCCGAAAATTCGCAGATGAAATCAGTGATTCTCAGCGGCACAACCGTTATGGTTCCTTTGAAGACGCGATCCGGAATCCGCGGGTACGCCACAATTTGACGCTGATCGAGATGATATCCGGATATACCGGCGCGCTCGATAAGAAAATCGAATTTTTTAAGGAAGGCCTCGAACAGATCGGGTTTGTTTTTCGTCAGGCGGAAGATGAATTGAGGATGATACAAGCGCTGGGCACTCTCGAGACCAGCGATTTGATGGTGCGGGTCGAGCGGTTATTGACGGCGTATCAGGCCGAAGCGGAAAAAGAGTTGATTTCCCCGGCGGCTATTTCTCACCGCTCTTGTGATGGCATCTGGCAGGACATTGTCGCTCTTACCCGTTGAAAAAATCCACATTGATAAATCGGTCACTTAAAAGTGCCAAAGTCGACGACCTTCGGCCAAAGCCGACGGTTTGGAGGTCAAGGATTCGAGGGTTCGAGGGGCCTAGCAAAAAAAACCACTTGAACCTTCACTTGGATCCTTGGCCCCTGGAGCCTTGAACCCTTTAAAGCCACTATAAGACGTCAATCGCTCTCGTCTTCGGCGGTGTCATCTGCCGCTGGCGAGCGGCCGGCGCGTGATAAAAAAAGACACAGGCTCAAGGTGAGCAGGTGCGAGGCCAAAAAGAAATATAGCAGCGCATCCTCGGCCTTGCAGCCCAGTATGAAAAACCCGATCGCGGAATAGAAGGAAAGTTTTGTTTTCATTTTTGATTCAACCACTACTGGTATCGGTTCTATTGTCCATAAACTAAAGAACCCCTCGTTTCCACCGGCAGCTCACAGGACCACGGCCGCCGACCGGTATCCGGGGTTGTCAGCCGGGCGTCTTTCGGATAAAATAGGAACAGGTTTGAAAACCATTTGAGGCATTTCACCGACTCACGCAGGAATTGATATGAAGAAAAAGCTACTCTTCATCGTCGCTGGCGGGATTATCGTGATCGCCGCTGCGCTGGCGCTCTTGCCCTCCGGCCCACCCCAGCCAACAGCGGAGGAGGAAGCCGCGCTGACCGCGCTCAAGAGTATCCAGGAAGGCTACGGCAGCCGGGTCACTTACGAAAAATATGCGGCCCTGCTGGATGCGGCGGCGCAAAAGATCGATCAGCTCAAAAAGGCCGGCACCCAGAACAGCTGTTTAATGAATGCCGTCGAAAGAAGCTATTCGTCGTTCGAAATGGGGGAAAAAGCGTGGAAGGCCAAAGATGAGGCGCTGGATGAAAACCGGCGCATCGACATGGAGACCACGTTGTCCTTCACGATCGGTTTTGCCTCGATCAGCCTGGCCAAGGCCAACGAGTGCTTCTATAAATAAACCCCTACGAATTTTAGGCAGAAGTATAACCGGCGTTCAGGGTTATCGATCCAGGTCTTTTTCGATAATGCCGGTGCCGTCGGCGGGGGCGGGCGGGGGACGCGGGGACTGGCGCGCCTGCTGAAGCTCTCGTTCCAGTTTGCGCAGGTCGTTCTGGAACGCCGCCATCTTCTTGTCCAGAGTGCCGGAAAGCGCCGACAGGTTCTGCTGCTGTTTGTCGAGTTCCTGGGACAGGGTCTTGCGGTCGATTCTATTTTCCGTCAGAGTTGTGACCTCGGTCCGGAGCCGGATCAGGTCGTTGACCTCTTTTTGAGCGACGGCCGTTAAGTCTGCGAGCCTCTCGGCCATCTCTTTTTCGCGCGCCGCCGATTGGCTCGCAAGGGCCGTCATCTGGCCGGCCAGAGTTTCCTGTTCTTTCTTGTCGGCCTTGGCGGTCTCGATCGTCTTCAACGTCCCCAAGACGGTTTTCAAATTGCTGTCGGTCTTGTCGAGCTGCGTCTTCAAAGCCCCGAGACTTTTTTCGGTTCCGGCCAACCGTTCCGCGACGGTGGTTTCAAGCTGGGCGATCCGGGCCGAAAACTCCTGCACCCGGGCATCGAGCGTCTTGGCCAGACTTTCGACCGACTCCGTGCCATAGGTCTGATTCTGGACAACCCGCTTTTTCAGATCGGTATAGAGAAAGTAAATCGCCGCGCCGATCATCAGCGGCAAAATGATCGAAAGTATCGTCACCCTGCGGCTCAGCCTGGTGATGCGACTGTCTGCCGGCATATCCCGCAACATGTCGTCCGGGTTGATCTGATCGGCGCCGAATTTGAAGTTGTCCGAATCTTCTCTGCTCATCTTGTCTACTATTCCCACTCGATCGTGCTGGGCGGTTTGGAGCTGATGTCGTAAACGACCCGGTTGACGCCCTTGACCTCGTTGATGATCCGGTTGGAAACCCGGGCCAGAAAAGCGTGGGGCAGCTTGGCCCAGTCGGCGGTCATGGCATCCCGGCTGGTAACGGCGCGGATCGCCACGATGTCTTCATAGGTGCGGGCATCACCCATGACCCCCACGCTCTTGATCGGTAAAAAAACAGCAAACGACTGCCAGAGTTTCTTATAATACCCCGCTTTTTTAATTTCCTCAATCAGCAAATCGTCGACCTCGCGCAGGACGTTCAGGCGCCGGGCCGTGATATCGCCGATGACCCGGATCGCCAGACCGGGGCCGGGGAAAGGCTGGCGCCAGACGAGATCTTCGGGCAGGCCCAACGTTTTACCGAGTTTGCGCACCTCGTCTTTGAAGAGGTAGCGCAGGGGTTCGACCAGCTTGAGTTTCATGCGGGCCGGCAGGCCGCCGACGTTGTGGTGGGACTTGATGACCGCGGTCGGCCCGCCGAAAGCCGAGACCGATTCGATCACATCCGGATACAGGGTGCCCTGGGCCAGAAATTCGACGTCCTTGATCTTGTTGGCTTCGGACTCGAACACCTCCATGAAGATGCGGCCGATGATCTTGCGCTTTTTTTCCGGATCGACGACCCCTTTGAGTGCCTTCAGGAACCGGGCGCGAGCGCTCACGAAGCGGATATTGAGATCGAGCTGCCGGGTGAGGGTGACCTTGAGCTTGGTGGCCTCGTTTTTTCTCAGCAGGCCGTTGTCCACGAAAATCCCGGTCAGGTTGCGCCCGATCGCTTGATGGATCAGAACCGCGGCGACCGAGGAATCGACCCCGCCGCTCAGGCCGAGGATGACCCGCTTGCCCCCGACCTGGTCGCGGATCTGCGCGATCGATTCCCGCGCAAAGGATTTCATGGTCCAGGTCCGCCGGCAGCGGCAGATTTCGAAGAGAAAATTGCGGATGATCCGGCGGCCCTGCGGCGTGTGTTCCACCTCGGGGTGAAACTGGAGCCCGTAGAGTTTCCTTTGCGGGTGAACCGTGGCGGCGATCGGCGTGTTGGCGGTGGTGGCGGTGACGATAAAGCCCGGCGGCAGTTTGTCGATGGCATCGCCGTGACTCATCCAGCATTGGGTTTTCGAACCGATGCCATCGAAAAGACCGCCGGAATCCGTCAGATTCAGTTCGGCAAATCCGTATTCGCGCTTGCTGGCGCGGTGGACCGTGCCGCCCAGGGCATCCACCATGAATTGCATCCCGTAGCAGATGCCAAGCACCGGAATGTCCAGTTCGAATATGGCCGGATCGATTTTGGGGCTGTTCTTTTCGTAGATGCTCGAAGGACCGCCGGAGAGGATGATGCCTTGCGGCTGCAGGGATTTGACGGTCGCCACGGGGATGGTCGGCGGCTCGATTTGGCAAAACACCCTGGTTTCCCGCACGCGCCGGGCGATGAGCTGGTTGAATTGTGAACCAAAGTCTATGACAAGGATCATCATGAAACCCTTTGAAACGGTTTGCGAAATAACGATGAATATGGTAGAGAGCGCTGCAAATGTCAACCCCATATACGTTCGTACAACTGTACGAAATACAAACGCCGATCGAGGCCGAAGCACTCCTTGAGCTGGGCGTGGATCACATTGGCAGCGTCATTCTTTCGGCCGCGTGCTGGAAAGATGCCGCCATACGCGACACCGTGCGCCTGACCCGTGCCGCCGGGGCCTGCAGCAGTCTGATTCCGCTCTTCAGCACCCCCGCGGCGGTCATGCACATGCTGGACTTCTACCGCCCGGACATCGTTCATTTCTGTGATACCCTGAGCGACGCCAACGGCCCCCTTGAAAAATGCCGCGAGCTGATAGCGCTTCAACGGCAGGTCAGGGAAAGCTTTCCGGAGACCGCCATCATGCGCTCCATTCCCATTGCGCCGCCGGGAGAGGCCCGGCGGGTGCCGACCCTTGAACTCGCGGCCCTGTTCCAATCCGTCAGCGATTTTTTTCTGACCGACACTCTGCTGCCCCAGCGCACCCTTGACTCCGGGCCGGCCGCTCAGCCGGTCGCCGGCTTTATCGGCATTACCGGCCGCACCTGCGATTGGTCCATGGCCCGCCGGCTGGTGGACACCGCACGCATTCCGGTTATTTTGGCCGGTGGTATTTCTCCGGACAATGTTGCCGAGGGGCTGCGGCATGTCAGGCCGGCCGGGGTCGACAGCTGCACGGGCACCAACGCCCGCGACGATTCGGGAAAACCGATCCGGTTTAAAAAGGACATCGGCCGGGTCAGGGACCTGGTCGAGGCGGTGCGTGAAATCGATCTTCGCCGGCAGGCCGACGATCCGCAGGCGAAAAGTGTTTGGCGCGCCAGAGGCGGCAACGGTGCCCATGCGACAAAAAAACAAGGAGGATATAAAGTCGATGTTTGACAGTTCAAATCTCAGAAAAGGCCTGAAGCTGGAAATCGACGGCGAGCCCTACATCGTTGTGCAGTTCGAGTTCGTCAAGCCCGGCAAGGGCCAGGCGCTCTACAAGTGCCGCTTGAAGAACATGATTACCGGCTCCCAGTTCGACCGGACCTACCGCTCCGGTGAAAAATTCAACGAGGCCAATCTCGAAGAGGCCGAAATGGAATATCTTTACTTCGACGGCGACCACTACTGCTTCATGAACACCTCGACTTACGAGCAGGAGCTGCTCAGTGAAAGCCAGGTCGGCGAGGCGAAGAGCTTCCTGAAGGAGAACACCGTCTGCAACGTGCTGCTGTTCGACCGCAAGCCGATCGGCATCACGCTGCCGAACTTCATCGAGCTGAAGATCGTCAAGGCCGATCCCTGGGCCAAGGGCGACACGGCCTCCGGGGACAGCAAACCGGCTACCCTTGAAACCGGCACCGTGATCCAGGTGCCGCCGTTTGTCGAGGAAGGCGAGCTGGTGCGGATCGACACGCGCACGGGCAACTACGTGGAGCGGGTGAAGAAGTGATGCGGCTACAGGACGCTGAAACGCCGGTCGAACATCTTGCCGATCCCGTATTCGTCCCGGCGCATGAATTTTTCCTGTGACGGCCCGATGATCTGCATCTCCGGATGGCTCCGCTGCACGTCGGCCGCAATCCGCATCTCCTTGGTGCAGCCGGTACTGAAGGTGGCATCCTTGCCGACCCATTCGGGCGGAACTTTCTGCTTGAGGATCTGAAAGGCAGTGAGGATGTCCTCGTAAGTCTGAAACCGCCAGATGTCGATCAGGCCGCTGCGCTGAACGATTTCCCACATGTACATCAGATCGTCGGCATCCATTCCCGGTTCGTAGAAGTCGGACGGATTGATAATGAACGTCTGGGTGGAATGTTTTTCGAGATGGCGGACAAAGGTCGACATGATTTTTTTGGCCATGTCGATTTTGCCCGGAATCGAGCCGATGATGCCGCTGTAGAAAACAACCGTCATGCCGGCGACCTTGGCGGCCGCCATCTGATCGACAATCGCCTGGGCCTTTCGTTCGAGATCGGCATGTGAAAACTTGATGACCTTTTCGTGGCGCGGCTTGAAGGTAATCTCGACGCCTTCGACACCGGTGGCGGTGATGTTGTAAATGTCCTGAGTGAACTGGAAAGGGGTATCGAAGAACCGCCGCCGCTGGTCATCTCCACGCGATATGACCGCATCGACCTCCTTGAAGGCCCGGGCGAAGGTGGTCGAGACCATCAGGAGATTGAGATTTTCGCGGGTGCCGTCCGAAATGGCCAGGATATCGTAGTCACTGCGCAGTTTGCCCACCAGTTCGTTCTTGCCCAGCGATTTTTCCCGCAGCACCAGCACGCCCTCGAGTTCGCGGTGCAGCACCGGGTCGGCCGTCAGGTCGGCAAAGTCGGTCTTGGTGAAGAGCGGGCCCTCCTTGACGGTCAGGATAATCTTGTGGCCGCGCTTGACCAGATACCGGATGATGGCCAGATCCACCATGATCTCGCCGGCCTCGTCGGCCAGCCAGAGGATCTTGCGGCCCTTGTCCTCGTTGCTCGGAACATGATTTCCGGTAATCGCCAGAAATGCCAACAGCGGTTCCAGGCCATTGCCGTCGATGGGGTGTCGAAAAAGATCCTGATAATCCTGTTCGGTAAAGTCTTCGGCGGCATCGCTCGTCCATAAGCGCGTGGCGCCCGCCAGGGCGAGCAGCCGTTTCAATTCGAGGTAGTCCGCAAATTCACGGATGCCGGCCAGGGTGCCGGGAACCTGCTCGCAGGGAAAGGGCGTGACCCGGTTCATCGCGTTCTGGAAGGCGGGCGTCGTCAAGGCCAGGTGCAGCCGCCGGTTGCGCTGCGCCTTTTCCTCGAACCAGGGGTCCTCGATCTGGGTGCGGTGCAGAAATATCATCATCAGCCGCTTTTCGAGTCGCGAGGGGATCAGGATCTGATCCGTGATTTCATGGTGGTACTTGATCCCGACCAGGGCTTCCAGGAATTGCCGGTCGAGCGGGTCCTCTATCATGCTCCTGATCAGCGCCATGGTGCGGTCGAGGACCTCGAGGTATTTGCCGGTCATAAAACGGGATTTTTTACGGCTCATGATGGCGTCGAACATGCGGCTCGAGCAGGGATAATAGCGATCCTCCCCCTCGGTGAACACCATGAAGCGCACCTGTTCGGGAGAGGCGGCCAGCTCCGGATAGGCAAAGTGGTCGAGGTGGTTTTCGATGAAAAAGGCCGTGAACCACGCATCCTGCTCCGGGCTCGAGCCCGGCCGGTAGACAACGCGCAGCGCGCCGTTCGAAACGGTGGCCGATGCCCGGCGGCAAGGATTTGCGGCCCTGATGGGCCGGATCGATTTATTTTTCTGCGGCATGAGAGGCGATAGGTCTTTCCATTCGGGGCCGGCGATGAGCCGGGCAGGGCCTTACCGGGTATCGCGGCGCTCGGGCGACAGGTCGCCAAATCGCGGCCACTTAATCCTTGGTGAAAAACTGCAGTTTGGCCGATCCCAGTTCGATGATGTCGAACTCTTTCAGCTGGATGGTGTCCTTCACGGCCTCGCCGTTGACCTTGGCCTTGAACAAACCGCTCACATGGCTCAGGTGAAAGCCGTTCGGGCGCATGCTGATGGTCGCGGCGGTGTGCCCGATACCGAGCCCGCCGACCACGACGTCCGCCTGGGGGTCCTTGCCGATCTTCGTCAGTTTTTTGGTCAGGGTGACGTCGCCGTTGCCGCCCGACAGGAAGGACAGGATTCCGACGGACGGCGATTTTTCAATTGCTGCGGGGGTTGCCGGCGGTGTTGTCTCCGCGGCCATGCTGCGGAAGAGTTCGGCATCCATCACCATCGTCTGGTCCACCGGCCCGTCGGCATCTTGGGGACGCATTTCGTCAGCGCCATAGCTGAAAACAAGGGTGTGCTTGCCGATATTGATGATGTCGCCGTGCTTGAGCCAGTGCGATGTGACGAGCTGTTCGTTGACAAAGCAGCCGTTTTTGCTTTGCAGGTCGGTCAGAACGAAACCATCGCCGATGGCATCGATCTTGGCATGGTGACCCGAAACCGCCAGGTTCTCGACGACGATGTCATTGTTGGTGCGCCGACCGATCGTCAGCGACTTACCCTCTTGAAGCGGGTAGTCCGCGATGGTGTTTTTCTTGAACTTCAACGTCAGCATCGGCATGGGGCATTCCTTTAAATCAGCTTAATCGATTGTCTTTTTATTTGAGCCAAGACCCGCCAAACTTTCCGAAACCCGCGAGAGCAGGCTTTTCATTTTGCTCTCGCCGTTCAGGTTCTTTTTTATCGTCAGCACGATGACCGTTATGTTATCGGTGCCGCCACGGTCGTTGGCCAGATCGACAAGTCGGCGGCAGGCATCCGCCGGCGGGTGGCGCGAGACGGTGGCAAGGATCTCATCCGGCGTGACCATGTCCGTCAAGCCGTCCGAGCTAATGACAAAAACATCCCCCGCAAAGCAGGGGACTTCACAGATATGGGCCTCGACGGTGGCGTTGATTCCCACGGCCCGGGTCAGGACGTGGCTGAATTCGGCCCTCAGACGCGCGGCGTCGAGCCGATCGGCGATCTCGTGTTCGGCCAGCACGGTGTGCGGTACCGATAGCCGCTCGATCAGGCCTTTTTGAACCAGAAAAATCGAGCTGTCACCGACATTGGCGGCCACCAGCGTCCGATCGCTGATCTTGAGCAGCGCGACCGTGGTACCCATTCCGCGATAATCCCGCGCGCCGTTGGCGGCCGTGTGCACGGCGCGGTTCGACGTCAAAATCCCGGCCAGAACCTGGTTGGCTTCGAGCGAAAGGGTGGTGTCGACGGGCGATGTCTCGGCCGCCATTCGGCTGTCGCGGCAGCTTTCGATGTGGCGGCGCATCGATTCGATCACGAGGCGACTGGCGACTTCACCGGCCCGGTGACCGCCCATTCCATCGGCGACAATATAAAGGCCCAGCCCGTCATCGACGAGCAGGGCATCCTCATTGTCTTTGCGCCTGTGGCCGGTATCGGTCAGACCGGCTGATTCGGTGACAATCATTTATGGCTGTGATGTACTCGGGTGAGCCGGCGGAGCCGCGGTAGAGATCCGTAATGTCAGACTCAAGATAGGCCTCCGGATTTGCTTGAAAAACAATCGTTTAATTATAGTATAAAACCCGGGGGCGGTCAAGCCTGCCGTGGCTCAGGCATACCGAAGGTTTGAAGGCGTCGGTGCGGCCGCTGCCGGTGTTTACCGGCATCAGGGCCGATCCGTTGGACGGCGATTAATTCAGGGACGACGCGGATGTTGCACATTGCCGTCAAGGTGGGTATAAGAATGAAGTTATGTCTATTTAAGAAGCCGCCTTTTGCCATCCTGAAATGATCGGGATATCCGCTGATAAAAGAAATCGACCTCCGTGCGGTCAGGCGACGTTTGCCGTCCGCAAGCGGGTTCGTCGAGCCGGCCGGCAAGCTTCGGGCGTGACGGATCGCAGCAGCCCCGGAAACAGGCGCGGTCGTGAGTGGCACGGTCATTTTCAGGGCTAAAGCCCTAAACTTTTCGCAGTAAGTACCTATCCGCGATCTTTTTTAGGTACAGTCACGTGTCCAATTCAGAAATGTGGATTTTTTTCGCTGGGCAAGGCCGCACAAGGGTTTGCGGTGAGGCGTACTTTATGTACGCCGCAGCCGGAAACCCGCGGAGAACTCCGCCCAGCGGGAAAAAGACCATTTCTGGATGGACTAGTGAGGGTCCATGCGGCGCATCGTCATACTGAAAAACATGGTTCAACCTTACGCCTGGGGATCTCACACGGCCATTCCCGAACTGCTCGGCGTCCGACCGGAGCCCGGTTTGCCCCAGGCCGAACTCTGGATGGGCGCCCACCCCAAGGCCCCCTCGCAGGTGGAGGTCAATGGCAAATGGCTTTCCCTGGAAGAACTCGTGAACCGCTATCCGCAGGAGATCCTGGGCCGCGAAACGGCGGCGGCTTTCGGCGGCACGTTGCCTTTCCTGTTCAAGGTACTGGCGGCCGCCCGTCCGCTGTCACTGCAGGCGCATCCGAGCCTGATCCAGGCCCGGGAAGGTTTTGAGCGCGAAAACGCCCGGGGCATCCCGCTGGATGACCCGCAACGAAACTACCGGGACGCCAACCACAAGCCCGAATGCCTCTGCGCCCTGACCCCGTTCTGGGCGCTGCACGGTTTTCGCCAAATTTCCGAGACCCTGGTCCTGGCCGGCCGGCTCGATCTTCCGGTTTTTGAAGACCTGCTGAGTGTTCTGCGAAACAAGCCGGACGCACGTGGGTTGAAATCGTTTTTCAAGACGATGATGACCCTGCCGGACGCCCAAAGAACGACCCTGACCGCGCAGGCCATCGACAGGGCGGCCAGGCTGGCGGCCGCGGATCCGGTATACCGGTGGATGGGCGAACTCGGCGCCGCATACCCGGGGGATATCGGCCTGTTTGCCCCCATTTTTCTGAACCTTATCCTGCTCCAGCCCGGCCAGGCCTTGTACCTGCCGGCCGCGGAACTCCACGCCTACCTGGCGGGAACGGGAATCGAGTTGATGGCCAATTCCGACAACGTGCTGCGCGGCGGTCTGACCCCCAAGCATGTCGATGTCGCCGAACTGCTGAGAGTGCTCAACTTCGAAGAGAGAACGGCCCATGTGGTGATGCCGCTACCGGCCGCCAAAGGAGAAAGCCTCTACGAGTGCCCGGCGCGTGAATTCGTGCTGTCGACCATCACTGTTGCATCGCAAGAAACCTATGTCAGCCCGCCGGTCAGAAGCGTCGAAATCCTGCTCTGTACCGCCGGGTCGGCCGGGATCACCGACCGCGGCACCGGTGAAGAGATTGCTTTTCCCAAGGGCCGGGCGGTGCTGGTTCCCGCCGCGGTCAGGGAATACGCCCTGACGGGTGAGGCGGTAATTTTCAAAGCGGCGGTGCCGATTCGCTTATCACTTGATTCACGAGAAAGGAGAATATGATGGAACCTGCGGATGATGCCACGAAAGGCACCCCTTTCGATCTGGCCGATGCCGTGGCCTACGCCAACGGCTCGGTGGTCAGCAAGACCCTGCTCAAAAAAGAAAGCGGCAACATCACCCTGTTTGCCTTTGACAAAGGCCAGGGACTCAGCGAGCACACCGCCCCCTTCGATGCGGTGGTCTACATTCTCGACGGCCGGGCGGACATCAATATTGGCGGAAAAGCCCAGTCGGTCGCGGCCGGCAGCATGCTGATCATGCCGGCCAATATTTCGCATGCGCTGCACGCCGCCGAGCGCTTCAAGATGCTGCTCATTATGATTCGCAGCCAGTAAGAAGGGCAAAGACATGGTACGCTACACGGGGATCAACCATCTGGCGCTGGTGACCGGGGACATGGAGGCCACCATCGGTTTCTGGCGCGACCTGCTCGGCCTGCGGCTCGTGGCCGGCCTGGGGCGAGAGGGCTTCAGACACTACTTCTTCGAGATCACGGCCCACGACATGATCGCGTTCTTCGAATGGCCGGGGGTGGAAAAAGGTATCGAGAAGGACCACGGCGCGCCGGTGACAGGTCCGGCGATTTTCGACCATGTCTCGCTCGAGGTCGAAAGTGACGAGGACCTGTGGCGGCTGAAAGACAAATTCGATGCCGCCGGCATCTGGGCCTCCGAGATCATAGACCACGGGTTCATCCACTCCCTGTATGCCTTCGATCCCAACAATATTCCGATCGAATTCAGCGCCCCGGTCGCCGGCATCGACATCCGGGCCACCCCCCGCATGATTGACACGCATCCGACGCCCAAAGCACTCGAAGGCGCGGCCCCGCGACCGGAAAGGTGGCCGGCCGTCACCCGTCCCACTGCCGCTCACAAACGTCGCATTTATCCCGGTGAGGGGGCGGCGCTGGCCGCCGGCGACCACCAGGAGCCTCCGGTGGGAAGAAAACCGATATGAACCCCCGGGTCCTGTCGTCAGGCCGGCATCCGACCGATGCCGCACCGGCAAACGCGTCGCCCCTGAAGATGGGCCGGCCGGCCCGGGCCTTGCTGGTCTTCGTCTTGCTGCTGGCCTTTCTGGCGGCGCTGGCCGGCGTGGCCGATGTTCCAATCCACCAACTCGGAATGCAAAAGATCGCCGCCGCCAATGAACTCTACCTGAAACAGTCCATGGAAAAGGCGATTTCGGGGTTCCTGATTTTATCGGGTATTAAAACCGGGCTGGCCGTCATCGAGGGCTCGGAAGTCGGCATCGGCTTCAGCCTGCAGATCGGTGACGTGGTCCAGTCGGTCTATGATTACGTGGACATCGCCTGGAAAACCGCTCTGGCCGGCGGCACCGTCATCCTGATCACCCGCCTGCTGCTGCAAGCCGTGGAGTTGATCGACCAGTGGAGCCTGGTGCTGACCTTCGGTGGCGCTCTGCTGGTTGTTTTGGCCGGCTGGATTTTCCCGCGTCGTTTGCGGATGCAGCGCCTGATGAAAGACGCCACTTTTTTTATGGCGGTCTGCGTGATTGTGCTGTATTTCGTATTTCCGTTCTCGATCACCGGCGCCGCGTTTATTTCCAGGAAAATAACGGGCCCGCTGATAGAGGAATCCCAGCGCAGCTTCGAAAGCATCAAGGAAGACTTTTCGGCGGAAAAGATCAGCCGTCACCTGTTCAGCGACGATTCCCCGGGTGAAAAAAGCAGTATCGCCGGCCTGCTGCTGAAAGGAAAAATTGACGGGCTAAAAGAAGCCTTGAAGTCGCAGGCCGACTATTTTCAGAATAAATCCCGCAGCATCGCCCTCTGGACGCTGCAGCTGATCGCCGGATATCTCTTCGACAGCATCATCTTCCCCGTGACCTTTTTCATCCTGCTGTTCGTGATCGTGAAAGGCGCCCTGGTGTATCTCTTTGAAGATCGAAAACAGCAGGCGCTCGGTGAAGAGCTGCATGCCGTTTTGGAAAAATTGCGGCACATGAAACCCGAAAGGCCATCGCGCGGCAGTTCCCGTTTGCGGTCCGACCGCCGGCGCCGCATCTCGACCTGAGACCGATGACGCAAACTTCAGGCAAACCGCTGGCCGGATTGCGGCAATCCATCGATGCGATCGACGAGAAACTTCTCGCCCTGATCAACCAGCGGCTCAAAATCGCCCGGGAAATCGGTGCCGTCAAACGGCGCGAGGGCTCTCGGGTCATCGACCCGCAGCGCGAAAGCCAGCTTATCAGCCGGCTGATGGCGCGCAACGAGGGGCCCCTGAGCAAGGAGAACCTTTACCACGTTTTCAAGCACATTATCACGATCTCGCGCGCGGTTCAGACGCCGCAATCAGCCGACGAGTGGGGCCCCGGCGTCGCCGGCGTCTACGCCGTCATCGGCGACCCGGTCGTTCACAGTCTGAGCCCCGTCATGCACAACCGGGCCTTTGCCCACACCGGTGTCAACGGCATTTACATCGCCTTGCGCGTCACGGATATTGCCGCGGCCGTCAATGGTTTCAGGACGCTTGGTTTCAAAGGTCTCAGCGTGACCATTCCCCACAAGATGACGGTGATGGGGTGTCTGGACGAGGTGGACGCCACGGCCCGCGACATCGGTGCGGTGAACACGATCGTCAACCGCAACGGTCGCCTGGCCGGTTATAATTCGGATTACCTGGGCGCCGTAAAGGCCCTTGGCGATGCCATCGATATCGGCGGCAAGACGGTCGTCATCATCGGCGCCGGCGGGGCCGCGTGCGCCATCGGTTTCGGCGTCGTCCGCTCGGGCGGCCGCGTCGTCATTTTGAATCGCAGCCCGCAAAAGGGCGAGCAGTTGGCCGGTGCCTTGAACGCCGATTTCCAGCCCCTGTCGGAAACCCGCGAAATAAGGGGTCAGGTCCTGGTGAACACCACCCCGGTCGGCATGTTCCCCCATGCGGAGCAGATGCCGATAGACAAGCGCCTGCTGCGGCCCGACCTGGTCGTGATGGACATCATTTACAACCCCCTGACCACCCGCCTGCTGAGCGAGGCCGCGCGCACCGGCTGCCGGACCATCAACGGCTTGTCCATGTTCGTTTACCAGGGGGCGGTCCAATTCGAACTCTGGACCGGAGAAAAAGCGCCGCTGGATGTGATGCGAGAAGCAGTGGAAAGCGCCCTGCAACGGGTCTGAGGCATTGCAGTGAGGCGAAGCCACCGGTCGCTTTATACGAAAATAGATTATGGTTGAGCCGTTTCAGGGTCCAGGGTTGTAAAATCCTTTAACAGACAATACCAAACAAACCGATACAAGATGATATTCTGTAACCCAATGGACTCAATAAACCCAACAAACTCAATTAACGCAATAACCGTAGTAAACTGACCCAACCGACCTATGATCGAGATCACGCCTGAAAAAATCACGGATACGACCGTCTGCGTGCCCGGCTCCAAAAGCTACACGCACCGCCTGCTGATCGCCGCGGCCCTATCGGACGGCGCCTGTACGGTCAGAAATCCATTGGACAGCCAGGACACGCGGATTACCCGGCGCTGCCTGGCGGAGATGGGGGTCGCAATTAAGGAAGCGGGCGGCGACCTCCGGATTCAGGGGTCAGCCGGGCGATTGCGCTCGCCTGCTAACCCATTGGATCTCGGGAATTCCGGCACCTCCATGCGCCTTCTGGCCGCGGTGGCCGCACTGGGGCAGGGCGTCTGCGTTTTGACCGGATCGGCACGCATGCGCGAGCGGCCGATCAAGGACCTGCTGGATGGGCTGAATCAAATGGGTGTCGCCGCCCGCGCGCTGGACGCCGACGGGTGCCCGCCGATAGAGGTCACCGGCGGCACCTTAACCGGAGGCCGCGTGGCAATCGACTGCCGCATCAGCAGTCAGTATCTGTCGGCCCTGCTGCTGATCGCACCCTTTGCGATTAAAACGGTCATCATCACCGTTACCGGCGGCCTTGTGTCCAGACCCTATGTGGACATGACCATCGCGGTCATGAAGGAGTTCGGCATCGCGGTCGACCGCCAGGGCTACGAGCGGTTCCGCGTCTCTGGCGGGCAGGTTTACCGGTCCGGCGACCATGCGGTGGAACCCGACTGCTCCCAGGCCGGTTACTTCTGGGCGGCCGCGGCCATCACCGGTGCCGGCATAAAGGTGGCGGGGACATCTATGGAGTCCCTGCAGGGCGACGTCCGGTTCACGGACTGCCTGGCGGCAATGGGGTGCCGGGTGGTGGAACACGGTAACGGTATCGAGGTCATCGGCGGCGCGCTGCGGGGCGTGACGGTCGACATGGCCGACATGCCGGATATGGTGCCGACGCTGGCCGTCGTGGCGGCTTTCGCCCGAGGAACGACGGTTATCGAAAACGTCGCTCATCTGCGGGCCAAGGAAAGCGATCGTCTCGGGGCCGTGGCCACCGAATTGGCCAAGATGGGCGTCAACGCCGAGTGTACCGGCGACGGCCTGCGCATCATAGGCGGGAATCCGCACGGCGCGGCCATCGACACCTACAACGACCACCGCATCGCCATGAGTTTCGCTTTAGCCGGATTGAAGATTCCGGGCGTGATGATCAAGGACGAGACCTGCGTCAAAAAATCCTTCCCCGATTTCTGGAAGGTGCTGGAACGTCTTTATCGTGCCGAACGGCGGCCGGACAACGTGTGATGAGCAATTTATTTCTCATCGGCTACCGCTGCACGGGCAAGACCAGCGCCGGAAAGGCGCTGGCCGCCACACTCGGATGGACTTTCGTGGATACGGACCGCATCATTGTCGATGAAGTCGGCGGCAGCATCGCCGAATTTGTCGCCGCCAGGGGTTGGACGGCCTTCCGGGAGACGGAACGGCAGGTCATCGCCCGGCTGTCGCAGCAGGACCGACAGGTCATTGCTACCGGCGGCGGAGCGGTCATGACAACCGAAAACGTGCGCTCTATGCGCTCCGGCGGCAAGGTGATCTGGCTGCAGGCCGCGCCCGAAACGATCCGTCGGCGCATGCGGGCCGACGCCGGCACCGCCACCGGCCGCCCCTCGCTGACGGGGCAGGGGAGCCTGGAGGAGATCGAAACGGTGCTGGCCAAGAGAAAAACTCATTATGCGGCGGCCGCCCACTATGTTATCGACACCGACGGCCTGAGCATCACGGAAGTCGTCTCAAAAATCATCGTGATAATAGGCGAACTATCAACCGACTCAACTGACTTAATTGACCCAACCGACTTGACTGACTCAACTGACCCAACTGACTAAACTGACCAAACGGACCTCCCCCATGTCCAGCACCTTCGGAACACTTTACAGAGTCACGACCTTCGGTGAATCTCACGGCCGGGGTGTCGGGGCCATCGTCGACGGCTATCCGCCGCGCATCGCGCTTTCCGAGACCGACATTCAGCCGCAGCTCGACCGCCGCCGGCCGGGCCAGAGCCGCCTGACCACCGATCGGTCGGAGGCTGACCGGGTGACCATCCTCTCGGGGGTCGAAAACGGACTGACCCTCGGCACGCCGATTGCGGTTGTCGTCGCCAACAAGGATCAGAAACCGTCGGACTACCAGCAGATGCAAACCGTTCCGCGGCCATCGCATGCCGACTACACCTATCAAATGAAGTACGGCATCCGGGCCGCCAGCGGGGGCGGGCGTTCGAGCGCCCGCGAAACCATTGCGCGGGTCGCGGCCGGGGCGATGGCGGAAAAATTTTTGCAGACCGTCTTTGGGGTCGACATTGTCGCCTGGGTCAGCGCGGTCGGAAACATCGCGTCACCCGCGATCGACATCGCCAGGATAACCAGAGCAGACGTTGACCGGCATGCCGTCCGTTGTCCTGATCCGGAGGCCGCGGATCGGATGCAGGTGGAAATCGAGGCGGCCAAGGAGGAAAAGGACTCGATCGGCGGCATCGTCAACTGTGTTTGCCGCAACATCGCACACGGATGGGGTGAACCGGTCTTCGATAAAATGGAAGCCAAGCTGGCCCAGGCCATGCTGTCGATCCCGGCCACCAAGGGGTTCGAAATCGGCTCCGGTTTTGCCGGAACCCGCATGCGGGGATCAGTTCACAACGATGCGTTTGTCAAAAAAGGGGACCGGTTGGGAACGCGCACCAATTTTTCGGGCGGCACCCAGGGCGGGATTTCCAACGGCGAGCCGATCTTTTTCCGGGTGGCCTTCAAACCGCCGGCCACCATCGGCCAGACCCAGGCAACGGCGGATTTCGAGGGACAGACCGTGGCCCTGGCGGCCAAGGGCCGCCACGATCCGTGCGTCGTGCCGCGGGCGGTGCCGATCGTCGAGGCCATGGCGGCCCTGGTGCTGGCGGATTTCGCCCTGCGGCAAAAAGCGCGGGGCTGATTCACCGCCGAAACGCTAAGGGTGCAAAGAAGACACTAATTGGTTCGAGGTGCAGGGTTTAAGGTATAGGGGACCAGTGCTTGACCCGTGATCTTGTACCTTAAACCCTGGACATTGAACCGTGAACCTCAAGGCATCGGCCTTGAACCCGGAACCTGCTGTGATCGGAATTATCGGATATGGCCGTTTCGGCCGCCTGGCGGCGCGTCATCTGGCCGGAAATTACCCGGTTTTTGTCTGCGGACGACGGGATCTATCGCCGGAGAACATGCCGCCAAACGTCCACGCCGGCTCTTTTCATGACGTCTGCCGCCAGCGGATTGTCATCCCCTGCATGCCGATTTCCTCCTTCAAAGAGGTGCTGGCCGCCGCCGGACCGTTGCTGAGACCGGATGCGCTGGTGGCGGATGTCTGTTCCGTCAAAGAAAAGCCGGTAAAATGGATGAAAGCCATTCTGCCCGAGACGGTGTCGATCCTCGGGACCCATCCCATGTTCGGTCCCGACAGCGCTTCTTCGGGGCTCTCGGGAATGAAAATTGCCGTGTGCCGGGTCAGAATTGCGGACGATCATTATGGTAAAGTGGTCTCTTTCCTCAAGCGTTCAGGCTTGGAGGTCATCGAAACAACCCCTGCGGAGCACGACCGCCAGATTGCCGTCAGTCTGGCCCTGACCCATTTCATCGGCCGCTCACTGGCCGCTTTCGGCGCCCGGGAACTGGCGATCGACACGGAAGGCTACAAGCGGTTGCTGCATATCCTGGACGTGGTGGAGCACGACACCCTCCAGTTGTTTACAGACATGCACCGCTACAATCCCCACGCCAAAGAGATGCGCACAGCCTTCATGCGCGCGATGGCGAAGGTCGAATCGGTGTTGAACGAGTGACCGCCTTCAGCTTACACGAGCGTTCATTTCGCTCATATATATTACCAGTCCATCCCGCCCGCGGGGTTTGAGTCGCTGAAATCGTATTAATTCGTGCCTATCCGCGATCTTTTTTCAGGCACTGTTAAGTGTCCAACTTATAAATGTGGATTTTTTTTCATTGGGCAAGGCCGCACAAGGATTTGCAGCGAGGCCTCTTTATGTGCGCCGCAGCCGGAAACCCGCTACGACCGACCGCCCAACGGAAAAAAGGCAATTTATGGATGGATACTCTTACCCGAAGGGCGGGGTAATGGCGTCTCGTCTGTTGCAAACGCCTCGAAATCCCGTTCCAGCAGAAAACGGCTGATCATCCGATTCACGGCCTCGGCCGTGTCCACCTTGTAATGCCCCTTCTCGTCCGGTTCCGTAAAATTCTTGGTGTTCTCCACGATCGCCTTAAGTGATGCCGTCGTCATGATCACATTGGCATGAACCTCGATGGTGTCGATGGTATCGCTCATCATTCAAAATCCTCCCGACCGGATAGCTTTTTTCGTCCGTCAATAATTTTTTTAGAAAATAAATTCTGTGTCCCGGTTGCTGACCAAAAAAGTCATAAGAGTTTTTTGTTATAATATCAAGTATATAAGATAATATAAGGAGAATACTTAAGTGTAAAAGATGGCCGAAATAGGTGAATCATAAGCATTTTATTGGGATTGTCAGGGCATAATCCGCAGGGTAACAAACCAGTCAAATGAAGCGGCGCTCAACTGATTCAATCACATTCTCAACAGCCATCTGAAAGGAGATCCACCATGCAGACCATCAGCCGTAGTTTCGCCATCATGACCGCCATTCTGACCATTTGTGTTCTTTTCAGTTCCGTCTGGGCCGCCGAGCCGCAGCAGATCAACATCAACACGGCAACGGTACAGGAACTCTCGCAACTCAAGGGGGTCGGACCGGCCTATGCTGCCAAAATCATCGCTTTCCGGGAGGCGAACGGTCCCTTCGCAAAAATCGAAGACATCGTGCAGGTACCGGGGATCGGAACCAAGACATTAGAAATCAACCGGGCCAGCATCAGCGTGGGTAAAAAAATCGTCACGCAGTAAGGCATGTTCCGCAAGCGCCGTTTAAAACTGTAAGCTATCTCAAACCAGCCGCCCGGTAAAACCAGGCGGCTGGTTTACTTTTTCCCAAGGAGCCGGCAGCCCATCGGGCAAAAGACCATTTATGGATGGACAATAGGCAGAATAAAGGAGGACGCCATGCACGCCATCGTTGATTATCGGGAACAACCGTCCGGTATTATCGAGTTGATGAGAGGCGCGGATATCGACGTCGAGGTAAAAAAAGTTGCCTGCGGCGATATCATTATCGACGGCATTGTCACTGTCGAGCGCAAAACGGCGACCGATTTCGTCGTATCGATTACCGACGGCCGTCTTTTCAGACAGGCGGCCAATTTGAAGAGAAACTGCGATAATCCGGTCTTCATTATAGAGGGCAACCCGTTGCAGACCGGCCTGGAAATCAACCGCGCGGCTGTCAGGGGCGCAATACTCAATATCCAGACGGTCTGGAACATACCGGTTGTTCATTCGCAATCGACAGTAGATTCGATTGAAGTGATGCAAGTGATGGCGCATCAATTTGAAAAAATGTCCAATCTCATGACTCCCCGAGCGGGATACCGACCGCGGCGCTTGAGTACCAGGCAACTGTATGTGCTGCAGGGCTTTCCGGGAGTCGGCCCGCATGTGGCGAAACGGCTCTTGAATCATTTCGGGTCAGTGTCTGCCGCATTGGCGGCTTCGGTGGAGACCCTGAAGAGTGCGAGAGGGGTAGGGCGGGTAACCGCCGAAAGCATCAGGGCCGTGCTCGATGCGAAGTGGGTTAATTTTCGTGTCGAAGAATCGCATGGCAGTGGTTTTTCCGACACGAAAATTTAAAATGTTCTTGATTACACGTATTTTACGTGTTAAATGTAAAAATGAGCGAAAATAACATTTCAATGAGGATACCAGCATGAAACAGAACATTACCTTGAGCCTCGATAAAGATTTAATTAAAAAAGCCAAAATATTGGCTGCGCAGCGGCAGACCTCGATCAGCCGAATGCTCGGTGAAGAACTGCGCAAAATTATTGAAGACTCAACAGAGTATGACCGGGCGAAACAACGCGCCTTGAGTCATCTGGAAAAAGGATTTCATTTCGGCGGTAAAATTACCGTATCGAGGCAGGAACTTCATGAGCGGTAAGGTTTTCATAGATTCCAATATCCTGATTTACGCTCATGACAGAGATGCCGGAGAGAAAAATAAAATTGCAGCCGCTATTCTGAAACATCTGTGGGAAACCAAAACCGGTGTTCTCAGTGTCCAGGTGCTGCAGGAATTCTATGTCAATGTAACCCGCAAAATTCCAAACCCTCTACCAAAACCAAAGGCAAGGGAGATTATTCATAGCTATTTCGTGTGGCATGTCGAGTTAAACGATATCAGAACAATTTTAATGGCCTCGGAGTTTGAAGAGCGGCATCAATTGTCCTTTTGGGATGCGTTGATAGTTGCGGCTGCGTGCACCGTAAAAGCGGAAAAAATCCTCACCGAAGATCTGAATCACGGCCAGGAAATCGAGGCCGTTTTAATCGAAAATCCTTTTATGCCGGTATAATGCGGCACGCCCCCCATTCTATTCTCTTCAAGAATCATCAGCGTCACACCTGCCTTTTCGATGTCAAATAGATAGTGCCCATCCTCGATCTTTTAGGCACGGTTAGTGTCCAATTCAGAAATAGGGATTTTTTTCGCTGGGCAAGGCCGCACAAGGGTTTGCGGCGAGGCGTACTTTACGTACGCCGCAGCCGGAAACCCGCGGAGAACGCAGTCCAGCGGAAAAAAGACCATTTCTGGATGGACACTGATAATCGATTCAATGAAATACAAACCCTATTGACAAAGATTTTAAAAAATGTTCAAAGGCTGAACACTTAGCTGTTGAAAACCATGATTTCACACCGAAAACCTGAATTTTTCATACCCTTCGGATTGCAGCGCTGACGCATGTAACCCACCCGGCGGAGCCATGCGGGCCGTCCGCCTTCTTTCCTCATCAATCCCCTGAATTTTTTACAAAAATATAATTGAATCCCCTTGACATAAGAACGCTGCACCTGCTCGAGGAGATCGAAAAAAACCACTCCCCGAGCCAGCGGCAGCTTGCCCGCCAACTGGACATCTCCCTTGGCCTGGTCAATTCGTTCCTCAAGCGCCTGGCCAGCAAGGGCTATTTCAAGGTGACCCACATCCCCAAAAACCGGGTCAAGTACATTCTAACGCCCAAAGGCATGGCCGAGAAAAGCCGGTTGACCTATGAATATATCAAGCTCTCCTATGCTTTTTTCAAAGACGTCCGCAAGAAGATACAAAAGCTATTAAAAGATTTGGAAAACCAGGGCGTATCGCGAGTTGTATTTATCGGAGCAACAGATTTGGCCGAAATCGCCTACATTTCCCTGCACGAGACGGAAATCCAGTTGACCGCGATTCTGGACGATCGCCGCGTCGGCAAAAAATTTTTTAACCATACGGTTCAGGCCGGCGACCGCACTGAGATCGACCATCTTCGATCGTATTCTTCTGACCACATCCGAGTTTGGGGATTTGATGCCGGACGGGCTGAAAAAAATGGGCATTTCCGAAGACCGCGTTGTCATTTTGCAATAAACCCAACCTGCCATGCATCGACCTATTTATGACCCTGACTAAAATCGATAAACCAAACGTCAACGATCAAATCGCCAGTTTAAACGCTTTTTTTTCAAGTTTGACGATAGATCCCGCCGTTGAACTGGTCTATCTTTTCGGATCCCGAGCGACCCGCACCGCGGGACCGCTCAGCGACTACGACATCGGCGTCTATTTTTCCGCTGTACCCGATTTCAATGTGAAATATCATTTAGAACACCAAACGGGGAAGATCCTGAACACCCGCAAGGTCGATATCGTGGTTCTCAACCGGGCGCCGATCGAACTCAAATATGCCGTGATCGCAACCGGCACCGTTATTTTTGAGATTTCCAAAGCCGCGCGGGTTGAGTTCGAAAGCTCGACACTTGGCCTCTATGGCGATTTTTTGCCCGTTCTTCGGGCCCAGAGAGAGGATCTATTAAAAGGATCGAATCATGAAGCCGGAATTCAGCGGTATCGAAAGGCGTTTGGAAAAACTCGACGCATGCTTGAAAAAATTAGCGCCTTTCAGATCGAAGAAAAAAGATGAGATATTGAAGGACCCCTATTTCCAGGACATTATCGAACGCAACCTGCAGGTAGCGGCACAATCCGTCATCGATATCGCAAACCGTATAATTTCCATTGATGCTCTGGAAAAACCACGCGATTACTATGGGGCTATTTTGACATTGGGTCGCGCAAGCATCCTCCCGTCGGATTTTGCACAAAAACTGGCGCCCATCGCCGGTTTCAGAAACATACTCGTTCATAACTATTTGGAAATTGACGGAAATGAGGTTTACAGCAAATTGCAACACCTTGAGGATCTGGAGACCTACATGCAACACGTCAATGCTATCGGACCGCATCTTGACGCTGCAGTGAAGCTCAAGAAATAGAATCCCAATATCTTTCTCGATAATAAATACCATAAGTGAAATACTTATAGTCTCAAAATCAAAAAAGCTTAATGACTCATAATAAGGAGAGCTCATGCTGGAGCGAAATAAAGAAGACGCAGAAGTTGAATTGATTGATATCTTGAATGTCTTTGTCAAAAGAAAAAAACTTATTATCCTTGGGACTGCCATTATTACTGCATTTGCCATCATTTTCTCTTTTATCTTGCCTAAAACTTACAAGATAAGTGCTATTATAGAACCAGGTAAAAGACCGATCACAGATCAGAATGGCCAGATAGTTGAAGAAAAGTATATTGAGTCCTCAATATCCATAAGAGAAACGATACTTGGCGGAGCTTATGACGAATTTTTATCAAAAAAACTAAATATTGCCGAAAATGAAATCCCACGAATAAGCGTTACAGTTCCACAAAAGACTGAACTAATTGATATATCAATAAAAAGCAAAAACCCAGAATTGGCGTTACATATAGTAACCGAACTATTAAATCGCATTTCAACAGATCTACAACGGAAAATATTTTTAGAAAAATATAAAGTTGATAGTGAAATTAATATTTCTGAGATTGAATACAAGTCAGCAATTGATCAAATAAAAAATTTAGAGAAACAAATGGCAGAGACCAAAAGTAAAATTATCGAACTCGAAGCCGATCGTAAAAAAGCTATTTCTTTACATCCTGACGATGCTATGGTGGTTCTGCTATATTCTAATGAAATACAGAACGGTCAGATTTATCTAAACGATTTACTAGACAAAGTCAAAGAACACGAGATGCAGTCAAAAAAATCATTGGCTAAGGTTGAAAATTTAAAAAATAAACTATCTATGATAAAGACAGCCGAGGTATATAAATCACCATATATGCCCAATAAGCCAATCGGTCCAAGAAAAGACATCATAATCGTTGCTGCATTCGTTTTAGGATTCTTTTTAATGACAATGACCGCTTTTTTATTGGAATATCTTAGAACTAAAAAGATGAAACATTAAATTAACAATATAGTATATACGTTAAACAGGATGCTATTTATGGACGATAAAAAAAACATATACGTCACGCAACCCTTTATGCCTCCCATAAAAGAGTTCATGCCTTACCTTGAAAACATATGGGAAAGTAAAATTCTTACTAATTGTGGAGTTTACCATCAACAACTGGAAAAAGCTTTGTGTGACTTTCTTGGTGTAAAACACCTCGCTCTTTTTTCTAATGGTACCATTGCACTAATTACAGCCCTTCAAGCATTACGAATAACAGGAGAAGTCATCACAACACCGTATTCTTTTGTTGCGACGGCCCATTCACTGCTTTGGAATGGCATAAGGCCGGTTTTTGTAGACATTGACCAAAACACGATGAACCTGGACCCCAAAAAAATTGAGGCGGCAATCACATCACAGACAACAGCGCTCCTGCCCGTGCACTGCTATGGACATCCATGTGACATAGAAGCCATTCAGAATATTGCAGATATTTACAACCTCAAGATAATATATGACGCAGCCCATGCCTTTGGTGTGCAGGGGAACGATGGTAGCGTTCTTAATCATGGTGATCTTTCGGTACTTAGCTTCCACGCAACCAAGGTATTCACCACCTTTGAAGGTGGTGCTATTGTTTGCCATGATGCAAAAACCAAGCAGCGTATCGATCACCTAAAAAATTTTGGTTTTGTCGACGAAGTCACTGTTGTTGCCCCGGGAATAAATGGCAAGATGAGTGAATTCAATGCTGCTTTTGGTTTATTGCAACTGCAACATATCGAACAAGCGTTAAAGCGGCGCGAGGAGATTGACGAAAAATACCGAGTGCACCTCAAAGAAGTGAAAGGTATACGCTGTCTGAATGATGCAGGAGAAAAAGTTTCTAATTATTCATATTTTCCTATCCTTGTGGAAACTGAATACCCAACAAATCGCGAAATTCTATACAAAAAACTTCGTAAGAACAATATATTCGCAAGACGCTATTTCTATCCACTTATCTCAGACTTTCCGATGTATCGCGGCTTACCCTCAGCGCATAAAGATAATCTACCTATTGCTTCAAATCTTGCAAAAAAAGTTCTTTGCTTACCAATCTATCCAAACCTTCGACATAAAGAACAAGACAAAATCATCAAAATTATCAAGGAGGTCTGATTTTTTGGAAAACCGGATAGCCATATATGGTGCGGGTGGTTTCGGTCGTGAGGTATTGCAGATCATTTTTGATATAAATAGTATCGAGCCAACTTGGTCTTGCGCAGGTTTTGTTGTCGATAAAGAATTTTTAAAAGAATCTGAAATTAAAGGTCTGCCGGTATTAGGGAGTATAGAATGGTTAGAGGAAAATCCTGAAACTTATATCGTTATAGCCGTCGGTTCATCTGCTGCACGTTGGCGCATTACACAAAATTTGAGACAAAGGTGCAAAAACACTTTTGCCGTGTTAGTTCATCCACTCGCCTGGATAGGAAAAAACGTTGAGATTGGCGCAGGTTCTATAATTTGTGCAGGGGCTCTTATAACCACAGATATAAAAATATCTCGACACGTTCAAATAAATATCGGCTCAACGGTAGGCCATGATGCAGTCCTTGGAGACTTTGTTACGCTCAATCCAAGTGTAAATATATCAGGCAATGTAAACATATGTGAAGGTGCTGAAATAGGAACAGGAAGTGTTGTCATACCTTCCTGCAATGTCGGAGAGTGGTCAATTGTCGGAGCCGGATCTATCGTGACAAAATCGGTAAAAAATAACTGTACAGTGGTCGGATCACCTGCAAGAATTATCAAGGAGCGCGTTTCAGGCTGGCAAAGGGCTTTGAGTCTTTGAATTTCAAATTAAATATTCTTGCCAGCTACATCAGCAATTTTTACGTAATGCTGATTGGCATTATAATGATACCAATGTATGTGAGCTACATGGGTCCGGAAGCATATGGTTTAGTTGGCTTCTTTACAATGCTTCAGGCATGGTTCCTTCTATTAGACATTGGTTTATCACCAACTATGGCACGTGAGACTGCAAGTTATTGTGGAGATGCAACAAATTCGCTTGATCTAAGAAGGCTGCTGCGAGCGCTTGAATGTATATTTTTTTTTGTGGCGCTACTTGGCGGCACATTTATGATATTATTTTCCGAATCCATCGCTAATTATTGGCTCAAAGTAGAGGAATTGTCTATAAGCGAAGTAAAGAATGCGATAATGCTCATGTCAATTATTGTAGCACTTCGCCTGGTGTGTGGTCTTTATCGCGGCGCTATCAATGGCTTTGAGCGTCTCGTGTGGCTTAGCTCCTTCAATATTATAATAGCAACTGCCCGATTCATATTTGTCATTCCGTTTTTTATTTTTTTTGGCACCAGTCCAACCGAATTTTTTGGTTATCAATTAACGGTCGCCATTTTAGAAATTACAATATTAATTTATAAAACTTATCGTTTAATGCCTCGCTTAGTTGAGGGTAAAAATACACCTTGGCAATTGAAACCTTTGCGTCGTATTCTTAAGTTTTCTTTGAGCATCGCATTTACTAGTTCAATATGGGTTTTGGTTACACAGACCGATAAATTAATATTATCCAAGTTACTATCTCTCTCAGACTTCGCTTATTTCAGCCTTTCCGTATTGGCGGCAAGCGGTGTCTTGTTAATTAGCACTCCCATAAGCGGTGCACTTCTACCGCGTCTAACGAAACTATCCGCGGAAGGAAACCTATCCGAACTATTTAATTTGTATCGTAATTCAACCCAATTAATTGGAGTGGTCGCTATCCCCACAGCTTTGGTTATGTCATTTTTCCCAGAAAAGGTTTTGTGGGCCTGGACTGGTGACGCGGAAATCATTCTAAATGCTCCGGTAGTATTATCACTCTACGCATTGGGCAACGGCATCCTTGCGCTAGGAGCCTTCCCATATTATTTGCAATACGCAAGAGGAGATTTAAAACTTCACCTGATTGGCTCATCCATATTTTTGGTGATTTTGATCCCGGCACTGATTTGGTGCACTACAAAATATGGGATTTCAGGAGCCGGATACGCTTGGGTAGGCACTAATGCCTTCTACTTTTTCTTTTGGGTTCCAACGGTTCACCGTCATTTCAAAAAAGGACTTCATCACGAGTGGTTGATAAAAGACCTGAGCGCTATATTGGCATTGTCCCTCTTCGCTGCAATGGTCGTTCGTATCTTTGTAAAATGGCCGCAAGGAAGAATTCCAATGACGTTTACGATTATTGCAGTGAGTTTCGCCATCCTTATTTTTGCAATAATGGGATCATCTTTCGTCAGAACAGCAATCCTAAATAAATTACAATCTCACCTGGGAGTATCTACATAAAATGGATGTAGCAAAGAATAAACCTAAGGTTACAGTTTGTGTGGTTACCTATAACCAGGAAAAATATATTAGTCAGTGTCTTAAAAGTGTTGTCGAACAAAAAACAAATTTTCTATATGAAATTATTGTCAGCGACGACTGTTCAACAGATCAAACGAGTTCTATCATTAGAGATTATGCTGAAATGTATCCGTCTATTGTAAAGCCAATATTCCACAAAAAAAACATTGGCGCTTCAAATAATTTTGTCTTCATTCACAACCTTGCGTCAGGTGACTATATCGCTCACATGGATGGTGACGATTATGCCTTGCCAAAAAAACTTCAAGCTCAGGCTGAGTATTTGGATGCTAATCCTAAATGCTCAGTAGTTTGGCATCGTATGTATGTTTTTGATGATTCCGGTAGTCTTTGTGTACCAAATTTACCTGGTCTTGATATGTTTAAAGATGGCAAAGTATACTTAACTGATATGCTTGAATATGGCAGTATTTGCTATCATAGCTCAACAATGTATAGGTCACAAACAAGAAAAACAAGAGCTATTCAAGGCAAAGTAATTGATTGGTATTTTTATGTTGAATTTTTAATGTCAGGTTATGGAAAATATTTAGAGGAAATATTAGGAGGTTACCGTTACAACAAATTTACTGGAATTTCTCGCGCAGACAACGGCTGCATAAATGTGCAAATGCAGTATATTAGGCACCTTAGACATTACCTGAATATACTGCCCAATTACCGGAAAAATATTTTTATTAATTGTATATTACACTTTTTCGTTGATTTAAAAAATTTTAGATTATCAGGTATATATTTCCTTAAATTGGCTTGGGAGGCTAGAAGCCGAGTAGGTATAAATACTTTTATATTAGCATTAAAAAGATTTAGGAGTATTCATCCAAGGATATTATAAGTGAAATTTTATAAATACTTATGGCTGGGGCTATATATCTTTGCGAATTTAGCGGCAGCAATTATTTTCTATGTGACAGGTGAGCTAGATGGAGATTTGATTGGATACCCATTGCCTGATATTACGATTCTGACTGCAGCGACATTTTCTGTTATTATTTCTTACATCATTTGGATGGGACCTGTTTTTAGTTTATTGTCATCAATAAAAGTACGACCATTTTTCTCCACAAATAAAGGCATTGATAAAGCACAAGAAGAAAACATTATTGGGATATTGGTTTTTTCAATTCAATTTATTTTCTTGGTCTTTAATATAGTTGAAGGGGTAAACGTCGCCGGTTCGAGACTTCATTCCGATTCACCCTTGAGATACATATGGATCCTGCTTGCACCAGATGCATTGTTTTTAATCTATTATGGTCTATATCGTAAATCACATTTGTTTTTGGTAAATTTAATTGTTTTTGTCGTGTCCAATTCGATGCGTGGATGGTTGAGTACCTGGCTCTTTGTGTTCTTTATAGAGGGGGCATACCGGATTCGCGGAAACCGACTTAATTTTAAGAAGGTAGTTTTCGCTCTAATTGTTTTTCTCCCTTTATTGCCGGTTCTTGTGGAGCTGAAATGGACCATCAGGGAGCTCGGCACAACAGGCGCTCTCAATGTCAACGAGGTTTTGGGAAGGCTTTTATTTTATATTACAGACTTTAATTGGTTGGAGGCATTTACTAACACAATTCGGCCTATTGTGATGCGTTTGCAGCATCTGGCCAGTGTTATTGGAATTATCGACAATGCTGATGTAATCTCCGCTGGATTGAACAATCGTGAGTTTTTATATTTTTTTGAAGAAGGGCTTCCTCAATACACATTTTTGAAATTGTTTGGTAATGCCGGCGTTCCAGATATACACAACACATTGCTGGCATACTTGGTTCCCTATCAACTGCCGTTTGAAACCATAACGAACACCCACGTCGGTTTTGTCGGATGGTTTTGGATTTCACCAAAATTATTTCCTCTATATCTAATTTATGTCGGTCTTCTTTCCTGGGCAGGTATCTTTCTTGCTAAGCTGCTGCGAGTAAACAATTTAATGACAGATATCGTCTGGCTTGCCTGGTTGGCCTATTTGATGAACGGTTGGCTTGGTGCCTACATTCAATTTCTGCAGGCTCTCATCATTATGATAACTATACGAATGTTTCTGGCGAAATTCAGAGTGAAGATTATTTCTCGTAACTATCTGTGCTAAAGAAACATCTCTCAGACATCATGTATATAACAGTTAATTTAAAAGGGGCACGGGTTTGATGTCTATCATGGCCCCTTTAAATCCGAGTTTAAAATTAAATCCGGCGTCGAGTAACTTTTTGGAGGAATAGCGAAGATCACCCCTATTGCAAGACCCTTTCGCAAGCCGTCTCAAAAAATACGGAATAAGCCACGGAAGATGCATTTTAGAATTTAATTTTTTGTTATGAAAAAGGGCCCAACACCCTGCGATCGTATTCATTGGATCGTCATCACATGATACTATGTAACATTCAGGATATATCGTCGGTTTTTTTTTATTCATAAAATAAACAGCGGCATGCGCAACATCCTTCGCATGGATAAGGTGAGCATTTTCACCGCCTTTAATGAAGAGCTTTATTTTGCCAATATTTATAATTTCGTTTTTTGTTTCATCAATCACATTTGTAGGCCTTAGGACAACAGCTCTTGCACTACCTCTCCATTCCATCATAAATTTTTCCGCTTCGTATTTCGTTTTTTCATATCTGTTTATTGGTTCACAAGGAGTGGACTCATCTGCAAATGTGCCAGATATTCTACCCATAACACCGACGCTGCTTAAATAACAAATATACTTTAGATCTTTTCTGGCAGAGGCTCCTATGATATTTATTGCACCTGTAACGTTTGTTTCCCACATTTTTGATTCGTTTTGAAGTTCGGCCGCACAGTGAAAAAGGTAATTTGCATCATCTAAAAATTTTTCTAAAAATTCTGTGTTAGATAAATCCCCATAGTGGACTTCAACACTTTTACTTACAAAGCTGGTATTTCTCGTTAAGATACGAACTGAAATACCGTTTGCCAGAAGCAGCTCGACAATTCTCTTTCCAACCAGACCAGTAGCACCTGTAACCGCTGCGATACTTTTCATATAAAAATATTCCCAATTCTTGTTTCTTAAAAAAAAAGTTTGAAAATTAAACCTTCTGGTGATCGTGCAGTAAAAAGAATATAAGATAGTCTTGGCATGAATTTGCTTTATATAAATTTTTATAACTACGATAGTAAAGCGTGCTTTTTTTATTTATTGTTGCTCATTAATTTGTAAAAAGTTCTTTGTTTGAGGAATGTGTAGAAAATGATCATTGGCAAATTTAGAAAGTGAAAAACTCCGGTTTCACTCTTGATAACGGCTGCTTGACCGAAACAGTTTTGAAATTTGCGAAGCGGATCGACTTTATACCGTAATATATAGCGAAACCTACTCAACTTTTTGTGTCACCACCATAGACTAATATAATATCACATACTCAAAATAACTTTTGCCCTTGTCGCTTGCCTCGGTATAATCAAACGGTTCGCCGTTGTAAGGCAATTTGCCAATATATAATGTTTCAGCCGGTTGCATGAAAAGGCCTTTGTGTTCGATGTCTCGGATCCTTTCCCAGTTTTTCCCATCTGTGCTGATTTCGATAGCGCCTTTTGTAACTGACCAGTATCCACGGATCCACAACCAATTGTCAAGTTCGAAAGAAGCTCCTACAACCTGTGCTGCATTGATATCTGACTGGAGTTGTTTGTCGCTGCGGGTGCCGATTCGCAAGAATGCACCGTTACTCCAGCGTATAGCAAGTGCCGGTCCCCAAGAAGCGCCCATGTCCGTACCGTGTTTTATTTTTACTTCAAAGCCACGCAACGTTGCATCCATTGGTTTTGTGAGATAAGCATAGGTGTTACCCAAAGCTTCTATGCTAAGACTACCGTCTTCGTTGGAAAACGGATCACCGTTCAGCGGCGAAACAACTTGCTGCCAGTCAGGCATCTTATCGAAACTGTAACGAAAGACAGTTTGATCGAATTTTGTATTGCCTCTTAGCCATCTGTCTTCGTCAGCAAGTTTTTGCCATTTTTGTTTAATTTTTTCATGCTGTTTTTCGCGGATATTATCAGCTCTTTTTTGCAGGTCAGTGTTAAGTTTCACTCGATAAAAATTATTGAAGCAGTCCATCGCGTTTGCATCTGAAAGCCAGTCTGCACGGATGTGCAACCGAGCATTTGCGTCGAGAATCTGTTTGCAATTCTCTGGCATAAGTATTGGCCATGCTTTTTGTTCGCAAAGTACGCCTACAGTATTACTTGAATTGTAACAGCTAACGAAATACTGTAGGAAAGTGGGATCGATTTGCTCCTCGGTAATCTTATTTTCGCCGCGGAAGACAAAATCGGTATAAGCGTCGGCGTGTGGAAGGAAGCATAAACCTTTACCAAGAGCCACACTTGAATGCCACTCTAATAGTTTGTCATCACCTAAAAGCTCACGACTTGCACGCGCGAGTTTATAAAGCCCAGCCGGATTCTCGAAGTATTGACCATCGAAGTACAGACCGTCAGGATCAAGTTCCTTAACAACCTTTGTGATCGCTTCCATGAACAGGTCCATGTTCTCACCAGATGCAGTTCCCTGGGGCCAGGTTTTAAAATTCTCAAAGTTGTTGATTGCGGTATTTTCTTGGGGCAATCCCTTGAGAAAATAACTTGGGCTGGTATAAACGATATACCGCATACCGAGATCGTGGATGGTGTTCTTGACCCGGTTCCATTCATTCGTGCCGAGCCTCGGTACAAAGTCAAGGTTCCAGTCTTTCCACAGCATTACTTCTCCCTGAAGCAGGACAATATTGCCCTGACCTTTCCACGATTTAAGTACTTCGTCCGGCGGGTAACTCAACTCATTTGACCAGTGCCAAATCACCTGATCTTCAAGACTTCTTTGCCAGTCATAATGCTGCGGCGGGCATATCCCTATCCACAATACGGCGTCGATGGGCAGTTTATAGACAGCGGTAACGTCTTCAAAAGGACTAAAATTTTCACCTGCCTGTTCTTCGCTGCAATAGATACCGAATCCGCCGAATTCGTCGAGCATTAAATGATTGGAACGGTATGTTTGATTAAAGATCGAAAAAAAGTTCTTATTGCGTCTGATAACGATCTCAATCGGCTCTATCGCATGGAACATAAACAGCGAATCACCGTTGGCACGCAGGTCTACCTTCGGCGAATCAAAGCTTGCAAACGCCAACCCCGCGCCGGTGTGTGTCAGTTTCGGCATCGAATCATTTGCCTTTATCTCTATCGTTAGTAACTCTCTGTCACGTACCAGTCGTTGCGAAAATATTATTTTTCCGGCGGCACAAAACCATTCCATTCTCGCGCCCGTAGTCTCGATTTTCAGAACGCCATTGTTAATCGCCGCTGACTTAACTTCCATACCGCGCTGTGCATCGGGGAAAACCTTCGGGTTCATCAACTCCTGGAATGTCGGCACCGCCGCATGCAAATAAGTAAAAGATAAAAGCACTGACAGCCCTGCTGATATTATAATTATTTTAATTCGTTGATTAAACATTACAACTCCTTAATGTCCCCACTGTGAATGGGAGAAAATCCCTCGCCTTAAGGCGAAGACTTAATTAAGCTTGGAGGGCGGAGGTTAATAATATCGAGACCTTTGAATTTCTAAACTTTTTTTAAAACTCGGATTATGTAATAATAGTCATTTATATTGATCGATTATAAAAAAAACTATTTATTCAATGATCTGTAATAATTATTTTACGGTAGCTTAGTCGAATTAATTTGACCTATCTAGTGTCCATCCGGTAGACATAACTTACCGGTATAAATAAAAAAAGCGCATTTTGTGGTGGCATTTTCACATTGTGTGTAGTATAGAGTATTTTGCCAAGTACCTATATTTACAACAAAAGCGAGAAAGGACCCACACACAAAATGCGCGAAAAGCAGCAAAAACAAATGCCTCTGATGGAACCTGCATCCAGCCACCCACAGGAAAAGGAACTGGTGGCTATTAGCACCATCATCGATTCTACCCCTACCATTTGTGGATACGTTCTGCAAGACCTTAACAGGGGAAGAATTATTAAACGCCGGACCGGGGCTCGCGGCATGAGTGCAGATCAGATGCTCCAGGCTGCCATCGTTATGCGCCTTTTCGATTTCGCTTATGAACAGTTGGCTTTTCATATTTCTGATTCCCGGTGCCTGAGGCGCTTTTGCCGAATCGGTTTTGCCGACAAAGGATTCAAAAAATCGGCCCTCAACGCGAATATCAAATCGATTTCAGAGCAGACCTGGGAAGTCATTTTCCGTGATCTGTTGGGCCACGCCAAGCAAGAAAACATCGAAAAAGGACGCAAGGTGCGGATCGATTGTACGGTGGTTGAGTCCAACATCCATAAGCCTTTCGACTCGGTGCAGCTCTTCGACTCTGTGCGGGTGCTCACTCGTCTGCTGCAAAAAGCCCGGGATAACTTCGGGGCTAAGATCATCTTTTCCGACCATCAGTGCCGTGCGAAGCGCAGAATGGTTGGTATCCAGTATGCCAAGGGGCAAAAGCAACGTCAGCGGTTGTATGAAGATCTGCTCAAGATTACCCGTAAAACTATCGGCTATGCCACAAGGGCCGAGGGCATCCTGGAGCAACTGTCCTCGGCAGACATGCGATTGTTAGCGCTTCTTTTTGAAATCAGACACTACCTCGGTTTATCAGAACAGGTGTACGACCAGACTTACCGGCGCGTAATCGAAGGAGAAAGTGTTCCCGCCGATCAAAAGGTAGTCTCGATCTTCGAAGAGCACACCGATATCATCATTAAAGATTGCCGGGACACCCACTACGGGCATAAGATTTGCCTGACCGGCGGCGCTTCAAACCTGATCCTGGACTGCATGATCCTTGAGGGCAATCCCGCTGACACGGAGCTGGTTGAGCAAATGCTCGATCGACAGCAACAGATTTACGGCCGCTATCCGCTCAAGGTTGCTCTGGACGGCGGTTTTGCCTCCAAGGATAACCTGTCAAAAGCCAAAGAGCGAGAGATCAAGGACGTTTGCTTTGCCAAGAAGCGCGGCCTGAAGCAAGAGGACATGTGCCGCAGCGAATACGTATACAAGAAACTCAGACGGTTTCGTGCCGGCATCGAATCGGGCATATCCTGGCTCAAGCGCAGCTTCGGTCTAACGCGTCGCACCTGGAAAGGCTTCCGCTCTTTCAAGTGCTACGTCCTGGCCTCGGTGGTAGCTGCCAATTTGCTCACGATGGCCAGAAAGAAATTGGCAACAGCCTGACAGCGAAGGTTTCGGGCATATACTCATAAAGCACGGGGTAGCTGCGTTCAAAATTAGGCTTCCGACGCCAAAATTTGTCTTCGTGGAACGAGAAAATGATTTTTACTACTCGTTTCAAGGTAGTCGAAATTTTTTGAAATTTTTCAGCTCCGAAATTCACGGTTTATGGATGGACACTAACTATATTTATTCCTTATGCACTTCGAAAAATATTACAGGGTCAATACAATAATGGTGATGTTCGATATTCTATGACCAAGCTTAGAAATGAGGGGTTTACACCTTCTTTAGGGGTCGTTGAAGCTGTGAAAAGAATCGCAGATTTTTGTAAAATTCAACACGACTGAAAAGGGTATGATAATTTCATTTTAAGAAAGAATTCATGAAAATATTACACGTAAATATGTCAATGGATCCTATTACCGGCGGTGGTACGGCGGAAAGAACTTTTCAGATCTGCCTTGCCTTGGCAAATAAAGGCTATAAAAGTACACTACTTACTACTGACATAGGCATGACGCGCGAGCGCAGATTACAATTCAAAAATATCAGATTGATAACTTTAAAATGCATATGCAAACGCTTTTACCTTTTTAAGTTTTCGTTTTCTGAACTTCATAGCATCATAAAAGATGCTGAGATTATACATTTGAGTGGTCACTGGACCATTATAAATGCTCTTATTTATTTATTGGCGAGGCGATATGATACCCCTTACGTTGTCTGTCCAGCTGGGGCTTTGCTCAACGTCGGGCGTTCCAGATTTGCCAAGCGGCTATATAATGAGGTAATCGGATATAAAACTATCAGAAATGCCTCCGCCTGTATCGCGATATCAAGCAATGAAATAAGTCATTTCACATCATATAATGTGTCAACAAACCAAATCAAGATTATACCAAATGGTATTAATCCAGCTGATTTTAAATTAAAAAACGATGAAACTTTTAGGAAAAAGTTTGCAATAGGGGATGGCCCTTTCATTCTTTTTGTAGGACGTCTGAACCACATAAAAGGACCAGATATTCTGATACAAGCTTTCGCACTGGTACAAAAAGAGTTAAAAAATTTTCAACTCGTGCTGGCCGGCCCAGATGATGGGCTTGAGCCAGAATTGATTAAGCTTATTAGGGAGTTGAATCTATCAAACCGAGTCCATCTAATTGGATATATAGGCGGTAAGGATAAAGCTAACGCTTATCACACTGCTGAGCTGCTGGTAATTCCATCTCGCCAGGAAGCTATGTCGATCGTTGTTTTAGAGGCGGGCATTTGCGGAACGCCAGTCGTTCTGACAGACAAATGTGGTTTTGATGCTGTTGAAAAGGTAAATGGCGGCCTTGTTGTGCCGGCAACTGCCGAAGGGTTAGCACATGGTATTAAAAAAATTTTGTCCGATTCAAAAAACGCCGAATATTTTGGAACCAGCTTAAAATTGTTCGTTGAGGAGCATTTTACATGGGATAAGGTCGTTCAAGAATACATAAAATTGTTCAATACCATACTTTCTTTAGAAAACTCATGCGAATTTTAGTTCTCACACAATATTTCTGGCCTGAAAATTTTCCGATAAATGATTTTGTTTTAGGTCTGCAAGAAATAGGGTACCGCATTGACGTGTTGACCGGTATACCCAATTATCCTTACGGACGAATATTTAAAGGCTATTCGGCCTTCGGCACGAAGAAAGATAATTATCATAATATGGCGGTTCACCGCGTTCCTCTGATCCCCAGAGGAAGTGGTGATCGTATCCATCTGGCAATGAATTTCTTGTCATTTGCAGTTATGGCCAGTGTTCTTTCTCCTTTTTACTGCAGAAAAGAGTATGATGTTATCTTCGTATATGAGCCGTCCCCCATCACTGTTGCATTGCCGGCTATTGTCATGAAATACATAAAGTCAGCACCAATTTTGTTTTGGATGCAGGATTTATGGCCGGAAAGCTTATCGGCTACAGGCGCCATCCATTCAAAAGCAGTTCTGAAAATTGCAGAGTTGTTCGTGCGCCTTGCGTATAAAGCATGCGACCGAATTCTCGTTCAATCAAAGGCATTTATCCCTTCAATTGCCAAGCTCGGAGGGAAAAAGGACAGAATATTTTACCTGCCAAATAGTGCCGATTCTCTCTATCAACCGATGTCTCTCCCATCACCCGCTGCTGAACGTTCAATCCTTCCAGATGGTTTCAAAATCCTTTTTGCCGGCAACATCGGCGCCGCGCAGGATTTTCCCACAATCCTGTCGGCAGCCGCCAAAACTAAAGGCTATAAGAACATTCATTGGATCATATTAGGTGACGGACGGATGTCAAATTGGGTAAAAACGGAAATATCAAGACGGAAATTATTGGATACCGTTCACCTTTTGGGCCGGTATCCTGCCGATACAATGCCGCGGTTTTTTTCACTTTCCGATGCATTGCTGGTAACTTTGAAAAAAGAACCAATTTTTGCCTTGACCATCCCCTCGAAAATACAGTCCTATCTGGCTTCCGGAAAACCGATTATTGCTGCTTTAGATGGAGAAGGTGCCAGAATTGTCGATGAGGCTGAAGCTGGGTTCACATGTCCGGCTGAAAATCCCGACGAACTGGCGCAGGCTGTTTTGGATATGTATCGGCTGACACCGGATAAACGAAGCGCCATTGGACGGAGGGGCAGAAAATATTTCGAAGCCAATTTCGAACGCGAAAAGCTTATTGACCGTTTCAGTCGGTTGATGATGGAATTAAAGGAAGGGACAAACTGATGCGTATTCTCGTTCTAGGTGGGGACGGCATGCTGGGTCACCAGCTTTTTTCGCATCTACGTGGCCGGTATGAGGTCAAAGCAACCTTACGCCAAAATATAGAATTTTATGAAAAATTTGGCCTTTTTACGGCTGAAAATTCTTATCCTAACGTAGACGTCCAATCCGTGAACAATTTGCTTGAGATAATAGCCGTATTTAAACCGGATACCATCGTTAATGCTGTCGGTATCATAAAACAGCGGCCATCCGCGCGAGAAACCATTCCTGCCATTGAGATTAATTCCTTATTTCCGCATCGTCTGGCGCTTTATTGTAAAATCGGGCGGTGCAAATTGATTCATCTCAGCACCGATTGCGTTTTTTCCGGAAAGAGCGGAAACTATGGCGAAGGAGACCACCGCCGATGCCGAAGATGTTTATGGAAGAACCAAATTATTGGGCGAGGTAACCCAAAATAATTGCCTGACATTGCGCACATCTATGATCGGACCGGAGCTTCATCGCAAGCAAAGTCTACTGGAATGGTTTCTTGCCCAGCGATGGCACCCTAAAAGGCTTTAAAAAGGCCATTTTTTCCGGTTTCACGACTCTCGAACTCAGCCGAGTAATCGAACGATTGATCGTCCATTATCCGAAATCACATGGATTATATCATGTATCGTCTGATCCTATCAGCAAGTATGACCTGCTATCGATGATTAACCAAAAAATGCGATCGCCTGTACAAATCGAACCGGAAACTGATTTTGTATGTGACCGCAGCCTTGATTCATCAAAGTTCAGGCGTGAATTTGAATATATCCCTCCATCATGGCCACAAATGATCGATGAACTATGTGGGCAAATGCTATAAGCAGCTTTTGGATTTGCAGATCCTTGGAGACTATCAATGTTCTGTGACGGAAAAACCATTATGATTACAGGCGGAACCGGATCCATGGGAAAAACATTTGTTCGGCGAATTCTCAGTGGTGAACTCGGCACGCCAAAAAAAGTTATCGTTTTCTCCAGAGATGAGGCAAAGCAACACGAGATGCGCGTTTCCTATTTGCACAGGCTTGTGGCAACAGATGAGGTGATATACCGGAATTTTATGAACGTCCTTGAATTTCGCATCGGGGATGTACGGAATTACCGGGATGTGTGTTCTGTCGTAAGAGACTCGGATATCGTGATCAACGCTGCCGCACTGAAGCAGGTCCCAGCTTGCGAGTATTTCCCGACTCAAGCTGTATTGACAAATTGCATGGGCGCAGCAAACATCATCCAGGCCATTAAAGAGAACGGATATCCTGTAGAGACGGTTGTCGGCATCAGCACCGACAAAGCCTGCAAACCGGTCAACGTCATGGGAATGACAAAATCGATTCAGGAGCGCATTTTCACGTCGGCCAATATCCTTAACCCGAGCACTCGTTTTATCTGTGTACGGTACGGCAACGTCCTTGCCTCACGCGGTTCGGTAATACCTCTTTTCATTGAACAGATTCATAACGGAGGACCGGTAACGGTAACCGTGCCCCAAATGACCCGGTTTCTGCTCAGCCTCGATCAGGCTGTCGATACCGTTATTGCCGCCATCCGGGAAGCCAAACCCGGTGAAACTTATGTGCCGAGAGCGCCATCTGCGACGGTACTTAATATTGCAAAAGCCCTGATCGGAAAACGTTCGATCGAGATCAATGAGACCGGAATTCGCCCTGGTGAAAAGATGCATGAAATCATGGTTTCCGACGAAGAAGCCAACCACTGCGTGGAACGTGGGGATTACTACGCTATCTTGTCCATGCTGCCGGAGCTGCAAAGAGAGAAAAACCGCGAACCGATGGTGCTGACAAAAGAATACAGCTCAGCCGATGAGGTTCTCGATTTAAACGGAACCGTTGCACTTTTGCAGAAACACCGGCTAATGATCGAGGATGTAGAACTGACCTACAAGGGAGAAATTCTAAGATGAGCCGTCTTTCTACAATGGTCATGAATGTGGTTGGGCTTCTTCCATGACGATAAAACTAATGACCATCGTCGGGACACGCCCCGAAATCATAAAACTCTGCCGGGTGATACACGAACTGGACACCCATGTCCATCATGTTCTTGGTGCATACCGGTCAAAATTACGACTATGAATTGAATGACATTTTTTTTCAGGAATTGAAAATACGAAAACCCGACTATTTCCTCGAGGCCGCCGGCGAAACGGCAGCTGAAACCATCGGTCAGGTAATCGCGAAATCGGACAACGTGATGACGGTCGCGAAACCGGATGCCTTGCTAATTCTCGGGGATACCAACAGCTGCCTGGCTGCGATTGCGGCAAAGCGCAGGAAAATCCCGATCTTCCACATGGAAGCCGGGAACCGATGTTTCGACCTGCGGGTTCCCGAGGAAATAAACCGGAAAATTGTCGACCACACAAGCGACATCAACTTGACTTACACCGAGCATGCACGCCGCTATCTTCTGCGAGAAGGGTTGAACCCGGAGACAGTGATAAAAACCGGTTCGCCCATGCGGGAGGTCCTGGAATATTACAATACGGATATTCAGAAATCCGATGTGCTGAACCGATTGGGAGTCCAAAGGAAACAATATTTCGTCATCAGCGCCCATCGTGAGGAAAATATCGACAGCGATGAAAATTTCCATAACCTGATCGAGACCTCGAACGCTATCTCCGACAAGTTCAAGTATCCAATAATATTTTCCACCCATCCTCGAACCCGAAAAAAAATGGAAAAAACTGGGAACATCCATCTCAATTCCAATATTCGGTTTATAAAGCCCCTCGGTTTTTTAGATTACGTTAAACTTCAGAAGGATGCTTTCTGCGTCGTCTCCGATAGCGGGACGATTACCGAGGAGTCGTCCATTCTCGATTTTCCCGCCGTAACTATTCGACAGGCTCACGAACGCCCGGAAGGGATGGATGAGGGGACATTGATTATGTGCGGATTGAAGGCTGACAGAGTCTTGGAATCAATCGCGGTCGTCAGCCAACATCATGCCGACAATAAACGCCAGTTCAGGATAGTCCCGGATTACGAAACGGATAACGTTTCCAAAAAAGTCCTGCGAATTATTCTCAGCTACACGGACTATGTCAACAGGACGGTCTGGAAAAAATATTAGCGTCCGAAAGAAATCAAATTTGAAATCGGTTCTCGTCACAGGTGCAAACGGTTTTATCGGATCTGTTCTCTGCCGACGGTTGGCGTTCGAAAATTGGAACGTTTTCGGAACCGTCCGTTCAGCAGGGAGTGATTTGGTCGAGCCAGGGAGTCAAAAGCGTCAAAATCGGCAATATCGACGCAGAAACGAATTGGAGCGCAGCCCTGCAGGGGATCGACGCGGTTGTTCATTTGGCCGCCCGTGTGCATGTTATGAAAGATTCATCTAACGACCCCCTTCAGGCCTATCGAGCAGTAAATGTCCTCGGCACTGAGAATCTCGCTTTGCAGGCCGCCGATGCGGGGGTGAAGAGATTCATATTTTTAAGTTCCGTCAAGGTTAACGGGGAGGAGAGTCGAAAAGTTTACACGGAATCCGATTCGCCCTTGCCGATGGATGATTACGGCATCAGCAAGATGGAGGCTGAAAAAAAATTAACGGAAATCTTTGCCGGAACCGGTCTGGAAATTGTCACCTTGCGGCCGCCACTCGTTTATGGACCGGGAGTGAAGGCCAATTTTTTGAGATTGCTTCAGGTTGTTGACCGGGGAATACCGCTGCCGCTGGCAAATGTGCAAAATCAGCGCAGCATGATTTATGTTGAAAATCTCGTTGATGCCATTGTCCAATGCTTGCGCGACCCGGCTGCCGCCGGGCAGACATATCTTGTCAGCGATGGCCAGGATGTTTCAACTCCGCAGCTGGTTCGCATGATCGCGGCCGCATTGAATAAAAAACCACGCCTTTTTCCATTTCCGTTGCGTGCGCTTCATGTGGCAGCAGATCTTGCCGGAAAAAAGCCCGCAATGAATCGCCTGAACGGTTCGCTGTCCGTGGATACGAGCAAGATAGAGAATGAATTGGGATGGAGGGCTCCTTTCAGTTTGAAGGAAGGCCTTCAGAAAACGGCGCTGTGGTATAAGGGAACCAAAACATTCGAGTAGTACCGGCTGAATCAGAGATTGAATGGGACATCGCTAAACAGCTCCGATGACTAAACGGGTTTTCGATTTTCTGCTGGCCATTGTCTTGATCACCGCATTCGGGATTCCAATGGCGATGATTGCCATAATTGTGCGGGTCACATCGCCCGGTCCCGCATTCTACTGGTCCGACAGGATCGGCCGTTACAATTCACTCTTCGCAATGCCGAAGTTCAGAACCATGGTGGTCGGCACGCCGGCTGTGGCCTCCCACCTGATGACAACTCCCGACAGGTATGTGACAAGAGTCGGCCGGATTCTTCGTAAATACAGCCTGGACGAACTGCCGCAACTTTTTAGCGTTTTGAAGGGTTGCATGAGCTTTGTCGGTCCCCGACCGGCGCTTTTCAACCAGGACGATCTTATCGAGCTGAGGACTGGCAAGGGAGTGCATATACTTACCCCGGGCGTCACCGGCTGGGCGCAGGTGAACGGGCGGGACGACCTGCCGATTCCCGTAAAAGTCGCCTTCGATGAATATTATCTGCGCCATCGATCCTTTGCATTTGATCTTAAGATTCTTTACAGGACGATTTCCAGCGTCCTTCACAGCAAGGGCGTTCGACATTGACGGTTGTTTCCAATGTTGCAGGTTGTGTGAAGTTTAGATCAATCAATAATTTCATGAAATCTTGATTCATGTTTATTAAATTCTTCAACAAGAACTTTCTCATCATTTTCTTCATCGACCTGCTGCTTTTAGCGGCCGCTTTATACGATGCCTTTCTGATTCGATTCGATTTTAACATTCCGGAGTTTTACCTGAACGCGATGATCAGGATGCTGCCGTATGTTGTAGCGACCAAGATCGTCTGTTTGTTTTTTTTCGATCTGTATCGCGGCATGTGGCGCTATACCAGCATATCGGACCTGCTCAACATCATAAAAGCCGCAACGGTAAGTTCTCTATTTATTGTCGCATTCATCGCCTTTAAAATGCGTTTCGTCGGTTATCCTCGTTCGGTTTTTATCATCGACTGGTTTTTAACCATTCTTTTTATTTCCGGTTTCAGGCTGATCATCCGTTTATTCTTCGAGCGTTTTTCACGCGATAAATCACAAAAATCGATCTCCCGGCATTTAAAGGACCTTCTGAAGCATCGCCCGAAAAATGTGAAAAGGCTGTTGATTATCGGGGCAGGCAACTGCGGTGAAAAGATCATTCGTGAAATTCATGACAATGACTCCCTCAATTTCAAGGTCGTCGGATTTCTGGATGACAACCGCAACAAAATCGGCCGGAAAATGCACGGTGTACCGGTTCTCGGCCTTACCAGCGAAGTCTCGGCTGCCATCAAAAAGGTAAGGGTGGATGAGGTTCTTATCGCCATTCCTTCGGCCACCGGATCCCAGATACGCAAGATTGTCGAACACTGCAAAGATAGTGGCATTCCTTTTAAAACGGTGCCGGGATATGGGGAGCTGATTGACGGGAGGGTATCGATCAAGGCCATACGAAACGTGTCATACCCGGATCTTCTGGGCCGGGCGGTGGTCAAATTGGATACAAGGGGAATCAACGACTACATCAAGGGCAACTGCATGCTCGTGACCGGTGCCGGAGGATCGATCGGATCGGAACTCTGCCGCCAGATCTGTAGATTCAATCCCAAGAAGATCGTGCTGTTCGAAAGGGCGGAAAGCCCGCTCTATGAAATCGAATTGGAACTCAGTCGAAATTTTACCGACATCCGTGTGGTGCCGGTACTGGGCGACATTCAGAACAGCCCGCAACTCGAAAAAACTTTCGCACTTCACAAACCTCATATCGTGTTTCATGCCGCCGCCTACAAACATGTTCCCATGCTGGAAATTCAGCCCTGGAAAGCCATTGAAAACAACATTCAGGGAACGGAACGCCTGATTAAGGTCGTGCAGAAACATGGCTGCGAGCGATTCGTCTTCGTGTCCACCGACAAGGCCGTCCGCCCCACAAATGTCATGGGGGCCAGCAAACGGGTCGCGGAAATGTTGATCCAGTGTCAGAGCGGCAATGTGGATGGACACACCAAATTTGCCGTCGTGCGCTTCGGCAACGTCGTCGGCAGCGTCGGCAGCGTGGTGCCTTTGTTCAAGAAACAAATCGAGTTCGGCGGCCCGGTCACCGTCACCCATCCGGAAATGACCCGCTACTTCATGACCATTCCCGAAGCCTGCCAGCTCATCTTGCAAGCCGGTGCCCTGTGCGATGAACAGGTTGAAATTTTCATCCTGGACATGGGAAAGCCGGTCAAGATTGCCGACCTGGCCCGCGACCTGATCCGTCTGTCAGGCTTCGAACCCGATGAAGACATAAAAATCGAGTTCATCGGTTTACGGCCGGGTGAAAAACTCTACGAGGAACTCATTACGGAAGGTGAGGGAATTGTCGCCACAAAACATGAAAAAATTATGACCCTGCGTGGTGAAAAGTGCAGTCTCAAAATGTTGAACGGCAAGATAGATGAATTGGGCCGGCTGGCTGCCGAACAGAATGCGGAAAAGATCAGGTCTACACTCAAAGAGATCGTCTCTGATTACCAGCCTTATGTCGATTCTATGAATTTGAATTAATAGACGAAAAATTTCCCAATCAGGTAATGGTCAAAAATAAAGATTATAACAGACTGAACCGCAAACGAGGCAGCTTTTGGCGTGCTTTGGTTTCGTTTCGAAGGCTAATTGAGAGAGAGCGTATTTTCAGCGAAAGTGAGGATTTTGAAAATCTCAGGGATTCTTCTTCCGGTCGGGAAGTTTATTCTGAAATTTGTGACACTTTTTGCCATAATTACAGTTATATAAATAAGAGGTGATGTTTTGAAGTTAAAAGTAATCATTCATGAATCGGAGTTATAAAACGATCAAAAGCGATAGGGTGGCCGTCCAACAGCTCATCGATAAAGGGGTGCGGATAACCTCTCCGGATTCGGTCGAAATCGGCGTGGATGTCGATCCCGATCGCATTTCCGGCGACAATGTCGTGATCCATGCCGGATGCAGGATCTTCGGCCGCTCCACCCTCATTTTGCAGGGTGCCCGCCTGGGCTATGAGGGACCCGTGACCGTTGTCGACTGCCAGATCGGCCAGAATGTGCGCTTGAACGGCGGCTTTTTTAAAGACGCTGTCTTTTTGAGCGGCGCCTCGGCCGGTTCCGGCTCCCACGTCAGAGAGGGAACGATATTCGAAGAAGAAGCCGGCATTGCGCATACCGTCGGCTTGAAACAAACGATCCTGTTCCCGTTTGTCACTCTCGGAAGCCTGATCAATTTCTGCGATTGCCTCATGGCCGGCGGTACCGACCGCAAAAACCACAGCGAAGTCGGCAGCTCCTACATCCACTTCAACTTCACCCCCAACCAGGACAAGGCGACCGCCTCGCTGCTGGGAGACGTCCCGCGCGGGGTGATGCTGAATCAATCCCCCATATTTTTAGGAGGGCAGGGCGGTCTGGTCGGTCCCTGTCGCCTGGAATACGGCACCGTCATTGCCGCCGGCACCGTCAACCGCAAGGACGAACTGCGCCCGGATCGCCTGATATTCGGTGGCGGCGGCCGCAGCGGAAATGTGCCTTTTGCGGCCGGACATTATCACGGCCTGAAAAGGATTCTGACCAACAACATCATCTACATCGCCAATCTTGTCGCATTAGGCCAATGGTACGATCAGGTAAGGCGTCTTATTGTGTCGAACGATTTTCCTCAAGCACTTTTGGAAGGACTGCAGGAAAAATGGCACATGGCGATAGAGGAGCGGATCGAGCGGCTTGGCGAACTCATGCAGAAAATTGCGGAGCAAGAGCTTGATCCCCAAAATAATCGTTCGGAATCTCATTCGTCGCAGGAAGGTTTCAATGGTTGCTGGTCCGAGCTGAAATCGTTTCTCACGGACAACCTGAAAAGGGAAGGGGCGATAGCCTTGAGAGACCCTTTCCTGAAAATCATTTCCAAAGAACTCGATTTAAAAGGCAAGCGCTACCTGACAACAATAAAAGGGTTGAGCCCGAACTCGTCCGCATTGGGAACCCGCTGGCTGCAGGGGATCGTAACTGATGTGACAGAGGGCGCATTTCACATTATTCCCGGATTAAATAGTCCCTGACATGCAACACATTTTCACCGCAGAGACCCAGAGAGCGCAAAGAATAACTTTAAATTTTGATCATAACTATTTTGATTGTCTGTATTTTTTTCGCCTTTTAGCGAAAAAGAATAGCCGGAAATTCTCTGCGACCTCTGAATCTCTAATGAGCGCAGCGAAGGGGCGGTGAATCTTTAAGAAAAACAAGGCAACCGGAAGCGATTCATGGGCAAATTATTCGGTACCGACGGCATCCGCGGCGTGGCCAACCAATATCCGATGACGCCCGAAATGGCGCTTAAAGTCGGCCGGGCGCTCGGCCATCATTTTGGCAAGTCCGGGCGCTCGGCCATTCTGATCGGCAGGGACACGCGCATTTCGGGCCAAATGATCGAATCGGGCATAGCGGCGGGCTGTTGCTCCATGGGTATCGATGTCACCCTGGCCGGGGTTATTCCAACCCCGGGGGTGGCCTACCTGGCCAAGGTGCTGGAGGCGGCGGCCGGTGTCGTGGTGTCCGCTTCCCACAA
>CAWAAN010000003.1:0-226133 GCA_963779885.1 uncultured delta proteobacterium | reverse complement strand
CGTGTGCACAACCCGATTTCACTTACATGTGGATTATAAAATGATCATTCATCAGGAATAATTCAATGCCTGTCATCCGGTGAATTTCAAAGGATCAAAAGAAACAAAGGGCGGATAGAAATAAGGAAAAGTCGGGGTTGAGTGGTGAGGGCAATAAAAAGCAGAGCCTCGACGACTCTGCTTTTGAAACCTTATGGTCTATTCGATAGTCACTTTATGTCCATGCATAGCATCTTTGAACGGTGCGATAATCTTCAAAAGCCCGGATGTAAATCTTGCCTTCGCTTCTTTTGACTTGACTTCATGGGCGAGCATAAAGCAATTCTCATATCGAAAATCCTCGGCTTCGGCTTTTAAGCAGAAACCCTTTTCACCCATTTCAAGATCAACGCTTTCCTTTGAAGCTCCAACCAAATCTACCCGAATCTCCAAGCCTGTATTGTCGTCATTATGATTGACGGTGACCTCGGGAACAACAACCCGTTTTTCCTCTTGTGCCATCTTGCCCACCTCCTTTCTTGCTTTAATATTTGATATGTAATCACAGATTTGACGAATTCAAGGCCGACGGGAAACTCTAATTCATGATTTATTTTTGTTTGCACAGTTGCCTTCCTCCCTTGCCGGCCCTCGCGGTGGTTGCTCCCCCCTCGAGGGCCGGCCAAAACAGAGGATTCATGCCTGTTTAACGTCTGTAAAAAAACCTTTCTCGCCACTACGCCTTATATGCGCCTCGCCTTATACGGGACTTCCTTGGATTAACGGTTTACATGGTCCGATTTATTTTACATCTGGTTTACATGCCTCGAAAAGCCCGCATAGACGCCCCTGGAGCGCTGCACCATATCATTGAGAGGGGGATTAATCGAAGAAAGATCTTTTTCGATGATTCCGACCGCGATGATTTTTTGGATCGACTGAACAGCATCCTGCCCGACAGTAATACGCCTTGTTTTGCGTAGGCGTTTATGACAAATCATCTTCACTTATTATTAGGATTGAAGCTTTTTGATGCAAATTTCAAATAATCCGGTAATCCGAGGAACGCATTTGCACTGGCAAGGCGTTGACATCATCGCAACCGGCGAGCGCGCCAAAGCAGAACTCAAGGCCAGGAAAGCCATCAGCCGGGTCAACGTCGATGCCACCGGGGTCGATGCCGGGGTGGCACCCTACATCCAGCGGCAAGGCATTGCCGCCCATTCTGTGAAGGTTGCAAGCTCGCCCAAATGCAAGAATGAAAACGGTGAATTTCAGATTTTACGGGATCAGCTCTGGTGGCAGGTCCGGGAGTGGCTTCGGAGCGATCCGGGAGCCATGCTGCCGCCAGATGAAATGCTGGCCGAGGAACTGGCGGTGCCGACCTACGAGGTTTCAGGGGGCAAGATGGCTGCTGAACGTCCAATTCATTACTGCGAGTTTGAAAAAACGCTACGGATCACATTTCTGATTTTTTCTCCCGAGTCTGATTTGCACAGATAAGCGCATGCCCCTGCTTTTATCATTCTGGCTTTTGTATCTGGGTCATCGTGCATGCTCAAGCCGATGATGCAAGATTTGGCATTTTCCTTTACGATTTGGGCGGTGGCTTTTATACCGTCGAGTTCCGGCATGCTGACATCCATTAATACGATATCCGGATTAAGCTCTTGAACCAACCTAACCGCTTCGATACCGTTACCTGCTTGGCCGACGACTTCGAAGTTCTCTTCGATCCTAAGAAGATTAGCCAGGCCATCGCGCATGACGGCATGGTCATCAGCGATTAAAATCCGAATTTGGTTTGAACCTTTCTGCTCCCATTCGGATCGGTGTACCAAAGAGGATTTTCCCATGGGCTCTGCAGTGATCTCTTCCAAATTCTGAAACTCTTCTCTGGGAAAATACAACCTTACGCAGCAGCCCTGTCCTATTGCACTTTCGATTTCAATCCGGCCTCCGATAATGTGCATTCTTTCCTTTAGACCGAACAAGCCAAAGCCGGAATCATTTTTCCTGTTATTATACAGGTCGAGTTCGAACCCCTTTCCCTGATCGCTGACGCTTATTTCGATATAATCACCCGCTTCATTCAATTCGATCAAGGCATTTTCGGCTCCCCCAGAGTGCTTGACGACATTAAACAGCAGTTCCCGGATTGCGCGAAAAGAAATTTTAGCCAAAACCGGGTCTCTTAAATCGCCTTTTAAGTCGGCCTGCAAGACCACAGTGAGTCCATATTTCTGGCGCATATCGGAAGCCAGCCATTTAATTGCGGATAAAAGTCCGTTTTGCTCAAGTATCGGCGGGCTGAGCTCATAGGTCAAGCTGCGGCATTTATTCATGCTCTCATCGACCAGATCAATTAAATGCCGCGCCTTTTCTGTTAGATCCTTGCCATCGACAAGCGTTAGCATTTCAATTTGAAGCGGGCAGCAGCAAGGCATTGCTGCAAATCATCGTGTAATATCATGGCTATTTTCCGACGCTCCCGGTCTTCGGCATCGGAAACCTGGAGTGCGAGAAGCTGAAGCTGCTCCGAGCGCAGCTTGAGCTCTTTTTCTGAAAGCTTCTGAGCGGTCAGATCTGTTACCACCATGCAGACGGTTCTGGTCTCTTCTATCAAAAGTGATCTCATCGAAAGCAATATCGGCATCGACTCGCCACTTTTATAATCAAGGAGGCTTTCAGCCTTGACATCTTCCGTGAGGGCACTTTTAAACAAGGAGTCAAATTCATGCCTGTTGCCGGTGGCGATAAGCTCTGACATGAAAGAGCCCATTAACGATTTTCTGGACCTTTGCGCCATTACAGAATACCGTCGATTGCAATACAGGATCACTCCCTCTTCTGACAGGATAACCGCGCCCTCGCTGACAGTTTCTATAAGAAGACGATAGGTATGATCGGCCCCTTGCAGCGTGTAGACCCTGTCTCCTTCAGACCCTGACACCACCAGGGCATCGACATGCCCGTTCCGAATGGCTTTGATGAGCTCTTCGGCCTCTGCAAGCTTCTCCCGGAGATGGTTTCTATCGCCATTTTCGTTGTCAACCGCTTTGAGTTCCATCAGCAACTCCGATCGTAATCCGGAAACCGTTACCGGCTCGCGGGGTCTTTGGATGCATTCGGAAGCAGATTGAGGCCAATCAGGATTCTTTCCGAATCGGACAGATCCCCGATGAACTTTCTAAGCGGAACGGGTAGTTTTCTGAGGAGAGTTGGAGCTGCGATGATCTGTTCGCTTTTAGCCAGTTCCGGTTGTTGATAGATGTCAATTATTTCAAGCGTGTACCGCCCTTTAAGATTTTTTTGGCAGACATTTTTGATATTTTCAATCGCCTTAAGAGAGTTCGGTGTCATTCCACTTACGAACAGCCGCAGAACGTAATTGTCGGAGTCAACCTCATTTTCAAGCGATTTCTCGAATGCATCAGTTGAAAGCTTTATGTCGTTATCATTTTCCATGTTTCAAGGTCCTTCAATCGCTCCTCATGTAAAACATTTTTTCTCGCGAAGATCCAACCCGACCAGTACGCGTTCCTTGTCGGACAGATCTCCTATGATTTTGCGTATTGGCTCAGGAAGCTTGCGCACCAAGGTGGGAATTGCCAGGATCTGATCCCCTTTTGCAAGTTGCGGGTTTTCGATCAGATCGATCACCTCGATCTTATATTTTCCTTGCAGGTTCTCCTCACAAATTTTAGTTAGATTGGCAAAGGCTGTGATCGATTTTGGGGTTTGGCCCGCCACATACAAGCGTAAGTTGTAAAATTGATGGTCGCTCTTGTCCGAATGGCCTATTTGAGGATTTTTCATTGTAAATTTTCTCCTGTTTTATCCGCCATTTTTTGGGCTGCAATTTCGTTACGACTCTTTTTGGTGGCTTTTTTCAGGGTCTCATGCTCCATAATCGACCTTTCGATCTCTTCACTTTCAGCCTCCAGCATCGATTGCAGCAGGGCGATGCGGGATTCCATGAGCAGTCGCTTTCTTTCGAAAACCGTTTTTTTGTGTTCGATTTCCTGCTCATGACGCAGCGATTCGGCTTTTTCAGCGGCTTCCCGTGCAATACGCGCGGTTCCGGTAAGCAATCCTTCCGGACCAGTGTAGATATCAACCAGATCAACACCCTTGTCGGTCAGCAAAAACTCGCGAACTTGATTGGAATGTTTCATGCCCCGTGACTTGACGATCCGCAGACATCGGTTTTGTTCCCCGCCCGTTTCGATGTCCTGGATCAGAATCCAGGTGTCGATTAGGGAGGAAACGCCCACTCCTGATTCTATTTCATCAACTCCGCCGTGAATGAGGTTGGTGAAAAGGGAAGTGATTTGCTTGCTCTTTAATAGATCCACCAGTCGCATGAGCACCATTTTGACCTCAACTGGGTCACCCACAGCGGTTAAATTGGATATGGGGTCCAGAATGACAGTGGAAGGCTGAAAGGCCGTAATAATTTTGTACATGATCGTAAGGTGCATCTCAAGGCCATAATAGGTGGGTCGCCTGGCCTCAAACCGCAGTAGGCCCTGGTCGATAAAAGGTTTGAGGTCTATTCCAATTGATTTCATGTTGCGCATAATCTGATGGCTCGATTCCTCAAACGCATAATACAAACACCGCTCGCCGATGTTGCAGACGTTGTTTGCAAACAAGCAGGCCATGCTGGTCTTGCCTGTTCCAGCGGTGCCTGAGAGTAAAATGCTGGACCCCCTGTAATACCCCTCCTCGGCCAACATTGTGTCGAGTCTGGCTATGCCGGTGGATAGCCGCTCTGAAGACACCTCATAGCCGAGGTCAACCGATGTGATCGGCAAGACAGAAAAACCGCCTTCGTCGATTAAAAACGGGTACTCGTTGGTGCCATGCACCGATCCGCGATATTTCATCACCCGCAGCCTGCGGGTGGATATCTGCTCTGTGACCCTGTGATCCAGGATGATCACGCAGTCGGAGACATATTCTTCCAGACCGTGCCGGGTGATGGCCTCGGGCCGGTTTCCACGCTCTGCGGTAATAACAGCCGTAAGCCCCCTGTCTTTCAGCCAGCGGAAAAGCCGGCGAATTTCGGAGCGAAGAATGGCCTCGTTCGCAAATCCTGCGAACAGGGCCTCCAGTGTGTCCAAAACCACCCGCTTGGCACCAATGGAATCAACAGCAAGACCCAGCCGGACAAACAGCCCCTCTAAGTCGTATTCACCGGTTTCATGAATTTCGGACCGATCGATGTGAACGTAATCTAAGCTAATGCTTTGATTTTCCTGCAGGTTTTTTAAATCGAAACCCAGTGAGGCAAAATTGGCGATCAGGTCCTTTTCCGATTCCTCGAAACTTATGAACACTCCAGGTTCGTCGAACTCGATAGCTCCGCGCACGAGAAATTCCATTCCGAAAAGGGTCTTGCCACTTCCGGCGCTTCCGCATACCAGCGTGGGACGTCCCTGGGGCAGCCCTCCAAAGGTGATATCGTCGAAGCCCCGAATTCCGGATGGCGTTTTAGGCAGCGCATTGATTCTGTGGCATGCCGTATCCCGTTCTTCCATTCGGATACCCCTCCTCAAAAAAATTGATGTAATGTATCGATCGGCAAATCGATCGTGGTCGGAATCGCTATCAGGTCAGTATCCATCTTTAAAACAGACCATATCATCATCCATCAACCTTTCAACAGCAACATTACAAAAAAAATTACAAAATTCTAACAAACGAGCGCAGGATCACTATAACTCACCGAATCTGCCCCTCTGTCCATCCCATCACCAACTCCGCCACAAATCCGATTTCATTCTCGGAAAGCGCCCTCCCCTTTTCAATTAGGTTCCATTTTTCCAGACATCCACGGCAACATTTGGCGGTTGCATGCTGCGCAATAAAAACCGGGTGTCCTGACACACAGCCGAGCTTTCGACCCGGTTGCTGGTCTCTCGTTTAACACCATCCTCTGGGCCTGACAATACCACCAGTTCATCGGGCTCCAGATCCGTTTATCCCATGCCATTCCGGTTTGTAACCCCTGAGGTAGGGCTGATGCAAACATCGGTATTCAGGCTTTTCGGATCTTTCAGACGACTGCGTGGAAGCCCCGTAGAGAGGCGATCTCCTTATGGGGCATACCCTTAGTATGGGCTGAAGAGGACAAAGCTCTGTGGCACGCTGACGGATGCGGTATTGTTTTGGGTGAATAGGACTGGCGGTAATCCGTACAGGTTCAGGCCAAGTTTTCCTTTTGACACCCAGCCCCCATTTCCTTAACATGGTTTGTAATACAACCTGACTGATGCAGTCCAACTACGGAGGTCTGCCATGGCAAATCCGGAGCACCTTGAGATCCTTAAGCAAGGGGTGGATGTTTGGAATCGGTGGAGGGAGGATAATCCAGATGTTAAGCCTGATCTCGATGGGGCGGATCTCAGCAGTGCGGATCTCAGTCGGATGCATAAATGGGTGGATCTTAGCAGGGCTGATCTCACCGAGGCGAATCTCAGTAGGGCGAACCTCAGCATGACGGATCTCAGCGGGGCGAATCTCAGCAGGGCGCTTCTTTTCGAGGCAGACCTCGGAGCGAATCTCACCGGGGCGGAACTCATCAGGGCGGATCTTACTAAAGCGGATCTCAGCGGGGCGGAACTCAGCATGGCGAATCTCAGCGAGGCGAACCTAAGAATGACAAATTTCAGCGGGGCGAATCTCAGCGGTACTGAATTTTATGCAACAATATTTCAGTACACAATCTTTGGAAATGTTGATCTGAGAGCCGCAGTTGGGCTTGAAAATGTGGTTCATTTCGGCCCATCCACAATAGGTATTGATACTATCTCTGCATCTGGCGGCAAAATACCTGAAGCCTTCCTCCGAGGATGCGGTGTCCCCGAAAACTTCATTCAGTACATGTCCTCACTGACTGGCAAAGCCTTCGAGTATTATTCCTGTTTCATCAGCTACTCCAGCAAAGACCAAGACTTTGCCGAACGTTTGTATTCTGACCTTCAGAACAAGAGGGTCCGTTGCTGGTTTGCTCCGGAGGACATGAAGATCGGTGACAAGATCCGAGACCGAATCGACCAGTCCATCAGCATTCATGATAAGCTCCTCTTGATCCTCTCCGAGCATTCTATCAACAGCGAATGGGTTGAGGATGAGGTCGAAGCTGCCTATGAGCAAGAGCGGAACCGAGGCAAGACAGTCCTATTTCCAATTCGTTTAGACTCAGCTGTCGAGGATACAGACAAAGCGTGGGCATCTAAACTCAGACGGTCCCGGCACATCGGAGACTTCACCAAGTGGAAAGACCACGATGCATACCAGAAAGCCTTTGACCGGCTTATGAGGGACCTGAAGGCCGAAGAGCCTGCCGGTAACGATTGAAATGGATCCGTACCGACAATGAAAGATACCCGTCTCGTATACTCGACCGAAACAGGCAGCATCTGCCCCAAATGTCAGAAGCCGGTGTCAAGTTGCACCTGCAAAAAGAAACGACCTGAGCCGCCACCACAATTCAAACCTGACGGTATCATCCGCATCCGACGTGAAACCAAAGGTCGGAAGGGCAAGACCGTTACAACCGTGTTTGGATTCGACCTCCATGATCAGGCCCTGAAGAGCCTTGCCAAGGACCTGAAACAGCTCTGTGGGACCGGAGGATCTGTTAAGGAGGGGATGATCGTTATTCAGGGGGATCACCGGGATACGGTGAAGGGGTTTCTGGAGCGGAAAGGATTCAGGGTCAAGGTTGCTGGTGGAGGGTAATGCATGGGCAATTGGTGACGTGTAGCAAAAGGACTACCATTTTACATCATTGAAACCATTTAGGACAAGGAGGAAACCCATGAACCCATACGATACATGGTTAAAATCAATTGCCATCGGTTTGGAAACAATGGCTAAAGGAATCAATTCCATCGCAGAGGCGATCTACGACATGACAAATGCTCAAGCCTCTGAGGAACCAGCCGAAGCTGAGCAGAAGCCAATGAAGGCTGAAACACCCCCGACTACGGTTAAAGAGAAAGCCAAACCGCAGGGCACCGATACCATGCTTGCCAACGATCAGGCCCCTGAGGTCGTCCAGAAATCAGAGACCGGAGTGGATAATGTGACGATTTCAAAACAGACCGGTATTAAGGCTAAACCGGAAAAAATTAAGACTGAAACACCCCAGAAGAAGGCAACAAAGAAAGTCAAGCCGCAAGCATCCAAGGCCATGCCAGCAACAGATCAGGTCCTCGAGGTTATCCGAAAATCAAAGACTGGAGTGGATAATGTAACGATTTCAAAACAGACCGGTCTTAATCAGAAACAGGTGTCCAGTGCATTGCTCAGGCTGAAAAAGTATGGCAAGATCAAGTCTGTGAAGCGGGGGGTTCATTCTGCGGCAGTGTGATCTAAAGAATTTAACGATGGTAGGTTTAACAGCTACGATTTGATGACAAGATTAGGGTCTCTCTATAAACGTAATAAGCTTAAGATGGAGGCAACTTTCCATGAAGAGCTTTCTTTTGCTTGGGCTGCTCATTCTTTCTGGCTGTGCGGCAAATTCTGGCGTCGTGCCTATTGGGCCAGATACGTACATGGTTTCAAAACAAGCTGCTACTGGGTTTCCCGGTTTGGGCAATCTAAAAGCTGAGGCATTCAAAGAGGCAAACCAATACTGTACGGGCCAAGGAAAATACATTCGAGTTGTAAATACCACGGAAACAGCACCACCTTATGTTTTCGGAAACTATCCAAGGGCTGAAATACAGTTTATGTGTTTAGATGAAAAGGACCCCGATCTAACACGACCAAAAATGGAAAAGGCTCCGGACACAGTAATCCAGATCAAGTAACGAAATAACGCCAGATAAGGCAACTTTATTCGAATGACAAAGTACCTCATTCCGCTTATCGTTGCCCGTTTGATTGCAGCTTTGCTTATCCAATCCAATTCAAACGAATTGCAAAACAACCATTATCCGCTACCCTAACACTGTCCCCTGCCTTTATCTCTGCCATTGGGTCATAACCCATCTGACCAGCCTGAGGTTCTCAGGCCACCTGTCAGGCACGTTACAGTGGTCGTTATCGGCCCTGAACTCGGCCAACTTGTTGAACTGGTCTGTCCAGAGTCTGGAATGTGACTTGCGGACCGGTTTCATCTGGTCAGCATCAATTGATCTCGTTCACGTCTTTCAGGTTTGACCGGTCCACTGTTGCTCTGGTATGGACATGGGAAATCCCTTAATGGAGGCCATCATGGCAATAAAAATGGACCCATCAGATCTCTTATCCTTCAGGGAACTCCTAATTGCCAACTCGATCCAGTTGGACACCATAACCCAGATGCTTATCGATAAAGGCGTTTTTACGTCAGATGAGTTTTACGCAAGGCTGAAACAGGTTCAGATCGAATACATGAGCAGGCAATGATGATCAAGAGAATCATTTCCGGAGGCCAGACCGGAGCTGACAGGGCAGCTCTGGACTTTGCCATCAAGATGGATCTGCCGCACGGTGGCTGGGTTCCAAAGGGACGGGTGGCCGAGGACGGTATTATACCGGCCCATTATCATCTTACAGAGATGCCTACCAAGAGTCATCCAAAACGGACTGAAAAGAACGTGGTCGATTCCGATGGGACCCTCATTGTCTCCCACGGGAAATTGACAGGCGGCTCTCAATACATCTTGGACATGGCAATCATGCACTCCAGACCGTGGCTGCATCTTAATCTGAACGAGACATCGGTTCTGGAAGCTGCTCAGCAGGTTATTGATTGGACACTGAGCAACCGGATTGAAACCCTGAATGTGGCGGGTCCAAGGGAAAGTAAGGACCCCATGATTTACAGGGCTGTTTACGACCTTCTGCAGACGGTTTATTACATTGCGATCTCTGAAGCGAATGTTGTGGCACTCCGGGGTGCAGGCATGCCCAAGACAGTTGATGAAGCCGTTAAGCGTTTGGTTGCCAATCTACCATTAAAGTTCAAGGTCGATCTGTCGAAAATGGATGAAGGAGAGCTGATCAATCTGCACTTTAGTTTTGGCGCATTCATCAGGAATCAGTTTGGGCTCTGGAACGAGAATGTCGATTTGCTGACCGATTGTCGTAAATTATCCGGGATCACTTTCATGAACGCAGATGATGCAACTGCTTTCATCATTTGGGAATTATGGAAACAATTGAGGAAGACGCATCAGCTAAGGGTGGTGAAATGAAGCCGGGGTCAGTATAGCCGCACATACCCGATCAGTCTTTTTTATTAAAAATCAGACGATTGCCAGAGTGTGACCTTTGCCAACGTGTCTTTTTAACCGGTACATACTTCGGTATCCATACCGATACTCCAGTTCCCTTTCCCTGCTCGGATTTTATCTGGAAGGCCCCTTTACACATTTCAACACGTTCCTTCATACTACGTATCCCGTAGCCCTGCAGAGACTGATCTGTATCGATTATTTTCGACACATCGTATCCACAGCCATTGTCTTCCACCTTGAGATAAATTGAATCTTTAGATTCGACTATTTCGATTTTGGCAAAATCAGCCCTACTGTGTTTGCCGATGTTGTTCAAAGCTTCCTGAATAACACGGTAAAGGACTGTTTTGATTTCTTCGTGAATACCATCATCTGAAACATTAACCTTAAGACCTATTTCGACCTTTGGGTAAAATTCCTTGTGCCTTTTAACGGTTTCCGAAATGGCCTGTTCAAAACTGAAATTTTCGAGAGCGAGCGGACGCATTCGGTAAGAAATACGTCTGCTTTCCTTAATGGCTTCATCCAAATGCCCGACAATTTTTTCCAGAGACATGAAGCCTTCAGGTGGCCGTCTGTCATATAGGGATAGCCTTCTTTCCAACAGCAATTTGATTGCGGCCAAGCTGCCACCGATACTGTCGTGAATCTCTTTGGATAACGCATTGCGATCGTTTTCCATTGCCCTGATGGTATGCTGCGACAGCTTTTTGATAAACCGGTTCAATTCCTCCAGTTCTCGGTACTGCTTTTCTATTTCAGCAGTTCGATTCCTTGCCTCCAGTTCAAGTTTTCTCTGGTATTCACGACTAATCTCTTCAGCCTGTCTGCGGTCGGTGATGTCGAAACCTGAATAAACAAGACAAAGTTTGTTTCGATACTCCATCGTTTCAGCAGAAAAAAGACAAAGTTTAACCCCATCTGTCTTGGTGACGATCTTTAATTCTATATTCTTTGCAAATCCGGTTTTTCTAATGTGCTGGAGGATTTCTAACCGGTTGCCGGGTGAAATGATTCCCAGTTCCAAGGACGAATGACCGATCATCTCTTCACGAGTGTAACCAAGCATTGCGCAATAGGCGTCGTTGACTTCAATAAAAGTGCCTGTTTCGAGTTCGCAAATAAAAAGGAATATAGGACTGGAGTAAAAGGCCTTTGAAAACTTTTCTTCACTTTGACGAAGCGCCAGCTCAGATCGCTTGCTTAACAAGGCTATCACAAAGGCCGGGGCCAACATCTCCAATGCCTTAAAGTCCTCATCCGTGTAACCGCCAACTCGGTTGGCTACACCCACCATGCCGACGGTTTTGCCCGCATGGATAAGAGGTACCCCCAGAAAAGACGCCAACGGTGGATGTCCCTCAGGAAGGCCAATGCTGTCTGAGTGAGAGGCAGGATCGTTTGTGAAGTAGCCTTTCCCATCCTTTAACATTCGTCCATAAATTCCGTGGACTTTAAAACCGGTAGGGATGATTCGGTAACCAATCTGGTTCTCCATTTTATAGGCAGACCATCCGGGATTGCTTATCGCAATATCACCCAATCGACCTTCGTCAGTGAGTTCTCCGATAAATCCAAACCGGCTTGAGGTAATGCTCTCGGCTACACTCAAACACATGGTTCCTAATTCCTCTTCAGAACCGCACGTTAGTGCCTCGTGGAAAATCCGGTTGATGCCCTCAAGTATCTCGTTACGCTGACGAAGAACCTCCTCGGTTCGCTTCTGATCGGTAATGTCGGTACCCACAGAGAGGATTTCTACAACATTACCGTTCGGATCCAAAATGGCCTTGTTTGTCCACACTATCCATAATCGACGACCATCTCGGCACACATTCTCATTGACGCTACAGATGTAGCGCTCGGGATCATTAGCGATTTGCTGACCCAATGCGGCTCGATCAGTTTTGGTGGATTCTTGTTGCGGAACAAGGATTCTCCCACTCCTGCCGATGATGTCCTCAGCAGTGTATCCAAATAAAGATTGTGCGTATTCGTTGAAAAAGGTTATGGTGCCGTCACGTTTCCAGCGAATAATTGCACTGTTGGCATTCTGTACCAACTCCTTGTAGCGCTCCTTGCTTTCCCGCAGTTCCTGTTCAGTTTTTTTTCGTTCGGTGATGTCATATGAAACAGCCAGTGCAGCGTATATGTTTCCATCGCCATCCCGCAACGGTGTTCCACGGGTTTCGTAATGACGGCCATGGCTAAAGTGCTCACAGACATATGGTTGCCCTTTTAAAGCCGATCGGTAGTAAGGTTCATACATCGAGGCCAATTCAGGTTCGAGCGCCTCATGAATTGTTTTACCCTCCAAATCAATTGAACTCATACCCACATCTCCTAAGGCCTGTCCTTCGGCTAACACATACCTCAGGTCGTGGTCGACGACGAAGGCTGCGCCATTGGGCATTTTAGTCGCCAACTCACGATATACTTTTTCGTTGTTGAGAAGAGCCTGTTCGAATTCCTTGCGATCGGTTATGTCGAGAAATGTTCCGATGATCTGGGAAACAGATCCGTTTTCGTCACGGCCAAATACCCTGTCACGTGACAGACACCAAATCCATTTCCCATTCTTGGTCTTGAAGCGGTATTCGATGTCCAGCTTATCTTTACTGCCGTGAGATGAGTTTTTTCATGTGTTCGTCCATCCGCTGCCGGTCTTCTGTATGAAACAACTCGAAGAACTGAGTTTTACTCATGGCCATGAGGTCATCGAGGGTGTAGCCGATCAAGGATGTGCCTTGTTTGTTGATGAACTTGTGCTGCCCTCGTTTCACATCATAGATGTAGATGCCGTTGAGAGAGGCATCGAGCACCTTTTGTGCGAAACTTTCGGATTCAAGCGACTCGTCACGGGAACGAATTTGCTTGTGTTTTTTTGTCATTTTGAAACCCCAGAATCTTCTGTTTGGGCAAATTAATCAGCGACTTACCGAATTCAATCTTTAGATTCAATAATCAAGCAGACATTTACACCCATTAACAAGACTATTACAAGGTTGTTCCAGTGTCAAAGCTAATCTCTGCGGGTAATCGTTTCCAAAATGGTTCTGGGTTTTCGTTTCCGCAGTAAGTCTGCATAAACATTGGGAGCTGGAATGAAGACGTAGGACCATGTAGGATCTACAGTGCAAAAGTGGAGCCAAGGGTGCGTCCTTGCCGCCCAGTTCAAATGCACCCGGGTCACCGACGGTGACACCATCACCGTTGTCACCGATGGTCAAAAGGCCACCATCCGTCTCGTCGGCATCGAGGCACCTGAAAAGTCCGGAAAGAAACACGACACCGGCCAACCCTTCAGCAAGACATCCACAAAGTATCTCGCAGGCCTTGTCCTGAACAAGTACATTGATCTCGTTCCATACGGTGCGGACCGATACGGTCGGACCCTCGGTGTCGTTTATGTTGATGGCAAGAATGTGAATCTTGAGATGGTCAGGGCTGGCCTTGCTGAGGTTTACAGGGGGAGACCAGCCAAGGGATTTGATAATGGATCGTATCAGAAGGCTGAGGATGCGGCCCGGAGGGGAACCTGGTCACTTGGGGATAAGTATGTGAGTCCCAAGAACTGGAGAAAGATGAACCGGTAAATCTTTAAACGAAATAGCGGCTGAGACTGCGTACAACGCCTTTAGGGAGGACTTCAGGTCCCGGTTAATGGGTTGACAAGGGGGAGGTGTGGTGGTCTTTGGTTTAGGCGCTGTAAAGCATGCCTGTGCCTGCCGGTCTGAATCTTCTCAGTCTGTTTCCAGTCCTTCGACCACCGACTTGTACTTTTCGTGAATCATCTTCTGGTCAAAATCCCAGAACTCAGCCAGCATTTCTTGGTCCTCTTTGTCGGTAAAGTAGGCCCTGCATGACGGAAAGAAGATCTTATCTTCCTTCTCAATGTGTTTGGGGTAGAATTCGGTAATGGTGCGGAGATTGCGGGTAATGTCCGTCAAAGCGGTTTTGTCGCCATTTCTGTAACGGGTATTCGCTTCAACAAGTGCTTTGGTCGTCTGTCGTCCAAAGACGTGCTCATCGATCAATTCCTGCATGACCCTCTGGTCGTCAGCCGATAAATCCCGTTTGCCTAAATCTCGAAAGAGAATGTCTTCCTCTTTCCCGTGATGGGTACGGTCGGCGTATGTGCGAATGAAATCAACCGCAGTATCAACGAACACAGGATCGACCTTTTGGGTTGACTCGATTTGTGTTAAGGCGGCTTTTATGACGGAAATCATTCGCTCGATTAGTCGATGTTCAATCATAAGTGGAGCACGTGCTTGCATGTGTAACTCCTTTCTTCAGGCCTTTACAATTGATAAACGTACATCGGTCCTGTCTCAAAACCGGTACATCCTGAAATGAGTCGTCCCACCTAAAAAGAAATTGACAAGGGCAAAGGTAAGAGTCCCAACAGCGCTGAGTATGATCATTGCCGGTATTGTTGCGATGGCCAGTTTGACCATGAACACAACCATGGAGCCAAAAGGCATCTTGATGTCGGTGACCACGACCTCGTTGTCTGGTTGTGACATGGAGGTGCCTCCAGCTGAAAGATGCAATTCTTTTTAATTGGGGCAACTAACAAAAAAGAAATCTAAGAATCTTAGAAAAGTGAGGTAAAACGACCGAAGGTTTACTGTCTTTTCAAGTTTCTAACATACCGAGAAAGATGAGTGGCTATCGGATGGATTGAGCCTTCATCAATCTGGGCATCATGCTTCTCAAGGAACCCTTTTAGGGCTTTGGGGTTTAATACCCAAACTTCCGCACCAGATGGTTGTTTTATGAACCAGCCCGGATAAAGAACGACCGGCTGAACCTTGTACACCTTTCCGGTCAGATCCCTCACAAGTTCCTTAATCCAGTTCGCTTGGGCCTTAGCCTGAGCTATGGGATCTCTCTCAGGAGTGTGACCATTGATTTTAATTTGGTTTCCGTCGTACTGAATTTCAGATTTGCCCTTATTCGGCTTACTTAATGTCTTTGTCTCAATCGTATAAATTCCAGTTTTACCAATTAAAAGATGGTCAATGTTGAAATTACCACCAACGATGTCATGAAAGACTCGATAGCCATTTTCTCTTAATCTATCAAGAAACTCACCGACAGCCTTTTCGCCGTCTCTCGCAAGTCTGAGATTTTTAATTTTGCGTTTCGCCACTAAGGTTTTATAGGCACAAAAAGCAAGCATGGTGATAGCAAGAATACTAAACGTAAACGGCTTTGGTGGAAAATTGGTCAGCCACCGATACCATTCATAACAAGCAAAAAGAATGATAAAAATTCCAAAGCTTACATAAGCTGAGGTATCCTCTGCTACGATACGAAAAATTTCTTCATCAATTGATTGGCCAGCAGTTCTGAGGGGTGCTGCTATTAAAGGGGACCGCCTTTTAAGTGATGCAACTTTTAGCATGAATTTGTTCTCCTAAATCAAAATTGGCGTAAGTTTAGCACTTGGGTACCCAACGAATTTGAAAGTTTAAATTATACCATGGCCAACATGATTTGAGAACATTTTGTCAAAACGCTTATGAGTTGATCTTCTTCCTCAGCGTCCCCGAACACTTGAATGTGACAACCCTGCTCGGCTTCAGCATCATTTCATCCCCCGTGGCAGGATTCCTGCCCCTGCGTTGAGCTTTCTCGTTCACACAGAACTTTCCAAAGCCACTGACAAGGACATCCTCGCCGGAGGCGAGGGAACGCTTGATGACCTCGATCAGGACATCGGTGACATCAAACGATTGGTTCCTTGAGAATTCAACTTGTGCCGTAATGGAATCGACAATGTCGGCTTTGGTCAGTGCCATGTGGTACGGTGCCATGTTGGACTTGCCATTCATTTACAGCTCTAATGGAGACGCCTTCCTTGAGCATGATCGCACCAGAATCTCGGGCAAGATCGAAAGTGAGTTGCCCCTGACCGCATTCCCATCACCAGGCGACCTGTGGCAGCGCTATTGTCAATTCAAGGGTATAGATCCGGGTCCCGAAAGTATAATTCAGCAAGAATACCATGATGACGGCAGCGGTCGGATGCCCAGGTACTATCAACAGATCGCTATCAACCGAACTGTTGAGGCCAGTGGACACGGCTTAAATCGTTGGGTGATTTCTGTGGAGGAGGAACACCATCTAAAAATAAAAGTGTTTATTGGAATGGTGATGTTGCCTGGGTTTCACCAAAGGATATGAAATTCGACCACATTACATCATCAGAGCTTTCAATAACTCAAACTGCACTTTCGGAAACAAGATTACGCTTAATCCCTAAAGGTTCCATATTGATAGTTGCGAGAAGTGGTATCCTTAAGCGAATGCTGCCGGTATCTATTAACGATATCGAATGCACCGTTAACCAAGACCTGAAAGTTATAATACCCTATCTTCCAGATATTGGTGAATACATGCGTCTTTTATTGAAAGGCCATGAAAATTTTATTCTGGAAAATTTGGTAAAGGGTGGGATGACAGTGCAAAGCCTTAAATATGCGGATTTTGAAAAACCAGCCTTTCCCAATACCGCCATATAATGAACAATTGCGTATATTGAATAAAACGATTGATTTAATGGCCCTCTGCGACGATCTGGAAAGCAAACTATCGCAGGGGCATTCGGACAGTGACCAGCTGGTTGCGGCGGCTGTGGCTGACCTATTGGCAGCGTGAGGTCATCATAATATGATAAATTTGGCAAGGTAACCCCAACGTTGCAAAAGTCGGAGGGCTTCAGAGCCAAGGCGTCAAGGGTGAAGCTGTAAATTCCTACCGCAATCCCTTGACAACACAGGATCTGAAGTCCTCCGGCTTTCCCTCCGGGTAAACAACATAGCAAAATCGACCCCATCCTTCGAATTCACCGGTGGGGATATCCTGAAATTAGTCGTATCGCTGTGATATTTGTCATAATTACAAACTATTAGCCATACGTTGCTATGTTGTTTATGCAACTATGGGGGTAAGTGTTTAGGGAACCGGATTAAAGCTGTCATAATATGAAACCAATCAAAGTTACAGCTGCCATCTTAGAGAAGGATGGTCGAATCATAATTGCCCAAAGAAGGTCTACGGACCACTTGGCCGGCAAATGGGAGTTCCCCGGTGGCAAGATTGAAGCCGGAGAAACACCAGAGGAATGCTTAGCAAGGGAGCTGAATGAGGAGTTTGAGATCGAGGTATCTGTTGGTGTCTTCCTCGGTTCCAACATCCACCACTACGACCACATCTCAATCGAGCTGCTGGCATACCGTGTCTTCTGGAATGGGGGGAAAATAAATTCAACAGATCACAAGGATTATAAATGGGTGACTATTGGCGAGCTTGACCAATTTGACTTTGCACCCGCCGACAAGCCATTTGTCGAGAAATTGAGGAGGGGTGAAATTGAGGTTTGGCAAGGGCCTGATTCTAATTGCAGATTCTGCCCCGGCAATATCAAAAACTGCATTGTCGAAGAGTGGGATACTGTGCTTGCGCTTGAGGACGGGTTCCCAGTCTCCGACGGGCACCTCTTGATAGTCCCCAAAAGGCATATAGCTGATTGGTTCCAGATGACCGAACGGGAACGACGGGAAGCCGATGATCTGATCAGGGTCTTGAGGAACAGACTGCTGGAATCGGACAAGAGCATCACCGGCTTTAACGTCGGCATGAACTGTGGTGCGTCTGCCGGTCAAACAATATTTCATGCCCACATCCATCTGATCCCAAGGCGGGACGGAGACACACCAAATCCGACCGGTGGTGTCAGGGGGGTGATTCCGGATAAGATGTGTTACTGTTTGGATGATTGAAAATACTGGCACTGATGATTAGGTAGACTGTAACTATGTGGACAAAACTTGGGATAGCATCTCTCTTCATTGCCTTCATAGCTATGGCTTATCCAGTGCTGCATGGCATAATCGGACTTGGGCACTCGGACAAACTACACGTGTACCCCCAGAGCCTCATCGAGATAATTGGAGCCGAGAACTTTATGTGGCTAAATGACATCCCCGTAGATATTGTCCAGAGGATCTTAATGTATATTTTCGAACTGCCACTTTTTGTTTTGTTCTTTGGCATCAGCGGTCTCTTTTTCCCGATTCACTTTCTGGCATCGGAAAGAGGATGATGATATGGCCCACAAACCGGTTTCATAAGGCCAGTGTTTAATTGAAAATGACCCATTCAACCTGCCCACTTAATTGAAAATGACCACCTAAAAATTCCAGCCCATACTCAGGCATCCCATCCAACTGGAACCATCCCATTCCCAATTAAACACCCCGTCAAAATGGACATATGATGCTTGTTCTGCTATAATGAGCCCTCACATTAGCTGAACAATCGATACGATCAATGACAAGGCCAAACCTGTCGTGAGGCAGGGACGGAAAGCCACGGATCTCAAATGAGACAGCCGGGTTGCCATGAGTTTAAAATGACAAGCCGAGCTGCCGTAATGGTGGTTCGGCTTTATTTTGATGGGGGGCAGAATGAAAAGATATGCTGATAATAGATTGGTGACTTTGACGGCAATTATGGTCGCTCTGGCAGTTTTAATCGGGTGTGGGACCAGTGGAAGTGTCGGTGTTAAGACAGGTGGCAGCAATGGTGCTGTGATTCAACAACCGCCTGTTGCTCAAAAAGGTCCTCCACCATGGGCACCTGCTCACGGCCACAGAGCAAAACACAAGTACCTCTATTTCCCGGAATGCCCCGCTTATTATGATACGGATAGGCGCGTCTACTTTTATGTTGAGGGTCCCAATTGGGTCTTTTCCGTTTCTTTGCCTGACAAATTGAACATGAAAGTGGGTGAACACGTCGTCCTTGAGATGGATACTGACAAGCCCTACACGTATTACAATGACCACAAGAAAAAATATCCACCGGGGCAGGCCAAAAAGAATAAACCAAACAAATGGGCTCAAAAGGGAAAGAAGTAGGAACGTAGTCCGAAAAACCATTGACAGGTAAATGAAATACAAACCTTTTTTATCTTGGGAGGTCAATCGAGAAATGATCATAAGATCTCACAAAAACTTCGGCTTGATGCTATCGATCTTTTGTATCCTTGGTTTGATTTCCTGTGGAGGAGGAGGAGGAGGAGGAGGAGGAAGCGGAGGAGATTCTGTAATTGTGCCCACTGAGCCAACTGGTCTCACCTATACCGGTGTTGACACTCCTGCAGTAATTGACCTGAGTAACGCTGTTGAACTCACCGGCGATGCTTTCATGGGCGGTGAAACTGGAACAAACTTAGGAATGCTCAGCTCAGTGACGGATTCACAACCGAATATCTTAAGGGAAGTTAAACTGTACAAGCTTGTCCCCATCTTCGGCGGGGCATTGAACAAAATAGATTTCAACAGCTACCAAGGAGATTCGCTTACTGTTCAAACGGAACAAGACGCCGTTGTCGGAGACTGTGGAGGTTCTGCAAGTTATACAGCAACAATGGATGATGTCACTGGTACCTTCACGGGCTCGATGAACTTCACTGATTACTGTAGTCAGAATACAAGCATCTCTGGAACCGCCGACTTTTCAGGCAAGTTCAATGTTGACAACAGTGGCTTCCTTAATTTCGCTCTCTCCATCAACATGGTCAGCTTAACCTCAGGAAATCAATCTTATGTAATCGATGGTGATATATCGGTTGATGTGTCAGGACCCTCAACAATAGCATCACTCGATATAGTGATGAAAGACAGTTCCAATGAAGTTTTCTGGGTCAATGACTATTTGCTTACCATTACCCAAGGAATGGATTACGTCGACCTTCAGGTCTCGGGAAGGTTCTATCATCCAACTCATGGCTATGTTAATCTGACCACGATCACCCCTGTTCGCACTTATAATATTTACCAGTGGCCATCCTCAGGGGAGCTTCAGGTCGCTGGCGGAGCAAGCACAACGGCTCGGCTGCTTGTAATCGATGAGAATTACTGTCAGATTATTGCCGACACGAATGGAGATGGTAATTACAATTATGATTCAGGCCATATGTACTGGAATGACTTATAGAACCTAACGGTTGAAACCCAACCACAGTAGCGTTTGATGCTATTGGATGGTTCATTCAACGGCCATCCAATAGCTATTTTGCCGTATGAGTTTTCCAGATGGAGTTTTCAGGGGGTTATCCTGTAGTCCAACTCTGTCAGCCCCTTTTTAGGCCTCCCTTTTCTTCTGACCATACTGCGTATTCGTTTCAAAAGATCTCCTCTCTATGGGGCTACCACGCCGTCAAGAAGGATGCTTTAGAGGGTCTGGATGCTGGTCACGATGTCACAAACGTTGTCAGTGATAGTCGGACGATCCAAGGCCCTTTTAATCTCGGTCTTGGACCTTGGTTTCCATGTTCTTTCCTTCTCCTTCCAGTAGTCCCGGATTGCATTTGAAAGGGGCTCTGATGTATGAGCATCGACCTGACCGACGGCGCTTTGTTTACCGGCAAAGACCTCCGGGAAAACATCTGGCAGCTCCTTCCTTTATGCGAAGTCACAGAGCATGTGTCTTTTCTGAAAAGGCAAGAGCTGGATTTCAGCCTTGTGGCTCTCGGCGCAGAGCTTTCGGTACTCCGGCAGACTCGTATCGGGGTCGTCTATTCCGTTTCTTCTGAGCAGATCATGAACCGAAGCCCATAGCATGCTGAAGTCACCAAGATTAAGATTGGTCACGAGGTCATCTCGAATGTAGTCGAGGTCCCTCAGATAACCGTGAAAAGTATCCTCATCGACATAGGGCGTGGGATGCTCCTCCTTGTCGAAGTCAACATAAAACGCTTCATCCCAGCCCTTGATGGCCTCTTTAATGTGCTGGTCGATCAGCACCTTGATTTGATCTTCCGTCAGTTTACTCAAAGCTGATGAACCTTTCCGCAGGGTTCTGAAAATGCAGTGGACCTTGCCGGCCACAAACCGGGCCTTTTGCCGGGCGACACCGGCGTAACCGGTGCCTAAAGTATACCGCAACTCTTTCTTGCCGACAAATCTTTGCAGGTCTTGGGGAACGATCATTCGGAAACAATACGAATGGGAATTGCGAATGAGATAGGAGGCAGATCGACTGGCCTGTTTCACGGGCGTTCAATTCCATCTTGAGTTTGTGTAAGCAGTTTGTGTAACAGATGGAACTGAACGGATCAGGAAGGCTTAAAAATCAAAAACCTGCTTTAATAACAGCAGGTTACGTGCTTTAATGGTGCCGAGGGACAGAATCGAACTGCCGACACGGGGATTTTCAGTCCCCTGCTCTACCGACTGAGCTACCTCGGCGCGCTTGGCATGGAAAGTGCCATTTCTATTGAAGACCCCCGGGTTTGTCAAGGATTTTTTCCCATGTCGCCAAAGGCGAACTGCAACAGCGTGGCCGCGGCGACGGCGGCGGTTTCGGCCTTCAGGATTCGCGGCCCGAGGCCGGCGGCAAGAAAACCACCGGCAACCGCCGCCTCGACCTCCGGCATCGAAAATCCCCCCTCGGGGCCCACTATCGCAAAGACCTTCTGCGGGCAGGCGCCCGGGGGCAACATCTCCCGCAGGTCTAGCGGCTGCGGCTGATTCTCCCAAAATAAGATTTTAACATCGCAAAGCATTGCGCGCAGCAAAACGTCCTGCAGGGTGCCGATCGGCTCTATCGCCATCAACTGCGCCCTTTCGCACTGTTTAAGGGCTTCGCGGCTTATTTTTTGCCAGCGCGCCAGACGACCCGCTAGACGCTGAGGGTCGGGGGCCGGAATGGAGCGCTTGGCGAAAAACGGCATCCACCTGGCAACCCCCAACTCGGTCAACTGCCGCGCGAGCCCGTCCATTTTTTTGTCCTTCAAGAAGGCCTGGGCCATGATGATCTCAACCGGTGATTCGGACGCCGTCGGGACGGTGCCGACGATCGCGACCCTGATGCCGTCCGGCACGAACCGCTCGATTCTCGCCGCATAAGCCGTGCCGCTGCCGTCGAAAAGGCCGATGGTGTCTCCGGGATGCAGCCGCAGAACTTTTCTGGCATGCCGGGCCTCGGCGCCGCACACGGTCATCTTCTCACCGGGAACCACTATTTTTTCGGCAAAGAAATAGCGCATGCCGGGTCTATAGCCTTAAACCCGTCTTCTTGTAAACGCTTAAAGACGACGGATCTGCGGCCTTCCAAACATCTTGACTTAAGCCGCCCCCTATGGTAATCTATTAGAATTAATCATAAATTTTCATTAATGGCCTTACCCCCCAATTGACGAGGACCTCCATGCAAAATGACGATAAACCCGCGATGGCGAGTGAAGCGAAAGATCCCTTAAGCGATGATGACATCATCGAATTCGCTGAAACGGTCCTGGCCGATCTAAATGGCAGCGCCCTCGACCAAGGTGATGGCGACGCACCGGCGGAAGATGACGATGACATCATCGATCTGACGGAGGTGGCCGAAAAGCCTGAAGGCAGCGACGATCTTCTGGACTTGACCGAGGATATCGGCGCGGATCCGTCCGCGGACGAAGACATCCTCGAACTGGAAGATTTCGCCGAGACCGCCGAAGATGAGATCGATGCGGCCTTCGAACTGGAGGAGGACATCGAAGAGTTGTCGATCGAAGACGATGCGGTAGTCGAACTCGACGACGAGGCGGCACTGCTGGCCGATATCTTCGACGATGATGCGTCCGGTCCGGGCGTCGATGAAAAAACGTCCGACACGGAGGAAGACGAGGATATCATCGATCTTTTTTCAGCCGCTGAAGACGCCGAAACTTTACCAGCCCCGGTCGACAGGCCAACCGGATCGGAAATCGAGGCGGCTTCCGGAACCGCGAATCAGAACTTCGAGGAATCCGGCCAGCGGGTTGAAACCGGCGGTGCGGAAGTCCTGCTGGATCTTGAAGACCAAGACCCCGAAGTTACCCCCACAGCGGCTCACGCCTCTGCGGTCATCGCGGACCCGCCCGCACCCGAAAACGCGGTGACAGATGACCCTCAGGAAAAATTGGAACTGACCGAGGCGGATCGACGCATCCTGGAAGAAGAATTGAGCCTCGATATTGCCGATGAAACGCCGGTCGGAATCAGCGCTGAAAAGGATGACGCCTCAATCGAGGCCGATGTGCCACTCCAGGGTGCGACCGACTCCGGAAACCGCCAACCCGGCCGCGGCGATCATTTTGCAGATGATGCCGACATCGCTGAAACCGAAACGGATTTTGCCAAAACCACTCGTGGAGGAACGCCCGAAAACTTTGATTTTGATTTCGATGAGACCGCCGATGACGACCGTGCCGACGAAAGCGACTCCATTGCGATGCCGTCAGGTGATGACGAGGAGCTTTCAGTGGACTCACTCCTGGCGGACGATGAAGGCGTCGTCAGAAGTGATGCACCACATTTTTCCAGGGAAACTGAAGCAACGCCGGAGACCGATACCGTGGAGACGGCCGAGATGACCGACACCGGGTTTGCCAAGCAGACGGCAGCGGCGGCATCGATGATAGATGCGCGTTCGAGCAGTGCGCCCGATTTGGAAGCCGCCATCGCGGCTGCAGGTTCCCTGTCCGCCCAGGCCGCCGGACTCGTCACCGGATACCGTGCCGACCGCGATGAACTGGACGAGCCGGGGATCGAACCACGTCCGGAAACCCTTTCCGGAGCGCCATTCGAAGCGCTTGTCGAACAGGCGGTCAAGAAATTACTCGGCAAAAAAATCGATGCGATGCTCGCCGATGCCATCGACAAGGCGGTGACCACGGAAATCGAGCGACTGAAAACCCTGCTGCTGGGCAACATGGAGTAACCGTTCGGACGGTTGCACAGTCCGATGCGCTTCAAACCGGCTCATCGTCAGCGTTTACCGGGTGCCGCAGATACACGGCGTCGGGCACGCAGGCGTATTTTTACTTTTATACGTCAAGTGCCCGACAACGCCGCAGATGCGGTGCCCTGTGAACTCTGACAGGGGCAGGGCACGCCGTGCCCCTACGATTTACCGCCTGACACCTCTCACGCCCGGACGATCCCCTCTAATACCGTTCGCCGGCGCTTTAACGCCGCTCCGTCGGATACCGGCGGCAACCAAGCCTGCCCGTATTAATGGACCGGATTTTTGCCCCGATAGAGCCCCACCGGCCACGACGCGATTACCTGTTGAAAAATCAGCGGAATTTTAATAAGGATGGGCCTTGTTTTTTCATTCTGATATCGCACTCGCATGGGGACGCTGGCCGGCGGGCCTCATGTCAAAAGGAGCAAAAGGGAATGGGACAGGACCTGTTGGACAAGGGCTACGAACCGCAGGCCGTCGAGAGCCGCTGGTATGAATTCTGGGAGGAGCAGGGTCTGTTCGACGCGCAGGTCGATCCTTCGTCCAGGAGTTTTTCCATCGTCATACCACCACCGAATGTCACCGGCGTCCTTCACATGGGGCACGCCCTGAACAACACCCTGCAGGACATCTTGTGCCGCTACCGGCGGCAGCGGGGCGACAACGTGCTGTGGATGCCCGGCACCGATCACGCCGGCATCGCCACCCAGAACGTCGTCGAACGCAAGCTGGCCGAGGAAGGCCTGGACCGTCACCGGCTCGGCCGCGAAAAGTTTATCGAAGCCGTTTGGCAGTGGCGCGAGAAGTACGGCAGCGCGATCACCAACCAGCTGAAGCGGCTGGGGGCCTCGTGTGACTGGAAGCGTGAGCGCTTTACCATGGACGAAGGCCTGTCGCTGGCCGTTCGCAAAGTGTTCGTCCAACTTTACGAGGAGGGCCTGATCTATCGCGGCAACTACATCATCAACTGGTGCCCGCGCTGCGCTACCGCCCTGGCCGACCTCGAGGTCGAACACGAGGAGATCGATGGCCACCTCTACCACATCCGCTATCCTTACCCGAACGGCAGCGGGGGCATCGTCGTCGCCACCACGCGCCCCGAAACCATGCTGGGCGACACGGCCGTAGCGGTCCACCCGGACGATGAGCGCTACCGCGCGGCGGCGGCCGAAGCCGTCCTTTTGCCGCTGACGGACCGGGTCCTACCGGTCATCAGAGACACCTATGTAGACCGGTCCTTTGGCACCGGGGCCCTGAAGGTCACCCCGGCCCACGACGCCAACGACTACGAGATCGGGCTGCGTCACGACCTGCCGGTAATAAAGGCCATCGGCGACGATGGCCGGATGACCGCTGCGGCCGGAAAGTTCGAGGGGCTGGAGCGTTTCGAGTGCCGCCAGGCGGTGGTCGAGGCGCTCAAGGCCGGCGGGCATCTCGTTAAAATCGAGGACTACCGTCACGGCGTGGGCCACTGCTACCGCTGCAAGGACATCGTGGAACCCAATCTTTCCCGGCAGTGGTTCGTGAAAACCGCTCCGCTGGCCGAAAAAGCCATCGCGGCGGTCAAGGAGGGCCGCACCCGCATCGTCCCCGAAACCTGGGCCGCCACCTACTTCGACTGGATGACCAACATCCGCGACTGGTGTGTGTCGCGTCAGATCTGGTGGGGTCACCAGATTCCGGCCTGGACCTGTGCGGGGTGCCGGAAGTTGATCGTGGCCATGGAGGCCCCGGCCACCTGCCCGGCATGCGGCAGCGCCGCTCCGGTGCAGGAGACCGATGTCCTCGACACCTGGTTCAGTTCGGCACTGTGGCCCTTTTCCACCATGGGGTGGCCGGAGCGCACGCCGCTTCTGGAAACTTTCTACCCGACCTCGGTGCTGGTCACCGGCTTCGACATCCTGTTTTTCTGGGTCGCCCGCATGATGATGATGGGCATCCACTTCATGGGGGATGTGCCGTTTAAGGATGTGTATGTCCATGCCCTCGTGCGCGACGAAGAGGGCAAGAAAATGAGCAAATCGAAGGGCAACGTCATCGACCCGCTGAGCGTGATCGACACCTACGGCACCGACGCCTTTCGGTTCACCCTGGCCGCCTTCGCCGCCCAGGGGCGCGACATCAAAATGTCCGAGAAACGGATCGAGGGCTACCGGCATTTCATCAACAAGCTCTGGAACGCCGCTCGATTGTGCCTGATGCATCTCACCGATGAGCCGCCCGAACCCGTTTTGGACAGCCGGTCGCTGCCGGACCGCTGGATCCTTTCACGGCTCAAGGCGCTGACCGTCGCGGTTGCGGACGCCATTGACGGATACCGCTTCAACGAGGCCGCCGGCGCGCTCTACAACTTCGTCTGGCACGAGTTCTGCGACTGGTACCTGGAGGCCGTCAAACCAGTGCTCTACGACCGGCAGGGCCCGGATCAGAAGGCGGCGACCCTGGCGGTGCTGCGGCGCGTGCTGGGCGACGCCCTTGTCCTGCTGCACCCGTTCATCCCCTTTGTCACCGAGGAGATCTGGCACAAGCTGCCGGGTGCCGAAGGCTCGATCATGCGCGCCGTCCACCCCCTGGCCGATAAACGCCTGGCCACCCTCGCCCACGACCCGGAGGCCGAATCGCAAATGAAACTGATCGCGGACATCATCTCCGGCGTGCGCAACGTGCGCGGCGAGATGGACCTGCCGCCCGCTCTCGAGCTGGCCGTCGAATTTCAGTCGGAAGACGAGGCGGTGCGCGCCGCGGTCGCCGAGCATCGCGGCATCATCACCAACCTGGCGCGGCTCAAAACCCTCGACGTCGCGGCGCCCGGCCGGAAACCCGTCTCGGCCGCCACGACGATCATCGCGGGCGGCACGCTGTTCGTTCCGCTGGAAGGCATCATCGATTTTGCAAAGGAAACCGAGCGGCTTCAAAAAAGGATCAACAAGGTCAATGCCGACCTGATGCCGATCTTCAAGAAGCTGAACAACGAAGACTTTCTCAAAAAGGCGCCGGCGGACGTGGTGGACGGGGCCAGAGAAAAACAGGAGCAGCTGCACCTGACCCTCCAGAAACTCGAAGCGACGCTGGCGAAGGTTCGGGAGCTGACGCGGTAGAGACTCTACATCGACCATGACTGCCATCGAAAAACTGATCGAGCTGGCCTTTGAAGAAGACATCGGGTCCGGGGATGTGACGACCGAAAACCTGATCGCGCCCGATGCCAGGGGCAGCGGACAGATCGTCGCCAAGGAGGCGCTGGTGCTGGCCGGCCTCGCGGTCGCGCGCAAGGTTTTCGAGCGACTCGACCCCGCGATTGCCTGGCAACCCCACGGTGCGGATGGCGATGCGGTTGACGCCGGCACCGCAATTTTGACGGTGTCGGGCAAGCTGCAAGCCCTGCTGATTGGCGAGCGGGTGGCGCTCAATTTTCTGCAGCGCCTCTCCGGTATCGCCACCCTGGTGCGGGCCTACGCCACCGAAATCCCGGCCGGCGGCGCCCGCCTGGTCGACACCCGCAAGACCACGCCCGGATGGCGCGTGCTCGAAAAATACGCCGTTCGCATCGGCGGCGCGGGCAATCACCGCATGGGCCTGTACGACGGGGTGCTGATCAAGGACAATCACATCGCCGCTTGCGGCGGCGTTGCCGCGGCCGTGGCGCGCATCCGCGGCCGGGTATCACACCTGATGAAGATCGAGATCGAGGCCGCCACCCTGCAACAGGTCCGTGAAGCACTGGCGGCCGGGGCCGAGATCATCATGCTCGACAACATGGACATCGAGCAGATCGAAGCGGCGGTGGCTTTGATAGACGGCAAAGCCCTGATCGAGGTGTCGGGCAACGTCACCGCGGGCCGGTTGACCCGGCTGGCGCAAACCGGGGTCGATATCATCTCCGTGGGCGCCCTGACCCATGCGGCGCGCAGCGTCGATTTGAGTATGCGCATCACCGCATGATACCGATTCGCGACACCATCCCGACCCGGCACACACCGGTGGTCAACCTCACGCTGATCGGGGTCAACGCGGTGGTGTTTCTGGTGCAGATGACCCAAGGGCCGGACGCCGATCGCTTCGTCTTTTTATACGGCCTGGTGCCGGCCCGGTTTTCGGACCCGCGCCTGGCGGCCTACTTTTCGCCGGTGCAGCAGCTTTTTTCACTTCTTTCCTTCATGTTCCTGCACGGCGGTTTCTGGCACATCCTCGGCAACATGTGGTCGCTCTACATCTTCGGAGACAATGTCGAAGACCGGCTCGGGCATCCGCGCTACCTGGCCTTTTACCTGATGTGCGGACTGGCGTCGGGAATCTCGCACCTGCTCCTCAACTGGCACTCGAACATCCCGACCATCGGGGCCAGCGGGGCCATCGCCGGGGTCATGGGCGCTTACTTCATCCTTTTTCCGACCGCCAAGGTCCTGACCCTTATCCCGATCATTTTCATTCCCTGGTTCGTCGAGATCCCGGCGGCCTTCTTCCTCGGCATCTGGTTCTTCCTTCAGTTCCTCAGCGCCGCCGGCAGCCACGGCGCCGTCAGCGGCATCGCCTGGTGGGCTCACATCGGCGGATTCGTGTTCGGCATTGTGTTCCTGAAACTGTTTCAACTGTTGCCGGCCACGGGCATCGCCGAAAAGCTCGGCCCGGTCACCGCCAAGACGACGACGCGCCACCTTCAGGTGATCCACCCGCGCGGCAGTGGCGACACGCCCGACCTGCACGGTTTCATAGAACTTTCCGCCCGCGAGGCCCTGGCCGGAACCCGCAAACTGGTCAACATCCCCTGGGGGTTCTACACGCGGATGCTCAACGTGACCGTGCCGGCCGGAACGGCGGAGGGCAGTTTCCTGCGCTTGAAGGGAATGGGCCGCCAATTAGCGGAAGGTGTCCGGGGAGATCTGATATTGAAAGTACAGATAAGGTGATGCGAGAGAACCGTTTAAATAACAAGGCGCCAGCGGCCGGCGACCAATTGCTGAAATCCCTCGGCCATTGATTTCAGTCGAACCGCTGACCATTAACCCTTAGCCTTCGGCCTTAAGCCGTTTTATTATTTCGCCACCGCCTCATCGTCGGCTTCGAGGGCGGTGACCTGGTTGCGGCCTTTCTGCTTGGAGAGATACATGGCCTTGTCGGCGCGCTGAATGAACGCGGACAATTCCTCGTTTTCCATGTACTGGGTGGCCCCAACGCTGATCGTAATCGACATCTCCTGGCCGCCTTCCGGCTGAAACACTTCCGAATGGACCACGTTGCGAATACGCTCGGCCACCAGCAACGCTTCTTCGCAGCTGGTTTCCGGCAGGATCACCGTGAATTCTTCGCCACCGTAGCGGTAGGCGGAATCGAGCTTGCGCAGGCAGGATTTGATCACCTGGCTGATACGCACCAGCACCTTGTCGCCTTCCAGGTGCCCGAAACCGTCGTTGTAGTCCTTGAAATGGTCGATGTCCAGCAGCAGCAGCGCCAGCGGGTGCTTGTAGCGGTTGAAGCGATCGACCTCGACTTCGAGCTGGCTGTAAAACGATCGTGAATTATGAAGTTTCGTCAACCCGTCGGTAATCGCCAGGCGCTGCAGCTTTTCCATCATCCGCACGCGTTCCTGGGACAGGTCGCGCTCCTTGAGAACGCGTTTCAGGCGCAGCAGCAGCTCCTCGAGCCGCACGGGCTTGATAACGAAATCGCTGGCCCCCATGTTGATGGCTTCCTCGTAGGAATAGTCGCCGCTGTACCCGGTCATGACGATGACATCGGAGGTGAAGCTGCCCTTGATGATCCTGGTCAGCTCCAGACCGCCCATGCCCGGCAGCATGATGTCGGTGATGACCACCTGAATATCGCTGCTGTTTTTCTTCAGGTACCCCAGAGCCTCTTCGGCATCCGAGGCCATGATGGAGTTAAAGCCCGCCATCTGGATGAACTCGTTCATCGAATCGCGAACGCCGACCTCGTCATCCACGATCAATATGTTGGTTTTTTTGGTTGCTGGCGCCATAATGACTTCTGGAGCAGTGGGCCGGCCGGATTCTTCCAAGCCGGGGTTGACATATTTGGAGACAATCTGATAGGTTAGCCGTCCCAATCGATTTCAGTAGCAAAAAAGTATAAACGCAAAAGAAGGCAGTGTCAACTCAGGTTTTATAATCGTTCAATCGCCACGGTAGCTTATACCGCATTTGGTCGGATAACGGCTTTTTTCCCTTTCGGACTCCTCCCACCGCGCGGCAGATTGCGCCCGCCGCGACCTGCCGCCGGCGGCCGCCCGGCGCCGGTGACCGGGGCAGCGGTGCCATGGCGCCGCAAACGGTTTCACTATGGACATTATAAGAAATTTCAGTATCATCGCCCACATCGACCACGGCAAGTCGACCCTCTCGGATCGCCTGATCCAGGCCACCCACATCGTTGCCGACCGGGACTTTCACGATCAGATCCTCGACACGATGGATATCGAACGTGAACGCGGGATCACCATCAAGAGCAACTCGGTCTGCCTGCCCTACCGCAGCAGCGACGGCCGGGATTATCGCCTCAATCTAATCGATACCCCCGGCCACGTGGACTTCAGCTACGAAGTGTCCCGCGCGCTGGCTTCCTGTGAAGGCGCCTTGCTCCTGATCGACGCCAGCCAAGGCGTCGAAGCCCAGACTCTGGCCAACCTCTACCTGGCCATGGAGCACGACCTGGAGATCATTCCGGTCATCAATAAGATCGATTTGCCCTCCGCCGATATCGACCGCGTCAAAAAACAGATCAACGAGGACCTGGGCCTGGATCCCGACGAGGCCCTTCTGGTTTCGGCCAAGGACGGCACCGGCATCACCGAGGTCCTCGAAACGATTATCCACCGTCTGCCGCCGCCCATCGGAGATCCGGAAGCCCCCTTAAAGGCCCTTATTTTCGATTCTCACTATGATGCCTACCGCGGCACCGTGGTCCACTTTCGCATTTTCGAGGGACGCGTGGCGCCCGGGGATGTCATCCGGTTCATGTCCAACAACGCCGCCTACCGGGTGGAGGAAGTCGGAATCTTCCAGATTGACATGGTGCCCCGAAAATCTCTTGCGGCCGGTGAGGTCGGCTACGTCATCGCCGGCATCAAGACCGTGAGCGACACCCGCTGCGGGGACACGATCACGCTGCGCAGCCGACCGTGCGAAAAGGCGATGCCCGGGTTCAAGGAGGCCAAACCGGTGGTCTTCTCCTCCATCTACCCGGTGGCATCGGACGCCTACGAAGACCTGGCGGTCGCCATCGAAAAACTCAAGCTCAACGACGCCTCCCTGGTGTACGAAAAAGACACCTCGGTGGCGCTCGGATTCGGCTTTCGCTGCGGGTTCCTGGGATTGCTGCATTTAGAGGTGGTTCAGGAAAGGCTGGAGCGCGAATACGATTTGTCGCTGATCCTGACGGCGCCCTCGGTCCGCTACAAGCTCACCATGAACGACGGCAGCGAGCTGGTAATCGACAACCCGGCGCACTACCCGGACCCCACCCGCATCGGCGTCACCCGCGAGCCCTTCATCCGGGCCACGATCATGATACCGGAGCGCTACATGGGTGCGGTCATGAAACTGTGTCTCGACCGGCGCGGCACCAGCATCAATTACCAGTACCTGACGAGCGAGAGGCTGGAGATGGTTTTCGAGCTGCCCCTGGCCGAGGTGATCTATGATTTCTACGACAAGCTCAAGTCGATCACCCAGGGCTACGGCTCCTTTGATTACGACCTGCTCGATCACCGCGAAACCGACCTCGTCAAGCTCGACATTCTGATCAACGGCGATCGGGTGGACGCCCTCTCCCAACTGGTGCACCGCGACCGGGCCGTTGAACGGGCCCGAATGGCCTGCGACAAGCTGCAGCAGGAAATACCGCGGCAGATGTTTAAAATCGCCATCCAGGGGGCCATCGGCGGCAACATCATCGCCCGCAAGACACTGTCTGCGCTCAGGAAGGATGTTACCGCCAAGTGCTATGGCGGCGATATCACCCGCAAACGAAAATTGCTCGAAAAGCAGAAGCGCGGCAAGAAGCGGATGAAGATGGTCGGCCAGGTCATGATACCGCAATCGGCATTTCTGTCCGTGCTGAGAACCGGCACCGATTAGGGTCGGTTGGAGACGTTAAGAACGTTGGGAGCGTTTGGAACGTTTGGAACGTTTGGGGCGTTCAACTCCGTCCGGGTGATTTTATACATGTGACTTGTCTTGTCTATTACTTTTTAATACAAATGGTAAACTAATTACACTTAAGGTCAATTATGGGAAAAACAATCGCCGAAAAAATCTTCGCCACTCACCTGGTCGACACGCCGGCGGCCGACGTCCAGGTGCTGAGCCTGGACGGGGTGTTCTGCCATGAGATCACGACCCCGATCGCCATCAACGATCTGGTGCGGCGCGGACGGGACCGGATCTTCGATCCCGCCAAAATTAAGGCGGTCATCGATCACGTGACGCCGGCCAAGGATTCCAAGACCGCCACCCAGGGCAAGATCCTGCGCGACTGGGCCCGCCGCCATGGAATAAAGGATTTCTTCGACATCGGCAGCAACGGGGTCTGCCATGCCCTTTTTCCGGAAAAAGGCTTCGTGCGGCCGGGCCAAACCATCATCATGGGCGACTCGCACACTTGCACCTTGGGGGCTTTCGGGGCGTTTGCGGCCGGGGTCGGCACCACCGACCTCGAGGTCGGCATTCTCAAGGGTGTCTGTGCCTTCAAGCACCCCAAAACAATCCGTATCGATGTCAGCGGCCGGCTGCGGCCGGGGGTGTTCGCCAAAGACGTGATCCTTTCGGTCATCGGACGCATCGGCGTTAACGGCGCCACCGACCACGTGATCGAATTCGCCGGACCGAGCATTGACCACATGAGCATGGAAGCCCGCATGACGCTGTGCAATATGGCGATCGAGGCCGGCGCCACCTGCGGGATCTGCGCACCGGACGAGACCACCGTGGCCTATCTCTGGGAGTTCATCAAGGACGAGTTTGCCTCGCCGCAGGCCGCCCTGGCAGCCTACCGGGCCTTTGCCGCCGATCCGGACGCCGGGTATGAAAGGGTCATCGACCACCGCATCGACCACCTGACCCCGCAGACCACCGACGGCTTCAGGCCCGACAACGTCAAACCGGTCGATCAGATGACCGGCACCCCCGTCGACCAGGTGTACATCGGCTCCTGTACCAACGGCCGCATCGAAGACCTGCGGGTGGCGGCCGAAGTGGTCAAGGGGCACACGGTCGATAGCGCGGTGCGCGCCATTCTTTCACCGGCCACGCCGAAAATCTTCCGCCAGGCCCTGGCGGAAGGACTGATCACGATTTTCATGGACGCCGGCTTCTGCGTCACCAACCCCACCTGCGGCGCGTGCCTGGGCATGAGCAACGGCGTTCTGGCCGCGGGCGAGGTCTGCGCCGCCACCACCAACCGCAATTTCAACGGCCGCATGGGACGCGGCGGCAAGATCCACCTGATGAGCCCGGCCACGGCGGCGGCCACGGCCATCGCCGGGCGGATCACCAACTCCGCACTGTTCAAGGGATGAGAGGGAGAAACACCCAATGAAGACCTTTGGCGGCGACGTTTTGTTTCTCGACCGGGCCGACATCAACACCGATGAAATCATTCCGGCCAAATACCTGACCGAAAACACCAAGACGGCGCTGAAGCCCTACCTGCTCGAAGACCTGGAATTGAAAGGCTTCGATCTCCGGCGGGACCTGCCCGGCAAAAGCGTTATCCTCGCGCGGGAGAATTTCGGCTGCGGCTCGTCGCGCGAACACGCCCCGTGGGCTCTGGAGGCCAACGGTGTCCATTTGGTCGTGGCGCCGAGTTTCGCACGCATCTTCCGCCAGAACATGTTCAACTGCGGCCTGCTGGCCATCGAACTGCCGGCCGACACCATCGATCACCTGTTCAGCGCCTATGCGGGTCGCGACGCATGCATGGAGATCGATCTCGATCAGGCGCAGTTGACAATTATCGCGGGCGGTGAAAGCGAAAAGTTACCCTTCACCATCTCGGACTTCGACCACGCCCTGGTCATGGCCGGGGGCTGGCTCGAGTATGCGGATGGGAAATATTGAATGGCGGACTACGAAGCCTTTAGAAAAGAGGTGCTGGTCAGTGCGCGCTGGCTGTGCGAGCACGGGTACTTCGGCGCCCGGCTCGGCAGCGGCGGCAATGTCTCGCTCTATCTGCGCGCCGAGGACCTGATCGTCATCACGCCGAGCCGCAAACCCTACCACGCGATGGCGGTTCAGGACATCGGCGTCATCGATTCACGGCTCGGCCCGGTCGAGGGCGCGCTGCCGCCCTCGACGGAAGCGGCCCTGCATGCCGGCATCTACCTGAACCGCACCGATATCCAGGCCGTGGTTCACACCCACCAGATGTACGCCAGTGTGCTGGCGCTGATCAACCAGCCGATCCCGGCCCTGTTCGATGAAATCACCTACGAAATCGGGGCCGAGGTCGCCGTCATCCCGTATGCCCTTTCAGGCACCGCCGCGCTGGCCGACAACGTGGTGTCGGCCCTGCAAAACGGCTGCCGCTGCTACATCATCCAGAACCACGGCGCACTCTGCCTGGGCACGGACCTGGCCGAAGCGATGCTCAATGCCGAACTGCTGGAAAAATCGGCCCAGGCCTATTTCCATGCGCTGTGCAGCGGCCGTGACATCGGCCGGCTGCCCGAAGATGCGGTGCGGCAGCTGGTGAAAAAGCGCGAAGAAAGTCAATTGCCTTCGGCTAAACCTGAAGGCTCAGGGTTCAAGGATTCAAGGCTCCAAGAGACCGAGTGAAAAAACCCTTTACCAGAGCCTTTCCTTGAATCCTTGGCCTCTGGACCCCTCGAACCCACGGGGCACCATCAACCAGTAAACGACAAGGTAAGCCATTTATTCCGGCAGCCGGTCGACGACACGGTTGACGATGGCGCCGATCTTTTCGATCCGGCACTCCACCAGATTGCCGGCCGCCAGCACGACGGGCGGGCTGCGGAAGAACCCCACGCCGCTTGGTGTGCCGGTCGATATCACGTCTCCCGGCAACAGCGTCATGTCCTCGCTGATAAACTCGATCAGGGCGGCCACATCGAAGATCATGTCGCGGCTATTGCCGTCCTGCATGACCGTACCGTCCACCAGTGCCGTCAGCCGCAGATTCTGCAGGTCGCCGATCTCCTCCAGCGTCACGATGGCCGGCCCCATGGGCGCGAAGGTGTCGAAGGACTTGCCGCGAAACCACTGCGAATCGGCAAACTGGGCTTCGCGCCCGGAGACATCGTTTATGATCGTCACCCCGGCGATCACCTCCGGGGCATCAGCCTTGCGGACCCGTTTGGCTTCGCGGCCGATCACTACCGCCAGTTCGACCTCCCAGTCGATCTTGCCGCAGCTGCGCGGCAGCAGGATCGGGTCGTAAGGGCCGTTGAGGGTGTTTGGCCCCTTGCAGAAGAGAAGCGGCTTGTCCGGCTGTTCAAACCCGCCCTCGCGGGCATGTTCGGCATAATTTTTCCCCAGGCAGATGATCTTCGAGGGACGAGCGAGCGGGCAGCCGCGCCGCACGTTCAGCGGCTCGCCGGGCGCATCGAGAGCGGCGATCCTGTCGAGCCAGCCGTGGCGAAAAAAGGCCTCGCCGATGTCGGGAATATCGGGAAAATGACGCCGGAGATCGACGATGCGGCTGTCAACTTCGATTCCCGGCCGTTCCTCACCCCTGGCCCCGAACCGGATCAGCCGCATGAGCCCTGCTCCTTTTCCCTGCGGCCGTCTTCGAAGCATTTGCCGGCATACCAGTTGATCTGACGGCAAATCCCCCGAATGATGCTGACTTCCTTGGCCCGCAGCTGCAGGCGGGTGAAGAACCGGCGAATCCCGGACATCCAGTAATCCGGGTTTTCCAGGTTTATATAGTTGATACGCACCAGAATCTCCTTGACCTGCTCGTACATGCCGTCGAGTTCGTGGCGGTTGGCCAGGCGCGGCGCATACGGACCCGGCCCCTGCCGGTTGGCGCCGAAGAGTTCGTAGCAGATGACCATGACCGCCTGCGCCAGATTGAGCGAGGAGAACTCCGCCGTCGGGATGTTGACCAGCCACTGGCACAAGCGGGTGTCTTCGTTGGTCAGCCCGCGGTCTTCAGGCCCGAAGAGAACCGCCACCGTGTTATGGCGGGTGATCGGAATCAACTCGCGGGCCAGCTTTGCCGGTGAGTCGATGACCGCCCGCTGACGGCCGAGGCGCGCCGTGGTGCCTACCACCAGATTGAAGGAAGACAGCGCCTCGGCGAGGGTATCGCAGACCTGCATCTCTTCGATCACATCGATGGCGGCGTGCGTGGCCATTTTAAGAATGCGGGTCAGGTCGCAATTTTGCGGTGCGACCACCACCAGGCGCTTGATGCCCATGTTGCGCATGGCGCGGGCGGCGGCGCCGATGTTTTCCGGGTAGCGCGGCCGGTTGAGGACGATGGCGATATGGTCCAGCTCGATGGCCGCCGGCATCAGGCGACGATTTCGAGCCGGTTGAAGAAGTAGCCGATCTCGAAAGCGGCGGTTTCCGGCGCGTCCGAGCCGTGAACCACATTTTTTTCGATGTCGGTGGCAAACTCGCGCCGAAGGGTCCCATCGGCGGCGTCCTTGTAGTTGGTGGCCCCCATCAACTCGCGGTAGCGGCTGATGGCGTTCTCGCCCTCCAGAACCATCACCACGCAGGGACCCGAGGACATGAACTCCGTCAGGCTCTCGTAGAAAGGCCGTTCGCGGTGCACGGCGTAAAACCCGCGGGCCTGGGCGCGGCTCAGATGCAGCATTTTCATGGCCACGATCTTCAACCCGTTTTGCTCGAGCCGCCGCACGACCTCGCCGACCAGACCCCGGCCGACACCATCGGGCTTGACAATCGAAAGTGTTCTTTCCATCCTGATTATCCTTTAAAGTTCAGTTATTGCGGTGCAGTTATTGCGGGATCGCGGACCTGCCGCGTCATGGGCCATGAGAAATAGAACCACGTCCCGAAAAAGAAACTTGAAACTCAGAACCTGTAAGCCGCCCGTGTTGGCGTCTCCACGGGTATCGTCGGTTTCAAAAGACCACTGACATCCGCCGCAAACGGGCGTTAAAGTCCGGATCAAACCCGTCTTCAATAGAAATGGGAGCGGTACAAACCGCAACCGGCCAACAGAGTTGGAGATTCAAATACCAAACGACCGACCGCGAGTCAACCGGGGCCATGACGTTTTAGTGACGACAGGGGCCGCATTTTTTCGACAGTTGACAAAAAAGGAGCCAACTTTTATCATTTTGAGTGTTTCAATGACGGTTTCAAGGATCATCATTTGCCCGGGGGGAGAGCCGCATGCCGATTTATGAATTTTACTGTGACAGCTGCAACACTATTTTTACGTTCTTTTCCAGGACGGTCAACACCACCAAGAAACCCGCCTGCCCCAAATGCGACAAAATGGAACTGCAACGGCGGATGTCCGCCTTTGCCATCGCCGGAAGGGCCAAAGAGGACGACGGCCCGGATGACCTGCCCTTCGACGAAAGCAAGATGGAACAGGCCATGGGGATGCTGGCCGGCGAAGCCGAAAAAATCAACGAGGACGATCCCCGCCAGGCGGCCAACCTCATGCGCAAGCTGACCGACATGACCGGCATGAAACTCGGCGACGGGATGCAGGAAGCGCTGAGCCGAATGGAGCGCGGGGAGGACCCGGACAAGATCGAAGCCGAAATGGGCGACCTGCTCGAAGGCGAAGATCCGTTTTTAATGCCGGGCAAAAAGTCGGGCGCCGGCCCGGCATCCTCGGCGCGGCCGAACCGGGATGACACCTTATATGATCTGTGATGGGGTGATTGCATGTCGTGGTCATATTTGAAATGGCCCGTCGGCCTCGAACACGGCAAGCGTGAGGACTGAAAAGGTTCAGGGTTCACGGTTTACGGTCCACGGTTGGCGGATAAAGGCGATTTGAGGTTCAGGGTTCACGGTTAAACATTACGGATGAAAGCGATTTGAGGCTCATTTTCAAGGTTTAAATTTCGAGGAGTGATGGATGAACACGATTTTAAGTTTCAGTTGGCGATCATTTAGACAGTGCCGGGTGACACGGCACCGGGGACAGGGGCCTCGATGAACAGCTCGCTGCGGGATTGGATCGACATCCGTCAGGGGGATATCACCCGGCTGAGCGTCGATGCCATCGTCAATGCCGCCAATACCACGCTACTGGGCGGCGGCGGTGTCGACGGCGCTATCCACCGTGCCGCCGGACCGCGGCTCCTGGCCGAGTGTCGCACCCTCGGCGGCTGCCCCACCGGGGAGGCCCGCATCACCGGCGGTTACGATCTGCCGGCCCGGTTCGTGATTCACACGGTCGGCCCGGTTTACAGCGCCCAAAACGCCGCTAGGGCCGAAGCGCTGCTGCGGTGCTGCTACCAGAACAGCCTGGCGCTGGCTTCCCGTAACGCGGTCCTTGAAATGGCGTTTCCTGCGATCAGCTGCGGCGTCTACGGGTATCCGATCCAAAAGGCCTGCCGGGTGGCGATCGACACCACCCTCGACTTCCTGGAAACCGATGCGGTCGTCAAAAAAGTCGTCTTCGTTCTTTTTTCCGAGGCCGATCGCAAGGTGTACACCGATTATCTGGATTGACAAATACAAACGGTATAATTAAGTTACCAGCGCCCATGAAAAAAACCAAATCCGACAGTGCTGTTCGGGTAAGAACGAAGGAGGACAAAAATGGTTGAGGTTACAGAAGCGGCAACGCGGCAGATCAGTGAATATTTCAAGGATCGCGAGACGTCTCCGATCCGGATATTTTTGAACGAGGGCGGGTGAGGCGGGCCTTCGCTGGCTATGGCTCTGGATGAGCCCAAGGACTCCGATGAGGTCAAGACCGTCGACGGATTCACCTATGTCATCGACAAGGAATTTCTCAAAAAAGCGCAACCGGTCAAGGTCGATTTCATCGACTATGGATTCCGGCTGACCAGCAGCATCAAATTCGACTCGGCCTGCAGCGGCTGCGGCTCCGGAAGTTCCTGCAGCGTCTGATTGGCTTGAAATCGTCAAAGGGGGCAAGTCATCCATCGGGCTTGCCCCTTTTTTATTGCCGCACAAAGGATGGGCATGAGAGGTACCGAATATACCAGTCCGGTCGAGATGAGCGCCGAGGATCTCAAGGCCTTCATGGAGGCGCATAACGAAAAAGACTACCGCCTCATCGATGTCCGGCAACCGGCTGAATACCGCCACGAGCACCTGCCCGGGTCCATTCTGCTGCCCCTGCTCGAACTGGAATCCAGCCTCTTCGATCTCCCCGCGGACCAGGACCTGATCTTCTATTGCGCCAACGGCGCCCGGTCCATGGCCGCTGCGACCCTGGCCCTGGATGCCGAGGTGACCAGACGCCGCGTTTACAACCTGGCCGGCGGAATCATGAACTGGTACGGCCGGACACTGTCGGATTTCCCCAAGGTTCGCATTTTCGACGCCGGTGAGGGGATCACCGATCTGCTCCACACGGCCATGGACCTCGAAAAAGGCGCCTGGCGATTCTACGCCGCCGTTGCCGGGCGGCACGAAGCCGAGCCCTTCGCAAAGACCTTCGCGACGCTCTCCCAGGCCGAGAATGCCCATGCCGCGGCGATCTACACCATCTGGGCGGCGCACGCGACCGACCCGCCGCCCTTTGACGAGCTTTTCGACGCTCTGGCGGGCGATATCCTCGAAGGCGGGGAAACACTGGAAACCGCGCTCGAGCAGATGAACTCCCTGTCGGGCGAGCCCTGCCTGAGCCTGATCGAGCTTGCGCTGCGGATCGAATACAGCGCCTTCGATCTTTACCGGACCACGGCCTCCCGCACACCGGAACTGGAGGTGCGCGATATGCTGCTCTCCATTGCCCAGGCGGAAAAAGCGCATATGCGCGGGTTGATCCGGGCCATCGACGCCTGTCCGAATCAAACCGCGCCGCAGTAAATCGAGCTGAAATGAACCAGACGACATGACACCGCCTGATAATACCGATAGTAGAGGACCGCAGGACGATCGAATGGTCGCGGAGATTACCGGCTATCACGAGCGGACCAAGCATCACCTCAACCGCTACGCGCGCTCTCCCGGACACATGGACTGGGACACCCAGCCGAACCCCTTCCGGTTCTTCGAGGGCGCCGTGACAATCCCGCTGCCGCTGATGGCCGAAGACCCCCCGCTTGAGCACCTGGCCCTCTACCGGCAAAGACCCGCGCGCGTGAAACCCTTCAGCCTGTCGGCCATCGCCGGTTTCCTGGAGCTTTCCCTCGGCTTGTCGGCCTGGAAAGCCTATGGCAGCAGCCGCTGGTCGCTGCGGATGAATCCCTCCAGCGGCAATCTGCACCCCACCGAAGCCCACCTGGTGCTGCCGGCAACAACCGGGCTCGAGGCGGGCCTTTACCATTACAACCCGCTGCGGCACGCCCTGGAACGGCGGGCGGAAATTTCCGCGGACCTGGAGCGGCAAATGGCCGCTCATCTCAACACCGACGGCTTCCTGGTGGCCCTGAGCAGCATTTTCTGGCGTGAAGCGTGGAAATACGGTGAACGCGCTTTCAGATACTGCCAGCACGACGTCGGCCACGCGCTGGCGGCCTTGAGCTTCGCGGCCGCCCTTGCGGGCTGGAAGCTCACCGGGCTGACCGGTCTGGCCGACGCCGACATCGACACCCTGCTCGGATTCGACCGGACCGCCTGGCAGCCCCACGAGGCCGAGCATCCCGATCTCATCTGCTTCGTGCAGGCTCACAACGGGCCGGCCGTCGCGCGCACGCTGCCGCCAGAAATCGTTGAGGCCTTTTCCGGCCTGGAGATAACCGGAAAGCCGAACCGGCTGAGCCCGGACCAGGTCAACTGGCAGATTATCTATGATACCGCCGGGAAATGCCGCAAGCCGCGCACGAACGAGACCGGCTGCCAATTCGGGGACACCCCATTTTTCACCCAGCCGCCGGTCGCCTCGACGGCGACTGACATCATCCGCCGTCGCCGCAGCGCGACCGCCTTCGACCCGGATGCAACCCTCGATCGTGACCGCTTTTTCGCCTTGCTCGACAAGACCCTGCCGCGCGACCGGTGTGCGCCCTTCGATATCGGACTGGGCCCCGCGGCCGTCCACCTGCTGCTTTTCGTGCACAACGTTTCGCCCCTGGCGCGCGGGCTCTATTTTTTCTGCCGCAACCCGGCCGACCGCGAAGCGCTCCGCCGCGACCTCGGGCCGGATTTCATCTGGGAGCCGGTCACCGCCAACCTACCGCTTTACCTGCTGGCGCGGGGCGATTTCCGCGCTGAAGCCATACGGGTCAGCTGCCATCAGGAAATTGCCGGTTATTCGGCATTTTCACTGGGCATGATCGCGCGCTTTACTGCCACCCTGCAAACGGCCGCCTACCGCTACCGCCATCTGTTCTGGGAATGCGGCCTCATCGGCCAGGTTCTCTACCTCGAAGCCGAGGCGCAGGGCATGCGCGGCACCGGCATCGGCTGCTTTTTCGATGACGCGGTCCACGCCATGGCCGGTCTCTCCGGCGACACCTGGCAGAGCCTCTACCACTTTACGGTCGGCCGGCCGATCGAGGACCCGCGGCTCTCTACCCTGCCGGCTTACCACCACCTGCCGCAAGACGCCGATGCTCTCTGAAGAAGAAACGCGGCACCTGCGGCGGCGGCTGGTGGCCTGGTATCACGCCCATCGCCGGCCGCTGCCCTGGCGCGAGACGAGCGAACCGTACCCGGTCTGGGTCTCGGAGGTGATGCTGCAGCAGACCACGGTGAAAACGGTGCTGCCCTTCTATCGCCGGTTCATGGCCCGGTTTCCCGCCCTCGAGGATCTCGCGCGGGCCGACCTGCATGACGTGTTGATGGCCTGGGAGGGACTGGGATACTATGCCCGCGCACGCAACCTGCACCGGGCCGCCCGGATCGTGTGCGACCGGCATCGAGGCGTCGTCCCCGCCGATGCGACCGCCTTCAGGCGCCTGCCCGGCGTCGGCGACTACATAGCCGCCGCCGTGGCGAGCATCGCCTTCGATCAGCCGCATGCGGTCGTCGATGGCAACGTGAAACGCGTGCTGGCGCGCCTGCTGCTCATCGATGTCCCGGTCAACCGGCCCGACGCCCACAAAGTCTTCAAGGCCGCGGCAGCCCCGCTCCTGGATGTGTCGCAACCGGGGACATTCAACCAGGCCTTGATGGAACTGGGCGCCCTGATCTGCACCCCCCGCCGACCGGCCTGCGGCGACTGCCCGATAAAAAAACACTGCCGGGCCGACGGGCAGGGCCGGGTCGGAGAGTTTCCCAAACGCCTGCAAAAGCCGCCGACGCCACTGCAGCATGTGGCCGTGGGTGTGGTCTTCAAAGGACGCCGGGTCCTGATTGCCCGGCGTCGCCCGGACGGCCTGCTGGGAGGACTGTGGGAGTTTCCCGGCGGGCGGGTCCGCGACGGCGAGACGCCGGCGGACGCCTGCCTGCGTGAAATCCGGGAAGAGGTGAATTTGAAAGTGGCGCTCGATTCCCATTTAACCCGCATTCGGCACGCCTACACCCACTTCAGAATCGTCATGGACGTCTACCGCTGCCGGTACATCAGCGGCCAGGTGACGCTTAACGGGCCCACGGACCATCGCTGGGTAGAGTTGGACGAACTGACCGGCTTTCCCTTCCCCAAGGCCAACCTCAAGTTCATGCCGTTGTTGACGGCGCCGGACTCCGATTCAGTCTGAGCCGCCGCGGCCGGGAGGTAACAGTTCACGGGTTGCAAAATCCGATACGCTTCAAACCACATAATAGTCAACGTTGACAGGAAGCTGCAAATGCCAGGCGTCGGGCGCACAGACGACCTTTTGGACATCAAGCAGGGGCACGGCGCGCCGTGCCCCTGCAGAATGGTAACACCTAAACTCTTTTTAAAACCGTGACGGCGGGATTGATGTGACGGGTCGAGCCCCGCCACGCGGCAGGCCGCACTAAATGGGGTCCATACTTGAAAAACAATGGTACCGGAATCATATTCATACTTGGCTTGTGGATCGAAACCGCTGGGTGTCTTTTCTAAAAAACCATGGCCGGTCGCGGTCGCGATAGCGATGCCGACCGGAGTTTTGATCAACTGCCTTCGGCTAAAGCCGAAGGCTTGGGATTCAAGGATCCAAGGGTCCGAGTGAGAAAGGCCCTTCCATCCTTTCCTTGAACCCTTGGCCCCTGGAACCCTCGGATCCTTGTGGCAGCATTAACCATTAAACTAAAATCTTCGCCTATAGGCGAGAGGTTGCCTCCCATTTTCCGAGGTGGGACAATAAAAGGAGACGATCATGAGCGTGCTCGTTGCAAAAGAAGCCCCCGATTTCACGGCGCCGGCCGTCATGCCGAGCGGCGTCATCGAAGAAAACTTCACCTTGTCCGATCTGAAGGGAAAGTACGTGGTGCTGTTTTTCTGGCCCCTCGATTTCACCTTCGTCTGTCCGACGGAAATTTTGGCGCACGACCACCGCCTGGACCAGTTCAAGGAGCGCGGCGTCGAGGTCGTGGGGATATCGATCGACTCGCAGTACACCCACTTTGCCTGGCGCAACACCCCGGTCAACGACGGCGGCATCGGGGCGGTTAAATTTCCGATGGTGGCCGACATTTCCCACGCCATCACCCGCGCTTACGGCATCGAACACCCGGACGGCGTGGCCCTGCGGGCCTCCTTTCTGATCGACAGAAACGGCGTGGTGCAGCACCAGGTCGTCAACAACCTGCCCCTGGGCCGCAACGTCGATGAAATGCTGCGCCTGGTCGATGCGCTGCAGTTCACCGAAGAACACGGGGAGGTCTGCCCGGCCGGCTGGCAGAAGGGCGAGACCGGCATGCAGCCGACGGCGGAGGGTGTCGCGGATTACCTGTCCACGGAAGGCGAAAAGCTCTGAGCGCCGCCGCACGCCTGCGGCCCGTGGTGGACCCTTAGGCACACGATAAAACAAGTTGGTGTTTTGGGTGACGGGGCGCGCCCGGTGCCACCCCGAACAACGTTTGAGCGCTACAGGCGTTTTGGTTGAAATTTTTAATTGATTTTAGGATTTAAATCCGTCATTTTAAATCCTTTTAATTTCCGGCGGAGTCGGCACCTCAGACTATTAAAATTCACGGGTGGCCGGGCGCTGCAATCCGTCCTGAAAGGAACTTTTTAAATGACCGTTACCAGCGCGACCTTCGAGCAGGGCCCGATTAGACCACCCAACGAAGCCCGCAGCCTGTTGCTGCGCCTGACGCGCAACTGTCCCTGGAACCAGTGTCTCTTTTGCCCGGTTTACAAAAACCGTAAGTTCTCGCTGCGCACGGTGGCGGAAATCAAGCAGGACATCCAGGCCGCCCGGGATGTTGCCGACGACATCATCGCCCTTTCGCGGCAACTTGGCAGCGACGGTGAAGTGGATGACCGCGTGGTCAGTCATCTTTTCAACCGGTCGGAATACGGCGATGCGCACCGCGGCGTTGCCGCCTGGCTCTTTCACAAAACCGATGCCTGTTTCCTGCAGGATGCCGACAACCTGATCATGAAAACCGATGACCTGGTGGCGGTGCTCGAATTTCTGCGGGAAAAGTTTCCGACGATCTCGCGGGTCACGACCTATTCGCGCTCACGAACGGTGGTCCGTAAATCGGTCGAAGATCTGCGGCGAATCCGTCAGGCGGGCCTCGACCGCGTGCATATCGGCCTGGAAACCGGGTACGACCCGCTGCTGAAACTGATGAAAAAAGGAGTTTCCGCCGCCCAGCAAGTCGATGCCGGAAAAAAACTGCTAACCGCGGGCATGGAGTTGTCCGAATATGTAATGCCCGGTCTCGGCGGCCGGGAAATGTGGCGCGAGCATGCCCTGGCGACCGCCGATGTTCTCAACCGCATCAACCCGCATTTCATCCGCCTGCGCAGCCTGCGGGTGCCGCAGCGGGTCCCGCTTTACGGCAAACTGGCCGACGGCTCGTTTACCATGCAGACCGACGACATGCTGGCCGAGGAAATAAAGCTGTTCGTCGAGAATCTCGATGGTATCACCAGCACGGTCACCAGCGACCATATCATGAACCTGTTGGAGGAGGTCAGCGGAAAACTGCCCGAAGACAAGCCCAAGATGCTGGCCGTCATTGGGCGTTACCAGGACCTCGATGATACCAATCGCCTGATCTATCGCGCCGGCCGCCGCGGCGGGGCCTACCGGTCCCTTGACGACCTCGGAACCGATCCGGCGCTCTACGACAAACTAAAGAGCCTGGTGGTGGAATGGCAGGCGAAGGGCGGCCCCCAAGGGGTGGAAAAATTCCTGGCCGAGTTGGTCGACCGGTATATATAGGGAAAAATCGAAACTTGAGAATTGAAACTTGATACTGGATACTTGAAACTCGCAAAGCGGAAAACAGCGATTCTAAAAAGGGGAATGAACCGGCTTGACAACCCAACGGGCTAAACGGGCTCAACTGACCCAAACGACTCAACCGACCAAACTGACTAAACCGGCCCAACGGGCATAACCGGCTCAACGGGCCCAACGGGCTCAACTGATTCAACCGGGCCCAACGGGCCCACCTGACACATGCCTATGGAATCGATCAGGATACTCGGAACCGGTTCTTATCTCCCCCCGCGGATTTTGACCAATGACGATCTGGTCGCGACGGGGCTCGACACCTCCGATGAATGGATCACCAAACGCACCGGGGTACGCGAGCGGCGGGTGGCGGCACCGGATGTTGCGGCGTCGGACCTCGGTTACGAGGCGGCCGTGCGGGCGCTGGCGGCAGCCGGTCTGACGCCCGCCGACCTGGATCTGATCATCATGGCCACCATCACCCCGGACACGTGCTGCCCCTCGGCCGCCAACTGGCTGCAGGCCAGGCTCGACGCGCCCCAAGCGATCACCTTCGATATCACGGCGGCCTGTTCGGGGTTTATCTTCGCGCTCAACGTCGCCGAGCAGTACCTGAAAAACAGGACCGTCAAGCGCGTACTGGTGGTGGCCTCCGAAATCATGACGCGCACCCTGAACTGGAAAGACCGCACGACCTGCATCCTCTGGGGAGACGGCGCCGGGGCGGCGCTGCTGACGTTAGGCGACACGGGGCCACAGCTCCTGTCGACCCACATTCACACCGACGGGGCCAGGGGTCAGGACCTGTTGCTGCCCGGCGGCGGGTCGAAAACCACCCCGATTAGCCATGCGAGTGTCGACCAGGAACTTCATAGCCTCAACATGATCGAGGCCAGCATGAGTTTTCGGGTGGCCGTGCGCTATTTCATGGATTCGATCAAGGAGGCGGCCGACCACAACCGTGTGGCCGTGCCGGACATCACCTGGTTCATTCCCCACCAGGCCAATATCCGCATGTTTCAGTACATCTCGCAGTCGATGGACATTCCGTTTGAAAAATTCTACATGACGCTTCACAAATACGGCAACATCTCTTCGGCCTCCTGTGCGATCGCGCTGGACGAAGCCGTGCGCGACGGCAGCATCCGGCCGCATGACCTGGTCTGCCTGCCGGTGTTCGGCGGCGGCCTTACCTGGGGCAGCGCGCTGATCCGCTGGCTATAAAAAAGCCTGGCGGTTAAACGCTATCCATTTTCCTCTTTACGGGGCCATTCAACGCCGGTGCGCTCTTCGACCAGGTAACAGAAACGGTCCCAGTCGAATTCACGCCCGCTGATCGGACAGCGCAGATTGACCTTGCGTTCGGTGACACCGATCACTTCCCAGTCGCCGCCGCGGGACCCGCCGTCGATGTAAATCTTCTGCCCTTCGGTGAAAGGATACGGTTTGAAGATAACGACTTTTTGATCTTTCATCCGCCACCCTCCTTGTTGAAAAGTCGGTTCAGGCAAACTTCTGGCCAAATGCCCGGCCGTAATCCTGGCAGGCGCGCCGGCCGTCGGGGGTCGGCACGATGCTCTCCTTGAGGCTCAGTGCGCCCAGATCGACCATGTCCATTTTATAGACATGCTGCATGGTATCGAAGATCATCGGGGCCGATTCACCGCTGTGGGTGTAGGAGCCGAACGCCCCCCCCATTTTGCCGAGCAGGTTGGCTTTCTGCGCCAGGAACAAAAAGGTCTTCATACCGCCGGTCAGGTCCCGGTGATAGGTGGGACAGCCGAAAACATACCCGTCGAAACCCTCCAGGTCCTTCTCGCTCTTTATCTCCGAAACCTTTTTGAGTTCCGCGGTGTGTCCGGCGATCCGGATTCCCTCGGCGATGCTGTCGGCCATCTTTTCGGTGTTACCAGTTCTGCTGACATATCCGATGAGTACTTTTTTCATCCCTGCTCTCCCTTCGCTGCAATATCGGTAAATGGAACATGCGGGCCGGAAACCGGCTGAGCCCGCCCAGAGGGGCTTTTCCTGAAGCCACCTGATTTCCTGCTGCCCGCGTGATGCCATAAGCCGGTTGTCCGTCGAGCCATCACCGGCGGGCGCTTTCGCCTGAATGCGAGCAGCCATATCATTTTTAGGAACGGGCACCAATGTTTTTTTTGATCGATGGCGACCCCCACGGGTCCTTCTCTGGGAGGAAACGCGGTCACATCAGATGGCCGCTTAATTGTTAAAGTTTAACGTTCAGAAAATAGCAGGGACTATCGGCCGCGCTGGCGGCGTTGTCAGGAACCCGGCTTAAACCAGGAGGCGCTGCCGAAACCAGTATCAGGCTAAATACATGACACGGATCGTACTTAAAAAACGGGGCCGGCCGCCCCCTGTCCCGGTCCCGGCAGTTGACACCGCGGCAGGACCCGGATATAATTGAAAAATTGCGATTGATCCGGCGGCCGGGGTTCATTTCATTCCTTGGGACTGTCATGCCGGTCGACGGGTATGACCGATCCCATCGGCCTCAACAAACGAGGATTCCAGCATATTGCCTTTTTTTTCGAAGAAATCCACGGGCATCCCCACTGATCTACAACTAAACCGGCGCAAGTTCATCAGGCTCGGCGTTCTGGCGGCCGCCGCAGCGGCCTTTTCTCCGGCCCACGCCGTGGCCGCCGTATCGGCCGGCCTGGAACCGAAAAAAAACCTGTCGTTTTTCAACACCCACACCGGTGAGAGCCTGGATGTGTGCTATTGCCGCAAGGGGGTTTATCCCCGTCAGGCGCTGAAACGGATACGGCACCTGTTGCGCGATCACCGCACCGGTGACACCAAGACCATCGACCCGCGCGTGCTCGACATCCTTTACCGGCTTTCCCGCCGGCTCGACACCGCCGGCCCGTTCCATATTATTTCAGGCTACCGATCCCCGGCCACCAATGCCGCCTTGCATCGGAAAAGCCTGAAGGTGGCATCCCGCAGTTTTCACATGCAGGGCATGGCGATCGATTTTCGCCTGCCGGACCGCCGCACGGATACCGTCCACGCAGCGGCCCTCGACATTCAGGCCGGCGGCGTCGGCTATTATCCCGAATCGGATTTCGTGCATGTGGATTGCGGCCCGGTGCGCTGCTGGTAGGGCAAAAAATTATTCGCCCCCGCGGGGATTTAAACCGGACCCCACGCTGTTTTGATGCAACAACCTGTAGGGGCACGGCGTGCCGTGCCCTATGCCATTCACCGAAGGGCATGGGCCAGGCCCTTGGCGGGCGGCGCCGCGGCCGGGACTCGTTGATGCGCTTGCAAATCACCGCGCGGCGGTCTTTCCTTCAACGCCAGGTCGAGCTGCGGGTCTCTCTTGTAAATGTCCTGCCGAAAATTCACCCGTCCTTCCGAATCGACCCAGGCCGTCCAGTAAAGCAGATGAACGGGAATGGGCCTTTTAAGCCGCACGATCCTGTTTTCCTTGCTGTCGATCGCAGCGCGAATACCCTGATACGACCAGCCCGGATCGTCACTGAGCAGGTACTCCGCCAGTTCGAGCGGTTTTTCGATCCGGATGCACCCCGAACTGTAGCTGCGAAAGTGTTTCGCAAACAGTTTGCGGTTGGGCGTGTCGTGCAGGAAGACGGCAAAGCGGTTGGGCATCATGAACTTGATCCGGCCGAGATCGTTTGACGGCCCGGGCTCCTTCCTGAGCTTGTAACGAAAATTGTTGCGGGTCACGATGGACCAATCGATGGTCAAGGGATCGATTTCCCGGGCATCGGTGCGCCAACTCTCGAAAACCGTGATCTTCTTGCGCAGCAGATAGCTCGGGTCGCGCTTGACCTTGGGCAGGATGTCCTCCACCGCCAGTTTCTGCGGCACGTTCCAGTAAGGATTGATTTCGAGATACTGCATGTCGGCACTGAATACCGGCGTGCTCCGGTAGTCCCTTCCGACCACCACGCGCATGTCCCAGCGGGGCTGCCCGTTTTCAACCGCGGTCAGTTTGTAGTCGGCGGCGTTTACCAGAAGATAGCGGTCGCCCAGTTCATGGGAAATCCAGCGCCAGCGTTCCAGGTTCAATTCGATCTGCCGGGCGCGAACCGCTGCCGGGACGTTCAATGCCGCCAGGGTCTGCTCGTCGATGCGACCGGTGGGAATCAACCCGTGGCGTTCCTGAAACCGCTGCACCGCCGCTTCGAGGGCGTCATCATAGCGGTCCTCGGGCTGATCGAGCTGCGGATCAAGATCGCCCGAGCCCGCCAGGCGCAGGCGCAGCAAGGCGACCGGTTCACCGGCATCTTTGTGCTGCAGCAGGCTCGCGGGCAGTACCGGCCACCCGCCCAGAAGGTCGATATCGCGGTACTGCTGAAGGGTTTCCTTTAAGCGTGCGTACCCGGCATGCGGCGGCCGCAAACGATCCAGGGCCGGCTCGATTTGTCCCGAAGCCAGACTCGCCTCCAGAACCCCTGCCAGGTTCACCTTCGGGTTGTAGGCCATCCACTCGGCATGGATCGTTTCGGGATTTACCCGACCGCTCAGCAGGTGCGAACCGAGCAGCAGGAAGGCGTCGGTCAACAGAAGATCGAGATCGACGACCAGGGCCGGGTCGGGCGAAATGTTCAGCGTCCGGTCGTGTTGATACGCATGTAGAAGCTGTTCGATGGTGGTCAAATGGTAGTCCTCGACCCGCAGGCCGTCACGCCGCGCCGCATAGATGGCGCCGACCAGGGCCTCGGCATTAGGCGCGGCGGTGTCGGACACCCAGGCCGGCTGAAATCCACGCCGGGCATAAAATAGCGGCAGATCGGCCACGCCGCAGATCAGCTCCTCGCGGCACGTGAACCGGCCCTTTTGCCGTTCGGCCTCAATTTTTTTTTGTATGCGCATGGCCAGCGGTTCCGGCACGCCCTCTTGGGTCCAACCTCCGGCTGTGACCATCACCCCTAAGAGCACCAGCACCATAACCCGCAGTGTTTGTATCACGATCCCACCCAATTTAATGCCCATCCGCGGTCTTTTTAATGACCTTCCGAGTGTCCAATTCATAAAGATTCCGTTTCAGAGTCGCGGCCGGCGCGCACAAGCGCCCAACCTCTTTACTTTCGCGGTGCGGGACATATGTTACCCACACCACCTACCCGACCGCGAAAGGAGTTTTCAAATGGAACTGAAAAAAATTCTGTGGCCCACCGATTTGTCGGGCAGCGCTGAAAAAGCGCTGCCCTTCGTCAAGTCGCTGACCGAAAAATACGACACCGAGATTCACGTCCTCTACGTCATCGAAGACTTCGCCCACCACAAGTCCTGGTATGGTGATTTCGAGCAGGAGACCATCCGTAAAATCGTCAGCTGGGAAGAAAAAACCGCTAAAAAACGATTGGATGAGCTTTGCTCGTCCTCCCTGGAGGGCTGTCCTCTGTACGTCAAACACGTGGCGGTCGGAGACCCCGCGCAGGAGATCCTCAAACTGGTCGAGGCTGAAAAAGTCGATGCGGTGGTGCTGTCGGGCCGCGGCGAAAGAGGCCACTACCGCCTGGGCAGCACGGCCGAAAAAGTGGTCCGCAACGCCCCGGTGCCGGTCATCACCGTTCCGGTCGAACAACCGGCGTAAGGGCACAGCCCGTCACAGGGCCGATATCGCAGGTCAATGCCGCGTCTCGACTCCAATGGTTGCCGAAAAGGCGCGGCCCTGCTTCCTTGTCATCCCAAATCGAAAGAGATTCCCTGCGCCAGGGGCAGTTCGCCAGACCAGTTGATGGTGCAGGTCTGGCGCCGCATGTAGGCCTTCCAGGCATCGGAACCGGACTCACGCCCCCCGCCGGTCTCCTTCTCCCCCCCGAAGGCGCCGCCGATTTCGGCGCCCGAGGTCCCGATATTGACATTGGCGATGCCGCAATCGCTGCCGCGGGCGCTCAGGAAATACTCGGACTCGCGCATATCGCGGGTAAAGATCGCCGAGGAAAGCCCCTGGGGAACGGCGTTATGGTAGTCGATCGCCTGCGCGAGGGTCTCGTACCTGATCAGGTAGAGCAACGGCGCGAAGGTTTCCGCCTGCACGATCGGCATGTCGGCGCGGGCTTCACAGATGCAGGGGCTCACATAGGTGCCCGCAGCGTAAATGCCGCCGCTGAGCACGGCGCCGCCCTGAAGCACCCGGCCGCCCTGTTCCTCGAGCTGCACGATGGCCGCCTTAAAAGCCGCCGTGGCCGCCGTGTCGATCAACGGCCCCATCAGGACCCCTTCCTGCAGGGGATCGCCGATTTTGATCTGCCGATAGGCGTCGACAAGCTTGGCGGCCAACCGGTCGTAGATGTCCGCCTGCACGATCAGGCGCCGGGTCGAGGTGCAGCGCTGCCCGGCGGTGCCGACCGCCCCGAAGACAATCGCCCGGACGGCCAGATCGATGTCGGCGTTGGACGTCACGACGATGGCATTGTTGCCGCCCAGCTCCAGGAGGCTGCGCCCGAGGCGCGCCGCCACGGTCCGGGCAATGTGGCGCCCCATGCGGACGCTGCCGGTGGCCGAAATCAACGGAATCCGGGCATCGTTGATCAAGGGTTCTCCGACCGCCTCCCGTCCCCCGATGAGAAGATTCACAATTCCCTCGGGCAAGCCGCTGCGCGCGAGAACGGGCCAGACGATCTTCATGACGGCTACGGCCGTGAGCACGGCCTTGGAAGAGGGTTTCCAGATGACGGTGTCACCGGCCACAAGGGCCAAAAGGGCATTCCACGACCAGACCGCCACCGGAAAATTGAATGCCGTGATGACGCCGACCGGCCCCAGTGGATGCCACTGCTCGATCATCCGGTGATCGGGCCGTTCGCTGTGCATGCTCAAACCGTAGAGCATCCGCGACTGGCCCAGCGCGAAGTCGGCGATATCGATCATCTCCTGCACTTCGCCCTCACCCTCGGCCCGGATTTTGCCCGTTTCCAGGCTGACCAGGGCCCCCAGCTCACGCTTGTGATGCCGCAGGGCATCGCCGATCTGGCGCACGATCTCGCCGCGCCGGGGGGCCGGAACCGTGCGCCAGGTCTCGAAGGCCTTTGCGGCGCACTCGACGACGGCCTCGCAATCGCCTCTGGCCGCCGAACGGACAGCGCCTATTTCGGCGCCGTTTATCGGTGATACGGCTTTCAGCAGCGGCCCGCCACAGCGCCGCCACGTGCCGCTGCCGGCGCCTTCCTGCTCTTGCGCCAGACCAAATGGTTTCAGGATCGAATCGATCATCGCTACCCTCCGAAAGGTGACACCAAAAATGAAACTTGATACTGGAGACTCGAAACTGGAAACTGGAAATTCGATATCCGGAACTTGTCACAAGTGATCAAGCCCGCACCGCACAATCCGCCACCCGCAAACCGCGGTGGCGCATCCACCCGAGATAATCGCTGGCGACATACGGCAGGACTCGTCACCGGTGGGCGGATCGGGCACGGCACGCCGTGACCCTACAGATTGCGGCGTTAAAACAGCGCGGGGTTCGGACCAAGACCCTATTTGAAGGCAAAAAATTTTTCGCCCCTACGAGACAATCAGCGGCCTCAATTGAGCTGCCGACCGGACTCAACCAGCAAGCTTTACTTTAGCCTCCGCCGGCGAAAATATCAACCCGCGCCCGGCGGGTGTCCTGGGGTCGCGGGCCTCGCTACCATGCGGATGGCCGATTGCAAGGCCACGGCGCGGTTGGAGAAAATCCAGGTGACATGCCGGTTGACTTCACGGAACAGGCAGTTGACGGAGTCGGCGAATCCCGTGCCCACTTTCTGGCCGAGGGCCGCGTGGCGCCTGACCAGCCGATCGGTTACCAGCAGGTAGTGGCCCAAGAGACCGCCATAGTGATGCCCGGCCGCCAGGCGGCTCATGGGGCCGATGCGGGACTGGGCGATCGGCAGCCGCGCCACGGGCGGCACGATATCGAATACCTCCAGAACTTCAGGGGCCAGCGACATCAGATGAAAGTCCGACATGGGGGTGAGGTTCGCGAATTGCGCCGCCAGAACCCGCCGCTGCTCTGTGATGTCCTCGAAAGGCTCATGTTTCAGTTCAACCATCAGGTGCACTTTTCGACCGAAAGCCCGCACCACTTCATCGAGGGCGGGGATCAGCGGACAGGCGCGTTTCAGGTCCGAAAAATCGGTTTGGCGGATGGGCATGGCCCGACCGAACAGACGCCGGGCATCCGGATCGTGAATCACCACGGGCCACCGGTCGCGGGTCCAGCGCACATCGAACTCGATACCCCAGCTGCCGCCGTCGACGGCAGCCTGGAAAGCGGGCAGCGTGTTTTCGATGATGCGCCGGTTGTCATGCTCGCCGCGATGGGAGATGATCCGGCACTGCGCCAGGCGTCCGACCGACGGCCGGGGTTGCGGAAAGTGCCGAAAGAGGGCACTCGTTGCGCGCAGAAAGACGTTTTCGAGCCAGGGGGAAATGGTCATCGTGATTTATGTGGTATGGGGCATTGGCGGTTTGAAATTTTTCCGGAAAGTTTAAGTGTTTTCCTCTTCGATCAAACTCGAGGCTTGCCGCCGGCGGCTCTACGGAATATAACATAGCGATGAAGACCAGATCCGTCAAACCGGCCGGGCCACTCGAAAACAAAGCGACCGGAACCGACTGGGAACGGCTGACCGTGCCGCCGGCGCAGGCCATCGCCAATCTATCGCCCGGTATGAGTGTTTTCATCGGCACCGGCGTGGCCGAACCGCGCACCCTGATGAAGCACGTCATGGGAGCCGAGGCCACCCACCTCCAGGACCTGGAGCTCATTCAGCTGGTCAGCCTGGGCGATGCCATCTCCCTGAAGGCCCTCGGCACGCACCGTTACCGCTTGAAGACTTTTTATTCGGGCTGGGCTGCCAGCGAAGCCATCGGCGCCGGACAGGTCGATTTGATTCCGAGCCGGTTTTCGGAGATACCGCATCTGATCACTTCGGGCCGGATCTTGATCGATGCGGCCATGATCCAGATCACGCCGCCCAACGCGGATGGCTACTGCAGCTTCGGAATGGCGGTCGACGTGGCACGGCTCGCACTCGATCGCGCGCACGTTAAAATCGGCGAAATCAACGCACACGTCCCGGTAACCCTGGGCGACACCCTGGTGCACGTGTCCGAATTCGATCACCTGGTGCGCTCCAACGAATCGCCGATCTATTTTCCCCGCTGGCCCGTGGACGATGTTTTCGACCGGGTGGCGGCCCATGTGGCCGCGGTGATCGAGGACGGCAGCTGCATGGCCTTTTCGATCGGGCCGCTGTACGAAGCCCTGGGCCGGCACCTGGCCCACAAACGGCACCTCGGGCTGCACACGCCCTTTTTCACCGACGCCGTGATGGATTTGGTCAAGAGCGGGGCCGTGACCAACCGTCACAAGGAAATCTTCCGCGGCAAGTCGCTCACCTCCTACGCCTTCGGCACCCGGGAACTGATGGACTGGCTCGACCGCAATCCCCTGGTCGAATTTCAGCAGCTTGACAAGGTCTTCGCGCCGAAGCTGATCGGCCAGAACCCGCGTTTCGTGGGAATCCTTCCGGCCCGCAAGGTCGATCTTTCCGGCCGCATCGTCATGCACATGGGCAAGGGCAACGTCACGGCCGGGCCCGGCGATGTGATGGACCTGCTGCACGGGGCCGAGATATCGGCCGGCGGGCTGCGCCTGTTCGCCCTGCCGAGCCGCAACTTGCGCGGCGAGCCCAACATCCGCCCGCAGGTGAATGAATTCCCCAACCAGCTCAACATTCGGGAATCGGTGGACATGGTGATCACCGAATACGGGGTGGCCAGCCTGAGCGGCCGCAGCGTGCGGGAACGGGCCCAGGCGCTGATTGAAATCGCTCATCCCGAAGACCGGCTGAACCTGATCGATGCCGCCAAGGCCATGAACATTTTGTATCCCGATCAGATCTTCATCGCCGCCTCCGCTCATCTCTATCCCGCCCATCTTCAAACCGAGCGGACCTTCAAAGGCGATATCACGGTGCGGTTCAGGGCGATCAAACCCTCGGACGAAGACGGCATGCGCCGGCTTTTTTACCGGTTTTCGGACGAGGCCGTATACTATCGCTATTTCACGCCCGTTAAGACCATGCCGCACTCGAAAATGCAGAAGTATGTCAACATCGACTACGCGCAAACGCTGTCGATCGTCGGGCTGGTCGGCGACCCCGGCGCCGGAAGCATCATCGCGGAGGCCCGTTTCGTCAAGGACCCGATGCATCCCTTGGCCGATGTGGCCTTCGTGGTGGACGAAGCCTACCAGGGCCTGGGCATCGGGACCTGCCTGTTCAACCAGCTGGTGCGCCTGGCCGCGGAAAGGGGCTTGCGGGGATTCACGGCCGATGTGCTCTCCACCAACAAGGCGATGATGAAGGTGTTCGAAAAAAGCGGGTTCACCATCAAGGCCAACCTGGAAGACGGCATCTACTCGCTGACCATTTCATTTGACCGCCACCCCACCGCCGCGCCAAACGATCCGGCCTGATGATGGAGGGCCAAACCGGCTAACTCACAATAAGCGTGGAAGCCTCCTGCGCCAGGTTCAGCACCTTCTGCGAGATGCTTCCCAGAAAAAAGTCTTTGATGCTGGCCACGCCGCGGCGGCCCAGGACCACCAGGTCGTAACCGGAACGCGCTTCGTCCGCGATGTCACGGGCGATTCCCTTCTTTTTCGGTTCGGTCTTGATCGTGATATGCTCGACCTCGAACCCCGCCTGCCGCAAGATGTCCGCGGCTTTGGCCAGGGCCGTAGACACCAGGTCCTTTTTTTTATCCTCCAGGGTGCAGAAGGCCTGCTGCTGGGACTTGAAATAGGGCGTCAGCTCCGGGCTGTTCATGTCGCAGAGGGCGGCTGTATCCTGAAGCACGCTGAAAAGGGTGACGTGGTTGTCGGGGGAAAATGTCCGGGCGACATACTGCACGGCCCGCATCGCATTTTCTGAATCATCGAACGCTACCAATATCTTTTGTCCCATAGTTAACAGTCTCCTTTAAGAATTTGTTGGTCGGATTGGTGTGCCCTCTTTCCAATCGGAGGGTGGTGTGTGGCATCAAGCCATTATCTCTTATGATATCCGTCACCCTAAAATCAACCCATTTCAGAAAAACAACGGCCGAGATTCGATGACGTGAACAGGGCGCCGGCTCCAAGGCGTTTAGACGACGTTTTCGGCAAGGCCCGGGGCGGTGGCGGCTGTATCGGTCATACGCCGCCGACCGATAAAGCCGCCAAAACCAACCCATTGCGCACCGCTGTTATAGGCTTCAAGATAAGGGTTTTGGCAAGGCCAAGAGGGAGGCGGCTGTATAAAGTATACGCCAACGACCGATAACCCTTATCTTGAAGCCTGTGTTGACCTGGCGGTCGTGATTGCCTATAATGCCCGCGAACGGCCTTGGGAACGATATCCTCGGTGACAATCCTTCGAAAGGCGGTGCGGCATGCCGGACACATATGATCTTTGCATCATCGGCGCCGGCCCGGCGGGTTTTGCCGGGGCCATGCGGGCGCTGGACCTGGGCCGGCATGTCTGTATCATCGAAGCCGACGAGATCGGCGGGACCGGGGTGATGTGGGGCGCTCTTTCCTCGAAAACCATGTGGGAGCTGGCCAAGGACTTTGACATCGCCGCCAAGGTCGACCGCGGGTACCGCAGCGCCGGCCTGGTCGTCGACTATGCCGCGGTCCGCAACACCGTGATCCAGGCCGTCAAGGATAAGCAGTACCAGATGCTCTCCCAGCTCGAGACCTATTCGCCCGAGCGCTGGCAGGGACCGGGCTCGATTACCTTCATCCGCGGCCGGGCAAGCTTCATGTCGACCGAGCGCATCGCGGTGACGAGCGCAGACGGCGGCCGGCAGGAGATCAGGGCCGATTTCTTCCTGATCTGCACCGGTTCCAAACCGCGGGATTTTCCGCATATTGCGGTCGATCAGCAGCGCATCCTCAATTCGGACGGCATCCTCAACCTGAAAGAGTTCCCCAAGCGACTGGTCGTCATCGGTGCCGGCATCGTTGGCTGTGAGTACGCCACGATCTTCTCCAATTTCGATCAAACCAAGGTGTTCCTGGTCGATCACCAGGAACGGATCATTCCCTTCGAAGACGAGGACCTGAGCCGGTTCGTCAGCCGGAACCTCAAGCGCAACCTGGTCGAGATCTTTCATTCCGCGATCCTGCGCACCATCAGCAAAAGGCCCGGGCACCTGGAGGTGATCCTGGATTTCAATGATGGTCATTCCCAAGTGGTCGAGGCCGATGCGGCCCTGATTTCCATCGGCCGCACGCCCAACCTGTCCGGATTGAACCTTGAGAAAATCGGGCTGACGACCGACAACATGGGATTTCTCACCACCGACGAGAATTGTCTGGTCAAAGGCAACATTTACGCCGCCGGAGACGTGACCCGTCACCCGGCCCTGGTCAACATCGCCGAAACCGAAGCCCGCTATGCCGTCAAACACATGTTCAATGCCATCAGATGGCCGCTCAGATACCGCAACATGTCCACCGTCATGTTCTTCAAGCCGGCGGTGGCGGCCGTCGGTCTCAACGAGCAGGGCTGCCGTAAGAAAAAGATCCCCTACCGGGTGGCGGTCTATTCCAATGCCCTGGTCACCCGGGCCATCGCCATGCAGGCGACCGACGGTTTCGTTAAAATCATCGTCAGCCATGACGACCAGCAAATGCTTCTGGGAATGCGCGCGGCCGGACCCCAGGCCTCCACGACCATCATGTCCATCGCCCTGTTGATGGACCAGGAAAAGGGTATCGACGATGTGCTGAAATCCGTGCACCCGCATCCCACGATGTCGGAAAACATTCAGGAATGCCTGCGGGTCCTGCTCGGAAAGTCGGTCTACAAACCGCACGCTTTTCCGCACCACATCCAGATCCGGAACTGGACGCCGGACGGCGAAGAGGCGCGATGAGATCAGCCGCGGAGGGATGACCGCCTGATCATTCGAAAAAAGCCGGCTGCCGGCCGCCGCCAAGCTGAAGTGATGCTTTAACAATTATACTTTGAACACTCATTAACCGCGATTTCCACTAACTCCCTCGTGTTAAACGGTCATGGCCCGTGTTATAAAAAATAGTCATTAGACACCCCCTCACGCCGCTGTCGAGGGATACCGCCCAATGACCATCGAGATAAACACCATCCTGTGCGCGATCGATTTCTCGCGGTTTTCGCCCGCCGTGCTCGACTATGCCGCCGGCATCGCAAGGGGTTTCGGTGCCCGGATCGCCGTTTTTCATGCGCTGAACGTTCCCCGCAGCCGGTTGCCGGATGAGGCCGTCTGCAGTCCGGGCGCCGACGCGGCGGAGCAGGTCGAAAAGGCCCGCAGGAGGATAGCGGACTTGGTCGCAGAGCGCCCGATCGATTGGCACGCCGTCATCCGCGCCGGGGACCCGGTCGAGGCGATCGAGGTGTACCTCCACGATCATGATATCGGGCTTGTGATGGCTGCCAGTTACAGGCTCTCGGGCTGGAAACGCCTGCTGGGGGGTACGATCGTCGAGGCGCTGGCCAGATCCCTTACCCGGCCGCTGCTCGTGGTCCAGGCAACGCGGGCCGCCGCGCCGCATGGGCCGCCATCAGCGGCCGGCGGTGCGCTGCAGAACATCCTGGTGGCCTGCGACCTGACGGCCGGAACCGACAAGCTGTTTGACTGCGCGTACGCCTTTGCGCGCCGTTTCGGCTCCCGGCTCCATTTCGCGCACACGATCGAAACTCCCGTAATAAAAAACCCGCCCGAACCCGCCGCCGGGTCCTATATCGATGTCCAGCACACATTGACGACTCATCTGCACCGGCGCCTGGTTCACCGTTTGCCTGAGTATATTCGCCGCGGCGCCTTTTTCACGACCGTGGTGTTGCAGGGAAACCCGGCCGACAGCCTGATGGATTATGCGGCCACCAACGCCATCGACCTGATTGTCGTCGGCGTGCGGCCGCGTCACGGACTCCAAAAACTCCTGATCGGCTCGACGACGGAAGCCCTGTTGCGACGGGCACCGTGTGAGGTGCTTACGGTCCCGTGTTGAGTCGGTTGAGCCGGTTGAGCCCGTTGCGTCGGTCCGAATCCCGGTAGGGGCGAAAAATTTTTCGCCCCTACGAATTGACCCAAGCGGACCCGATTTTAAAACCACCGCCGGTAGGGAAACCGCACGCCCCGCCGCTGCACATTTTAAGAACCCGGCGACGGCCGGCGAGTTGCGGGGTGCGGGATACGGGGTGACGGAGTGCGGATTCTGAGTTTCCAGTTTCCATTGAGAGCCAATCCAGAAATATTTAAGGTAAATTGACAGCCAATGGCCGAACCCACAGATACTCCCCTGGCGCCATTTTGCCCGACAACCGGCATTGTCAGGAGTCTGGCCTTTCTGGATCACCTCACCCCGCAAGGCCACCCGGAAAACCGCAAGCGGTTGGAAGCCATCCACAGCATGCTGGATCGAAGCGGCCTGCGGCGACGGCTGGTCCTCATCGAGGCCCGGGAGGCCACGGACAAAGAGATCCTGTTGGTCCACTCGGTCGCCCATCTTGAGAAGCTCGCCGCGACCGCCCGGCGCGATGTCACCGCCCTGACGCCGGACACCATCGCTTCGACCGGCTCCTGCCGTGCCGCGCGCCTGGCCGCGGGCGGCGTACTGGAGGCCGTCGCGCGGGTTGCAGACGGCCGCCTCGCCAATGCCTTCGCCCTTGTCCGGCCACCCGGGCACCATGCGGAAAGAAATCGTGCCATGGGGTACTGTCTGTTCAACAACATCGCCCTGGCGGCCGCTTATGCCCGCAAGGTTCTCGGCCTGGACCGCGTGTTGATCCTGGACTGGGATGTCCACCACGGCAACGGGACCCAGCACATCTTCGAACAAGACGACCGGGTCCTGTTCGTCTCCATCCATCAGTACCCGCATTTTCCCGGCACCGGTTGCTTCACCGATGCGGGAATCGGCCGCGGCGAGGGATACTCGATCAACATTCCGATCCCTGGCGGCTATGGGGACGCGGAGTATGCCGCGATCCTGCCGGCGCTCCTGAGGCCGGTAGCCGCAGAGTTCAAACCCGACCTGATCCTGGTGTCCGCCGGCTTCGATCCGCACGCCGCCGATCCTGCCGGCGGTATGCGTCTGACCCCGAGGGGTTTCGCCGCCCTGACCCGCTGCCTGCTCGACAGCGCCGCGGCCTGCTGCGGCGGGCGCCTGGTGCTCGTTCTGGAAGGCGGCTACGATGTCCACACCATCGGTGACAGCGTGGCGGCCGTATTGAAAGAGTTGTCCGGCGCAACGAAAACCGCGGTGGCCGACATGGCCGCGACCGCAAATTCCAAACAAGTGATCTATGCCTTGAAACGGGTCATGAACGTCCAGCGCCGGTACTGGAAAAGCCTGGCTCCGCCGCTGATCGTGTATTCTTCCGGCCGAACGGTGTGCATCTAATTGGATTTGTCTCCCATTACCGGACTGGGACAATCAAGACGCGCCAACGATGACACGACACTGGTCATGATAGAGGGGGGAACATGGATAAAATCAAGATCATGGAAGCCTCGGTCCGCAAATGGAACCGAATTATCGCCGGCAAGGGATCCGACGGCGGCATTCTGGACTGCCCCCCCTGCAGGATTTATTACATGCTGGTGTGCTTCGGCTGTCCGATTGCCCAGTACACCGGCAAGAAGTTCTGCAAGGGCTCACCTTACGGGCGCTGGTACTGGCACCAGAACAACGAGCACGGCTACCTGCGGAAAAAAATCTACTGCCCCGAGTGCTTGCGACTGGCGACCGAGATGCGCGATTTTATGATCGAGATCGTTGCGGACATGAAGCGAAAGCCATCGCAACCATGAGCACACGTCACCGTTTTCGTCCTGGTCCCCCGCGGGTGACCTCAATTCCCGAAGCGGACCGGAGCGATCGGCAACCGCGCAATGGCGCCTCTATTCAGGATAAGTGCCGGTGGTAACCGCCGGCGCTGTGGGCCTGGTCATAGCGGAGCTGGTCATCCTGAGTCTGGGCGGCTTCGTTTTTTTCCGCCGGTGCGGCAACACGATTGCCGAATCCGGCGCCTATGGCCTGATGAGCGTTCTGATGGGGCTCTCTCTGGTTTTCCAGGCCTCTTTTATAATCAATCTGCCGGCCGCCGCTATTGTCATCGAAGGGCTTGTCACCGCACTGGCACTGGCGTTGGTCGTGCGGCGCCGGTCGGAATTGCACCTGGCCCTGACTTCCGTCCGGTCTCTGTGGTCACGACACCCGCTGGCTTTCCTGGTGGTCGGGCTCGTCTGGAGCTACCTCGTTCTAACGGCCATCGTCATAGCGCCCGGCACGATTTACCGGGAACCGCTCGGGCGCTTGCTGACATTTGAACGCCGGCCGGTCCTGTTTCCGGCCGGGCTTTGCGCTGCGGCAAACGCACCCCCGACAGGACCGGTATCGGCCAACACGCTGGTTCTCCCGCACCTGTTTCTGCGCTGTCACACCGATGCGGGGATCGGCCTGCTGGGATTCGCGGCCTACCTGTCGATCGGCTTCAGTGTCTATGCCCTGTCCCGTCGGTATGCCTGGCCCGCAATGGCCTTCACGGTGGCCCTGCTGGCTCTCAGCCTGCCGCGCATGGTGTATTTGGCGACATCGCCCGGCTACGACAACATCCCGACGGCCGCGGCCCTTTTCTGCCTCCTAGCCATTTACCGCACGGTGGAATCGCCGAATACGCGCGACCTGTATTGTCTCGTTCTCGGCCTGGTCTTCATGATTTCGACCACTACCCTGCAGTTGGCATTTCCGCTGGTGATGGCCGCACTGGCCGCCCTGCTGCTTTTCCGCCGTCACGGCCTGGCCACCTGGTGGCACCTGGTGGCGGCTCGCCCGGCGGTTCTGCCGATCGTCGCGGTACCGGCCCTGGTTTTTTCACCACTGCTGCCGTGGGCATATTCCCTGGCGACGACCGCCGGCATCGGCAACAGCCGGCTGCCGCCCATCGCGGCGTACAATACCGACGGGCTACAGGGCGCGGCGGCCAATGCGATTCGCTACCTGCTGCAGAGCATCGATGTCACGGCGCCGGTCGATGGCCTGTTAAACTGGGCCATGGGTTTTTCGATCAGCGGGCTGCTGCAAAACTTCTATGACACCCTGGTCACGCCCGTATTCGACGGCCGCGGGGCGGCGGCCGCATTTCACATCGCCTTGGGGGCCAACGAGCGGTTTTCCTGGTTCGGTCCTTTCGGGTTCATTTTGATCCTGCCGGCGGTCGTCTATGCCGCCCGGCGGGCACCCAGACGCTTGAAAGCGGTCGCCGTCGCGCTGGGCGGCTATTTTTTTCTGGTGGCCCTGATCCCCGCCTGGCAGCCTGAAAATGTCCGCTACCTCGATGCCTTTTTCCTGTGCGGCAGCGTGTGCATCGCGTTTTTCCTGCCGCCCTGGCGCGTGAGCCGCAGAGGGCGGCGGTTCCTGCTGGCGATCGGGATCGCCCTGCTGCTGTATGCCGCCCTTGGCAACGAATACAAACCAACCGCCGTGTTGGGCTTTGATTTTAAGCGCGGAATCATCTATAATGATTCAATTATACAAGGATTTTTTCATCGCGAAAACAGATAGGCACCCCAATTTTGAAAGCATCCCGGATTTTTTCGGTCCTGTTGACCTGGGCCGCCCTTTGCTTTTTTTCCGGCACCCTGCCGGCGATCGACACCCCTGGCGAACCGGCGACACCTCAGCCCCCGATTACCGAAAAACAGTTGAAGTCGGCCGCCAACAGCAGCCTCTGGCGCCTGAAGTACGCCATCGACAAGGAGGGCTTTTACGCCGCGCGCGTCGCGCTGAACGTCTGGCGCAGCAATGCCATCGATGCCGGCGTTTTCGACCAGGCGGACTATGACGAGTACAAACAAAAGATCTACGACAAATCGATCAGAAGCAGCCTGCAGTGCTTCGAGTATGCGATCCAGCACGGAAATGTCACGGACGCCAGGATCTGCCTGCACACCTGGAAGGCGCATTCCGAAGAAATGGGAACCTTCGACCCCGGTCTCTACGAGGAGATGCACAAAAAGCTAAAGTGACACTTTAAATTGAAACTGGAAACTTTCAACGCGGAAAACAGCAATTTTAAAATGGATATCAACCGGATTATCAGCCCAACCGACTCAACTGACTCAACCGGTCTGCCGAAAGCTCAACGGGCTGAGCACAGCGAAGCCCAACATCTATGACCCATGGATAGATGGTGACGATGGACAGGGCGGACACACAGGTCCGCCCCTACGGGGGATGGAGTCGGCACACCCGCTATTCCGGCCCAACGAGCCTAACGATCTCAACGGGCCAATCGGGCTCAACCGGCTCAACCGACGGGAGTATTGGCGATGACGACCATAGCCGAATATGACGTTGACCGCCTGATCGGCATGCGGGTGGGGACTTCGACCATTCTAAGGGAATTGGCGCGCGGCGGCATGGCCATCGTGTTCATCGCCTTCCAGAAGACCCTGAAACGTCAGATCGCGATCAAGGTCCTTCCCAAGAGCTTGATCACGGCAAAATCGGCCGAGCTTTTCCAGCGGGAAGCCGAGGCCGTCGCCATTCTCTCCCACCCCAACATCATTCCGGTTTACGAGGTCGGCGACACAGAGGATTTTCTTTTTATCACGATGCAGCTGATCCAGGGCAACACCCTGGGCCAGTATATGCAATTCGCCCAGAAAAACCCGATCCCCTCCCGGCGCGTCCTGCCGCTGCCGGCGAGCCTGCGGGTCATGATCCAGGTTCTCGATGCCCTCGGTTACGCCCACGACCAGGGCATCGTCCACCGTGATATCAAACCGGGCAACATCATGATCGAGAAACATTCCCGGCGGCCGCTGGTGACCGATTTCGGCATCGTGCAGGTTATGAACGGCGACAGCGAAGCCGCCAAGGCCGTTCACGGCACCCCGTTCTACATGGCGCCCGAACAGATTCTCGGCCAGGACGTTGACGGGCGCGCGGATATCTATGCCGCGGGGACCATGTTTTACCAGATGCTCGTCACGGACCTGCCGCTGCCGGACTTCAAGAAGAAAACCGATCTCCTCAAACACAAGGTCCTCAGCCGGCAGGGCTTCTTTCTGAAAAAACCCTCCGAAGTGAACCCGGCCCTCGATCCGGAGCTGGACCGGATCGTGGCCAAGGCCACGGCTTACGATCCGCAGGATCGGTATGCCGGCGGCCGGGAATTTCTGGCCGACCTGGAACAGTTTCAACGCCGGCACCGCCTGTGACCGGACCAAGGAAATGTCATCCATGACCGTCAAAAAGCTCCCCAAGGAGATTTCCAACCGGATCGGCCGAGCCTTCGCCCTGATCTTCAACCGTTCGGCAATGTACGCGATCGACCACCCGTTCACCGCCCAGGCCCTTTCCGAATTTTTCACCACGACGACCCGCGGTCTGGCACTTTTTTCCCCGATCGTGCTGATCATGCATCAAGAACAGTTTTTCATCGAGGAAGAACCGCTCGATCAACGGATCAACACCGGTAAAATGCTGGCCCATTTCAAAAAGGCCGAAATCCACTCGATCTCCTTCGAACACGGGATGACGGAGTCGGAATTGAACCAGTTTGCCGGGGTGCTCAACGACATTGCCAGGCATCTCAACGCCGGGGCCATGAAGGCGGCTTGCGACGACCTGGGCATCCGCCGCATAAAAATAAACCACGTCTTTTACCAGAAAGTCACCGCCGACGACGAGGTCGTCGACCGGCGGTTGTTCGAGCAGTTCTCCGCCGCCCCGGCCTCCGGCACCACCGTTCACGGCACCGACGAGGTGCTGGGGCTGATGGCCGAGAGCGTGCTGATGGAGGAACTGGAAAAGTCCCTTTCGTTGCAGAGCATCATCGAGAGCCCTACGGGGGCCTCCCAGAAGATCATCGCGGCGGACCAGGCGGCGGCAGGCTCCGGCGAACCGGGGGCCCCGGCCTCCGGCGATGTCATCATGGCCCAGCTGCAGCGGATCCGAGAGCAGATCGATCTGTCTTCCGCGACGGCCGCCAAACCGGACTTGAGTGAACTGGCCGATGCCGTCTTTGCCATGAAGAAAAACCTTCTCGACGGCATTGCGGCCCGCAAAGCCGAAGGGATCGTTTACCAGAACGAGCATGAGATCATAGAGGAGACCCAGGCGCTCACCGATCAGGTCCTGATTCAACTCATCTGCGAGGAGTACCAGCAGGGAAAAATCGCGGTTCAGCGCCTGGCGCAGATCCTGCGGCGCCTGGTGCCGGAACCGGCCGAGCTGCAGCGCCTGATGCCGAAAATAAAAGCCGCCCTGCTGGCCGAAGGCATGCAGCTGCACGAGTTTCTCCAGTTGACCCGCGAGCTGAAAAAGGAACTGCAGAGCGAGGATCTGGTGACGGCCCTCGAAAAAAGCGCCGAGCAGCTGGGAATTTCGGCCGATGTCCTCATCGAGGAGGTCAACCGCGACCCGAAAAGCGCGGCGGAATTGATTTACCTGGCCTCCGAAATCCGCCGCGGATCCGGGGACGAGACCATTCTCTCCGATTTGCTGGTCGATTACATCGAACGCGTCGGTTCGGAGCTGGCCTTCGATGCCGCCCAAAAGCAGGGCGACGCCGGCGACCAGCACCTGCGCGGCCTGATTTCAAAGATCGAGACGACCCTGGTCGAGCGGCTCAAGGGCAAGGACCTGAGCACCGAAATTTTACACAAGGTGGCCGAGCGGTTGGGGGAACGAATGGAAGAATGCCTCGATGCCTTGAAATCCCGCTGGACGGCCGACCGCGGTCCGGTCGACGCCGCGGGTGCCGCCCCGCCGGTGATGGTGGCGGGTCTGGCGCACGCCGGTATGTCCACCGGAGCCGGGCCCCAGACCCTCACCGAAAAAATTCAGGCCTCGATCGAGGTAAAGGAGACTGGAGAAAGCCAGGCGCCCGCCCCGGCGGAACCGGCGGCCGCCACGGCGGGGGATGAGGAAAAGAGGATCAAGACCACCTTGCCCAAAGGCATCTTGAACCGCAACAGCATTCTTTTTTTCCTGGAGAAGGAAATCGACCGCACCCTGCGCTACGACACCCCCTTCTCGGTCCTGACGCTGGCCATCTACAAAATCACCCCGGCCGAAGTCCTCGCGGCCGGCGCCGTTGAACGCGGCGAAGCCCTGCTCTTTGTGCTCGACACCCTGATGCGTGTCAGCCGGCGCACCGATATTATCGGCGCTCTCGACCGCAGCCGGATCCTCACCCTGCTGCCGATGACCAGCCCCAAAAATGCCCGGGCCGCCATGCGCCGCATCCTCAAAGGGATTCACGATGCCGATTTCAGGATCGCGGACACACCGGTCGACATAAAACTGGCCGGCACCGTGACCGACTTCGACAAGGACCGCACCCCGAGACTGGACGACTTTGTCAAGCGCGCCGAATCCGACATCCTCGACATGGTCAACCGGCTAAGGAATATTCAGAGTATCTACTGAGCGGAAAGCTGATGTGATGGCCGCCGAACCAACCCATGCCCAGCTCGTCCAGCGGGTCGCCGCGCTGGAGCAAGAATTAAGGGACAGCCGCAGCGAACGAATCGGTGCGCCGGTCCGGCTGGAAGGGCGGTTCCAGAAAATGGCGGCGGCGGTGTGGCGCGGAAACCGGCAGGATTACCGTGAAATCCTCGATGCCGTGGGCGAGGCGATCTGGTTATTCGACTGGCGCCGGCAACAGGTGGCCTATGTCAATCCCGCCTACGAGGTCATCTGGGGCCGACCGGCCGCGGCCCTTTACCACCGTTACGAAGAATGGACCAACAGCATTCATCCGGATGACCGGGCTTTTGCCCGGGTTTCCCTTGCCCGTATCGTCGAAACCGGCCGGGTCGAAAAGCGGGAGTACCGCATCGTGCGGCCCGATGGCGACGTGCGCTGGGTTTCCGACCGCGGCTACGCCATCCGCGACCGGCAGGACCGGATCGTCAGACTGGCCGGCATCGCCGAGGACATCACCGAGCGCAAGCGGGCCGAGGAGATCCTCCGGAAGCAGAACCAGTACTTGACCGCCCTGCACGAAACGACCCTGGCCCTTATCAGCCGCCATGCGATTGACGAACTCCTGCAGGACCTCATCGAGCGGGCGGCCCGGCTGGCCGGAACCGGGCACGGCTATGTCTATCTGCATAACGCCGCCACCGATACGATGGTCCTTCGCTACGGCATCGGCGCGTACAAAAAACTCATCGGCTATTGCATCGGCCCCGGCACGGGTGTGACCGGCAAGGTCTGGCAAAGCGCGCGAACGGTCACGGTCGACGATTACCCGAGTTGGCCCGATAGGATTTTGGATTTTTGTTTCAGCGATCTGCGTTCCGTGGTCGGCATTCCGCTGAAATCCGGCCGACAGGTGACCGGGGTCCTCGGGCTGGGATACTTCGGTGAAAGGAAAGTGTTTGACGAAACCGAAATCTCGGTCCTTGAGCGCTTTGCCGGTCTGGCCGCCGTCGCTCACGACAACGTTCAACTGTATGAAAAACTTCACCGCGAGCTTCGCGAACGGCGTCGTATCGAGGAAAACCTGCGCCTATACGAGAAAATCGTCGCCACCTCGAAGGATTTAATGGCGTTGGTCGACAGGCGCACCGTCTATCAAGCCGTCAGTGACAGTTACCTGAAGGCGCACGGCAAAAGTCGCGCCGACATCATCGGCACCTCGGTTGAGGACCTGGTCGGCCGTGACCGATACGAAAAAGACATCAAGCCGTATATCGATCGCTGCCTGGCTGGAGAGGAGGTCACCTTTCGGTTGGGGTTTGATTTCGCCGGTATCGGGAACCGTTTTCTGGAAGTCGCTTATTGCCCCTTCAGGGATGGCAGCGGGGAGGTTATCGGCTTGGTCATAGTCTCCCGCGATGTCACCGAAACCAAGGCTCTTCAGGAGCAACTGCTTCAGGCCCAGAAAATGGAGGCTATCGGTACCCTGGCGGGCGGCATCGCCCATGACTTCAACAATCTGCTGATGGGGATACAGGGTCGTACCTCGCTGATGCTGGCCGATATCGCCGCCGATCACCCGCATTTCGAAAATCTCAAGGGCGTCGAAGATCACGTGCGTAGCGCTTCCCATCTGACGCGGCAGTTGCTCGGCTTCGCCCGTGGGGGCCGGTACGAGGTCGCAGCGCTCGATCTGGGAGCGGTAATCCGGGAGAAAAACCGGATGTTCGGGCGCATGCAGAAAGGAATCGTCATCCAGGAAAAACTGCCGCCCGATCTGTGGCTGGTCACCGCCGACCGCAGCCAGATCGAGCAGGTGCTCCTGAATCTTTACATAAACGCCTGGCAGGCCATGCCCGGCAGCGGCACCCTGTGCGTTCAGGCGGCCAACGTCGTACTCGACGCGCGTGCCATCGCGCCCTACAAACTTTCCGCCGGCCGCTATGTCAAGATATCGGTAATCGATACGGGCATCGGTATGGATGCCGTCACCTGCGGGCGCATCTTCGAGCCGTTTTTCACGACCAAGGAGATGGGGCGCGGCACCGGTCTGGGGCTGGCCTCGGCTTACGGCATCATCCAGAAACACGGCGGCTTCATCACCGTCGAGAGTGCCGAAGGCCGGGGCACGACCTTCGACATCCACCTGCCGGCAACGGACAGGCCGGCGGCGGCCACCGAGCGCCCCGTTGCGGCCATTCAAAGAGGTGCCGGCACCATTTTACTGGTGGATGACGAAAAAATGATTTTGGCGGTCGGCTCCCAGATGCTGCAGCGGCTCGGCTACGAGGTGCTGGCGGCATCCGGCGGCCGGGAGGCGCTGCAGATCTGCAAGCGTCATCGCGACCGCATCGGGCTGGTCATCCTGGATTACATCATGCCCGATCTGGGCGGGAAGGAGACCTGCGCCCTGTTAAAAGCCGTGAATCCGGCCCTGAAGGTGCTGCTCTCAAGCGGGTATGCCCTGGACGGCAAGGCCGGCGCCATCGCCAAATACGGCTGCGACGGGTTCATTCAGAAACCGTTCGACCTGAACACCCTGTCGCAAAAAATTGTTTGTCTCCTTCAGATCGGCGAACCGGTATAATCCCCGCCGGGCCGGCGGGCGCGGACAGCCCGGGCTGCGACTCAGCGTTTTTCGGAAGCGATGGTGCTTACTAACGCCGCTGCCCAGCGCCCGGCCGGTCCGTCAAAAATCGGCGGGATGCTTAGCGACGGTTTCCGCCCCGGCCCGCACGGGCGGCTTGCTCCTCACCCGCCCTGATCCGGCCGCGCATCATCGAAAAAAAGACCCCGGCCGCGCACAGAACTGTAAAGACCGCAAAGGTGATGCGGACACAGCGCAGGAAAAGGTCGTAGTTGGCCGGCGTGATCGGGGAACGGCCGATAAACACCGCAAAGATGACCGTGGCCGTGGCCAGCAGGTAGGCGGTGGAAATCCAGGCCAACATCACCGCATCGACGGCGAATTCCGCCTGGATGGCCGGCAGGGCGACGTTGACCGACGATATCATGAAGGGCCCCATGAAGGAGGTCACGGTGGCCACCAGCAGTGCGGATTTCTGCTGGGCGCTGTCGCCGGGGGCACCGGTGGGTTTTACTTTCTCGGAAGTGTGCATTATTCGTTAAACCATGGGCGTAAATGGAAACTTGAAACTGGAAACTTGAAACTCGCAAAGCGGAAACCGGCGATTTATAACCGGGCCAACCGGCTCAACCGACCAAACTGACTCAACTGACCCAACCGACCTAACTGAGACCCATGATACTCACTCCCAGAATCCGGAACAACATCTGTGTCAACGCCCACCCGCCGGGGTGCGCCGCGCAGGTGCGCGCGCAGATCGACTACGTCCGTGCCGGCGGAAAAATCGATGGCCCCCGCAACGTGCTGGTGGTCGGTGCATCGAACGGATACGGGCTGGCCGCCCGGATCGTCTCGGCCTTCGCCTGCGGGGCCGCAACAATCGGCATCGGATACGAAAAAAGAGGCAGCGCACGGCGCACCGGCACGGCCGGTTGGTACAACAGCCGGGCCTTTTGCGAAGAAGCCGCGCGGCAAGATCTGGGCGCCTGGGACATCAACGGCGACGCGTTTGCGGCAGCGACCAAGGCCGATGCCGCCCGGCTGATCAAGGAAAGGCTCGGGCGCATCGATTTTCTCGTCTACAGCATTGCCGCCCCGCGTCGGATGGATCCCGTCACCGGGGAGATTTATTCCTCGGTCATCAAGCCGATCGGCCGGCCGTTCACCGCCAAAACGCTCGATTTTCTCACCGGCACCATCGCGACGCTGACGGCCGAACCGGCCAGCGCCGAAGAAACCCGCCAGACCGTCAAGGTGATGGGCGGGGAAGACTGGCTCTTGTGGCTGGAAAACCTGCGCGCCGCCGATTTGCTAAGCCGGGGGGTTCTGACCGTCGCCTTTTCCTATGTCGGCTCGGAGCACACCCGGGCCCTTTACCGCGACGGAACCATCGGCGCCGCCAAGAAGGACCTGGAGCAAAAAGTCGCCGTCATTAATCGATTGCTGGCACCGCTGGGGGGCAAGGCGTTGATAAGCGTCAACAAGGCCCTGGTCACCCGGGCCAGTGCGGTGATTCCAGCCGTGCCGCTTTATATCGCCCTTCTCTACCGGGTCATGAAGGACAGCGGGCGGCACGAAGGCTGCATCGCCCAGATGTACCGGCTCTACCGCGACCACCTGTTCAGCGGCCGGCCGCTGCGCGTGGATGACAGCGGCCGCATCCGCATCGATGACATCGAAATGCGCCCCGATATCCAGCGGAAGGTGGCCGAACTCTGGGACAAGGTCGATGCCGGCAGCATCGCCGAACTGGCGGATACCGAGGGGTTGCGGCAGGAATTCCTGCAGCACCACGGGTTCGAGATGCCGGGGATCGACTACAGCCTGGATGTCGATCCGGCCGAATTTTAACCGAACCCCGCCGGTGCATCTTGCCGGCCGGGCCCCTTTGACATTCCGGCCGGCTTTCCTATTCTTTTCCGTTTCGGAAATGTTGCTTCAGTGGGCGGTGGGTAAAGGCTTTCGCGGCGGGACCAACATAATCCGCTGAGATGTGGCCGCTGCCGATCAGCCGCCACTTGTAAATCACCAGCCCTTCGAGCCCCACCGGCCCGCGGGCGTGGATCTTGCTGGTGCTGATGCCGACCTCGGCCCCCAACCCGAACCGGTAGCCATCGCTGAACCGGCTGCTGCAGTTGAGAAAGACGTCGGCCGCATCGACCGTGTCCATGAAGCGCGCGCCCCGCTCGCGGTCGGCGGTCACGATCACCTCGGTATGACCCGAGCCGAAGCGGTTGATATGGGCGACCGCCTCGGACAGTCCGGTAACCACCTTGACGGATAAAATCAGGTCGAGATATTCCGTGCCCCAGTCCTCGGGCGTGGCCGGCCTGACGTCGATCAGCCGGCGGGTCGCCTCGCAGCCCCTGATCTCCACGCCTCTTTCTTCCAGGGCCGCCTTGATTTGCGGCAAAAAAGCGGCGGCGACCTCCCGGTGTACCAGCAGGGTCTCGGCCGCATTGCAGACGGCCACATACTGGCATTTGCTGTCGAGCACGATCCGGCCGGCCATGGCGAGATCGGCCTTCTTGTCGACGTACACGTGGCAGATGCCGTCGGCATGGCCCAGGACGGGAACCTTCGTGTTTTGCATGATGTGCTGCACGAAGGCGTTGCTGCCGCGCGGAACGATCAAATCGATGCAGTCTTCCAAGCGCAGCATCTCGGTCACATCGTCGCGGGTCTCCAGCAGGGTCAGCCAGCCGGCGGGGATGCCCGCCTTTTCCCCGGCCGCGGCGATGACCCCGGCCAGGATGCGGTTGGTGTCGGCCGCCTCGCTGCCGCCCTTGAGCATCACGGCGTTGCCGCTCTTGAGGCACAGGGCCGATATCTGGACCAGCGCATCCGGCCGGGACTCGAAAACAACCCCGATCACGCCGATGGGGCAACTCACCTTGAAGAGTTCCAGTCCCCGGTCCAATTCCAGCGCGCTCAACGTGACCCCGACCGGGTCCGCCAACCCGATCAGGCTGGCCAGGCCGCCGCACGCCTCGGTGATCTTGTCCGCATCGAAGCGCAGCCGCTTTAACAAGGGTGCCGCCAGTTTTTCCTGCTCGGCGCGCGCCAGGTCGCCCCGGTTGGCCGCCGTGATGTCGGCGGCACGCCGGGCCAGCGCCCGCGCGATTTCGGCCAGGGCCTCGTTTTTTTGAGCGCCGTCGACCGCCGCCAGTTGAATGGCGGCCTGCTTGGCCCGCAGCGCCGCCTGACGGATGTCCATGCCTCTTCCCCCCTTTTTTCGCGCGTTTGCCGGCGCAAAGCCGGGACACGCCGGCGACCACGATCGCCGTCCGGCCGCTTTTGCCAAAGTGGCTGTTGTCATATTTAAATACCGGACGGCTGTCAACGTCAATCGCGGCGCCGGGGATCGTCACAAAGCGGCCTCTTTGCTCAGGGAGCGCCTACGACCCGCCACCATCCGGCGGTCGCCTGGAAATCAACATGGCATGTAAACGGTAGGGGCACGGCGCGCCGTGCCCCTACCGAAGCGGGCTATCGCTCGCAACTCGAGATGTGGAAAATTAGCGGCAAATGATTAAGGGGTGGATTCGGGAGTGTGGGAAACGGGATGAGACCAGCGGGAATCGGCCATAACGGAAGAACCTGACGGAACTTCGGTATGGCCGGTTTTCAGCAGGCGAGCGCATCGATTTTGCGTTCGATGACCATCAGTCCGTGTAAACGTAACGCATGCCCATTTCGTAGGCCAGTCCGTCCTCGTCCATGATTTCTTCGATCCACCGCACCTCGGCCAGTCCCATGCCCCTGATCCGGGGGCCGTCCTCGTCACCGGTTGCCGGGGGAAAATCGAGCATCCGCACGATAATATTGGTGCCCGGTTTGCAGGCTTTCCTGGACACCAGCACCATCGTGTTGCCGGCGTGCTTGATCGATGTGGCATTGAAAACATCACTTTTGCCGGATAATTTGATGCACTCGGCGTGCAGCGCCCATGTCCGGCGGCTTTGCAGCCGCTCTTTTTGCAGCGGGTTCATTCATCGCCTCCTGCCCGGAACCGTCAGGCCGACCCCGTAATTTTTATCGCCGGTTACCGGCTTATTCCCCCATCGATCGTTCGAGCGTTTCGCGCACTCTCTTGCAGTCGATGCAGTGCGTGGTGACCGGCCGGGCTTTAAGCCGTTTGACCGCGATGGGTTCCCCGCACATTTCACAAATGCCGAAGGTGCCGGCCTCGATACGTGCCAGGGCGTTTCTGATTTTGCGCAAAAGTTTGCTTTCCCGGTCGCGCATGCGCAAGGCGAAATCGCGATCGGTTTCAAGGGCGGCCTGATCGATCAGATCCGAAGAATTCACCGACGCCTCCATGAAGCCGACGATGGCGTGGTCCGCTTGGCGCAGCAACTGTTCCTGCCAATCTTTCAACATGTTCTTGAAGTAGGCCAACTCTGATGTTTTCATGCTGCCTCCGATCGTTCCCCAATCCCCGCCGGCTTCCCTTTGACGGCGCCGCCGCCGCGGGACTCACTCCTCCGCCAGGGCCTCTTTGTATCGGCCGGTATAATCGATATGGGTGACCCCCCTGCTCATCGCCGAAACGCGGGCCCTGTAAACGTCCGAGCCAAAAGACGCGACCGTTCTCAGGCCGTCGGTATCGATGGTGATATGGCGAACGGCGCGGCTCTTTTTTTCGATAACGTTGAGCAGCCTGAAGGCCGAGGCCCCGTCGAAATCGCCCAGGATTTTCAGATTGAGCCGCTTTAAATCACCCCCGATGACATCCACGCGAAAATTGTTGGCCATTGCGGCGTATCTCCTTAAGACATTCGGGATGAGTATCAACTTGTTTCCACCGGCAGCGCTGTCCGGGCATTCCATTTGGTCTGATGGAAGCAGGGGCACGCCCGCGGCAATTTCATTTCCTCGAGAACATCGAGCAGTTCCTCGAAACCGAAGGGTTTGAATATCCAGCCGTCGACACCCGGAGACCTCATCACCGTGGCGACCTCGGACTGGCAAAGACCGGTCATGATCAGGACCCTTGTCCGCGGTGATCTGGCCTTGACGTAGGCCGCCAACTGACAGCCGTTCACCCTCCCCATATTGAATTCGCTGACGACGAGGTTAAACGAGATCCGGGCCAGGTGGCTGCCCGCCGCTCTCAGCCCGCCGGCGGTGCTGACGCGGCAACCGAGCGCCCTGAACATCATCGCCACCACCTGCAAAATGGGCGGGTTGCACTCGGCCACGAGCACGCTGAAAAAAGCGCTCTCGACTCGCTCCGGTCGCTCCTCGCCGGCCTTCGTCAGCCGAAGCGCCGGCACTGTTTGCCCATCGCCAAAAGCCATATCATGCCCTAAGCGGTCGCAACCGACGTGTGCTTCGGTGGGCCGCCGGCGTTCGGGTCGGTTTACTGGCATCTGTCATCCTCCTGGCGTTTGAGGCCACACCTCCGGTCGATCGTATTTTTCGGAAAGGAGCCGGCAATACGCCTTTAGTTTCCGGCGTGCCCGTGCCGACGGCCCTCCGGACTTTCACCTGCTTTTCGGCCAAAACGCAGCCGATCGTTTCCTTGAGCGAGTCGATCGCCTCGCTGGTATCGGCGACGTACACCAGAACCGGATAATCCGGATGCATGCGCTTGATGTCGAGCAAAAGCTCGAAGCTGTCGAAATCCTCGGAGAGACAGTTGAGCAATACCATGTCCGGCCGGCGAATGTTGATATGCCGCCAGGCACCACTGACATCCCCCACCACGGTAATGCTATGGCCCTCCGAATGCAGCGCCCTTGAAACCAGTTGCCGGTTTTGGGGGTGGTCATCCGCAATCAGGATACTGGCCATGGAGCCCTCCTTTGTGGCGCCCTGCTGCGCATCCAAAACTCAATAAGGTTTTTCCCCTTAGCGGACAGGGACGGCTCACAGCCCACGTCGGTCCCGCGCTGCCGCAGCCCACTCGCTTTTCTTGGCGACAATACCGTCGTCTAGCCGGACCGCGGTACCGTCGCCTACCCTTTCCCGATCTTCCTAATAAAATATTCTTCTTAACCGGAGCATTTTCGCTTTTAATAGAAAATGGTTGACTTGCGGGGTAATGTCCATAGGCGTGAGGCTTCAATTTGAACGGGAAAAATCCCAGATCAGGGAATTTACCCGCGGGGGTCGGCCGGGTGGCGGGAGAAATGGGCCGAATGCCCGGAAAAAGACAGAAGAATGTGACCAAATTGCGGAGATCTTATTCCTTCCACAAATCAATGTCGATCAGCCCTAGTCGGGCGGCAAAGCGCACCAGATCGAGGGTCTTGTGGATCCCGAGTTTGCGCATGATACTGGAACGGTGGTTTTCAACCGTCTTGGGACTGATGAAGAGCCTTTCGGCGGCCTGGCTGACGGTCTGCCCGTTAGCCAGCAGCGCCATGACCTCCTGTTCCCTGGCGGTCAAGGCATCGTAATTGGAGCCGGTTGCCATGGTTTCCTTGGGCCCCAAGCCCACGAGCTTCTTGACGACCTGCTGAGAGACGGAGGTATCCATGAAATAGTCGCCCTTCAGGACGTGCTCCATGCCCTGCAGCAGTTTCTCGGCCGCCGAGCCCTTGACAATGTAGCCGGTGGCGCCGGCCTGAAACGCCTTGACGATGTAATCGATCTTGGCGTGCATGCTCACAATCAGAATCCGGGTCTGGGCGCTGCATTTGGAGATGACGCCGATCAGTTCCAACCCGCTGGCATCCGGCAGCGACAGGTCGAGCAGGATTAAATCCGGCGTGAGCTGCCGCACCAGTTCGATGGCCTCTTTGCCCGTGCCGGCTTCACCGACCACTTCATACTGACGGTTGGACGTCACGATGGACTTGAGCCCTTCCCTGAACAGCGGGTGGTCATCGACGATGAGAACGCTTTTTTTTTGACTCACCTTTTTTCTCCTGATGTGGAAACCGGATATAAATACTGGTGCCTTTGCCCGGGTGCGAGCGGACCTCCATAATTCCCTGCAATAACATAACCCGCTCCTTCATACTGCGCAATCCCATCCGCTTTTCGTTGTTCAGCGCCTTTTCGCGGGCCTGAACATCGAATCCGCGGCCGTTGTCGATTATGCGCAGGATGACATTGGGATGCGAGCCGACCAATTTGATCACCACGCGGCTGGCGGCGGCATGCTTTCTGACATTGTTGAGGCCTTCCTGAATCAGCCGGTAGAGATTGATGTCAACGAAGGGGTCCAGGGCCACATCTTTCAGGCCGGCGGTTTGAAAACCGACGTCGATGCCGGTGCCCTCGGCGAATTCCTCGCACAGGGTGACCAGGGTCCGCAGCAGCCCGATGTCTTCCAGTCCCGGGGGTCGCAGACCGTACGCAAGGTTGCGGACGGATAAAATGGAGCGGTCGAGCAACTGGTTCAGGTGGGCCAATCTTTGGTGGGTTTCGGGTGTTGCGCCCGCCGACGGTTCCAGAAGGGTCGCCAAGGCCATCTTCACGAGGGAAAGCTCCTGGGCCACACTGTCGTGCAGCTCGCGCGAAATCATCCCGCGTTCATCCTCCTGGGCAGTCAACAGCCGGCGCGAGAGGTTTTTGATCCGTTCTTCAGTATGCCGCCGGTCGGTGACGTCCTCGATCATTTCAATGGCCGCCACCACCTGGCCGTCGTGGTTTTTGATCGGAGAAGAAACGACGCGGAGGAACCGCAATTCCCCGTCGATGGGGGTCTGGCGGGTGGTTTCGTGCACACGGCCATCTCTAAGCGATTCGAACGCCGGGCAGCGGGCACATCTGTTTAACCGCGGGGGATCGCAATAGACATGGTAACACAGGGGACCTTCGGCCGGGTCGATGTGCGGAAACCACTCGCACATCTGCCGGTTCATCGTCCGGATTCTCAAATCGGGATCGATCAGGGTCACGCCGAGGGCGGTGTTATCGACCAGGCTGCGGTAGCGTTGCTCGGATTCGCGCAGTTCGTCGACGGCCGTCTTGCGGTCGGTGATATCGACCCAGCTGGCCATGTAATAGGGTGACCCGCCAGCGTTGTCCACGAGGCCGGCGGTCAGCTCGACCCAGAAACGATCACCGTTTTTCTTCTGAAAATGCTCTTCGACCCGGTGGAGTCCGGTCGTCATGGCGATTTTCAAGGCCTGCAGGGTCTCGGTTGCCGCTTCCGGCCGCCACCACGGGTAGGGCGCCCGGGTGCCGATCAGTTCGGCCGCTCCAAAACCGGTCAGTTTTTCAAAGGCCCGGTTCACGTACCTGATGGTCGTGTCCGCCCGGCCGACAAGAACCGGGTTGGGAGAGTGGGTCATCAGAAAGTCACTGATGTCCGCGCACTCGAGCAGATCGGTCTCAACCCTTTTGGAGTCACCGATGATGCCGCCGTTGTTTTCGATGTCTGGTGCCATGTCCCCCTGCCTGTCCTGGATTTTTCCCCCGCGTCGGAAAGGGAAAAGGCCGGTGGACGGAAATCACCGCGTGCCTTCCGCCATTAAGATGGATGGCCAACATCCTTATAACCATAAAACGGCCTGATTTTCAAACGGCCATTTTTTTCTTCTTTTCTTTCTTTTCCTTGCGGCCGGCGTCATCCGTGCCCTTTTTCACGGCCGGCGCCTCGGGCGCGGTCTTTTTTTCCGCCGCTTTCCGCTCCCGATCCTGAATTCTTTCGGCGTTTAATTTTTCCTGGGCCGCGATGCTGGCCAACCGGAAATTGGCCTTGCGAATGGTGGCCTTTATTTTTCTGATTGACGGATCGCGCCGCATTGCCCCCTCGTCCAGGCCCTTTCCGGTGAGCAGAGCGGTGCGGGCCGCCAACGAGTTGACAGCGGCATTTTTTTGATTTGCCACGTAATTCTTCGCCTTCAAATTCATACCGTTCTCCTTTTTGATGTCAATTGGTGCATTTTTCCAAATTGAAAAATGAATATGATTGAGTTAATTGGGCTTATTGACTAAAAGGATACCAGACGGCGATCATCCGCGATCTCTTGTCAGGCACCCCTGAGTGTCCACCTCATGAATGTGGCGTCGTGCGCTCGGCAAGTTGAGGGCATTGATGTTTTCAAACAGATACGACAAGCCCGCCGCCGTTTGGCGGGGGACGGAAACCCGCTGCATGAAAATCTTTTTGTGGTGACGACCAACATGAATTCACCGCGCTGGGTCATCCACCCGATCCTCATATTTCTGCTGTCCATCGCCGCGCTGGGCATGTCGCTTTTTCTTTATATTTACTGGTACATGGAGGCCAATATCGGCCTGCGGGCCGTCATCGAGCGTTTTAACCTGGACCGGGACCAGGTGCTGGCTTCACAGACATGGATCGTCATTCTGGTACTCTCGCTTCTGGTCGGAATCATTCTGATGGGGATTTTCGGTATCTTTGTCTATGGCCAGAAAATGCTCCAGCTTTATCGCCTCCAGAACAATTTCATCAACAACTTCACCCACGAACTGAAGACCCCGGTCACCTCCCTGAAGCTGTTTCTGCAGACATTCTCCAAACACGATCTGGCGCGGGCCGATCAACTCAAGTACATTCAATTCATGATTTCGGATGTGGCCCGTTTGACCGAAAATATCAATCGGATCTTAAACCTGGCCAAAATAGAAAGCAAGAGCTATGCAAACGATTTCGTCACCACCGACCTGACCGAGGCCATCGACTTATTTATCAAAAATAACAAACATCTTTTCCAAAATGGCACCGTCCATGTCCACCCCCCCACAGCGAAGCTGCCCCCGCTGCGGGTCAGCCTGCCCCTTTTTGACATGCTGTTGATGAACCTGGTGACCAACGCCGTGAAATACAATGATTCGCCCCAGCCCATGGTCGATATCGATTTTGGCATTCATCCGCGTAAACTCATCATCCGTTTCGCGGACAACGGCATCGGGATCGACAAGAAAGAGCTGCGCAAGATTTTCAGAAAATTCTACCAGGTCGGCCGGGCCGAGAACATGAGCGCCAAAGGCAGCGGCCTGGGCCTGTACCTGGTCCAGAACATCGCCCGCATTCACAAATGGAAAATCGAGGCGAACAGCGCGGGCCTCGGCCGGGGGTCGGTGTTCTCGCTCACCGTGCCGGTTAAGTAAAATGGAAACTTGAAATATGAAACTTGACACTTGCAAAGCGGAAAACAGCGATTCTAATCAGGATATCAGCCGGTCAACAGTCAACGGGCCAACCGGCTCAACCGACTCAACGGGCTCAGCCGTATGAATGCCAATGACCAAAAATGCATCCTGGTGATCGAGGATGACGCCCACATCGCCGAAGGGCTGAAACTGAACCTGTCGTTGCAGGGCTATCGGGTTGTCAGTGCCGGCGATGGACCCGAGGGTCTGCGGAAATGGAAGGAAATCCGGCCGGACCTGATCGTGCTCGACATTATGCTGCCGGTCATCGACGGACTTTCCGTATTGCAGGCCATCCGGCTGGAGGACGCGCGTCTGCCGATCCTGATACTGTCCGCCCGCGCCGCCTCCGAGGACATCATCAAGGGCCTCGCCTGCGGCGTGGACGACTATCTGACCAAACCCTTCAACCTGGAGGAGTTTCTGCTGCGGGTGGATCGGCTGCTCAAACGGGCCGATTGGAACCAGGCCGAAACGCAGTCCGGCATACTGGGCGAGGCTGTTTACCGGTTCGGCGGGAACACGATTGATTTCCAGACCAGCACCGCCACCTGCCAACAGGGCCGGATCACGCTGACCGAGCAGGAGGCCAAGCTTCTCAAACTGTTTATCGCCAATCGCGGGAAGCCTCTCTCGCGCGCCATCCTGCTCGAAGTCGGCTGGGGGTACACGCGCAATATCACGAGCCGGACGGTTGACAACTTCATCGTGCGCCTGCGTAAATATTTCGAGGAGAATCCTCGCGCACCGCAGCATTTCAAGAGCCTGCGCTCGGTGGGCTACGTTTTCGATCCCGACCCGCCCGACGCATCACCCGGTGGATTCATGGGCGGGTGATCGGCCGGCGGGCCGGAATTTTGCAAAATCAGGCTCGCCCTGGCTTGCAGACGCAGATGAACACCGCCACCCGGTTTGTAAAACTTTTGTAAAATAATCCATCCGCCTTGCCACCAGCCGCATGCTCTTCTAAGATGAGAGTTTAACTTGAAAACTGATGACCGGCGGCCTCGCACGAGTGGGAACGAGCCGGTGACATCGCTGCAACGCACCTCCACCAAGGCATACTCCATGAAACTCAATGAATTGCGGATCGGGGACCTCGTCAGCCGTCTGCCCATCGTCCAAGGGGGGATGGGCGTGCGCATATCGATGGCGAGGCTGGCCGCCGCGGTTGCCAACGAAGGAGGCATCGGGGTCATCTCCGCGGCCGTCCCGGGCATACACGAACCGGATTTTACAACCAACAGCGCCGAAGCCAACATCAGGGCCTTGCGCAACGAAATCAGGAAGGCGCGCAAAATGACCGACGGCGTTCTGGGCGTCAACGTCATGGTCGCGCTGACCGACTTCGGTGCCATGGTGCGGACATCCATCGAAGAGGGCATCGATATCATTTTTTCGGGCGCCGGATTGCCGCTCGATTTGCCGGGATACCTGGTCGGCAAGGCCAAAACCAAGCTGGCACCGATCGTGTCCTCGGGCAGGGCGGCCAAAATCCTCTGCCAGAAATGGCTGTCCCGATTCAATTACCTGCCGGATGCGATGGTGGTCGAAGGCCCCAAAGCCGGCGGGCATATCGGCTTCAAGGCCGATCAGATCGACGATCCCGGTTTTACGCTCGATCATCTGGTGACGGATGTGATCGCGGCGCTCAAGCCCTATGAAGCCGAGCACAAGAAAAAGATACCGGTCATCGCGGCCGGTGGCATATACAGCGGCAAGGACATTCACACCTATCTCGAACTGGGCGCCGCCGGGGTTCAACTGGGCACGCGCTTTGTGGCCACACATGAATGTGATGCGGACGACGCCTTTAAGCAGGCCTACGTCGCCTCGCGGGAAGAGGACATGGTGGTGATCAAGAGCCCGGTCGGCATGCCGGGTCGAGCCATCCGCAACGAGTTCACCGAAGCCGTGGCGCAGGGCAAAAAGAAACCCTTCAAATGTCCCTTTCACTGCTTAAAGACCTGTGATTCAAGCAAAAGTCCCTTTTGCATCGCCCTGGCGCTGGGCAATGCGCGCAAGGGCAAACTCAAACATGGATTTGCCTTTGCGGGAAAAAACGCCTACCGGGTCGACAAAATCGTGTCGGTAAAGGAACTGATGCAAACCCTGATGGAGGAGTTCGATCGCACGGCCGCCTGACCGGAAAATTCTGCTTGGCTTTTTGAATAATTAGAGTATTATGTTGTACAATCAATAAAGGTCCGCTCTTAATTGACGGGCCGGTTTCGCACTGAAGGTAAGCTCCATTTGTCACAGTGGCACCTGCAGTCGGGGACCATGGGAATTTTTAAAGAAAGGAGGTTGTCACTATGGCGAATGGAACTGTGAAGTGGTTCAACGAGAAAAAAGGCTATGGTTTCATTGAATCCGAAGATGGGACCGATGTGTTCGTGCATCATTCGGGTATCAATGCCACCGGTTTTAAAACGCTTCATGAAGGTGACCGCGTTACCTTTGACATCGAACAGGGCCAGAAGGGTCCGGCGGCCGTCAATGTAACCGTGGTGTAGAGTACCGTTTTCAGTAGCAGGAAGGGCACGCTCGCGGCAAAACGAGACGTGCCCTTTTTGTTTGGATGGAGAGGGCGGACACGCAGGTCCGCCCCTACGGGGGATGCGGTCGGCACACCCGCTGATCCGGTCAACGGGCCTAACGATCTCAACGGGCTAAACCGGCTCAACGGGTCTGCCAAGGGCGCGATAGCATTCCTTGAGGTATCCCTTCACCTGCCGGTCCTGCCGGTGGGGGAGCAGACAGGTCAAGGCGTGGTCGAACTGGTTTAAATTCATGAGGCTGACACCCAGGGCGATGGCAAGGTGCTTGTGGCCGGGGAACCGGCTAACGGCCTCCAGGAGGATATCCCGCGCTTCAGCGTGCCGGCCTGCTTTCTGAAGCACGATGCCCAGACCCAGATATGCCCGCACATCGGGATGAAAGCTCAGCGCCTTGCGGTACAGGAACTCGGCCAACCGCGGCTTGTCCGCAATAGCATCGATGGCGGCGTAGTCCCCCTGGTCGAAGGTCAGCGCCAGGCGCGACAGAAAATCGGCATGCAGCGGGTGGAGATCCTTCACGTCCACCAGGTCGAGCGACCGCGCAAATTCCGGCAGGTTTTCGTGGAAAGCGGCCCGCAGCCGTTGCCCGAAGGAAAGGACCTGCGCCGGGCTCAAGTCCGGATCGGTTTCGAAGTACAGGATGTCTTCGATACGCTCGCCCCAGATATCGTCGGTGACGCCAGCCGCCCGCCGATAAAGCTCGTAGAGGGCCGTTCCGGGAAAAAGGTCGAGGATGTAGAAAATGGCCCCGAGCGGTTTGATGCGGCGCATCAGCTCGATCGTTTCCCCGATGGTCTCGTCGCTCTCGCCCGGAGAGCCATAGATGAAGTAGGCCCGGGACAAGATGCCGTAACGCGCTGTCAGGGCAAAGGCCCGTTCGATCTGGCCGGTAGTGAAGGTTTTGTTCAGTAGGCGCCGAATCTTCGCCGAGCCGCTTTCCACACCGAAGCTGATTTGAATGCAGCCGGCTTTGCGCATCCAGTAGAGGATTTCCTCGTTGACCATATCGACCCGCGCAATGGCCTGCCAGGTGATGTCGAGGCCGCTCTCCAGGATCCGGCGGCACACTGCGACGGCCTTTTTGCCGTTGACGGTGAAGGTGTCGTCACAGAAGAAAAAATGGCGCACGCCCTGGTCGACCAAGAGGCGCAACTGCTCCACGAAATAGGCGGCGGAGTGAAAGCGGACCGTGCGCCGCCAGAATCCGGGCGAACCGCAGAAGGTGCAGCTTCCGGGACAGCCGCGGGTGAGCGACACATGCTGATAGCGGTAGAAGCGGGCCGGGTTGGGCAGCGTGTCGAGATCGGCCACCGTTTTGGCCAAACCGCTGCAAACCGGCCGGCCCTCGCGCCGCCAGGCGATGCCGCCGATGGCCGCGATATCGCCTGGCCGGTCGGATTCCAGGCAGCGGACCAGTTCCAGGAAAGCGGTTTCTCCTTCCCCGAGCACGACGTAATCGATATCGGCAAAGCGCTCCAGCAGGTGCTTCCACAAAAAGGTGGCGCCGATGCCGCCGCAGACGATGCGCACGGCCGGATCGATTTCGCGGGCGATGGCGGCGATGTCGATGGCGCCCCAGCGGTTGGCGTGCAGGATCGAAAACCCGATCAGGTCCGGCCTTTTTTCCCGCAGCGTCGTCCGGATTTCCTGCGGCCGGCGGTTGATGTCGTGCCAGTTCAGGATCTCGACATCGTAGCCGTGCTGCCGGCAGAAGGCCGCCACAAAAAAAATCCCCTGCGGCAGGACCCTGATCTCATCGACGTTGACGCGCTCCTGGAGAAAATAAGGATAAATGAGCAGAATCTTCATACCGTAATAATTGCCACTGTGGGGTGACGCATCATTTGACTTTTTGTCCCCGGCGCGTATCATGGCTTCCGCGCCCCGCGTATCGCGCGGGGTTTGCGTGCGATGCACCCCGCGGCCACCAAACCGGGACCTGACATGAAAAAAAATCCCCGCTACATCCGTGCGGTTCTGTTTGACTTCGACGGCACCCTCACCCGGCCGGAATCGCTTGACCTGAAAGTCATCAAGCGCCAAATCGGCTGCCCTGCCGACAGCTATTTGCTCGAGTACATCGAAAAGCTGCCGTCGGCCGACGAACGGCAGCAAGCTCTGGCGGCAGTGGACCGGTTCGAATTGGCCGCCGCGGCCGACGCCCGACCCAACGATGGCGCCGAAGACCTGGTGGGCTACCTGCGCTCGGTCGGGGTACAAACGGGGATTGTCACCCGCAACAGCCGCCGGTCGGTCCTGCGCGCACTGCGCAATTTCAAGCGCATCGCGGGCGCCGATTTCGACCTGATCGTCACGCGCGACGAGCCGGTCGAGCCCAAGCCGAGCGGCGACGGCATCCGCCTGGCGGCCCGCCGCCTGAACCTCGACGTGGGGGAAGTTCTCATGGTGGGCGATTACCCGATCGACATCGAAGCCGGAAAGCAGGCCGGCGCCATCACCGTCCTGCTCGACAGCCGCCGGCCGCCAGCACCGGCCGACGAATCAAGCGACTTCACCGTGGCGCGCCTTTCGGACATCCGCAAAATCGTCCGGCACGGACGGCCCCTGCCCGGCGGGAAACTCCCCAATGACCTGCTGGAAGAGTTTCTGGTGCAGTTCGGCATCGAGGATCCCGCCGTGTTGACCAAACCGGGGATCGGCGAGGACACCGCGGCCATCGACATCCGCACCGATGAGGTCCTGGTGCTCAAATCGGACCCGATCACCTTCGCCACCGAGAGCATCGGCAAATTCGCCGTGCTGGTCAACGCCAACGACATCGTCACCGCCGGCGCCACCCCACGCTGGTTCCTCGCCACCCTGATGTTTCCGATCGGCACCAGCGCGTATATCATCCGGGAGGTGATGGCGGAACTGAGCGCGGTCTGCCGCGCCGGCAACATCACGCTGTGCGGCGGGCACACCGAAATAACCGATGCGGTCACCCGGCCGATTATCACCGGGACCATGGCGGGAACCGTTGCCCGAAGCGGGCTGATCGACAAATGCGGTGTGGAAACCGGGGACCTGGTCTTGATGACGAAAGCCGTCGCCGTCGAGGGCACGGCCATCATCGCCCGTGAATTCGGCCCCCGCCTGGAAGACCTTGGCCTGCCGTCGGCCGTCATCGAAACCTGCCGCCGGTTTCTGGACAGCATCAGCGTGGTGCCCGAAGCGGCGCTGGCGGTGGCGGCCGGGGGTGTCAGCGCCATGCACGATGTCACCGAAGGGGGGCTGGCCACCGCGTTGGAAGAACTCAGCATCGCCGGCCGCCACCGCATCCGCATCGACATGGACAAGATTCCCGTCTATGCTGAAACACAGCGCATCTGCGCGCTCCTGGCCCTCGACCCGCTGGGCTTGATCGGTTCGGGCAGCCTGCTCATCAGCTGCCGGCCCGGTGCCTGCCAGCGCCTGCTGCAAGACCTGGACAAGGCCGGCATCCAGGTCGGCGTCATCGGCGAAATCCTTGAGCCCGGAACCGGAATCGAGGCCTGGCACCACCAGCGCCCGGCGCCGTGGCCCCGTTTCGAAGTGGATGAAATCACGCGGCTTTTTCGCGCATGACGCCTTTTTTGAAAATAGCGAAGGATAGATCGAGGGTTTCGCGCAGGAAATCCTTATCGGCGTTGATGATGCGTTTGCTGCTCGTCCACAGTACGACCCCTGAAAAAAGCGACCAGAAAATATCGGAAAGCGCGACCGGATGCATGGCGACAAAGGTCCCGGAGGCGACGCCCTCCTTGAAGATGCGCGCCATGCCGCCGATCGACTGGCGCGAGAGTTCCTTTATCTCCTTCAGTAGTTCGGGCGAGAGATTCTTCAAGGTTTCGCTCGACTGGAGGTGAAACATGTTGATGATCACGAGCGGATCGAACTCGTAGACATCATACATGGCCGCGATCATCGCATCCAATTTTTGTTCCGGGTTGAGATCCTTCGCGCTTTCAACGTGCTCGACCCGGATGTGAAGGTACTGCAGAATTCTGAGCGACAGCGAGGCGTAGAGTTCTTCCTTGTTTTTGAAGTAAAGATAGAGCGTTCCCGGGCTGAGTTCGGCCTCACCGGCGATGTCATCCATGGTGGCCTTGTTGAACCCTTTTTCGGAAAACACCTTCTTGGCGGCCACGATGATCTGCTGCCGCCGCCTTTCCCGCTCCCGCTCCTTGCGCTCCTGTATGCCCATCTGCGCCCCGCCTTCGTGAATCGGATTTATTTTCAAAATAGTCTGTAGTTTATTTGACAGGTTTGGTCAAGGGCAATAACTCAATATTGACAAAAGGCCGTCACAAAGGATACATCACGTTCTCTTCCCGGATCACTGGCGCGTTAACCCTCCCAGAGAGCAAAGAAAGGCCGCTATGGACCTGCCCTCCGCCGAGCACGCCCGTATTATCCTCGACAGCATTGGCGACGGTGTCTTTGTGGTTGATTTGAACCGGGTGATCACCTTTTTCAACCGCGCCGCTGAAAGAATCACCGGTTTCAGCCGCACCGAAGCCGTCGGCCGCCATTGTTGGGAAATCTTTAAAACCGGCATCTGCCAGCGGGGCTGCAGCGTCCAGCAGGCCCTGGAAGAAGACGCGCCCGTCGTGCAATCGAGCGTGACGATCGTCAACGCCGCGGATGAAAAGATTCCCGTGAGCAGTTGCACGGCGGTGCTCAAAGACCCTCTGGGCCGCGCCATCGGCGCCGTCGAAACTTTCCGGGATCTGAGCGACGTGCAGCAGCTGCGCCGTGAACTGGCCGGTAAACAGATTTTTGAGGAAATCGTCAGCAAGAACGATAAAATGCTGCGACTGATCGATATGCTCGAAATGGTCGCCGAGAAAGAAATCCCGGTCCTGCTCGAAGGCGAGCGGGGAACCGAGAAGGAAATCCTGGCCAAAGCCCTTCACTCCCTGAGCGGCCGCAGAAACGGACCGCTGGTCACCTTGTGCTGCGGATCGCTGCCCGATACGCTGATAGAGCCGGAACTCTTCGGCCACGCGGTTGACGCCGCGGCCGGCCACCGGGGCATCAAGCCTGGACGGATGGCTCTGGCGGCCGGCGGCACCCTTTTTCTGGATGACATCGATGCGCTGCCGCCGAAACTTCAGCACCGTCTCGCACTGGTGTTCCGGCACGCTACCGATGGCGCGCCGGCAACCGGTCGCCCGGCCGCTGCCGATGTGCGCATCGTGGCCGCCACCCAAAAGAACCTGGTCGAAAACACATCCGCGGGCTCATTCGACAAGGAACTCCATGAGCTTATCGGAACGGTCACCTTCCGGATTCCCCCCTTGCGCGAACGCAAGGAAGACATTGCGCCGCTGGCCGATCACCTCATCGCGAAGTACAACGACCTGAACGGCAAAACCATCGAGGGGATAGCGCCGGAAGCGCTGTCGATTCTGATGGGCTATGATTTTCCGGGCAATACGCAGGAACTGGAGCGCATCATCGAATATTGCCTGGTGGTTTGCCCGCAGGGCGTCCTGAAGATCGAACACCTGCCGGAAAACCTGTTTCGAAAATCAAACCAGGCCTCCCGCCCCTCGGGCCATACCCCACGAGCCGCGAACGGGTCTTTGATGACCGTCGAAAGGGCCTTCATTTACAAGAGTCTGGTCAGAAACGCCTGGAACCGCAAGGCCACGGCCGATGAGATGGGCATCCACCCGACGACTCTGTGGCGCAAAATGAAGCGCCTCAAAATGGAAATGCCGGTCAAAGAGCGCCGCAAGACTCCGCGCTGACCACGGCAGGACATGCCATGCCATTTGTTGCCAGCGGAAAAGAAAAACTGTTTTACTCCCTGAGCCGCGCGGCGGCGGCACCCCTGACGCTGGTGTGCCTGCACGGCTCCGGCGGCCGTCACACCCACTGGCCGGAGGGCCTGCGCGCCTCGCGCCGGGTCAGGACGGCGGCCGTCGATCTGCCCGGTCACGGCCGATCCTCCGGCGCGGGCCGCAGCCGGGTCGAGGCTTACGCCGATGATATCGCCGGCATGATCCAGGCCCTTGGGCTGGCCAGCGTCGCGTTGATGGGACACTCCCTGGGGGGTGCCATCGTTCAGGTCCTGGCCCTGCGCCGGCCGGCCTGGCTGAAAAAGATCGTCCTGGTCGGCACCGGCGCCCGCCTGCGGGTGGCACCGGCCATCCTCGAAAAGCTGCTGCGGGAACCGTCCCGGGCCGCCGACCTGCTCGGCGATTGGTCCCTTGGGCCTACCGCATCGCCCGCCCTGCGCACAGCGGTTTGCGAGGGGTTCCGGCAGACGCCGCCGGAGGTCACCCACGGCGATTTCAGCGCCTGCGACCGGTTCGACATCATGGCGCACCTGTCCGAAATTGGGCTTCCGGCCCTGGTGGTCTCGGGCGCCGAAGACCGCCTGACGCCGCCTAAATACGGCGATTTCCTCGCCCGGCACATGTCCGATGCCCGGCATGTAATCCTGCCCCGGGCCGGCCACATGCTGGCGCTCGAGTTCCCGGCGGAATTCACGCGGCTGGTGGAAGGATTCCTGGCGGACGTTGAGAACGGCTGATGATGCGCAGATCGCGGCGGAGGGCAGACGACAGAAGTCAGACGGCAGAGGACAGAGGGCAGAGGGCAGACGACAGAGGGCCGGACGACCGCTTCGGTTGATCGGTCAGCGGACCAAACTCTTTTGAGGACTTGCCCCGTCGTATCATTCCCGCATCAGCCCACGAAGACGTTCAGAACATCGCGGCGGGCGCTGGCGCGCTGGATGACCACCTGGATCGTATCTTCGGGCTTGAGCGCCAATCCGCTGGTGAACGGGATGTCGCACTCGATCATGTATTCGGGAATCAGCACCTGGTAGCTCCGGCGGCGCTTGGCCAGGACGATGGCTTCCTCTTTACGCCCCACGCGCTGTTCCAGGTACTTCAAGATCCAGTAGCGCACGCGACGGTGCTGAAGGCGCGACACTTGGCCCATGGGGACTTGGAGTTGGTGGATGATCGCATCGATTTCCGCGGCCGTGTAGGGAACCTCGAGGTCGAAGGCCGACCGGATCTGGCGCTGGGTCACCAGATCGCAGTACTTGCGGATGGGGGACGTGGCGGTCACATAGGTATCGAGCCCGAGCCCGGCGTGCGTTTCCGGTGCATGGCTCAAAACGAAGCGGTTCAGCAGGCGGCGCTGCATGATATTTTGAAACAGGCTGCCCGAATCACCCCGATACAGCCGCTCCCTGGCTTCGGGTTGCGAGCGGAACACCGCCGGCAGACCGCGTTCCTTGAGAAAACGCCCCATGAGCCAGTTGGCCATGATCATCAGTTCGGAAACCAGCATGCGTCCCGGGCTTTCGCGATTGATGCGGTTGACGTTGATCTCGCCTCCCTCGCCGATCCAGACGTGGACCTCTGGCAGGGTGATCTGAACGGCCCCGGCCTGCAGGCGGAAGTCATGGAACCGGGCGGCCACATCCCGCAAGATGCCGTATAACCGGTTGTCGTCGGCCAGGATGTTGACGTCGTAATAGGTCAACTGCTGCTCGACCCGCACCAGAGAAGGCACAATTTCGATTGAAACGATATCGAGCGACGGGCTGAGCGTCACCAGGGTGCTGACCGCCGGCCGCAGGTGACCGGCCTTCAGGCTGCACAGGTCCTCCGCCAGGCTGGCCGGCAGCATCGGCAGCCGCCGGTCGGGCATGTAAATCGAGCTGCAACGGGTGAAAGCTTCGCGGTCGAGAGCCGAGTCCTTTTTCACATGATGGCCGATATCGACGATGTGGACGCCGAGGCGATAGGAATCCGCGTGCGTTTCCAGGCTCAGGGCGTCATCGTAGTCGAGGGTCGACTGGCCGTCGATGGTCATCAGCGACAAGCGCGTCAGGTCGCGGCGGGCGGATTCCGGCGCCACCTCGATGGTCGTTTTTTCCGCCGCCCGCACCAAGGTCCCGGCCTCTTGCGTGACGTCGGGCACAAAGTCGGTGGGGATCTCGTAGGTGATCAGATCGATATTCTCGTTCTCATCCCAGACGCCGAGCTTGACCAAAACCGGGAAAAGCGCCGCGGTCGACTCGAGGCCGGCCTCGTCCAGAATCTTCTCACCCGTGGCATAATACCGGCTTTCCTTGCCGTACAAATAGAGCGACCTGAAAATGTCGATCAACTCCCGCTCTGTCTCCCGAAGAGCGGCGCCGGCAGCCGAATCCCCGTTTGTCAGGCTCTTGAGCCACGCCGCGCCCTCGGCGATCAGCCGGTTCCGGCGTTCGGCCTCATCCTGCTGGGCCTTTAAGCGCTCGACCTGCTCCGGATCATGGGGGAAAAATTGATCGAAGTTGAATTTGAAGTAGAGCCGGTCCTTGAAAAACGCCCTGACGACCGCCGCTTCGTGATCGGCGCCCGGATGGCCAGGAAAACACAAGGCGGTCATGGTCGCCAGATCGATCCACTGTTGCTCGCTGGTCAACACCGCCCACAATTCCCCGACATCGACCTGCCCGCAAAGGACCGCGCGACGATCGGCCGTGCGTTTCAAGGCGTCAACCAGGCCCTCCCGCCCCTGGGCCACATCCAGGCGTTCCCGCGCGGAGTGCGAAAGCCGGTTGGCGGACAGGTTCACCTCGCGGTTGGTTTCGGTCAACACCCGCAGCCGCTTGTCCTTGACCTCCATGACGACCGCACACACGATTTTCTGACGATCGATATATTCGATGATGCAGCCTTTTTCCATAGCCACGGATACTAACAACCGAGCATTTGAAAGTCAATTCGCCGTGAGGTGCTGAAAATAATGGCTTTACGAGCGCCCACCGGGGCCGGTGAACCGCCGTGGGGGCGAAAATTTTTTCGCCCCCACGGGAATCTTGAGCCGGACCGCGGATCAATGCCCAATGCCGAAAGCCACATCCTGGGCAGGGGCACGGCGCGCCGTGCCCCTACGGCCAGTTGGTGACGAGTTTCAGCCGCCACCGGCCACCGGTCATCCCGGCGGAGGCGCCCACACCGAGGTCGCATTGACGTCTATTTTCGATCCCAACGACGGCCGCCCGGAAAGGGCCGGCACGGCGGTGTTGCGGTGGCCGGTTGCCGTCACTATCTTTTACGGTTAAAGTTGTTGGCCTATGAATTTATAAATTTCTGAACCCGCGAATCGATGCCTCCTTCTGCCGCCGCACCTGGAGCAAACCGGAAACAAATTCATTTTTTGTTTAAACCTTGACATGACGATGAAGCCGACTGATCTCATCAAACCCTATTTCCTTGAAAAACGCCGATTGATTGCGGTCGGAATGGTCAGCCTGATCATCGTCGATGTGCTGCAACTCTTCATTCCGCGGATCATCAAATGGGTGATCGACGATTTGACGATTCTGCGGATAGCGCCGCAGGGACTGCTGCACTATGCGCTGCAGATCGCCGGCATTGCCGTGCTGATCGGAATTTTCCGTTTTGTCTGGCGGCACTGCCTGCTGGGGACGTCGCGCCGGGTGGAAGAGGGCCTGCGCAACGAGCTTCTGGCGCACGTCCAGACCCTGTCGCCCGCCTATTTCGACCGGGCCAAAACCGGCGACCTCATGGCCCACGCCACCAACGACATCCAGCAGGTGCGCATGGCGGCGGGCATGGGCCTGGTGGCCCTCAATGACGCCCTTGTCCTGGGAGCCGCCGCCATCGGTTTCATGGCCTACATCAATTGGCACCTGACCCTGCTGGTCCTGGTGCCCATGCCGCTGCTGGTTTTCGGCACGCGGTTCTTCAGTCGCCGGATGCACCGGCGCTACCAGCAGGTCCAGAGCGCCTTCGCCGATCTGACCGAGACGGTGCGCGAGTGCTTTGCCGGCATCCGGGTGATCAAATCCCACAGCTGGGAGGACCACGAAGCCGCGCGCGTGGCCGGGATCTCCAGCGCTTACGCCACGGAAAACATCGATTTGGTGAAGGTCACCGGGGCCTTTTTCCCGATGATGGGATTTTTGACCAACGTGAGCATGGCCATCGTGCTTTTTGTCGGCGGCCGCCAGACCATCACCCGCACGATCACGCCCGGCGACCTGGTTGCCTTCATCAGCTATCTCGGCCTTCTGACCTGGCCGATGATGGCCCTCGGCTGGGTCACCAACCTGATCCAGCGGGGCAAGGCCTCGCTCGACCGTTTGAGCATCATCCTGGCAACCGGCCCGGAAATCGCGGACGTTCCCGGCGCCATAACGGTGGCACGGTCGCGGGGCGCGCTCACACTAGAAAACGTCAGTTTCGCCTATGCCACCGGCAGCGCGACCCCGGCCCAGCCGGTGCTGACCGGCATCGATCTCGACCTTCGGGCCGGCAGCATTCTGGGCATCATCGGTCCGCCCGGCAGCGGTAAAACCTCTTTGCTCAACCTGATCCCGCGGTTGTACGACGTCTCGGGCGGGCGCATTCTGTTGGACAGTGAAGACATCCGGTCCCTCAGGTTGCGGGACCTCAGGGCCCAGATGACCTTCGTGCCGCAGGAACCCTTTCTGTTCGCCGGCAGCATCCGGGAGAACATCACCTTCGGCGGCCCCGACCGCGATGACCGCGCGTTGATTTCAGCCGCCGAGCGGGCCGCCGTTCACGATACGATCCGCGCCTTTCCCAAGGGATACGACACGATCGTGGGCGAAAAAGGCGTCATCCTCTCGGGCGGCCAGAAGCAGCGCATCGCCCTGGCCCGCGCGCTGCTGCATCCCGCGCCGGTCATGGTCCTGGACGATCCGATCAGCCAGGTCGACCTGGAGACCGGCAACCGGATCGTTGCCACTATCCGGCAGATGGCCGGGGAACGGACCATCCTGATCGCCTCGCACCGGCTTTCCGCCATCCGCTTCGCCGACACCATTATCACGCTGGAGGGCGGCCGCATCACGGAACGCGGCACGCACCCGGAGCTGCTGGAAAACGATCGCTATTACGCCAGGACCTACCGCCTGCAGGAAATCGAAGAGGACCGGTATGCCAACTGACATCGGCTATTTTGAGGAGGGACAGCTCGACAAGGCCTACGATGCCAGGCTTCTGCGCCGCATGGCGCCCTTCGTGCGGCCCTTCGCCAAGCCGATCTTCTGGTCCGTTCTGCTGGTGGTGTGCATCACGCTGCTCGAACTGGCGGTACCCTATGTGACCAAGGTGGCCATCGACCGCTACATCGTGCCGCGCGCCGCAACCGCCCCGGCCGACGGTGCGGCCAAATCGCCGGCCGGCACCGGCACGATTGACGCGGATCTCGTGCAGCCCGGCGTGCATGCCGTGGTCGCCAACCATCCGGGGCTGTTCGTGGTCGAGGGCTCCCGGGCGCAATTGAAGCGGGCCGACCTTAACCAGCTGGACAAACGCGAGATCGCCGTCATCCGCCAGGATGACCTCAGGGGCCTGGGGGTGGTCACGGTCCTTTTCCTGGCGATCATCGTCCTGGACTTCATTTTCAATTTTCTCCAGAAGGTCATCATGGAGTATACGGGCCAGATGATCATGCATGGTCTGCGGATGCACCTCTTCACGCACATCCAGGGCCTGTCGCTGGCCTTTTTCACGCGCAACCCGGTCGGCCGCCTGGTGACCCGCGTCACCAACGACGTGCAGAACATGGAGGAACTGTTCACTTCGGTGATCACCTTTATCTTCAAGGACCTGGTCCTGCTGATCGGCATCGGGGTGGTCCTGATCGTGCTCAACTGGAAACTGGCTCTGGCGGCTTTCACCGTCATGCCGCTGGTGTTTTTGATCTCGGCGGTTTTTTCGATCAAGGCCCGCGGCATTTTCAGGATCCTGCGCATCAAGATCGCCGAAATCAACACCCGCTTTGCCGAAACCATCGGCGGCATCAAGGTCATCCAGCTCTTTCACAAGGAAGACGATAACTATCGGCGGTTTGAAAAGCTGAACCACGAAAACTACCTGGCCGGAATGAGCCAGATTCGCGTCATGGGCCTTTTTCTGCCGGCGGTCGAGGTCCTGGGGGTTTTCGCCACGGCCATCGTGATCTATTACGGCGGCACCGGCGTTCTGGCCGGTACCCTGAGCCTGGGCGGCCTGGTGGCGTTCATGTCCTACATGAAAATGTTCTTCCGGCCCATCCGCGATCTGGCCGAGAAATACAACATTCTTCAAAATGCCATGGCCTCGGCCGAACGCATCTTTCTGATCCTGGACAGCCGCAGCCGCCTGCCGCTGCCGGCCAGCGGTCTCCGTACAAGTGATCTGGCGCGGATCGACACCATAGAGTTCGACAACGTCTCCTTTCACTACATCGCCGCCGAACCCGTCCTGACGGCGATCGATCTGACCATAAGGGCCGGCGAGACCATCGGCGTGGTCGGCCCCACCGGTTCCGGCAAGACCACCCTGATCAATCTTCTGACCCGCTTTTACGACCCGGTCGGCGGCCAGGTGCGCCTCAACGGCCGCGATCTGCGGCAATACGATCCGTCGGCCTTTCGCTCCAAGATGGCCTTGGTCATGCAGGACCCGTTTCTGTTTTCGGAAACGGTCGCCCAGAACATCTTCCGGGACGATGGTCGCCTGACGGCGGCGCAGCGGCAGGACATCCTCAGGCTGTCCAACTGCGCGGCCGTGATCGACCGGCTGCCGGAGGGGCCCGCAACGCTTCTGGCCGAGGGCGGCGCTTCGATTTCGAGCGGCGAGCGGCAGCTCATCTCCATCGCGCGCGCCTTTGCCCGCCAGCCGCAGCTGATCCTTTTCGACGAGGCCACCTCCTACATCGACTCGGAAACCGAACTCAAGATTCAGGACGCCATGGAAAAACTGATGCAGGGGCGCACCGCGGTCGTCGTGGCCCATCGCCTGTCAACGGTCCGTCACGCTCAGCGCATCATCGTTCTCCACCGCGGCCGGATTGTCGAAGCCGGCCGTCACGAGGAGCTGATGAACCGCCAAGGGTTTTACTATCGCCTGCACCAGGTTCAAGGTTGAGAAATATGAACCTCGAAACCTAAAACTTAAAACCGGCGGCCACCCGCGACAGCGGCCATTTTTCACTGCCGACTGATGTGACATATCGCTTGCCAAATCGAGGATGACGTGTTATGCACCTTGCCTTGAAAGGTTACAGGGGCTTGAAAAGCTTGAAAATTTAAGCTGAACGAGGGGACGGGACCGGGCGAATCCGGTTCGCAAACGGGTCAACCCAAAATCAGAGGAGGAGGTTAGATGTCTTACGATGCGGTAAACATGGCTGACTGGCAGATATCCGAAGAGGCCGAGAAGAACATGCCGACCCCGGATGAATGGCGCGAAAAACTGGGCCTCGAGGCGGACGAAATGCTGCCGATGGGCCGGCTGGCGAAACTCGATTTTCTGAAGATCATCGATCGGCTTAAAGACCAACCGGATGGCAAATACGTCGAGGTGACCGCCATCACACCGACCCCCCTGGGGGAAGGCAAAAGCACCACTTCCTGCGGGTTGATGGAAGGCCTGGGCAAGCGCGGCGTCAATGTCGGCGGGGCCCTGCGCCAACCGTCGGGCGGACCGACCATGAACGTCAAGGGCACCGCCGCTGGCGGCGGCAATTCGCTGCTGATCCCCATGACCGAATTCTCCCTGGGCTTGACCGGTGACATCAACGACATCATGAACGCCCACAACCTGGCCATGGTGGCGTTGACCTCCCGCATGCAGCACGAGCGCAACTACAACGACGAACAGCTCCAACGCCTGACCAACATGCGTCGGCTCGACATCGATCCCACCCGGGTGGAAATGGGCTGGATCATCGACTTCTGTGCCCAGTCCCTCAGGAATATCGTCATCGGCCTCGGCGGCCGGTTCGACGGTTTCACCATGCAGTCCAAGTTCGGCATCGCGGTCGGTTCCGAGTGCATGGCGATTCTGGCGGTCATCCGCGACCTGGCGGACCTCAAAGAACGGCTCAACAACATCACCGTGGCCTTCGACAAGAGCGGCAAACCGGTCACCACCGGCGATCTGGAAGTCGGCAACGCCATGACCGCCTTCATGCGCAACACCATCAACCCCACCCTGATGTGCACGGCCGAATACAACCCCTGCATGGTCCACGCCGGGCCTTTCGCCAACATCGCCGTGGGGCAGTCCTCCATCATTGCCGACCGTGTCGGCCTGAAGCTCTTCGACTACCATGTGACCGAGTCCGGCTTCGCGGCCGACATCGGGTTCGAAAAGTTCTGGAACGTCAAAAGCCGGTTCAGCGGCCTCAAGCCCAACGTGTCGGTCCTGACCTCCACCATCCGTGCCCTGAAGATGCACGGCGGCGGCCCGAAGGTCGTGCCCGGCATCGCCCTGCCCGAGACCTATCGCAAGGAGAACCTCGAACTGGTTGAAAAGGGCTGCGAGAATATGGTCCACATGATTGGCGTCATCCGCAAGGCCGGCATCAATCCGGTGGTCTGCATCAACCGCTTCTACACCGACACCGACGCCGAATGCGCCGTGGTGCGCAAAGCCGCCGAAGCGGCCGGCGCCCGCTGTGCCGAGTCGAAGCACTGGGAAAAGGGCGGCGACGGGGCCCTCGAGTTCGCCGATGCGGTCATCGACGCCTGCAACGAAAAGAACGACTTCAAGTTCCTGTACCCGATCGAAATGAAGCTGCGGGATCGCGTCGCCAAGATCGCCAAGGAAGTCTACGGTGCCGACGGGGTGTCCTGGTCGCCCGAGGCCGAATCCAAGGCCAAGATGCTGGAAAGCGATCCCAAGTACTCCGATTTCGCCACCATGATGGTCAAGACCCACCTGAGCCTCAGCCACGATCCGACGATCAAGGGTGTGCCCAAGGGCTGGACCCTGCCGATCCGCGACGTGTTGATCTACTCCGGCGCCAAGTTCCTGTGCCCCTGTGCCGGCGCCATCAGCCTGATGCCCGGAACCGGCTCCAACCCGGCCTTCCGGCGCGTGGATGTCGACGTCAAGACCGGAAAGGTTTCCGGCCTGTTCTAGACTCTATCGTTTAAAAACCGAAAGCCCGCGGGATTTTTCGCCGCGGGCTTTTTTTATGCCCCGCCGACCGCTTTCCCGAAGTGTTCCCATATGCTTGCCTGCATGCGGCCGGTATTGATTGTTTTTAGCGTTCGTCGATGGGAACATACTCCTTTTTCGTCGGCCCGGTGTAGATCTGGCGCGGACGGCACAGCTTCCAGTTGGGATCGTCCATGCTCTCCTTCCATTGGGAGATCCAGCCCGGCAGCCGGCCGATGGCGAACATGACCGGGAACATGTTGGTCGGTATGCCCATGGCCCGTAGGACGATACCGCTGTAGAAGTCGACATTGGGATAGAGATTGCTTTCAACGAAATAATCGTCTTTCAGGGCCACCTCTTCCAGCTTCATGGCGATGTCGAGCAGCGGATCGTGCAGCTTGAGATTTTCCAAAACCCGGTGGCACATCGCCTTCATGATCTTGGCGCGCGGATCGTAGGTCTTGTAGACCCGGTGGCCGAACCCCATGAGCCGGAAGGGGTCTTTTTTATCCTTGGCGCGCTTGATGAAAGGCATGATGCTGCCGCCGCTTTTCTGAATATCGCTCAGCATCTCGATGACCGCCTGGTTGGCGCCGCCGTGCAGCGGCCCCCACAGTGCGGCGATGCCGGCGGATATGGCCGCGTAGAGATTCACGCGGCCGCTGCCCACCACCCGTACGGCCGAGGTCGAGCAGTTCTGTTCGTGGTCGGCATGCAGGATCCAGAACACGTTCAGGGCCTCGACCACGTCGCCGTCGAGCCGGTAAGGCTTGACCGGCGTATCGAACATCATGTTGAGAAAATTGGCGCAGTACGTCAGGTCCGAGCGCGGGTAGACCACCTTGTGCCCGCGCGATATCTTGTAGGACATGGCGGACATGGTGCGCACCTTGGAGAGCAGGCGGGTCATGGTGATATTGATCTCTTCTTCCGTGTTGTGCAGTTCGGGATAAAAGCTTCTCAAAGCGTTGACCATCGATGACAGGATGCCCATCGGGTGCGAGGCCCGCGGGTATTTTTCGAAAAACGAGCGCATGTCTTCGTGAACGAGCGAATTGTCGTTGAGCAGCACCGAAAAGCGGTTCAATTGCGAGCGGGTGGGCAGCGTGCCGTTTATCAGCAGGTAGGCGGTCTCAATGAAGGTGGAGTACTCCGCCAGCTGCTCGACCGGTATGCCGCGGTAGCGCAGGACGCCGTTTTCACCGTCCATGAAGGTAATGGCGCTGTAGCAGCTGCCGGTGTTGGCGTAGCCGTAATCGAGGGTGATCAGGCCGGTTTCCTTGCGCAGGGCCGAGATGTCGATCGCCTTCTCCCCTTCCGCGCCGACGACCAGAGGCAGTTTGATGGCTTTGCCGCCGTAGGTAAGGGTAGCGTATTCGCCCATGTTCATTCCTTTCTATCTGTTTGTCTCAGTTGGCCCACTGCCGGAAGTACCGATGATTTCATAACGGTTAACCCATGATTTTTACTTCAAATATCGGAAATATCAAGCAAATTCTTATAGGCCGGCAAATGCGGAGCCGATTCAGGTATTTACAGGAAGGAGCCGGGGCATTAAGTTAGCATGAACCACCACAAGCGGGGAGGAAGAATTATGTCGTACAAGGAAAACTTACTGAAAAAAATTGAAATCGATCGGTTGGCCCGCCGGGTCACCGATTCTCTCGGCGAGGTGGGCAGCGGCCGCAAACTCGACCGGGAGGCGATGCGGCGACTGCTCGACATTGCGGGCTATACCCACCGCCGCGAACGCGACCTAGACCTGTATCTCGAAAACGGCAGCGCCGAAAAGGGCCTCATCCTGGTGATGGACAACGATCTGACGATCTATGACACCACCCTCGAGGATGTGGTCGTCCGCAAGAGCCCCGCCGTCAAGGAGATGATCAGCATCCGCAACGTCATCAAGATCCTCAGTGACAAGGATGTGGTGGTCAGCCGCAAGGAGGACTCGGTCATGCGTGTCCGCCAGGCGTGCCTCGGCCGGCTGGACCTTTCCCGCACGGCCGCCGACGTCGCCGACATCGCCACCGACGGCGCGGCGTCCCTGGAAGGCGGCTATGCCAAGGGCGTGCGCGAGGTCGTGGCCATGTTCGCGGAGATGCTCGGCTACCGTTCGCCGCCCAAGGTCTTTCAAGCGGCCCATCACGAGATCGTCGGGGCTGTCACCGAAAAAGCGGACGGGGAGGTCCGGTTCGGACCGGCTGTGATTTACAATCCGGCCGATAACGGGATAAAATTGATCGACCGGGAACTGTCGAGCCTGAAAAAAGATGACATCGACCATTACCAGGCGGTCGTCAAAGGCGACGCCACACCCGCCGCCCGCAATGCGGCGGTTTTCGAATGGCTCAAACAGCGCGTGCTCGAAGAAGCTTCACTGTCCGAAACGACTGTCTGATGCACTCAACAGGGCGGTTTGCCGCGGCCATCCCGCCGCGACGCGGGCAAGCCTTGCGGTTGTCTCAAGGGGTCGTGCCGCGTTCAGGGCTTTTTACCGATTTGGATCAGCTTAATCGGGCCCCTGGCGGTTTTTTTCATGAGACTTACCAACTCGTGGGCAACGGCCGACGGCGCCAGGGGGACGATTCGAATATCATCCAGGGTCCCTTTTAAACCAAGCGGAATGGTATTGAAGGTCTGGAGAATACCGCCGATCAGCGGGATCTTGTCGAAGATACTGTTCAAGGTGACCTGCGGGGTCACCAGCACGTTAAAATCCAATTTTCCGGTAAGAAAATCGAGCTTACCGACCGCGGTGAGCGCCAGCGAGGCGCCATCCAGGATAATCCTGTCATACGACATTTTGCCGTTCTGCAGACGGGCCTCGATGTTCATGGTGCGGTATCCGAAACCAGCCTTTTCCATCTTCTTCAGATCTGTTTGACCGAGTAACAACTCGGTCGTATTCAGGTATTTCAGCACGTTCAACAGAAGAAAGTCCTGGTAAATGTGGCCGTCTGCCGCCGAATACACCACTTCCCCGGTTGCGGTTTTGAGCAGGTCTTGCGCTTTTCCATTGCCTCGAAAACTTCCTTTCAGGCTGTACACGCCATCGGCCTTGAAGTCTTTTCCAACTAAAATAACTCTTTTATCGGCTGTGGATCGGGCCGCGGCAAAACAGTTCAGGGCGGGGTTGAGTTCCTGGTTCTGGGCCAGGGTTGAGATATCGAACCGCATGTTTCCCGGCCGCAGGCTGATTGTTCCCGGCGTCGAGATGCCGCACAACAGGGCCTCCTTTAACGTGATGTCTATTTTTTCGCTTTGCAGGCTGACATCGGCATGCAGGGGACGCCAGGTGAGACCACTGAAGATCAAGCGGTCGGTCTCGAAACGGATATTTCCTGTCAGCGCAGGGAACGGTGAATGGTGATCCGCGCGAGGCTCTTTTTTCTCCGTGCCGCTTTTCAGCATCTGAATCAGATGATCCAGGTCGACGGCATCCGCGGCGATGGCCATGTCGAGACTCAACCGATTAACGGACTCCGGCTGAATGGTTCCCGACAGTGTCAAGCGCATTTCGCTCCAGTTCAGATCCGCCGTATCGATTCGAATCCTGGATGCATCGCCGTGTATGGCAAAGGAGTTTATTTTCAGCGGTGTGGCCGGATCATACGGCGCGAAGATGTTCGATCCCCTCAGTTCTCCCTCCATCTTGCTCCTAGAAAGGTTCCGGAGATCCCACTGGGACCGCATTTTTCCATCGATCGATCCGGCGAGAACGGTCTCTGCCCTAAAAAGGCGATTGAAGGTTTGCTGATAAATTTTTCCGTCAAAGGCAAAATCGACCGCATCACCCTTGACACGGAGTCCAAGGTCGGCGCGGGAAACAGGGTCCTGAACCAACAGCTTATCGATAATCAGTTCCTCACCACCCACCAGGATATCGGTCGAAATTTCGAGACCTTCCTGCGTGGAGATGGAAGCGGAGAACGAGTTTGGGTCACCCATGGCAAAACGCAGTTTCGATCGCAGCAGGGTCTGCGGCTTGAATTTCAGCCAGGTCGGCGCCCCGAGCACATGCGCTAACCACCCGGTGAACTCGGGGCCCAGGCGGCCTTCCAGCGTCAGGCTGACATCCCTGTTGAATTCTTTCAGGTAGCCCCTATGGGTGCCGGATAATTCAAGAGACGCATCCTTCATGTCGAACTGGGTGTTAGTGTAAGCGAATGTTTTAGGATCGGCCTTGAATTTTGCGAAGGCGATTTTGAGCTTTCCCGGAAGCTCGGGTAAGTTCTCCAGCACCAGGTCTCGCACTTCGCCCGCCACATTAAACTGCCAGGCCCGGGGGACTTGCAGGGGGCCTTTGAGTTTCAGCGCAGAAATGGCGATGCTCCCCTTCCCGCCGCCAAAGTAGGGTAACCATTCGCGCAGCGCGTCAAACGATGCCAGCCAGGAGACCATTTCTGCCAAATAGAGATTGCAGCGAGCGGAAGAGATCTCCAGTTCACTCTTTTTCCTCCATTTAAGAGCGCCGGAAAGGTCGGAAAAAGTCGACTTTCCCAGCGCACCGCGCAATTGACCGATACCGATGCCGGCCGCGGTGTAAGAAAAATTACCGTCTGAGATCGCCACCGGATGCGGAATCCCACGATAGCGCGCGGTGAGATTGATACCGGAGGCCGCCACCGTCACATTCACGTTGTTGAGGTCTTCACCCAGCACCAGCTTCCCGTTGGCGGTTCCTTTCAGGTCTTCCAACTTTGCCAGCTCACGGCGAAAGTCTTTATCGCCGACAAGGCGTTCGAGAATCGGCGGCAGCTGGGACAGGTCGGCCCGCACATCGACTTCCAGATGAAACGGCACCTCGTCTCCAACAAGGCCTAATTTTAACGTGCCGTTTTTTCCGCTTGAGCCTCCCAGGCGTGCGCGGAGATTTTCCCCTTCGAGAATCCCGTGCGAGATAACGGCCTCTCCGGCGACCTCGCTCAGGTTCAGTTGCACGCCGGGAATGGTAATGTCTCCATCGCGCATCTGCCCCCGAATGACGAGCGCATCCATGTCACCCAGCTCGCTCAAGGCTTTCCCGCGGGTTGTCACCGTGACCAGCGGGACGGTGCCCCCTTTCAAAACATCGAAAATTCCTCGGATGACCTCATTTTCTCCTGCGATATCGAGTGCCGCCCGGCGCGTTTCCTTCACGTCGATATCCCGGCCTTCTAATTCGAGACGCACCGGCTCATCGTCAAGCGCGGAAACGAGCCGGCCGGAAACGGTCATTCGCGGGTGGTCCAACACCAGCTCCGCAAGCGAAATCGCGGCGGAATTCGGGCCCAGCTCGATACGGCTTTTAATTTTACCGCCTCTGATCGCCACAATGTCGTCTGTGCCGCTCAGGGTCAATTCCGGCAGACTGATATCAAAATCCGCCTGGATCCGACCGGTTCCATTCAGATTGACATCGAGGCTCAGACCGGCGGGCGCCGACTGGATCTTGAGTAAAGAATCCGGAAAAAAAACATCGCCGAGAACCTGCGGCCGCAGCCCGGACAACTGAATATGCGCAGCGCCACTTGAATTTCTATCATCCAGCCAGCCGGATATGAAAACGCTCTCAGCCGCGGCCGATGCGCCGCGGGCCTGGATATTTGCAATGCGGCCGCTGCTCGCCCAAGTGACATCGATATCATGCAGCTCGAAGACCGTCCGGTTTCCATCGGTCAGCCTGAGGCGGCCACTGGCCACGGATACGGTGAGTATTGGCAGCGGCACTTCCGGCAGCGCGGTGATACCGGCAATGGCCCGTTGAACCAGCTCGAAGGGGGGCATGGATTCATGCGGTAGTTTTTCTGACCCGAGTATGGTCCGCAAAGGCAGGTCGGCATCGGTCTGCCGGATCTGAATTTCTCTGATGCCAATTTTCCCGTACAGCAGAGGCAGGATTTCCGGGACCAGGATAACCGTTTCAGCGGACCAGGATAGACTCTGCGGCAGAACAACCGCGGCTTGGTTGAACTCCAGGCGCGGCCGCGGGGAAAAAGAGAGGTCAACCCGATTGAAGTCGATCGTGCCGCCAGTCCGGCGGTAAAATTCATTGCGGATTTTAGCCTTCAGCGTTTCCGAATCGATCAGCCGGGGCAAAATGATTATGGCGGCCGAGAGCAGGACGAGGACGGCAAGTGAAAAGACCGCAACTCCGGCAACTATTTTCTGGCGCTGGCTCACTTGGAACGGCTCCTGGCAATCGACTATACGGCCGCGGACGAACAGCGGCGTTTTTAGGCTTGCGCCTCTTGCAGGCGGTTGATTCAATATACGTGCTCGGGCCTCCGGGGCAAGAATAAAGTTCGCTCACTTAGGGACGGTGCCCCGCAAATGATTCCATAATTTCAGGTGCAAGGGCTCACGAAAGAATAAATTCACAGTTTTTGGTAGGACATGCTGCGTGAAGCCGGGTGCTTTTCTGTAATCATGCTGATAAATAAAATATTTGCACATGAAATATTAAATGTTGACAAAAATATAGCCGGTTGATAACTTGGACCTCTTCTCATTTAAAGGAGACATTCCCTATGGAAGCCACCGGTGTAACCATTTCGAGTAGAGGATATATTGTGTTGCCTGCCAAACTCCGCAAAGAGATGAATTTAAAACCGGGAACCCGCGTCCTGTTAACGAAGGAAAACGACAAGATTATTTTACAACCGGTATATTCGTTCACGGAAAAATTAGCGGGGATCACTCAACAGAGCTTTGGAAAAACACCCCAGGAAGTCGAAGAATACATTCAGGATGAACGGGGCGACCGGCGGAAATGATTCCCCTGACAGATCTTGAGAACGCCGTATCCGGCAAGACGGTCCTGATTGATTCCAATATCATTATATATTTGACCGATTCGGTATCACCCTACTCGGCCTTATCGCGCCGGCTGTTTGAAATGATCGAAATCGGCGAGGTGTCGGCGTTGGTGTCGATTGTTTCGGTCGGGGAGGTTATGCAGGGCCCGTTGAAGAGGGGGCTCTATCAAGCTGCGCTGGAGGTCAAAGATTATCTGCTGAATTTTCCAAATCTATTCTGCGAGTCAATAACAAGCAAGGTTTTGGATATCATCGGAAAGGACAAGCGCATTCAGTGGTCGAAATTAAGAATGGTGGATAGCTTAATTATCGCCTCGGCCCTGAAAAACAACGTGGACAGGATTGTTTCCAACGACGATCATTTTAAAAAGGCCCTGCCCAAGGAACTATTGATCTCCTTCGCGTAGGGCTCATTTAATTGTCGATTCTGCCACAAGAACTCCAGGAGTCCCACGGCAAAGGGTTCAAGGAAAGGCTTGAATGGTTTTTGTCACTTGCCCCCCTTTAACCCTTTACCCCCATCAAATCACTGGTCGGTCAGCGTCATCAGAAAGGCGACGATGTCGTCCACTTCCGGATCCGTCAGGCCGAGATGGCCGATGTCGGCCATGTTCAAGTTGGCGGCCACTTCCGGTGCCGCCCAGTCCCCCACATCTCGGGTGTTTTTGAAATTGACGATGTCCCTTAGAGTCGCAAAGTAGCCGTTATGGGAATATGGCGCCGAAAGACCGACATTGCAAAGCTTGGGGACCTTGAATTTACCGTCCTTTATCCCTGCACTCCAGTTAATAATTGCTGTGGAACACATCAGCTCGGCAGTGGTCCGCTGGCGGTGTCACCAATGGAGGGACCCGACAGGCCCCTCCATTTAATTACCACTGCATCATCCGCAGTCCCCGGGACCATTACCGGTACCATCGCCAGGGCCCGTGCCGCCGTTACCGGTGCCGTCCCCGGGGCCATTGCCCCCGTTGGCGCCGCTGCCGCCATTGCCGTCACCGGCACCCGGTCCCGGTCCGTTGCCGGTTCCATCACCGGGGCCTACACCGCCGTTGCCGGTGCCGTCACCGGGGCCGTTGCCGCCGTTGTCCCCGCTGCCGCCGTTACCGCCGCGGGCCAGAATAAAAAGGCCGTCGTTTCCAGCGGACTTGCCGCAATCGCCGGGCCCATTGCCGGAACCGTCGCCGGTCCCTGTGCCCCCATTACCGGTGCCGTCTCCTGGGCCGTTGCCGCCATGCGCCAGAACAAAGTTCGTATTCGAATGCGCGGCAGCGTTATCAGCACTCCACGCCGGCAGGATCAAGAGCCCTGCCGCCACTACCAAACAACCCGTCTTGATCATTTTCTTCAACATTTCATTTCCTTTCCATCATTCTTCGTTAAGCAACAAGTGTGATTTTTTCACACGTCCTCGCATATCCCCAACGGAACACGAGGATCCGGGTTCGACAATTCGAATTATCACAAAGAGACTCTCCGATTCTTCCGATCTTCGGCTGTCGTCACAACCAAGAACTGTGCTATTTTGACTATCAAACGTACGGCATACTAAAAGGTTACAACTTTTTTTCACGCGCCCTTAAAATGCTTTAAGCAGCTGCTGTTTCAACATGACGGACCTCCTGGAAAGACGATAATGGCTGTGGATACCCCTTCAGTCAGCTCAGCGTGCATTTTACAAATACCGCTGCCCCAGGGTCGCACAGAAATTCAATTTTTTTTATTTCATGATGATCCCGTATTGTTCAGTTGCCGAACATCGGCCCGGTGGGTCCCAGGTGGCAGGAGTAACAGCCGAAGCCGGTGCGAGTGATGAGGCTGAAACTTTTCAGGCCGAGGGCCTCGGCCATCTCGGGCACCAGGCGGTCCAGCTTCAGACGCGTGGTGTCCGGATACTTTTGGAACTCGGGCCCCAGGAGCAGTTCACCGCTGAGCCGGGGCAGGTGGGCGGTGGGCATGCGGAAGTTGCCGGTGTCGGCCCCCAGGCCGTGGCACAGGCGGCAGTCGACCTTGGCGAAGCGCTCGGGCCGCCAGGCATAAAAAATGGCGGACATGCGCGGCACAACCACCTGCCGCATGTGCTGCTTGCGCTGCTCGGTCGTCATCTCGGCCCAGGTCGGCCGCTGGCCTTCGGGCCCCGCCGGCCCTACCCGCTTGGGATAACACCCCCAGAACGCCAGCGCGATCAGGACCGCCGCAGTGACGATTAGACAGAATTTTCGATGGTAATGCCCCATCGTCTTTTCCCCTTCCGCATCAGTGATAGAAGACCCGTTTGTGCGCGTTGACCAGGTAATCGATCTCCTTGTCGAACTTCGCACGGTAGTACTTTACCATGGTCTCGTTTGACATGATCATGTCGATCTGACGGGTGTGCAGGCACAGATACCCGATGATCTCGATGCACTTTTTCATGAACTCCGGGTCATGGCCCTCGGTGCGGGCTTCAAGGTTGTCTTCGACGACCTCGGTTTTAAAGCCGTGGTCTTCGAGCAGCCGGCCGATGAAGCCGGCGCGGCGTACCTTGCGGTCCAGGTCCGCGGCGCCGCCCTTGAACTGGAACTTGACGTAGTTTTCTTCGTTGCGCTCGGATACCAGGGCCTCCATCGTGGTGAAGTGGTAGCCGAGCCGTGAACTCAGGTTGCAGAAGTTCTTGGAAATCATGAAGTAATTGTGGTCGGCGAACCGCGTTCGCCGACCGGTGTTCAGGGCCGTGTTGGCGGTCGACTGAAACATGACCGACATCAGCCCCTTGCCGTCGATGGCCGGCGGCCCGTCCCAGACAATGGCAGTGAAGCCTTCCCAAAAGGCCAGCATCGGGACCGAGACGATATTTTCCAGTTTGACGTACTTGCCCTTGACTTCGTCCCGGTAGCCGTCGTCCAGATTCAAGATCCACCACTGCATCGGCACCTTGTAGTAAAGCTGTTTGCTGGAGCGTTCTGAAAAATTGTGCTCCTTGCCGAAGCTGAACATCTCCCGCACCGACTTTTCGTGGATAAAGCGCGTGATGTCGTGCAGGGTGCGACAGTTTTTGGGAACAAATTCCGGGGCCGCCGGGTCCAGCAGGTTCAGCGGCACGATGAACGCGCTGACCTGCCGCAGGGTATTGTATACCGGACTGCCCTCCATCAACCCCTGTTTTTTTTCCACCGCCGCCAGCAAATACTCCAGGCGGCCGCGGTAAATCGTTTTTCCTGTCGCATCCACGGTGACCAGGTCCCCGTTGCCGAGCAGGGTCATGGCACCGGCGATCCCGAAAAGGGCCGGCACGCCGAATTCGCGCGCCACGTTGGCCAGGTGGCCGGCAAAACTGCCGTGCTCGGTGACCACCGCGGCCGCGCGGTTGATAAGCGAAGCCCAGCGCGGCAGTGCCTCGCGAGCCACCAGGATGCCGCCTTCTGGAAAGGCCAGCATGTCGATACCGCGTTCGAGCCGGTGGACGGCTCCGGCCACGGCCCCGGGACTGGCGGTGACCCCGCCTTCGATGAGCACCTCTTCTTCGCGCTGCTTGCGCGGCACCTGCGGCAAAGAACGCACCGTGGCGGCCACCTGCTGCAACGGACGGCACTGCAGGATGTAAATCTCGCCCGCGTGGCCGATGGCCCACTCGATGTCCTGGGGGGCGCCGTAATGCGCCTCCATCCGCACGGCCATTTCGGCCAGCGCCAGCACCTGTTCTTCGAACAGCGACGGTTGCCGGCGGGTACCGTCCGCCGTGAGGTCGATCCGGCAGACACCTTCGAGCGGGTAGCAGACGAATTTGCGATCCTTGTCCTTGACATCCTGGTGAATCACCCTGAGAGCCGGCTGCCGGGAAACGACAAAAAGATCACAGTCGATGGTCCCGTCCACCACCGCTTTCGGCAAACCCCAGGCCGAATTGATGAAAATCGCATCGTCATGGATATCGATCGGATTGCGCGAGTACATCACGCCCCCCGCCAGCGCGTCCACCATGACCAGACACCCCACGCACATGGCGATGTCTTCGTCTTTGAATCCCTTCTTCATGCGGTAGGTCATCGCCTGCAGGCTGTATTTGCTCGCCACGATTTCCTTGTAGGCCTGAATCACATTCTGGGCGCTGATGTTCAGCTCGGAACGGTGCATCCCGGCAAAGGAACTGCCGGTTTCGTCCTCGCCTAGCGCACTGCTGCGCAGCGCGGCGGTTATCTCGAAACCGGCTTCTTCTTCGGTGGCCCGCCAGGCCTCGAGAATCGCGTCGACCAGATCCGGCGGGACGCCGGCCTCGACAATCAGGCGGTCCAGAGAGGCCTGCAGGGTATAGAGCTGCTGGATGTCTTCGAGATCGGCGCTCTGCAGCCGCCGGTTGATTTCAGTCCGCAAGTCGTTGTGATCGAAAAACTTCTGGTAGGCCGCCGAGGTGATGACGAATCCGGGCGGCACCCTCAATCCGACCGCATTGCGGATTTCTCCCAGGTTGGCCATCTTGCCGCCGACGACATCGGCCATGTCTTTGTTTATGTGGTTCAGATGCAGGATGAGCCGGTCGTCCTTGAGCGGCTTTTTTTCGGTGAGGATCTGCTCGATCTCTTTTTGAATCTGATTGAAACGCGCCACCAGTTCGTCGTATTTACCTGGCGCCAGCAGCATGATTTTTTTGACCATCCGGTAGACGTCGACGGCAATCGCGGTGGCGCTGCCGCGCACGAACGTCATACCGAAGGGGCGCTCGCCTTTTAGCGCCAGTTCGATTCCGGCCATGATGTCCAGCGCCTTGTTGTTGGCGCTGATCAACTGCTGGAAGTTGCGATAGCGCTCCTTGAAATCGAGGCGCAGAGCGTCGACATCGGCCGGCTCGAGTTCTTCGCGGGCGGGGAAAAACTTCCTGATCAGGTGACCAAAACGTTTCATGCTGTCACATAATCGTCCGATATGGGGAAGGTGTTGTATCGTTTCAGACTCATCATTTTCTATATTCTACTCCTGTAACGCTAATGCCGTAAACCGGTCATGAGCCAACAAGATCAAAAGTCAACTGCCTTCGGCTACAGCCGAAGGCTTGGATTTCAAGAGTTCAAGGATCCGAGGGCCGAGTGAAAAAGATCCTTCGCGCCTTTCCTTGAACCCTTGGCCCCTGGACCCCTCGGACCCTTGTGGTAACATCGACCATTAAACTAAAGTCTTCGCTTAAAGGTGAGGATTTTTCTCCCATTCCCCGAGTGGGACAATAAACATGGTTTTCCCGAAAGAAAAGGAAATGGCCGAAGGGAAACATGACGCCTTCAGCCATTTCTTAAACCCGCCAGCCGCCGGCCGGCCGCCATATGTCGCGGCCCGCGTCCGCTTCGGCCGTCAGTGTTCCATTTTCATGCCCCAGCCCTCGAACATGTACATGATGGCAAAACCGTACCAGAGGGTGTAGACCACGTAAAAAATAAGCGAAAAGATGACAATGCCGTACTTGTCGGATATGTTCTGCGGCTCGATCTTGTAGAAGTTGAACGCGACTTCCACGGCCCTGTTTCTGACCGTGGCCACCATCGCCGCATCACTGAATTTCTTCTGGTTGGTCAGGGCCTTCTCCATGGAATTGAGCGCCGTCCACCAGTTGAAAAGCACCTGGCGCGCCTCGAACCCGTATCTGGCGGCCACTTTCTGGCTGTCGTTGAAGAACACGGCATCGCTGTCCTCCAGAATGGCGGTAAAGATTTGCCCGAGGTTGCCGGATACCTTCAGCTTTTCCCCGTTGGCCTCGGCCGCCGCACCGGCCTTCTGGAACATCAGGACCGTCTGCTGGGCCTGCTCGGCGCTTTTCAGGGTCAAGTTGAGATCGATGGTTTTCTGATCGAAGGGCCGCACCTCTTCCTTTAGCCTCGGAATGAAGTGAGCCGAGCCCTTGGAGATCGAGTTGAAAAGGGAATCCAGGTAATTCAGGCCGTTATGGCCGTTGAAAATCGGCATGAAGAAAACCACCAGCACCACGATGAAGGCCACCATCATGCCCAGACCGATATTAAATGTCTTTTTGTTCGCTATCATGGTTAGGCTACCTCTCCCTTCAGTTTTTTGGTGTTGGTCAAAAATGTGGCGATGACCCAGACCGAGAACCCGCCGATGACGATGAAAAACGCCACGATCCCGATGGTGTTCAGGATGGCACCGGCCTGCTTGCTGATGGGAATAATGCCCATTTCACCCAGCTTGGCGGGCAAGGCGAAGATCCGGTTGACAAAGCCGGCCAACACCGACATGGCGTAGAAACCGCGGATCGTGATCCCCTTGACCACCTTGGTCACCAGGGCCCCGATCTGGATTCCGAACAGGGAACCGAGCAACATACCCATGGCCAACGTATAAAAAATAAAGCCGTAGATGGCATACTGGGTGATGGCGGCATAACCGGCCGTAAAGACGATCTGGAAAATGTCCGTGCCCACGGTGGTCATGGAGGAGACGCCCAGCACGTAAACGAAGATGGGAAAGGTCAGAAAGCCGCCGCCAACCCCCATGATACCGGCGGCCAGGCCGACCAGGGCGCCGCTGAGGACCAGAAATACCCAGGAAATGGCGCGGCCACCCGGCACCAGCTCGTGGTCGAACCGCACCATGGGGGGGATGGCCACGGCCTGCAGCTTCTTGGACAGGCTGCCGATCTCGGCACCCTCGTCTTTGGCGTGGGCCCCGCCGCCGCCATAGGTGGTGGTGACCCGCGCCGCGGCCTTGCGGGCGCGCAGGAAGTCAGTCATGGCATAGATGCCCAGGAACCCGAGCATCAGGGCGTAAACGGTCGTGATGAAGGTATCGCTCAACACCGGGTTGATGTCATACAGGACCCGGTTGATCACGCCGCCCGCGGTGGCGCCGATAATCGCCCCGATCAGGAAGACGGCCGCCAGCGGCACCGAAACGTTGCCGAGCTTGCGGTGAATCACGCTGCCCATGATCGCCTTGGCGAAAATGTGGAACAGGTCGGTACCGACGGCCAGGATGCCTTTGATGCCGGCGCTCATCAGGGCCGGGGCGATGATGAAGCCGCCGCCGGCGCCGATGCAGCCGGTGATCAGCCCGGCGCCCACACCGATCAGGATCGACACGATGAAGATGCCCGTGCTGTAGAAAGCCGGGCTGTAGGCCGTTTTACCCCCCAGGATATGGGGCATCGCGCTGCCGATCTGATCCGCGAAGGCCCAGCCGCCGAGAATGACGGGCACCATCAGCAGGCCGAGGATAAACAGCCGCTTACGGTCCCGCAGGATCGTGGTCGCATTGCTGATTTCCCACTCGGCAAACCGCTGTGCGCCATACGTCATGAACTGCCCCCACTGTCTGAAAAATCCCATATCAACTCCTTGCCGTTCAAATGGTTATCCGATTGGCCCGGCCGGTGTGACCGGTCCCTTCTCTCGCCTGTTTCGCAACGGACGCTGCCCACAGACCTCTGCCCCGCGATCGCCACCAAGGCCGCTGGTTCGCTGGGACAACCGTGGTGCGAACATGACTCCGGCTGAAAAAAGCAAGGGATATGCCAAGGTGCCGCTTCCGGATCACTTCGCTTAACCGCTTATTTTTAGGTCAGTTGCAGGTAAAGGTGACCGGCAGCGGACAAAATGCAGGGCATCGGGGTGTCGGCATTTTTTACAGGCTGTAAAGGAAAGACCGTTTGCCGCCGGACGGTTGCGGAAAGAATAACTGCGGGTTCATATGCCGGCTGGGCTTTTTTTCTGGGCGGCGATCTTTTTGTCCTGAATCGCCTTTTTCTGGTAGGCGTCCTGCAGTTTGTAGAGCAGTTGGTCGATCTCGATCGGTTTCATCAGGTAGTCGAAGGCACCCAGATTCATCCCTTCGATGGCCACTTCCACATTCGCGTGCCCGGTCAGCATGATGACCTCGACCAGAGGGTGGCGGGCCTTTATTTCCCTGAGGGTCTGAATGCCGTCCATGCCCGGCATGCGCACGTCGAGCACCACCACGTCCACCGGGTTGCGGTCCGCATATTCGAGCGCGGCGGCGCCGCTGTAAACCCCATGAACATCGAGCTGCCGCATGCCGAGCCGCCGCACGAGAGTGTCGGTAAAATCCGGTTCGTCATCCACCAGTAAGACCCGAAAGGTGTCCACGCCCCTAATACCTTTCCTGCGGCCCCCAGGGCCGAAACTTGCCTGGCGGGCCATCGATGCGCGGCCGGCTATAGGCTCTAAGATAAATATTTTGGCAAGGCCGGAGGGAGGCGGCTGTGTCGTCATATGCCAACGACCGATAACACAGCCAAAAACTTTATCTTGAAGCCTATATTTGAACCTCAACTCTCACTGGTCCGAGTTCTGCGACGGCCGCGACCCAACGAAAAATAGGCCGGTTTTCCGGAAAACCGCGTCAAAAACCACATCCGTACAATACCGGATTGCTCCGACTGTATACCCAAGGCGCCCAACCGCGTCAATAGGAAAAGGCCCGGTCTCCCCGACAAGCGCTACATCGAAAACAGGAACAACCCGCCGACCTAAGGGGCGATGTTGCCCGCGCTCCGGCCGGTGGTACAAAAAATATCTATACATCGTTTAAACAATAGTGTAGGAAATCGGTATCGATACGGCAGGTAAACCGCCTACATTATTTGACTTTGTCGGTTGGTTGGAAGGGGCCGGCGATGTGTACGGTCACGTCGTGACAGCGATTTGCCAAAACGCCCGGGAGGAGTCATGCAAAAACTCGAAAAATTGCGCGGTCGGATCAGTCAGCGCGTCGATGTCAACCTGAGGCGCTTCGATTTCGCCGCATCGGATGCGCTCAAAAGCTATGTCCCGCTGAGCAAGATGGCCAAATACTATGCGCTTTACGGCATCTCGCCGCACCACCCGCTGCACTACCAGTTCAACCACGCCAATCTGGCCGGAAGCAATCTGGTCGGGCAGTGCAAAGTCGACAATTCGATCCTTTACAAATGCGATATCCGCGGCGACGAACTGAAGCGCAGCGGCGATGTCTACACCTATCGCGGCATCGACATCCGCCTCGACCACGACGAGGTGATCCTGATCAAGGACAGCTTCCTGATCAAGACCCTGGTCCACAACTGTTCACACAACCCGGAAAACCCGGAGTTGTTCCTGATCAAGAATTCAGCCTCGGCATCCTACGCCAACATCCACGGCTCCTGGATCGAAGGCTGTTTTCTGAGCCCGTTCAGCACCGTGGACCTGACCAGCCTGCATGGGTGTTTTGTCGGCACGTTCGCCTATCTGCAGGTTGGCGAACTCTGGCACGAACAGGTGCCGACCGGCAGGATCTGGATCAAGGCCGAAGACAAATTCGACTTCAGCTACCAGTTTGCCGAACCGGCGTTGAAAAAATACATCGCCTATAAGCCGGGCGGACACCCCACCGGCATTTTCATGGACTTTGTCGAGGGCCGCAAAAACGACTTCCAGGGCATCTTCAATGTGGTTCACCTCACCAACCCGATTTCCGTGCCGAAAAGTGCCTCGCTGAGCCGCTATGCCGTCATCAAACCCAAGACCCGCATCGGTGACAACGTCCTGATCGCCCAGCATGCCTACATCGAAAGCTCCATTCTCGGCAAAGGGGCCAATGCCCAGGAACACTGTTACATCATCGACTCGAAACTAAAGGGCAACAACGTCACCGCCCACGGCGCCAAACTGATCGACGCGATCCTGGAAACCAACGTGTTTGTCGGGTTCAATTCATTTTTGCGCGGCTCGTTCGATTCACCCCTGCGGATCGGCGAGGGCGTCATTGTCATGCCCCACACCATTGTCGATATCAAAGAGCCGCTGACGATTCCGCCGGGCCACCTGGTCTGGGGACTGCTCAGAAGGCCCGAGGACCTCAAGCAGCACAGCATCGCGCTGGCCGACCTGGCCAAGGTCACGGACAAAATCACGCTGGGCGCCATGACCTTCCAGGGCAACGGTAAAGTTTTCGTGGAGGCCTTTCAACACCGCATCGACCACATTCTCGACGCCAACGGGGCCTACTTCGACGGCAAAAAAAACAGGGGCCACGCCCAGAAGGTGCAGCACATCGCCTACAACATCATCCAGCCCCATCCGCTCGGTCCGCAGAAAGGGGTCTATCCGACCATCGACATCCGGTCCTAACCGGCAATCTTGGAACGCGATTAAAAATAACCTTACAGGTTAAACTCCGATACATCCCGTCCGCATGCGTTTGTGAGCTTTTACACTGTTCACGCTCTCGATGACCATGTATATTTTTCGTTTGACAAGCCTACCGCAATTCATTATATTCCTTTTTAGCGATATGGAGACACCATGAGAGAGTTCATCAAGGTCATGAAAGCCCTGTCCGATCCGAACCGGATCAAGATGGTCAAGCTGCTCCAGCGGCGGGTGCTGTGCGTGTGCGAGATTCAGGAGGCCTTGGGCCTGGCTCAATCCACTGCCAGCAAGCACCTCAAGATACTGGAAGAGGCAGGTTTGATTACCTATTTGAAGGAAGGTCCATGGGTCAATTACCGGCTCGCCGACGGGGCCAGAAATCCCTACGTGGCCAACCAGTTGGGAAATTTGCGGCATTGGCTGGAGGATGACGCGGAAGTGGAAGGGCTGGTGGCGAGACTGCCGGAGATCAAACGCGAAACCATCTGCGGCAACTAATTTTTTTAACCTTAACATATCGTCATATGGCGAAGTCAGAATGACACGGCGACCCACGACACCGGCTGGAGCGCGCGGCCGCCAACATAAGGAGTGATGATCATGGATGAAAGTGCTTGCAAGGCTAATTCGCAGGATCAGACTTGTTGCTGCGCCATTGAGAAAACGGATGTGGTCGGTCGGTTCAGCCAGAAGCCGAATGCTTCCACAGCCAAGTATTTCTTAGGGGTTGTCGCGTTGATTGCGGCCTGGTGGCTGATTTACAGACATCTGGAATCCTTTTCCGGCTTTGTCACGCATATGCTGTCCGGGCTGACGGGCTTTTCGCCTGAGGGCCACCTGGGAAGCGCCATTGCCTTTTTTGTCTTCGAAACCCCGAAAGTATTGATGCTGCTGACTCTGGTTGTTTTTGGGGTCGGGATCGTGCGCTCTTTCTTTACCCCCGAACGGACCCGCTCCATCCTGGCCGGCAAGCGTGAATCCGTGGGCAATGTGCTGGCCGCCGTTTTGGGCATTGTAACGCCATTTTGCTCCTGCTCGGCCGTCCCGCTATTCCTGGGATTCGTCACCACCGGCGTACCGCTGGGGGTGACCTTTTCCTTTCTCATTTCAGCTCCCATGGTCAACGAAATCGCCGTGGTGCTGCTTTTTGGGCTTTTCGGCTGGAAAATCGCCGCGATTTACATGGGAACCGGACTGTTTATTGCCATCGTCGCCGGCTGGGTCATCGGGCGGCTGAAAATGGAACGCCATCTGGAGGAGTGGGTTTTTCAGATCCAGGGCGGCAAGATGAATCTGGAAGAGGGACCCCAGGATTGGCCGGCGCGCTTTAAGCACGGCTTTGAAGCCGTGCGCGATATCGTGGGCAAGGTCTGGCTCTATGTCATGCTGGGCATCGCCGTGGGCGCCGGCATCCACGGTTATGTGCCCGAGGGAGTCATGGCCGCTTTCATGGGGAACTCCGCCTGGTGGTCGGTGCCACTGTCGGTGCTGATAGGCATTCCTATGTATTCCAACGCGGCCGGCATCATCCCCATCGTCCAGGCCCTGTTGGGAAAGGGCGCGGCCCTGGGCACCGTGCTGGCGTTTATGATGTCGGTGATCGCCTTGTCGTTGCCTGAGATGATCATTCTGCGCAAGGTGCTCAAGCCACGGCTGATCGCCACTTTTGTTGGTGTCGTGGGTTCGGGCATTATGCTGGTGGGTTTCATCTTCAATTTCTTAATGTAGCGGCAAAGCGCAGATGCCTGGAAGATCGATGCGCCGCAGAGCCGAAATTTTCTGAACGACTGATAGGAGTACGTATTATGAAACGTCTGGAAATCGAATGGCGTCATTTGGATAAAGATGGAAATACCTGTGACCGGTGCTCGAACACCGGGGAGACGGTGTGCACCGCTTACGCGGATCTGGTCAAAGAACTGGAACCCAAGGGTTGGGAGGTTGCCCTCAAGGAAACGCTGGTAACAGATCAGGAGATTCCCAAATCGAACAGCATTTATTTTAACGGTGTCGCTATCGGGGGTCCAGGGTGGATCTTTACCTTGAAGCCTATTTGAAAAAGTTCAGCAGGGCGTGCAGATTGGTCAGCGGGTGTGGCGGACAGCCGGGGATGTACAGGTCGACCGGCAGCAAGTGGTCCAAGCCCTCGCTGATCTCGGGACTGCCCCGGAAGGGGCCGCCGCTGATCGGGCAGCTGCCCACGGCGATAACCACCTTGGGGGCCGGGACGGCCGTGTAGGTCTCGAGCAGGGCGGTCCTCATGTTGGTGGAAATCGGGCCGGTGACGACGATACCGTCGGCATGGCGCGGCGAGGCCACGAAATTGATGCCGAAACGCGCCAGATCGAAAAAGGGGGTGGCCAGGACGTTCAAATCCGCCTCGCAGGCGTTGCAGCCGGCGGCCGACACCTGTCGCAGCTGCAAGGAACGGCCGAACAGCTTCTTGAAGTGCTGCCGGGCGTGATCGGCCAGGGCCGGCAACGTGCCGCCTGTCATCAGGTGGTCTTTTTCGGCCACCGCCAGCTCGAAATTGCGGGTGAAGATGACAAACCGGCCTTCAGAAAGGCGCTCGCAAGTGCCGCAAAACACGCAGCGCCCCAAATCGATCATTTTTTCTTCGGCATCGATGGCCTCCTGCGGACAGGCGTCCGCACACTTGGTGACCAGCGCCGGCGGCGCTTCCCTGTCAATGTGCGGCACTCCGCGATAGCGCGCCGGCAATTCGATGGCCTGCCTAGGGTAGGCGCTGGTCCGGCAGCCCTGCTCGAACCGGTTTTTCAATATGTTGAGCATAATCCTTCCTTCACCTTCGCCGCCGCTTTAAAGGCCGGCTCCGGGGTGTCCCGCCGACCGCCCGCGCCTGTCAGAGATCAAAGCCGCAGTATGACAGGTTGAAACTCTTGTTGTTGAGCGGAAAATCGGAAATCCCCGTGTCCCTGAGCGCCATGGCCAGTCCGTTCCAGTTGTGAAAGGAGGGGTCCTTGACCTTGTAGCGCAAAATGCCGCCCGTGGCGCTCGTCAACAGACAGTGCGACAGTTCGCCGCGCCAGGCCTCGTTGAGCGTCACCACCATGGCATTCGGGGCCAGCGCCAACTCGGCGTCCTCGACGGGGGCCGTTTCGATCGGTTCGCTTAAAAGGGACTGGATAATTTCGAGCGATTGCAGGATCTCCTCGGCCCGGATCCTGGCCCGGGCATCAACGTCGCCCGTGGTTTTGGCGTTCTCGGGAATCCTGAGTTGCCCGTAGCCTTCGGTGGGAAAACAGCGCCGCACATCGTAGGACATTCCGCAGGCCCGGCCGGCCGGCCCCACCAGGCCGAGCTGCCCGGCGTCCGTCGTCGTGATGCCGCCGCACCCCTCGAAGCGGGAACGGACACTGGAGGTCGAAAACAGAAGCTCGATCACGTGCTCGACCTGGGGCATGAGGTCGGCGATGCGCGCCGACAAGGTGGCACGATCCGGGTCGGTAACGGAAAAACGAACGCCGCCGGGCCGCACCAGCCCTTTGCCGAAACGGTTGCCGCACATCCACAGGGTCAGGTTGAGAAAATCCCCACGCATCCGGCCGAAGTAATTGGCCGGCGGCAGGAAAGCCACATCGCCGCTCAGGGCCCCCAGGTCGCCGACGTGATTGGCGATGCGCTCGAGTTCCAGCGCGATCGTGCGGATGGTGCACGCCCCGGCATCCGGCTGGCATGCAGACAAGGCCTCTACCGCCTGGGCCAGGCACAGGCTGTTGCCGATGGCGGTGTCGCCGGCGATGCCCTCGGCCACCACCGGCCGGCGCCGGGCATCGACGGCCGGCAACAGTTCCTCGACCCCGCGGTGCTGGTAGCCCAACTGGATCTCCAGGTGCAGCACGCGCTCGCCAATACAGTTGAACCTGAAATGACCCGGCTCGATCACCCCGGCGTGCACCGGCCCCACGGCCACCTCGTGGATTTCCTCGCCATTTACGGCATAGTAGTCGTAGGCGCCGGGAATATCCTGGGTGTAATCGTTGCCGAACGCATCCGGCCGGCCGAGGGTGTTGGGATGGTAGCGGACCATCTTCAACCAGGGGTGGCCTTCGGGGATGATGCCGAACTGTTCGGCGATTTCTCGCTCGAACATGTGAAAAGCCGCACAACTCGTCGTCATGGACCGGTAATCGGCCGGCGCGTCGCAGCCGGCCGCCAGCAGCTTGTCGGTCCTGAGCACCGCCAGCAGCTTGACGGCCCCGTCGTCCGCATAGGCGAAATAGTGAACAATCTTGCCCCCGCCGGCCACGATGTCGAGCGCCCGCTGCCGGAAATCGGCGAACGTCAGATGCGGCAGGCAGTCCCTGCCAACGGCCTCGCCATTTCCGATCTGCAAAAAATCCTTTCCCATGCGTATCTTTCTAATCCAGACAAGCCGGAGTACGTTAGGCTCGTTAGGCCCGTTGAGACCGTTGAGACCGATGTGCCCGTTAGACCTGTTGGGTCCATTGGACTATTGACCGGTTGTAATTTTCTGAATCGCTGTTTTCCGTTTTTTTCAAGTTACAAACATCACCCGCTGAATCTTAACCAGTCCGGTGCAAAGAACATTTCTGGATGGACACTATCTCACCGCGGTCAGAATCGTCTGATACAAGCTGCCCGGCATCCACAGGCAGAGCACCAACGAGGTCAGCAGCAGCGCGTACTGCGGCCAGATCAGGCCGGGTTTCTCCGAGATACGGATCGCGGCGCCGTCACCGCCGAAGGAAATCCGCAGGACATGGTTGGCGAAACCGGCGAATATCACGCAGATGCTGAAGATGAAAAGCCCCGCCGTCCAAAAATGGCCGGCCCGGAAAGCGCCGAGAATGATGAACAGCTCACCCAGAAAGATGCCAAAAGGTGGAAAACCGGCGATGGCCACGAACCCACCGAAAAAAGCCGCAAATGTGCCGGGCATCAGCCGGGCCAGCTTGCCGGTGCCTTGGATCAGGCGGCTGCCGTAGCCCAGCAGGATATTGCCGGATGACAGAAACAGGGACGATTTGATCAGGCTGTGGTGAATCAGGCACACCATGGCGCCATAGGCGCCCAGGCCGCCGACCCCGGTGCCGAAAGCGATGATGCCCATGTTTTCGATGCTCGAATAGGCCAGCAGGCGCTTGTATTCGCTTTGTTTGAGGATGAAGGTCGCCGCCGCCAGGATGGAGGCCAGCCCGAAGACCATCAGCGTCGTGCCCGCAAACGGCGCCAATCCCGCGGCCTGCATAATTTTATGGGTCTTGAATATCCCCAGGTAGGCGCAATTGAGCAGCACGCCGGACAAGAGGGCCGACGCCGGACTGGGCGCCTCGCTGTGCGCATCGGGCAGCCAGGTGTGCATCGGCGCCAGCCCCATCTTGGTGCCGTAACCCACCAGGATGAACACGAACCCGGTCTTGAGCCACAACGGATCGAGCCGCGGCGCCACCCCGGCCAGCGCGGAAAACGCCAGCGGCGCATCCACGCCGCCCACGTCCATGGACAGGGCGATCAGCACCGAGCCTAAAAGGGCCAGGGCGATCCCCACCGAGCAGATCAGCACATATTTCCAGGTGGCCTCCAGGGAGGCCGCGGAACGATGGGTATAGATCAGCGGCGCACTGGCCAGCGTCGTGGCCTCGATGGCGATCCACATGACCATGATGTGATCCGAGAGCGTGACCATGGTCATGGTCGCTAAAAAAAGCAGCATGGCGCCGGTGAAAACCCGTTCCGAACGGATGGCGGCTTCCCGCAGATACGAGACCGTGTAGATGGATATCAGGAAAAACAGCAGCGAAATCACCAGCAGCGATAACAGGCCCTCGGGCGTGACGGCAAAGTAGTCTGCGAGCAGCGCCGCCGGCCGATAGATCCACACGGCCACCGACAGCAGCAGGTGCACGGCCCCGGTCACCACCAGCAGCGGGCGTCCGGATGCCCGCGTCAGAAAAAAGGCGATCACGCCGGCAATGAACGGAACCACAAATACGATTTCAACCATAAACTATCCTATTCGTCTGCGTTCACAAGGTGCCGCAGATGCAAGGCGTCGGGCACGCTGGCGTCCTTTTGGTCGTCAAGTGCCCGACAACGCCGCAGATGCGGTGCCCTGATGTCAGCGTTCACAAGGTGCCGCAGATGCAAGGCGTCGGGCACGCCGACGTACTTTTCGTACTTCAAGTGCCCGACAACCCAGCCGTTGCCCTCCCCCGCTGGTCAGCATCCGCAGGGTGCCGCAGATGCAAGGCGTCGGGTGCGCCGGCGTACTTTTGGTCGTCAAGTGCCCGACAACCCAGCCGTTGCCCTCCCCCGCTGGTCAGCATCCGCAGGGTGCGGCAGATGCAAGGCGTCGGGCGCGCCGACGTACTTTTCGTACTTCAAGCGCCCGACAACGCCGCAGATGCCGTGCCCTGATGTCAGCGTTCACAAGGTGCCGCAGATGCAAGGCGTCGGGTGCGCCGGCGTACTTTTGGTCTTCAAGTGCCCGACAACCCAGCCGTTGCCCTCCCCCGCTGGTCAGCATCCGCAGGGTGCGGCAGATGCAAGGCGTCGGGCGCGCCGACGTACTTTTCGTACTTCAAGCGCCCGACAACGCCGCAGATGCCGTGCCCTGCGGACGCTGACGCTTATTCTTTTAATGTTCTGAGCAACGCCGTGTCGACATCATCGAAGGCCTGCTTGATGTTCTGCAGGATGACGGCCATGATCATGACGCCGGCCAGCACGTCGAGCAGGATGCCGAATTCCACGATGTGGTGGGCGCGCACCGAAAAGCCGCTGCCCACCAGGTAAATGCCGTTTTCCATCATGATGTAGCCGAGAACCATGGCGATGGCGTTGCGGCGGGCCATGAGCAGGAACATACCCCCCGCCAGCAGAGAGATGGCGGTCGGCAGCAGCAGGGCGTTGGCGCCGGCCTGCGGCAGGTTGAACTTCGGGCTGACGAACGTAGCGACCACGATCAGCGCCAGCCCGGCCATCAGCGAGGCGTTGTAACCGATGATCGGCTCCACTTCCCGGTGGATCGCCACCTTCCTGATGGCCAGGTGGATGCATAGCGGGATGCCGATACCGCGGATCAGCAGCGTGACCAGGGTGAAGGCGATCCCGCCGGCGGTCGGGTCGCGGCCGAAAAAAAGCGGGACGATGGAAACGATGATGCCCTGAAAGGCGATCACCTTGATCAGCGCCGGCAGCCGGCTGGACCCGAAGGAGAACAGAACCGAGAGCAGCACGAGGGCCAGGATGGTATCGACCAGGTGAGTCATTAGAGGAACTCCAGCGTCATCACGGTAGCGAAAAAAGCCAGGGCGAAAGAGGTCAGCACGAATTGGGGGACCTTGTCCATGCGGTAGCGGGCCATGACCGATTCGACGATGCCGACCATCGCGTATACCCCGGTCAGGGTCAGGAAAAAAAGCCCGATGGCGGCCGCCGGAGGCTCGATGGGAAAGGGAAAGACCAGGCGGGTCACCATCGCCGCGTAAAAGAAAAGCTTGAAAAAGGAGCCCAGCTCGATCAGGGCCAAATCCGGCCCGCTGTGATCCAGCACCATGACCTCGTGGATCATGGTCAGTTCCAGGTGGGTGGCCGGATCATCGACCGGCACCCGCGAATTCTCGGTCAGCAAAACGATAAAAAGGGCCATCACAACGAACAGCAGGGAGGCCCCGGCCGCCTGCCAGAGAAAAAGGGCCTGACCGCCGGCAAAATAGGCCGCCAAATACACCTGTCCGGTCAGGATCGCGAACAGGATCAAGATCATGAACAGGGTCGCTTCGCAGATAATCGGAAAATAAGCCTCACGCGCCGCACCCATGCCCTCGAACGGCGAGGCCGTGTCCATGGCGGCGGCAATCGTGAAGAACCGCCCCAGGCCGAGCAAGTACAGCAGCAGGATCGCATCGCCATGGAAGGAGAAAAGCGGTGGCTGTCCGGCAATGGGCAAAAACAGCAGGACCGTCACGGTCGCGGTCAGCGACACCAGGGGGCCCAGCTTGAAGATGACCGTGGTGCTGGTGCTGTAGACCGAGCCTTTTTTGAACAACTTGACCAGAGTATAATAGTTGATGAGCAGCGGGGGCCCCTTTTTACCGCCGAAGAAGGCTTTGACCTTGAGAATCACCCCCGCATACAGCGGGGCCAGCAGCAGTGCGAGGGCCAGAACGATAACCGATGTCATGAGGTCGCCCTATCGTGAATCATCAAATATTCGCTTCGGCGCAGCGGGTCAGACAAAAAACAGCAGGACCGCAATGGCGAGCAGGATATAACCGATATACAGGTGGATGTCTCCGTGCTGCAACCAGCGCAGTTTGTCGAAAAGCGCGAGCACCGGCCGTGCGACCGCCGCGTGCAGGTGCCGCTCGGCCACATCGTCGATGTGGCTGCGGTAGCGGGTTTCAGCGGGAAAAAGCCCGCTGACCGCGGAATGGTCCTCGGTCAGCGGCGCCACCGGCCTGAAGAACTCGAGGATCGCGAATGCAAAAGAAGTCCCCGTGTACTGCATTTTGACCGTGGGACGCGTAAAACCGCAGCCCCAGGTTCCCGCGCGCGTGATGGTCTTGCCCCGGTACAAGGCCGTGCGCAGGGCCAGGAGGATGAAAAAAACGGCGAAAATAAGGGCGGCGGCGCGGGTGATGCTGCCGGTCAGCTGCGCGAAAGGCGCCAGGGGAACCGCGCCGTATCCCAACTGCAGCGCGGCGGTGGCCTCGAGCGCCATGGCCATGAAGACGGTCGGAAACACGCCGATGACCAGGCAGGCGGCGGCCAGCGCCAGCATGGGCAGTATCATCAGCAGGCCCTTTTCATCCACGGATTGAACCATCCGGCTGCGGGCTTCGCCCTGAAAAACGACCCCGACCACCTTGGTGAAACAGGCCAGGGCCAGCCCCCCGATAACCGCCAGGCCGAGGATGGCCAGCAGACTCGGCACGAGATCCGGGCGTCCCGCCGCCAGCCCCCGGAACCCGCCGAAATAGATCAAAAATTCGCTGACAAAACCGTTGAAAGGCGGCAGTCCGCAGATGGCCAGCGAGCCGATGAAAAAAGCGGCGGCGGTGATCGGCATTTTCCGGATCAGTCCGCCCAAACGGTCGATCGCGCCCGTGCCGGTTTTATGCAGCACCATGCCGGCCCCCATGAACAGCAGCGACTTGAAGATCGCGTGGTTCAGCACGTGCAGCAGCCCGCCCGCGAAGCCGAGGAGGGCCATGACCGGGTTGCCGCCGGCGACCCCGATCATGCCGATGCCCAGGCCGATCAGGATAATGCCGATGTTCTCCACGCTGTGATAGGCCAGCAGGCGCTTGAGGTCATGCTGGCCGAGAGCGTAGACCACCCCGAGGATCCCGGAAACGATGCCGGCGGCCAGCACGATGTCGCCGAAGAGTGCCGTGTGCCAGTTCAGCACCGCGTACATCCGCAGGATTCCATAGATGCCGGTCTTGATCATCACCCCCGACATCACCGCGGAAATGTGGCTCGGTGCCGCCGGGTGGGCATGGGGCAGCCAGACATGCAGGGGAAAGACGCCGGCCTTGGAGCCAAATCCGACAAAGGCCAGGGCGAACACGACGATCTTGGCCGCGGGCGGCAAGCCGGCCGCCGGCGCGAAACCGAAGTCGCCGGTGTGGGCGTACAGGACGCCGAAGGCCGCGAGAATGAACATGGCCCCCACTTGGGAAAAGACCAGGTAGAGGGCGCCGGCCTTGATGTTCTGCGCGGTTTCGAAATTGTACACCACCAGGAAGAACGACGACAGGGACATGAGTTCCCAGGCCAGCATGAAGGTGACCAGGTTGTCGGCCGTCACCACCATTGCCATGGCCACGACGAGCAGGCTGAAAAAGAGGTAATGGACGGCCGTTCGCACGCTTTTCGCGGCGTCTTCCATATAATGAAAGCTGTAGAGAGCTGCCAGGAAAGAGACGGCAAAGATGGCGATCAGAAAAAAAGCGGAGAGGGCATCAATTTTAAAAGACAGGCTGAGCGTGTTCAGGTAGGAAAACGAGGCGCTGACCGGCTGCGGGTTTAACAATTTGACACCCGCGTCCACCAGCCCCAGCAGGCACCCCAAGCCGATGAGCAGAACGCCGGCCGCTTTCATGAAGACAAAATGGCGCCAAAAAAAAAGGGGCACGAGGCCCCCATAGAATATCAAGACTATCGCAAAGAAAAAGTGACTCATGACGCCCCTGATGACCGGCTGTCCGGAACTATAGGCATAAGATAAAGATTTTGGCTGTATTATCGGTCGTCGGCGTGTGACTTATACAGCCTCCTTCCTCTGCCTTGCCAAAACCTTTATCTTAAAGACTTTATAAACTTTGAGTTCCTATGTTAATTTTCAATTCGAGTCAACAAGGAATTGGGGCTGGTATGCGGGACATGATGGTGTTGGAACATTGGAATAATGGAATGATGGAATGATCGAAAACTGTATTGATGGAATGCCGCAGCGCTAAAAGAAGGGTCAAGGTCAACGGTTCACGGTTCGGGGTTGGCGGATGAAAGCGATTCGAAGTTTCAGACGGCAACTATTCAGACCATTTATGGGTGACAGGGCCCTGGCCTTCCTGCCTCCCAGCTTCCCAGCCTACCCGCCTAAACCTTCACCCTGGCCATAAACCGCTTTACAAGCGGGGCTTTTGCGAATATTTGAATCCAGGCGAGGCCCCTGTCACCCTCAGAGCCGAGATGTCACATGCGCATCCACCTGCGAACCCGGATATACCTGCTTCTGGCCGGCATCCTGCTGATCACGCTCAGCGGCGGGATCGTTCTGGTCTGGTACACCTACAGCATGCAGGACCTGCTGAATGCCATCACCGAAAAGGATGTCGCCGCCCTGCAGACGGCCCAGGCCCTTGAAACCGCGCTGGTCAACCAGAAAGGCTTCGTGTCCTATTACTTCCTGGACGGCGACCCCGAGTGGCTGCGCCAACTGGGCGAATACCGCCAGGTATTCAAGGACCGCCTCGAAGACGCCAAGCAGCAGGCCCTCACCGCGGAACAGCGGGAGGCCGTGCGCCGGATCGAGGAACAGTACGGCCGCTACGTCGCCATCAAGGACCGCGTCCTCACCGACTTCATGGCCGGCGAGCGCCGGAACATCACGGCCCTGCTGCACGAATCGCGCGACGAGTTTTTTAAAATCCTCAACCAGTGCGACCACTTCAGGCAGCTTCATTCCCGCAACATCACACTCTCCACGGAAGCCAGCGCCGCACGGGCCGAACAGTTGCGAGCGCTGGCCTACTCCGCCATCCTGATCGATTTACTGCTGGCGGTTTTTCTGGCTTACGTGCTGGTCGTTCACATCCTGACACCAGTCAGGCGGCTGATCGGCGAAGCCGAGCGCGAAAAGCCCGGCCAGCGCGGCAACGGCGATGAAATCAATGCCCTGAGCCGCAGCGTCCGCGGCCTGATCGACAATGTCGATCAGACCCAGAGCGAGCTGCGCCGGAGCCGCGAAACCCTTCAACAGGCGGAAAAAATGGCGCTGGTCGGCCGCCTGGCGGCCGGCATGGCCCACAGCATCCGCAACCCCTTCACGTCGGTCAAGATGCGGCTGTTTTCGCTCCACCGCTCCCTGGAACTGAACGAGGAGCAGGTAGAGGATTTCGACGTCATCTCGGCCGAAATCCGCCACATCGACACGATCGTGCAGAACTTTCTGGAGTTCTCGCGGCCGCCCAAGCTTCAGATGCAGTCGATCAGCCCGTCAACCGTGGTGGATTCAACCATCCAGCTGCTCGGCCACCGGCTGCGATCCTATGACGTGCAGCTGGCGATCGAGCGGCGCCAGCCCCTGCCGGTGGTTTCGGCCGACCCGGAACAGCTCAAGGAGGTCCTGGTCAACATCATCGTCAACGCCTGCGAAGCCATGGGCCGGGGCGGCGCCATCACCTTACACGAGGAAGTCGCCGGCGACGACACGGCCCCGCCGCAAGCCCGCATCCGTATATCCGATAACGGCCCGGGAATCCCGCCCCACATCATCGAAAGAATCCTTCAGCCGTTTTTTACCACCAAGGAGCAGGGCACCGGCCTCGGCTTGAGCATTGCCGCCCGGATCATCATGGAGCACGGCGGGCGCATCGATGTCTCTTCACCCCCCGGCCGCGGCGCGATTTTCCTGATTTCACTGCCCGTCAGGGGAGAGTTGTCGTGAACACCGTTTTAATCGTCGACGATGACGACCAGCTGCGAAAAAGTTTTCATAAATTGCTGACCGAAGAGGGTTATCGGGTCGTGAGCGCCGCTTCCGGGGAAGCCGGCATCGACATCGTGACCCAGGCGGTGCCGGACCTGGTGGTCCTGGACATGCGGCTTCCGGGAATCAACGGTTTCGAAACCTTTGAGGCCCTGCACGCCATCGAACCCAAATTGCCGGTGATCATCATGACAGCCTTCGGCACGACCGAAACCGCCATCGAGGCCACCAAAATGGGCGCTTTCGATTATATCCTCAAGCCGTTTGAAATCCCGGAAATGCTGGTGGTCATCGGGCAGGCACTGGAAGCCGGCCGGTTCATGCGCACGCCGGTCGCCATGGACGCGGTGCCGGAGATTGAATCCCGGGAGGCCATCATCGGCCGCAGCAAACAGATGCAGGACGTTTACAAGGCCATCGGCCGGGTGTCGGGTTCCGATGCGACCGTTCTGATCCGGGGCGAATCGGGCACCGGTAAAGAACTCGTGGCCCGGGCCATCTACCAGCACAGCCTCCGAGCGGAAAAACCCTTTCTGGTGATCAACTGCGTGGCCATTCCTGAAAACCTGCTCGAAAGCGAACTGTTCGGCTACGAAAAAGGCGCTTTTACCGGCGCCGCCCACCGGCGCGTCGGCAAGATCGAGCAGGCCAACGGCGGGACCGTATTTCTGGATGAAATCGGTGACATGCCTTTCTCCATTCAGGCCAAGATCCTGCGGCTGCTCCAGGAAAAAAGCATCGAGCGGCTCGGCGGTCGCGATACCATCCCGGTTGACGTGCGCATTATCGCCGCCACCAACCGCAACCTGGAGCGCGCCATCGAGGACGGCCGGTTCCGGGAAGATCTTTACTACCGCCTCAAGGTGGTCTCGATCTTGCTGCCGCCCCTGCGGGAACGGAACGGCGACATTCCCCTGCTGACCGATTATTTCCTGCGCCGGTTTTCCGCCGACCTGGACATGACCAATCCCGGCATCACGCCCGAGGCCCTCGGGCTTCTGGGCACCCATCCGTGGCCGGGCAATATCCGCGAACTCGGCAACACGATCCAGAAGGCCCTGATCTTCAACCGCGGAGCCCCGGTCGGGGAGAAAGAAATACGTCAGGCCTTCAGCGAAGCAGACGCCAACTTCGTTTCGTCTCCGGCCCAGGCCGACGAGGTCATCCGTCTCTGGGCCAGTGACATTCTCAAAAGCGGTGAGCAGAAAAACCTGTTTGACACCTGCATGGACCGCGTCGCCGGCATTCTGATCGGCGAGGCGTTGAACGTGACCGGCGGCAACCGGTCCCGTGCCGCCCGCCTGCTGGGCCTCTCGCGCCCGACGCTGCATTCCAAGATCGAGAAGTACAATCTGCAGATCGAAACCTCCGTCACCCGCAAGTAAGGGTAACCTTTCCTTTACAGCCTGTAAAAAATATCGACACCGCACCGCTCACCATATGGTCCGCAGCAGTGCAATATGTAATTTTTTTGTATTGATTTCTATTGCTTACAGTGGAAAAGGTGGGGCTTGCCGCCTGGCACACCCCTTGCTCTTGTCTGCTGACAGATCCGTCGGACGGCTCGCGACGATCGGTCCGGACCAAATCCGTCAGGGCCGTCGGCGCGCCATCGGGTCCGCGACCACACCGGACCACAACCGGTCGGGGCCCGCAACCCTCACAGCGGCAAGGAGTGGACATGAGCAAGCTGAATAAAATAATGGCGGCCTGCGATTTTTCGGAATACGCCCCCCAGGTGGTCTCGCAGGCAGTCGATCTCGCCCGCGACCTGACGGCGAGCCTGATGGTGGTCAACATCATCAACCAGCGCGACGTCGATATGATGCGCAAGGTGTCCTTGGATTATCCGGCCTTCAAGTTCGAGAAATACCTGGAGGATCAGGAAAAAGAGCGTCTGGAGATGATGGACAAATTGGCCGGCGACGCCGGCGGCAGCGGTCTCGGCATCGAGAAGGTGATCCGGATCGGCGTGCCCTTCAAGGCCCTGCTCCAGGTGATCGAAGACAAGGGCGCCGACCTGCTGGTGATGGGGACCAAGGGGCGCGGCAACCTGGCGGGCGTTCTCTTCGGCTCCACGGCCGAAAAGATGTTCCGCCGCTGTCCGGTCCCGCTCCTCAGCCTAAGGGCCCGGGAAAAATAGAGCGCCATAGGTTGACAGCTTCGAAAATAGTCGAAATTCCTTCGTCCTTGACGGGAGAGGGCTGGAGTGCGGATGAAGTTCTTCCTCTCCGTGGACGATTGAGGACCGGGGTGAGAGTTGAGATTCTTCCTCTCCCTTGACGGGAGAGGGCCGGGTGAGGGTGAAAAATGGGGCGGGAAATCAGTGCCGGCTCAACAAAGGAGGTTGGACCATGCTGGTAAGGAACTGGATGAGTAAACAATCGGTCACCATCGCTATTGACGAATCGATGCAGGACGCAATGGGCCTGATGAAAAAACATGGCATTCGCATGCTGCCGGTGATGAAAAAGGGCAAGCTGGCCGGCATTATTACCGACCGGGACCTGAAGCGGGCCTCGGCCTCCGATGCCACCACGCTCGAGATTCACGAGCTGCTGTACCTGCTGTCCAAAATCAAAGTCAAGGACATCATGAGCCGTGCACCGATCACCGTGCCGGACGACTTTACGGTGGAGGAAACCGCCGAAGTGCTTCTCAAGAACAAGATTTCCGGGGCTCCGGTGCTCGACGCCTCGGGAAAAGTGATCGGGGTGATCACCCAATCGGACATCTTCAGGGTCCTGATCGCCCTGACCGGGGTCGGCAATCGCGGCATCCAGTTTGCCTTCCTGCTCGAAGACCGGCCCGGTTCCATTAAGGAAGTCGCCGATATCGTGCGCGAGTTCGGCGGACGAATCGCCAGCATCCTGACGTCCTACGACAACGTCCAGAGCGGTTTCCGCAAGGTCTACATTCGCATGCACAGCATCGACCGCCAGAAACTGGGCCAGCTCAAAGACGTGCTGCGCCAGAAGGCCGGGGTGCTCTACATGGTGGACCACCGCCTGAACCAACGCGAGATATATACCGACTGACAGGCTGCCGACGGCAGGCGCAGCGCAAAACGGCAATAACCTTATTCGACCGATAGAGGATAAGAGATGGCGACGCAGAAAAAGAAGAAAATACTGGTGGCGCTGGACGGCTCCGAGCGCAGCATGCTGACGGTCAAATACATTACCAAGATGGCGCCCTTCGAAAACCTGAAAATCGTTCTCCTGAATGTTTTCAGCGGCGTGCCGGAAAGCTACTGGGACCTGGAGCGCGAGCCGAAGAGCGTCAAGTCCGTGAAGTACGTCAGAGCCTGGGAAGCCGAGCAGAAGAAGAAAATCGAAGCGTTCATGGGCCGCGCCCGCGACACCCTGATCCACGCCGGATTCCCGGAAACCCAGGTTGAAGTCAAAATCCAGCAACGCAAGAAAGGCATCGCCCGCGATATCGTCCGGGAGGCGCGCGATGGCCATGAAGCGGTGCTGACGCGGCGCCGGGGCATGGGACTTATTCCGGGAATCATTCTCGGCAGCGTGTCGCTGAAACTGCTGGAAGCCCTGTCCTTCATTCCGCTGCTGCTGGCCGGCCGCAAGCCGCCGGGCAATCATTATCTGATCGCGCTCGACGGTTCCAAGGACGCCCTGAAGGCCGTTGATTTCGCCGGCGCCTTCCTGAGCGGTCACGATATCGATTTCCGCCTGCTGCACGTCATCCGGGGCGGGGAGAAAAACAATGAAATCATCGCCTCGAGCGACACCTTTGTCCACAACGCCGAAAAGAGCATCGTCAAAGCCTTCGAAGAGGCCAAAACGCGCCTGATCGCCAAGGGCTTCAGACCGGGTTCCATCACCACCCAGGTGATCACGGGTGTCCGCAGCCGGGCCGCAGCCATCGTTGCCGAAGGCAAAAAACTCGACGTCGGCACGATCATCATGGGGCGCCGGGGCCTGAGCCGCACCACGGATTTTTTCATGGGCCGCGTGACGAACAAGGTCGTCTATCTGGCGCGCGAGAAATCGGTCTGGATCATTTCATGAGCATATTGAATCTCGACCGGCTGTTTGCCCCCCGGTCGCTGGCCGTGGTCGGTGCCAGCGACCGCAAGGGCACCATCGGCGCCGCCGTGATGCAAAACCTGATCGAAGGCGGCTTCGCGGGCACCGTCTACCCGGTCAATCCGCGACGTCCCATGGTGGCGGCCAAAAAAGCGTTTTCCACCATAACGGACCTGCCGGAAACCGTCGACCTGATGGTGATCGCCGTTCCGATCCAGATGGTGCCCGAGCTGATCGCCGAGTGCGCCGCGACCCGCGTGGGCGCTGCGGTCGTCATTTCTGCCGGCGGTAAGGAGACCGGCGAACAGGGCCGCGCGGTGGAGCAGGCCATCACCGCCGCCGCGCAGGACAGCGGGCTGCGCATCGTCGGTCCCAACTGCCTGGGCATCATCAACACGCGCGCCAACCTGAACGCCTCTTTCGCGGCGCAGATGCCTCTGCCGGGCAGCATGGCCTTCATTTCGCAGAGCGGAGCCGTCTGCGGGGCCGTGCTGGACCTTTCCATCAAGGAACATATCGGCTTCAGCTACTTCGTGAGCCTGGGCTCGATGCTGGACGTGAATTTCGGTGATCTGATCGACTACCTGGGCAACGACCCGCAGGTCGGCAGCATCGTGATGTACATGGAAAACCTCACGCGCCATCGCGGCTTCATGAGCGCGGCCCGTGCGGTGGCGCGCATCAAACCGATCATCGTGTTGAAAGCCGGCCGCACGATCGCCGGCGCGGCCGCCGCGGCCTCCCACACCGGCGCCCTGGCCGGTGAAGACGCGGTTTACGATGCGGCGTTCAGCCGCGCCGGCATCGTGCGCGTCCGGACCTTCGAGGAACTCTTCGACTGCGCCGAACTTCTGGCCAAACAGCCCCAGACCATCGGCCCCGGCCTGGCGATCGTTACCAATGCGGGCGGGCCGGGGGTGATGGCCGCCGATGCCCTCGCCGACTATGGGTACGAGCCGGTGGCCCTGTCCGCCGCGACCATCGCCAAACTCGATGCCGTCCTGCCGCCGCACTGGAGCCGGGGCAACCCGATCGACATCCTGGGCGATTCGGCCGTGGACGAATACCGGCAGGTGGTCGCCATCTGCGAGCAGGCCCCGGAGGTCAACGGCCTGCTGGTCATCCTGGCCCCGCAGGCCATGATCGATCCGGTCGCGGTGGCCGAGGCCATCTGCGAGCAGGTCAAGGACCGGCCGTTTCCGGTGCTCACCTCCTGGATCGGCGGGCCGCTGGCCGAACGCGGCCGCACCGTCTTTCACCGCGCCGGCATACCGACGTTCGATACTCCCGAACGGGCGGTGCGGGCCTTCACCAATCTCTGGCGCTATGCCTGCAACATCGAGCTGCTGCAGCAGATCCCCTCCGGCCTGCCGTACCGGATCGAGGTCGACCATCAGAAGGCCGCCTCGTCACTGCGGCAGGCCCTCGAGCGCAAAACGCCGGTCATGACCGAAGTCGAGTCCAAGACCCTGCTGGCGGCCTACGGCATTCCGGTCAACCGGACCGAGGTCGCCTTTTCGGCCGAGGAAGCCGTTCGCAAGGCCGACCAGATGGGCTACCCGGTGGTTTTAAAAATCTACTCGCGCGAGATCAGTCACAAGACCGAAGCCGGCGGTGTCGCCCTGGACCTGAAAAATGGCGACGAGGTCCGCGAAGCGTACAACCGGATCATTCAAAGCGCCATGGCTTACGGGAGCAGCGGCGGCACCGAAGGGGCCACGGTTCAGCCGATGCTGCCGCCGCCGCTGGTCGAGCTGATCCTGGGCGCCCGCAAAGACCCGGATTTCGGTCCCGTGATTCTCTTCGGAATGGGCGGCATTCTGACCGAAGTGATCCGCGACAGCGCTATCGCCCTGCCGCCGCTGAACCGGCTCCTGGCGCGGCGTCTGATCGAAGACACCAAGGTCTACCGCATTCTGAAGGGCTTTCGCAATCAACCGGCCGCGAACCTGGAACTGCTGGAGGAGATCCTGATCCGGCTGGCCCGGCTGATCACCGATTTTGCGGAAATCGAAGAACTCGACATCAACCCGCTCTTTGTCACCGGTGAGAGCTTCCTGGCCGTGGACGCCCGCCTGCGGCTGAAGCGGGCCGAGGTCCGGGCGCCGACGCACCTGGTCATCAGCCCGTATCCGGATCAATACGAAACGCAGGCCGTCACCCGGGGACTGATCAAGATCTTCATCCGTCCGATCCGCCCCGAAGACGCGCCGCTGATGGCCGAACTGTTCGATTCGCTGACGACCCGCAGCATCTACCAGCGCTTCTTCTCCCCCATGAAGCGTCTGTCCGGCAGCATGCTGGCCCGCTTTACCCAGATCGACTACGACCGCGAGATCGCCCTGGTCGCCTTCCGTGAAGAAAAGCGCCAGGAGCAGATGCTGGGCGTCGCGCGCCTCATTCTCGAACAAAACCTGAAAGATGCCGAGTTCTCGGTGCTGGTCGGCGATGCCTGGCAGGGCAAAGGGGTCGGCGCCGAGCTGCTCAAGAACAGCCTGCGCATCGCCCGCGAACGGGGAATCGAAAACATCTGGGGCCTCGTGCTCACTGAAAACATCCAGATGCTGACCCTGGCCCGGAATTTGGGCTTCACGATCCGCCCGGTGCCGGAGTCGAACACCTTCGACTTGAGAATCGACCTGACAAAAGTCGGACCGCTGTGAGCGACTTATCTCGGGAGGAGATGCCCATGAAACTTCTGGTCGGCTACGACGGGTCCAATAGCGCCCTGGCCGCAATCGAATTGACGATACGCCACGCCAAGGCCTTTCGGGCCGAAAAAGTCTATCTCGTCCGCTCCATGGAAGGCGGCCAGCATGTGACGCGCAAGGAGTTTGAAGTCGCCGAACACGAACTCGGGCGGGTCAACCGCGCCTTCGCCGACGAGAACATCCCGTCCGAAACCCGTTTACTGGTGCGCGGCTGCCGACCGGGTGAAGACCTGGTGCAGTTTGCCGATGACAACGGCGTCGATGAGATCCTCATCGGCGTGCGCCGCCGATCGAAGGTCGGCAAACTGGTGTTCGGTTCCACCGCCCAATACGTGATCCTGAATGCCACCTGTCCGGTGACAAGCGTGAAGTGACGATGACCGACTCCCTGGAAACCATACGCGTGCTGATCGTCGATGACGAAGAGCGTTTCCGGACCACGCTGCTCAAAATCCTGAAGGCCAAGGGGATCCAAGCGGCGGCCGCACCCGACGGCGCCGCGGCCCTGGCGGAAATCGAGCGCTGTGCCTACGATGTTGTCTTGCTGGATGTCAAGATGCCCGGCATGGACGGCATCGAAGTTCTCCGCACCCTGCGCGAGCGGGGGTGCCCCGCCGAGGTGATCATTCTCAGCGGGCATGCCGCGGTCGACACGGCCATGGCGATCGTGCGGCACGGCGCCTTCGACTACCTGCTCAAGCCCTGCGACATCGAAGACTTGGTCGACAAGATCCACGCGGCTTACGACCGCAAGGCGGGTACGGCGTTAAGATAACGGTTTTGGACTGCGTTATCGGTCGGCGGCGTATGACCTATACAGCCTTCTCCCTCTGGCCTTGCCAAAACCGCTATCTTAACGCCTTAACAATAAGGCGCGTGTAATTGTACCGTTCACGGAGTTGCACGGTCCGGTACGCTTCAACCCCCTGATTGTCAGCATTTCTCAGGCCGTTTCCTTCTCCGTCGCCAGCTTCTCCAGGCACAGCTGGTAATCCCCGTTTAAAAAACATTCGGACAGCATTGTTACGCTGTCCTCGCTTTGCATCAGCATGTCCATCTGCCGCGTGAACTGCAGGAGCCGGCCGAGATGGTCGAGGGCCTCTTCGATCGCCTCGGCCGGATGCTTATGAAAGCGCGCTCTGACCACGTCCGCCTTGGTGTCCACGATAAAACCGAGAGCCTGCAACACTTTGGCGATACCGCGCGAGCGGCGGCCGCGGCGTACATCGTCGGCCGCGCCGCCCTTGAACTGAAAATTGATGTAATTCTTGTTGACCGTCTGGCCGCAGTAGGCGTCGACCACGCTGTAGTGATACCCCACCCGCGAGCTGAAATTGACATACTTGTCGGATATGATGGCATAGCTCTTGTCACCGAAGCGCTCCAGGGCGATGTTGGTCGGCGTCAGCATCTGCTCGCTCATCACCGACATGAACCCCTTGATATTGACCGGCCGTGGTCCAACGGCCGCCACGTCTGCGTGCAGAAGCCCCTTCAGCAGCGCCTTGAAAGGCGCCGAAGCGATCTGTTCCGGGGTGACGCTGCGGGCTTGCGACGGCGCATCCGTCAGCCCGCCGCCCAGATCGATGATGTGCAGGTCCAGCGGCAGGCGCACGTCCAGCTTGAAGGACAGGCGCCCCACGTCCGATGCCAGGCTGCTGAACTCGAAGATGGCCCGGTAGGAAAATTCGTGCGCCAGGCGCATGATGTCGTGGATCGTCCGGCAGTTGCGGGGGTGAAAGGCCTCGGATTTCGGATCGATCAGGTTCAAGGGCACGATGTAATCGGCGACCTTGCGCAACCGCTCGAAGACCGGCGAGTCCTTCATGAAGTCGCCCTTCTGCATCTTGATGTCGAGCAGCTCCTGGACCCGGCCGGCATACACCCGCCCGGAATAGGCGTCGACCGTCACCTCCAGGCCCGGGGCGATGAGCTTGGTGGCCTCACCGGTGTTCAGCAGGGCCGGCACCATGAATTCACGGGCCAGCGAGGCCATGTGGCCGGTAATGCTGCCGGTGTCGGTGACGATCGCCCGGGTCTTGGGCATCACGACGAAATACTTCGGGTTCGGGCTCGCAGCGACCAGGATGCCGCCGTCGGGAAAAGAGAGCAGGTCCTCATCCGAGCGCACCACTTGCGCCACACCGTATCCGACGCCGGGACTGGCCACCTCCCCGCCGGAAATCACGACACGGTAGCCGGCAATGGCCTCGTTGGCCTCGGCATCCTGTTGGCGCGTGCTGCGGCCGATCACCTGCAGGGGGCGCGATTGAAGGAGAAACAGCCGCCCCAGCGAATCCAGGGCCCACTCGATGTCCTGCGGGCGCTGGAAGTGCCGTTCGAGTGCCACCGCGTATCCGGCCAGCGTTTTCAGGTGAAATTCCGTCAGGCAGGGCCGGCGCTGAAGCGCGCCGCTGACCGCCTCTTCGGTCAGGGTCCCCTCGGGCTGGGCCACCAGCCGCAACGGCTTGACGGCGATCTTCGACCCCAGGACCGTCGGCGGGTCGTCCTTCGAAAGGGTGTAGGCATCGGGCGTCACCTTGCCGTCCACCGCGTAGGGGCCCAGGCCCCAGACGGCGTTGATGATGACGTGGTCTTCGGTGATGTGAAAGGGATGACGGCTGTACATCACGCCGCTGGCCATCGCCGGCACCATTTCCAGGCAGGCCGTGCCCATGGCGACCTCCTCGGCCGGTATGCCGCGGTGCAGCCGGTAGGTCACGGCCCGGGGCGTATACAGGCTGGCCAAAATCCGCCGGTAGACGGAAACGACTTTTTCCGGCGCCACATTCAAAACGCTCAGGTATTGGCCCGCGAAGGACAGATCGCTGTCCTCACCGATCGCGCTGCTGCGCATTGAAATCCGCAAGTCGGCCAAGGGCCGGCCGCATGTTTCGGCCAGCCGGTGATGAGCCTCCGTAACGGCGTCGACCACATCCGCGGGGATCGTGGCTTCCAAAAAGAGTTCCTGCAGCTGGCGGCTGACTTCCAGAATCGATTGCGGGTCGGCGGCATCGAGCGCCATGTTGACCTTCTTGATGCTGTCGGACAGGTCATTGACCTCCAGGATCCGGTAATAGGCGGCGGTGGTGATGGCGTAGCCCCGCGGAATCGGCAAATGGGCACCGTTGGCGACCTCTCCGAGATTGGCGATCTTGCCGCCGACAAAATCGATCATCTCGCGCGTGATCCGGTCAAACGGCAGCACGAAATCTTTCATCTGCGGCTGCCGCTGGTCCAGCAACCCGTGGATGCCGTTTTGAATATGCTCCAAAACGTCGATAAGCGCCGGATATTTGCGCCCGGAAAGCGCCTCCAGGCTCTGGATCATGCGGGCGGCGTAAAAGACGCAGCGCGAGGACTGCGACCGCACGTAGGCCATCCCGAAAATATCTTCCCCGCGCAGCTTTTCCTCGATATCGGATATCAGCTGCAACAGCTCCGAATTGACCTGCAGCAATTCCTTGAAACTGGCGTAACGGGTCTTGAATGTCGCCATCATGCCCTGGTCGACCACGGGCTGAGGATGGCTTTTCCTGAAAAATGACCACAAGCGCTCAAGCATGGCGTTAGGACGACCTCCTGACTGGGAATTTTAAACTGGAAACTGGAAGTGGGGCGAAAAATTTTTCGCCCCTACGAGACATTCAGCTACTGACTCAACTGGCCAAACCCTGACCAAACTGACCAAACCGACCAAACTGACTCAACTGTGTCAACCATTTTTCACCCATCGGCCGGCACATACCGCGTCGCCGGACCCTGGCCCACCCGGATCACGAGCCCTTTTTCCACCAGGTCCTTCAGGTCGTAAAGGGCGGTACGCGACGGCAGCCCGCCCCCGATCAGTTCCTGGTAGTCATTGCGTGTCACCCCGCCCCGCTGCCGGATCAGCGGCAAGGCCGTCTCCTGCCGGGGGTTTAGCTTCACTGCGCGCGGCACTTGGCGGTCGCGGACCGGCGGTATTTTTTCCTCCGCGACCGGGTCTTCTTCGAAATGCCCGCCACCGGATGCCGCCGGTACGAACGGATCGCCTTCCAGCTGAATGTCGTCGGCCTGAATGAGGCCGCCTTCGGTCATGACCACGGCCCGCGTCAGGCTATTCTTCATTTCGCGGATGTTCCCCGGCCAATCGTAGGCCTTCATCTTCTCCAGGGCCCCGCGGCTGAGCGCCACGCCCTCCTTGCCGGTCAGCCGTTCCATCTCCGTTAGAAAATAACCGGCCAGCAGTGGCAGGTTTTCCCGGTGTTCCCGCAGCGGCGGCGTGTGGATGCTGATCACCTTGAGCCGGAAATAGAGGTCGCTCCGAAATCGGTTATGCTCGATCAATGTCGTCAGATCGAGGTTGGTCGCGGCGATCAGGCGCACATCGACATCGATGTCGCGGTCGCTGCCCAGCGGTTTTATTTTCCGCATTGCAATGGCGCGCAGCAGCGACTGCTGAACGCCCATCGAGGCGGTCTGGATTTCATCCAGGAAAAGCGTCCCGCCGTCGGCTTCGAGAAAAGCCCCCTTGCGATCGCCCCGGGCCTCGGTAAAGGCCCCCTTGACATGCCCGAACAGGGTGTCCAGCAGCAGGTTCTCGTCCAGTTCGCCGCAATTGATGGAGATGAACGGTTTGGCGTTGCGCCGGCTTAAATGGTGGATGGCGTCGGCGGCCAGTTGCTTGCCGGTGCCGGTTTCGCCGATGATCAGAACATCCACGTCCACCTGCGCCGCTTTGTAAATATCCGTCTTCAGCCTATCAATTGTTGTGCCAGCGCCGACAATGCCCTGGATCTGCACTCCCGGTAAAGGGTTGCCGGCCGCGGCAGTCGAATTTCCGAGGGTCACCTTTTCCATCAGGCTCACGGTTTCGATCCGGCGGTCGCGGATTTCGATCTCTTCGACCTGCCGTTTCATGGTGGCGATCATGTTGTTGACCGCGGTCTGCAGCACGCCGGCCTCGTAATTGCTCGTGGGCAGGTCGATGGGGTGCAGGTCGCCGGTGGTCTGGAGGTGGTTCACCGCCTCGGCCAGGTTCAGTATGGGCCGGGTGATCGCCCGGCCCAGAAAATAAATCAGCAGCGACACCAGAAGGACCGTTATGACCGTCACGATGAACATCATGTCGATTTGTTTGTACCCGGCGGCCAGCGTCAACCGGCTGCGGTCGATGTAGGCGATCCCGCCATAGACCAGGGGCTTGCTCTCCTTGCCGGAAGAAAAGAAAACCGGCGCGTAGGCCTGGTAATAGTCCGCCAGGCTGTCGGACTGATGGGCACTGTCCGTAGCCTTGATCAGGCCGTTTTGGCCCTCGCGGACATCGCCGACCATCTTCCAGTAAGGCCCGTAGACCGAAGACGGCCGGAACGCATGCGGCAGGCCGGGGCGACCCAGGGTTCCGGTGTAGGCGGCCCGCACTAGGTCGGTGGTCAACTCCGTGGTGTGCTTCTCGGGCTCCTCGGATTGGAACAAAATCCAGCCGGCGGTGTCGAAAAAATAGCAGAAGCGCACCTCGGGCGTGCGCGGATAGGACAGGATCGGAGAGTGGGGCGAGTTGTACAGCGTCAGGATGTCCTGCAGCAAATGCACGTCGAAGGACAGCAGCAGGTAACCGGCTGGGCCGTTCTGGTTTCCATCGAGGAGCATGGCCAGGTAAATGACCTTCGAAGAAATTTGCTGATTGGGATTTTCATCCGTCGGAAAGGGTTCTTCGACCTCGGTAATCGGTGAAATCCACACTTCCCCCTCTTTGAGGCCTTTCACCTTTTCATAATAGAGGAGTGGATTCGGGCGGATCTCGGCAATCTGTGCGGATGTCAGACGCACGATCCGCCCATCGCGCACGACCAGAAATTCGTGCTGCGGGCCGGTTTGCGAGATATAGGCCAATTCACGATAGGCCAGGTTGTTTATCGCCATTTTGGTGGCGATAAAATTGCGCAATTCATCGAAACCAACCGGATTATGTGCGAGGAGCAGCAGATCTTGGCGAGATCGGTCCAGGAACTCCTCGACTGCGTGCCGCATCGCCATCACTTGCAGGCGCGAGGTGCGTTGCAGGGCGATATCGATGAAATTGCTGGCAATCATGTACATCAAGTAACCGGTAGCCAGCAGAATCAGTACGATCGGTGGAATCAACCACAGCATCAGGCGGGTTTTGAGCCGGCTGCCGCCGATTTCCTGATTGCGAAATATCCCCATTCTCGCAAACTCCTCGTCAACTGAATGGCGACATAATGGCACAAGCGCCTGTTTCACGCAATATAATTTTATGGCCACGGGCTGTTTGTCGGTCGGAAGCGCTGGAGACCCCGAAATCACGCAAAACCTCGCCATGGCATACTCTTTGCTCAAGGCAAGGTCATAATCCGGATGAAAATCCCTGACACCGCATCCCGCCATGCGGCAAAACATTCACTGAACACCTGAAAGGAGGTTACGAGATGAAGATTCTGGTCGCCATGGATGGGACCAATCTAGAAAAATTTTTGCTGGGCAGCGTGGCGCTGCAAACGGTGTCTCATGCGCCCTGCTCGGTCTTGGTGGTCAAATAAAAACCGAAACGGAGGTAGATCATGAAGAAGGCTATGACGAAACTGTTGGCACTGGTGACACTGGCCGTCGTATGGGTTCCCGAAATGCTGTGGGCCGCCGGCGGCGGGGGCGATGTCCCGATTGTGGTCGTCGCCGACACGCGGGTCGTGCACGGCGTCCTGCATTATTTCTCCAACCTCTACAACACCAATATTTTGCTGTTCGCCATCTGGGCCGTGGTCTTGACCGCCGCCTACGGCGGGTTTTTAGGGCTGATCATGGACAAGCTCATGGGGCTGACAGGTCTGGATCTCAAGAGCCGTAAGATCGTCGAACACTAGACCAATGACGCTAAAGAAAATATTCTGACGACATATGAGGAGGTATCCTATGGATTTCCTGTCTAACACAAGCTGGTTGTACATGTACATGCCGATCGCCGGCGTCAAGATCTTCTGGCCGGGCCTGGTGCTGATCGGCTTCTCGGTCGGCGTCATCGGCGGTTTCTTCGGCATGGGCGGGGCCTGGATGGTGACGCCCGGATTGAACATTCTCGGGTTTCCGATGGCCTTTGCCATCGGCACCGACATCGCCCATATCGCCGGCAAGTCGATGGTCTCGACGATGCGCCACTCGAAATTCGGCAACGTGGACTACAAGCTGGGCTTCATCATGCTGGTCGGCACCATGGTCGGCATCGAACTGGGCGCCCAGCTCATCATGATGCTGGAGCGCATCGGCAAGGTCGGATCGGTCGTGCGCTGGGTATACGTGGGATTTCTGGCCCTGATTGCCCTGATGGTCTTCTACGACTACTACAAGGCGGTACAAAAGAGAAAATCCGGTGACGTGGATGGCGAACGCGGTGTCGAAGGCATCACCTGGTACAAGACCCTGCACCGGCTGAACATCCCTCCCATGGTGCACTTCAAGACCGCCGGCTTCACCTGCTCGGCCTGGCTTCCGATCATGGTCAGTTTTTTGACCGGCATACTGGCGGGCTTTCTGGGCATCGGCGGCGGCCTGCTGCGCATGCCGGCCCTGGTCTATCTGATCGGCTGCCCAACCCACATCGCCGTCGGCACGGACCTGTTCGAGGTCATGATCTCCGGTCTCTACGGCGCCTTCACCTACACCCTCAAGGGCCGCATCGAGCTGGTCGCGGTCTTCGTCATGCTGACCGGGGCCGCCATCGGCGCCCAGATCGGTACCGTGGCCACCAAGTACTCAAAGGGCTATGGCATCCGCGTGGCTTTCGGCTTTGCGGTCCTGGGCTGCATGGTCTCGATTATTTTAAAGCAGTACGGCTTCACCAACTCGGCCACCGTTCTGATCCTGGGCACCATCAGCATCATCTGTATCTACATCATCAAGATCATGTTCCAGGGCGCGGCCCAGGAACTGCGCGAAAAGAAGCGCACCGAGATGCTGGGCAGTTAGTGTCCCCCCAACGGTGGTCTTTTCCAAGCGGTTTCATCACTTTGAACCGATAACAAGGAGAACATTAAAATGAAACGACATCTGTTGCTGTTGGCCTTGGTCCTGGTGGCTGCAATCGGTTTTGCAAGCGCCGCCGCGGCGGCTGAAGTCAGCGAGGGCAAGGTAATCGAGATTTCCAAGGACCCGGCCCGGGTCACCATCGAGGAATACGACACGAATTTCAGCAAGGCGGCACCCTATGGCCAGCCGACCGGCATCACGACCGTTTTCGATGTGAGCACGGCCCAGATCGGCATCCCACCGGCCCCCGGCGATGTGCTCCGGATTGCCTACGTCGTCGAGGGCGGCACCAACAAGGCCCTCAAGGTCATGAACGTGTCCAAGCAGGATTTGCGTAAGAAGTAACCAACCCGCACGGCGGCCGTTCCGGGATCCCCCGGGCGGCCGCTTAGCCCCAAGGGGAGAAGTGACATGCTGGAAGACAAACTCAATGGAAAGCAGAAACTGATCGTGGTCGCGATGGACCTGCTGCTGTTGATCGAACTGGCCGTGGCCGTCTACCTGGGCTACCAGCACCAGGAAAACCTGACCGTGATCTTTCTGCGGACCTACGTGCCGGCCATGCTGATCACCGTCGTAATGGCGCGCATCGGCATCCGCAAACTCGCAACCCAAGGGTGATCCCCGTGTTTCTCGAAGAGTGGGCCGTCAAAAACAAAACCGCCTTCCGGCGTTTGAGCATCGCGTTTTTCATTCTCTTTCTGCTGACGCTGATCGACATGGCCGCCTTCATCGTGAGTGATGCCCGAACGGTCTTCAAGGTGGTCGCCGGCGGGCAAACCGATATCAGCGGCAAGCTGACCGAGCCCGTCGATCCGCACGAACTCCGCCCGCTGCCGGACAAGAGCGCCGATCCCGAAGCCGACCGGGACGTGAATCACCTGCTGGCCGCCAGTCCGGTGAACCGCCATTATGCGATCCGGTTCACGGGCGTGAACGGCCGGATCTGGCGCGGGATCCTGACCACCGAACCGTTTGCCGCGCCGGCCGACCTCACCTTCCAGGTGGTGCGCACGGGGTGGCCCGCAGAGCCCCAGCCGGTCACCTACCGCGTGTTCATCTACCCCGATGACGCCAGTTACCGGCGCAGCTACCTGTCGCTCACCAAGCGCTGGACCGGCTTCGATCCGCTCTGGGCGCCCCTGGTGCTGCTGCCGGTCGGCATGCTTATTTTCTGGATCGGGTTCCGCATCGCGCGGCAGGAAGAAAGCGATCTTCAGAGCGTTGGCATCGGCCCGATTTACAAACTGGTGAAAAATAAAACGCACTGGGAGGTCATGTTCGGTCTGGGCTCGCAGCACGGTGTCCGGCCCGGAGACACGCTGCTGGTATTGGACTCGCGGCGCAAACCGGTCGGAGAAATCGTGGCCCGGGAAGTGGCCGACGACCACACGACGGCGACCGTGGACGGTAAAGCGCCGATTCGGTCCGAGTTCCTGGTGGCGCGCTTGGAAAGAGCCGCGGAAGTCTTGGAGCCAGCGGTGTGAAAAGACGGCGATGCGTGGCATCAATGCTTGAATAAACCATCTTGACTGCCACCGGAATTCGTCCGACCGGAGACAGCCTTCGCAACGGGTCATTCGCATGAAAGCGCCGGCCAAGCCCATTTCCGTACCGGAAGACTACCGCGCCAAGCGGCGGATCATCCTCGTCAGCATGATCCTGATCACGCTGGTCCCCTTCGCCCTGATCCTTTTCATCGGGTATTCGGCCTTGACGGCCTCGCTGCAGCGCGGGGCCGTCGAAAGTTTGCAGCGCATCGTCGAAGACCACCGCGAGATTATCGAGAATTTTCTCAAGGAGCGCCGCAAGGACCTGGAGTTCATCGGCGATGCCTACCCCTATGCCTTCCTGAGTCGCACGGAGAATCTGCAGTCCGTTTTCTCCCATCTCCAGAAGCATTCGCAGGCCTTCATCGATATGAGCGTCGTCGACGAGAATGGCCTGCACGTCGCCTATGTCGGCACCTATTCCCTGATCGGCAAATCCTACGCCGAGGCCGATTGGTTCAAGGAAGTCATGAAACGCGGCTACTTCATGAGCGACATCTTCCTGGGCTACCGGCAGGTGCCCCACTTCGTGATGGCCGTGACCCGCACAGAAAACGGCCGCCCCTGGGTGATCCGGGCCACCTTCGACAGCTATCGCTTCAACGAGCTGGTGGAAAAGGTGCACATCGGCAATACCGGCGAGGCCTATATCCTCAATGCTCAGGGATTGCTCCAGACTTCCCGGCGCTCGGGGGGCAGCCTGCTCGATATTCCCGGCGATGTCATCCACTTTCCCGAAACGGCCGGCAGCGTCATAACGTTTATCGAAAGCGACAAAAAGGGCAAGGACTTCCTGTATGCCACCACCTGGCTGCACGACAAGAAGTGGCTGCTGGTGGTGCGGCAGGACAAGAGCGACGCCTTCAGCGCGCTGCACAAGGCCGTCTCCCTGACCCTGCTGGTATCGCTGGTGGGCGGGGCCGTCATCATCGCATCGGCGGTCTACCTGTCGGACCGGATCGTGCTCCGCCTGGAGACGCGCGACCGGGAGAAGGCGCAGCTCGAACAGCACCTGATCCGGGCCGGCCGCCTGGCCGAACTGGGCGAGATGGCCGCGGGCCTGGCCCATGAAATCAACAACCCGCTGCAGATCATCCGCAACGAACAAGCCCTGATGGCGATCGCCGTCGACGACCTGAAGGCCGCGGATGCCGATCCGACGGCGGCGCTGACCGACCTCAAGGATTCCCTCGACCAGGTTCAACTCCAGATCGGCCGCTGTGCGATCATCACCCAGTCCTTTCTGAATTTCGGGCGCCAGAGCGAACCGGTGTTTCAAGCCGTCAGCCTGATGGACTTCGTTCCGGACATCATCGGCATGGTCCGGCAAAAAGCCGTCATCAACGGCATTGAGCTGACGCAGGATATCCCCGCCGGGATTCCGGATGTGCATGGGGATATTTCGCAACTGCAGCAGGTTTTTCTGAACCTTTTCAATAACGGGATCGACGCCATCGTGGAGAAGCGCGGTACCAGCGGGGGGCACCTGGCGGTAACGGCCTGGAACGGGGACGACAATTACGTGGAGGTTCGCATAGCGGACAATGGCAGCGGCATCGAGCCGGAAATCATCGACAAAATATTTTCACCGTTTTTCACGACCAAACCGGTCGGCCGGGGCACGGGCCTGGGACTTTCGGTCTGTTATGGCATCATCAATACCATGGGCGGAAAAATCACGGCTGAAACCACCAGGGACAGCGGAACCACGTTTGTGCTCAAACTTCCCGTCCACGAAGATAGCCGGCCCGCGACCGGCACAGGTATTTCCGGCCGGAAGGCCCCGCCCGGCAAGCCAGATGATGACTCCTTTAATTGACCATCACTCGATCCTTAAACAACAGGAGGCACCGAATGGAGAAGAAAATGAGAATCATGGTGGTGGACGACGAGGTCCGCTTTCTCGTGAGCACCAAGAAACTGCTCGAAAAAAGAGGCTACACAGTGGAGACGGCCGCCAGCGGCGCGGAAGCCCTCGACAAGTTGATCCTTGCCAAACCGCATGTCGTGATCCTGGATGTCAAGATGCCGGGCATGGACGGCATCCAGACCCTGGGAGAAATAAAAACCCGGTTCCCGTTGATCGAGGTCATCATGCTGACCGGGCACGGAACGGTGGAATCGGCCGTCACCGGATTGAAGTCGGGCGCCTTCGATTATCTCATAAAACCGATCGACGTGGATGACCTGATCGGCAAGGCCGAGGAAGCCTACCGGAAACGGCGCCAAATAGAAGAAAAAATCCGCGTCGCGCAGTCGCGGACCCTGACGGCATCGGCGCAGAATATTCTGCACGGAACCCGGTAGTGTCCTTCCAGAAACGGCATCATTCGGCCCAGGCCTGCGTTCTCGCTCATGGCAACTCTCGATGCAGCCCTGCTACGCCTGTCGCAGATCCCGTGATCGTTGCGGGGCGGCTGCAATTTCGCTGTGGCCTTGGCCGAGGCCGAAATCTACCATTTCAGGGTGGACACTCTTTTTCCATCCATAAATGGTCTTCATTCCACCTGAGGGCATGAGGAGTGGGGCAAATGAAAAGGTATGCCGGCCTGGCCGGCGGCGGCCGTAAAGCGGCTGATGACATGGCGCTCGCGCAGGACGGCAGCGAGGCGCCCCTTTCCGAAAGTGCGGAGCGTTATCGATCCCTCGTGGAAGATACCTCGGACGGGTTTTATGCTTTCAACCCGGCCGGCGGCCGCTATGTTTTTCTGAATCGCCGCGGGTGCGACCTCCTGGGGTATTCGCTGCAGGAAGCCTGCCGGCTCAAGGCGTGGGAGGTGGTCGTCCCGGCCGAACACCGGCGTTTCAAGAAAAACCTGAGGTCCCTGCTCGCCGGTGAGGCGCCGAAACCGGACCGCCGGTTCTTCACCGCTCTCAGGCCGGAATTGGAAACCTCAAGTCCGGCGTCGTCTGCTTGAAACGCTTCGCGGAAAGGCAGGCCTGGTGGCAGGGGGAATGCGTCGCAGCGCAACGCTTCGTGGTCTGCCTGCTAAAGCACGTGAGCCCATGGAGGTTTGCGCGCGTTATTTGTCCAACCATGCTGCCTATCTTCGCTATGATCGCTACCTTGCCAAGGCACTGCCCGTCGCAACGGGCGTTATCGAAGGTGCCTGTCGGCACTTGGTAAAAGACCGCATGGCTGTAACCGGTGCGCGTTGGAGCATAAACGGCGCCGAGGCCGTTTTGCGACTGCGCGCCCTCAGGTCCAGTCGTGACTTCGATGAGCACTGGAGCTTCCATGAGGCTCGTGAGTATGAAAGAAACCATCAGACTCTCTATGCCGGCAGAATTGTGCCGCCTACCAGTGCTTCGCCTTCGACTATCAAAGGCGATCATCTTAAAGTAATCAAGTAAGGAATTTATCTGGTATGGAGCAATAAAAACTGCCGTTAACTGTTCACAAAGGTGGTCCTAAAAGAGCCGCACCCAAACCATGATGATACTGGGGGATGCCAAGGAATCGGCAAGCACATTGATTTCTTCTTTGAAAGCGATAGGTGTCTGAGATGCAGTTTTACTACATCAGGGACAATGGTCTCGCGGGGAAGCAAATGACCGCGTCCCGACTTGCCGATGATAATAAAAACGGTTCTGAACTAAACGACGTCCTCCGGCCCGGTTGGCGATGTCATAGTGCTTGCGAAGACTTTATTACCCGGGATCTCTGTGCTATGATCTGGGTGCAGTTTCACCGTGAAAGACCCCGATCATCCCTACTCCGGGCTTTACCGTTTTAAAACGGGATTCGGCGGAAAGATCATCCATCAGAGCGGGTCCTGGGACTACCCCCTGGATGCTGCCGGCTACAAGATCTTCCGCAACTCCGAAACCCTTGGCAGTATCCTTCACTGCGCATGAAATGATCGAGAACTCGCTTGACACGCTAATTGCCGCTGACTTTGACTGCATAAGTTCCTTTTTATTGTCCTTTCAATTCATGCAAATTGAGTGGTTAATCCAGCGTTTGCACGCCACCGCCATTGACGAACAGCACCTGTCCGCTGACCCAACTTGATATGGGGGCGGTAAAGTGTAAAACGGCACCGGCGATATCTTCAGGTTCACCCAGGCGTTTGATCGGGGTATGCGCCAGCATTCGCTCCTCGATTTCGGCGGTGAGAACCGGAGCACTGGCTTCGGTTCTCACCGCGCCTGGACCGACCGCGTTGATGCGAATTTCTGGTCCGTTGTCATAGGCCAAATTCGCCGTCATGTGATTGATAGCGGCCTTGGAGGCGGCGTAAACGCTGATGGCTGGGCTTTTGTTGACAGAACTCATCGAAGACATATTGATGATCGATCCGTAACCCACTTTTTTCATATGCGGCGTGCAAAGTTGCGCCAAGCGCCATGCCTGGCAGAATAATCAAGCTTTCCTTACTTTTAGGTATGTCAATCCCGAAGCGATCACCATCGGAAAAACGCCGAGGATGATCAGGATCAGGTGCGAGGGCATGCTGAACCATTCCAAGGTTCGAATGCGGTCCGTACCGATGAATTCGAGGCTGCGGGCATGCCAGTAGCCGTTTTCCAGAACGTCCCAGACCTGCAGAATACCCTCTGGAAATAAATTCGTGAGCACCATCAGCGCCAGCCCGATGTTCAGGCCCCAGAAGGACACCTTGACGAATTTCTGCGGGAGCACCCACTGTTCATCGGTCAGCACATGGCGCAGGGCCAGGACCAGAAGCGCCATGGCCAGCATACCGAAGGCTCCCAGCAGAGCGGCGTGGCCGTGGTTGAGGGTCAATATGGTGCCGGCCTCGAAGTAGCTGATGACCGGCATGTTGATCAGGAACCCGAATATGCCGGCCCCGACGAAATTCCAGAAACCGACCGCCATCAGGAAGTAAAAGGTCCATTTGTGCGGAATGATTTTCCGGGGCGCTTCGGCCTCGCCCCGGGTGCCGGTCAGCTTGATGAAATCCCATGCATCGAGTGTCAACAGCGTGAGCGGCACCACCTCTAGCGCCGAGAACATGGCCGCCATGGCCATGGTAAAGTTGGTCTGCCCCGTCCAGTACCAGTGATGGGCCGTGCCCATGATGCCGCCCGACAGGAAGAGAATCGCATCCAGATAAATGATGCGGATGGCATTGATGCGCCGGACAACCCCCAGTTGATAGAAGGTCACCGCCACCAGGACGGTCACGAACAGCTCGAAGAAGCCTTCTACCCACAGGTGGATGATCCAGAAGCGCCACATGTCCACGACCGTGAAATTGGAAGTGCTGCCGAAAAAAAAGGCCGGCAGATAAAAAAACGGAATGGCGGCGGCGCCCCCCAAGAAAAGAAGCGCGATTTCCCTGCGCTCGGGGTCTTTCAAGGCCGGGGCGATCGTCCGGTAGAGCAGTACCATCCAGAAGCTTAGCCCGATCACCAAAATGACTTGCCAGAACCGTCCCAGTTCGAGAAACTCCCAGCCCTGGTGTCCGAACCAGGACCACAGCCGGCCGAAGATCTGATGGATTCCGAGGAGTTCGCCGAACAGACTGCCGGCCACCAAGACCACCAGGGCCCAGAAGAGCATGTGAACGCCTGTCGCATGTCCGCGCGGTTCCTTTTGGCTCAGGGATGTCGCCAGCAGCAGTCCGCCGGCCACATAAGCGGTGGCAATCCAGAAGATGGCCAGTTGAAGGTGCCAGGTGCGCAGAATGTTGCTCGGCAGGTACTGGGCCAGATCGATGCCGTAGAAATTTCCGGGGTCGGCGCGATAGTGCGCCAATGCGCCGCCAATCATGACCTGCGTTAAAAAAAGCAGCGCGACAATAAAAAAATACTTGATGGTGGCCTTTTGGCCGGCGGTCGCTTCACCGGGCAGCATGTGGGGGTGGATGCCCTCGGGGCCGCCTTTCCAACCCAGATAGTTGAATTTACCGAAAACAAACAGCACGATAGCCAATCCGGCCAGCAGCATGGCCACACTCAGAGCGCTCCAGAGGACCGCATCGCTGGTCAGAACATTGCCGACCACCGGATCGTAGGGAAAGTTATTGGTATACGAATAGGGCTTGTCCGGGCGGTTGGCGACGCTGGCCCAGGCGGTCCAGGCGAAAAATGCCGTCAATTGGCGGATTTCCTCTGGGTCATCGATGTAGTTGTCCGGGAGACCGGAACTGGATGTAGGATGTTTGAAATAGTCGGTCCAAACCCCGAGCTGGTTCTGAAAAGATGCTTTTTCGGCATCTATGAAAGTCAGCTGTTTTGATTCATGATCGTAGCGGTTTTCTTTGAGAAGAAGGGCCACCCGCGAATCGACCAGCGCCCGCTGCGATTCATCCAATTTGGACAGATCCTTGCCAAATTCCTGCAAGGCGATGCTCCGGCCGGTCGCCAACGAAAGCTCGTGCAGATATTGGGCCGAAAAATCCGGTCCCAGGTATGAGCCATGGCCCCAGATCGAGCCGTTTTGCATCAGGGCGTATTTCAAAAACACCTCTTGACCAGCTTCGATATCTTGCCCGTTGAATATCGTGGTGCCGCTGGAGTCGATCACTTTCTCAGGAATGGGAGGAGCCAGCCGATAGGCCTGAACCGACATGAAGATCAATCCGAACATGCCGACCACGAACACCAGTAAAACACTGCGGCGCCACCAGGGTGAGATAGCCGGTGTGCCGGATAGCTGCTCTTGCATTCTATTGCCTCCTAATTTCCATTAAAACGATCTGTTGAAATTGGATCTGGAACAGCAGATGTGCGCCAGTTTTTGACGTCAGCCAAGCCAGGAGAAACTATTCAACTAAAATACCTTGTACGGGGTCCGCACTTCAACGCCGCCGGAGCGACACCATCTATCATTTACGGCGATCCTCATGCTGCCTGCGACTCGTATGACGTTCCCGACCTGCCCGGTAGCCTATGACCGGAAGGAACTCCAACGCTGCAAAAGCCTACCCTATGATGACTTGATAAAAGTGAGGCGTGGGATTGCCGTCAAATAGCGGCATTACATTCTCACCCGCCTTGTCATGGGCGGGACTGCCATGCATGGCCTTGAAAGTATCTTGATTTTCAAACTCAACGATAGCGGCATAATTGCCATCCGCAAAAGGCTTCAAGAGCCGCCTTCCGATAAAACCCTTAAACTTGGAGAATTCTTCGTTTGACGTGGCAAACCACTCTCGGAATTCAATATCTTTGCCTGCTTTTATGGGTGGAAAAGAGATTAGAGCTACAAACATGATGTCACCTCCATATCGATTATTTTTTTTAAGTCCGACCGTTCTTCCAGGTATGCCTTCAGCGCGACAACGTTGTTGTGCTCCGCGTCGTGCGAACTGAACAGCAGCGTCACCTTGCCGGTCTTGGCCGCTTCAATGATCGGCTGCCATGCGTCCGGATGCTCGTCGAGTTCGGCCCGGTAGCGCCGCTGAAACTCGGGCCACTTGTCCGGGTCGTGGCCGAACCACTTCCGCAGTTCGGTGCTGGGCGCGGCGTCTTTTAGCCAGTCATCCAGTTTCAAGGCCTCTTTCTTGATCCCGCGCGGCCAAAGCCGTTCCACAAGAATGCGTATCCCGTCTGTCTGCGCGGGTGGGTCATAAGCGCGTTTGATTTGAATCATGATTGCCTCCACCCCATTATTTACCCACGTATATTCCGTTAGCAACTTTTTAATCGTAGACGCATTAATCGTAGACGCGTTTGGTTTTTATTTCCATCATACCTCGTGCGGGGCGAAAAATTTTTCGCCCCTACAAGTTAAAATTCCGGATTGTCGATGATGCCGCGGATAAACATTATTTGAACCCGCGCTCCTTATGCTTTTGTGCGATCGTGGCGGCCAGACGGTCCAGGGCCTCCAGGTCAGTCTTTGACGGAACGCCCTTGCACAATACGGGGCCCAGGACCTCGACCTTGAGATTGGGGATCATGCCCGCGAGCGTTTCGACGGCCTTGCCGCCCCAACCGTATGAACCGACAATCTAAAGAAATTGCACCTTTAATTTTGTTGGGTCACGGAACTCGTCCGGTAGACAATGTGTTCCAAAATCAATACTGCCAGAACGCCCATGACAAAACCGTTGCCGACAATCGGCATCAACACCGGCGGAAGGGCGGCCTTGACCGTGTCGGGCAGATAGGAAACAATGATGCTGATCATCGCAGGAACACTGATGATCAATCCATCCCGGAAGGAAAAGCCGCCGCTTCCGAAGGCCACCATCAGCCCGGCGGCCAGTTGTGAGCTCATGATGTAGAGCAGAATCGTCCCCACCACGACGGCCGGCACGTTCCAGACAAAGGCCACCACCCCGGGCAGAAAAGCGATCGCCAGCAGGGCCAGGCCGGTGGGGATCAAGGTGAAGCGGGCGGCGTTGCCGTTGGCGGCGATGATGCCCGTGCTCAAGGAGAAATTCACCGGTCCGATGACGCCGAAAAAGCCGGCCAGGATGTTGGACAAGCCGGTATAGGTGACGCCGGCGGTCACCCGCCGGTTCATTGCCGGCGCATCGACCAGCCTGCCAACCGCCTGAATGGACCCCAGGTCATTGATGGCCAGAGCGATGAAACAAAACAGAAACGAGATCAGCAAACCAGGCTCCCAACTCAACCGGGTAGTGAAATCGGTGAAGAAGGGGGCGATGATCCCCAGTTGACCCCGATCCCGCCATACATCGGCAGGCGCGATAATCTGAACCAGCAGGCTGCCGGCAATAATGGCCCAGACGATCATGGTCGATTTCCAGATCCCCTTGAGCAGACGATCGGCCGCAATCATGACCAGCATAAAAGTCAGGGCGAAACCCAGATTCAACAACGCCCTGTCCGGGGACGGGGCGGTTAGAATCAGGGATAAAATAGTTGGCGTAATGGTAAGGGCGATCAGGATCAGGATGGTCGCCACGACCCGCGAGGTAAAAAAACGCGTCAGCATGGAAAACAATCCGGTGACGCTCAAGACCACCAGAAACGCGCCGCCCACCGCGACGGTCGTATATACGGCCTGAATATCGCTGCCGGCTCCGGCCACGATGCCCACCAGCAAAACGGTGGCCGGTCCCGTGATCAAAGGCAGCCGATGCCCCCAGAGCACCTGGGAGAAAAGCGCCACCGCCACCACGAAAAACAGCTTTTGCATATAGACCAGTTGACTGGCAAAATCGTCAAAGTGCAATCCGGCCACCACTTTGCCGATAATGATAACCGTGGCCGTGGTGATGGCCAGCCACTGCAGGCCGAACACCAGGTTTTCGAAAACCGGCGGCCTGTCATCCAGGCCGTATTTGAGTTTGAGACCGTTCAGAGCAATCCATCCTTTGTTAAACGATCCGATGGCCGTGGCTTAAAATGTCGCTCTTTTTCTCTGCCGCGATGCCCACGAATAAATCGGATCGCGGAAAAGCGTCCGGATAATGGGTGTTATCGCTCATAATATTATTGCAGACACCCCTCCCTTCTTTGACATGGTCATCGACTATTCTTTCAGGCTTAAGTGGTAAATGGATTGCAGATATTCAATTGGCGGTCGATCACGAGGCCGTCCTGCATATCTTCTGAATACAAGATTTCGCACTCTCCGAGAAGAGCGGCGGCCACGATCATCGCATCATACACGCTCAGTCCGTATCGCTCTGCGACAAGCCGCCCCCTGTCATGGGTTTCGATGGTCAGCGGCTCAACTGGACACACTGACCTGATCAGCGCCAGCACCTCGTTGATTTCGATCCAGGGCATGGCGAGTTTCCGACGTGCCACGTTGGCCACTTCGTTCAACACCTGCACACTGATAAAACCGCCGGCTCTTAAAATAGCCTCGGCCCGGTCGGCTTTTTCCGTGTCGGCCGACAAGAGATACAGCAGAACATTGGTGTCGATGAAAACCTCAGGAGCGGGCATTGGCATCATCCCGGTCAAACTTGAAATCGACCGGCAGTTTGCCCCGGAACTGCCGTAACCGTTCGAGGAAAGTCTCTTGGGCGGGTTTCTTTCTTACCTTGAAGACCCGCTCGGCTGCAATCAGGATTTCGATGTCATCGCCTTCGCGCAGTTCCAGCGCTCTGACCACAGAGGCGGGCAGCCGAATAGCCAGGCTGTTACCCCATTTCGCGACTTGCATGTTCGGTCCCTCCTTTAGGATATACATTGCAATAATGTATATCACCAGTGCCCACCACGGTCAACTGTTCTGACCCAATGACTGGCGGTTAAAAGGCTGTCTTTTAGTCTGAGCCTGAATGGTTTCGAGACGCCGGATCAACGAGGTGATTTTCCGCGCGGCCGACCGTTTCGAACCCGCTTTGGGGGCTTTACCATCCCGGATTGCGACTGTGGCGGCGTCCTTGAAACAATGGAAACTTTCCTATTGTATAAATTAGGCAAACAAAATATTGAGAATGCACTGTCAATCGATTTCTGACGACTGGACGGTTGATCTCATGAGGGGGTTATTATGAAAGTCGTTGTTCTCGGTGGTCTCGGAATGCAGGGAAAGGCAGCTTTAGTCGACCTGGCGAACACCGACCCGGTAGATGACATCATCTGCGCCGATGCGGATCTCAAGGACTGGAAACAGCTCGAAGGATTTCTCGACACATCCCGGATTCGCCCGGTCCAGGTGGATGGCACCTCTTTAAAAGCGCTCGTGTCTCTACTCTCTGAGGATGTGGACGTCGCCATCGACCTTCTGCCCCTGCCTCTGATGGTGACCGCCTTCGAAGCCGCCCTCGAAGCCGGTGTCCCGCTGGTCAGCACCAACTACGGCAAGCCCATCCGCAAACTGCACCGAGCCGCAGCCGCCGCCGGGGTAGCGCTGATGCCGGAGTGCGGACTGGATCCCGGTATCGACCTGGTCATCTGCGGCCACGCCGTCCGGCAGTTCGACCGCTTAGAACTCATCGACTCGTACTGCGGGGGGCTGCCGGAGCGCAAGGCCTGCGACAACCCGATCAATTACAAAATCAGCTGGAACTGGGACGGTGTGCTGCGCTCGCAGAAGCGCGATTCCGTTTTCATCGAAGAGGGGCGTCGACACGAGGTGCCCGCCGCCGATCAGCACACCAGCAAGATGGTTCATCAGGTGGAGTTCCCGGGTCTCGGGGCCCTGGAGGCCATTCCCAACGGTGACGCGGGGTTCTATACTGACCTTCTGGGGGTGTCCGCCACCGTCCGACGGGCCGGCCGGTATTCGCTCCGCTGGCCCGGATGGTGCGCCTTCTGGCAGCCCCTGAAGGCCTTGGGTTTTCTCTCGGATACGCCGCTGACGGGATTGCCGTGTCCCGTGAGTCCGCACCAGTTTCTGGCCGAACTGATGCCCGCTTATCTGCAGTACCGCGACGACGAAAAAGACATCGTGGCCATGCTGAACCGGTTCGAAGGCCTGAAGGACGGCCGCAAAAAGTCGATCCGAACCTACCTTCTGATCGAAAGGGATCTTCAGACCGGTCTTTTCGCCATGAGCGCCGGGGTCGGTTTCACGGCGGCCATCGTGGCCCGGATGATCGCGCGCAAACAGATTACCGCGGCCGGTGTGCTCAGCCCGGCCCTTGATGTGCCGTATGAAGCCTTCATGTCGGAATTGTCCCGGCGCGGCATCATGGTAAAGGAGGAAGTGGTCGTCGAGGAAACGTGAGATGACAGTCGGCCCGCAACCCGTCACAAAGGAGATAAAAATGATCCGAAGCAGAAGTTTGACATGGCTGTTGGCAGCCGTTCTATCGATCGGCATGGTTTCCGGCGCCGCGGCCGGAACGTTGGACGATATTGCCCAGCGGGGCGAACTGAGGGTCGCCTGCCAGACACAGGGTCCCCCGTTCAGCTTCATCGACAAAAACGGCGAGCGTGCCGGCAGCTCGATCGAGCTGTGCAAATTGATGGCAGAGGAGATGGGCGTCAAGGTCGTGTTTCTCGACTACGATTGGGACGGCCTGATCCCGGCCCTGCTCTCCAAGAAGGCCGATATTCTGGCAGCCGATATGACCCCCACCCTCAAAAGGGCCATGAAGATCAGCTTCACCGATCCGTTCATTTATACGGGCAGCGTGGTCTTCGTCAAACAGGACAGTCCCATCAAAACGATCGAAGATGCCAAAAAACCGGGCCTCAAGGCAGCGGTGCTGCTGGGCGCCACCGGCGAGACCGATGCCAAAAACGCCTTCCCGCAGGCCGAGCTCAAGTCCTACAAGGGCGGCGGACCGCTGCTGATCGATGCGGTGCTGAAAGGCCACGCCGACTTCGGCGTCAATGATGGCTCGGCGGTTCGCGGCCAGGTCGCCAGCTTTCCACCGGGCAGTGTCCGGATCCTGGCGGGCCAGCTGACCAAATCGCCCCTGGCCTTTGCGGTACGCTATGATTCGCAGGACCTGCGCGAGTGGACCAACCTGTTCTTCCTGACCATCAACCTGGACGGCCGCATGGACAAAAACCTGGACTACTGGGTCAATTCACTGGACTGGAAGAAAGACCATTAGCACGAAGAATTCATGAAACATTTTTTTCACCCGTCGAGTGGGTAGCCGTCACCCGCGGGTGTGACCCGTTTTAGCGGCCGACACTCCGGGCATGGCAACCGGTTCAGAGGCGAGGACTACCGATGCTCGCGACGTTTAACTTCCGGGTCATCCTGGAGTACCTGCCGCTTTATCTGCAGGGTTTTCTGGCAACCATCTGGATGTCGGCCGTCGCGCTCATCGGTGCCCTGCTGGTCGGCATGATCGCCTGTGCCATGCGTCTGAGCCGGTCCCGCACGACCTCCCGCATGGCTGGTGCCTACATCGAGAGCATCCGCTCGACGCCGCTGCTCGCCCAACTTTACTTTTTCTACTTCGGTCTGCCGTCCCTGGGTATCCGCTTTCCGGAGGCGGTCACCGGCATCCTCGCCCTGGCCTTGAACAGCGGGGCCTACATCGCCGAAATCATCCGCGCCGGCATCCAGTCCGTTCCCTTTGGGCAGATCGAGGCCGGGATCTCTTCCGGACTCAATTATTTTCAACGAATGCGCCATATTGTTCTGCCGCAGGCGCTCGGAGTAACGATTCCACCAATGCTGGGACAGGCCATCGTTCTGGTAAAAGACTCCGCGCTGCTGTCCCTTATTTCCATCGCAGAGCTGACCCGGGCCGGACAGATTATGACCTCCGAGCGTTTCATGCCGGCGGAAGGCTTTTTGACGACGGCGGTTTTTTACCTGATCATCTACTTCATGCTCAAAAGCGTTTCCGGTTGGACTCAAAAAAGGTTGATTTACCGGGGCACATGACAGCCGGCGGAAAGAGTGCACATGTGGGGCTTTTACTTCCAGCAGCTGATTCAAAGCGTTCCATTCTTTCTCAAAGGCCTCTGGGTGACGATCGCAATTTCCGGCCTGAGCCTGGTGATCGGCTCTCTCATCGGCTTTCTGTGGGGTATCCTCCGCGCCAGGGGCAACCGGTTTCTGCGCGCCGCCATCGGCGCCTGGGTGGATCTGATTCGCGGCACCCCGTTCCTGGTCCAGATTTTCATCGTCTTTTTCATTCTTCCGGAAACCGGTATCGAACTGGAGGCTTTCCCGGCGGCGGTCATCGCACTGACCAACCTGTCGGCCTGCTTCATCTGCGAGATCGTGGCCGGTGGAATCATGGCGGTTCACTCCGGCCAGATCGAAGCCGCAACCGCCTCGGGACTCAACCGCCTCCAGCAGCTCAGGTACATCGTCCTGCCCCAGGCCATGCGGATCATCCTGCCGCCCCTGGTCGGTCAGTACGTGCTGCTCATCAAGGATTCGTCGGTTGTGTCGGCCATCGGCGTCACCGATGTCACCCGCGCCGGTTGGCTCACGGTTCAGCGCATTCCCGAGGGTATCATGGTGTTCGGTCTCGTGGGACTGCTCTATTTTTCGATCTGCTACCCGTTGATCCGTTTGTCCAGCGCCCTTGAAAAACGGATGACGATCGTGGCCACCCGCCTTTGACAATAGTTTTGAAGACGAAGATTTCAGCAGCGGCGGCGTGAGCGGGGCAGAGACCGGCGCGGCGCACTCCGCCTGGCCGTCACCGGAAACCCAAGGCAATGATCACCTTCGAGAATGTCAACAAATGGTTCGGCGAGCTGCATGTGCTGCAGGACATCACCCTGCACATCGAATCCGGCGAGGTTGTGGTCGTCTGCGGCCCGAGCGGTTCCGGAAAAAGCACCCTGATTCGCTGCATCAACCGCCTGGAGCCGATTCAGAAGGGCAAACTCGTCGTCGACACGATGCGCGTGCACAATAAAAAGATCAATATGACGCAGCTGCGGGCTGAAATCGGTTTCGTTTTTCAGCAGTTCAACTTGTACCCCCACATGACGGCGCTCGAAAACGTCACCCTGGCACCGATTAAAGTCCGTAAAATGAAGAAGGAGGCGGCCCGCCGACTCGGCCGCCAAATCCTCGACCGGGTGGGCCTCGGTGTCAAGGCCGATGCCTACCCGGCCCAGCTTTCCGGGGGCCAGCAGCAGCGGGTCGCCATCGCCCGCGGGCTCTGCATGCGCCCCAAGATCATGCTTTTCGATGAACCGACCTCGGCGCTCGATCCGGAAATGATCAATGAAGTCCTGGATGTCATGCGGGATTTGGCCAAAGAGGGTATGACCATGATCGTGGTGACGCACGAAATGGGATTTGCCCGGGAAGTGGCCAAACGGGTGGTCTTTATGGACGAGGGCCGGATCGTCGAAATCGCACCGCCCACGGATTTTTTTACCAACCCCCAGAGCCCGCGGAGCAAGGCGTTTCTCAGCAAAATCCTGACTCATTGAAGACAAGGCCCGCCCGCATGCCTTCCGGCGGGCACCATGCGCGACATTTCGTGGTCATCCTAAAAGTGGGGATATCTCCAGGGCCGCTGGAAAAAGCCCGAAAATACCGCCGGTGTGGATGAAAATGATCCGCTCCCCGAAACAGCCCGGGTTGCGCCGAAGCTCCTCGATCATACCGAAGAAAGCCTTGCCGGTGTAAACCGGATCCAGGATGACACCCTCGGTGCGGGCGGCCGCGCCGATCACGGCGAGTTCTTCCGGTCGCGACAGCGCATAACCGCGGCCGACGTAGCCGTCGATGATGTCGATATCGCGTTCCGCGTTAAATGGCAGCTTCAGTTTGTAAGCGGCGATGGCCCTTTCGCAGATGTCGCCGATGACCGTTATAAAATAGTTCCGGTCGTCACAGACGTTGATACTCGCCACCCGGGCTTTCAATCCGTGCAACCTGGCTCCGAGGATGAGACCGGCGGCCGTGCCGCCGGAGCCGGTGGCATGCAGGATGGTCACCGGGCGACCGCTGTCTCCCGGCAAACCGGCGATATCGGTGACCAGTTCTTCCGCAGCACGGATGTAGCCCCAGGCGCCCAGGGCATTCGAGGCCCCTTCCGGGATGAGGTAGGGCCTACGGTCCGCCTTCCTGAGAAGTTCAGCCTCGTGCTGCATGAGCGCATCACGGTGCTTGTATTCGGCCGGTGTGATCCAGACGATGGCGGCGCCGGCCAGACGATCGAGCAGGATGTTGCCTTCCGGTGGTGGTGGTTTGGCCGGCTCGGGCGTTCGCAGCAGCAGGCGGCAGCCGAGGCCCAGCGTGGCGGCCGCAAGGGCCGTGGCGCGGCAATGGTTGGACTGAGCTCCTCCGCAGGTGATCACCGTGTCGGCGTTTTGAGACAGCGCATCGGCCATCACGAACTCCAGTTTGCGGATCTTGTTGCCGGACAGCGCCGCACCGGTGAGATCATCCCGCTTGACATAGAGTTCGACACCGAGTTGCTGACCTAAACGCCGCAACGGTTGAACCGGCGTCGGCAGTCGGGCCAAATCGACGCGAGGTGGATACGCTGATGTCATTATTACACCCTTTTTTTAGCGGTTTCGAAACCGATTACGCCAAACAAAATGTAATGGCAAAAGTCCCCCCCTTGTGTTCGGGATCGATCCCGATGTCCGATCGATGGTTCGCCGTGCCGCGCCGCTAAAGATATTTGGTCCTTAATACCTCCGCCATCCCGTTTACGGCGGCAAAGGCGCGGTCCACCGTGCGCTCCTTGTCCGGGTTCACCAGGCAGCAGGTGGCGGGCGAAATCATGCCGCGGGCAATGAGGAGTTCCCGGTCGATGCCCTTTGACCACAGGATTTTCCAGACGTCCTCGAGGCGTCGGATCAAAGACGGGATCTCCTCTTGACCGAACGCTTCGAAACCCGTGGGGACGATGCCCCAGACGATGATGCCGCCGCGATCGAGAAATTTCTTGATGGCGGCGGCATACGAAGAAAAGATTTCCGCATTGGTGTAGACATCCAGCGAGAGAACGTCCAGGTCCAGGTTCAGCAGAAAATCCCAATCCGGATTACCGCACAGATGAATGCCCCTGGGACGGTCCACCTGGGCGAAGAATTGGTCCAGGTCCCCTTTGGCCTTCAGGTCGCCGTATCCGGCCAGGGCCGAAAACAAGAATTGCAGTCCCGGTTCATCCACGAACATGAAGGCATTGTCGTTGCGCTGCTTGAGCCGCGCCAGTTGAACGTTCAACCGCCTGGCCATGAAATCCAGCATGAAGGGCCGCACGGTGTCATCGAAGAGAATCGGGCGGTCGTCCTGATCCAGAATGTTGAAGCCGAAACTGATCGGCCCTTCCAGTTGCCCGCGGATAGCCGGCCTGTCCTTCAGGTCCAGCGACAGGAAACGGTGGTACACCGCCGAGTAGGTCTCGCTGACGTCGAAAAAGGTCGGGTCCTCGAATCGCAGCAGGGCCTCTTCCAGCTCCTCGGCAAATTTATCCATGGAAAACCGCAGGGTCCTTTTTTCCATGCTCAGAACGATGCCGGGAAAATGTTCGGCCGCCTGGACATACATGTCCTCGGTGTAACTCAAGTTAGGCAGCTGGGGCCAGAAGGGCACGTCCAGCGACAGGGCCATTTCGAGTGCACGCGGGACATCGGTATGCGGCATAACGGCCATCGCGGTCGTCAGCAGATTGCCGGGAATCGGGTTGGTCACGCTAACCTCCAAAAAAGGTCGATATATGTGATATTTGCTCTCAATTATTTTGCGATTGGGACAACGAATGCCATTAACTTAAGGAAAAATCTTCCCCTCTTAAAAAAGGGCGGCCGGGGGGGATTTCTTATGACCTTTTTAAATCCCCCTAAATCCCCCTTTTCAAAGGGGGACTTTCAAAGCATTCATTAAGCGAACGGGCGCTAAACCGGACGACCGGGGCGGTCACGTACGGAGGGCTAAAAATTTTTCGCCCCTACCCTGAATTTTTTAAATGGCCGCCACCAGAAACCTCAAATTGCTTTTATCAGTCAATCCCAAGCCTTGAACTTTCAACCTTGACCTTGGCCTTAGGCCTTGAGCCTTTTTTCACACCCCTACACGCTGCAGCTGGTATTCGACGTCATGAGACAAAAAGCCTGCCGGTCCTTTTCTTCCCCTATGATGGCGATCAAGTCATCGGGCTTTAAAACGAAATCCGCATCGGGATTCGGTTTTAACTGCTCCTCGCGCACCACCGCGACGACCGAGACACCGGTTTTTTTACGGATTTCACTCTCGCCAATCGATGTATTGGCCATCGGACTGTCGGGTGCCAGGTGGACCCATTGCAGATCGAATTGCTGTTCGGCGTCCCGCAGTTGGGACAGGAACCGGTATTCCTTACCCTCCTTGAACCAGTTGGCGTAGAGTTCCTGCCGTGCCGTGTCGGTGTAGCGCTGGATTTCGGTCGGCGGGACCCGCAGGTGCAGAAGCGACTGGCGCGTCATTTCGAGGCTGCCTTCGAACTCCGGCAGCACGACCGCAGAGACGCCGGCCTCCTTCAGCGAGTCGAAATAGTCCGGTCCCGAAGTGCGCGCCACGATCGTCAACCCGCTGTTCATCCGCCGCGACTGCTCGACGACCATTCTTGCGGAGACGAGTCCGGGAATCGTCAATACCAGAAGAGCGGCATCCTTGACCCTGGCAGCCTCGAGGACGGCCTCCTGGCCGGCGTCGCCGTAAACGACCGCCATCCCCGCCGTCTTGGCCTGTTCGAACCGGCGATGATCGAGGTCGACGATGACAAACGGCATGCCGAAGCGCTTCAGGATCCGGGCGATCTGAAATCCCACGCGTCCGCCGCCGACAATGACCACGTGCCGGGCAAGTCCCGCATCGGGCATGTTGACCGATTCGACCGTCTCGTGGCGAAACCAGCGCTTTTTCACGGCATATATCCGGGCCGTCTGGCCCGAGATCAGCGGCGTGAGGATCATCGTCAAAATGGCACTGTCCAGCACCAGAGCGTAAAGATCGCTGTCGATCGAATTCGTCGTGAGCCCCACCCGCGCCAGGACAAAGGAGAACTCGCCGATTTGAAAGAGGCCTAGCCCGACGGCCAGCGGGATCACATTTCCGTAATTGAATATCCGGACGATGAACGCGAATATAAGTCCCTTGCCCATGCCGACGGCCACGACCAGAAAGAGCACTTCCCAGAGGTGTTTCAGCAAAAAGACCGGGTCCAGCAACATCCCCACCGACGTGAAAAACAATAATCCGAACAAGTCGCGCAGCGGAATGATATCACTCAGCGCCTGATGACCGTAATCCGACTCGCTCAGAACAATGCCGGCCACAAAGGCGCCAAAAGCAAAAGAAAGCCCTATCATGTGCGTCACATAGCCCACTCCCAGGCCGATGGCGGTGATGGCCAGCAAAAAAAGCTCCCGCGAGCCCAGTTTGGCGATGTACATCAACAGGCGCGGCAGCAGCTTGGTCCCCAGAAACACCACTGCGGCAATGAAGGCCGCCGCCTTCAGGGCCGCAAAACCCAGCACGGGCAGTCCCACGGCCGGGTTGTTCAACTGGGGCAAAATGATCATCAGCGGGACCACGGCCAGGTCCTGAACGATGAGCATTCCGATCATCACCTTGCTCGAAAGAGTCCCCAGCCAGCCCTGGTTCATCAAGGTTTTGAGAATCACCATGGTGCTCGAAAGCGAGATAATGGCGCCGAGCCACAGCGATGATTTCAATTCCAAGCCCATCAACTGCCCGATCCCGATGCCGAGTCCGATGGTCAGGAGCATTTGGATCGGCGTTCCGATGAGCGCCACTTTCTTGACCGGTTTGAGATCCTTGAGGGAAAACTCGAGCCCGAGCGCGAAAAGCAGCAGCGCAATGCCGATCTCGGCCAGCAGCTCGATCTCATGGATGTTCGAGACCGTCAGCCCGCCGGTGTGCGGCCCCAGAAAAACCCCCGCCGCGATGTAGCCCAGAATCAGGGGCTGACCGAGCCAATGCAACAGCAATCCGAAGAAGAAGGCCGTCACGATGAGAAGGATGATGTCGGTGGCGATACCCAATGGCGCAGTCCTCTTTTTCAGCGCAGGCGCCCGCGGCAGGAGCCGCTGGTCCTGACCGGGCGGCACGCTTTTGATGAAAGAAGCGTGATTATAAGTGCTGGCAGGTATCGGGACAATAGAAAAAGGTCTTGAGGCATGCACGCGGGTTGAAGAGGTGGGAAACAACCATCAAAACAGGGCCGGTGAATGGTGAGGTCATTCTGATAGCCGCTGATACACGGGATGCTTACAAAACAAATCTTACACGGATCCAGGCCGGAGCGCCCGCCGGGCGCTTCGGTTATTCACCGCCAGAAGAAAAGATTCAGGCCGGTGCGGGTCAGTGGTCGAACTGGCTGGCGTATTTCGCGTCGTTGTAAAGGCTGTCGCCATGGAGGTCACGGCCGAAGGCGCGGATGATCTCCTGCCCTTCCTTGGAGGCCACGAAGGCGATGAACTTCACGGCCGCCGGCTGACCTGGCGTGGCGCCGGCCGGCTGGGCGAGGCCGTGATAGGTATTGATCAGCATCGGATCGCCCCGGAAGAGAACCTTGAGATTGGGCAGTTCCTTATTGGCGGCCACCCAGGTGCTGCTGTCGGTCATGAAATAGCCTTTTTCAGCATCGGCCCTTTTCAGCGTGGCCATCATGAAGTCGTTGGTCACGATGTACCACTCGCCAGCGGGCGTGATGCCTGCCTTTTGCCAGACGGCCAGCTCCTTTTTATGGGTACCGGAATTGTCGCCGCGGCTGAAAAAATTGGCCTTGGACGAGGCGATTTTCTGGTAGGCCTCGGCCGCACTGCCGGCCTTGGCGATACCGGCAGGGTCCGCCGCGGGCCCAACAATGAAAAACTCATTCGACCCGATCAAGGTTCTGTCAATCGCCCAACCATCGGCCACGGCCTTTTTCTCCGCCGCGGGGGCGTGCACGAGAATCATATCGACCTTCTTGTCCTTCAGCAGATCGAGGGATTCACCCGATCCGGCCTTGACCCAGCACAAGCTGGTTCCGTTCTGGCGGTTGAATTCCTTTGCCAGGGCTTCGACCAGACCCAGTTCTCCCGGACTGCCGGTGGCCAGCGAAAACCGGAGCGCACCGGTTCCATAAACGGCCGTGCATTCGTCTGCGGCCAGGCCGGAGCCCGCCGTGACAAAAAATACCGCCAGAAACGATAGCCAACGCAACGTTTGTCTCAGTGAAATCATATAGTTGTCTCCTTAGGTGTGAAACGGTCATGGCCTGTCACAGGCCGCCAGTGGTCATGAAACAGTGTCAGCGTTCACAGGGCACCGCATCGGCCGTGTTGTCGGGCACTTGACGTCCAAAAAGTACGCCGGCGCGCCCGACGCATTGCATCTGCGGTGCCCTGTGAACGCTGACAATAGGGCGCCGCTTGAACGGTTTTACCAATACGGTGGGCCGGCTTAAGCTACTTTTTGACTTGTTCGCGCGTCAATAGCATTATAAGTAAGGACACGAACCGCCGGATACCAACCCGGAATAACAGGATCCGGGTCGTTTTTGGCAAAAATTACCTTTTATTCAGGGGCATTCTTAATGCCGTCGGCGGTGGCGGTATCGATCGCCAGCTAAGCGTTTTCACCGGCATTGAACGGTGACGATGTCGGCCCGTCATTTTAGGCTTGACGGATCATTTACTTTCTACAACAACTGTAATTCATGAACGCTATATATTTTGATTACTACGAATCGCCCATCGGCCTGATCGAGGTCGCCGGCACAGAGACGGCCGTGATCGGCCTGAACTTCGTGACGGACCGCTGCCTGGAAATCGCTTCGAATCCCCTGGTCGCCGGAACCGTCCGGCAGGTGGCCGAGTATTTCGAGGACAACCGCCGCGACTTCGAGATCGAAACGGTATTCGATGGAACCGATTTCCAGCAGCAGGTCTGGCGGCAGCTGCGAACCGTGCCATACGGCTGCACCGCCTCCTACCAGGACATTGCCCGGGGGGTGGGCCGGCCGCGCGCCGTCAGGGCCGTCGGTGCCGCCAACGGCCGCAACCCGATCACCATCATCGTTCCCTGCCACCGCATCATCGGTAAAAACGGAAAGCTGGTCGGCTACGGCAGCGGGCTGTGGCGCAAGGAATGGCTGCTCCGGCATGAAGGCTGCCCGATATTCGGCCCTGCAGCTGATAAACAATGACGGCTCAAGTCAGGTCTTGACCCGCCATTGTTTCAAACGACCACAACAACAGAAAGGATGGCTGCCGCCATGTCCTATCAACTGGTTTTACAGTTTCAGGGGCGCGATATTGATGATTTTGAGGAACTTGTCCACCTGGAAGACACGCTTATCGCCAATCTGGAAGAGCGCCACCAGGTGGAAGGCCACGACTTCGGCGACGACACGATGAATATTTACATCCAAACCGATGCGCCCGAGGCCGCATTCGATAAAATAAGGGAGGTGCTGCACCACTCCCTGCTCGACAAAACCAAGGCCGCCTGGCGCCAATCGGACGCCAGCGAATTTACGGTAATTTGGCCCGAAAAAAATGACGGCCGCTTTGAAGTGAGCCATGATCTGCCCTGACTGCCACGCCCCGTTGAGGGTCACGGACCGTTACTGCGCGCATTGCGGCCGTGATCTGTACCACCGCAGATCCCGCCGGATACCCCTGACGGCCATCCTGGCCGGTCTTTTACTTGTGGCCGGGGCCGTTTTTTTTCTGGTCCGCGGCCTGTTACCCCCCGGCCCGCGGGTCATCGCCTTTCCTGTCGATTCCCCGGCCCTTCAGGCCGCCTCCGAAAACCGCCCGCCGGCGCCCCCGGCCGGCCAGGGACGCTTCTGGGCGGCCGGCATCCGGCTGAAACCGCCGGTTGGAACGGTGACGATCAAAGACATTGCCGGCCACTCGGTCGCCCGGATTCAGACGGCCATCTTCGGCCGCGGGTGGCTGGCCCTGCCGGCCGAAAGCTGTCTCGGCGGATTTTCCTGGCAGTTTCAATCCCAAGGCGGGGAGGTTCAGGAAATCGTCGGCGGCATCATCGGTGAAAACGATGCCGTGGGGATCTGGCAGCTGCAGCCAAACGCCGATGTGTCCGGTCCGCGGCTGGCACCCTGGGAGGAGTCAAAACCTCTGCTGTGGGCCTCGCTGGCATCCGCAAAGAAAATGAGCGTCGTGGTGCCGCAAGATCGCCTCGATCAGCGCTACACGACGCGGGTCACCCTATCGGACATACCGATCGAGCCGGGAATTTTTATTCAGGAAGATCGCGCGGTGGGCTGGACGTTCGCCGATATGGGGGCCACCGGCTATTTGTGGCGCGGCCTCGAGGGCGATGACCTGGTTTACGAACTCGGCGTCAGCGATTATTACCGGTCGACGTTTGAAAACAGCCGTGAGGAACAGTTGATTCTGGCCCTGGCCCAGGCGGATGCGACCGCATCCGACCAGTTGCGCCTACTCGCCGGGGCTTTTCTTTCAAACCCGGCGGCGACCGGCGCCAAGACCTTCGACCATCTTCAGCCCGCAGCGATCGTCACCAGGATGGAGATCCTGATAGACCGTCTACGGCAAAACGGCCGGACGGCCGAGGCAGCCGACGCTTTTGACGACCGGATCCTGGTCGCGATCGGCGATGTGGATTTCGCCATCGAGGTGGCCGGCATCACGCAGAAAGCCCACGGTGCCGGCGTCGCCGTCGAGTTGATAGAAAATGTTCAGGCCGATCCGGCCGCCTTTGGCGGTATCCCAGTGCCCGAACTGGACGATGCCCGCCGGCGCCTGTACCGGCAGTGGATGGATGAATCGATTCGAAGCGGTGACCTTAATGCCGCGCAAACGGCCTACGAGCGTGGCCGGGCCGCTTTTGAGGGCAACCCCCGCATTCATCTTATGGGCGTGGAGCTGGCCCTGGCCCTTTCTGACTGGCCGACCGCCGAACGGCTGCTCTATATGCAGGCGTATCCCGCCGAGCTGAACCAGCAGGTCAAACTGTTGGAGGATCAGATCGCAGTGTTTAAAAGCGAAGCCGGAAAGATCGTTATCCGTTTTGCCCCCGGTTCCGAACAGATTCCGGTCGCGGCGGTTTTGAGCAGCGGGGTCGAGCAAAATTTCGTGGTCGATACCGGCGCCTCCATGGTCACCATCCCCCAGTCCACCGCCCGGAAACTGGGTCTGACGGGCAAGGCCGGGGCCGTGCGGCGCCAGGTCCACACGGCCGGGGGCACCCTCGAGGCCGAGGCGGTAGTGCTGCCGTCCCTCGAGGTCGACGGCCGGCGGCTCTACAATATCGAAGCCCTTGTGCTCGATCTGCCGAACCAGCCGGAAGTGGGCCTATTAGGGCTGAACTACCTGCGCCGCTTTCGCATGGACCTCAACTCGGAGCGCGGCGTACTGACACTGGCGCCGCGCTGATTAATATTTCGGGTTCACTTCCGCGTCACTTCCGCGCGGTTTCCAAGACCTTGCGGACGTCACCTTCATGCAGGCGAGCGTGCTCGTCCGCCCAAAGGATGAAGCGCTCGAGCCGGCCGGTTCCGTGAAAGGGGTGCCGACCGATCCGCTCCAGATCCGAGTCCTGCATGTCCGCCACGATACTGATCGTTTCCTTGCGAACCGCCCTGAATCGATCGATCAGCTCGCCCGGAGACAATCCGTCGAGTTTGGCCGGCTGGGTGCGGTTGAAGCGCTCCAGGTCAAAATCTTCGGGCGCGCCGGGACCGCCGGCCAGCATGTTGCGAAATAGCCACTGCATCGACGTTTCGATGGTGATGAAATGCGACAGCACCCGGCGCACCGACCAGTTTACCTCGTCGACGTAAACCGACAGATCGAGGTCCGACGGCGAGAGTATTTTGAAAAATGCGACGGTTCGCTCCAGCCCTTCTTCGAGAACCCGGCTTATTTCGGCTCTATGGTCGTCCATGTTCTTTTCCTTTGGTATAGGCGTTAAGATAAAGGTTTTGGACTGCGTTATCGGTCGGTGGCGTATGACTTATACAGCCGCCTCCCTCTGGCCTTGCCAAAACCTTTATCTTAACGCCTATAGCTGAGTGTCCAATTCAATGCGTTTCGATTTGGAATTTTTAACCGACAACGTTTCCTCTCCGATCAGGCTGAGCGCCTCGCCGGCCAAAGGCAGGGCTCGTAGGTTGGGTTGAGCGCAGCGAAACCCAATATCGGCAAAGGTCCATCATCTCTTGTTGGGGTTCGTTACACTCACCCCAACCTACCCGCTTGAATCCCTGAACCTTTGAACCCGCAACCCTCGAGCCTCGTATGAAACTACGCCAAAATGGCACAGTTTCTTTCTCGATCAGGCTGGTCGCTTGCGGCCAGAGGCAGGACTGAACCGTGAACCTTAAACCTACACATGCCGGTGCCGGTCACTTGTTTCGTTCGAGGTCGACGCGACACTTCAAATATGACCTATCCTTGAGGATAGGTCTTGCATTTGTCAAAGCTCTGTGGCTTTCTTGCGACCGGAATGTCAAACTGAAGCGGCCAGGGGCTTTTGAGCTGCCCTGCCGCTGGGCCAATACCTGAAAAGAGAAGGAGGATCTCCGATGCCCGAACTGGCCTATCTGAATGGTGAATACCTGCCGATCGAAAAGACGCTGGTCCCGATCGAGGACCGCGGATATCAGTTCGGCGATGCGGTCTACGAGTTCATCGCCAGCTACAACGGCCGCCTTTTTTACCTCGAAGAGCACCTGGACCGTCTCGAACGCTCCCTGAAGGGCTTGTCGTTTCCGCCGGTTTCCCGTGACGCCATCCGGCAGGCCGTGGAAACACTGTTCGAAAAAGCCGGTATTTCCCGCGCCGGCGTTTACATCCAGATTTCACGCGGCGTGGCACCCCGCAACCACGCCTTTCCGGCCGCTTCCGAATGCCAGGTCGTGATGACAGTCCGCGCCATCGAGGAAAAACCAGCCGAGTTTAGGAAAAACGGCGCCGCCGCGATCACGGTGGAGGATTTTCGGTGGGGCCGCTGCGACTTGAAAACCGTGCAGCTGCTGCCGAACGTTCTGGCCAAGCAAAAGGCCCTGGCGGCCGGGGCCTTCGATGCCCTGTTCGTTTCATCCGAGGGTGTGGTGCGCGAAGCCACCAGCTCCAATTTGTGCATCGTTGCCGACAAAACTCTGGTTACCCATCCCCTGACGCCGCGCATCCTGCCCGGTATCACCCGCCAGGTGGTTATCGACCTGTGCCGGGAGCTGGGCATCCCGATCGAGGAGCGCCTCTTTAAAACCGATGCGCTTTTCGCCGCCGATGAGGTTTTGTTAACCGGCACCGTCACCGAAGTGCTGCCAATCGTAACGATCGACGGCCGCCGCATCGCCAACGGGCAGGTCGGACCGGTAACGACGCGCCTGTACGAAACCCTGCGCCGGCGCTGCGGTGCCTGACGATGTCGCTCGCGGGCGGGAGGGATCGACGTCTGAATTGGCCCCTATTTTGCTATTTTTTGAGTGGAGCCTACACCTGCCGGGCGGCCAGAATTCGCCAGAGATAGGCATAGTAGCGGAAACTGCCCAGGATCAGTGCGCCGCCGATGGCGAAGTAGACGAGTGCCAGCCAGGTCTTTGGAACCTGCGAATGGCGCAGGGCAAGACCCATCGCCATCATCAAGACAATAATGAGGTAGCTTTTCCAGGCCTGAAAGGCAAACAGGCAGCCTTTGGTCGGCAATCGGCACAGGCGCTCGATGTTTTTGGCCGCGATAGCGGAAAAACTGGCGCGGTGGGCGACCAAAGCCAGCAGCGCACCGGCCAGTGCAATCGCCAGAGACCGCGCGCCAGGCAACGGGGTGATCCACCTGTAACCCAACCGGCAAAGTCCCAGTCCAACCGTGGTCCACAACAAACCGGCCATGGCCATCAGAACGTATTTCGGCACGGCCGGCTTCAAATTGGAAAGGTCCATGGGACCTCCTCGAACGAATGGGTGCGAAGCAGCGCCGAGCCCCCGCTTTTTATTGTTTGCGGACGGCCGTCAGCGCCTTGCCCGGCCCCTTTACAGGCGGCGGGTCCGCAAAAATCGCGTCGGTTGCCGCCAAAACCCGCACTGGAGCCTCGGTGGTGCTGGTGAAGGTGGCCGAGGAGCACCATCCGGTTTGCTTGCGGATCGATATTAATGCCAAGAAACCCCGCGCGTCAAGCCGCTTCGCTTTTATTCATCGCTTACTGCAAACATGAACATGAAGTCGCCTCGCTCCGTCAGCCGACCCCAAAGATGACGGCATTCATTTAATAGTCAATAATAATAGTCTTCTAGAGTTTATTTATCAGGTGAAAGATGAAGAAAAAAGAATGGATATCAGCCAGGTTGGAGGTTCCCCTGACGGCCCTGCTGGCGCTATCGACTCTTTTTGCGGGTCTCGCCGGTTGCGACAACTACGGCAAGCTTCGACGCGACCCGGCCCTGACGAAGGCTTTCCAGAACAATCAGGTCTGAGGCCGCTGCGTCAGCCGACCCTGTTTTCTTCCGACCCGATTTCAACGTCTTCAAAATCAGGCAGATCGTTTTCCCGGCTGATGACGATCAGGTAGGCATAGGCTGCAATCAGCCCGCAGGCCACGACAAATACAATAAAGTAAACGATAAAGTTCAGCATGTTGTATTCCTGTTTGTCATGAGGTGGTTTACCTATTTTCCCCGGGACCTTTGCGCGCCAGTTGTTTTGAAATTGTGTAGAGAAGCGATTCAAAAGGAAAGGGTTTCTCGATCACCTCATCGATGCCGCACTTGAAAGCCCTCGACATTGGATCGACGTCACCGTAGGCGGCCAGCATGATCTTTATCGCCGCCGGGTAAAGCCGCTTCGTCATTTTCAAAAATTCCATCCCATTCATTCCCGAAAGGCTGAAGTCGCTGATGATGACGTCGAAAGCCCCTTTATTCAAACTGGCCAGGCCGCCGTCACCGGAAATAACGCCCTCCACCAGACAACCTTCATCCTCGAGCGCCCTGGTCAATGTTTCGCGGATGCCGGGGTCGTTTTCCACTATAAGAATTTTCAGTCCGTGCAATTTCTGAAGATTTACCATTTTAAAACACCTTGATTTAAGCTCGTGGCGGTGTCATCACGGTCCCATAAGATACAAAGGTCGTGCCATTTAGTAATTTCGATAATTTTTTAAGTTATTCAAGCATCTTATAGTACAGATGCTCCGCAATCGGCCGGTGGCCTAAGCCCTGGTGGTGGGTGTAATTCCCCAGGACAACTGCGAAAATTGGCGCATCCAGCTGTTAAAGTATTACTTAAAGGGTTTTATGGCGGGAATGATAGAGAGGAAGGATTTTTCTATTGACGATTGTCAATTGGCGATTCAAGGGCGCCGGCAGAAAAAATGCAAATTGAAGGGGTCGTCCGGGATATCGAGTACCTGGACCTGCTCGAATCCGGCCTCTTCGAGCAGGGCGACCGCTTTGTGGCGGCCCCACATCATTCCCAGGCCGGTGCCGTCGTTGACCAGCCCCACCGGCAGGCAGTGCAGCAGGCTGACGGTATATAGAAAGGCCCCCATCGCGTGGTTCCGGTTCTCCTGCAGACGACTGCTCGCCGCAATGTCGATCATGGAAAACAGGCCCCCCGGCTTCAGGATCGAGCAGATGCCTTCAAGCGCGGCAAATGGCCGGCGCTGGTCGTGAATGGCGTCAAAAGCCGTAATATAATCAAAAGATTGCGCCAGGTCGGCCTTCAGGGGCAAGGCCGCGGCATCGAGTTGCCGAAAGGAAAGATTTTTTAACCCCTGCCGCCGGACCGCCGCATTGGCCGACTGAATCACCTCGGCACCGATGTCGATACCGACAAACTCACTGCGCGGAAAGGCTTCGGCCATGAGCATCAAGGCGATGCCTTCGCCACAGCCGACGTCCGCCACCCGGATGCCCACGCTCAGTTCCCGGACGATTCGGCCCTCGGCGACCGTGGGTAAAAACTGGTCTATCAGCACCTTGCGGTGCTTGACGTTCGCCAATTGGGACATGAAGGCCTGAAACTTAGGATAGTTTTCGTAATCAACGCCCTCACCGTCCTTGAACCGCGCCACCACGGCGTCCATGGCACACGTGGTCAGCAATGGAATTTCCTGCGTGTAGACTCCCAAATTCGAGTTTCCGGCCCGTCGCGTGAGCAGGTCCCCGTGTTCCCGGGGAAGATAATAGAGATTGTCACCGGTTGCGCCGTTCACGGTCAAATCGACAATTTCCCCGCACACCATCACCGCCAGCCATTCCTGCACGTAACGGGCATCCAGGCCGGCCTTGCCGGCGATCATCGCCAGCGGCGCCGGGGATTCGAGGGTGTCCATCACATCGAAAAGGCCGGTGCGGTATCCGATGGCCAGGGCGAGGTTCAACGCGCCGAAATTGAGAATGTCGGTCATTTTCTTTGAAAATTCCGCGCGCCGTATGGTCGCAGACGATGTCATGATGCCTCCTTGACCGGTGAAAACAGCCTTGACCCCATCGATTCAGCCTGGCCGCTGGCCGCAAACGACCAGGTGAATCGAAGAGAAAACTTTTATCGATCAAAAATTTCAAATCGTAAATAACAAACAAAAAAAACGAGGGAACAGAATCCGTGGATCCTTTCCCTCGTTGATCTTGATCGCGGCGCGCATCGGATCGACGCGTCGATGCCGCCGCTATCAGCGTTGAGCCGAGCGTGGCGCCTTCCCCGCCAGGGGATTGTAGAGTTTCATGATGGCAAACTTCATCACGTCGAGGGTCTTCATTTCCGAAATGATATTAACGAGTTTTTCTTCCGCCTCGGCCGGAAGAACGCAAGCGTTGTCGGCGCCGAAGTTCAGGCCGGGAAAGCCTTTAACCAGTTTTTTCTGATCCTTCTGGGTCATTGGCACCTGGACGGCTTTTTTCCCGTCGATTTCGGTTACCTTGTCCTTCAAACCGGCCTCTTCGATCTTTTTTAATTTTTCGTCATCCAGGAAAACATTAATCAAATAGTCTGCCATGTGAGTCCCTCCCTTTTGATTAGCCCCGTTTCCATTTATATCAGACGACACCCTTTTCCAGTAGTGGTCTTGTTTATTCAAGACCGCGCGGCATGTCAAGCACGGATTGCGAAAGGAGGTTAATGCATAAAATTAAGTTTTTCGTCAAAAAGCCCTTGACGAGGTATAGACGGTCATCTCGCACTGATTTGGATTTGAAAAAACCGATCGAGGCGTGTATAGAGGTGATGCTGGAAAGACATCGCCATCGCCAACCACATCGGCGATCTTTTCTTCTGACCTTTTTTTGAAATGAGTCTGATGACGACGAACTTTTCGCCCCTGGTCAATGCCTACCGCACACCGCCCCACTCAACGCCGGAGTTTGTGCGCCGGCATGCCACCAGCCTTTTTTACCCCCAGGTGCTCATGATCGTGTTTGCCGCCTCGCGTTTGGCAAAAAGGGGCCGGTACGGCAGTGCCGACTGGATCGGGAGCAGCCTCAATACGATAAAAGCGCTCGAATCCGTGGGCGGCCGGTTCGAGATCGAAAACATGCATGCCATCCGTCGCCTCGATTCCGCCGGCGTTTTCATCGCCAATCACATGAGCGTCTTAGAGACATTTGTGCTGCCCTGCCTCATTCAACCCTACATCGATGTCACTTTCGTGGTGAAAGAAAGTCTCATCGAATACCCTTTTTTCAAACACGTCATGCGCAGCCGGAACCCGGTGGTGGTGGGACGCGCCAATCCGCGCCAGGACCTGCGGACCGTTCTCGACGGCGGCCGCAAACTGCTCGAACGCAATATCTCGGTGGTCATCTTTCCGCAGACCACGCGCAGTGTCGATTTCGAACCCGCCCACTTCAACACTCTGGGAGTCAAACTCGCACTGCGCGCCAATATGCCGATCGTTCCGATCGCCTTGAAAACCGACGCCTGGGGACTCGGGCGCAAACTGAAGGATTTTGGTCGGATCCACCCCGAAAAAACGGTTCACTTCTGTTTCGGAGAACCACTCAAAGCCGTCGGTTCGGGCAAGGAGGCCCATCGTCAGGTCGTGGATTTCATCCGGGGTAAGTTGCAAGAGTGGCGATAGGGGTGGCACGGAGGGCGGACGACCGAGGACCGATGACGGAGGACAGATGACAGAGGGCAGGTGACGGACGGCAGACGACGGATGACGGAGGACAGAGAGCCGAGGGCGAAAAATAGACAGGGTTATGGTTTAGCGACGCCTCTGGCCACCCAGCCTACGAACGGGTGATCGTTCAAGGCTCTGCGGTTCGATGATAATTTCAGATCGGTTTCGAATTCCTATTGGCGAGTTTCCAGTAACCAGTATCAAGTTTCCATTCACGGTGAGGCGGGTGGCCAGCAATCGCGTACCGGAGAGATTTCTGTCATTTATCTTGACGAGGCCCGTCGCTCGGGTTCTGCTGAACGGCTCATGGCGCCGGTATGCCGGCGGTCCTGCCCGCTGCGGCGGTCGTTTCCCGAGCGTCTTTCGGGTATGTGCGCGACATACGAATACACACGCCTGTTCAAGCCCAGGCGCCTGCCGTCGAGGGCAAAGGCGTTCATGGTCATCGTCGACCGCCGATTCTCCAAGTTTTTTTCCATTCGCTGTTTGGGGCACCCCCCCCGAACGGACATGGCGCGCGCGGGGGCATCATCTTGTCAGTGATGGCCGGAAAGGTGATCACTTCCGGTAAGCAAAAATCGTGCAAGCGGATGTCGATCGATATCCCCTGAATTTCAAAAATAATATTTTGAGGGGGTCGAAAAAATCGTCTCGAAAAACAGGGTAAATGTGAGGGAAAGGTTACACTTTCATAGCGAAATATTTACCCATGCGACGATTCGAAACATATCAGAGACGATGCCACTCTATCGCTCTTTCTTGTCCGCGCAAGGGGCGTTTTTGTGCACGATCCGTTTTTTCAGCCGGCACCACAATCCGATGAAGGTCCGGCATGATCGCGACCCATCGGACAGTTCTTTCGGCCACTTTGCATAGCTGCACTTCAGGTCACAAAATTTCATAGGCTACTCGTTTCTAAGGATGTCCAGCACCTCGACCTTGGCCGCCTGCCAGGCCGGGTAGGCGCCCGCCAGCAGCCCGAGCAGGACCGAGCCAACCATCGGGCCAACGATAAACACCGGATCGTAGACCACCGGCATCGCGCCGATTTTGTAAATCAGCAGCACCAGGCCGGCGGCCGCCGTCACGCCGACGAATCCCCCCGCGCCGGCCATCAAGCCGGATTCGAGGATGAACTGGCGAATGATGTCCAGCCGCCGCGCCCCCACCGCCCGCCGCACGCCGATTTCCATCCGGCGCGAGCGCACCAGCAGCACCATGAGGGAGAGAATCCCCAGACCGCCGACGGCAAACGAGATGCCGGAACTGAGCAGTCCCAGCGTCTGCACCAGTTGCAGGGCCTGTTGCTGCAACTGGATGGTGTCTTTGGCGCTGAGCAGGCTGAAATCGTCGGCTTCCCCCTCTCCCAAGCGGTGGCGCCGCCGCAGGATGCCCGCGGCCGTTTTCTTCACCGCCTCGTAGGAGTCATTATCGCTCAGCTGAAGGTAAACCCCGGTAATCCAGTCCTGGTTGCTCAGGCGCCGCATGAAGGTCGACAGGGGAACGAAAACCTGCTCGTCCTGGTCGCTGCCGACGATGTCGGCGCCCTTGGGCTCCATGACCCCGATCACGCGCACGCCGGCCCGAAAAATGTAGACCATCTCCCCTAAGGCCCGCTCGGGTTTGCCGAAAAGCCGTTCGGCAATCTTGGATCCGAGCACGCACACCCGGGCCTGGTGCTTCTCGTCTTCCCAGCTGATGAACCGTCCCACGGCCGGGTTAAAGCTGCGCACCGCGGTGTAGGTCGGCCAGGTGGCCACGACCTGGCTGGGGACCTTGACGCTGCCGAAGCGAATCGGCAGCTCTTTGCTGGCAAAGGGCGCCCCGGCCCGCGCCTGCGGAATGGAGCCCATCAGTTCGCGGGCGTCCTGCAGGCTGAAGGTGGCGGTCACGTTTCTGACCGCCGCCGACCCCGAGCGTCGAAAAAGGACCTTGCCGCTGCGGGCCATGAACAGGTTCGTCCCCAGCTTGGCGGTTTCCAGCTCGGCCTTGAGATACATGGCCTGGGACACATGCTGAACGGCCGTCAGCGCCAGGGCGCCCAGAAATACGCCGACCATGGCCAGAATGGTGCGCATGCGGTGCGCCTTGAGCGACGCCAGCGCAATTTTTAAGCTGAAAAACATGGACCCGTTGTCAATGCTCCCCTTTCAGGGCTTCGATCGGCGGCATGCCCGCCGCGGCCCGCGCCGGCCGCAGGCCGAAGATCAGCCCCATGGCGGTGGCCGCCAGGGTGGAAAATGTGAACACCCGCCACGAGATAAGGATCTCCAGCACGCCGAGCTGCGCCAGCACCTGGCCCAGTGACAATCCGATCATCACGCCGAGCAGGGCCCCGGCCAGGCTCAAGAAAACCGATTCGGTCAGCACCTGCAGTAAAATCGCCCAGTCGGGCGCCCCCACGGATTTCTTGAGCCCGATCTCGGATCGACGTTCGGAGACGCTCAGGTAAAACAGGTTGGCCAGAACGAACCCGCCCACGATCATCGCCACCAAGGCCGTGATCCCTAAAAAAAGCACCAGGCCGCCCTTGAACATCGACAGGAACTTGAGAATTTCATCCGCGGTGAGAATGGAGAAGTCGTCCGGCTCCCCCGGCTGCAAATTGTGCAGGTGGCGCAGCAGGCCGCGCAGGTTCTCGACGTGAGCCTTCATGTTTTCCGGTGAGTGGAACTTCACCCTCAAGGCCCGAAAATACTTGCGGCTCAAGTTGAAGCGCTGGGTCAGGGTCGAGATCGGCAAAATGACGCGGTCATCGACGGAGTTCGAGCCGCCGCCGCCCGAAACCCCTCGATAGGAGAGCCGGCCCACGATTTGCACCGGCACCTTGTCGACGAAAATCGTGTGGCCTACCGGCGATTCGCCGCCGAAAAGATCTTCGGCCACCATGTCGCCGATCAGCCCGACCTTGGCCCCTTTCTGAACATCCTCCTCCGTGAAATCGCGTCCCTCGGCCAGCGGCCAGTTCCAGGCCTCGGTGTAGCCGGCGGTGGCCCCGACGACGACCGGCACCTGGCGGCTCTGGCCGCGATAGCGCACGGTGACATCGCCCTTGCCGCGCATCGGCACGACCAGGTAGGCGCCCGGCAGCGATTCGCGCAGCTTCTGGGCGTCCACGTAGGACAGCGTCAAGGTCCGCCGACCCACCGCCCGGCTCTGAATGTCACCGCCGAGGACAAAGGCCGCATCGGGACCGAACAACTTGACGATCTGCATGGCCTTGCGTTCGGCCCCGTCCACGGCCGCCACGATCACCGTCAGCGAGGCGATGCCAAGCGCCACGCCAAGCACGACGAAGAAGCTGCGCAGTTTATAGGCCCACAGGGCGGTCAGGGCCATTTGGCCGATGCGCCAAACCTGCCGCACAGCGTCAACTATGGGTGATACGACCGTCACCGAGCCGGATTCTCCTGCGGGCATATCCCGCGACCTCGTCGTCATGGGTGACCAGAACCACCGTGCGTCCCTGGGCGTGTATGCTGGCGATAAGCCGCATAATCTCGGCGCTGGTCCGCGAATCGAGCTGGCCGGTGGGCTCGTCGGCCAGCAGGAGCAGCGGATCGTTGATCAGCGCGCGCGCCATGGCCACCCGCTGCTGCTGGCCGCCGGAAAGCTGGCTCGGCCTGAAATGCATTCGGTCGCCCAGGCCCACCTGGTCCAGGATCTGCTCGGCCCGCTGCCGCAGTTCGCGGCCCGGCGTGCGGCCGTAAAGACCGGGCAGCATCACGTTTTCAAAGGCGGAAATATACGGAATCAGGTAAAAAGTCTGAAATATGAATCCGACCGTGCGGTTGCGAATGGCGCTCAGCGCATTGTCCTTCAGGGCGGAGACGTCCTCTTGCCGGAGAAGGTATCGGCCCTTGGTGGGCCGGTCGAGCAGGCCGAGAATATGCATGAGGGTTGATTTCCCGGAGCCCGAGGGACCTTGCAGGGCGATGAATTCGCCGCTGTCGATCGAAAGGGATATGCCCTTGAGAACCTCGACCGCGCGGTCGGCCTGGATGTAGGTCTTGACGATGTTCTCCAGTTCCACGAGCGGCCGATCCGCCATCAGGGTTTGCCTTTCTTTTCCTTGCCGCCGGGCAAAACGAGTTGGGTGGCCACCTTTTCCCCGGCGGCGAGACCGTCCAACACCTCGGTGCGGTTGACGCCGGCAAGGCCGAGCTTCGGCGTGACCTGACGGGTCTTGCCCGTCTCATCCTGAACATACACGACCTGCAGGCCGTCGACCCATTTGAGGGCGTTGTTGGGAATATTGAGCACGTCGTCCTTGACCGCCACGATGATCTGGACCTGGGTCGTCATTTCCGGTCGCAGAAACGGCGCCTGTTCCGGGTTGATTTTGACCAGGGCGCGGTAGTAGACGATGTTGTCGCGGATCTCGGGCTCGGGGTAAATCGCGTCCACGGTGCCTTCGAAACTGCGTCCCGGGTAGGCGTCCACCCGGAATTCCACCGGCTGGCCGGGATGCACCTGACCGATGTCGGTTTCGTCCACGTAAGTCCACATTTCAAGGAGCGCCGGATCCAGCACCGTGATCAGGTTGGCCACCTGCAAACCGGCCACGATGGTCTCGCCTTCCTGCGCCGTCACCTGGCTCACCACGCCGCTGATCGGGCTGTAGATCCGGGTGTAGGAGGTGCGGACCTCGAGGGCGGCCAGCGAGGCCTCGGCCTGTTCGACCGCGGCGCGCGCCTTGGCGGCCTCTTCGGTAAATTCCCGCTGCAGGCGCTCGAGGGTAGACTCCTTGACGGCCACCTGGCTGGTTTCGACATCGGCCTTCTGGCGCACGTCTTCGATGGTGTCTTTTGAAATCACATTACGATCGGCCAGCTTCTGTTGCCGCCGGTAATTGTTGCGCAGATAATCGGCGCGGGCGCGCGTGAGATCCAGATCGTGCCGGGCCTCCTTTATTCTCAGCGGATAAATCCGCTCCACCCGGTTCAACTCGGCCTTGACCGCCGCCAGCTTGGCGCGGGCTTCGGTCCCCAGGGCCTCGAGTTCCCGACTGTCGATGCGGGCCACCAATTGGCCTTTTTCAACCGGATCGCCGACCTTCACATTCATCTCGACGATGGTCCCGGTCGCGCGGGTACCGATCTTGACGATCGCGCCCACCTGAGATTTGACGATCCCGGTCTGCTCGAGCACCTTGCGAACCGTGCCGCGGGTCACGGTGTCGGTCGCCAGCACGGTGATTTTCTTGTCCGCGGTCGACGATTTCCACCAGAGCCAGCCGCCGGCAGCCAGCGCCAGAAAGACGAGCACTGCGATAATTTTTTTCTTCATCGGCTATCCATTTCACGTCAACGGCCTTCGGCTAAAGCCGCAGGCTTGGGGGTCAAGGATTCATGGGTTCGAGGGGCCAAGCAAAAAGGACCTTAAAGCCTTTACTTGGATCCTTGGCCCCCGGACCCCTTGAACCCTTGGGTCAACAGCACTCCGTAAAACCGAAGTATTCGTCTAAAGGCGAGGGTTTTTCTCCCATTCCCCGAGTGGACAATAGGCGAGGTCCCGGCGGCGGGTAAAGCCTTTGTCTTTTATAGCAATTTTCGACGGCATGCAAGCCTGCGCGCCGGCGTAACCCCGGCATCCGGGACCCGAATAGACGGCCCGCCTTAAGCGACCCTATTCATAAATACGTTGGCATTCGACCTAAACCCCGTTGATGTTCCCAAGCACCTGGTGTATGTTTGAAATATAGGCAGCTTCCTTCCGCTCACGAAGCGGATGCGATCCATGCCGAAACCGTTTTGCCACTCAATCCAGGATCCTGCCATTGGATAGCTTTCCTTTCTTCTTTACCCCTGAACCGCTTTCTCTCGTAACAACCTTTATATCAGGAGGTAAACCGATGAGTGACTATTTGATCGTTGTGGTCAACCGAGCCAGCGCCCGCTTCTTTACCCTCCAACCGGTTGAATTCCCGGAGCTGGAGTCCGGGCCCCGGATGAGGACGCGCAAGGAACTCGACAATCCGGAGATAACCGATTATCCGGAAATGGTGACCGATTCGAAGACCGGCCGCGGGGCAGCCCCTCGTGGGGGGAGCGTTCACGGTTATGACGACAAACGGGATCAGCACCTGGATGAACTGCGGCGTCGTTTTGCGGTCAAGGTCCTCAATCAGATCCGGCGCCTCGCCAAGGCCGAAGGCGCACGTACCGTTATCCTGGCGGCCTCCTCACGCATGCGCCGCTTCCTGAATCCCGACATCGAACTGCTCGAACGCCAGGGCATCCACGTCCAAAAGCTGTCGAAGAACATGATTAATTTCACACCGCAAAAAATTCACACGCTCCTGGCCGCAGAGGGCCTTGTTCCTGAAAAAAAACGCATCAGCGCCTGAAGAAAAAACCGAAGTCGGAAAAGCGGGTTTCCGACTCCGGCACCGATCGGATGGATCAATATAATGAAGCAGAACAACGATGCAGATGACATCCGAGGGGTTGATCAGGCCTTGATGGGCGTCAGGACCAGGGTAACGCGGCGGTTCATGGCCGCGGAACTCGAAATCGGCTGTGATTCGCCGAATCCGATCGTCGTCAGACGTTCCGGAGCGACTCCGCGCTGAACGAGCGCATCACGCACGGCATTGGCGCGGCGTTCCGACAGCGCCAGATTGTAATCCTGCGGACCCGAACTGTCGGTGTGGCCCTGGATCTCGATTGACGTCTTCGCATAGTCGTTGAAAACCTTGGCGACCCGGTCCAGCTCGGCCGAGGCGCCCGGTTTGAGCGCCGCCGAATCGAAATCAAAAAACAGGTCGCTTTTGAAGGTCGCGATCAAAACGTCTTCGGAGCGTTGAATAGACGCCTCATCGGCGGCCGTCGCGGCGGCCATCGCCTGGCGCAGCGCCGCTTCCTGCCGATCCATGTAAGCCCCGATCTGGTTTCCCAAAAGACCGCCGAGAACCGCTCCGGCCAATCCCCCGATGATCGCGCCTTCGGCGCCATGGCCCTTGCGGGCCACCGATCCGCCGATGACCCCGCCGATGGCACCCCCGGTTCCGGCACCGATCGCGGTTCCCGTCTGCTGCTTTGTCGCTGTATTTTGAGAGGCACAGGCCATTAAAAAAAGGAAAGCCAACACACCGCACAAGGTTTTTCGCATTCAAAAACTCCTTAAAGAATAGAGACAGATCAAATCGCTGACCCGTACATTTTATGAAATGCAGCGCTCGAAATCAAATATAAAAAAATCTGATATTGATCTCTGCGGGCTTATCGTTTAGATTGAACCGGACTATTAACCGGTATCGGCGGCCTTTATCACCAGAAATCGAAAGAAGAAAACATGGACCGGTATGCGGAACAAACGCGGCAGGTGTACGAGGGGTGGGAAGAATTCTACAACCGGTCGGTTGACGAGAAGCTCGATTCATTCCGGCAGAACGGTCGCATCTTTGACGTCATCTACGCCCAGCAGTTTGAACGGGAATTCCTGGATTATCTCTGCTCTTTGGCGGAAAAGATCCGGTTGCTGGCCAAAACAAAAATGGGGCTGGGCAAACTCAAGCGCCTGCTGCAGCACAAGCGGGCCATGCTCTATTTCGTGCAGCCCTCGACCCGGACCTACCTTTCCTTTCAAAATGCCTGCTACGCCCTGGGACTGAGCGTTTCCGAAATCCGGGGCACGACGACCAGCTCGGAGGTCAAGGGCGAGTCGCAGGAAGACACGATCCGCACCTTCGCCAGCTATGTCGATTTGATCATCGCCCGCCACCCGGAAGCCGGGTTTGCCGAAAAGACGGCCTGGGTGCTGAATCAGACCGAACGCCCCGTGCCGGTGTTAAACGGCGGATCGGGGCCGGACCAGCACCCCACCCAGGCGCTGCTGGATATTTACACGCTCGAGCGCGAATTCCGCAACCTGGGCGGCCTGGATGGCAAGAAGGTCGCCATGGTCGGCGACCTGAAGCGCGGCCGGACCGTGCGATCGCTGAGCTACCTGATGAAAAATTACCGCGACATCACCCTGTATTTCGTGGCGCCGGAGGTTTTCCGGATGCGCGAGGACATAAAGGGTTTTCTGACCAAACATGGCATCCGTTTTTATGAAACCGACGATTTCGAAAGCGTCATGCCGGTGGTGGACGCCATTTACATGACCCGCATCCAGAACGAATACGCCGACCACCCATCGGGCGAGACCGAAACGTACCCGACCTTTCACTTCAAAACCCGGCATCTGGCGATGATCCAGCCGCACTGCGCGCTGTTGCATCCCCTGCCCCGGCGCTATGAAATCGAGGTCGCCGTCGACCAGGATCCGCGCGCGGCCTACTGGCGGCAGGAACGCTGCGGCATGTGGATCCGCGCCGCGTTGATCACCTACATCTTCAGGGTCGACCAGGTCATTCTGGAAGAGTTTTCGTGAGGATGAGGCAGAACCCGGTTCCTGCCGGCCTTTTGTGTTTCTCTATCCCCGCGGAGAACCCGGTACGGGAAACTTGAAACGCGAAACTCGAAACTTGTAACCGTCCGTTGACCCGACGTCGCTTTATGGAGCGCTCCCATGGCTTGCGACCTGAAAAACCGTCATTTTTTAAAGCTGCTTGATTTTTCACCCGCGGAAATCACGTGCTTGCTTGAACTGGCGGCCGACCTCAAAAAGGCCAAATATGAGGGAGATGAGCGGCCGCGCCTGCGGGGAAAAAATATCGTTCTCATTTTCGAGAAGACCTCCACCCGCACCCGGTGTGCTTTTGAAACGGCCGCCTTCGACCAGGGAGCGCGGGTCACCTATTTGGGCCCGACCGGCTCGCAGATGGGCCTCAAGGAATCGATCAAGGATTCGGCGCGGGTGCTCGGCCGCATGTACGACGGCATCGAATACCGCGGGTTTGCGCAGGAAAAAATAGAAATCCTGGCCCACCACGCCGGCGTGCCGGTCTGGAACGGTCTGACGAATGAGTTCCATCCGACCCAGGTCCTGGCGGACTTTCTGACCATGACCGAGCACAGCGAAAAGCCCCTGAACCGGATCAAATTCGCTTATCTGGGCGATGCCCGCAACAACATGGGCAACTCGCTGATGGTCGGTGCGGCCAAAATGGGCATGGACTTTCGGGCCGTCTCACCGGATAGCCTCAGGCCCGACCGGCAGCTGACGGCCGAGGCGCTCAAGATCGCCGGAGACACGGGCGCCAAAATCACCGTCACCAGCAATCCGGCCGCGGGCGTCAGCGGCTGCGATTTCATTTATACCGACGTGTGGGTGTCGATGGGCGAGCCGGCGACGGCCTGGCAGGAGCGCATCGGATTGCTGCAGCCCTACCAGGTCAACCGGACGGTGATGGAAAAGACCGGCAATCCGAACGTCAAATTCATGCACTGCCTGCCGGCGTTTCACAACCGGGAAACCACCCTGGGAGAGGAGATCCACGCGAAGTTCGGGCTCAGTGCCATGGAAGTCACCGAAGAGGTCTTCGAATCGGGTGCCTCGATCGTCTTCGACGAAGCCGAAAACCGGGTCCACACCATAAAGGCCGTCATGGTGGCAACCATGGGAGCATAGAGCATCATTGCGCCGGCGATGTCTGCCGGTACAATGCGATTCTTTTCCCTGAAGCCACCGCCGGCGGCTGTCGGTTGCCGCTGACACCGGCCAGTCACACCACCGACCGCGATTAAAATCGCTCGGCCCCGAAGGTGTTGCACTGTCCGATATCCCCGGTCTCGATCCCGCGCCTGAACCAGTGAACCCTTTGCGCCGAACTGCCGTGGGTAAACGAATCCGGGGTGACGTAGCCCCGCGCCCGTCGCTGCATGCGGTCGTCGCCGATGGCGCTGGCGGCATGGAGCGCCTCTTCGATGTCACCGCCTTCGAGAATCTGACGCGACCGGTCGGCATGATAGGCCCAAACGCCGGCCAGACAGTCGGCTTGGAGTTCCAGCATGACCGACAAATGGTTGGCCTGAGCCTCGCCGACCTGGCGCCGCAGGCTGTCGACCTTGCCTGCAATCCCCAAAAGTTTTTGGACGTGGTGTCCGATCTCATGCGGATGCCGCGTCGGTCTTCGACGTTGTCGCTCCTGCGACCTGACTGCCAGCGCATGGCTCACCTCCCTTTCTTACCCGGTATAGATTCGATAATCGAAAAACCGTGCCGGTTGCGGTGGGTTTTTCGACTAAAAGAAGCCGATTAATTTTTTGATTTTAAGACTGAAAGGATGTCTGTCAATCGCGGCAAGGAAAACAGGATCTCACGGTAGAAGTCGTTTATGGAGCTGCTGGCCGGCGATTAGCGCGCCATGGCGATTTGAATGCTGCCGAACTTTCGAATCCATGGGTTCAGCGAAGCAAAGCGGGCCGCGGCTTTTTGGGCATCGGCCCGGTTCGAAAAACTGCCGTAAATGGCGATATAAACGATCACGCCTTTTTGTTTGATACGACAATAGGCAAAGGGGCCTGGTGGGGACTGCCTCTCGATCAGGTCTTTGGCTGAGTTTTCGGTACTCATGGCGGCCAGTTGCAGGGTCAGGTGTCCGGGATGTTGACCTCTGATCCACTGGCTGTTTTCGATATGCACCGGATGTCCGGTTGCCGCAGCAGGCGGAGACCCCGACGCGGCTACGGCACGGTTGAGCGGCGGCGCATCCGCCTCGGAATCGATCGTCTCGCCCCCCAGACATTCCATGACCGCCATCTCCCGGCCGCGATCGACCTGCTGATACTTGGCCCAGAAAGCGGCGTCGATTTTCCGGTGTGCGGCCGGGACCTTCCCCGCGCGGTAGCGACTCACCTGCGACGGGCCGCCGTTGTAGGCGCTGTAAGCGGCGCGGGCCAGATTGGATAAACCGCCGGTTTTATGATGCTCCTGCTGCTTCAGAGCGTAATCGACCATGAATCTAAACAGGATCTCGCTTCCGGCACGGGCATTGTAATCGATATCCCAGCGCAGCTTGTTGCCCGCATAAAAGCCGCGCCACACCCTTTCGTTGATCTGCAGCAAGCCGACGTCACCGGAGCCGGAAACGAGCGGAACGATCTTGTTGTTCTGCACGACATACTGGCGCCAACAGCTTTCCTGCCAGGCGGCGGCCAGCATCAATTTACGGAAGACCTCGGCGTGCGCGCCCGAGATCGCCGCGGCACGAATGCGGGCATCCGCCTTTTCCAGCAGTAGCTGCCGCACCGCGTTCAGATACAGCCCCAGTTCGTCCGTACGGGGCACCCAGCGATTGAGTCGATCGCGCGCGGTGGCCGCATAGGCCGGCGGCACCAAGCCGAAGTTGAAACCCAGGGGTTTTTTGTCCGTTCCGCCGGTTTCCGGAATGCCGAAGTCAAAGAGTTTCTGCAGTTCCGGATCGATGTCGTCCCCAAATTGAAGCGGATCGAGGCCCGGATTGTCGTTCAGGAGCCGGGCCAGACGCCGCAGTCCGTCGGCCGATATGTCCAACCCAACCGCGGGACCGAGTTTTTCTAACGCCACGAGCGCATCGGCCGCCGTCATGAAAGATAAAAAGGGCACCGTATTCTGGGTCGGGGACTGGGCCGTGATCTGGCGCATCACCGGTTCGAGGCGCTGCCAGCTGCGGACAAACAAGATCTTCATCGGGTCGGAAACGTTACCGTCGGTGTTCTCGACCAGAGCGGCCTTTATTTCGTAGCGCGCATCCAGGAGAATTTCCATCAGGGCCAACCGCAGCGCTTCCGATGAGCTGGCGGTGGCCGCCTGCTTGACGACAAAAGTCAGAAAGGCATCCCACTGCCGGCAGGCTTTTTCCAGTTGCGCCATCTCGACGGCACTCAGCGCCGGCTCGCGTGCCTCTTGCGGAATCTGGGCGACATCGATCGTCAGGCCGAGGTCCAGGCCCTCGGGCCTTATCTTGATGTGGGCGATCCGCAGGCTGTCGACCATGGCGGTCAGCCGGTCGGCCGAATAATGGGGCAGCACGGACGGCAACCATTCTTTCAACCGATCGACTTCGGGCTTCAGATCAATTTTCAGCGTACTCAAAAATTGACGCAACTGCGCGTCGGATGTCAGCAGGGCGGGAAGATCGGTCAGCCGCCGGCCCTGATCGTCGTATAGTTCGAGGCTCTGCACGTTAAACCCGGCCGACAGGGGCCGGGCACCCGTCAGTTCGGGCGCGCCCCGGACGACACTTCGCCCCGTCCATTGGCCCAGGGTGGCGCACCCGCCAGCGGTTGGCATGCCGATGGTCGCCAGAGTGTCGACCTCCACCCGCAGCAATTCGCCGTCGGCGAGAAAGCGCGGTTCCGAGTAGGTGACCACGGCGCAACCGGCGTCGTCCAGCACATAACGGGCCGTATGGCCCGGCCCCTTGAACATCTCCTGCACGATGAGCTGCCGAACCTGCGGATAGGTGAGAAACACCGGAATGACGACCGTCTCGGAAAATGACGCCAGCGGGAGTAGCATCAGCACCGCCGCCAGAAGGGCGCAAAGTCTTGGTTTCAAAACTGTCGGCATACGTCCTCCGTACCCGTTCACAAAGCTGTAAACTAAAATTGAAGCCCATAGCGCAGGCCGAGAACATCGAGCCCTTGATTCGGATCGGCCAGGTAGGCGTTGGATATATGCGCGAATAAAACGGAGAGCCGGTGGCGGCCGCCGAAGGTCGCGCCGATTTCGATCGGAACCCTGAACAGCACTCGCGAGCCCAGCGCTTTACGCCGGTCGTCACCGGCGTCGAGTTCCCCGTTGTGGAGCGCCAGGCCGAGGCCGGTGTTGAAAAAAAGGCCGGCCCGGGACACAAACTCCCAAATGAATCCACCGTAGAGGGTGCTGGTGTCCCCCTGGCTGTTGGCGGTCAGCCCGAGGTTGGGCCGGATACCGCCCCCCCAGAGGAAATACCCCGGCCGCCTGAAGACGATCTCGGCATTCATGTCGAAGCCGCCCTCGGCCCGCGACCCGCTCCACAACCCGTTCACATCGTGATAGAGCAACCCGATGCGGCATCCATATAAAATCCCGGCAACGACGGTATCCTCCGGCACTTCCTGCGATAAAGCCGCGGTGGTCAGTCCGGCGGTGAGGCCGATGACGGTAATCGCCAGAAAAAATTTTCGAATCGCCCCGGCTAAACGGGGTAAAGATGCCGCCATTTCCCACCATTCCACAGGATACAGACCAATTTAACAGGTGAAGCTCCCGCTTGTAAAGACCGGGCGCCGGGGGGCTTTACGGCTGATAAATGCCCGCTCGCAGGAAAACAACTGGAAAATGACACAGGAAGTCAAGCGCCGCTGGTGCCGGTTACTTGAAACAGATGCTTGCAAAATTGATCAATTCCCGTTAAAAGCTCCGGAATTTCATCCACCCGCTGACCATTTTTTTACTCATTTGAAGGAGGAAGCTTTATGGCTAGTGCAGAACCAAGTGGTAACCCGGGCGTCGTCGGACTCGCCGGATTCGGTTTGACGACTCTGCTGCTTCAGTTCCACAACGTGGGCTGGATCGGTGTCGGTCCGGTCGTTTCGATGGCATTCGTGTTCGGTGGCATGGCGCAACTCATCGCCGGATACCAGGAATTCAAGGTCGGCAACAATTTCGGCTACAGCGCCTTTGTGGCCTATGGGAGCTTCTGGATCGCGCTGGGCGTGATTTTCATGCTCAATCACTTCAACGTCTACCATTCCAGCACGACCGACCTGGGCTGGTTTCTGAACGTCTGGACCCTTTACACATTTATCATGTGGATCGCCGCCATGCGGATTCACACCGCCATGGCGATTACCTTTACCCTGCTGCTCATCGGGTTCCTACTTCTGGACATAGCACATTTCGGATATCCCGAAATGACCAAGTGGGCCGGATACGAGCTGATGCTCTGCGCCCTCGCAGCCCTTTACATGATGGCCCATGTCATTTATGCTCAGGTATTCGGTCGCGACATACTGCCGGTCGGACCCCCGTGGATCAAATAACGATTCACCATCACTTGCCGGCAGGCTGGTTCTTTTAATCCATCAACGCCGATGGCATCGCCGGCAGTCGGATGGCTCGCGCACGGTCGTCACCTCGCGCCCGGTCGCGCTTCCGATCGCTGCGTCATTCCCGGCTTTTTGCGATACCATTGAACTGTCATAACGAATCATGAGGAGAAGGCCATGAGAAAAATGTATATCTTGTCTCTCGTATTCACCGTGTTCCTCCTGGCAGGAAATGCCATGGCCGGCGACGAATCGGCCACCAAAGAAGAATGTGTCATAAAAAGCCATGAAGCGGCCGCGCTCATAACCTCCAAGGGCCTGGAAGAGGGCATCAAGCAGATCAGCGACCCCAAAGGGCCGTTCGTGTGGAAGGATTCCTATGTGTTCCTCATGAATCTGGACGGCAAGATGCTGGCCCATCCCTTTCAACCGGAACTGACCAAGCAGGAGCACATCCTGCTGATGACCGACCCCACGGACAAGGCGCTTTTTGTTCACTTCGTCAACCTGGCCCGTACGGTGGGGCACGGCTGGGTCGAATACATGTGGCCCAAGCCGGGCAAGACCACGCCCTCGAAAAAGTTGACCTATATCTACCGGGTCCCCGGTCAGGATGTGTTCGTGGGTGCCGGCGTGTATGTCGGCGGAATGGTGTACTGATCGACTGTCTTCGGCAACCGACCGGATTCTATAAAAAACCGGTTTTGCGCCGCTGGTGTGACAACGCGAACGGGGCTTTACGTCTGGCGTGACGGTAAAGCCCCGTTTCATTTTATGAAAATGGAGATAAACTATGTTAACGAAAATCGATCACCTCGTTATTGGCGCGGCCAATCTTGCGCAGGGGGTCAACTATGTGAAGGAGTACCTGGGGGTCGATATGCCTTATGGGGGTGAACACCCCAAAATGGGCACGCACAATCACCTGATGCGGCTAGGCAGCGACATATTTTTAGAGGTAATTGCAATCAATCCAGCTGGTGAATCGCCTGAAAATCCGCGCTGGTACGGCCTGGATGATCCCTTTGTCGGATGCCGACTGGCAGCGCGGCCAGCCCTGCTCACCTGGGTGGTCAACACGAACAATATCGGAGAATTGCTGAAGCAGGCCAAAATCGATTTCGGCGAGGCGACGGCGCTGAGTCGAGGTGCCCTGAACTGGTCTTTTGGCCTCCCGGATGACGGCCGGCTCCTGGCCGGTGGTATGCTACCCTACGCCATCGAATGGCCAATCGGCACCCATCCATCGAAAAACATGGCGGATGCCGGGTGCCGGTTTAAAGGTCTGGAAATTTACCACCCCTACCCCGTCTGGCTGCAATCCGTCCTTGATTCCATCGGAGCCGGGGATCTTGCCAAAATATATCCCTTGCAGAAAGGCCGGTTTGCCTGCCTCGTGACGCATATCGACACACCGACCGGTGAAAAGGAGTTGCGAAGTGACGCGATCATCCCACCCAGTTCTTGACTTTCAAACCAGGGACGCGTTTGAACTCGCGCTGGTTGTTGGTGACGATCGCCAGGGCGGCCGCCTTGGCGTGGGCAGCGATCCACAGGTCGTTGTTACCGATGGGTGTTCCCTTTAGTTCCAGAAATGCCCGGATAACCCCATAGGCTTTCCCGGCGTTCTCCGGTATCGGCAATACGGGGATAAGGGATGTGAACTCCTCGAGCAGGCGCAACGATTTTTTGTGCTGCTTGCTTTTCTCGGCGCCATAGAGCAGTTCGCCCCACGTGATAACCGAAATAGCCGCATCACCAGGTTTAAGCTTTTGAAAACGTTCCAGAACGTTTTCGGGCCGTTGACGTTGAATGTAGATACAAATGTCGGTATCCAACAGATAACGGGGCTCCATCACAATCCCTTACGCTGCTGCGGCGGCCCGTCCTGTCGGCCTTCGGCAAGGAAATCATCGGGAAGTTCGGTCAGCAAGTCAAAAGCCCGTGACAACCCCGGGGCTGGCTCCCGAAGCACTATTTCGTCGCCGCGGCGGAAAATCTCGAGCACCTTGCCTTTGACGGAAAATTCTTTCGGTAGTCTGACAGCCTGGCTGTTTCCCGATTTAAAAACCCGCGTAATTGTCACAATAGCCTCCTCAAATCACGGTGAAGAGCCCTTCATCCTTTTCATAACCATCTATGAACATTGTCGGTTTGTATACACTCATACGTATATACTTTAGGCGGCGGTTTGTCAACAAATAGATTTGGGGGTACGTTGACAAAGACAGTGCCGATCATTCAGTCATCGGTCAAATCAGGTCGTAGTGAAATTCTTTTTGACGTTTTCATAGAGCTGCGCCATTTCGGCCATCAGCTTGTCCAATTCCTGCTTGACCTTTACCCAGGCCTCGCCGCTGGCACCTTGCAGTTCTTCCATCTTCTTCGCGACAGCTTCTCTTTTTCCAGCCAGGGCCGCTAATTGTTCCTTATATTTCACCTTGGCATCTTCGCTCAGGTTCTGGGCTTTGCTGCTGAGTTCCTCGAGCTGCGTGTTGAAGTCGCCCATCTTTTTCTTCGTTTCGCCCGCATAGGCGTTCATCTTGTCAGATGTCCAGGCCGCCGCGGATTCCGCCGTCTTTTTGGCCGACTCGGTTACCGCCTGGGTTTTCTCACCGACCTTTTTGGCAGCATCCTGCGCTTTTTCACCACACCCAATCAGAAAAAAGAACCCAATCGACAGGACAATCAGAGGCTTTACGATCAGAATTTTCATCATTGGTTTTCTCCTTTACTAAAGTTTTGATTCCTGACAATTTATGGCAGTGCGTCCCCTCCCGGCCCCGGTCGGCAGCACCTGTTGCTGCCGACTTCAGGTAAAAGCTGCCAAAGCCCCGCGGACCCCTTGCCCGCTTTGAAAATATATAAACTGATATTGGGAAATAATTGGTTACGCTCATTCAGACCGCGTCGGTTTACATTTAACTTTCTGCTTTATAAGATCAGGAAGTTGTCTTTGTGCGGCCCATAACCGTAATGTGTGCCGATAGTCTTCGGCCGGAATACCAAGAAGTGTTTTTCCGGGTGCCACATCATTTATGACCCCGGCGTTTCCGCCAATCTTTGTCCCGGCACCGACGCTCACATGATCAGTGACCATCGCACGGCCGCCCATGATAACGCCATCACCTAAAGTTACGGATCCAGCCAGACCGGACTGACCCGCCATCACACAGGATCGTCCGAGTTTGCAGTTGTGGGCAATTTGAACAAGGTTGTCTATTTTTGTACCGCTGCCAATAGATGTGGCGCTGAATTTACCCCGGTCAACACAACATCCGGCGCCAATCTCAACTCCGTCGCCAATCTCGACCGTGCCGATATGCGGGATTTTGACCAAGCCTCGACCATCAGGTGACGGTCGATAACCAAAGCCGTCGGCGCCAATTGTCACATTGGGGTGGATGATACAGTAACTACCTATATGGCACCGTTCACGTATGACTGTGCCGGGCCAAATTACCGTTCCACTGCCAATGCGGGTGTCATCCAGTACGGTAACATTAGGATAAAGCTTGGTGTCCGAGCCGATAACGACACCGGGCCCGATATAGCAACCGGCCCCGATTGCAGCACCCTTACCTATTGTGGCGGTTGATTCGACCACCGCAGTTGGATGTATACCAACCTCACATTTCGGGGGTTCTGGCTCAAACATCTGCAGGACTTGCGCCAAGGCAAGATCGGCGTCGGCAACTCTGACAATCGCCCGGCCCTCTCCCGGATCAATATTTAAACTATCGTCAACGATGGCAGCTGAAGCACTAGACAGGTGCCATAACTTTATGTATTTCTTCGCGCCTATAAACGTTAGCTGGTTTTCCTTGGCCTCCGAGATTTGTTCCACACCCGTGATAAGGATCGCTGGATTGCCGGAAATTGTGCCGCCAACCGCTTGTTTAATTTCTTCGATGCTGAATTTTTTCATTATTGCTCCAGAATGAGGAATATTGTTTTGGGAAAGTCGCTCCCAGAATCTTCGGTCAGGATACCATCAAAAAACCTTTTTTAAATTAAATAAAGCAGGATATGAACATCATGCAAACGAATCATAAGGCTAATATTTTTACAGCTTGCGGAATGATATATATGCTTTGACTTTTTGGTATATTTTATTATAAATTGCCTATGGATAAAATCCTGTGGTACAATGCCGTAATCCCTTGGAAAAAATATCAACAGCTCACATCGCACGATCCACATGACGCAGATGTATGGATTCCACATGAGGCGGTCAGGGCCAATGTTATAAATGGTGCACCCCTGATCCGTGCTTGGCGGGAGTTCTCTGGCATGACCCAGAAGGATTTAGCGCGAAAGGCCGGGATAACCCAACCTGCTTTGGCCAGGTTGGAGAAGTCTGACGCCAAGCCGCGGATCGGTACCTTAAAAAAAATTGCGGCCGCTATGGAAATCACCATTGAGCAGCTTACCGATTGAAGACCATCAGGGGCATATATAGGCTTTAAGATAAAGATTTTGGCTGTGTTGTCGGTCGTCGGCGTATGAACTAATACAGCCTTCTCCCTCCGGCCTTGCCAAAATCCTTATCTTAAAGCCTATAGCAACGATACTGCATCTGCTAGAACCACACCCTGATCAGGCGCGAAAAGAGGATGCCAGGCGTCCTCTTTTCGCATTGATTTCGGTGGAATTCTATTTGCCTGCAGAACTTCCGTAGCCGGTTCCGTCGGCTGGACCGGACCCGGCGTTGCCGGTGCCGTCACCAGGACCGTGGCCCTGATTGGCACCGATCGCCAAACCAGACCCCGCAGCGGGACCCGCTCCCGAACTTGCAGCCGGACCGGGACCGGCGTCGGGGCCAAGACCAGCGCCCGGACCGGGGCCGAAGCCGGGACCCGCGCCGATATTGTCACCTTCGCCGTTTCCACCGGAACCATTGCCGCCGGCTCCACCATTACCACCGGCACCGCCGTTTCCTCCTCCGCTGCCTGCCCCACCGCCGCTTCCACCGGCTCCACCGGCACCACCGGCACCACCGCCGCCAGCTCCACCACCTCCCGCTCCGCCACCGGCTCCCCCGCCTGCACCGCCCCCACCGCCGCCACCACCGCCTCTGGCGATAACGATCGGCGCTATGGGAAGTTGATCCGTAGCGTATTTTAGTTGTGGAGCGGAAGTCGCCGCATCGGGTGGTCCTGGCTCAGTGAGCGTCACACTCCAGGCTGGAGTTACCAGGATGACAAGCGCCAAAAGTAGATAGAACAGTTCGTTCGTGTGCTTCATGACGACACCTTCCCCTTTCCTCGGTTTGATGGATTCGAAACAGTCGCAAGGTCGTCCGTGATCAGTTGTTTTGGGCTCTTTAATCGTTAAACGGGTGACAGGAGGGAAGGTTACAGTTCTTTTGAACGCTCAGAAAAAAAAGGAGAAACAGAAGAAGTCCCGGCAGCGGCCGTTCACAAATGTCTTAACCTTAGAGCATGGTTAAAAGGTGACCGCGAGCAGCAGGACTTTGTATCGCATCAGGCAAAATCCTCGTCCATACGATCACGCTTTTCTGGAGATTGCGGCGGACGATACGATCACGGTCTGGATGGGCCAGACCGATTTGGACCAGGGCACTCACACAGGTATTCCCATGATTATCGCCGATGAACTGGATGCCGCTTGGGATCGGGTGCAGGTCAAAATGGCGTTGGCGGCAGATCCGTTTAAAGACCCTCAATGGCATGCCCAAGTGACCGGCGGCAGCAGCAGTATCCGCCACCGGTGGGAAATGCTCCGCAAAGTCGGTGCTGCCGCCCGGCAGATGCTGGTTGACGCTGCCGCAGAGCAATGGGGGATTTCTGCGCAAACATGTGACGCAAAAGACGGCAATGTCAGTCATCCGGATGCTGTTGCCGGTATCAGGGATATGCCTTATTCTCTTCCGAACCTACTGGTGAACTATGTGATGGTGACCCTTCCCGTAACCGTGGGGTGGTGGCGGTCGGTGGGTTACTTTGTTAATGTTTTTGCCGTGAAATCCTTTATGGATGAACTGGCGCATGCCGCCGGAAAGGACCCGGTTCAATTCCGCCTGGATCACATGGAAAAGGGCTCCAGACCCTATACTATCCTGTCGCAACCCTCTGAACGGTTGCAATAGCTGAACTTGCAGGGCCTGTGGACAACATGGCCGAATACAGCGTGATGACGCCCGGCTATCCCACCCGTAGCGGCAAGACGATCCGCCTGTTTTCCTTCATTATCGATTTCCACCGCCACCTCCGGCTCCGCCACCGCCGCCGGCACCACCACCCCCTCCTCCTCCCGCTCCACCGCCTCCGGCACCGCCGGAACCGCCGCCGGAGCCTCCAGATCCCCCGCCGCTTCCGGCTCCGCTCGACCCGCCGCCGCTTCCCGCTGAACCGGCTCCGCCATGTCCGGATGGCGATCCCGGCGCGCCGTGCATGCCGCCGGGAACCGGCCCCTGCCCCTGAAAGCTTTGGCCCTGCTGGATGGCCTTCGCATAGCTTTGGGCGAGATTTTCGGGCGGGGCCTGCCGCGACTGGGATAAAAAGGATTGGTGCATGGCCTGCACCTCGGCGAGGCTGAGGCCCTTGCTCACGGCCTGGCTCACCAGGCCGGCCGCGGCGGTCGAGGAAACCCCCAGGCGGGCGGCATCCCGCGCGGTTTCGACTGCCGCAAGGGCCAGGGCGTCATCCTGACCGGAGATTGTCGCCCCGGAGCGCTGACGGACCGCCTCGACCATGGCGTCAACGTCTTCGAAAGACACGCCGGCGGCGATGGCTTCCGCCAGCGCCTGCCCGAGCCGGTTTTTTTGATCATTGCGGGTGGCCATCAGGCCGGCCCTTGAAAAGGCGAAATCGTAGCGCGACCAGACCGCCTCCATCGCGTTCAGGATGTTGTCGGGCGGAACCCGTTTGGCGATGCCCTCGTAGGCCTTGTTGACCATCGGCTGCAGGGGCAGTCCCGCGCGCTGCGTTTTGATCATCAGGGCGTGCGCCCGCAGAATCTGCTCGTCCTTGAAACCGTTTTGCCGCAGCACACGGGTCACGTCGATCACGCTGCCGCTGTCACCGCCCTCTTTGATCACCTGCCGGGTGCTGGCCTTGATTTGCTCCGAGGCATCGCCCGTCAGGCCCTGCTCGACCTCATCCGCAAAGGTGCTTGATGCCTGAAGTAAAACCAGTATTGCAAGAAAGAGTATTTTCTTCATGATGCCCATCTCACGACTTGCCGATCACCTCGAGAATCGAGTTCTCGCCGCCGAAATCATCCTTTTCCCGGGCCACGATCGTCGGGTCGGGAATCCGCTTGCCGCCCTCGATGATGTAACACAGCCGGTACTCGCCGGGCGGGACCTCCTGGATCGTCTCCCAGTAGCCTTGCGTGCCGACTTTCTTGAGCGGTACCGGGCGCCAATCCGAAAAACTGCCGGCGATATCGACGCGGTCCGCATCCGGCAGAAAAATGATGAAGCGATACGGCACGCCGGTGGTTGCCTGGACCGGTTGCGAGGTTTCCTGAACCGGATTCAAATAAATGGCGAAAAGCAGCACTGCGGCCAGGGCCGCCGCCCATGGCGTCAGCAATCGCAGGCGCGGTAAAATCCAGGATCGTTTTGGCTTGAAATGCACCTCCGGCACCCGGTCGACGGCGTCCAGGCGCAGCATTTTTTCCTGGTTCAGCAGCTCGATTGTTTCGTCCTTGAAACCGGCCTCGACGTGGACCGTCTCGACAAAGGCGATTTTGTCATCCAGGTTAAGTTCATCATCAATGAACAAGCTGATCAGTTCGCTCTGCATGGTCATCATTCCGCAAGTATTTTTTTGAGTTTAAGGCGCGCCCGATGAACCTTCACCTTGACGTTGGCTTCACTCAGACCCGCCACTTCGGCTATCTCGCGGTAGGCCAACCCGCTGCCGACGACCAGCGTCAGGATATCCCTTTCATCCCGATCGAGCTTTTGCAGGGCCGCCAGCACGCGGCGGCATTCGTCCCGGACGAGATAGCGCGCTTCTTGATCCGTGGCGACGGGATCGCACTCTTCCAGGGGCCGTAGACCGCGGTCCGGCCTGCGGTAACTGTCGATCACCGCATGGCGCGCGATCGTGAAAAGCAGCGCGGCCCGGCCCTCGTCACCGTAATTTTCGAGATAGCGCGTGAAGCTTTCCTGCATCATATCGGCCGCCAGAAAATAATCGCCCGTCATTTTCAGCAAATATGAAAAGAGCCGATCCTTGTGCGCTTTATAAAAGGATTTAAACTTTTCCACTTAGCAGAACTCGGCCACTTTCCAATTGCGACCACATTCAACGTACCCAGCGAAAAAAAATCCCAATTTAAGAAGTGGGGCCATTCGAAAGCGCCCGCAATGACACCTTGGATGGATATCAATGTAACGGACCAGGGGATGAAAAGTTACACCAAGTTCGGCAGGCAAGCCACTGATTCCTTGGTGGGGGTCGTCGATGCTTGTCAAAGGGCGATCGTTTTAGAGAGTGTCCACCCATAAATGGTCTTTTTTCCGCTGGGCGGCGTTCTCCGCGGGTTTGCCCAGCGAAAAAAATCCACATTTATGAATTGGACACGTAACAGTTCCTAATCAAGATCGCGGATGGGCACTGAGAGCAGAAAATCGAGATGACCGAGGATCCGGTTCAGGTTTTGAGACAACGGCTCTTCGGTGTCGACCCGCAGGAGCAGATCCGCTTCGATTTCCTTAAGCGGTTCGAATCTCTCTTTAAGCTGGTGGAAATGCTGCACGCGGGCATCGGACACCGAGAGGCCGTTTTCACGCCGTTGCAACCGCTCGATCAGGATTTCCGGCCGGGCGACACACTCGATGAAAACGACATTGACGTCCGCATCCCGGGCCAGCCGCAGAACTTCCCGGCGCTGGCGGCTACTGCTGTAAGTTGCGTCCAGTATAACGGCCCGCCCGCCCGCAACCAGCTCCTGCGCCTGAAGCAGGAGCCTGCCGTAGGTCAGGGCCGTGACCTCCGGCGCGTAAAGGCCTTCTTCGAATGGTTGAATCACCGCCGTTGCGGCCGGAATCTCGAACAGCTGTTTGCGGATGGCATCCGATCGCAGGATCCCGAGGCCGAGAACCTTTCCCAAGGCCTCGGCGATGGTGCTCTTGCCGGATGCCGGAAGTCCGCAGACCACCCATATCACGGGCCTTGTGAAATTCAGCGCATAGCGGTAGGCCAGCGCCAGATACTGCCCCGCCGCGCGGCGGGTCTTGTGGTAAGCGTATTCGCCCGGTCCCAATTCGGCCAGGCGCAGGCAGGCCACCTTGGCACGCACCATGGCCCGGTAGCATTTGTAAAAATCGAGCAGGGCGAAGGCCTCCGCGTCGGCGGCGACGCTCACATAGGCCTCGACCACATCGCGGGCCGCTTCCGGAAACCCCTCGAAGTCGAGGTCCATGGCCAGAAACGCCAGGTCCGACGCCGTGTCGCCGTAGCGGAACCGGTCGTTGAACTCGATGCAGTCGACGATCTGAATCTCGTCGTCGAAATAGATATGCCCGGAGCGCAGATCTCCGTGACAGTCCCTGATCCGGCCGGCTGCCAAACGCTTTTCAAAAAGCCGTTTTTTTCGCTTCAGGAAAGACCGGGTGGCCGCCCGGACGATTTGAAACGGCCTCTCCTCCAGGGGTTTCCCCAGAAATTCTTCGACCTGGGTAAAGTTTTCTTCACAGTTGCGCTGTATCGTTGACAGCGAACCGTAACCATCGATTTCCGGACTGCCGGCCGTCGCGGCGTAAAATTCGGCCAAATGCCGGGCGAGCGCTTCGATTGGCACGCTATCGATCCGGCCGTTCCGGAGTTGCCGCGCCAGCGTGCCGGCCTCCGGCAGCTGCCGCATTTTCACGGCATACTCGACCGGCCCGCCGGCGCCGGCCAATTCGAATCGATCGCGATCGCGTGTGACCGGCACGACGCCTAAATAGACCCCGTGGGAAAGACGCCGGTTCAGTTCGGTTTCCCGCCGGCAGAAGTGGCGGCGTTTTTCGAGGCTGCTGTAATCCACAAACCCCAGGTTGACCTCTTTCTTGACCTTGTAAGCGAATTCCCCGGTCAGAAATACCCGGGAAATATGGGTTTCCCGCTGCCGCACCTCATCCACCGGGTGCGGGTAGAAACCCGGATCGGCCATGGCTTTGAAGATGTCGTCCTGCTTGACCATCACTTTTGACTCTCGGGAATTGATTCTTTTGCCGGTTGGCCTTAAACTGAGCAAGCTCCATGCCAAAAATGGTATTCTGCGTATCATGACGGGTCGGCGTGCGCGTGCCGCCCATGCCGGATGCCGCCGATTCGGTGTCAGCATCTTTTGCAATATGTAAAGTTTAACATAAAAACCGTGCATTTGACGCCCGCAGGTTTTTTTTCAGGGCCCTGACTCGGCAAATCGCCCCGCTGCCGTCGCATCTTTGAGTCCCGCCCGGCGTCTTGCAAGCGTTGTCGGCGTCCGCGCGGTGGATCGACATTCCAAAAATGCGGGCCGGGGCACCGACTTCGACCACCGAAATTTCCCGTCTGGCATATCCGTTGCTACTGATACAGGTTGATATAGATTGATCAGAGTTGAATAGGGTATGAGTGTCAGCCGGAGGGCACTGCAATGAACAGGGTCCCGATGCCGCTATCATCGTCCCGCCCGTCAGCTCCGTCGATTTGATGCGGGCCGTCACGCCACACCAGGGAGGAAACGCCATGCCGATTAAAAGAATCGTCTGCAGCACCGATTTTTCCGACAATTCAGAGGCCGCTTTTACCGCCGCCCTCGAAATGGCCGAAAAGTATGCGGCCGACCTGACCGTGCTTCACGTCCTGCCGCCGCCCATCAACCCGACGCTGGCCGACACCGGCTGGATCATGCCGGAAGAGCCCCGGGAAGCGCTGGTTCAACGAATCGAGGAACTGATGGCAGAGAAATACGGCCGCCGCATCGACGGACGGGCGCAGTACCGCCTGATCGTTTTGGACGGTCACGTCTCGACCGAAATCATCCGGTTTCTCGATGAAAATCCCATTGACGTGTTGGTACTGGGCGCTTACGGCCTGTCGGGCATGGGCCTGGTCATCTTCGGCAGCGTTGCCAAGCGGGTGGCCCACAAGGCGCCGTGTTCGGTGATGATCGTCCGGACGCGCGAGCAGGGACATTAGTTCTTCAGGTCATAAACGCATGTGGCATGTCATCCCCTGCGCCCACCCGCCGGCATCATCTTTTGTCCCAGCCCCACGAGGTTTGCTGGCGGGTTTCAACCGTATCGAAGCCCTGGACTCACCCTCAAAGGCTTGACAAAGCCTTTCCATTTTACCATCCTGACCGGAACCTCACCGGCCGGGGTCCGTATTCGTGTTTCTTAACAATAATTAGCTGGTGCATATCCGCGATCTTCTTAGGCACTGTTTTCCTGTTTTTTTTGTTGGACTTTCAGGGGTAAGGCACTATTGTCGCGTGCTTTGCTTCAGGACGCGGCCCAGGCAAATGATTCAGGGCGCAGATGGGAAAAATGGTTCGATGACTGCCGTCGCCAATATCCGATTGCTCCCACAGGCAGAGACGCAGCGGCTGGCGGCCATCGATGTCATGCGGGGTGTGGTGATCGTCCTGATGGCCTTCGATCACGCCTCGGGAGTTATCAATGCCGGACGGTACGTGACGGACTCGATCGCCTTTTATGAACCGGGGTCCGTCATACCGGCCGCCCAGTTTTGGGTGCGCTGGCTGACGCATCTATGTGCCCCGACGTTCCTGTTTCTGGCCGGATGGTCCCTGTCGCTGAGCGTCGGGCGCCAGACATCAGCCGGTGTGCCGGCCGGCCGCATCGATGGGTTCATCTTGAAGCGCGGGCTGTTGATCATGCTGCTCGATCCACTCTGGATGAGCATCGGCTTCGGTCACGGGATCGTCTTTCAGATTCTCTACGCCATCGGGGGCAGCCTGTGCTGTATGATTTTTCTACGCCGGCTGGATTCGCGGGTAGTGATAGCTGTCAGCCTGATCCTCATGGTGTTTGCCGAAGCACTGGCCGGACTGGCCGTCGGCTTTGACGAGAAAAACCCCCCGGGTGTCATTGCCGCCTTTCTGGTCACCGGCGGGCGGGTCGGTTCGGTGGCCTACGTTCTCTACCCGCTGCTGCCGTGGCTGGGGTACATGGCTTTGGGATGGGGCGTCGCCGGGCTGCCGGCTGTTAACCGCGCGGACGCACCAACCATGTTCGGCCGGCTGGGCATTTTTTCGCTGGCACTCTTCGCCCTTGTCCGCGGCGTCAACCACTATGGCAACATGCTGCTTTATCGGGATGATGCCACGCTGCTGCAATGGCTGCATGTCAGCAAATACCCGCCTAGCCTTTCATTTGCCGCGCTTGAGCTGGGAATTATGTTTTTATGTCTGGCGGTGCTCTGCGCCTGGTACCGGGACAAATCGACCAGCCGGTGGAACCCGTTGACGGTCTTCGGCCAAACGCCGCTGTTCTTTTACCTGTTGCACGTCCACCTGCTGGCCGTCGGTGCCTGGCTGCTGGGCCTGCGAGACAACGGCGGCCTGATCGACACCCTGGTGGCCACTCTGGCCGCCCTATTGATCCTTTATCCGCTCTGTTTGTGGTACCGGAGCATCAAACAGCGCACTGACTTCGGTCTGCTGCACTACCTGTAGCTGGAGAATAGTATGGGGTGTCATTAGCCGAAGGAACGTCTTTGAAAGTCCTCCTTTGGAAAAGGGGGGAAGATTGATCCTTAAGTTAATGGCATTGACTTGAAACTCAGAACCCAAACCCAAAACCCGCAACCCGTACCCCCATGAAACGCCAAAAGAAAATAAACCCGAGGCAGGCCCCCTTCTACTACCTCTTTGGCTGGATGACCCGCGCCGCGACCCTGCTGCTCTTTTCCACCTGCCGGGTGCAGGAGTTCGGCCGCGAGGTCATGGAAACCTACTACAGGGAAAATCCCGGCCAGGGGCTGCTGGCGGCCAGCTGGCACCGCGGGATAATGTACATCGTCCACCACTATCGACATCGACGGGTCGTGACGATGGCCAGTTCCAGCAAGGACGGGGAACTGGCCGCCCAGGCCGCGGAACGCCACGGGTGGATCGTCGTGCGGGGGTCATCGAGTTATCGGGGTTTTGAAGGCTTAAAGGAGCTTGTTCGATATGGTCAGAAGGGACACCTGACCGGCTTGCTGGTCGACGCGCCGCACGGGCCCGCTCAGGTGTCGAAAATGGGCATTATCACCGCGGCCAGAATCACGGGCCTGCCCGTCATGACAATGTCCTGGAGCGCCGAGCGCTGCTGGAGGCTCCGCAGTTGGGACCGCACGATTATCCCCAAGCCTTTTTCCCGCATCGTCATGGCTTATGGCGACAGCCTCCTGCGAGTGCCCCGCCGGGCAGCGCGGGCAGATATGGAAGCGCGGCGGCAGTTGCTCGACGCAACACTCAATCGCCTCACGTACCAGACCGATCACTTCTTTATCACCCCCGGTGCCTCCGACCCCCGCCTCGTCGCCGTACCGGAAGGTGACCCGGCCTTTGATATCTCGAAGCCTACAGTTCGTCGAGGGTCAGATCGTGGGTGATCCTGATACAGTCAATCACGCTCTGCGCCGCGGGACAAAGGTGCAAGTAGTTGTCCATCGCCGCCCGGGCATCCGCGACCTGTTCCTGGGGCAGCTTGAGGGTATAGGCCACATCGATGCGGGTTATCTTCAGCACACCGTTGACATCTTCGATGTCACCGACAACGCTGGCTCCGAATCGATCCTGAAAAGTGCGGATCTTTTTTTTGGCCAACACCGTGGCCAGAGTGCCCATCATTCAGCCGCCCACGGCACCCACTACGTGATCGAGGGTGGCGGCATGCTCCTCTTCCGGTGATACACCGTAAAATTTCTTGATCCCGCCGTGGACACCGTAGTAGACGGGTTCGTCGAAGCCTTCGATGACGGCCTTGCGGGTCGGCCCGTTTTCACGCGTAATCCTGATGCGGGATTGATGAACGATTTCGCCCATTTTCTCTCCTCCGGTATGCCAGGCGTCGGCCCTTCCAGTTCATCTGGGTCCGGCCGGCCCATATTCACATGCACGGCAGCAACCATAATCCGCAATTCTCATCAACATAACCATGATTTCGGCGCTGTACACCCGCGCGGCGGTTTTTGGGTCAAATGAGCATGGCTGCTTGAAGCCGCCACGATGAATGAAAATTCTACTGATCGGTGGCGCGTTCCGGAGGCACTGTTACTGGTGGAAATACCAGACCCCCGCCGCTCCGCTTTTTACAGCATGTAAAAAATATCGACATCGGCGGCGCCACCGCAGGGATACGTCATCGCCATCACCCGGATACGCCCCGCTTCCACTGGACTTCAGATGCCGGCCTGCGGCCCCCTCTTCCACTGGCACAGCCTTTGCTTTGTGATTGTGACCACAATCATTAGAGAGCACGGGTGAACACACTCAAATACATTTTGATCGCCGATCGCAATCCGCATGTCCGCAAGTTTTTAAAACGGGAACTCGAATCCGAAGGCTACCGGGTCCGCCTGGCCGAAAGCGGCGTCGAATTACTGAAGTGGGCCTTCCATCCGGACCCTCTGGACCTCGTCATCCTCGATCCCGACTTGCCGGATACGGGTGCGCGGCAATTGATGGAAAAGCTCAAGGACCGCATTCCGCCCCTGACGGTCGTGATCCATGCGTTTTCATCCGACTATGCCGCCGCCCCCGATGCCTTGAGTGCCGACGTGTTTGTCGAAAAAGGCGGCAACAGTGTCGAATCGCTTAAAAGAGTCATCCACGACCTGAAACACTCCTCATCCCGCACGCACTGACCATGCTCCCACTCGCCCGGCCACTTGGGCCACGCCAGCGCCCGGACCGGTTTTACAGTCTGTAAAAAAAACTGACAGACGGCGCGGCAGGCACCGGATTCATTCCACCGCGGGGTCGATTTAAATCCTGCATTTCAAGGGGTTTACCGGCGACACCTTCCCTTCCGGCAGTGGCATATTCATTGCTTTGTTGCTTGACGGCTTAAACCGCCGGCCGGTTTTTTGTGCGCATCGGCTGCAATCATCCGCCATGAAATCTCCATTCGCGGCGCGGCCTAAAAGAAAACCACGATGACGCCGGCCGGGAGTCGACGACAACCGCCACCCGACCGATGCCCGGCCGGGAAAAAATGAGCACATCCTTGATCGAGGAGGAGGCATGACACACCTGAGCAACGCCTACGATGAGAGTTACCATGAACCCTGGACCTGGAAAAGCCGGCCGGGCTACAAGCCGGTTTTGCTGCTCGTTGCCGCCGTGGTCTTTCTGGCCGTGGTGCTCATGCCGCCGCCCGAGAGCATGATCAAAATGGTGGACCAAGTCAATCCGCCGGGATACAAAGTGGCGCGTGACAGCAAAAACATCACCGACTCGGTCAACCGCAAATTGCGGCCCAACGCCTTCAAGGCCCAGCTGGAAGGCAAGAGTCCCACCGAACCGAGCGCCAAAGCCGGTGCCGAGGAGGGAGGCGGCCATTCTGAAAAGCAAAGCCTCCTGACGAGTCTCGAAGTGGCGCAGATGGCCAAGGCGATGGTCGCGATCCTGTTTCTCTCGGCCTTTCTCTGGGGCACGGAGGCCCTGCCGCTGGGGGCCACCGACATCATGGTCGGCGTGATGCTCTATCTGTACGGCGTCCTGCCGATCAACGAAATCTCCCAGGCCTACATGTCGGATGCGGTCTTTTTTATCTTCGGCATTCTGGTGGTCGCCGTGGGGGTAGCCAAAACCGGCCTCGACAAGCGCATCGGGCTGATCCTGCTCAGCCGGATCAAAAGCGCCAAGGGCTTTGCCTTCATCTTTTTGCCGATGCTGGCGGTATCCGCCAGCTTTCTCTCCGAACACGCCCTGGTGGCGCTGCTGCTGCCGGTCCTGATGGGCGTCTACAAGGTCTCCTGCCGAATGTACGGCGTCAAGAAGGACCACGCCCTGGCAGTCTTTCTCATCCTGGGGGTGTGCTTTGCCGCCAACCACGGCGGCCCCGGTTCTCCGGCCGCCGGCGGACGCAATGCCATCATGGTCAGCTACCTGGCGGAATATGGCAATCCCATCACCTTTCTGCAGTGGATGAAATACGGCATGCCGTTCGTACCGGTCATGGCCGTCGTGATCGGCGCCTGGATGTATCTTTCCTGCAAATCACGCTTCAAGGTCAAAAACGTCAACCCCAGCGAAGTGGTGAAGGCCGAGGTCGCCGACCTGCCCGGATTCGGCGGCCGCGAAGCCATGATGGCCGTCATCCTGGTTATCCTGGTGGCGGCGTGGATCATCATCGGTGAACACGCCGGGCTCGGGGGGCCGACCCTCTATGCCCTGATGGCGATGTTCCTGTGCCGCATCATCCGCTGGGAGGACGTTCAGAACGGGGTGGCCTTCGATGTCGTCGGACTCTATGCCGCGGCCACCGCTATGGGCGCCGGCCTCAAGTTCACCGGCGGGGCCTTGTGGCTGGCGCAGACTTTTGTTGATGTTTTGCCCGATTTCCTGTCTAAGGGAGAAGGCTTGGTGATCGGTGTCAGCCTGCTGACCGGAACGATGACCAACTTCATGAGCGACGGGGCCACCGTGGCCGCCCTCGGGCCGGTCGTGCTGCCGATGGCCACCCTGGCCGATGTCAACGTCTGGAAAGTGGGCCTGGTGACCGCGTTCTCTTCCTCGTTTGCCAACTTCCTGGTGGTTGGCACGCCCAACAACGCCATCGCCTTCGGCATGGGACGCGACCTGGACACGGGCGAACGGCTGCTGGACGTGATGGACTTTGTCAAGTTCGGCCTGCCGGTCACGATCCTGGCCTGGCTGGTGCTCTGGTTCTGGGCGGTATTCGGTTACTGGCGTCTGCTGTCCTGGTAACCGCCGGCCGGCTGGTGGCTGGGCCGAAGAGGTCGTTATGAAGCGCTCACGTTATCGCAAGCTGAAAAAAGACATCATCATTATCACCCTGATCGTTTCCGTTGCACCGCTGATATTCCTGGGTTTCGGTCTCTACTACCAGTTTGCCGAGGTTTTCGCCGAAAAGACCGAAACCCAGATCCGTTCACTGGTTCGCTCGCACCGCAGCGGGATCGAGGTCTTTTTGCGCGAACGCACCAGCATCCTGACCACCATCGTCGATACCCACAGCTTCGACTACCTTAGCCAGCCGCAGAGCCTGGCTGAAATCTTCAAGGTGATCAACCGCCGCGCCGACGGCCTCGGGCTGGTCGACATGGGCATCATCGACAACGCCGGCACCCAGCTGGTCTACGTCGGCCCCTACGACCTCAAGGGGCTGAACTATTACCAGCAGCCCTGGTTCGGCGAGGCCATGAGCAAGGGCCGCTACATCAGCGACGTCTTTTTGGGCTATCGGCAGCTGCCGCACTTCATTATCGCGGTCAGGGGCCACGACGAAGACCGCAGCTTCATTTTAAGGGCCACCATCGACTCCGAGGTCTTCAACCGTCTGGTCCGGACCGCTCACACCGGCCAACGCGGAGATGCGTTTATCATCAACAGAGAGGGCGTCTTTCAAACCAATCCCCGCTTCCATGGCGCGATTTTGAGCAAGTCGGACCTCAACCCCGCCACCTTCGCCGAGGACTCGGTCAACATCAAGACGCTGCCCGACGGCACGGTCCAGTATTATGCCGGCAGCTGGCTGAAAAACGGCGAGTGGCTGTTGATCATCAGCCAGGAAGCCGGTGAGGAGATCGCCGGCCTGAAATCGACCTTGAACCGCACGATCTTTATCATCGCCGCCTCGTGCCTGGCCATCGTCGCCGCGATCCTCATCACCGCCAACATGGTGATCAAACGGCTGGAGGGGGCCGACCGCGAGGTCAACGAACTCAACTCCCAACTGATTCAGTCCGACAAGATGGCCGCCCTGGGAAAAATGGCGGCCGGCATCGCCCACGAAATCAACAACCCCCTGGCCGTTATCGGCGAAAAAGCCGGCTGGATGCGCGACCTGCTGGCCGAGGAAAACTTTCAGCAGAGCGAAAATTTCGAAGAATACCAGCGGTCCATCGAAAAAATAGAAGAGCATGTCGAACGGGCCCGCAAGATCACCCACAACATGCTCGGCTTCGCCCGCCGCATGGAGCCGCGACTCGACGATGTCGATGTCAACGACATCATCACTCAGACCCTTGAGCTGTTGAAAAACCACGTGCGCATCAACAACATCGAGATTCACAAGGACCTGCAGTCCGACCTGCCCGTGATCGCCAGCGATCAGTCGCAGCTGCAGCAGGTCCTGCTGAACTTGTTCAACAACGCCATCGACGCGATCGGCAAGGACGGTGTCATCGACGTGGCGACCGTCACCGACCGGAGTACCATCGATATCAGCATCCGGGACAGCGGCTCGGGCATTCCGGAGGCCATGCAGCGCCGGATCTTCGATCCCTTTTTCACCACCAAGGGACCGGGTCGCGGAACCGGCCTGGGGTTGTCGATCAGTTACGGCATCATCGAAAAGATGGGCGGAACCCTGACGTTCACCAGCCGCGAGAACAAGGGCACGACGTTTGTTATCCGGCTGCCTATCAAGCTGCCGGAGAAAAAATAGCGTCCATAAACCAAGGAGAAGAGAAAATGGTCACCTTCAGAATTTTGGTCGTAGACGACGAGGTCGATTTCCTGGAAACCATTGTCAACCGCCTGCAAAAGCGCAAACTCGAGACCATCGGTGTCGCCAGCGGCGAAGAAGCGCTTCGGATCCTGAAAGATCAACTCTTCGATGTCATTCTGCTCGACATCAAGATGCCGGGCGGCATGGACGGCATCGAGGTGCTGCGGGAGATTAAAAAGCTACAGCCCCTGGCCGAGGTCATCCTGCTCACCGGCCACGCCTCGGTCGAAACCAGCATCGAAGGCATGAAGCTCGGCGCGTTCGACTATCTTTTGAAACCGGTCAAATTCGAGGACCTGCTCGAAAAAATGGCCGAAGGCTTCCGGAAGAAAGCAACTCACGACAAGAAAATCCGTGATGCGAAGATCAAGGAATTGCTGCGTTACCCGGGCCGGGTCTTCGAGCAGGACAAGGAAAAGCCGTAAGCCGGTTGAGCCCGTTGAGCCGGTTTAGTCCGTTTGCCGGTTGAAGGATGTGATCGATTTTATGCAGGGTCCTGGGTTTTGAATTTATATTGCTTATTATACAGAACGACATAAATCCATTGCACCCGCATGCCCATCGTTTAGCTTGCTGCTAACCGTATGATTCCTTTTGTATAAATGTCATATCGTACCAGTGCGCAATTGATCATGACGCTGTGTCTGATTCTACTTTCGTGTCAACAGACGATCGCCAACCATTGAATGACAGACATCGAATCATAAATCCGGAATTGCTGGCATGATGCACCGCTACGCCTTTAACCGCTTGGAACTGGCCGGCTCCCTCGGCGACCTCGGCACCCTGCTGCCGCTGGCCATCGGGATGATCCTGGTCAACAAGCTCGATCCCGCCGGGCTCTTCTTTTCGGTCGGTCTTTACTACATTCTCGCGGGAATTTACTTCGGGGTGACCGTGCCGGTCCAGCCGATGAAGGTGGTCGGTGCCTACGCCATCGCCATGGGATTGAGCGCCTCGCAGATCCTGGCCTCGAGCCTGTGGCTGGGCGGAATATTTATCGTTATCGGTGCGACCGGCGCCATGGACCTGATCGGCCGCTACACGCCCAAACCGGTGGTGCGGGGCGTGCAGCTCTCGACCGGCGCCCTGCTGATGGCCGAAGGCGTGAAGTTCATGCTCGGCACGTCGAAATTTCAGCTCATGTCCCAGGCCGCCGAGCCTTTCCTGATTGTGCAACGCCTCGGCTTCGTGCCGGTCGGCATCGTCATCGGCGTTATCGGCGGCCTGCTGACGCTGCTTCTGCTGGACAACCGCAAGCTGCCCGCCGGCTTGCTGGTGGTCTGCGGCGGCGCGGCCCTCGGGCTGATCCTCGGCACGCACCAGGGATTCGACCAGTTGCGCCTGGGCCTGCATCTGCCGCCGCTCCTGCCGTTTCCCTTCCCGAGTGCGGCCGACTTCGCCAGCGCCCTGCTGATCCTGGTCCTGCCGCAGATTCCCATGACCTTGGGCAATGCCGTGATCGCCTACGCCGACTTGTCGACCGACTACTTCGGCGAGGACTCGCGCCGCGTCACTTATCGCGCCGCCTGCATCAGCATTGCCATGGCCAACTTCGTCGGTTTTTTCTTTGGCGGCATGCCGCTTTGCCACGGCGCCGGCGGGCTGGCGGCCCATCACCGCTTCGGGGCCCGCACGGCCGGCTCCAATCTCATGATCGGGGCTTTTTTTATTCTTCTGGTCGTTTTCTTCGGCGACCGCCTCCTGGCCGTGCTCTACCTGCTGCCGATGTCGATCCTGGGGGTCCTGCTCATCTTCGCCGGCGGCCAACTGGCCCTGACGATCATCGACCTGAAGGACCGCAAGGGGCTGTTTGTGGCGCTGATGATGCTCGGCATCACCCTGGCCTCCAACCTGGCGGCCGGTTTCCTGGCCGGCCTGGTCATCGCCTATCTGCTGAAATCCGAACGCCTCAACGTTTGAAGACGTGGCGCGGGGTGCACCGCCCTTGACACTCGCTGCGCGCCGGTTTACCTTTGCGCACCTCTGCCGCTGCATGCGGCCATGAGGAACCACTGAACCGGGGGAAAGCTGATGACGAAGCTGATTAAGGAGGAAGGGCAAACCGGCCGGCTGCACATTGACACGCCCATGATGGGAGAATCCCTGGTCAGCAAGGCGTTTTTAAAGCAGACCGAGGCCAAAGAATACTTCCGGATGCATCCGGACATCAACGTGCTCAAAATCGGCGGGCAGAGCATCATGGACCGCGGCGCCAAGGCATTGCTGCCGATCCTGGATGTGTTGATCGACGCCAAAGACAAGCACAAAATACTGCTGATGACCGGCGGCGGCACCCGCGCCCGGCACGTCTACAACATCGGCGTGGATTTGGGCATGCCGACCGGGGTACTCTCCAAGTTGGGCGACAAGGTGTCGTGGCAAAACGCGGAGATGCTGGCGGTGCTGCTTTCGAAACACGGCGGGGTCAAGATCGGCCACGGCGACAACCTGGAGCAGCTGACCATGTTCTGCAAGCTCGGCTACCTGCCGATCACCTATGGCATCCCGCCGTACGGATTTTTCGAGCACCCGGCCGAACACGGATCCATTCCGCCCCACCGCACCGACTGCGGCGCATTCCTGCTGGCCGAAAATATCGGCGCGCGCGCGTTGATTTACCTCAAGGACGAAAAGGGGCTCTATGACCGCGACCCCAAAAAGACGGCGTCAAGCGGCGATGCCCCGCCCAAGTTCTTCGACCGTATTTCCGCCAAAGAGCTGCTGGCGCTTGACTTGGACGATCTGATCATCGAGCGGCCGATCCTCACGATGCTGCAGCGGGCCAAATGCCTCGAGGAACTGCAGATCATCGACGCCCTGCACCACCCCGAGCATATTCTGGCGGCCCTGAGTGGCGAACACGTCGGCACGATCATCTACAAGGAGCCATAAGCCGCCGCGGTGTCTGCCGGGCAGCGGGGTTAAACCAGAACGGTGGTCGTTTTGCCCTGGCCGTCTTTTTCCGCCTTAAGGTACACGATCTCGGCCCCTACGGCGGCGGCCACCTGCTCCAGTTCCTTTTTACGCATGTGCTTGACGTAAAGCCTGATGTCCGCTCCGCTGACACCCACGACCCGGAAGCGTGGTTTTTTTTCACCTTCTTCGACCTTGCGTCTTTCGCGCACGAACATTTTCATCACTGCCTCTCCAGATAAAAATTTGAAACTTGAAACTCAGATCCCAAACGTTTAACCCGAAACCATTGAACCCTTGAACTCACAAGTATTACTGACAGTAATATATCCCTAAAGGACATATGTCAACAGAAACAACCCGCGGCCCAAAAAGAGTTCGACGGCCCGGTGGTGGCAAAGCCGAGCGCTATGTCCAGCCGTCCATCCTGCTCGGGCTGAATCAGAAGCCCTCTTACGGCTATGAACTCATCCAGGGTATTCAGAAGTTCGGCTTCGTGGAGGGCCAGGCGCCGCCGGGCATGATCTATCGTCATTTGCGGCAGTTGGAAGAAGACGGGCTGGTGCAGTCGCAGTGGGAAACCGAGGGCAGCGGGCCGGCCCGGCGCATGTACCGCCTGACCCCCGAGGGAGATAAGGTGCTGGCGATCTGGATCGCCTACATGGAACGGCAGCGCGATAACCTGCAGAATTTCATCCGGCGCTACCGCCGGTTGAAACCGCCGGCCTGATCCGCTTGGCGCCGATGTTTTCCCAGGTTCCTTCCGCCGCGGGCCGCACCAGGAGCACCGGTCGACCGCTCAACAGATGCGGGCGCACCCAGCCGTTTGTCAGCACCATTTCAGCGGGAGCCGGCACCTTGACATCCCGATCGATCGACACCACCTGGATGCCGCGGGACATTAGCGTGCCGGCCGAGACCATGCCTTCGTAGTCCCGCAGCCGGCCGAACTCGATGAACCGTCCACACCAGCCCGCGTGGGTCAAGCCGACCGCGGCCGCCGCACCGATAATACCATCGTTGGTGCCGCCGTGACCGGAGAGATGAAACCCACCGGCCGCTTTCAGGGCATCTGCCTGCGACATTTTCCGGCAGGTGCAGGCCAAGCCGAATTCGACCAGGGATGACAACCCGCCGTTTTTTTCACAGGCCACACAGACCCCGGGATCGCTGCCGGAGCAGGCCCCGCGCTCGAGATGGTCGACCGCGCGGCTGATGATATTTCGCAGGCCGGCCGCATCGGTAAGATCGATGATAAGGCAAGCCGCGCTGTTGTGCGATGTGTAGGGGATATCGTCACGAACCAGCAGCTGCTGCCGGATCACCCCCCAAAGCAGGCTGCCCGCTGGCATTTCGGCTTCAAAGGCGCGGGCCAGTTTACCGGTTCCCACCGGCGCCGCGCGGGTATCCGTGTCGTCAAATCCGATATAAACCCGCATCGCTCACTTTCCGCCGGTGTGGCTGACCGGGATTTTTCCCGTTTTTTCGGGAGAAGTGATCCACTGGACCGAATCCGGACTGAAAGAAATCTCGATTTCCCGGCCCGGATAGAGCTTCAACGCCTCTTCCCGTCGCGGCGGCACCCGGACCGCAAACGGGACCGCGCCCACCAGGATGGTGGCGATCGTTTGCCGGCTCGACTTGTCCAGCTCTAGCCGGGTAACCGTCCCCTTTAAAAAGTTTCGCCGGCCCTTTTCGGAATCAAGCACGTTGCCAAGCGTCACCGCGCCGGAATCGACCGCGGCCACGGCATCGGCCGCCGGCGGCGCGGTGGCCAGAACGACCTGTTTGTCCGCCAGCTCTTTGCGCCAGTGCCCGTCCGGCCCGGCCTGCCAGGGTCCCAGAAAGATGTTCAACCGGCCGGGGCCGACCACCCGACCGCCGAACAGCTGCAACACCTCGTCACAGACCTCATAAAGCCATTGCCAGTCATGGCTGGCGATCAGTAAAGTCGTGCCCCATTCGTTGCGGGCCGTCATGGCCGCGGCTTTGATCTGCTCGACACTGACGGCATCCACGCTGGCGGTCGGCTCATCGAGCAGGAGCACTGCGGGTCGGAGCACCAGGCGCGCCGCCAAGGCCACGCGCTGGGCCTCACCGCCCGACAGTTCGTTCCACTGCCGCTCGGCAAAAACCTTTTCCGACAGTCCCACCCAGGCCAGGGCCTCGGCCACCCGCGAGCGCAAATTGTCCCGATCCCCACGTAGCTCGAGTCCGTAAGCGATATTTTTAAAAACCGACCGCCGCATCAGGTAAGGCTCCTGGCTCAGCAGCGTCACCTGAAAGCGCACCGCGCTAGAAAAAGGCGCCGCCGGCCGGCCTTTGAACAAAATTTCGCCCCGGCTCGGCCTCTCGATGAACCCGAGCAGCTTCAGCAGGGTACTCTTGCCGCTGCCGTTGGGACCGATCAGCCCCACGATGGACGCCCGGGAAATCGCCAGGGTTTCGACCCGCAGCACCGGTTCCAGTGCATAGCGGTGCTCAACGTCGTCGATCTGATAAAGCGCATCGGCCACCATTACACCTTCTTGCGTAGAAAAGAGACCGACACGTTGACGGCGAAGGCAATCGCCAGCAGCACGAGGCCCAGGGCAACCCCCATGGCGAACAATCCCTTGTTGGTTTCAAGAGCGATGGCGGTGGTCATGGTGCGGGTGTGCCACTTGATGTTGCCCCCGACCATCATGGAAATGCCCACCTCCGTCATGACCCGCCCGTAAGCGGCGAGGGCCGCCGCCAGGATTCCGTGCCGGACCTCCCACAAGCTGGTCAGGAGCAGCTGACGCCGGCCGGCACCTAAGGAAAGCAGCGTGACGTGCAGCTGTCGGTCCATGCTTTCGACGGCACTGGCGCCGAGCGCCGTCACGACCGGCAGGGCCAGGATGGTCTGACCGATGGCAATGCCGGGCAGGGTGAACAGCAGCCCCCACTCCCCCAAGGGACCGCGCCGCGACAAAAAAGCGTAGACCACCAGGCCGATAAATACGGTGGGCAGCGCCAACAGGGTGTCCACGACGACCCTGACCTGTTTGCGCCCCGGAAACCGGAAATACCCCAAGACAAAACCGAGCGGCACCCCGATCAACAAACTGACGGTCATCGAATAGCTCGACACCTTGAGCGTGGCAAAAATCGCGGAGTAGGTCTCCGGATCGCCATGCAGCAGCAATTCAAGCGCCTTGCGAAAGCCGGTCAGGATAAAATCCACGCTATCAATGGTCCTCGACGGCGGCGGGTGAAAAAAGGATGGACGTCCGCGGCAAGCATAAATTGCGCTGGATAATCGGGCCGGACGCTTGCTCGCCCGTAAGGCAAAGCCACCGGCGCCCTGACGAAAGATGCGCCGGCGGCCGTAATGTGGCAGATTGCCTTGCAGACGGGTTCAACATCAGGCAGGAGGTGCTGCTATTTCCTGCCGGCCTTATTTCTTGGCATTGGGCGTAAAGAGCTGTTTGTTCAAAAGCTTGAAATCCTTGATGAGCTTTTGTGCGTCCGACCCGGTGATCCAGTCCGCGAATTTCAGGGCCAGGTCGTTGCGAACCTTGGGACAGTGCTTGGGATCGACGGTGATGACACTGTACTGGTTGAGCAGAGCGGCGTCGCCTTCGACCAGAATCTTCAGGGGCGGGTCGCCTTTCAAATTGTCTTCGTATTTGATGTAGGTCCCGCGATCGGTCATGGTGTATCCGCCGCGCTCCGCCGCAATGGTGATCGTCGGCAGCATTCCCTGGCCGGTCTGAACATACCAGCTTTGTTTTTCCGGCACCGGTAGCCCGACCGCCTTCCACAGAGACAGTTCCATCTTGTGGGTTCCCGAATTGTCCCCGCGGCTGACGAAAACAGCCTGCTGTGTTTCTATCGCCTTGAGGGCTTCTTTGACGCTTTTGCCCTTGATGCCGGCTGGATCGGCCGCCGGCCCGATGATGACAAAGTCGTTGTACATGATCTCCCGCCGGTTTTGGCCGAATCCGTCGACGACAAATTTCTTTTCGGCCGCCGGTGCATGCACCATCAGCACATCGACGTCGCAGTTTTCACCCAGTTTCAGGGCCTTGCCGGTGCCGGTGGCCGTCCAGCGCAGCTCGATGCCGGTGGCCTTCTTGAAATCCGGCGCCAGGTAATCGAGCAGCCCGGTGTCATCGGTGCTGGTGGTGGTGGCCATCATGAGCACGGCATCTTCGGCGGCGGGCAGTGCCCCCGGAAGCAGGCAGCACGTGACGAAAAGAACGATACAAATCAGATGCGCACGATGAATCATGAGGACACCTCCTGTGTTAGGCTGAGCCGGTTTGGTCGGATAAGTCAGTTGAGTCGGTTGAGTCAGTTGAGTCGGTTGAGCCCGTTTAGCCGATTTGGCCCGTTGAGTCAGTCAGTTTCATCGTCAAAATCGACCACAAGCCTTGAACTGACCAACTGACCTAACTGACCAAACTGACAAACTATTTATTAGTTGAGCCCGTTTAGCCGTTTGAGTCAGCGCTCCTGCGGAAAGATCATCTTGCCGCTCACGCTCAGATCGTAGCCCTGAAGGCCGCTGGCCAGTTCGTGGAACTGCTTTTCGTGCAGCAGGCTGAGAAAGCGCTGGATGCCTTCGTCAAAAAAACGGTCCTTGGCGATCATGAGGTCATAGCGCTCCCAGCGCAGGGATAAAAACTCGAGGTCGAGAATGCCGGCCACGGCCCGAATCGCCGGGGCGGTATCCGCCCGACCGGCCAGTATTTCGAGGCCGACATCCAGGTGCCGGCTGAACTCGTGGGAGTAGCCGGCGATCTTTTCACCGCTCAGACCGGCCTTTTTCAATTCATGGTCAAGGAGCAGTCGTGTTCCGGTTCCCAGGGGTCGATTGGCGATGCGGACGTCGGAACGGGCCAGATCGGAGACCCGTTTGATCTTTTTGGGGTTTTTTTTGGCGATCAGAAGCCCCTGTTCACGGCGGCAGAAGTTGACTACCGCCGGCATGTGGTCGAGTTCCTTGACGGCAAAGTCGAAATTGTATTCGCCCTCTTTCTCCTGGAGCAGGTGGCTGGAAGCCATGTGGCACAGGTTCTGCCGCAGGGCCCGCAAGCCGCCCATGCTGCCCAGGTTGCCAAAAACCGCCAGGTGGGCGGGGTTGGTCGTGTTGAACACATTGATGGCCTTGTCCAGCAGCATGTCGTTGCTGCCGGCGATGATCAACAGGCCGTGATAGGGCGGCAGCTTGGTGCCGTTTTCAGGATAATTGATCGTGTGGGCTTCGATCCATTGTTCCACCAGATGGCGCGGGAAAAGCCACTTGCCGGTGACCTTGGTCGCCGGCAGCCCTTTCTCGGACACCAAGGTGTAAACCATCTTCTCATTGACATCCAGAAGCTTGGCCACCTCTTTGGTCGAAAACAGATTTTTCATTATCATGCGCTATCTTTCACTGGTGGACTGCTTGCGCTCGGATATATCGATTTCGGTCATCGGATGTCAATCAGTATTCCCCGAAAATTATCAGGATAACCGATAATTACTTTAAATAACCATAAACTGCGTCATCTCATGCGCCGACACCGGTTTTACCAGGAAAGGGACAGCGGGCGTTGAGGGAACAGTCGGGACATTTCGGCCGGCGCGCCTGGAAAGTTTCGCGCCCGAAGAAGATTATCCGCAGGGAAAAATCTTCGATCCGAGAGTATGGTGGCCACCAGCAGCTCGAACGGACTGTCGAAGTCCAGATGAGGCTTGACTTGCGGATAAAGGGACTTTAAGATTTTCCGGACTTCAGCGGCGCGCCGCCTGATTCTCGGCGTGTCTGGCATTAAACGATTCCGATCGGAACTGCGATATGACCTCACCGACCAAACCCGCCCGGGCGCTTGGGCTCTGCTCCGGCGGCCTCGACAGTACCCTGGCCGCCCTCGTGCTTCGCCAGCAGGGTGTTACGGTGGAGTGGGTCAGCTTCGAAACCCCTTTTTTCTCGGCCGCCAACGCGCGCCGCGCCGCCGAGATCACGGGCATCCCGCTGACGGTCAGCACCATCACCGACGACTACCTCGCCATGCTGCGCAATCCTCGCTGCGGATACGGCCAGAACATGAACCCGTGCCTCGATTGCCATGCGTTGATGTTCAGGAAGGCGGCCGTCATCAAGCAGGAAAAGGGGCTGGACTTTCTGTTCAGCGGTGAAGTCGTCGGACAACGCCCCATGTCGCAGACCAAACAGTCCCTGCGTTACGTCGAGAAGAATTCGGGCTGCGACGGGGATATCCTGCGGCCGCTCAGTGCCAGGCTCCTGCCGGAAACCGCGGCGGAAAAAAACGGCCTGGTCGACCGTGCGAAGTTGCTCGATATCGCCGGCCGGTCCCGCAAGCGCCAGATGCAGCTGGCCGAGGAGTTCGGCCTCACCGAATACCCGGCCCCCGCCGGCGGCTGCCTGCTGACCGACGAGAATTTTTCAAAGCGGCTCAGGGAGCTTTTCGACAACCAAGAAACCTTGCGCGAAGACGAACTGCACCTGCTGCGCTACGGTCGTCATTTCCGGCTCAAGAACCGCGCCAAACTGATCGTGGGGCGCGATGAGGCCGACAACGACAATCTTCTCCGCCATCACGACCCCCGGCAAGACACGGTGATCAGGCTCAAAAAGTATCCCGGTCCCATCGCCCTGATACCGGGCGCCGCCGCCAAAGACGTCATCACCCTGGCCGCCTCCATCTGCGCCGGTTACAGCCGGGCCCCGGCTTTCACCCCGGTCGAGGCCGAGGTCACCTCCGGCGGCACCCGCGAGACCATCCGCATTTTGGGGCTGCCCCCCTCCGACGTCCGCCGCTTCCTTGTATAGGCTTTAAGATAAGGGTTTTGGCTGCGTTATCGGTCGGCGGCGTATGCACCTATACAGCCTTCTCCCTCTGGCCTTGCCAAAACCCTTATCTTAAAGCCTATACGGCGGCGGTGCGGAAATGGGTTTTGGCTGCGTTATCGGTCGGCGGCGTATGCACCTATACAGCCTTCTCCCTCTGGCCTTGCCAAAACCCTTATCTTAAAGCCTATACGGCGGCGGTGCGGAAATGGGTTTTGGCTGCGTTATCGGTCGGCGGCGTATGCACCTTATACAGCCTTCTCCCTCTGGCCTTGCCAAAACCCTTATCTTGAAGCACACAACTGTCCGCAGGCGGCCGAAATATCCTCTCCCTTGCTGCGGCGCACCATCACCGTATAGTGTTTATCCAGCAGGATTTGCTGGAAGCGGTCGATGACCGGCTCCGGCGGCCGCTCGAATTCACTGCCCGGGTGCGCATTGAACGGAATCAGATTGATTTTGGCCTTGATCTGACTCAGGAGGGCGGCCAGACGGCGGGCCTCGGCTTCACTGTCGTTGACGCCATTGATCAGAATGTATTCGAAGGTGATGCGCCGGTGGGGTTTCAACGGGTATTGGCGGCAGGCGGCCAGGAGTTTTTCGATGGGGTAGGTCTGGTTGACCGGCATCAAAAAATCACGGGTGCGGTTGTCGGTCGCATTCAGGGAAATGGCGATATTGGCGCTCGTCTCCGCCCCGAACCGGATCAGCTGCGGCACCAGCCCGGCGGTTGAAAGGGTCAGGCGCCGGCCGGCAAAACGAAACCCGAGGCCGTTGTCGGTCAGCGTGTTCAAAGCACTGGTCACGTTGGCGTAATTGGCCAGCGGCTCGCCCATTCCCATCAGAACGATGTTGGTCAGCCGCTTCGGTTCGGAAAGGGTGCGCTGAATATCGCGCACCTGCGCGATGATTTCACCAGCACTCAGGTTGCGTGCCAAGCCCCCTTTGCCGGTCAGGCAGAAGCGGCATCCAAGGGCGCAGCCGACCTGGCTTGAAATGCACAGGGTATCGTGACCGGGCTCGGGCATTAGCACGCTTTCGATCCGCTTTTTATCGTCGAGTTCGAACAGGTATTTGCGCGAACCGTCACGGGAAGTTTCGACCCGCAGCGTCGCCAGGCGCCCGATCTTAAAGTGTTGCGCCAGATTTTCCCGATCGGCTTTGCTCAGGTCCGTCATCTGATCGAAGCTGTCCAGTTGGCGTTCGTAAATCCAGCGCAGGATCTGCCCGCCGCGATAGGCCGCGATTCCCTGCCGTGCCAGCCATTGTTGCAGCTGCCCCAGGCTTAAATCCTTGATATCCGGTTTGATCTGCGGTTGGCCGATCATTTTAATTGCAATTGTTCCGCGGTTACGTTAAAGGTGCAAAGGGTCGCGTAAAAGCCTGAAATCTGCCGTGAAAAGAGACGGAAATATTTTCTGAAACCATCCGCCACCCGCCATGGCACCGGGCGATCCGGGTGTCGATCACCTCCCGGGCGTGAGCCGCTCAAGGGGCAAATCTTATTGAAGCGGACCGGCGCCAAAGCCGATCCCCACCGTTAGCGGACAATCCGCTTGACATAGCATTTTTTTCATACTAATTTCAAGGTTTTTGATTTCGCCCGAAAGATCCGGTGAACCATGTTTGACAGCCTGAGCGACAAGCTGAACGCGGTTTTTAAAAAGCTCAAGGGGCACGGCCGGCTGTCGGAAAAAAATATCGAGGAGGGCCTCAAGGAAGTTCGTTTGGCCCTGCTCGAAGCAGACGTTCATTACCGCGTCGCCAAGAAGTTTATTGCCGATATCAGACAGCGCGCCCTTGGCCGGGAAGTCCTTGCGAGCCTGACCCCCGGTCAGCAGGTCGTCAAAATCGTCTACGACGAGCTGACGGGCCTCATGGGAGCTGCCAACGTTCCCCTCGCTCTCGAGGGGACGCAGCCGGCAGCGCTCATGCTGGTCGGCCTGCAGGGTTCCGGCAAGACCACCACCGCCGGCAAGCTGGCCATCCATCTGCGCAAGATCGGCAAAAAGCCTTTTCTGGTGCCGGCGGACGTTTACCGTCCGGCGGCGATCGACCAGCTCAAAAAAGTGGGCGAGCAGATAGAGGTGCCGGTATTTGCATCGACGACCGACATGGATCCCGTTCGCATCTGCCTGGACGCCCGCACGGCGGCGGCCCAGCAGGGCTGCGACACGCTTTTGCTCGACACGGCCGGCCGGCTTCACATCGATGCCGGTCTGATGGCGGAACTCAAGTCCATCCGGTCCTCCGTCCATCCGTCCGACATCCTGCTGGTGGCCGACGCCATGACCGGCCAGGATGCGGTGAACATCGCCAAGGCCTTCGACGAAGCCCTGGACATCGGCGGCGTGATTCTGACCAAGACCGACGGCGATGCCCGCGGCGGCGCCGCCCTATCGATCAAGGCCGTAACCGACAAGCCGATCAAATTCATCGGCGTCGGCGAAAAGCTCGACCAGCTCGAAGCGTTTCATCCCGAACGGATGGCCTCGACCATCCTGGGAATGGGCGACGTTCTGACGCTGATCGAAAAAGCCCAGTCGACGGTAGACGAAAAGAAGGCGGCCGAACTCGAACGCAAGCTGCGCAAAAGCCAGTTCACTCTGGACGATTTCCGGGACCAGATGGTTCAGATCCGCAAGATGGGCTCCCTGTCGGACCTGTTAAAGATGATACCGGGGATCGGCGGCAGCAAACAGCTCAAGAATCTCGAGGTCGATGACGGTGAACTGGTGCGGATCGAGGCCATCATCAATTCCATGACCCCCGAGGAACGCCGCCGGCACGCCGTCATCAACGGCAGCCGCCGCAAGCGGATCGCGGGGGGCAGCGGCACGACGATCCAGGACGTCAACCGTCTCCTGAAAAATTACACCCAGGTGATGAAAATGATGAAAAAGCTCAATAAAAGCGGCATGCGCGGTCTTTCCCGCAACATGCTGCCCTTCTGAAGGAGAATACGATGGCAGTAAAAATCAGATTGGCCCGCCACGGCGCGAAAAAAAGACCTTTTTACCGGATCGTCGCGGCCGACAGCGAAGCGCCCCGGGACGGAAAGTATCTCGAGAATCTCGGCACTTACAACCCGCTGCTCGAATCCGAGGCGGTGACGCTCAAGACCGAACGCATCCAGCACTGGGTGGCCAATGGCGCCACTCCGACCGCAACCGTTAAAAACCTGTTGCAGAAAAAAGGTTTTTTTGCCGTGACGCCTTAGTGTTGACATACAGCCGTGAGGTGCAACCCCTTCGTTCTCAACCGCCGACAAAGGAGATGGGGCTATGAAAGACCTGATCAGCTACATCGCGAAGGCTCTGGTCGATCATCCGGAACAGGTGTCCGTATCGGAGATCCAAGGCAACCAGACATCCGTGCTGGAACTCAAGGTGGCGAAAGAGGATTTGGGGAAAGTCATCGGGAAACAGGGGCGAACGGCACGGGCGATGCGGACCATTCTGGGTGCCGCATCCGCCAAAATCAAAAAACGCACCGTGCTGGAAATTTTAGAGTAGCGCCCATCCGCGATCTTTTTAGGCACCCTTATGTGTCCAATTCATAAATGTGGATTTTTTTCGCTGGCCAAGGCCGCACAAGGGTTTGCGGCGAGGCGTACTTTATGTACGCCGCAGCCGGAAACCCGCGGAGAACGCAGCCCAGCGGAAAAAAGACCATTTATGGATGGACACTAGAGTGGCGGCGTGAAAACCGGCGACATCATTTCGATCGCAAAAATCGTCGGCACCCATGGGCTGCGGGGAACCTGTAAGATTTTTTGTTACGGCGACGGGGAGGACGTTTTCGCGGCCGGCCGCAAGATTTTCCTCAAAAACGCCGCCGGTGTCCTGGCGAGTCATGACGTCGATTGGGTCAAGCCCCACGCCCGGACGCTGCTGCTGGCGTTAGAAGGTATCACCGATCGCAGCCAGGCCGAATCGCTGGTCGGCTGCGAAATCATGATCGACAAAGCAAGCCTGCCGCGGTTGGCGGCCGGCACCTATTATTGGCATGAGCTTATCGGCCTGGCGGTGGTCACCATCGAGGGCCGGCCATTGGGGCGCTTGACGGCCGTCATGCCGACCGGGAGCAATGACGTCTACGTTGTCAATTCTCAAGAGGATGGCGCCGCGAATGAGATTCTGATACCGGCCTTGAAGTCCGTGATCGTCGAGGTCGACCTGGCAGCGGGCCGGATGCGGGTGGATCTGCCAGAGGGACTCGAATAGGCCTCATCCCGATGTCTAAATGCATTTTTCGGTCCTGACAATTTTTCCCGAACTGTTGGCCTCCTTCAAGGCCCACGGGATCGTCAGGCGGGCGATCGAGCGCGACATCATATCGCTTGCGGCGGTCAACATCCGGGAGTTTGCCACCGACCGGCACCAGGTCACCGACGACCGGCCTTATGGTGGCGGCAGCGGGATGGTGATGAAACCCGAGCCGCTCGCGGCCGCCATCCAGGCCGCCCGGCACAGCGCTCCGACAGCCGCCGTGGTCCTGATGACACCCCAGGGCAGAGTCTTCGATCAGCATGTTGCGCGCGAACTGGCGAGTCTGAAGGGATTGATCTTCGTCTGCGGCCGCTACGAAGGCATCGATGAAAGAATCAATCTGAATTACATCGATGTCGAGTTGTCGGTCGGGGACTTTGTGTTGACGGGCGGCGAGCTGCCGGCAATGACCGTCATCGATGCCGTGACGCGCCTGCTGCCCAATGCCCTGGGCGGCGAAGATGCGGCCGAAAAGGATTCCTTCGCCGACGATCGGCTGGAACACGCGCAGTATACCCGGCCGCCGCTTTTCGAAGGCCGGCCGCCGCCGGAGGTACTGCTGTCGGGTCATCACGCGGCCATCGCAAACTGGCGCTTCGAATCGGCGGTGATCCGCACGTTTCTCAAGCGCCGGGACCTGCTCGAAAAACGGACGCTGAGCCGGCGGGAAATCGAGGTGTTGAAAAAGTGGTGCGCCGATATTGAACGGATCATCGACTCGCAATCTTTACCTGGCCCTGGTCCATTACCCGGTGATCAATAAACACGGCGCCGTGATCGCCTCGTCGGTCACCAACCTGGATGTGCACGACATCGCCCGGGCCGCCCGAACATACGGCGTCCGCGGGTACTATGTCGTCACGCCCCTGGCGGATCAGATCACCCTGGTGCGGCGCTTGATATCGCACTGGACAAACGGGGCGGGTGCGGCCTACAACCCGCAGCGGCGACTGGCCCTGGAACTGGTGCGGACCCGGGAAACCCTGGACGATGTGATCGCGGAGATTCGTGCGGAGAATACGGCCGGGGGCGCGCCGCGCACGGTGGTGACCAGCGCCCGAGGCGGGCGGCCGGTGATCGGCTTCACGGCGCTGCAACACCTGATCGATGATGGCCGCCCCTGCCTGATAATCTTCGGAACGGCGTGGGGATTGCCGGAAACCCTCATGGCGGCCGCGGATTTCGCTCTGGCGCCGATACAGGGACCCGGCACCTACAACCATCTTTCGGTCCGTTCGGCGGCAACGGTCGTGCTGGATCGGCTCGCCGGCCGCTAGGGCTGGGAATCGGTTGAGCCCGTTTAGCCGGTTAGGACCGTTGACCGAATCAAGTTTCAAATTTCAATTGCGGGTGCCGGTTGCCTAATAATGCGGAGCAGGGCGCCCACCTAATTTTTTATTGAGGATTTATCTCCTCAGCACTTCTGGAGGGTCACATGGAGACGATGAAACAGCTGGAAAGAGAAATGATGCGGCTTGATCTGCCGGCCTTTACCGCCGGAGACACGGTCAAGGTCCACGTTAAAATCAAGGAAGGTGAAAAGGAGCGGATCCAGGTATTTCAGGGCGTAGTGATCAGCAAGCGCGGCGGGATGGCGCGGGCGACCTTCACGGTACGAAAGGTCTCCTACGGCGTCGGCGTCGAACGTATTTTTCCCCTGCATTCGCCGGTTATCGAAAGGCTCGAGGTCATCACCAGGGGCCGGGTGCGCCGCGCCAAGATTTACTACCTGCGCAAGTTAAGGGGTAAGGCGGCCAGGCTCAAGGAACGCCGATTCTAACGAGTGTCCAAGGATGGTTTCGGATTTCACCGCGCACCGCCCGAACATATGACCGGCCGATCGTCAGCCGGGCGTCTCGCCACCGAACCGGCGCTGACCCCGGCGGTAAGATTGCCCCGGCCCCCGCGGCAACGGCCGACCGTTGGGCCTACGAGAAAAAAGCCCGCGCCGCCGGCCATCTGGCCATTGCGGGCATCGACGAGGCCGGCCGCGGTCCGCTGGCCGGCCCGGTGGTGGCGGCCGCCGTGATCCTTCCGCAGCGGTTCCCGTCCGCCGGCATCAACGACTCCAAGCAACTGTCGCCGGCCCAGCGCGACAGGCTCTACGAGGTTATTTACGCCCACGCCGTGGCGGTGGGAATCGGGCTCGTCGACCCGGTCGAAATCGATCGGATCAACATTCTGAGAGCTTCCCTTCTGGCCATGGCCATGGCCGCACTCAACCTGTCGCCGCGTCCGGACTGCCTGCTGATCGACGGCACCTTTCCGATTCCCCTGCGCATCACCCAGCACACGATCGTCAAGGGCGACGCGTTGAGCCTGTCGATCGCCGCGGCTTCGATCGTGGCCAAGGTCACCCGCGACCGCCTGATGGGGCGCTACGATCAAGATTATCCGCAATACGGCTTCGCCGGTCACAAGGGCTATGCCACCCAGACCCACCGCGAAGCGATTTGCCGCCACGGCTGCTGCTCCATTCACCGGCGCAGCTTCAAGGGCGTCAAGGAGTTTGCATCACCCCCCACGGCACGGCAGTTGCCACTGACGGCCGGCGATGGCTGATCGCCGGCAGCAGTTCGGCCAGACCGGCGAATCGATCGCCGCACGGTTTCTGCGGAAAATGGGCTACCGCATCATCGAGCAGAATTATCGCACGGTGCTCGGAGAGATCGACATCATCGCCAAAGACCGCGACACGCTGGTCTTCGTGGAAGTCAAGGCCCGCCACTCCGGGCGCTACGGAAACCCCAAATATGCGGTGACGCCCCGCAAGCAGCGCAAGATCTCCATGGTCGCCCTGCACTACCTCAAGTCCACCTCCCAGAGTCGCGTCAAGGCCCGCTTCGACGTGGTCGCCATCCGTTCCGCGGCCGCCGCGCCGCAAATCGAGTTGATCAAGAATGCCTTCGACCTCGCCTACGAATAAGGGCGCCGCTGCCGGTGCGAAGGGAACTCTTTTCGTTGTGGCCACGCCGATCGGCAATCTGGGCGACATCACCTTACGGGCCCTGGAGGTCCTGACAGCGGTCGATATCATCGCCGCGGAAGACACCCGCCACACCGGGCGGCTGCTGAAAGGCCGCCAGCCGCGCGGGCGTTTCATCGCCTACCATGAACACAATGAAGCGGTCCGCGCCCCGCAGCTGATCGAAAAACTGGAAGCCGGACTGTCGGTGGCGCTCGTGTCCAACGCCGGGACCCCGTCGGTCTCCGATCCCGGGTATCGTCTGGTCGCCAGCGCCGTCGCGCGCCGAATCCCGGTTTCTCCCGTCCCGGGTGTCTCGGCCGCGATGGCCGCGCTCAGTGTTTCCGGCCTGCCGACCGACGCCTTCGTCTTCGTCGGTTTTTTACCCCGCAAAAAGGGCCGGCGCCGCGAACAGCTGCACGCGCTGGGCAAGGAATCCCGCACGCTGATATTCTACGAATCGCCCCGGCGGGTCGCGCGGCTGCTCGAAGAGCTGCTGACCATTTTCGGCGACCGGCCGGCGGTGCTGGGACGCGAAATGACCAAACTCCACGAGGAATTTTTGCGCGGGCGGCTGTCCGAAGTGATGACGCTGCTGGAGGCGCGCCGGGAGATAAAGGGCGAGTGCACCCTGCTGGTGTCCGGCATGCCTTCCAGAACGGCGGCGGATGCCTCCGCTCTGTATGCGCAATTGTACGAAATATTAAAAAATGGTGAGGCGGTGCTCTCGGAGCTGGTCAAGGAAGTGGCCCGCGAGACGGGTCTGCCGCGCAAGATTGTCTACGCCGCGGCGCTTGACATTAAACGCACCCTGAACCAAAAGGAGCCACCCGATGGATCCACTTGACGCCATATTTTCCCCCGTTCCGTTGCCGTTGTCGGCGCCTCGAGCACACCGGGAAAGGTCGGTCACGATATATTCGTCAACATTCTCCGGGGCGGGTACCGCGGGACCCTCTATCCGGTCAACCCATCCGCGCCCGCCATTTCCTGCGTCAAGGCCTACCCCTCCGTGACGGATATCCCCGATCCGGTCGACTTGGCGATGATCATCCTGCCGCCGCCGTCGGCCCTCAAGGCCGTTGAAGAAGCGATCGCCAAGGGCATAAAAGGACTCGTGATCGTTTCGGCCGGCTTTCGCGAGGTCGGCGCGGAGGGACACCGTATCGAAGACCGAATCGTCGCGCTTTGTCGCGAAGCCGATATCCGGGTGGTAGGCCCCAACTGCCTGGGGGTGATCAATCCGCAGCCGGCCGTGCGGCTCAACGCCAGTTTTTCGGGCCGCATGCCCTCTGCCGGCAATGTCTCCTTCATCTCCCAGAGCGGGGCCCTGTGCACGGCCGTCCTCGATTTTGCGGCCGACCGCGAGTTCGGATTCTCTAAATTCATCTCCATCGGCAACAAGGCCGACGTGGACGAACTCGATTTGCTGCGCTATTTTCACCGCGACCGGGAAACCGAAGTCATCATGGTCTACCTGGAGGAACTGCGCCGCGGGCCGGAATTCATTCAAACCGTAAAGGAGATCACCAGCGGCGACTATCGCCCCACGCCGATATTGGTGATCAAGTCCGGCCGCACCCGGGCCGGGGCGCGCGCGGCCGCCTCACACACCGGTGCTTTGGCGGGTACGGAAGGGGTTTACGACGCCATTTTTAAACAGGCCGGTATCATCCGGGTCGAATCGATCAACGAACTGTTCGACTTCGCCAGTGCATTCGCTTACAAGAATGAAAGCGAAACCGGCAAATTGCGCCGCAAGGTACCGCAAGGCAACCGCATGGCCATTGTCACCAACGCCGGCGGCCCCGGCATCGTGGCCACCGACGTGACGGTGTCGGCCGGTTTGACGCTGGCCGAATTCAGCGCTGAAACTGTTGAGGCTCTCTCCAGCCACCTGCCGCTGACGGCCAATCTGAACAACCCGGTCGACGTGATCGGCGATGCCGCGCCGCAGCGGTATGAAAATGCCCTGACAGCCGTCATCCGGGACGAAGGGGTCGATGGCGCCTTGGTCATTCTGACCCCGCAATCGATGACCAACGCGCTGGGGACCGCCGAAGCCATCGTGCGCATCGCCCGCCGCTCCCACAAGCCGATCATGTGCTGTTTCATGGGCATCGTCGATGTCTCCAAAGGCGCGAAATATCTGCAGGAGCATGGCATCCCGGTTTTCAGATTTCCCGAAAGCGCCGCCATGGCGAGCGGCGCCCTCTATCGCTATTCCCGCTGGCTCAATCGCCAGCATCTGGCTCAATTCGAGCTCCACCACGATTCCGAGCGGGCAGCCGGCATAATTGCCGAATGCCTGGCGGCGGGAACCACCCGGATCGGAGAACTGGACGGCAACCGGCTGCTGGAGTGCTACGGCTTCAACGTCCTGCCGACCCGCCTGGCCCAAACGGCCGCGGAGGCAGAGAAAATTGCCGCAGAAATGACATATCCGGTGGTCCTGAAAATCGTTTCCCCTCAGATTCTCCATAAATCCGATGCCGGCGGAGTGGTCGTCGGGCTGCAGACGTCCGCCGAGGTGCGCGCGGCCTATCGCCGAATCGTCGCCGGCGCCAGGGCGCACGACCCCGCGGCCGTAATCGAGGGTGTCCTGGTGCAGAAAATGGCCCCGTCGGGGGCCGAAGTCATTCTGGGTGCCAATCGCTACCCGGTATTCGGGCCGCTGCTGATGTTCGGAATCGGCGGCATTTTCGTCGAGGTGTTCCAGGACGTCGAATTCCGGCTGGCGCCGATCGAACGCAACGAAGCCCGGCGCATGATCAGGAGCATCAAGGGCTACAAACTGCTGCAGGGCTTCCGGGGCAGACCGAAAACCGATGTGGAGTTTCTCGAAAAGTCTCTTGTGGCCCTTTCGGATATGGTGATCGCTCATCCGGAAATCATGGAACTCGACATCAATCCGCTGCTGGTTCATCCCGCAGGCCAGGGAGCGACCGTGGCCGACTGCCGCATGATTCTCAAGGCGCCCGACACGGTGGCGCAACAGAAATGAATGCAGATCCTCGACCGGTCGCCGTCATTTTGCCCGTTCCCGCATGCGCCCAAGCGCTGGCGCCGCGCGAGCGGGTGATCTTTTTGAGCCGTCATGCGCGGCGCGCTCTTCAGATCTCAGCTTATGAAAGCGATCTCAAGCTCGATTCAGCCGTTAAAGACGACGCCGGGCGGCCGCTGCCGGTGAACGGCGTCTACTGGTCGCTGACACATAAACGAGCCTATGTGGGCGCCATCGCGGCCCGTTGCCGCATCGGGATCGACATCGAAAATATCGTGCAGCGCAAGACCGAGGCGCTTTTCGACAAAGTGGCCGACCCGGACGAATGGGACTTGCTGGGGGCGCGGTCGTGGGAAGGATTTCACCGCTACTGGACGGCCAAGGAAGCGGTGCTCAAAGTCGACGGCAGCGGGTTAACCGGGCTCTCGCACTGCCGCGTGGTGGCGGTTTTAGATGAAAGCCGCCTGATCGTGCAGTTCAAGCGCCGCAAAATGACCGTCGATCACTTCTATTTCGACGGCCACATCGCCGCGGTCGCCAGAGCCGCCGGAATCATCCGCTGGAAGCTGCTTGGCTCGTCGGCCGATACGGATCGGATATGATGATATCTGTAATAAAAATGGCTGTGGTGAATACAGTAATACGGGCAAGAACCCTTTATGATTTGTTCAAAAAGGCAGACCACGACATATAGGGTCTGCCTTATTTTGTTTGGGTGGTTGTTACGGACAGAATAAAGTACCGAGAAAATGGTGTTGTCTCAATAAAGCTGGCAAGGA
>CAWAAN010000002.1:0-539864 GCA_963779885.1 uncultured delta proteobacterium | reverse complement strand
GCAAGGGAACCTATTGCAGTTTCTGCCTGATTCAGATGAAAAAATTATATACAATCGCTACAATGCAGATAAAAAAAAATACACTGCAGTTGTTTATGATATAAATAAGAGAAAGCAAGAAAAAGAGTTGCCTTTTCCAATAGCGAATATTTCTCCAAAAGGAGATAAAGCTGTAAGTATAAATTTTTCAAGACTTTTTGATTATAGGCCTGGCTATGGATATCCCAATGTTAAAGATCCATTTTACCACAACATATCCCCAATCGATGACGGAATATTTATTTGCGATTTAAAAGCCGGGCGTAAAGAGCTAATCGTATCATACATAGAGCTTTGGAAAAAATTTGCCAAGGGAACATCGGTAGAAAATGATAAAATATTAATCGATCATATTAATTTCAATCCTGATGGAACGAAACTTTTATTTTTATTGCGTTTTTTTTCAACAACCCCTCCATTTCCAACATATACTGTTTGTATGAATGTTGATGGAAGTAAAATGAAAAAAATATTTGGCTGGGGCTCTCATTATCATTGGAAAGATTTTAATACTCTTATTATTTCTGGCGAAAATGTTTTTCATAGAAATGAACGTAATTTTACTACAGCATATGAAATAGATACCTCTACGGCAAAATATCATGCGATAGACGCAAAATTCTTTGTTGGTGATGGCCATTGTAGTTATTCACCATGCAGAAATTATGTATTGTATGATTCATCCTTTCAGATATTCACCCTTATAAAAAACTTTTTCTTTATAACATTAAAGAGAAACATGGAATAGTACTGGCTGAGTTCTTTTCTGATTTTGATACATATGATAATAATGCCGATGTTAGATGCGATTTGCATCCCCGTTGGAGTCCTAATGGTGATTATATAACATTTGATTCTATCCATGAGGGATTTAGAGGGATATATAAAATAAATACACATGAGGCTATTGCTAAACTTAAAGAAAACCGCGTGCCGTCCAATTTAAACATTAAATGGACCCCCCAAAAAAATATTTCTTCAAAACCTAAAATTAGTATAGGAATACCTCTCTATGATACCGAAAAATATCTTGAGAAGTGCCTAAAAAGCGTTCTCTCTCAATCTTTGAATGATTTTGAGTTAATATTGGTAGATGATTGTTCTCCAGATAATTCTATAAAAATAGCTCATAATTATCAAAAAAAAGACAAAAGAATTAAAGTTATCAGACATGATAAAAATTTAGGCTTAGGTGGTGCACGCAATACATTTATAAATAATGCAATAGGTGAATATATCGGATTTGTTGACAGCGATGATTTTATTGATACCAAAATGTTTGAAGTTTTATATAATAGAATTATTGCAGATAGAAGTGATATCGCTGTATGTGGATACAATCTTTTTAATAAAGATTATGTTATTTTCAATAAAAGGTTATTTCAACAGAAAATCGTAGAACGTGCCGAAAATGATACTTTTTTGGGTTTTTGGCTTCGCGATAATTCATTTATTAATGTAATGACATGGAACAAACTGTATAAAAAAAGCATTTTTTTAACAAATAAAATCCACTATCCTGATTATGTTTATCATCAAGATTTTGCTACTACACCACGCCTCTTACATTTTGCAAATAGAATATCATTTTGTGAAGGATCTCATTATTACTGGCTTAATAGAATTGATAGCGTAACATACACCATAAAAGAGAAGCGTTGTCATGACAATTTTGAAGTTTTTAATATTTTAAAAAATTTTTTAATTGAACATGATTTATACGAGAAACATAAGGCTTGTTTTTATAAAACATGCTTGCAAAGCATAAAATTTAATGTAAATAAAGCAATGGCTATAAGCCAAAATGAAGATCTTCTCATAAAGTATTACTCTTTATATATTAAAAAAATATTAACTGAACTATCCATAAAAGAAATTGTTAGTATTTTAGGCGCATCAACTATTCAAAAAATTATAAACATATAATGCTGACCTTGTACACAATCATACGGAGAGTTTAATGTTGAAAAATGAGAATTCAGCAGATATCCTAAATACTAAATATTTAATTATTGGTGCAGGGCCTACAGGTTTAGGCGCAGCATACAGACTGAAAGAACTTGGGGTCAAAGACTTTCTTGTTTTAGAACAGAACGGCTATCCTGGTGGACTTTCGGCCAGTTTCATGGATCCTAAAGGCTTTACATGGGATGTGGGTGGGCACGTATTATTTTCTCATTATGAATATTTTGATAGACTCGTTGACGACTTATTAGGCGATCAGTATCTGGAACATCAACGCAAAGCATTCATACGTATTGCTGAAAAATGGGTTCCTTATCCATTTCAGAATAACATTCGCTACCTGCCGCCTGAACTGCAATGGGAGTGTATCGAGGGTCTTTTAGATCGTGTAGAGAAGCAAAAACCATCTAATTTTCTGGAATGGATCACAGCAATGTTTGGTGAAGGAATAGCCCGCCTGTTTCTTTACCCCTACAACTATAAGGTTTGGGCCATACCACCTGAAAAAATGGATTGGCGCTGGGTAGGTGAACGAGTCAACAAGGTGGACTTACGCAGAACATTAAAAAATATTTTCCTTGGAATGGACGATATTTCCTGGGGGCCAAATAATAAATTCCGGTTTCCACTACACGGTGGAACCGGAGAAATATTTAGACGATTAGCAAAGAAGGTCGAGGAACATATTCATTATGAACAGGGTGTAACTTCTGTAAATCTCAATAATAAATCGGTGACCACATCGACTGATCAAACTTATCATTTTGATTACCTCTTCAACACCTCTCCTTTGAGTACTTTTGTCTTAAATGTTTTGACTGACAAAAACGATGCATTGGCCCGTCCGGCAAAACAACTTGAGCATAATGGAGTGCATATAATGGGAATTGGCTTGAACGGTACCAGAGAAGATGATAAATGCTGGATGTATTTTCCTGAAAACAACTGCCCATTTTTCAGAGTCACGAATTTTCATAACTATTCTATGAATAATGCAGCAAGGCCAGGCAAGCAAAGGGCACTAATGTCGGAAGTTTCATTCTCTCATTATAAGCAGGAACATATCTCTGGGCTTTTTAAGAAATCCATGGATGGTCTTGTAAATACCACCTTGATGAGTAATGATGATCACGAGAATATAATATCTACCTGGGAAATGAATGTCGAGTATGGTTATCCATTGCCAACCCTTGGCAGAGATGATGCCCTAAAAACACTCCATACCTATCTAGAATCAAAAGGTGTTTACTCCCGTGGCCGTTTTGGCGGTTGGAAGTATGAGGTCGGAAATATGGATCATTCGGTGATGCAAGGGGTTGAGTGGGCTGAATGTTTAATCAGTGGAAAACGCGAGTCTACATACCATAGTGAATAAAATGCTTTTTGTTTTCATCCCGGGCACACCAGGAAGCGAAGTAAGCCTGCTACAGGAATGCCTTCACATACTTGGCTATCCCGCCTCAGGTAGCGGTGTTGAAAACACCCTGAACACATATACAGAGATCAATAACAATTTTTTCCAGGATCTTGGCCAAGATACCATCTCTTCAGCGGAACTGCGCAAAAGCAGTTTTACATCCACTGCGGCATACAAAGCCAAAGAAAAAATCAGGGAACTGATTTCCGGCCTAGCATCAAATATTCCTGCCTGGTGTCTGGCCGATCCGCTTTTTTGCCGCACTTTTCCCTTATGGCAGGCGGTTCTTGAAGAGTTAGGGGCTGACATACGATTCATCCACATTGTCCGCCATCCCTTTGAAACCGCAAAATCCATCAGTGTAGCCTTTGATCGTGATCCGGCCTGGGGCGGAAGCATCTGGCTGACCTGGAACCGGTGGGCGGTTTTGCAATGTCGCCCCTATCCGCAAATCATCATCACCTATGACCAGCTTCTTGCAGATCCTATTTCCACCTTAACCAGGATCGGGTGTGCCTTGCGTTTGGCATATCCGTTCTCGACCCCAGAGGTGTTCCATGCCCTGCTGAATCATGTTCAGCCCGGACGCAGGCACATACATGCCGGAGCAGCTAGTGAAAGAGAGCTTGCCCTTTTTCAGCCTCATATTCAGGTGTACAATCTTTTTAAGGCATACACAGCAAGTTTTTCATGCCCTATCCAAGTGTTACCGGGTGGTTCTGATACCCTTGATCATGCTGTCACCTACGGCCCTGAAAACCCCTCCAGACGGATGCAAAAGCCTCTGGAACAGGAACTGCTGCATCTTCTGGAAAAACATGTTTCCCTGGTTGACGATGCTTTTTCAGCCATGGGAAACAAAACCGCGCTGGCCAAACCGGCCATTACCCGCACTCCCACCTCCAGAAAATCAAACCCGGATTGGGCCACACTCTTCCTGCCGGACGAATCAGGCAAAGGGCATCCTAACCGTTTTGAGTTACAAGGAACCGAATGGCAGAAATTTCATACCCGTGTGAACCGGACAGAACACCTGAAGCGTGCGCCTATTCGCTTCCAGCCATTGAACGGGCCTGGTGTGGTGCGTATTGCTTCCATTCGGCTGTTGAACCTGGCGACAGACACGCCCTGGTGGGAGGCGGCCAACTCACGGGACTTTGAAGCGGTGAACTCCCTGGACATGGCCATACGGCTGCCGGACCAGCACCACCTGTTGCTGGTTCTTAACGGAGATGAGGCGCAGATATCCTGGCATTGCGGGCAGGACTTTAGAGACTGCCCCACAGCCGTGGAAATTGTCTTTCAGGTGGAGCAGGACATTGATTTTGCTTCCATGGATGTCAAAAAACTGGCCGGGGTCCTCAAGGGCCTGCTGCGGCAGGGGCGTTTTGTGGACGCCCTGTACCTGTTCGACCGTTGCCCCGGAATGAATTTTACGGCGGCAGGGGACCCGGAGCTGCTGACCTGGCTGATTCGCCTCCTGGATGAATCCAACCGCCTGTACGAGGCCGCGACCTGTTACGAGCAGGCCATGTCTGCCAAACTGCCCGTGGGTCTTTTTCCTATGGATATAGGCAGGAAACTCGAGCAACAGGGGGCCTGGGAGGAGGCGGAAACGTTTTACGACCAGGCAATCCTGTTCTACGAGCAACATATCGACGTGCGAGCCGCCAAGGTGCGGGTGCTGCGAAAGCTCGGCCGTTCCCATGAGGCCAAACAATTTTCTGACCAGGTATTGAATAAATTCAACAAATCCAAAGGACTGCGCATCGATCTGGGCGAGCAGCGCCTGGAGAAAAACGACCGCCAGGCCGCTCTGGAGCTTTTTCAGGCTGCTCAAGAGCGGGGGTTTGATTTTCCGCTCTGGGTAAACAGGGGCGTTTCGGCTTTGTCCAGGGAAATGCTTGATGTTTACGGCATCAGGCTTCATGTGCCCGCGCAAATTGTCAGTCCGGCCGTGCTTCTGCCCATGATCAAAGGCGGGTATGAACGTTCGGAAATGATGTTCATCACGTCCGTGGTCAAACCGGGCGATCGCGTTCTGGAGCTGGGCGGCGGTATCGGCTTTCTTGCCTGCTACCTTCAGTCCAATATCCCCAATGTTCAGATATGCACTGTTGAAGCCAATCCAGACCTCATTCCACTGGTGGAAAGAAACCTGCGCCTGAATTCGTGCAAGGCAGAGGTGATCCAGGCGCTAGCCGCGACCCATGACGGGGAGGCCTCCTTCAATGTATCGGAAAATTTCTGGTCTTCATCGGTCGTGGATATCCCGTCACATTACACAACACAAAAGGTCCGGGCCATTGATACCAATGGATTGATCATGGGCTTTAAACCCAACAAGATGATCATTGATATCGAAGGCGGTGAGGTAGATCTTGTGCCGAGGCTGGACCTGACCTACATCGATGCCCTGATTATCGAAGTACACCAGCGATACACCGGAATGAAGGGTGTGAGCACGGTGTTCAAGGCGCTTTTGGATAAAGGCTTTGCGGTTGATTTGGAGTATTCGAAAGAGAATGTGTATACGTTTGTCAAATTTGAAGACTCATGAGGCTGCTGTGACGTATCAGGATCGCACCCGGTTTGGGCTGGTGCTGGAACACTTTGATTTTGCTGAACTCCTCAAGCATACTACCACCGCTGAGGGGGATTTCCACATTCTCTACTACCGAGATCACGACCAGATCGAGGTGGACGTGGTGATCGAAAAAGCGGCCGGATAACTGGTGGGGGTGGAAATCAAGGCAGCTGCTACCGTAAAGAAAATGGGTTTTAATCCTTGAACCTCGAAGGTCTTGAATCACAGCATGAATAATGAAGATCCGGCGTATAGGGAAATCGAGAAAAGCAGCCTGTTTTCCGCTGACTGGTATCTTGCCAGAAATCCCGATGTAGCCCAGGCCGGCCTCGACCCACTGTAGCACTATCTTCAATACGGTGCCGCCGAAGGCCGCGATCCCGGACCGCAATTCTGCACTCGAGCATACCTTGAACGCTATCCCGATGTTGCCGCGTCCGGTATGAACCCCTTGCTTCATTACGTCCGGTCATGGAATAAGAGAAGGGCGTAACCCGCGTCCCCACACTTTAGACGAAAACTGGAAGAAACTTTCCGAAATCGATCCGCAAGAGCGATTTGTTTGATTCAAGCTGGTATCTCGAACAGTATCCCTCAATAGCAGAGGAAAGAACCGATCCGGTTCTGGACTACCTCCGCAAAGGATATCGGGAAGGTCGAGATCCCGGGCCGGAATTCGATACCGGGTTCTACCTGACTGAATACCAAGATGTGGCTGATTCCGGCACAAATCCCCTTGTGCATTACCTGCTTTATGGAAAAGACGAGGGACGTCTGCCGAAAGCCGGCAGGGCTTACAATCTGGAGCACAAGCTTTGGGGTGGATTTTCCCGGTACGGGATTAAAGAATTGGAATCGCTCCAGAGCAATCCTGACGCATTGGATTGTGAAAAAATCGCGGCCGCCTGGTCGCTGCTGGTCTGGTACTCCGCCCAGGGTGAACACGCCCGGGCGCTGGAGAACTTTGTCTTCGCCTGCCAGGTGCGGGGTACACTGAAATACAGCAAAAAATGGGCGATCCCCGCAGCCGGCTGCATGGTGAAACTGGGCCATTTCAATGCGGCCCGCGACCTTCTCGACGGCATCCTGGGCAAGGGCGGATTCGATCCGGACACCTGTCTGGCAATGGCGAATATCGCTCCTCTCCAAGCTGCGCCGGCGGGTTTTCCGGATGCGGACGCCTTCAGGCTCCACTGGATCAATCGGGTATTCGACAATCGCGGCTTGGCTGCGCTCCAAAAACGCGATTCAGCGCGGGCCCTAGCCCTGGACAATCTCATGGCCACGGTTCCGTCGCGGTCAACCGATCGCAGGCCGGGCAAAATCTCCATCATCATGCCGGCCTATAATGCAGCCTCGACGCTTGCTTTGGCCATGGAGAGCATACTCGGCCAGACCTGGGATGATATCGAGCTGATCGTTGTGGATGACTGCAGCACCGACGATACGTTCGAAATCGCACAGCGGTACGCTGCACAGGATCCACGGGTCACGGCTGTGCGGCAGACGCGCAACATGGGGGCCTATGCAGCCCGCAATGCCGGTGTCCGCCGTTGCACGGGCGATTTCATCACCGTGCATGACTGCGACGACTGGTCCCACCCTCAAAAACTCGAAACCCAGATGAACGCGCTTCTCGAAGATTCACGACTGCTGGGCTCTTTCTCCTTCTGGGTAAAAGTCGACTGGGAGATGAACATTGTCGGGGGGTGGCGGCCCTGGGGGAATCTCATCGAATTCAATGAGTCGTCGTTTCTATTCCGACGATCGCTGATCGAATCCTTGGGGGAGTGGGATAATGTCCGCGTCGCTGGCGACCGGGAATTCATCTGGCGCGCCGAGGCCAAGTTCGGCAAGGACGCTTTCGCTCAAGTCTGCCCGGATGCGCCACTATCTTTTTCACTTGCCGGCCATACCTCCTTGACCACAGGCGACAAATACGCACGTTAAAACGGTTTTTTTTGGGCTTAGGCGCATCTACCGTGAGGCAGCGCAGTGGTGGCACAACAATGCCGGGGAAAGCTTGTATCTTAAAAACGATGAGCAGGCGGGGCAACGGCCGTTTCCCGCACCCCACGCGATTCTGAGCTCAAAGTACTCGGGGCCTGTATCCCATGTTTTAGTCTCGGATTTTTCCCGGGCGGCGCTTGCATCCGATGACAGTCCCGTAGCCTTATTGGAGAAAGTCTCCCGGCTCGCACGAACGGCTCTGTTTCATTGGCCGAATTATTCCGTATCGATGAAGATTACGCCCATGGATGACCGCATTTTCGAGATTGCATCAAAACATGATGTTCGTCTTCTGGTTCCCGGTGAAACGATCGATGCCGGGGCAGTTGTTATCGTGCGGCCGGAACCGCTTACGTGGTTGCCTGACAGTATCCCCACCTTCAAGTGTCGGTCCGTTTTTGTGGTCGATGACAGGTTAGCGGGAACAAATCGAATGTTACATTAAATGATGACATTCGGAGGAATATCGAAGCTGTCTTTGGGCATGCTCCGGTGAATGTTATCTTTTACCGGCTTTCACACTATAATAAACCATGACAACGGAGATCACGTTTTGCAGGTGGCAACTCGCTAATCTAATGGCTGAACTCGATCCCGTATATACTGAAATAAATGTCAGCGGCCATTTCCAGGCCGACTGGTATCTCAATCAGTACCAGGATGTGGCCGCCGCAAACCAGGATCCCCTGGAACATTACCTGTCCTATGGCGTATCCGAAGGCCGCGATCCGGGACCGGATTTCAGCACCAGCGGCTACCTGGCCCGTTACCGCGATGTGGCCGAGGCGGGCATCAATCCGTTGTTGCATTATATTCGCGACGGCAAAAAGGAAGGGCGGCTGACCACGCCCTGCCTGGACCCGCACGCCATCAAACGACCCTATGGCAATTTCGCTGAATACCTTTCCCATTCCATGCTCGACCCCCTGGTTACAGCCCCGTTTGCAACGCTGGACCTGGACAATTTCAGGTTGATGGATCAGGTCGCCCGGTGGCTTTGCCTCAAGCAAAAGGAATGTAAGGAGCCACCCCTGGTCTCGGTCATCATGCCCATGCGCGACCGCGCGGATGTCGTCGGCGATGCCGTGCGCTCGGTACTGGCGCAGTCCCATGAAAATTTCGAGTTGATCGTGGTCGACGACGGCAGCCGGGATGACAGCGTTGCGGTTGTGCGCGGCTTTGGCGACCCGCGTCTTCGTCTTATTGAATATGACCAGGCAGCCGGCGTTTCCGCGGCCCGCAACCGCGGTCTTGCGGCAGCCCGGGGCGAGCTGATCGCCTACCTGGATTCCGACAATACGTGGAAGCCTGACTATTTAAGCGCCATCTCCGGCTTCTTTCATCTCAAGTCCGATGCGGATGCGGCATATTGCGGCCAATACCTTTACAAAGGATATGAGAATGAGCCGTTTGCCGTGCGATTCGGCAGTTACAATCCAAGCTTGCTGCGAAATAGAAATTATATAGATTTAAACTGCTTTGTCCATCGACGCAATGTCCTTGATTCCATTGGCGGCGGTTTTTGTGAGGAAATAAAGCGTTGGGTGGATTGGGAAATGATTCTTCGAATTTCCCAAGTGTGCAGGATATATTCAGTCCCAATCCTGCAGTCGAATTATTTTCTCGATAAGGACGAAAATACGATCACGAAGACGGAAGAGCTTCAACCGGCACGCGACTACATTTTAGGGAAATTTGGGTATAGTGGACAGAAAGATGTTCAGAGTCGTGAGGATCAGCTTACAAAACGAGTCGCTGTTGTCGTTGGGGGTAAAGGCCAGGAGAAGCATGGGAAATACAACGAATCGCTCAAGAAATATTCTGGCAATCCGCTCATAGAGATATTCGTAATTGAAAATCCTTCAGATTCGGAAAGAGCGAGTAGTTTTCGCGACGAGGATAGAGCGGGGTTCAAAATTATTGAGATTGAAAAAGAGAGTTGCTTTCTCCATTCGATCAAACAGGCTCTGCGCCTTTCCGATCCAGAAAGCGATGTTCTTATCCTGAATAGGAATGCAGAGTTAACACAAAATGCACTGCCCGCTCTTCAAAAAGCGGCCTACAATAGCGATTCAATCGCCATCTCTGTCCCTCAGCAGGTTCTCCAGGAGGAGAGCAGTCGATAAATTTGCATGTCCCCTACGCCTTCAATGATATTCCCTGCGATATCACCCTTTCAAAGAAGGAGAAGAATATAGAATCGCTGCCACTCTTTCATTCCGGCGGGATGATTGATTTAAATTATGCATCCTTTTTCTGCCTCTACCTCAAGCGAGAGGTTTGGGAGGAGTACAGTATTCTTGTGGATGAGGGGGAAGAGAGCGGTCAGTCAGATCGGATTTTGTGCGATTTCGTTAGGAGTATTTTAGGGAAAAGAATTGTTTATACAGCTGATGCTGTTGTCTTGTAGGAAGGGAATAGATGACAGACGACAGATGACAGACGACAGAGGACAGATTAAGAAAGACGACAGATGACAGATGACAGATGACAGAAAAAGCAAAAACAGATGGCTGACGACAGAGGACAGATTAAGAAAGACGACAGATGACAGATTACTGACGACAGAAAGAGCAAGAAACAGATGACTAGACGACAGATGAAGCAGATGACGGACGACAGAAAGGGCGGAGGAAACTTAGACGACGGATTACAGATGACGGACGACAGTAAGAGATAAGGACGACGGAAGACGGACGACAGAGAAAGCCGTCGTCTGTCAGTCTGCCATCTGTCATCCAATTCTTAATAAAGGAGGATCGTGAGCGAGAGGATTGAGAGTTTTCGGGATTTGCGTGTTTATAGCAAGGCCTTGGAGCTGCAGCGAGAAATTTTCGAAGTGAGCAAAGAATTTCCGAAGCAGGAGACTTATGCTTTGACTGATCAAATCCGAAGATCGGTTCGCTCCATTGGCGCTAACATTGCTGAGGCATGGCAGAAAAGACGTTACCCGCTGCACTTTGTAAGCAAGCTTTCCGACTCAGACGGCGAACAGGCTGAAACGCAGCATTGGATTCAAACAGCTTTTGATTGCAAATATTTACCTGAGGAAACATACCTGCGGATGTTAGAAACATGCCGGGAAGTCGGACGAATGTTGGGAGGTATGATGGAAAAGCCTGAAGCTTTTTCTCGACGGTATGGGAAGTGAGAGTGCTATAAAGACGGAAAAGGCACTGACATAGAAGACGGACGACGGACGACTGAGAATGGAGAAAAAAAGCAAAAAGACGACAGAGGACGAGACGGGACGTGAAAAGAAATAGCTAGATGACAGACGACGGAGGACGGAGAAAAGAAAACGACGAAATAGATGACAGAGATGGAAGGCAGACGCCTATGACGGATGACTGATTACGGAAGACAGAAAGGTAAATGTAGGAAAGCGGATGATAAATAATGAAGGACTATGACGGGCTATGAGTATTCAATTAGATCTGTCGTTACCATCTGCGGTCCGTCGTCTGTCGCCAGTTTTCTTTCAGTTCCTTTCACTCTGTCGTCTACCATCAGTAATCTGTCGTCGACAGACTGCCTTCGTCTGTCGTCTGTCCTCAGTCATCTGTTTTTTACTGTCCGTCTTCTGCCATCTGTCATCTGTAGTCATTCAGGTCATTAGGCTGTTGTCTGTCGTCTGCCATCTGTCGTCTTCGGTTAGCATTCGTCTGTCATCTGCCATCTGTCATCAGTCGTCTGATTAGGGAACGAACATGAAAGTTAACACCACCAAAACTAAATCAACCATCCTCTGGCGAGATAAAGCCAAAGCATACCGTGGCGAAGTCCTGCTATTCACGCTTTGGCTCATTAAAAAACTCACTTGCCTTCCTCTGCTGAAGAAATGCCTACCACTCCCTCCTCATTCACTTGGTCAAGAAGACAGAATTGTTCGATCGCAGCTTTTACCTCGAGAGGAATGGAGATGCTATTCAACCTGGCACCTCCGCCCTGCGCCACTATCTCACTTGCGGGGATCGGCAGGGGAGGATGCCGATGGCCTTTTTCGATCCCGACCATTACCGAGCCCGCGCTCCGCATCCGCACGAAATATGTTAATACTCTACTGCACTATGCCAACATCGGCAGGTACAGGCGAATTTCCCCCAGCCCCTGGTTCGATGTCGATTATTATCTCGCACATAATAAAGATGTCCTCCGGTCCGGGATTGACCCGATTCTCCATTACTTGAGGTGGGGTGGATTGGAGGGGCGGTCGCCTTGCCCGGAATTTGACGGCTCCTACTACCTGCGGACGAATCGGATGGTGGGAAAGTTGCGGATGAATCCGCTGGTCCATTATCTGAATATCGGCCGTTTGGAAGGAAAGGGGACGCTGCCGGAGGAGGGGAGAGAGGATTTGGATAGTGCCTCCGGAGAGATGCCTGAAGCCTGCATTCCTGATGAAACTTCCTGGGACGGGCTTGTGCCCCGAGCGGATAAGAGGAACGCTTTTGTGGATGTCATTGTTCCTGTCTACCAGGGCCGGGCCGAGACTTTGCGGTGTTTGCACAGTATCCTGTCCGCCTCGAGCACCGTTTCCTTCGAATTGGTGGTGATCGATGATGCCGGGCCGGATGCCGAATTGAAAAGCGATCTGCGCCGGCTGTCCGAACGTGGTCTTTTCACGTTATTGAGCAATTCCGAAAACTGCGGCTTCGTCCGCACCGCCAACCGCGGCATCTCCCTTCATCCCAAGCGGGATGTGGTATTGTTGAATTCCGATACTCAAGTCTTTGACGGCTGGCTCGACCGGCTGCACCTGTCATCCCAGCGTCACCCCCGCACGGGGACCGTGACGCCGCTGTCCAACAATGCCACCATCTGCAGCTATCCCCGCTTCCTGCAGGATAATCCTTTTCCGCTCGAATTAGGGTACGCAGAGCTGGACGCCCTGGCAGCCGAGGTGAATGCCGGGATCGAGGTGGAGGCGCCGACGGGTATCGGGTTCTGCATGTACATCAAACGGGAAACGCTGAATGAGGTCGGCCCATTCGACGAGGCGGAATTTGGCAGAGGGTATGGCGAAGAAAACGACTTCTGCCAGCGCGCTATAAAAAAAGGGTGGCGCAATATCATCGCCGCCAATATCTTTGTCCACCACTACGGTTCGGCTTCCTTCCAGGGCGAAAAGGCCAAGCGTCTGCAGGAAGCGCTCAAAAAGCTCGACCGCCTGCATCCCAACTACCACCGGGATGTGGCGGCTTTCATTCAGCGCGACCCGCTGCTGGAGGCGCGCAGGCGACTGGACCGGGCACGGTTGCTGCGGCTGCGGCGCGACAGGAATATTCTGATTATCTCCCACAATCGCGGCGGCGGGGCCGAAAGGCATATTCAGGAGGATATTCGGCGCCTCAGCCGGAAAGGGTACGGCATCTTCCTCTTGCGACCCAAGGCTGGTGAACCATCCCATGTCCTCATTCGGCATCATGCCGCCAAGCGCCTGCCCAATCTGCCATCCTATCCCCTGGCCGACACCGCGGCGTTGGCGACGGTGCTCAAAGAGCTCGGCATCACCGAGGTTCACACGCACAGTCTGGTCGATTTTTCGCCCAACGCCCCCGCGCTCCTGATGCCATTGGTCGCGGCCCTAGGCGCGCGCTGGGAAATAAACCTGCACGACTACAAGGTCGTCTGCCCGCGCATCAACCTGGCGGATAAGGATGGCTTCTATTGCGGCGAGCCGTCCGAGGCCGCCTGCGACCGCTGTCTGGTCGAATTGGGGTCCGATTTTTGCGTGACCGACATCCGCGCCTGGCGCGCGATGCATCGGCTGGCCCTGCTGGCCGCCGACCAGGTGCTGGTGCCCGATCCGGATGCCGCCGAACGCCTCGGACGCTATTTCCCGGATATATCCTTTAATATCTCTCCCCACGAGGACATCGATCCGGCGCACATCCGGCCCCGCCACTTTCAAATTGGCGAGAAAGAGCGGCTGCGGATCGTGGTCATCGGCGCGATCGGCAAGATCAAGGGCTACGATGTCCTGCTGGCCAGTGCCAGGAATGCGCGCAAGCGGCGGCTTCCGCTGGAATTCATCCTGATGGGATACAGTATGAACGACCGGCTGCTGCGCGAGGCCGGGGTCAGGGTCACCGGACGGTATCTGGAGGAGAAAGCGCAGGAAACTCTCGAAGCGCTGTCTCCGCACGTGGCGTGGCTGCCGTCCGTGTGGCCGGAGACGTACAGTTACACCCTTTCGATAGCCTTGTATGCTCGACTGCCGGTTGCAGCCTTCGACATCGGCGCTATCGCCAGGCGCCTCGGCCAGGGCGATTTATCCGCCGGGCATTGCCTGTTTCCGCTTGGTTTTGCCAAACGTTCCGGCAGGCTGAACGACCACTTTGTCGATATCAGATCATCTTGTCTCGCACCTGTCAGCGGCGGCACATTGAGAAAACCGGTTATGAGTATGCAAATAAATAGAGAGACCATTCGACCATCAATCGCCAGCAAGTCACCAATAGGCACCGTAAATTCGTTTTCAAAACGGATCATTTCACCTAATATAAAACATTCTTGACTATAACTTAATAAGGTAATAATATAACCAAAATGCAGTATGAGGTCAAAATCAAGAAAAAAGCCCTCCGTTACTTGAAAAAGCTGCCCCTGAATGTTCAGAAATTGCTATTTTTATTGATTGAAGACCTCAAGGCAGATGGCCCGATACAAAAAAGTTGGCCTAATTTTTCTCCATTGAGCAAGGAGACATACCACTGCCATTTAAACTACCGCTATGTGGCCTGCTGGATTTACCGGCAAGGGGAAATCGAAGTTGAGGTGTATTATGTTGGCACTCGTGAAAAAGCCCCGTATTGAAATATCCCTCCAGGGTGAGCATGTTGAAGAACTTATCGAGTGGATTAGAAAAAAATTTGAAGTGAGTATTCTTACATCCGACAGCGCTGAGAGCATTTCTATAGAGGAGACTGATTTTTGGAAAGAAATGCAGTCAAACAGGGTTGGAAATCTTCTTTCAGGCGCCAGGCTCAAGGCAAATTTATCGCAAGCACAGCTCGCCGCCAAACTCGGTATTCGGCAGAATATGATCAGTGATTATGAAAGAGGCAAACGCAGGCTTACCCCTGCAATGGCCAAGCGTGTGGCTGAAATTCTCAAAATAAAAGTTGATAGAATATCAATTCCCGGGTTTTGAAGGAACGCTTAATTTGAAATCGAAAAAGACTCTTTTTATTCACATAGGAACCAACAAAACCGGCACCAGCGCGATTCAGCACTCTCTGAGCCAAAAACGAAAGGAGTTATCGGAAAAGGGGGTTCTTTACCCGAATACCGGCTGCATTGGTGATGCCCATTACGAGATTAGCCGCATTCTTGGTTTCGATCATGGAAAGCCACCCGCTCCAGAGATCGAGCAAATAGCTTTTCTCGATCGCTTTAACGCCGAAATTGAAGCATCATGCTGCGAAACATGTATCATCAGCTCGGAATATTTTGTATTGCCCCGGAACGCTGCTCTGGTGCGCGCTTTTTTTTCCGATTTTAATTCCCGCATTATTGTTTACTTCCGCCGCCACGATCATTGGTGGCTTTCCGCATATAATCAGGCGGTCAAAACAGTTGTTCAACCGCCCTGGGAACGAGGGTTTCAAGGTTACCTTAACTTCAACCATAAGAAAAGCCCCCAAGTTGGAAACTACCGCGCGATCCTGGACAGGTGGGACAAAGCATTCGGACGGGAGAACATCCTGGTCAGGCCTTATGAGAAGGAGCAAAACCAGCCCAATATTCTCTCCGATTTCCTTACCTCGATCGGTCATGCCGACCTTACTGAAATTTTTTTTAACAGCGATGTTCCCTATGTAAATCACTCCTTGGATTCCGGCAGTATTTTCCTGCTCGAGGTTTTCCAGCGCATGAACGTCACACCGGACATCCGCCGGTTGTTGATCGACCATGTAATGAAGAATGCCGGCCTGAAAGATGATGAGTCGCCTATACACCCTAAAATCAGGCGGCAGCTTGCTGATGAAAAAACGCCATTATACAAGTATATTGCGAATACATATTTGAATCGGTCAGATGGTCTTTTTTTTCGCGAACCACTTCCGGACCCAGAGGCAGCTTGGACGAATCCCGCTTATCCTACCATTGTCGAAGTGGCGAATATCGTGACGCAGGTAATCACCGGCTCGGGTAAGTGCCGAAAACCGGTTTTTCAATTGTGATGCTTAATGGAGGTTTCGGCATCGTGATGGGGGCGGGGCTCGCGAGTGTGCTCGAAATGATCAGTGGGGGCAAAGGACTGTTTGTCCCCGGCGGAAACTATAGGCTGCGGCCGCCGCGCCAGGCTCTCGTGTTGTCGCCCGGAATAATACCGACCACAGACATTTACCTGCGGGGCCGGCTGGAGACGCGGTTCGGCGTCGCGGTGCGGTATGTGGATGTCCTGAAAACGTCCCCGAACGAGCTGAGGATGGGTGAGGATGTGCTGGTTGTGGTGGTGCGGCACGCCCCATCATGCTGGCTGCGCTGGCTGGAGGACCAAAAATCGAGGCTGGCCGGGGTGGTGTATCTGATGGACGACGATATTCCCGCCGCCGCCCGCACTCGTGAACTTCCCTTCCGGTATGCATTGAAGACAGGGTGGCGCTATGCGCTTGCCCGCCGGCATCTGGGCCGGCTGTGCAGCGAGGTGTGGGTATCCACGCCGGAGCTGGCGAAACGCTACGCACGGTCGTCGCCTAAACTCTGCGAGCCGACGTATTTGGGGCAAGAGAAGGTCGGCGAGCCGGCGCCGGTCTATTTCTATCACGGCACCTGGGCTCACCGCCGCGAAATCGAGTGGCTGGTGCCGATTGTCAGGCAGGTTCAGAAGACGGTTCCCGGCGCCTGGTTCGAAATCACGGGCACCGATCGCGTCCGGCGACTTTACCGCGGCATTCCGCGGGTGCGGGTCGTTCACCCCATGCCCTGGAAGGATTATCTCGCCTACGCCGGCACCGTCCGATATCAAGCGGGGCTCGCTCCCTGTTTCGACACGCCCTTCAACCGCGCGCGGTCTCACAGCAAGATGTTCGACATCACGCGCCTGGGCGCCGCGGGCATCTTCTCCAATCTCACGCCCTACAAGGAAAAAGTCATCCACGGCGAAACCGGATTGCTGTGCGACAATGTGCCAAAGAAGTGGGTTGCGGCGTTGACGCTGCTGTTGACGGACGGTGGGTTGAGATCCTCGCTCTACCTGCAGGCCCGCAGCCGGTGCCAGGCTTAAGTTTGGGGGTCGGGCCATAATATATTATTGATATTTAAAGGAATAGATTCAAAATATGGCCTTTATCGAAGCCTATATCGCTCTTTTGGGATTTGAAAACGGCGTTATGGTCTCAATTTCAGAGAAACCTTAAATTCTAAATTCCAAAAGTTTGGCTGATATCATCTCATTTTCCTTTTCGCTGCCAAAAACATCATTATTGCCCTCGAATTCAGCATATTTTCAATGACAAATACTGCCATATCAGTTGGTTAGCATGGCCCGACCCCCACTCCTGTGACCCCCACTCCTGACCTGACCTTTTTTTACAACACTTCAAGATAACCGCAATTCTTGGTGTTGGTGAGAAATCGCCTGGGATCGGCGGGAAGGTTTTTAGCAGGCTTGGGGTCGGGCCGTCACATCTATCTTATTTTTAAGAAAAATTCTCCCACCGATAGGTATTTTCAAGGCCTATATCGTCATTTTGAAGGCCGGTATCTGCGATATAGGAATTTTGGCTTTCCCTGAGTTCGTAGCCGTCCGGCATTTTCCGAACCCGTCGCCCACCGGCGCTTGCGCCGAGAACTGCTTTTATTAAACTGACAAACTTCTTCCCACCGACGGCAATGCCCCGCGTCCACTTGTCATCATACTTGTTTTTCCCGTTTGCCAGCGAGGCTTCCACCCATTTTTGATGAGATTGGCGGAACGTATCATAGTCGTGGAAACCGGATAGTGCCGCTAACTTTTCATAATCGATGAGCACGCATTTACGGCGCGGCGACTGGATCTCGCGATACCCTCCAAAGATCCATTCGGATGGATGGGTCAGAACTCCGGCACGCACCATATTCAAGTCGATATAGACCAGGCATCTCAGAAGATGTTCCCCCTTTTCTATGGCGGTAGCGTGGTAGCGGTCTTCCCAGAATGCCCCTTTACGGCCTTTGCGGTCGTTGTACTCCTGTGCTGTGCGTCCGGCCACCAACTGAAGGGACCTCGGGATCGTGTCCCTTTGGCCGCCGTCCACGACGAGCAGGTGGATATGATTCGAGGTCACGACGTAGTTCAGAATCTGCAATCCATAGCGTCTTCTGGCCTCGAAAAGCCACTGCAGCCATCGTCGCCTGTCCCTGGCGAACTTGAGCAAAAATTCTCTTTTATGACATCTGTGCGTGATATGCCAAACTTTTCCGGTAACATAGTGTCTCTTGGCTCTGGCCATAGTTTTTTTTTCTCCCATATCATTACTAAACAAAAGATCGGCGAGGATGCTGTTTTGGATTTTTTTGTCCGCTTTTTTCTCATGATCGAATCGATGAGCACCCATGCTTGACGTTAATCACGGCATGCGTTATTACTATTCACATGATCAGGTCATTCAACTGCGATAAAACAGAAGCGCTGTCAAAAGGGCATTCTGTCAAACAGTTTGTAAATATAGCCAGGGTTGCACGGCGCAAGCTCAGGCAGCTTGAAATCGCTAATCGACTTGATGATTTAAGGGTACCGCCCGGTAATCATCTTGAAGCGCTCAAGGGTTCACGTTCTGGTCAGCATAGCATTCGTATCAACGATCAGTGGCGGCTCTGCTTCCGATGGACAGATTCCGGTGCTGAAGAAATTGAAATCGTTGATTACCATTGAGGAGCTACTATTATGAAAAAGCTCGAACCAATCACTCCCGGCGAGATCTTGTTGGAAGAATTTTTAAAACCTATGGGGCTCAGCCAGTATCGGTTAGCTAAAGAAATTGGTGTGCCCGCTCAGCGTATCAGTGAAATTGTCTCCGGCAAGCGCTCGATAACAGCAGATACCGATTTACGTTTATGCCGATTTTTCGGTTTATCCAATGGTTACTGGCTGCGAGCGCAAGTTGCCCACGATACTGAGGTTGCTGAGCACACTCTTGGGCCTTTATTGAAAAAGATTAAACCTTGGTCGGAGCATGTGGCCCAACAACACGGTTAGCGGGACTGGGATCGCTAAGGCGGTCGTGTCGCGTATGGAAAATCATTCAAACGACATTCGTCTTTCCACTCTTGTAGAAGGCTTGGGGTCGGGCCGTCATAGCTGTTTGATATCTAAAGAAAACTCTCCCACAGGTAGGTGTTTTCAAGGCCTATATCGTTCTTTTGAAGGCTGGAATCTGCGATATAGGAATTTCGGTTTTCCCTGAGTTCGTAGCCGTCCGGCACTTTACGAACCCGCCGCCCGCCGGCGCTTGCGCCGAGACCTGCTTTTATTAAACTGACAAACTTCTTCCCGCCGACGGCAATGCTTCGCGTCCACTTGTTGTCATAATTGTTTTTCCCGCTTGCCAGGGATGCCTCCACCCATTTTCGATGAGATTGGCGGAACGAATCATAGTCATGGCAGCCGGATAGCGCCGCTAATTTTTCATAATCGATGAGCACGCATTTGCGGCGCGGCGACTGGATCTCGCGATACCCTCCGAAAATCCATTCGGAGGGATGCGTCAGCACCCCGGCGCGCACCATATTCAGGTCGATATAGACCAGACACCTCAGAAGGTGCTCCCCCGTTTCGATGGCGGTGGCGTGGTAGCGGTCTTCCCAGAATGCCCCTTTACGGTCTTTGCGGTCGTTGTACTCCTGTGCCGTGCGGCCTGCCACCAGCTGCAGTGATCTCGGGATCGTTTCTCTTTGGCTGTCGTCCACGACAAGCAGGTGGATGTGATTTGACGTCACCGCATAGTTCAGAATTTTCAGTCCATAGCGTTTCTTTGCCTCAAAAAGCCACTGCAGCCATCGCCGCCTGTCCTTGGCGAACTTGAGCAAAAATTCTCTTTTGTGACATCTGTGCGTGATATGCCAAACTTTTCCGGCGATGTAATGTCTTTTGGCTCTGGCCACAGTTAATTTCCCCTCATAAATCTTATAATCCGCATTTTGATGCCAAAAACGTCGATATTACCATCAAAACCAGCCTGTTTTGAAAGATAATCTCTTTTATATAAGATAGTTAGCATGGCCCGACCCCCATTCAAAAAAGAAAAACGGGGGACATGACCACTTTGCAGACGCAAAAATGATCCTGACCACCCGTTTTCAAGTGCGCGATAGCGGGAGAAGGGGGGTTAGCTTTTTTTCTTTGCGGTGGCTTTCTTGGGCGCCGCGGCCTTTTTGGCGGCCGGTTTTTTAGCGGGCGCCTTTTTTGCCGCCGGCTTCTTGGCGGCGGGCTTCTTCACGGCGGCTGTCTTCTTAGGAGCGGCGGGTTTTTTGGCAGCAACGGCCTTTTTCGGTGCGGCGGGTTTTTTAGCAGTGGTTTTTTTCACGGCAGAGGCCTTCTTCGCCGCTGGTTTCTTGGCCGAGGCAGTTTTCTTGGTAGCTGTGGTTTTTTTTGCTGTTGCCATCACGTCCTCCCTTAAGTGGTTTTTGGGTGTGTACACTGCCTTGATTTTGGGGTAAAATGATGCTTCGTGATTGAGTGCCTATTTTGTGATAGTCTAATTTATATTACACAATATATAGTATGGTCAACCTGTTTTTGATCGAAAATCGATTTTTATTCATTTTTTGTTCTGATTTCGAATCCTTATGGAAACCAACCTCAATCGTTACAAAAAAATTATATAATAATAACAGAAAATTATCAACCTAATTCTACCGCTTTACCAAATTGCCAATGTGAGCGTAAAATTATCGGGTTTGTCTGCCCGGCATCATCGGTCAGGCCGGCGGAGGGAAAAGCGGCCTTTGGGGACCCTTTGCGGACCTGTCGTGAACACGGGGGCGAAAAGATGTGGGCAACAGGATTAAACCGGATCGACAAAATTTCGGCTTTTACGAGGACGTCAGGCGATGAATGATCTCACCGCGATCGAAACAAGGGTGCTCGGCAGCCTGATCGAAAAGGAGCTGGCGACCCCGGAATACTACCCGCTGTCACTCAATGCCCTGGTCAATGCCTGCAACCAGAAAACCAACCGCGAGCCGGTGGTCTCCTACGACGAGCAGACCGTCCGCGAGGTTGTCGACGCTCTGGTCCAGAAAGAACTGGTTTTTAAAAGCGGCGTCGGGCGGGTGCCGAAATACGAGGAGCTTTTCACCCGCAAGCATAATTTTGTCACGCGCGAATCCGCGGTTCTGTGCATCCTTTTATTGAGAGGCCCCCAGACGATCGGCGAAATACGGGGGCGCACGGCACGGCTGTGCACGTTCGAGAGCCTGGAGGAAGTACAGGAAACCCTGGACCGGCTCGCCGAGTGGCAGATGGTCCGACAACTCCCGCGGCAGCCGGGGCAGAAGGAATCCCGCTTCGCCCATCTGCTGGTGGCCCGGCCCGAAGCGGCGCCGGATGAGCCGGCGGCATCGGGCGGCAGGGACGCCGGCCCGGAAACCGCCCGCGACCGCAGGATCGAGCAGGAAATCGAGGCGCTCAGAGACGAGCTGGAAAACCTGAAACGGGAATTTAAGGAGTTCAAAGGGCGGTTCGATTAGATGTTCAAATTCATCCACACCGCCGACATTCACCTGGACAGCCCGCTGCACAAACTCGAGCGCTACGAGGGCGCGCCGGTCGAGGAGTTTCGCCAGGCGACCCGGCGCGCGTTCGAAACCCTGGTGCAATTAGCCATTGTCGAAAAAGTCGCCTTTGTCCTGATCGCCGGCGATCTCTTCGACGGCGACTGGCGGGACTACAACAGCGGTCTATACTTCGTGGCGCAGATGACCCGGCTGCGCGAGGCGGGAGTTCAGGTCTTCATCGCCTCCGGCAATCACGATGCCGCCAACAAGATCACCAAAACCCTGCGTTTGCCTGACAATGTCTCAACCTTTCCCGCGGAAAACCCCGCCACCTTTCGGATGACTGATATCAACGTTGCGGTGCACGGGCAGAGTTTCGCCGCGCCGGCCGTCACCAGGGACCTGGCGGCCGGCTATCCGCGGGCCGAGCGCGGCCTGTTCAACATCGGGCTGCTGCACTCGTGTCTCACCGGCCGCGAAGGCCACGAACCTTATGCCCCCTGCTCGCCCGAGAAATTGAAAAACATGGGCTACGACTACTGGGCGCTCGGGCACGTCCACCAGCGGGAGATGGTGCTGGACGCGCCGCCGATCATGTTTGCGGGCAATCCGCAGGGCCGTCATGCGCGCGAGACCGGTCCCAAGGGCTGCCTGCTGGTGAGCGTGGACGACGACCACCGGGTGGACATCGCCTTTCGGCCGACCGATGTGGTCCGCTGGGTGGCCGCCACGCTGGATGCGGGCGCCGCGGAAAGCGGCTACGATATCGTGGATGGGTTCGGGCGGCGCCTGGCGGAACTGATGGCGGAAAACGAGGGGCTGCCGCTGGCGGTGCGGGTTCAGATCGAGGGCGAAACCCCGGCCGCCAACGAGGTCCTGGGCGATCCGGAACGCTGGGCGAACGAGATCCGCTCGGCGGCGATTGAAACCGGTGGCGGAAGAATCTGGGTCGAAAAAGTCAACTTCAGGCTCGCGATGCCGGCCGCGACCAAGCGCCGCGAGCACACCGAGGGGGCCATCGACGAGCTGTTGACCCTGTTCGACGAACTGGCGGCCGATCCCGATGCGCGCCGGCAGCTGGCGGACGAGCTGGCGGACATTGAAAAAAAGCTGCCGCGCGAACTTAAAGGAGGTGCCGACGGGGTGCGGTTCGACGATCCCGGCTGGCTGGGGGAAGTGCTGAACCAGGTGCGGCCGATGCTCATCCGGCGCATGCTCCGGAAGGGGGCCGCCGAATGAGAATCGATGCACTGCGGTTGATCGCCTACGGGCCGTTTACCGACATCACTCTGGACCTGAGCGCCGGCCGGGAAGGCTTTCATCTCGTCTACGGTTGCAACGAGGCCGGCAAGAGTTCGGCACTGCGGGCCTTGAGGCACATGCTCTACGGTATCCCCGAGCGCTCGACGGACAACTTCGTTCACCCCTATGCCAAAATGCGTATCGGCATGACCCTGCGGAACCGCGCGAGCGACACCTGTGACGTCATTCGGCGCAAGGGGCGCGGCCACACCCTGCGCGCCGCGGACGACACGGCCGTGGTGGAGGAAGCCGAATTGCAACGACTGCTGAACGGGGTCGATGCGGAACTTTTCGCCACGATGTTCGGCCTGGGCTACGAGGACCTGGTCCGGGGCGGCCGCGACATCATCGCCGGCGGTGGAGATTCGGGCCAGCTGGTCTTTGCCGCCGGATCGGGGATCGTGAACCTCAGGGAGATTCAGAACGACTTCCAGTTGCAGGCCGATGCGCTGTTTCGACCCTCGGGGCAGAAACCGAAAATAAATGACGCGCTGAGCCGGCTGAGCCGCAACCGCCGCGACCTGCGGGAGGCCCAACTGCCGGGGCAGGAATGGGTCCGGCACGACGCGGCCCTGCAGGCGGCCGCGGACAAAAAAAAGGTGGTTGAAGAAGAGTTGGCCGTTCTCCAGAAGGATTTGAACCGCTTGCAGCGCATCCGCGAAGCCCTGCCGCTGATTGCCGAACGCCGGGAGCTGAGCGGCGATCTGGCCGCCGACGCCGATGCTGTTCTCCTGCCGCAGGATTTCGCGGAGAAACGGCAGGAGCAATTGTTAAAAATCCGCCTGGCCGAAGCCGGTCGCGACCGCGCCCAAAAAAACAGGGCCCTGCACCAGCAGGCCATTGCGGAGCTGGGCATCGCCACGGATCTTCTGGAGAGTGCCGAGCCGGTCGAGGAAATTTACCGCGAACTCGGCAGCCAGCGCAAGGCCGCCCGGGACCGGCTGAGCCTTGAAACGCGCCGCCGCACCCTGCTCGGTGAGGCCCGGGAGTTGCTGCGCAGCCTGCGCGACGATTTGACGCTGGAACAGGCCGAAAAACTGCGGATCAAGAGAAACGACGCGGTGAAGATCCAGGAACTCGGCGCCCGGTACGAAAGAATCGTTGCTCACGGCGAGGACGCGCACGGCAAGCTGGCGGTGCTGACGCTCGAGATCGCCGGCATCGAAAAAGACCTCGCGGACGGCGGTGACCCGCCGGTGGTCGATGAACTGCGGGCGGCGCTGGCCGCCGCCGTCGAATTCGGTCCGCTCGAAAAACACAACCGGGCCGAGCAGGTCGAGCTCGACTCCGCGCGGCGCACCATCGCCCTCGAGCAGGTCGGGCTGGGACTGGCGCATCATGGGCTCGATGACCTGGAGGCCCTGGCGGCACCATCGGCGGAGACGATTCAAACCTTCGAAGATCGGTTCGGGGCCCTCGCCCGGCGCATCGACGCCTTAAAGGCCGACAGCGGGAAAACGTGCGAACGCCTGCAGGATGAAAAACGGCAGATCGAGACCCAGCGTCTGGAACGCGAAGTGCCCACGGAGGAAGACCTTTTAGCGGCGCGGGCCAAGCGCGATCGCGGCTGGCGCCTCCTGTTCGACCAGCTGAACGGCACCCCGGTTTCGGGCGACGAGTTGCAGGCCTACCTGGCGGCGACGCCGGGAGCTGCAAGTGTCGGCGCGGCGTTCGAGGCGGACCTGCTCCAGGCGGATGCGGTGTCGGACCGACTGCGGCGCGAGGCCGACCGGGTCGCCACCAAGGCCAGGCTTCTGGCCGATCAGGCTGCCGACACGACCCAACTGGCGCAGTTGGAAACCGAGCTGGCGGCGGCCGAAAAAGAAGAAAGCGACCTGGCGGCCGAATGGGCGGGCGCCTGGCGGCCGCTGGCCATCACTCCGCGAACCGCCCGCGAAATGGGGCAATGGGCGCGGCAATTTCGCGTGTTGGCCGAAAAGCTAAAAGAGGTGCGGACGCGCCGGGCGCGGGCCGACGCCCTGAAAGCCGATATCGACGCGCAGCGCGCCAAACTGGTGCGGTGTCTGCGGGAGTGTGCCGGCCTAACGGTGGCGGCGGACGAACCGCTTAGCGCTCTGATCCATCGGGCCCAAAATACGGTCAAGGACGCCGACGATTTTCTTCTCCGGCGCGACCGGCTGGTGCGGGACAAGGCCGGGCGGGAAAAAGAACGGGAAGCGGCCCGGGCGCGCCTGGAACTGAATAAAGAAGAGCAGCGGCAGTGGCAGCGGCAATGGGAAGACGCCGTACGGCCGATCGGCCTGGCGGCCGGCGCCTTGCCGGCCGAGGCCCTGGCCGTCATGGAGGATCTCAAAAGCCTCTTCGACAAGCTCAAGGAGGCCGGAATTCTCCAAAAGCGCATCGATGGGATCGACCGCGACACGGATGCGTTTTCAGACGCGGCCCGGCGGCTGGCGGCAGCGCTGGCGCCGGATCTGGCCGATCGGCCGCCCGAGGAGACCGCGCTCGAGCTGCACGCCCGGCTCAACCGCACGCGCGAAAACCGCTCGAAGCGCGAGACGCTCGAAAAGCAACTGGCGCGGGAGCGGGAGCGTCTCGGTCAGGCGCGTGAGGACATCCTCGAGATCGGCAGCCGGCTGGAGGCCATGTGCGCGCAGGCCGGCTGCGAAAGGGCCGACGAACTGGCCGAGGCCGAGCGGCGCTCGACCCGCCGCCGGCAGATCGAATCCGACCTTAAGAATATCGATGCCCGGCTGCACAAGCTGTCCGGCGGCGCCACGGTGGAGGACCTTATGGCCGAGGCCCTCGCGGTCGACCCGGACGGCATCGCCGGCGAGATCGATTGTCTGGCGGCGGCCATCGAAGAGCGCGCGAGTGCCCGATCCGACCTCGATCAGACCATCGGCAGCGAAAGGGCCGAATTGAGCCGCATGGACGGCAGCGCCAAGGCGGCCGAGCTGGCCGAGGAGTTCCAGGTCATCCTGGGCGCCCTCGACACCGACGTTACGCACTTCGCGCGCCTCAAGATCGCCGCCCGGGTGCTGAACCTGGCCATCGAGCGCTACCGCGACAAGAGCCAGGGTCCGATTCTGCTGCGGGCTTCGGCCCTCTTCGGCCGGATCACGGGCGGCGCCTTTGCCGGCATCCGGGCCGAGTTCGCCGCCGACGGGCGCCCGGTGATCGTCGGCGTGCGGCCCGGGGCCGGAGAGACCGTCACCGTGGAGGGCATGAGCGACGGGACCGCGGACCAGCTCTACCTGGCGCTCCGGCTGGCGGGGCTGGAGGCCTACCTGCAGACCAACGAACCGCTGCCGTTCATCGTCGACGACATTTTGATCATGTTCGACGACGAGCGCGCCGCCGCCACATTGCAGGTCCTGGCGGAACTCGCGCGCCGCACCCAGGTGATTTTCTTCACCCATCACCGCCATCTGGTAGAGTTGGCCGAAAAGCACATCGATGGCGCGGAGCTGTTCCTGCACACGCTGTCGCGGTGAAGGGCACGATATTTGAGCCTCGAAACTTGATACTTGCAAAGCGGAAAAACGCGCGGCTCCCTATTGATAATTTCATAAAAAATGGGTCAACATTTTTTATCAGGAGTTTTCTCATGTCGCCCAAACGATTCACATGGCTCATCGCCACCGGCCTCTGGCTGCTCCTTGTCGGCCTGGCCGCGGCTGATTTCGAATCGGACGTCATCGAGCTGGTCAACAAGGAGCGAACGGCCCGCGGTCTGCATCCTCTCAGCTACGATAAAGAACTGACCGCAGCGGCTGAAAACCACTCCCGGGACATGGCCGAACACAATTACTTCGATCACACCGGCCGTGACGGCCGGGATTTCAACGAGCGCATCGCCGCCGCCGGCTATGAATATCGCGTCTCCGGCGAGAACATTGCCGCCGGCCAGCGGACGCCCGCAGAAGTCGTTGACAACTGGATGAAGAGCGAGCGCCATCGGAAAAACATTCTTAATCCGGATTTCTGTGATATCGGCGTCGGCTACGCCGAAGCGCCCGAGAGCAAGCTTCAGTACTATTGGACCCAGGACTTCGGGCGGCACTTCGGTATAAACCAATGCCCCCAGCCGGCCGAGACTCCGTCGGCGGCGGATAAGCAGAAGCATAGCGGCGCCGTCAAAAAAACCCCCTGATTTTTGTTTTTTAAGAGGAAGACGTTCATATCATTCACGGTCGATGCCTGAAGGAGGAATTGGTCGCATGCCGCCCAAAACTTTAACCAGCGCAGATCTCCAAACGTTCATCGCGGAGCGGGGCATCGATGCGACCATCCTGCCGATGGCGGCGCACACCTCAACGGTCGACGACGCGGCCCGCGAACTCAAGGTCGCGGCCGAACAGGTCATCAAATCGCTGGTCTTTGTCATTGAAGATCGTCCGCTGCTGGTGATCAACAATGGAACGGCGCGGGTCGACCGCAAGAAGCTGGCGATGTTCTTGGGCGTGGGGCGCAAACGGGTCCGGTTTGCCGATGCCGATCAGGCCCTGGCCATGACCGGCTACGTGGTCGGCAGCATGCCGCCCTTCGGTCACCTTCAGGCGCTGCGCACGCTGGTGGCGCCCGCCATCCCCCGCCTGGACCTGGTCTATGGCGGCGGCGGCGACATCGACGCCATGCTGCGGCTGAGGCCGGCCGAACTGCTGCGGGTGACGGCGTCACAAGTCTTTGATATTTCAGAATAAATTCGCCAAAATGAAGTTTGGCGGCGTTATCGGTCGTCGGCGTATGACTTATACAGCCTTCTCCCTCTGGCCTTGCCAAACTTCATCTTAACGCATTTATCGCCCTTCGGTTTTGCCACAACCGTCATCATAACGCCTATGGAAGGTAGGTACGAATGGCAGAGGATAATCCGGCATTCGGTGCTTTTGAAAATATCGAGCCAGATAAACTGGTAATTGCGAAAACCGGCTGTGACGGTAACATGATGCCGAATCGCGCCGCGCGGAAGTTGCCATCGCTCCTGATGGTCTTGATAGTGGCGGGCTCGATTATGGCGGCCGCACCACTCAGGGCCGTCGCTGAGAGTCCAAAACGGTTTTTCTACAGCGGCGACGGACAAATCGAGCTGGTGAGCCAAAAAAACGGGCGTTCCTTCTCCGGACGCTATCGCAACGGGGCCCAGGGCTATGACGAGGCGGCCCTTGCGGCGATCGGCCGCCTCTTCGATGTTCCCGCCGACGCGCCGCCCTCGGAGCTGTCCCTGCGGCTGCTCGAATACCTGGACTTTCTGCAGGACCGCTTCCGCAAGGCAGCGAAGATCACCATTACCTCCGGGTACCGCAGCCCGGAATACAACACCGGCGTGCGCCGGCGCGGCGGCCTGGCGGCCAAGGCCAGCCTGCACCAATATGGCATGGCGGCCGACATCGAGATGGCGGGGGTGCCGGCGCGGCGTATCTGGCAGACGGTCAAGGAACTCAAGTTCGGCGGCGCCGGCTACTACCACGGGGACACGGTGCACATCGACGTGGGACCGGCGCGGTCCTGGGACGAAACGACCTCGGGCGTGGGCACCGGCATTTCGGACGACAACAAGCTGGTCGGCCTGGTGGCCGATTTTGATCGCTATAGGGCGGGCGATGTCGTGACCCTGCGGTTCATCCGGATGACGGCCTTTCCGATCGGCGTGGCGCCCGAATTCGCCCTCGATCGCCTGGATGGCGCCGGCGGGGCCGAAATGGCGGTTTCCTTTAGGCCGTCTCTTAAAACAGCCTCCGCGGCCTGCCCGCAATTTGAGGACATCGACCAGATGGCCTCAATCCAGTGGCGCCTGCCCGCCGCTCTTCCGGCGGGCCGCTACGCGGTGCGCGCCCGCTTCTGCGGCGGCGAGTGGGAGAAAATGCCGCCGTCCGTCACCACGCCGGCCTTCGAGGTGCTGCGGCCGTGAACCGGCGCACCGGGGGACATCAGCGCGATCTGTTGCTATGTTGTCCATACTTTAAGCGGCAACAAGTTACGATTTTTTTACCCGCACCCCAACCCGCTCCCCGTGGGCGAGGGAGTCAGCGGAAATCGCGGTTAATGACCGTTCAACGTCTATGCAACCATGGAGTTTACTGCAAGGGGGCACAGGCCTGGTGATCCGCGGTCGCGGACATCGGCCGGAGATAGAGAGGAAATTTCAATGAAACGACATTTGTTCAAGTGGTGGGTCTGGGGGATCCTCTTCGGCATTCTGACGATTTCCTGCGCCGGCACCCGCCTGTCGCACACCTGGGTGGACGAGGCCCGGCGCGGCAAGCCGGTCGCCGATGTCCTGGTGATCGTCATTGCCGACAAGGCCCAGAACCGGGAAACCTTCGAGACCAAGTTCGTTCGGCAGCTGCAGGCCACCGGCATCGAGGCCGTCGCCAGCGGGGACGCGATCCCCATGCCGCGCGACCTTAAGCTGGAAAAGGACGTCATCCGGCAGGCCGTGGAAAAATACGGCAATGACGCCGTGATCATCTCGCATCTGGCCGGCCTGGAGAAAGAAGAGGTCTTTACCCGCACCGGGCCGGTCTACGGCGGCTATTACAATTATTACGGCTACGTGTTCGACCGGGTGCACGACCCGGGGGTTTCCGGCGAGGTCGCCACTGTGAGGCTGGAGACCAATCTCTACGACGTGAAAACCGAACGGCTGCTGTGGTCCGGGCAGTCGACCTCGGAAAACGTCACGTCGGTCAACACCGTCATCGATGAGGTGATCGCGCTGGTCATAAAGGATCTGCAGAAGCAAAAACTGCTTCCGGTCCAAAATTGAGCCACAAACACTGTCGCGCCGAATAATGTGACGTTATTTTTGAGTGCGCCCTGAACCTGAAGAAGAGAAGTATCGCCGTTTCCAGAGAGGGAAGTTAATAAATCGTGAGCTGGCATCCCGGCGAGGTCAGCGGCCGGACATGTAGTGGGGTTCGGGGGGTATTTCCAGACTGTCATGCATTTCGCGGCGCGCCGCGTTGAATTCTTCTTCATGGGAGAGAAACGCCTCGACGACATCCGGGGCGAAGTGGCGGCCCTTCTCGCGCACGATGATCGCCACCGATTCCTCGTGGCTGAAAGCCGGCTTGTAACTGCGCTGGGAGGTGAGGGCATCGTAGACGTCCGCCAGGGCGACGATGCGCGTCGAGAGCGGAATCGTTTCACCGGCCAGTCCGGAGGGATAGCCGGAGCCGTCCCATTTTTCATGGTGGTGGTAGGCGATCTGCTTGCCGATCGTCAGAAACGAGGGCCCCCGCACCTGGCTTTCGGCCGCCTTGAGAACGTCGCCGCCTAATATGCAGTGGCTCTTGACGATTTCGAACTCAGCGCTGGTGAGCCGGTTGGGCTTGAGCAGGATCGCATCCGGGACGCCGACCTTGCCGATGTCGTGTAGAATGGACGACAGGCTGATGTCGTCGAGATACTGGGGCGTGATGTAGCCGAGATAAGCCGGTCGGTGCGCGAGTTCCTTGGCCAGGATGCGGGTGTAGTGGCAGATCCGCTCCAGGTGTTTACCGGTGCCCCTGTCGCGGAATTCCGCCAGCTTGGCGAGCCCCAGGATGGTGGCGGTTCGCGCCTGGCGCAGGTTCTCATATGAACAGCGCAGTTCGCGCTCGAGTTTCTTGCGCTTGCTGATGTCCCGGATCACCATCTGCATGCCCACGGTATGCAATTTGCCGCCGATCGGCCGGGCATTGCACTCCACATCCAGGACCTCGCCTTTGCGTGCATTGACTCTGAATTGAAGGCCCTTCAGATCCTTGCCCACCTCCAGGCAGGCCTGCAGCTGGTTTTCGACCCAGTGAGCATCTTCCGGCAACAGGACGTCCCGAAAAACGGTCTTGCGGCCGCTGTCGCCGTTCGTGGCGCCCAGAGTCTCGTAAAAACGGGGGTTGGCCTTTACAATCTGGCCGTGATGATCGACCAAAAGGACCATATCGACGATGTTCTCGTAGAGTTCCCGATAGCGTAGCTCGGACTCCTCCAGCGCCATGGCGCGCTTGTCGACTTCGACCTCCAAGTTCTGTGCGTGATAGGCCAGCTGGTCATTGACGTTTTCCAGTTCGGTGCGCAGGGCGAATTCTCTTTTCCTGGCCTTGGTTTCGGCGCTGCACTGCAAGACCGATATCGCGTAAAGAAGGATGAAAAAGAAGTTGTAGCCGAAGAACAGGTCCAGGCCGGCGCTTGTGGGGCGGTTAAAGATGAGAATGGGCACCACGTAGATGCCATAGAGCAGCACGCCGGAAATAACGGCCTGACGGACGGTCAGCGGCAGCATGGCGGTATAGGTCACCAGCACCATCAGGATGCCGACGCAGTAGCTCGACCCGTAACCCCCCAAATGGACGACCATCATCGAAATGGTGGCGCCGCCCGCGAGGTAGGCGATGAGGCTGATTAAAAACACCTGCCGCCGGGCGATGGCAAAACGCAGGAAGTAAAGCGACAGATAGCAGAAAAGGGAAAAACCCAGCCGGTAGGCCACAAACAGATCGAAGTACGGCCGGGCCACGACGAAGTCCAGAATGGAAAAAAGTGGGTAGAAAAAGACACCCACCCAAAGAATGGCGCGTAACCGCGTGTGGAACAGTTCCTGGATTTCACGACGATATTCGGCCATGCGCCCATCAGGCGCCGCCGCGTCACCACCCGGCAGGGTCGACGGGGGGGATGATGATTTTCCGGGGGGTTTTTCTCGTAAGGTTTGGGATATCATTTGGTCCTGACGGCCTTGATGAACAGGTTGACACCCTCGGATTCGGCCAGGACCTCGACATTGTTTCCAAAGGGGCTGGCCGCCACGCGCGCCACGATGGCATCCTTGTCCCGGTAAAAGAGCTTCCACTGCATGATGTGATCCATGAACATGCGTTCCGGATTGTTGGGGGCGAAGTTGCCGATCAGCATTACTCCGCCCGGCTTCAGGTGGTTATAACAGCGCCGGATCAGGGCTTCGAAAAGGCGGTCGTCAAAATAGTCGGTCAGGCCGGCCGAATAGATGATGTCCTGGGTTTCGATGGCCTGGCGGTTGCGGCCCAGGGCCCACTTGACGATGTTTTCATTCATCAGCCGGATGGAGGCGCGGTGATTTCCGGAATCGACCTGGTTCTGGGTATAGGCCAGGGCATCGGTGTCGATATCGATGCACAGGGCCTCGACCAGGTCACTGGCGTCACTGGCTTCGAGAAAATCGAATAGTTCGCGGCTTGGCCCGCACGCCAGGTTCATAATCCGCACGGGTCGGCTCTGGGTCAGAAACGGCCAGCTCAGGGCGGCCAGCTCCCGGCTGAGCAGCTTGCGCCGTCCGCGAACCGACTTGGCCGCGGTGGTGTTGAGGCACCAGTCGTCCACCAGGCGGCCGAGCTTGCCATCGCCATTGGGGTGGCCGCGGTAGATCATCTCCATCAGCAGATAATCACCGGCATAGCCGCGCGGCTTGAAATAGGCCCTTTCGGCAAACCGGCTGCGCATGAAATAGGGAAATATCTCCTTGAACACGTAACCCCACATCAAATCCGCGGTTTCCGCGTCACTGGGCAGGTCCTGGAATCCCTGCAGGTGTTCGTTGAAACGGCCCAGAACCTGATGGCCCTGGTCTTTGAGTTCCCGGGAAAGCTCCGGTGAGCCGTCCTGCTGCAAGTTGTAGGAGAGGTGGTAGAACTGGGATTTGAATTCTTCGATAATCCGATTGACTGTCCGCCATTCATCGGTCTGAAAGAATTGTTCAGGCAGCGCTTTGGGCATGCTGAAGCTGCGCCGCCCCGCGGAAAGGGAAGCGCCATAGGCGGTCAGCGGGGCCTGTTCTTCGAGCACGCCGCGGAACTTGGTGCAGACCTTGCGGATGATGACCGTCAGGAAATGGCCATAAAGAGACGGCCGCTCCTTTTCGATGCGCGCCAGGGTTTGCGGGTCGAAGCGCAGGATCACCGCCTCCTCGGGGGCGCGGATGTCACGGACGCGCGACGTCCCGTCAAAAAAACCGATTTCACCGAAAAAATTTCCAGCCCCGATAAGGGACACCAGTATTTTGGCGCCCTGCTCGGAGTAGGAGACCTCGACGGTACCCCGCTCGACATAATAAAAACAACGTGAGGCGCTGCCATGGCTGAGCACGTTTTCGTTGGTGCGGCAGAAAAACGGCTCGGCAAACGGCAAAACGGCTTGAATGGTGGCGATGTCCGAGGGCCGGTCAAATAATTCGGGCAAGCTGGCGCTGTCGGAAGTGCTGGAAAGAGATTGAGGCGTATCTTCGGTTGTGTGCACGGTTTTCACCCACTTGGGGTTTATGGGTCGCGGCGGGAGGCGAGCGCTGCGGGCGGTGGATCGAACTGCCGGACAGGAAGCGGCTAGGGTGCCATATTCATCAAAGAACTTCTCTTAACCGCAGAGATTCGACGGTCGCTGTCACGACCACCCCTTGACCCGTAGAGTTGCATTTGTCGCCGTCGGGCGATTTTACCTTTTATAAAACTCAAATGACAGATTTTAGCTGAATCTGGCGATTTGTCAACCGTAAAAGTTTGGTATTTTTGGAAAATATGCCAAAGCGGCGATTGGCGGCCTATTCATGAATTGGATACGTACCAGTGCCTAAAAAAGATCGCCGATGGGCACTCTATCTATCGGAGCCGGCGTGGCGCCATCGGTGGAATTCAGCTTGACAGGCCGCCGTCCTTTATGAAAACATCCGGACGATAACTGAAAACTTGCCAAGCGGACGCAGATGATTTATCATTGCTACTAATGTCTTGAAAAAAATTCAAGCCCCTTCATAAGGCGGTATTCACCGCCCGGTATTTTTCCCATTTTTCTTTTTTTGTTTCGTCATTCCTGGTATTGGCGAATAAATTGTGGAAATACAACCGATCGGGTCAGCGTTCGCAGGGCACCGCATCTGCGGCGTTGTCGGGCACTTGACGTACAAAAGTACGCCAGCGCGCCCGACGCCTTGCATCTGCGGCACCCTGCAAACGCTGACCGAAGGGCACCGCATCTGGTGTGTTGTCGGGCACTGGAATACCAAAAGTACGCCAGCGCGCCCGACGCCTTGCATCTGCGGCACCCTGCAAACGCTGACCGAAGGGCACCGCATCTGGTGTGTTGTCGGGCACTGGAATACCAAAAGTACGCCCGCGCGCCCGACGCCTTGCACCTGCGGCACCCTGCAAACGCTGACCGAAGGGCACCGCATCTGGTGTGTTGTCGGGCACTGGAATACCAAAAGTACGCCCGCGCGCCCGACGCCTTGCATCTGCGGCACCCTGCAAACGCTGACTTTTAGTGGTTTGAAGCGCACCGGATTGTGCAATCCGCTGGGCGGTGACGTTTTTTTACCGATTAATAACATTAAACACCCATTAACAGGAAAGATTGACAGGAAAGAATCGATGGACGAAGCCAAAAGGAAAATGATCGAAGCAAAATTGTGTGAACTCTTTGCCCAGGCCGAACGGGTCGGCCTGCAGAACGCCCCCCTCAAGAGCACGTCCGGGGCGACCCGGGTGATCCGCCGCCGCAAGGGCAACCCGGATGTGCACATCGCCGACGAGCAGGCGGCGTGGGACAGCGGCGCCGGAAATGTGCGCGGCCAGGGGTGACGCAATCAACGCCGCCGGGCAGTCACACGGCCCGGCCGGATATTCGGAAGACCGTAGAACATGAACCAGCATTGTCAAAACGAGATCAACCGCCGGCGGACTTTCGGTATTATCAGCCATCCCGATGCCGGCAAGACGACCTTGACCGAAAAGCTGCTCCTTTTCGGCGGCGCGATTCAGCAGGCCGGGGCGGTCAAGGCCAAGCATGCGGCCCGGCACGCGACCAGCGACTGGATGACGATCGAGAAGGAACGGGGGATTTCGGTCACCACCTCGGTCATGAAGTTCACCTACAACGGCTACGAGATCAACCTGCTCGACACGCCGGGGCATCAGGACTTTTCAGAGGACACCTACCGGGTGCTGACCGCGGTCGACAGCGCCCTGATGGTCATCGACAATGCCAAGGGCGTGGAGCCGCAGACCGAAAAACTCATGGAAGTCTGCCGGATGAGAAATACCCCCATCACGACCTTCATCAACAAACTCGACCGTGAGGGGATGGCGCCGCTCGATATTCTCGACGACATCGAAAACAAGCTGCAGGTCGAATGCACGCCGCTTTCCTGGCCGATCGGCATGGGCAAAAGCTTCAAGGGGGTATACGACCTTTTTCACCAGCGGCTGCACCTTTTCAGGCCCGGCGGACAAACCCGTGCGCCGGAGGGCGTCGTCATCACCGCGCTGTCCGATCCGAGCCTGGACAACCTGCTGGGCGGTCAGGCCGAGGACCTGCGCCGGGACATCGCCCTGATCGAAGGGGCTGTCGATCCTTTCGCGATCGATCAATTTCTTAAAGGCAGCCAAACGCCGGTATTTTTCGGCAGCGCCGTCAACAATTTCGGCGTGCGGGAGATGCTCGACGCCTTCGTGGAAATGGCGCCCCACCCGGGGCCCCGCAGCGCTGTATCGCGCGCCGTTTCGCCTTACGAGGACGACTTTTCGGGCTTTGCCTTCAAGATCCAGGCCAACATGAACCCGGCTCACCGCGACCGCATCGCCTTTGTCAGGATCTGTTCGGGCAAGTTCACCCGCGGCATGAAGGTCGTCCACCACCGCATCGGCAAGGAGATAGCGCTGGCCAACGCCACCATTTTCATGGCCCAGGACCGCGAAAACGTGCAGGAGGCCTTTCCCGGTGACATCATCGGGATTCACAACCACGGCACCATTAAAATCGGCGACACCTTTACCGGCAAGGAACCCTTGAAATTCAACGGCATTCCGAATTTCGCGCCCGAGCACTTCAGGCGGGTGCGGCTCAAGAATGCGCTGAAGATCAAGCACCTTCAGAAAGGGTTGACCCAGCTTGCGGAGGAAGGGGCCGTGCAGGTTTTCAGGCCGTTGAAAGGCAACGACTATATTCTAGGGGCCGTCGGCCTCCTGCAGTTCGAGGTGACCATGGCGCGGCTCAAAGCGGAATACGGCGTCGATGCCGTTTACGAACCGGTCGCGGTGGCCGTGGCCCGCTGGGTCGACAGCGCCGACCGGAAAAAAATGGTCGAGTTCGAGCGGGAGAACGCCAACAGCCTGGCCCGAGACGCCGAAGGATGCCTGTCCTTTCTGACGACCAGCGAGTGGCAGCTCGGCTATCATATGGAAAAATGGCCGGGGGTCAGGTTTCACAAGACGCGCGAAATCGCCTAGAAAAAAGAGAATCTTTTTTTCTTTTTAGGGCCGGGATACATCGACAATTCCAGCACGCAGCCCAGGCGCGAGGTCTTGCGGGTGCCGCCGGTGATCCGGATCACTTTTGCCGACGTGACGACGTTGTCCTGGGTCAGCCGCCGGATCACCTCCGCGGCGAGCTTGTCATTCAGGCGGCCGAAGCAGTCCGGCATCGACAGCTCCTTGTTTTTGCCTTTGCGCACGACGTAGACCGTGTTTTTAGTGCCCGCGCCGGGCCCGCCCCAGATCAGCCGCACTCTCTCGCCGGCTTTTAGTTTGCCCAAGGTTTCCTGGCGCTGGCTGCCGTCCGGGTTGCTGTACTCGCAGCCGGTGGCCGCGGTGCGGACGCGCCTGACGAAGTCATCGTCTTGGCGTTTGCAGAAAATCTCTTTTAAATCGGCATGTTCTACGGGCGTCTTCTTCTTGGTGCCGAACATATCCTCAAGTTTGTCAATCAGTGCCATGGTAGGCTTCCCTCCTGAAACGGGCGGCTCTAGGTGCCGTGGTTCATTTCCTTTCAGACCAAAAAGACCGTATCAAGTCAAGAAGTTTCATGCGGCTAAACGGAAACTGATTGACCGGGAGACAACGCAAGTGATATCGCGTGACAACACATACCATTGAACCCGCGCATCAGATAATTGGAAAGGAGAGAGCGAAAGATGGTCGATCTGGCAACGCAGTATCTCGGTCTGAAATTGAAAAACCCGTTGATCGCCGGCAGTTCCGGATTGAGCGCGACCGCTAAAGGCGTGCGCGATTTTGAAGAGAACGGCGCGGCGGCCGTGGTCCTGAAATCGATATTCGAAGAAGAAATCATGTTCGAGTACGAGGACATTCTACGGGAAGCCAGTCAGGAAGGTGTCAACATGGATCAGTTCGACTATTACGATTTCGAACTGAAAAGCGGCAAGATTGAAAAATACACCCGCCTGATCGAGGAGTGCAGGAACAGCGTTTCGATACCGGTTATCGCCAGCATCAACTGCGTCTATTCCCACGAATGGACCTCTTTTGCCAAGCAGCTGGAAGAGGCCGGGGCGGATGCGCTGGAGTTGAACATGTTCTTTTTACCGTCCGAATTCGATCGCACCACCGAGGAAAAAGAGCGGGCGTATTTCCAGATCATCGAAAAAGTTCAAAAAGAAGTGAGCATCCCGATTGCATTGAAAATCAGCTATTATTTTTCCAACCTGGGGCCGATGATCCAGAACCTGTCGAAAACCGGCATTGCCGGCCTGGTGCTGTTCAACCGCTTTTACAGCCCTGATTTCGATATCGACAAACTCGAGGTGGTCTCCTCCAATGTTTTCAGCAAACCCTCGGATCTGGCGATCTCCCTGCGGTGGATCGGCATCATGGCGCAGCGCGTGAGCTGCGATCTGGCGGCTTCGACCGGCGTGCACGACGGTGCGGCGCTCATCAAACAGATCCTGGCCGGGGCCAACGCCGTTCAGGTGGTTTCCGCCTTCTACCAGCACGGCAAGGGGCACATCGCCACGATGCTGGGGACGCTCGAGGAGTGGATGAAGAAAAAAGGCTTCAACAGCCTGGCCGACTTCAGGGGCAAACTGAGCCAGGCCGAGAGCAGCAACCCGGCCGCTTACGAAAGAGTGCAGTTCATGAAATATTTCGGCGGCGCCAGCTGAGTGCCCATCCATAATGGTCTTTTTTCCACTGGACCGCGTTCTCCGCGAGTTTTCGGCTGCGGCGTACATAAAGTACGCCTCGCCGCAAACCCTTTGCGGCCTTGCCCAGCGAAAAAAATCCACATTATGAATTGGACACTCAACAGTGCCAAAAAAAGATTGCGTTGCGAAAAGTCAGAATATCCAATTATTCATGCGTATTCACGCCTTACCGGTTGTGCGCATCAACGCCTGATCGTAAATTTATTTTTTCGTGAGTTCCAACCCGTTGGATAGGGGCAACCAGGGCAGGGCGCGCAAACAAGTGACGCCGGACGCCGCCGTGGCCGGACCGCTGTTCATGCTTTCGGCCGCGCTGCTGTTCACTCTGCTCAACATCACCATAAAACTCCTGGGGCCGCAGTACCGGGTCTGGGATATCGGCTTTTACCGCTTTTGCGGGGGAGTCTTTGTGTTGCTGGCTGTTTTCGGGCGCCGGCGAAATCCATTCAAGGGCCACAACATCCGCCTGCTCGTCATAAGGGGGTGCACGGGCTCGGCCGCATTCGTCTGTCTGGTGACGGCCATCCGGTTGCTGCCCGTGTCCACCGCCCTGGTTATTTTTTATTCCTTCCCGGTTTTTGCCGCCCTTTTTTCTTTCCTGATTTATGGGGAACGGATCGGGTGCCTCGAGGTGGCCTGCACGTTCGGGGTGTTGGCCGGCGTCGGGGTTTTGTTCGATTTCCAGCTGGCGGGCGCCTTTTTCGGTCAAGCCGTGGCGTTGCTGGGCGGCGTCTTCGCCGGGCTGACCGTGACGCTGATCCGGACCCTGCGCGAACACAACGGCCCGGTCGCCATCTATCTCTATCTCTGCACCATGGGAACCCTGGTGACCCTGCCGCAATTTGCCCGGCACCCGGTCTGGCCGGCGACCGCGACGGAGGGGGCCATGATACTGGGGATTATCCTGTTCTCGGCTACGGCCCAGCTCTTGATGAACCAGGGTTTTTTCTATTGTCGGGGCTGGGAAGGCGGGGTCTTCATGTCCAGCGAGGTCGTTTTCACCGCCATCGTCGGCGTTGTCTTCTTGGGGGACCCGGCCACCTGGCGTTTCTGGGCCGGTGGCCTCATGATCCTGGCCAGCGGGATCGTTATGAACCAGCTGCGAACCCGCAAAGCCGTCGCCGACGGCGGCGGGTAACGGGCACGGAGGCCGGGGCGAAAGATTTTTCACCCTACAGGAGATGGCGTCGACATTCGCTCCGCCCCCAGATCTTATCAGCGTTTTCCATCATTCCACCATTTTATCTTTCCAATCTTCCACCCTTCCCCATCCTTCTTTTGGCGCCTCGAGGACTCTTCTCTGCAGGCCGCGGGCGGGCAGCGGCAGATGGAATGGATATTGCAAATTCCTCTTCAGCCTCGGGATCGAGGCCCGAAATTCGCCTGTGCCCCAGAAGAGCCGGGCCGATGGGGAGTTTTCAAATTCGCCGTGAAGCTCCCTTTCCAGGGGGACTGTCATTAATCTAGGCGAAACCGTTTAACCGGCCATGGGTTTGCGGAGGATGCGATGGTGAGTAAAACCGGGATGACCATTCGAGACTACCTGGCGCGGCACAGCCTTTCCAAGGACCTGTTGGGCCGCTGGAACGCCTCACTCAAGGAGCCGCGGGCCCCAACCGATCCTTTCGTGCACCTGCTCACATCCAGTCTGTCCCGCAGCGGCCGAAAGGTCGCCGAAGGACCGGTCGGATTGACGGCCGCGGATTATCTGGCCAAGCCGGTGGTGGCAAGCCTTTTGAGCGGGAAGGTGCCCCGGGAGGTTTTTCAGCCGCCGACGCCGCCGGGCTCGGCTGATCCGGCCGGCACGGCATCTTCGGCGCCGGCGGTGGCCGATTCCCCGGCACCGGCGCCCACATGTGCCGGCCCGACATGGGGCCGGCCGGCCGACGCCGGCCAGAAAGCAGCCATCGAGGCCTGCATCAGCGAATCCGCCCGCAAATACGATCTGCCGCCAGGGCTGATCAAGGCTGTCATCGAGGCCGAATCGGGTTTCAAGGCCGACGCCGTTTCGGTGGCCGGCGCCCAGGGACTGATGCAGTTGATGCCGGCCACCGCCCGGGATCTCGGTGTGACAAATTCCTTCGACATCCGCCAGAACATTGACGGTGGGACCCGCTACCTGCGTCAAATGCTCGATCTTTTCGGCGGCGACACGCGTCTGGCGCTGGCCGCCTACAATGCCGGGCCCGGCAACGTGCAAAAATACGGCGGTGATGTGCCCTTCCCCGAAACCCGGCAGTACGTGGCTCGCGTGCTGGAGGCGGCCGGAAACGATACGTGACGATGGCACCGGGTCGTTTTTTTGCGGTTGACACCGGCGCCGCTTTTGGCAGATTAATGCATTGACTCTACACGACAATGTAAACCCCATAGTTGCATAAACAACATAGCGGACGGCCGCCTGTTTTTCCTTTCCTACCGATCCGACCCCATTCAAACTAAAAATTTTTGCGGCAGTATTTTTTGTTGCGATCAGGTCCTTGTTGCAAAAATTCATAGGATCGCGTAAAGTTGCCACAATACTGAGTCCCCGCTGAATAGAAGCCCTTGATCCCGTGCCAACCTACTCTACTTCGGAATTGCGCCGCGCATCACAGGCATAATGAGATCCTCGAAAATAAGGCTTGCTTCGAAAAGATCCGGTAATTAGAATTACAGTCACCACGATTTACCTACTGTACCAAAACCGTACCAGAAAGGAACGACCTCACTCATGGACACGACCCTGATATCCCGATCTTGGAGATCCACAATTACCTGTGCACTTTTACTGACCTGCGCCGGTTTTTTTCTCCTGGCCTGCGGGGGGGGCGGCGGTAGCAGCAACACCGCCAGTACGGGTGGGTACAGCGTGAGCGGAGAAATCACCTTTGCGGCCAATACCGCGATCGACAGCGATGTCAACGATCCGGAGGCGCCGTATGTCTCCAACGATTTGATCGATCCGGTCAGCGGTACAATCGATCTCGATCTGGTCCAACGGGTTTCAAGGCTGGTCACTTTGGGCGGCTATTTGAACCTGCCGGGGCAGGGGGCCGCCGGCCGCTCGTTTGTTGCCGGTGATGTCAGCGACTTTTTCGTGGCCGACCTGACCGCGGGTCAGGCGATCGCCCTGAAAGCGGCCGAGGCGGGGGCCAACATCGATCTTTTTATATACGCCGACCAGAATTTCGATCAGCCCGTTGCCTCGTCGACGAAAGCGGCCGGTGAACCGGAGCGGATACCGATCGCCACGGCCGGCACCTATTTTATCGAGGTCCGAGCCGTGAGCGGTGCCACCAACTACACGCTGAGCCTGACCGCCGCCATGGGTGAGGCCCAGGCCGCGGCCTTTGACGGCGGGGGTGATTTTATTCCCGGCGAGGTGATCCTCAAGTTCAAGGATGCGGATGCCCGGGCCAGCAGTGCCGGCCCGCCGGCGGCCGGGATGGCGCCGCCGGGCTTGACGGCCAAGTCTGGGCAACCCGGTCGGGGGATGCTCTTCGAGGTCGGGGGTGCCGCCGCGCCGGCGCAGTCGGCCGGCAGCACATTCGCGCTGCGCGGGGCCACGCCCCACCTGACGCTGGACCCCGATTTGCGGCGCAAGCTGCAAACGCTGGCGGCCGTCGCCGAGCTGAAAGACCGCGCTGACGTTGCCTATGCCGAGCCCAACTACATCCGCCGGGCACAGCGGTCGCCCTCGGACGAGCTGTTCGGCGCGCAGTGGCACTATAAGATGATCAAACTGCCCGAAGCCTGGGACACGACCACGGGCAACGCCAACGTGATTGTCGCCGTTATCGATACAGGCGTTTTATTCAATCATCCCGATTTGAGCGCCCGCTTGACCCGGACCGGTTATGACTTCGTGCTCGACCCGGACAGCGCCATGGATGGTGACGGCATCGATGCCGATCCCAGCGACGCCGCCGCCCAGAACCCCGGCACCGGCATTTTCCACGGCAGCCACGTGGCCGGGACCATCGCCGCGCAGACCAACAACGGCGTGGGCGTGGCCGGAGTCGGCTGGAACACGCGCATCATGCCGGTCAGGGCGCTCGGCCGGGGCGGCAATGGGTCCAATTACGATATAATGCAGGCGGTGCGCTACGCGGCGGGTCTCGAAAACGATTCGGGCACGGTGCCGGCCCAGAAGGCGGATATCATCAACCTGAGTCTATCCGGCACCAGCCGTTCCGATTGGGAGCAGGAAACTTTGGATGATATACGTGCGGAAGGTATCATCATCGTGGCCGCGGCCGGCAACACCACCTTCAGTCAGACCACGTATCCGGCCGCCCTGGATGGGGTTATCGCCGTGAGCGGCGTGGACATCAACGAACAGCTTGTCTACGACTCGAACTTTGGGCCGTTTGTCGATTTGGCCGCCCCCGGCGGCGATCTTTCGGCCGACTTAAACGGCGACGGATATGGGGACGGCGTTCTGAGCACTTCCGCGCAAGTGGATTCGGGCGGCCTGACTTACAGTTACAGCTACCTGCAGGGAACCTCCATGGCCGCGGCGCACGTGTCGGGCGTGCTGGCACTGATGAAGGCCGTCAATCCGGCCTTGACACCTTTTGAGCTGGACAAGTTGCTGGCCGAGGGCAGCATCACCCGCGAAAAGGGTGCCGCCGGCCGCGACAACCGCTACGGATATGGCCTGATCGATGCTCAAAAAGCAGTTCAGGCGGCCCGACCCGGCGTGTTGACGGTCTCTCCGGCCAGTCTGGCTTTCGGCACGGAACTGGGCACCGATTCTTTGGCGATCGGCAAAACGGGCGCCGGCCCGCTGACCCTGCTGTCCGTGACCGCCGATGCGGCCTGGATCGATATTGTGGAAGATCCGGCCGCCGTACCGGGCGATGTGCCGGCGCGCTATACCATCCGGGCCGACCGGACCGGTCTGGCTCCGGGGACCTATAACAGTGTCATCACCTGTCAGTCCGACAACAACACCGTGGCGGTGCCGGTCAGCCTGCAGGTGGCCGACCGCACCGCCGTCACGACGCTGAGCGTCAACCCGAGCAGTTTTGATTTCGGCACCACGCTGGATGTAGCCAATTTGACGCTCGATAAGACCGGACCCGATGTGATTGCCGTCAGCTCCGTCAGCGGCAATGCTTCCTGGCTGAGTATCACCGGCGCGAGCGGGACCTTGCCGACGACATACAGTGTTCGGGTCAATCGATCCGGTCTGGCGCCGGGCGAACACAGGGCCGCGATCACCATCGTGTCGTCGAGCAACACGGTGCAGGTGCCCGTGCTCATGAGCGTGGCCGATCAGGCCTTGTTGCCCACCACTCTGACGGCGAGTCCGGCCAACATTTATCTCGGCACCACCTTAACAACGTCCGATCTGGTGATCAGTAAATCAGGACCGGCTTCCATCGCCGGTCCATACGCCGATGCGGCCTGGCTCGCGATCGAGGAGACGGCACCGGGTCGCTTTCGTGTCACGGCCGATCGGACTGGCCTTACACCGGGCGAGTACACGGCGACGGTGTCATTTCTGTGGACGGGCGGCAGCCTGGAGGTCCCGGTCGTCATGCAGGTGGCCGGAGTGGCCGATGTCGCCAACGGCGCCCTCTACGTGCAGCTCAGAAATCCCGACACCTTCGAAACGGTGTATCAGAAAACCGCATTTTCCGAGGGCGGCCGGTATCGGTTCAGCTTCGAGGGCGTTGCCGCCGGCAGCTACCTGATTTCGGCCGGAACGGACATGGACAACGACAAGGCCATCGGCGACGGTGGGGAGGCCTATCTCTCGCTGTCACAGCCGTTTATCTTTCAGGTGAACCAGAACCTCAGCGAACTCGATTTCAGTGCGGGATTCAATCTGGTATTGAGTGCGCTCGCGCAATAGGCCGGCGCCGCGGGACACCATCCGGCGCTTGTTTCCGCATTCCGAGGAAAGTTGGAGAGCCGATGCCCAATTGGACGGTGAAGGTGCTGTGGTTGTTGGGCTGCGGCCTGTGGGCGGGAGGCTGTGTGGCACAGGTCGGAGGTACCCAGGAAGCCGGGCGCCTGCCCCTGCGGATCTTGTATCAGGATTCGATCTGCGGTGGCAGCCCGGCGGCGGTCCTGGTTACCGGATCGGGGCAGCTGCAACATATTGTTTCCGACGCGCAGCGGCATATGATCGGACGGACCTCTCCGGTGCCGACGGTCGACTTCGCGGCGGTCAATGTCGTCTGCATCCGCATGGGCCGGAAGCCGACCGGCGGCTACGGGATAGAATTGGCGGAGCCGCAGGCCCGCCTCGAAAACGGGGCGGCGCTGATCCGGCTGCGCTGGATCGAGCCGCCACCCGGCACCGTCAGCACGCAGGCACTGACCAGCCCCTGCCTCGTCATCGAACTGCCCAAGGGCGCCTACCGGAAGATTGTGATCACCGACGACAGCGGGAATATAAAAGGCGAGATTTCCGTGGGAGCCACCCGGGGTTGACGCCGATTGTGCACAAAAAGGCCATTTTTAAATCCGGAGATGAGCAATTTTGCGCAAGTTCAAGGAAAGCGGTGGAATGGCGCGGAGGCATACTTTTGTATGCCGCACAAGCGATTTTACCGATTGACGCCGAAATTGCGGAAAAGGGCCAATTACGTCCAGGTAAGTAGGGTCCACCCACGGCCCTGCGAAGAGCCGGTGGACGCCTGCGGAAATGTCCGATTCATAAATGAGTCATTTTTTCTCTGGTCAAGGCCGCACAAGGGTTTTGACCGCAGACGTAGCATGGCTACGTCGAGGATCAAAACCCGCGGAGAACGCCGACCGGGGGGAAAATGGCCATTTAGGAACGGACATTACATGGCAGCCTGCTTAGGCGACTCGATCGCCGGCCGGCCGACGTCCGACCCGGCAATCTGCTTCTTGTTTCCCAGGGAAATAATCTGGCCTTCGTGGTTGATGAGCCGGTCGTCGTCGGTCAGAAACATGCCGAGTTGCAGCATCACCTCGCGTTTGTGGTCGGTCTGGTATTTCACTTTTTCGAGTTTGAATTTCAGGATGAGCCAGACGAAGGCGAAGATCGTGAACACGAGAAACAGCACGCCCAAACTGACGAGGGTGTACAACACCGCTTTCTCCCCGATCCTTCCGATGACGATGAAGATGTGGTCGATCTGGGAAAAAATGACCGCCCCGACGATCAGAAAGAGCAAACTTAGAAGAAATGGGGCCTGGCGCAGAAAACTCAACGAGGAATTGAGCTTGGCAAAAGTCCCGCCCGGTTGACGGTTTTGATCGTCGGTTTCGGAGCCGGCCCCTGGTTCCACACCGGTTTCAATAAAAAAAACGTTAAACGCCTTCACGACCAGCCCCAACAAGAACGTCATCACGACCGGCGTTAAAAAAGAGGCCAGCAGATAGTAGCGCCAGGGGAAGTTCATGCTGAAGGGTTCCAGCAGGCAGAACAGGCTGATAAAAAAAATGAGGGTTTCAAGGAGACAAATGGCGAACAGGTAATTCTTGAAAAATCTCTTGATCTCCTTGGATTCGAAGAGGGACGCAATCCCCGCGAATTTTGTATGGTTGTCCGAAGTCATCGGTTTTCTCCCTGCCAGGTCAAGACGTCGCGCTACCCGGCGGTGGCCCCCTAAAAAGGCACCGCATCGGCGCGTTGTGAGGCACTTGAAAACCAAAAGGTCGTCCGCGCGCCCGACGCCTGTCTTCTGCGGCACCTTGCAAACGCTGGCAATCAGGTGATTTGAAGCGCATCGGGCCGTGCCACCCCTTGAACGGTTACGGCGATTCTTTCATCAAAAAAACATGCCGAAATTCACGCCTTTTTTCGATGCTACAGGGTCATTAATATAAAATTTTCGGTTGCCTTGTCAATCGTTACAATTCGGTGGCCGCCCACCGATCCCACCGCTCCAATCCGTTGAGAAGCGCCGTAAAAAGTGATAGGATATCGGTTTCAGTTTGAATCCTTGCGATTCACGACTGTGGCGGCCTCAACGTTACAAACCCGGATCCGTTAAAACCGATGACGCCTTTACAAATTATCCATGAAAATTTGCCCGTTTTGATTGCCCTGGGTGTGACGGCTTTTGCCCTCGGCTCTTTCTGGAGTTTTACGGCCTATCGATTTGCCCGGCACAAGCGCAGCCGGCTGGCCGCGGGCGCCCTGCGTTTTCCCGGCCAGTCCCTGCTGGAAAAGTTGGATGACCTGGACCGGAAAGCCGACAGCAGCCTGGTTTACCTGCTGCTGGCCCCGCTGCTTCTGTACGCCGCCTACCTGTCGTATCTTTATTTCGGTCGCAAGGAGATGTCCCTTGCGGGAGGGGCGATCATCGGGCTGGTCTGTATCGGGCTGATCGTCTGTTTTTTCATGCAGCGCCGCCGCCACGTGGCAGAAAGACGCGACGTGCGGGTCCAATACGAAGGGGAAACGGCCGTCGGCCAGGAACTCAATCGGCTGATGCTGGAAGGCTATTGTGTCTACCATGATTTTCAGGGTGACGACTTCAGGATCGATCACATCCTCGTCGGTCCGAAGGGTGTCTTTGCCATCGCAACGAAGGCGCGATCATATCCGAATGCCAAGGGTCAGGGGCCCGGTGCGGTCGTCGCTTACAATGGCCGGCTTCTCGAATACCCCCATGGGAACGATGTCCATACCATTCAACAAGCCGAGAGCCAGGCGGACTGGCTCTCGAACTGGCTCAGCGACGCCGTTGGCGAGTCGCTGATCGTCAACGCCGTCGTCGCGTTGCCGGGGTGGTACGTCAAGCGGACCTCACCGGAGGGCATCCCCGTCATCAATCCGAAACAGTTTCACTCATTGCTGAAATATGTCCGCGCCAAAGCCCTCAACGATGAGGTGATAGTCCAGATTGTGCTCCACCTCGAAAAAAAGTGCAGGGCCACGGTATCCGAGATGGAGCCGGATGACGCTTCGGCTCCCGCACACGTGAATTGACGTGACGCCATGAAGATCATCGCCCGCAAAAGCGGTCCGATCGTCGAGTTGCTGGTCGAAGCGTTCGGCGCGGCATCCAAGACGCACATCCGCAAAATGCTGAAATATAAAATGATCAAGGTGGGTGATCAGCCGGTCACTCGTACCGATTTTGCGGTCGAGGCCGGGGATGTCATCGAATATGTGAAAAAAACAGGACAATCAAAAGAAAGCCGGTCGCCCGTACCGATCCTTTTCGAAGATGACGACCTGCTGGTGGCCGAGAAACCGGCCGGCCTCATCACCTTCGGGGAAAGAGGCACGGGGGGAACGTCTTTGTATAAAATGCTGAAGGAGTTTGTCGGTCTCCGATCGGACGGACGGCAGCAGCTGTATGTCGTTCACCGGCTCGACCGGGAGGTGTCCGGTATCATCCTTTTTGCCAAGAAGGCCAAAGTACAGCAGCAAATAAAAAAGGCCTGGAAAGAAACGAAAAAATTGTACTATGCCCTGGTCGAAGGCCGTCCGCAAAAAGATCGCGAGACATTGCGGACCTGGCTGCGGGAAGGCGCGGACCGCAAAGTGGCTTCTTCCGACCGGCCGGCCGGCGCAAAATTGGCCGTGACCCATTACCGCGTGCTGAAGGACGTCAAAGGTCACACGCTGCTCGAAATCGAGACCGAAACCGGCCGCAAGAACCAGATCCGGGTCCATTTGGCGGAAATGGGCTGCCCGATTGTCGGCGACCGCCGCTACGGGGCCGACGCGACGGTGACGCGCCGCATTCGCCTGCACGCCTTTTATCTCGGCTTCAAGCACCCCACCCACGGCCGGTTTGTCGAATTCACCAGCCCGAGGCCCCGGGGTTTTCTGGTGCTGGGCAAAAAAGACGAGACCTACAAATAGCGCCCGGTCCGGTGATCGGAGCTTAAAAAGGCCGGTTACAGAGGAAAAACCTGCTACGACGGCACTTTTTCGACCACCCCGAGCCAATGGGGGTGGCGGGCGGTGGCATCGTATACCGTGCCCGTCTTGAACAGTTCGTATGTCCCTTTTTCCGCGGTTCGGCGCGTGCGCTTCAACAACGCCGACATTTGCCCGGCGTCGAGCGGTGCAAAGGTTTTGACCGCCTCGAGTGCCTGATCCAGCCTTTGCATGCTCTCGATACCCGTGATCACGACCGACGTCGGCAGGCTCATGGCGTACTGCAGGCATTCGACGGCGCTGACCTTTCCACTTTTCAGGATGTCGCCGCTGCCCATGGATTTCATGCCAAGGACGCCGATCTCCCCTTGCACCAGCCGGGGAAGAACGTTCTGCTGAAAACTCCGGAAATGGGCGTCCATCACATTCAGGGGCATCTGGACGGCATCGAAGCGGAACCCATTGTCCGCGGCCATGTCCAGCATCCGAAGGTGCACCAGCGGGTCCTTGTGACCCGTAAATCCGATGAAGCGTATCTTGCCCTGCTCTTTGGCTTTTAAAACGGCCTTCAATGCGCCGTCCCCGGCAAAAATGAGATCAGGGTCCTCGAGCCGGATGACTTCGTGAAACTGCATCAGGTCCACATGGTCGGTCTGAAGGCGGCGAAGAGATTCGTCGATCTGTTTCGCGGCCGTCCTGCCGTCCCGTCCGTCTATTTTGGTCATCAGAAAAACCCTGTCCCGATATCCATCACGCAGCGCTTGGCCCATGCGCAGTTCACTCAGACCCTCGTGGTAGTCCCAGCAGTTGTCCATGAACGTCAGGCCCTTGTCGATGGCGGTGCGGATGATGCGGATGCTCTCCTGCTCGCTGTCCGGAATGCCGATATGATGGCCGCCCAAACCAATGAGCGAGACCGTCTCGTCGGTCCGACCGAGCTGGCGGTAGAGCATGTCGCCCTTGCGGGTGGTCGGGGGGGGTGCGGGAAAATCCTCTGATTCCATGGAAGAGTGCGCACCGCGGACGCCGCCTACGGCCGCCGCCGCTCCGATCATGGAAACCGATAAAAAGGTGCGCCGGTTCATTTTTTGCTACCTCCTTTGACAGTTTAACTTCCGTGAGAAAGATTTTCGGTGTCTGGCGCGCCGCAGAAATTCCTATCGCAACCGTAGCGATCCAGACGGCGCTGTTTCAATAAGGTGAAAACTGTATTTTCAAGACGGAGGCTTACAGAATCGGCGCCAGCAGATACGAGGCCCGGGCGGCTAATTTGAAAAAGAAGGAGCGTTTTTCGAGATCATCCATAGCCAGAGGGAGACTATCGGCAAGGTCCTTTTGCAGCATCAGCTCAACGTCAGCGGCAAAATCACGGTCCTTGGCCAGGATCGTGATTTCAAAATTCAATCGAAACGAACGATTGTCGAAATTGGCCGTGCCGATGGACGCCGAGTCGTCGTCGACCAGCATCACTTTCTGGTGCATGAATCCCTTCTGGTAGCGGTAGAGTTTGATGCCGATCGGCAGCATTTTGGCATAGTAGGCAAAAGAGGCCAGGAAAACCAGGAAATGATCCGGTTTCTGCGGCAGAAGAATGCGGACATCCACCCCGCGCAGCGCGGCCAGCTGCAGGGCGCCGATCACCTGCGGGTCGGGCACGAAATAGGGGCTGGTGATCCACACCCGGTTGACGGCCGAGTTGATGGCGTGGACGAAAAACAGGCCGCAGGTTTCCAGCAGATCGGCCGGGCCCGACGAAATAACCAGCACTTCCTTGCCCTCCGGGGCCGCCGGCTTGGGAGTCCAGTCGCAGTCGGGGACGTTGCCGGTGGCCCAATACCAGTCCTGGACGAAGCTATACTGCGTCTCCTGCACCGCCGGCCCGGTGATCCTGACGAGGGTGTCGCGCCAGGCCCCGAGCCGCCGGGATCCAGACAGATATTCATCTCCGATATTGTGACCGCCGACGAAGGCGGCTTCGCCGTCGACGACCACCAGCTTGCGGTGATTGCGAAAGTTGAGCTGGAACCGGTTGGCCCGGCCGCGCGTCGTTTTGAACGCATGGGTTGACACGCCGCCCGCGCGCAATTCCTCTACGTAGCCATCCGGCAGTTTGTGGCTGCCGATTTCGTCGTAGAGAAAGCAGATTCGCACGCCCTCGCCGACCTTGCGCACCAGGGTCTCTTTCAGCAGGCGGCCCAGCTCATCGTCGCGGACGATGTAGAATTGAACCAGCACGTAACGCCGGGCCGCAAGGATTCCATCGAAAATGCTTTTGAAGGCCGCCTTGCCGTCTATCTGCAATTCCAGATGGTTGTAGCGGGTAAAGGGCATGTCGGCCAGCTCGACCAGCGCGCGGTCGACGCCCGAACCGACCGGCGCAATCATCCCGGCCGCATCCATGGCCTGGTGCTGCCTGTCGAGGATGTGGCGGATTTCCCGGTTGCGGGTCGACCTGAGTTTGACGTAGCCCTGGAACTTACTGCGGCCGAAAATCCAATACAGCGGCAGCGCGAGGAACGGAACAGTTATCAGGGAGATCGTCCAGGCGATGGCGCCCTGGGACGTTCGGGTATGCATGATGGCGGACACCGCGGTGGCGACGGCCAGCAGTTCGAGGAGGGGAATGACGACAGCCAGAACCGTCAGGAGCGTGTCTGATACCATCTGCTTTCATTTAATCGACGTGAACAACCGCCGCGAATGTGATTTTTCCCGACGCGCGGTCTTTAGGCCTTGCCGATATACTGGCCGTTGACATCCCGGGTGCTGAGCGGCTCGGCGTCCGAGTTCAGCGTCGCCTCGATTACCTCGCCGATAAACAGCGTGTGATTGCCGGGCTGGATGCTTGTCTTGACCCGGCACTCGAAGCTGGCCAAGCACTCGGCCAGCAGCGGGCATCCGGTCCGGCCGGGTTGCCATGTGATTCCGGAGAACTTGGTCTCCGGGTCCGAGCCCATGAAGCGCGTCACCATCTCCTTTTGGTTTTTACCCAGTACGTGCAGCGCGAAAAGACCGCTTTGCCGGACGAGGCCGTGGGAAAAGCGGTTTTCGTGGACGGCCACGGCAATCAGCGGCGGCTCGTAGGACACCTGGCTGGCCCAGGAAGCGATCATGCCGTTGATCCGGCCTTCGAATGTCGTGGTCAACACGTAAACGCCGTTGGTCAAGGTTCCCAAGGTGCGAATCCATTGTGTTTTCATGCGCAGCCTGCTTTCACCCGTTCCGGTTTCATGTTTTGTTTTTAACCGTGGCTTCCGCCAGCAGTTCGCGATGGCGCTCGTTCTCAGGGTCCGCATCCACCGCCTGCCGGCCCCAGAAGATGGCCTTGCCCCAGTCTTGCATCTGGCGATAGTTTTCCGCTATGACATAGAGCAGGTCCTTTCGCGGCACCCGGCGCTGCTGATCCGTTGCCTGCAGCAGCGTCATGAAATCATCGATGGCCAGCTGGTGCTGCCGGGTGACGGTATAACAGCTGCCGCGGCCGATCAGGCTTTCCTCGTCGAAACGATCCACGGCCAGGGCCTGCGTGTAGAAGACGATGGCGGACTCCAGGCGGCCTTCGACCTCGTGGATCTTGCCCAGGTAGAAATAGGGATTGTCTCCGTCCGGATGTCGATAGGCCGGATCTCTGTCGATGACCTGTTCCAGCGCATTGACGGCCGCTGGGCCGTCCGGTTCATGAAAGCATTTCCGGCCTTTTTCGAACCACTCGGCGGTCGTTTGGGGAGAGGAACCTTCCACCATGCGGGTTTCCTTTTGCGCTCGTGAAAAAATCAATCGCCGATATTGTTGTTCTAAAGCGCCCGACCTCAAGGCATTTCGGTTCAACCACTAATCGAGGGTGTTGTCAAACATCAATTGTCGAGCAGCGGGGCCGATTTCACGGTTTTGCCGGTTTCGGACGGAGGCCGGATATTGAGATCCTCCGGCATATTTTCATCTGCCCCTCGTTCAGCCGTTCCGCAAGAGGAGCATAGTACGGGGCCAATTTGGGTTTACGGCTGGACTCGTTCATTTTGAGCTTTATCTTAATGTCGGCGTCTTAACAGCGATACACCGCCTGACGGATAGGGGAGTTGAATTCGGTTTTGGTTTTTCCATATTTTTCGCTGAAGTGTCTTATTAAATTGTTGAACCCGGTATTCAACGTAAAGTGGATCGCCGAGATCGTCAATGCCGAGCGAGGCCAAGGCATGAAATAGCGGCATAAAATAACACCTTTCAAGGAGAAGCGAGATGAAAATCATCGTTGTCGGTGCCACCGGCACGATCGGAAGAAGTGTCGTTGCGGCCCTTTCCGGACACCATGAAATCGTGGAAGTCGCTCACTCCAGCGGCGAGGTGCGCGTCGATCTGGCGGATCCCGGCTCCATAAAAAATATGTTCAGGGCCGTCGGAGAATTCGATGCGCTCGTGAGTACGGCCGGTGCCGCCCGCTTCGGCCCGCTTTCAGACCTGACCGACGAGGATTACCGGATCGGACTTGAGAACAAGCTCATGGGCCAGGTGAACCTGGTTCGTTTCGGTTGCGAATTCATTCGCGACAAGGGGTCCTTCACCCTGACCAGCGGCGTTTTGAGCCAGGAGCCGACGGCCGGTTCTTCGGCCATCAGCATGGTCAACGCGGCTATCGAGGCCTTTGTACGGGCCGCCGCGCTGGAGCTGCCGAGGGGCATCCGCATCAACGCCGTCAGCCCCATCTGGGTCAAGGAGACCCTCAAGGCCATGGGTCGCGACAGCGCGGAGGGCCTGTCGGCCGAGGAAACCGCGCGCGCCTATATCGAGAGTATCGAAGGCCGGACCAACGGAGAGGTCCTGGATGTCAGGCAAGCCGGGTGATGACGACAACCCCGGAACGGCGTGAAAAGAAGCCGATTTCAGGTGACGCCGAGCTTGACAGGCTTGCCGCGGAGAATGGTGTTGTCCGACGAGTTGGGCGCGTTTTTATTCCCGGATGGGGTACAAAACAGGAGTTGCCGCCATGACCAATGCGCTTATTTTTTTCATCATCGGCTTGATTTACGCCTTGCTCAAGGTTTTTCTCGAAAAACGGCTGGCGCCGATGGACTCGCTCGGCGAGGAATACGATCTTTCCGACCTGGCTTTTTCGACCGGACGAAGTGTATACGATGTTTTCAAGGCCGCGGCGGTGACCTGGAATGTAGCGGTTGAGAAAAGTGAGGATGATTTCAAGAAATATCTCACCCAGGGACACATCCCCCATTACGTGCGCGATTATCTGCGCCGGCAGATCAAACCCGGTGACCGGACCCACCAGAAACTAATTTTTTCCGGCGGCCGGCCGCCCTATCTATAGCGTCTGTTTTCTCCGGCTCTGACGTTTTTGAAGCTGCTGTTAATAAAGATGACGAAATCTCGTCCAAGAGCACGGGAAAGAGGAGGTTTCGTGGGGCTGAATCATATTGGACTGTATTGGCACTCTCCAAGAAATCGATGGACTGCTTTAATCACCGTGAACGTGCTCGTGAACGTGAACTACTCGTGAACGAGAAATTAAATTACTAAGGAGAGTGCGAAACCCACTCGATTATAGTCAAAGGGGATTCATAATTACCCATTTGGTAAAGGCCCAAAAAAATCTCGTTCACGAGCACGTTCACGAGCACGAAAATTGTATTCAATGGCAGTCATATTATTCATCCCGAGGATTCAGGTACTCTTTGTAATGGCCTAAAGAAATTTCGTTCACGTTCACGAGCACGAGCACGGGAAAATGTAATCAATGGGAGGCACAATGACCATCGATAAATTCTTAGAAAGCATCGCCAACGACCGCCCCCCGCCGCAACTCCCCGAAACTCTCACCTCGCTGTGGTGGGACAAAAAGGGTGATTGGGACAAGGCGCATGCCATTGCCCAGAATATACCCACCGTTGCCGGCAGCGCCGTGCACGCTTACCTTCATCGCGAGGAAGGGGTCATATGGAATGCGGATTACTGGTATGGGCGCGCGGGTCGGCAACGGCCGGACATGTCACTGGAAGACGAGTGGCGACAACTCGTGGAAGAGACGCTATCTCGGTAATGTCGTGTCATATTTAAAGTGCCGTGGATGGCCTTGAGTGACGCTGTAGAACGCATGTGGGGGAGAATGATTGCAATATTCCATTGTTCCATCTTTGTTGGGGTTCGTTTCACTCACCCCAACGTACTCGTTCACGAGCACGTGCACGAGTACGTTCACGAGCACGGGAAAGAGGAGACTTCGGGAGGCTGAATCATAATGGATTGCATCTGCACTCTTCAAAAAAGCGATGTTTGCTGCTTCGTTATCCGTGAACGTGCTCGTGCTCGTGAACGTACACGTGAACGATCATTCGATTGTAATGGGCACTGAATAGAATTCACACTCGTAAGGAGGCGCTATGGCCTTTGAAGCCATCAACCCAACCACCGGTGAAAAAATCAAGACGTATCCTGAAATGACGCCCGGCGAGGTGGAGAGGCTGGTCGTCCGGGCCCATGACGTCTTTGGCGACTGGAAAGCGACGGCTTTTTCCGAGCGCGCGGCCATGATGAAGACGGCGGCCGGCGTGCTGCGGGAAAAAGCCGGCGACTTCGCCCGGCTCATGGCGCTGGAAATGGGCAAGCCGGTCCGGGACGGCCGTTCGGAAGTCGAGAAGTGCGCCTGGGTGTGCGAGCACTACGCTGAACAGGCCGCGGAAATACTGGCCACCGAAGAAATCGCGACCGACGCCGGCAGAAGTTATGTCGCTTTTCAGCCCCTGGGGGTGGTCCTGGCCGTCATGCCCTGGAACTATCCTTTTTGGCAGGTGTTCCGGTTTGCCGCTCCGGCCCTGATGGCCGGCAACGCGGGCGTCCTGAAACACTCCGCCAATGTTCCCGGCTGCGCCCTGGCGATCGAAGAGGTGTTTCGCCGCGCCGGATTCCCCGAAAATCTTTTCACAACCCTGATGATCGGCGGCGACAACGTCGAAAAGGTCATCGAACATCCGCTGGTCAAGGCGGTCACGCTGACCGGCAGCACGGCGGCCGGACAGGCGGTGGCGGCCGCGGCCGGGCGGCAGCTGAAAAAATCGGTGCTGGAACTGGGTGGCAGCGACCCCTATGTCGTCCTGGAGGATGCCGATCTGGAGGCCACCGTGCGGGCGTGTGTCACCAGCCGGCTGCTGAATTCGGGTCAAAGCTGTATTGCCGCCAAGCGTTTTGTCGTGGTCGAGGCGGTGCGGGAAGCCTTCGAGACGATGTTCGTCGAGCAGATGCGACGCAAGACGATGGGCGACCCCCTGGAGGAAAGCGTCGAGGTCGGTCCGCAGGCCCGCTTCGACCTGCGGGAGGACCTTCACCGGCAGGTTCACCAAAGTGTGGACAAAGGGGCCCGCTGCCTGCTGGGCGGACAGATACCGGGCGGCGCCGGGTATTTTTATCCCCCGACGATTCTGACCGATGTCCGCAAGGGAATGGCCGCCTATGACGAAGAGACATTCGGGCCCGTGGCCGCCGTGATCGGCGTCAAAGACGAGGCGGAAGCCATTCGGGTGGCCAACGACACCGTTTTTGGCCTGGGGGCGGCCGTCTTCACGCGGGACATTGCCCGGGGCGAGCGCCTGGCCGCAACGGCCATCGAGGCCGGCAGCTGTTTCGTCAATGCGTTTGTCAGGTCGGACCCGCGCCTGCCCTTCGGTGGCATAAAGGAAAGCGGTTACGGACGCGAACTCTCGCACTATGGCATCAAGGAGTTTGTCAACATCAAGACAGTCTGGGTTCAGGGATAATCAGGACTGGCCGCACTCCTACCCGTTTGCCGCGTAAGGCGGTTGGCGGCCCGGCGATCCGGCCCGGCTCACCCCGTTGAAAAAGGGGGTCAAAGCCAATAATCTTGGAGGAGTAACGGTAACAACCAGTGATAAACGAGATGGCAAAAAAGGGTGAGCCGGCTCACACCGCATTTTCACCCGGCGGGGTGGCGACCGCCATCGGCAGCCTGCCGTTTACAGACCCCGCAGAGGCGTTGGCGCTGATCACATCCGCGCTGCCGGAGGCGCCGCACTGGCCCCAGCTGCCGCGCCGCAGCCGCCGCAAACATTTCCTGCCATGATTAGAAAAATTGTTTCCGGCGGACAGACCGGCGCCGATCGGGCGGCGCTCGATGTCGCCATCCACCTGAACATTTCGCACGGCGGCTGGGTGCCGAAAGGCCGCAGGGCCGAGGACGGACGGGTGCCGGAGCACTATCAGCTCAAGGAAATGTCCACCCTGGGCTATCCGGCCCGGACCGAGGCCAACGTGGTTGATTCCGGGGCAACCCTGATCCTGACGCACGGCCGGCCCCAAGGTGGATCGGAGCTGACCGCTGAATTGGCCCGCAAGCACCACAAACCCCACCTTCACGTCGATTTAAATGTTCTTCGCGGTGACGACCGGTTGTATGCCGTCGTCAACTGGCTGGCGGCCAACGGGATCGAGGTTTTGAACGTGGCCGGATCGAGAGCCGGCGAGGATCCGAAAATTTATGATGCGGTGTTCGAGGTTTTGAACAATGCGCTGTTGCTCTTGATGATCCGGCGACAGACGCGGTCGGCCGACCGGCCGCGGACACCGGCGGAGGCCGTAAACCGTCTCGCGGCCGGTGTTCCGTTCAAGGAACGGGTCAAAATCGGCAACATGGCGGAAGAAGATCTGCCGCTTCTATACCCGGTTTTCATGGCGCAGGTGCGCGATGATTTCGGCCTGTGGGAGGACAACGCGGTCCTTCTGGCATCCTGCCGGTCGGCGGCGGCGGACCCGCGCCTCCATCCGGACGAGGCCGGGCCGCTGATTGTCAGAGAGCTGTGGAAAGAGATGAGGGAGACCTACCGGCTGAAGGTGGTGAAGTGACATCAGTGGCCTTCTATGGGCGGCAGAAGGGTGCGCAGAACATCTTCTTTGCCGATGACGCCCACCAGGCGGGTGCCCTCTACCACCGGCAGGGTGTGAAAGTTGCTGTCGACCATCAGGGCCGCCACGGTTTCGAGTTCGGTGTCCGGGTGAACGGTGACGGGCTTGGGCGTCATGGCGCCGGCCACCGTCAAGGCGGCGATCTTGCGGATCTGTTTTTCGATTTGCCGATTGGAGGTCAGCTGAATGATGCCGTCCAGCAAGGTGAAAAGCGTCGGTATCGGCAGCTTTTTCTGCTGGGCGATCAGGTCGCTCTGACACAGGATGCCGACCAGTCGCCCATCCTCGCCCACCACCGGCGCGCCGTTGATGCGGTTTTCAAGCAGGATCTTGGCGGCTTTGGAAATGTTCATGTCGGGCGTGACGGTAACCAGGTCCTTGGTCATGATATCTCTGACGGTGATCATGGCTCCCTCCCATGCAATTGAGACAATGTTTTCAGCAAATGTTCCTCAATGGTGTCACTGTCGGCGCTGACGGGTGCCGATCCACCAGTGAGTGTCCATCCATAAATGGTCTTTTTTCCGCTGGGCGGTCGGTCGCAGCGGGTTTCCGGCTGCGGTCGGACTTAAAGTACGCCTCGCCGCAAACCCTTGCGCGGCCTTGCCCAGCGAAAAAAATCCACATTTTTGAATTGGACACGCAACAGTGCCTAAAAAGATCGCGGATGGGCACCGGTTGACAATTTCATTCCGGTTCACAAATGCCGATGAATCATGCATAGACGTCCGCATCGGCGCCGCGCAAAAGACTTGGCCGGTTGCCGCGGGAAATCGCCGGTAAATGGCCGTTTGCGGCCGTAAAACAGGCAGGTGAGCGATGGCCCAGCATACACAAAACCTGCGGGGGAATCAATGTGAAAGCAGGTGATGGCCTTCGGCGGACTGGCGGAAAAAAGCGTTTTGCGCTATAAAATAGAGTCGTGACGTTGAGATAACCCAATCGATCCCGCACGCCATTAAAAAAAACCAAACGGTAAGGATGCGATATGAACGAGGGAACATTTCAAGCCATAGACTCTTCAGGCCGGCGGATGCATGGTCCCAAGGGGCTTGTAATCTGCGGGTTTCCGGCCGAGGAACACGACCCGCTGGCCGATGCCATGGGACAAATCGGTTTCGGCGACCGGCCGCTGATCTTCGCCGCGGAGAAAGACCTGGCCCGGCCCCTCATCGAGGTGTTGTCTGCCGGGGACCGCTCGGGGATGGGGCAGGTTGGCCCGCTGCCGCGCGCGATCATCATGTCCGGTTTCCTGCAAAGTGAAGTCCACACCCTCATGACCGCCTTTCGCCAGGCCGGCCTGCCCCGCCAGCTCTGGGCCACGCTGACGCCGGTGTCTGAAAACTGGACCCTGGCGGCGCTGCTGGCTGAGCTGGCCGAAGAGGACCGGGCGATGCAGCCAAAAAGGCCGGCGACAACCGGCGATGGCGGCTGAGACAAAAACCGGCATCCGACGAGATTGGCGCGCGCGGGTGACATGGGCACCCGCGCCACTATGGTGAAGGATATCCCTGTGGTCTACCGGATCAACCACGCGGCGACGGTTGTATTGAGCGCGGCGCTGCTGCTGTGCGCCTGTTCGGGCGTCAAACACTCGCAGCCGGCTGACGTCGTCATCCCGAGGCTCGACCCGGTGCCCCTGCACCTTTCCTACGCGGTGCGGCTGGCGCAGTTCGAAATGGGCAACCTGGCCGCAAACCCCTCTTTTGAGGAGAATGAACCGGCGGGGGCGGGCATCGGCACTGCTGCCGGACTGGCGCATTGGATGACAGCCGGTTCCGGCGTCGAACGGGTCGATATCGGCTCCGGACGCTATGCGCCTGACGAGGTCGCCGCCGGCCGGCAGGCCGTTAAAATTGTCAAGCGCCGTGCCGGTGAACTGGATGCGGCGCAGGGGATCATCAGCGACTTCATCCCGGTGATCCCGGGAAACTATGACTTTACCTATGACGTCAAGCTGAAGGACATTACCGGTTCCAAAGCCAGATTGGGCTCACGGCTTGGCGATGCTGTCGTCGTAAAGACTTTTTTCTTCGATGCGCAGAAGAAAATGCTCGACCCGGCTGACCTCAATCCGGTCACCGGGAGCACGATAGACAACTCGGACAAGAGCTATTCCTTTTCAAATTTCTGGCGGATCGACGATTTCGGGTGGGCAACGGTGCACGGCAGGACCTACAACTATCCTTTTTCCGAAGGCGACCTTCCCGAGGGCACCTGTTTCGTCCAACTGTTTTTCGGACTGAAGGGCCGGGGCACCCTGTGGGTGGACAATGTCGTCTACCGCTATTCCAAATGGAATTTTTCGGCCCTGGAGCGCATGCAGCCCTACTTCGACCGCCAGCTGTCAGCGGCCGAAAAAATCATACCGACGCCCAAAAGCCTCGAACCTTTAGGCGACATCGTCTATTTCGATCCCCGATCCCCCGGATCGCGTCCTCCGATGATCATCATTCCGCAGGAGCCGGCGGCGGCCGAGCTGACGGCGGCCAGAATACTGCAGCAGAAAATGAACGCCGGCCTGCGCCGGGGGATGCCGGCTGGAAACCGATCGGATGGGCCCGTTCGAATCCTCGCCCGCGATGTGAGCCTGGAAGAGGTTCGCTCCTGCCGGCTGGTCTTCAGCATCGGCCGTAGTGATCTCTATCGAAAAATGAGGCCGGATCTTCCCTGGCACATGGTGGGCGAGAAGTCGCAGGGTTACATCATCACATCGCAGCCGGTGGGCCGGGCGCTGGTGGTTTTTCTGCTCGGTGAGACCCCGGCCGGAACGTTCAATGCCACCGCCACGGCCGTTCAGCTGCTCGAGGAAGAAAAATGTGTTTATCACGATGCCAGGGTGGCCGACTTCCCGGATTTTCTGGGGCGTTCGTATTGTCTCAAAAACTGGCGCAGCGCCGCCGAACTGCACGACGATATCGCCGCGATTGACCGCATGAGCCTCTTTAAGCTCAACAAGGTCTACGGCGGCCACAACCGGTCGCCTGCGGACTGGTATCTGATCGACGATCTCTTTCGCGAGGGCGTGGCCGCGGCCGGTCGGAAATGCCGCGACAACGGTACGGTCAGCCTGGCGCTGATGGTAAACCCTTATTCGCACCTCGGGTTTGAATCCTCGGTTGCGGAACTCGATGAACAGAGGCGAAACCTCTGGAGCCACGGCCGCCCGGAAAGTATCGACCTGCTCAAGGACTTTTTTAAAGTTGGTTTGGATGCCGGTGCCGGAACCATCATGCTCCAGGCGGATGATTCGGTGCCGCACACCGGCAAAAATAAAAAAAATTACGCGCTCTACACGGCTGAGGACCGCCACCGGTTCTTGAATCTTCAAACGGCGCAGGCCCACGTCATCAACACCCTGAAGCAATGGGTCGACAGCACCTATCCCGGCACGCGGTTCGAATTTTGTCCGCCCTGGTATGCCAATGAATTCATCGATCGCAGCGAGGGCCGGGCCGAAGTTTATTTCGGCGAGCTGACAGCCCGCATACCGCGTGATATCGCGATTGTCTGGACGGGGCCGACGGTGCGGTCGCTGTCGGTCGATACGGCCGACCTGCACCGCTACGGCGCCCTGATTGGAAGATGGCCCATGATGTGGGATAACACGCTGTATGCCAGAAACCTCGACGCCAAAAGCTACGGCGGGTATACGACCCACTACCCGGACAAGGTCAGGATGTGCAACCTCTTCGAGCCTTTCGATACCTACCGGCCCGAAGGCTTTCAGAGGTACAACGACGGTCGCCACATGTACACCAACGCCAACGCCTACAGCGAGGTCTACAAGATTAAATTGGCGACCGTGGCCGATTACGAGTGGAATACCGCGGCTTACGACCCGGAACGCTCGTTGTGGAAGGTGCTCTGCGGTCTTTATGGGATGGAATGTGCCCGGGCGCTGGTGCTTTTCAACGACGCCTATTACGGCCTCTTCGAGGCCTGTCTGCGGATGGAAGCCGGTGGGGCAACAGCCGCGTTCATCGAAAGCGGCCGCATTTTTTTAACCGAGATGGATCGTCGGATCGAGGAGATTTCCCGGTTGATTCCCGCGGCGCATCCGCTTCTGGAAGAATTGGCTGACTTGCGCGCCAGGCAGGACAAAAGGTTTGCCGAATTTTCCCGGTCAGCTGCGGGATAACGGCCGTTGAGGTGAATATGTTATCGAAATGCCGCATTTATTTTCCCACTCGCGGAACGGGAGAAAAAACCCTCGCCTTCAGGCGAAGACTTTCAGTTCAATGGAGTGATGTTGCCACAAGGGTTCAAGGGGTCCAGGGGCCAAGGATCCAAGTAAAAGCTTGAATGGTCCTTTATGCTTGGCCCCTCGAACCCTCGAATCCTTGAACCCCAAGCCTTCGGCATTAGCCGAAGGCAGTTGATTCCTTGAATGTCAGATCGAAATTTGAGGGCTTTGCCGCCGACACCGCCCGCTGCTATAGGCTTTAAGATAAAGTTTTTGGCAAGGCCAGAGGGAGGCGGCTGTATAGTCATACGCCAACGACCGATAACACAGCCAAAACTTTATCTTGAAGCCTATACCTTGAATTACCCGAACCAATGCCCATTATAAAGTTGAAATTTAAAAGGAATTTCAAACCAGATGCGCTTGCTATTGTACAACATCCGTTACGGGGCCGGCATTGGAAAGCGATTTCACTTTCCGGTGCCCTACAGTGGTTATCTCAAACCCACCAACGGCCACTTCGCCAAAATCGTCGATTTCATCAAATCCGTCAATCCGGACATCGTCGGGTTGGTCGAGGTGGATTTCGGCTCATACCGGGTCGACAGGTTCAACCAGGCCGAAACGATCGCCCGCGAGCTGAACCACCAGGTGGCCTGCCAATCCAAGTATGCCGCGGCATCGGTGGCCCGCAAGGTTCCGGTGCTGAACAAACAGGGCAATGCGGTCCTGACCGGCCCGCCGATTGTGGCGCGCCGCTATCATTTTTTCAGCGAAGGGGTCAAGCGCCTCGTGATCGAGGTCGAACTGCAGGATGTCACTCTTTTCCTCGTGCACTTGTCGCTCAAATTCCGGCATCGCCAGTACCAGCTCAACGATTTGCACGCCCTTATCGCCGGGCGTTCCAAACCGGTCATCGTGGCTGGAGACTTCAATGTCCTGTGGGGCGACCGCGAGCTGCAACTTTTTCTGGCCGCCAGCAAATTGACCAGCGCCAATGCCCGGAGTCAATTCTCTTATCCGAGCCGTCACCCCAACCGGGAACTCGACTACATATTTCACAGCCCGGAAATCACCTCGACCGCTTTCCACGTGCCGCGGATCAAATTGTCCGACCATGCCCCGCTGGTCTGGGATTTCGAGGTCGCTGCGCCGCAACCGGCGGGAATCATCGTTGAACCCACCGCCATCGCCGCCGGTTCGCGTGGTCGCGCAATGTCAGCGGTCGCCTTGGCATAGCCAGGCCCGGTCGCCTGTTTCCCGCGGATGCCACTTGGGCGGGATTATCGGCGGATTTCCAGCGCTGCGACGGCACCGGCGATTTCGCGTGAGAAATCGGCCACCGTCCGGCTGAGCGCCGACACCAAGTCAGCCATTTCCGGGCCTTTGACCGGCTCGCTGAAGGTGGATTCCTTGCTCAGCAGCTCCCTGTCACCCTTCTCCGCGATGATGGTCCAGCGCGCCCGCAGGGTGGCGGTTGTGCCAAAATCCCCATCAAAGCGGATGACGGACACCTCTATCCGATGTGCCCCCTCTGCCGGCCGGACCCAGGGCAATGCCGCCACGCGGGTTGGTTTCAGCAGGATGGACAGGTTGTCGACGATGACCCGCGTCAGGTTGTCCGTCAATGATTCGGCCCAATAAGAAAAGGTGGAGATCCGGACCTGGTTTTCTTCCGACCGGATCACGATGTGCGGCCGGTTCAGATACTGCGGGATGCGGACCGGGCCGACGCCGACGGGCGCATCGCTCACAAAGGTCGTTGTGGGGGCTGCAGTCCCCGTATCCATGTCTTTCAAAGAATTCAGGACGTAAAATTGGGTCGGTCTCGATGCGGCCCCGATGTTGGGAAAGCATCCGGTCATCAACCCGGCGATGCCGGCCAGCAGAAACAGTACCCCTAAAACAAATGGTCCACGCATTAATGATCTCCTTCGGTTTTACCGCTCAGCAGGGCTTCCGGATGACGTTCGAGAAATTCCGCCAGAACTCGAAAGGCCCTGGCCGCCGACTCGACTTCGTTGAGGGTGGTGGAGATTTCAAATCGCAGTGGAGAGCCGTTATTAATAACCGATTCGACGGCCCCCAGTGTTTTTTCGGCCTGGGCCAGCGTCGTCTGAAATGATTTTGCGGTGGAGTCGATCTTGCCTTCCAACGGCATAGCGATTTTTTCGATGGCCGTTACCAGCCGTTTGATCTCTTTGAGGGTCACCTGGGCATCGGTGGCCAGAGGGCCGGTTTTGGCATTGATCGTGTTCGAGAGGTCTACGAGGTTTTCAAGTGTTTGATTGAGCAACTTGACGCTTTGGCCCAATTCGGGATTATTGACGAACCGTTGGAACCCCTCCAATGCGGCCACGACCTGATCGGCGATGTCTTGAATCGGAATATTTCTGATTTCATTCTCGATCGTCTGCAAGGGCGAGGGGATGGTTGGTATCTCCTGGTAGTCGACGAGGGCATTGCCGAGTCCCGGACCGATGAGTTTCAGCGGCGTTTCGGGGTAGAAATCGAGATTGACGAAAAGCTGCCCCGTGACCAAACTCTGACTTTGAAGCTGGGCTCTCAGGCCGCGATTGGTCAGTTGTTGCCATAATTCCGTCTCGGATATCTGCGTCATCCCCCCCGAGCCTCGAATGCGGGAGGGATCGATCTGGATGATGACCGGGATGAAAAAGGCCATTTCATCAGAAACAAAATCCACGCTCAATTCGGTTACCGAACCCACCCTGACGCCCCGGAACGCGACCGGCGCCCCGACGGCCAACCCTTTTACGGATCCTTCAAAGTAGGCCACATAGGTTTCATGGGGCTTGAAAAACTTGCCGGAACCCAGCACGATCAGAGCGCCGGTGGCCAGCGCCAGGGCGCTGACGATAAAAAGACCGATGGCGGTTTTGTTGGCCTGTTTGCTCATGGCTGCCTACCCTTTTATTGATTGCACCCTCGATGGTGGCGACAGCGATCGTGGACGGGCACTCAGCATGATCCACCTTCACCGCGCGTGAGGAATCGCTGTAATTTATCGTCGCTGCAGTCCTTGAGCAACTCCTTGGGATCGCCGGTGGCGATCATCGTCTTGCGATCGGCATCGAGAAATACAGAATTCTGGCCGATGGCGAAAATGCTCGCCAGCTCATGGGTGACCACCACGATCGTGGTGTTGAGGCTCGCGCGCAATTCCAGGATCAGGTCGTCCAGCAGCCGGGCGCTGATCGGATCCAATCCGGCCGAGGGCTCGTCGAAGAAAAGGATGTCGGGATCGAGCGCCATGGCCCGCGCCAGGCCGGCCCGTTTGCGCATTCCGCCGCTGATTTCGGAGGGATAGTAGTCGTCGAATCCGGCCAGGCCGACCAGGGCCAGCTTCAAAGAGACGATTTCCTGGATCCGGGTTTTGGCCAGGGTGGAGTACTGCTTCAGCGGTAGGGCGATATTTTCGGCCAGGGTCATGGAACTCCACAGGGCGCCGCTTTGATACAGGATCCCGACTTGGCGCATCATCTGGTCCCTTTCCGCGGGCGTCGAACCCCAGAAATCGACGGAGTCATAGAGCACCTGGCCCCTGGCCGGCGCCATCAGTCCGATCATGTGCCGCAGGAGGGTGCTCTTGCCGCAGCCGCTGTCGCCCATGATGATGAATATCTCGCCGCGGTGAACGGTAAAGGTGAGGTCCTGCTGCACCACGAAGCTGCCGTAGGCCATGGTGAGATCCTGCACGACGATATGGGGCTCTTTTTCCATGGGTGTCAGATGCCCAGATAGTTGCACACGACGGTGATCACGGCGGTGGCCACGACGATGCTGACGATGCCGGTGACCACGGCCGAGGTAGCGGCGTCTCCCACGGCGGAGGCACTGCGGCCGCACTGCATCCCGCGCAGGCATCCGGCCATGGCGACCAGAACGCCGAAGACACCGGCCTGGAAAACGCCGATCAGAAAATCACTGAGTTTCAGCGCGGCCTTGGTCTGGTTGACATATTCCGCCAGGTTGATGTCCATCAGGCCGACGCCCACGATCAGGCCCCCGATGATGCCCATCAGGTCGGCGTAGACGCCCAGCAGCGGCATCATCAGCACCAGGGCCAGCAGGCGCGGCAGCACCAGAAATTCCATGGGGGAAATAGCCAGGGTCTTGAGGGCATCGATTTCCTCATTGACCTGCATGGTGCCGATCTGCGCCGCAAAAGCGGCCCCGGTGCGCCCGGCCATGATAACACCGGCCATCACGGCGCCCATGACGCGGACCATGGCGATGCCGACCAGGTTGGCGATGAAGATCTGGGCCCCGAACATCTTGAGTTGGACCGCGCCGACAAAGGCCAGGATCAACCCCACCAGCAGGCTGATCAGGGTGACGATCGGCAGGGCGTTGGCACCGCAATCCTGAATCAACACCATCAGGTCGGACCACGGCAAACGGGCCTTGCCGGTCAGCAGCCGGCCGAAGGCGGCAGCACATTCGCCGATGAAGGTCAGGGATTCCACGGCGGCGCGACCGAAACGGATTCCCCTCGCACCGATTCGCGCCAGAAAGGATTCCCGTGCAGCCTGACGGCGGGCGCCCTTTCGCTCAGGGACCGCGGCTGCCAGATCCAGAAGCCTTTGGACTCCCGGCGGCAATCCCTTTTTATCGACCTCCAGATCACCGGCCGCGCCGAATTCGGTTACCTTCGCCAGAAAGGTGAGCAGGCTGCTGTCCCATTCGGTGAGATTTTCGGCGTCGAAAACGATACGCCGGATGTCTTTGGTGGCGCCGGCCTTGCGGATGTCGTCCGGTGAAGCCGGAAGATCTTGTTTTATTGTCCAGCTGCCCGTCAACTGCAGGCGCAAAGTGTCTGCGGCCGGCCAGTCGAGTTCCAGACCGCTGGCGGCGGGCGGGGCTGATCCAGCTATTTCGGGTTGCGGGTCGGCCATTTTCATTTATCTTCTGTGCCCTGTGAACGCCAACGAATTTTTTATCCGTGCCGTGACCTTCAAGATCGGCGCGCGGACCATGCCGGCGGCCCTGTTTCAAATCCAGCTGTTTACAGGGAAGGCGGCGATATTGCAATAGTGTTGTGCCATCTTTGACGTGGTGCGACAAACTAGAACGAGGCAGGTGACCGGCGCCTAAGGTTTACGGAATACGGTACACGGTACACGGTATATGGTTCACGGTCCACGGTTCAGCCCTGCCGCTGGCCGCGAGCATACCGTTTATCGAAGAGGAAAAGTTTTCGTTTTGGTGAAAAGTGGCGGTAAAATCGGGCGAATGTTGGCCGTTTGCCGCTGGTGAGGGCCAGGGGGGTTACAAAGCCGATCCCGAACCTCGTCTAAGGGGTGCTGGATTCAATGATTTTAAGAAGATAGCGGCCGGCTTGATCCGAAAGGCCGAGCTTGCTCAGTTCGGACCTCAGCTCGGCGGATGTGCCGTAGCCGCCGAGGTGCCATTGACGCGCGCCGCCGCGGTCGAATTGACAAAATCCTCGGTTGTTGGATAGATTCGTTCAAATTCCCGCAGCAGATTCTTTTCGTGCCGCAGCCGGTATTTCTGGTGGTAGTCTTCGGCAAGGTAAAAAGCCGTGAAAGGGAGAATCTGCGTCTCGATCGACTTCATCAATTTAGACGCCGCGCGTTGCCGGCTCTCCTCGGCCAGTTTTTTTTGCTCCTCACTGTGGTAAAAGACCGCGGACATATATTGCTTCGACCAGGCGCGCGCGCTCGGGTCGTGACTTTGCCAGAAGATGTCCAGAAGGTCGGCGTAAGAGATGCGGGAGGGGTCATAGTCGACCTGGATCGCCTCCGAGTGATCCCCCAAGCTGTGATAGGTCGGTGCCGCTTTCGTACCGCCGGAATAGCCGACGCGGGTTCGCACCACCCCCTTCACGCTCCCGAACCGGGAGTCGGGACCCCAGAATCAGCCCAGGGCAAAGGTAGCGGTGGCGGTATGAAGCGGTGCGGCGGCGTCGATCGGCGGAATTGCGGCGGTGTTTTTCTGGATTATTGCAGCCGTTTCCATTGTTTTTGCTCCTCCTGTTTTTTTCTCGCTATGGGAAGTGTTTCCGGAAAACGCATCACAGCCGATATAAATCGCCGCTGCCAAGACGGCGACCAGGTAGGGAAACGTCCGCCAGGCCATAGACCCGAAATTGCATACCTTTGATTGGAAAAAACGTCGACCTTCTCCCGCTGTATCGTCTCTGTCTTCCATTTCTCTGTCTCCTTCTTTCGGCTGTCGTTGCTTCGTGGCCGACGACAGTGGCCGGGCGACAGCGCACAAGAAAGCGGCTACCGCAAAATACTGTCCGATGAAGCGGCGCCTGCGATTTTTTTCAGCAGTTCCTCTATGGCCATGTTTTGCAGAACATCGATGGCATACTCCCAGCGCCCCTCGTGGCAGAGCCCGCTGATGCCGGCCTCTTCATAGGATCGCTGCAGGATTTTCAGGCAAGACTTGCGCACGGCTTCGGCGAACTTATGTTCATTCATAATTTTATTCATAGTAAGGGTCGTTTCGGTTGGTCGCAACATTTTTTACCGTCAATGGCATTCAATCGAACCACCAGATACTAAGCACCCGGCGACCCTTTTTCACCTTTTCGATAATGGATGCCGCCCGCAATGCCTACAGGGAGGTCACATGATCAAGATCATCGATGTCAAAAGCAGGAACCGGCTTGCGGACTACGAGGCGTACGTAACGCTTTTCCCGGTGGTCAAGGATTTTCGCAAGGAAGCCGAAATCCTGGTCCCGAAATTGGGAAAGAGCCGGGTGTGGATGGTCAATTCTACCGACCGGGGCGGCGGCGTCGCCGAAATGATGCCGACCATGATCGATTTGCTGCGCCAGTTGGGTCTCGATGCCAGATGGGCCGTCATGGGCACCAAGCGTGAAGCGTTTTTTCCGCTCACAAAAAAAATTCACAACCTGATCCACGGCAACGGAACGCCGGGGTTTTCAGCGCAGGAAAGAGAACTTTACGAACAGGTGAATACCGAAAGCGCCGCGGAGTTTGCAAAATTACTGCGCGCGGGTGACATCGTGGTCATTCACGACCCTCAACCGATGGCCATGGCCGGCTTTTTCAAGAATACCATCGATGTCCACGCCATATGGCGCTGCCATATCGGTCTCGACGAAAAAAACCCGCAAACCGAAAGCGCCTGGCGATTTCTGGAACCCTATTTCAAGGCCTATGAACTGACCGTTTTTTCCGCACCCGAATACATACCGGATTATCAGCCCGATAAATTTACGGTCATTCCGCCGGCCATTGACCCGCTGTCCCACAAAAACCGCGATCTGAATTTCCACAAACTGGTGGGAATACTCACCAATGCCGGCATCCTGCCGACCGATCACGTGATGCTGACGCCGCCCTTCGCCGACAAGGTCAAACGGCTGAACGGGGACGGGTCCTTCGTGCCGCCGGCCGAAACCGGCGATTTCGGGCTGCTGTCGCGGCCGATCGTGACCCAGATATCCCGCTGGGACCGCCTGAAGGGATTTCTGCCGCTCATGGAAAGCTTCATCCACCTAAAACGGCACATAGACCGGTATCATGGCGGCGCGGCCCGCCACAAGCGCCGTCTCGAACTCGTGCGGCTGGTTCTGGCGGGGCCCGATCCGGCTTTCGTCAAAGACGATCCCGAGGGCCGCGAGGTTCTCGAAGAACTCAAGGAATATTACTGCTCGCTTTCCGCCGAAATTCAACAGGACATCGCGCTGCTGCTGCTGCCCATGTCTTCGAGGAAAGAAAACGAGCTGATTGTCAACGCGTTGCAGCGCAGTTCGAGCATACTCGTCCAGAACTCCCTGCGCGAAGGTTTCGGGCTGACCGCCACCGAGGCCATGTGGAAACTGGTGCCCTTCATGGGCAGCACGGCCTGCGGGCTGCGCCAGCAGGTGCGCAACCGGGTGGACGGGCTGCTTATCGCCCGCCCGGAGGATAAAAACGCCGTCGCCGAAGGCCTCAACCAGATTCTGAGGGATGTGAAAAGGCGCCAGGTCTGGGCCTACAATGCTCAGAAGCGCGTCCTGGACCACTTTCTCGTGTTCAACCAGTTGAGCCGGTGGTTGAACGTCTTTGTCAGTTGTGCCACCAGGGAGTGTGCCGGGTAAGAGGGGAGAGAAGGAACCCGCCGGTGGCGTCATTCAAAAATGCTTTCACTTCCTTACACTTGTCGTTATGGTGCGCATGAACAAAAAAAGTTAGGAAAGAGCTATGGATTTAAACTCTTTCTTGTATCTGAACAATATTGGACTTATGTTGCCTCGTTTCTCCCGGAAATATTTTTCTGATAATCAGCAGAAGGTGTCCGACAAGGATTGGTCCACTATCCTGCGCCTCTACAGACCTCTCGAAACGTTCTTCACTAAAATGTGGCGCCCGGGCGAGATCAAACTTGTGAAATAAACAACCCAACCAAGAAACACCGAAAGGAAACCGCCATGAAACTAATCAAGCACATCCTCCTGCGTGGAATGCTCACGGTTGCCTTGATGGTGGCTGCGCTTTCCGCGAATGCCCAGCAGATCACCGGCACGCCCGGTTCGCCGAGTGCCACAACCACCGTGGACGGCAATTACCTCCCGAATCCACCATCGAAATTCGGCGGAGTGATCAACCTCGATGCCAAGGACTCCAAATCTTACTGGCCGCCAAACATCGTACCGCCCAAGGGCGCGCCCAACATCCTGCTGATCATGACCGATGACCAGGGCTACGGTATCTCGAGCACATTCGGGGGGGTTATTCCGACGCCCAATATGGATCGCCTTGCCAAAATAGGGCTGCGCTACACGCAGTTCCACTCCACCGCGCTATGCTCACCGTCACGGGCGGCGCTCATCACCGGGCGCAATCACCACTCGGTCGGCTTCGGGGTCATCGCCGAACAGGCCACCGGCTTCCCCGGCTACGATTCCACGATCGGAGTGGACAACGCCACGGTCGGCAGGATTCTGCAGGAGAATGGCTATGCCACGTCGTGGTTCGGCAAGAACCACAACACGCCCGATTACCAATACAGCATGGCAGGGCCTTTCAACCAATGGCCAAGTGGAATGGGCTTCGACTATTTCTACGGCTTCATGGGCGGCGAGACGGACCAATGGACGCCGTGGCTCTTTCGCGATCACACCCAGATTTTTCCGTGGAAGGAGCAACCCGGTTACAATCTGACCACCGGAATGGCGGACGATGCCATTCGTTACCTCAACCAGGTCAACGCATCGGCGCCGGACAAGCCGTTCTTTTGTTATTATGTACCCGGCGGCACCCATGCCCCGCATCAGCCGACCCAGGAGTGGATCGATAAGATGAAGGGTAAGTTCGACATGGGGTGGAACGAATTGCGCGAGCAGATCTTCGCCAACCAGAAGCGGCTCGGCGTGATCCCGGCGAACACCAAGCTCACGCCGTGGCCCAATGGTCAAGCTGAATATGGCGGCGCCAGTCTGCCGAAATGGGACACACTCAATGCCACGGAGAAGAAGCTCTTCGCCCGTCAGGCGGAAGTTTTCGCCGCCTATGTCGCTTACACCGACCATGAGATAGGACGGGTGATCCAGGCCGTCGAAGACCTGGGTAAGCTCGACAATACCCTCATCATCTACATCAGCGGCGACAACGGCACGAGCGCCGAAGGGTCCACCATCGGCACGCCGTTCGACATGGCCGCGATTCAAGGCATCGATGTTCCCGTCGAGGACCAGATGAAGTTCTACGACGTCTGGGGTTCCCCGCTGACCACGCCGCACATGTCGGTGGCCTGGTCGTGGGCCTTCGATACGCCGTTCAAGTGGACTAAACAGATAGCGTCCCATTTCGGCGGAACCCGTCAGGGCATGGTCATGGCGTGGCCAAACCGCATCAAGGATGCCGGCGGCATCCGCACGCAGTTTCATCACCTGATAGACATCGTGCCCACGATCCTCGAAGTGACCGGCATCAAGGCTCCGGTCATGGTGGACGGTGTTGCTCAGAAGCCCATCGAAGGCGTGAGCATGGCTTACACCTGGGACAAGGCCAATGCCACTGCCGCGTCCACGCGCACGACGCAATATTTCGAGATGTTTGGCAATCGCGCACTCTACCACGAGGGTTGGGTCGCGACCACGACTCCGCCGAATGCGCCCTGGTTCATGGGGGTGGGCAAGTTCCCCGACGTGGTCAACGGCTATAACTGGGAACTCTACAACATTGCCGACGACTACTCGGAGTATGACGACCTCGCCGCCAAGATGCCCGACAAGTTGCGCGAGCTGCAGGAACTCTTCCTCGTGGAAGCGGCAAAATATCAGGTGCTGCCGCTGGACAATTCGATCCTTCCACGCCTTCTCGCTCCGAAGCCGAGTTACACCGCCGGGCGAACCGAGTTCACCTACTCGACCGAATTGAGCGGCACGCCTAACAGCGACGCGCCGAACATTCTGGCCAAGTCCTACACCATCACCGCCGACGTGGAAGTTCCAGCAGGCGGCGGCGAGGGAATGATTGTCACCGACGGCGGACGCTTTGGCGGTTACGGTCTTTACCTGCTAAAAGGCAAACCGGTGTTCCTCTATAATCTCCTCGCACTGGAGCGATTCCGCTGGGAAAGCAAGGATGCACTCACACCTGGGAAACATACCATCGTATTTGATTTCAAATACGACGGACCCGGCATGGCCAAGGGTGGCACGGGTGTGCTGTCGGTGGACGGCAAGGAAGTCGCCAACCAGAAGATCCCGCACACCATCCCGGCCATCCTGACGATCGATGAGTCCTTCGACGTTGGCGTGGATACCCGCACGGGGGTGGATGACAAGGACTACAAATTGCCGTTCCGCTTCACCGGCAAGCTCGGCAAGGTGACATTCAAACTGATTCCGCCGACCCCCGAGGAGGAGAAGCAACTCAAACAAAAGACGCAGGCAGCAAAGAATGCGGCGCAGTAAGTGATCCGATCGATTGTGAAACACGCGGGCTGTCTCCCAAGAGGCGGCCCGCGCCCGTCTGATTGAAAGGGTGCACCCACTATTTGTTATTGGTGATGACCTTTTCGTAAGTAGTGGAGTGGATATTGAGTTCACTCCAGGGGGCACCAAAGCTAAGGTGCCCGTCCACTGGAAACAGTACCTGTTGACATGGTTCGCCATTTACCCTTTAGTGCTTGGTGCACCGTTTGTTGCTACGCCAACGCTACGACGCATTGGTGCGTACGACAACCACCATCTTACTACCCTCGCGGTTGCCGGGGCAGTAGTTTTTTTGATGGTCTACGTTGTGACGCCTCCCCACACGAAGATCATCAATCGGTGGTTATTTAATCGCCTAACAAGGAAAATTCAGCCACCTCAAAAAGCTGGGCGGCTGAAATTAGCGGCTTAAAGATATCTGCTATTAATCTGTGCCGGGGCAATCGCTATAAACTTTCAATTAGCCAAAACATATATCAAACCGTTTTTCTCGATAAGCATTTTTGTAAAACGGGTTTTTAGCAAGACCGCGATTTTTCCACGTGTAAATTCGACGAATCCTGCGTGGCGGAGTCTCTATGTTATTCGATGGCTTGAAACTCGCGCATGAACTTGCGGTCGATGTAGTCCTTGACGAGAAAGGCCGGGCGGCCGCCGAAGAGCAGCCACTTTTTTCTGAAAATCCCGGTGCCGTCGCCCAGGTTGAAAATCAGCAGGTAATCGCCGCCGGGATCGAAGGGCTGCAGCGGCCGGCCTTCCAGGGCGGCCATCAGGTTGTGCAGGAGCACCGGGTTCTGGCGCACGGCGTAAACGCCGACCTTGTCCAGGGCCCGCTCTTCGAAGCAGATGCAGTCGCCGCCGCCAAACATGTTCGAATGGGCCGTGCTCTGCAGATAGCGGTTGACCAGCAGCCCGCCGTCCGGACCGGTCGGCAGGCCGGAAGCCTGAAAGACCGGCGAGGGTTTCACGCCGACGGCAATGAAGATGACATCCGCGGCCTGCTCCTGACCCGAGGCCAGCCGGATGCGGCCGGTGCTGATTTCCTTGACGTCGCTTTGCTCTCGAACGTCGATTCCCCGGGAGATCAACGAGGCATGGGCTTTGGCGCGAATCCGACGGTGATGACCGGGCATGAGGGTCTTCTTGGTGTAGATGGCGATGTCGGGGAGATGGGCTGCGCCGCGGACCAGGCGCCAGATGTTGCCGGCGATTTCGACGGCCGAGGGCCCGCCGCCGATGATGCCGATGGCGATCTTTTTTTGATCCACGAGGTCGAGGATCCGCCGCTGGGCCTCCAGGAGTTTTTCGATCGGTTTGACGGTAAAGATGTCGGCCCCGTTGCCGGTGATGCGATCCTGGGGAACCTGACTGCCGACATTGAATGAAATGACGTCAAACGGCAGCGATTCCCCGGATTCCATCCACACCCTGTTTTCTTGCGGATCCACCCGCACGATTTTTCCCAGGACGAAAGTGCCCCTCTTTTTTTCAACGACGTGCCGGGTGGCAAAGCGGATCTCATCGGGCCGGTACGTTTTCCCGAGCATTCCCGGACCCATGCCGGAGTAATAGTGATACGCCGAGGGCTGAATGACCGTCACGCGATGGCCCTTGGCGACGAATTGGTCCAGGTGGGCCAGTGTCATCATGTGAGCATGGCCGCCGCCGGCCAAAACGAGATGCTTCGTCATCACCGTCTCCTCGCAGGAAGCCGTTCTAAAGTTTAGCGAACAGCTCACCCAGCTGGGCCAGGTGCGTCTGCTCTTCGTTGGCGATTTGTATCAGCACTTTTCGGCTCTCCGGATTGTCGCTGCGCTCCGCCGCCCGCCGGTACAAGTCGAGCGCCTGGGCCTCGATGGCCATGGCGAGCGAGATGATATCGGTCGCGGATTCCAGGTCGGGCTTGTAGAGGCGCACGTATTCCTCGGTGGTCAGCCCGCCTTCGACGGCGGGGACTACCACGGACGTCACGAATTTCTCGCGGTCGATCGCCGATCCGGTCAGTTGCCGGTAGTGTTCGAAAATTCGATCCTGATGTTTGACCTCGATGGCGGAGAGTTTCTCGAAGAGATCGCGGGCCGTCACGTTCTTTACCCAGGGAATCATGGACAGATAGAACTCTCGCAGACCTTCTTCCATCGAATAGGCGACGATCAGGGTTTGCTCGGGGGTTTCCTTGCCGGTAAAAAGATCGAGCCCCAGATCCTCGGCACCGATGGCCCGGTCGCTTTGCCAGGCCTTGAATCCACCCGAGACGTTGTAAACCTCATGGAAGCCCTTACCGGCCAGCATTTGCGCCGCCACCCGGCTGCGTCCGCCGACGGCGCAATAGACGAGGGTCGGTTTGTTCACATCGATTTCGTTCAAGCGCTCGCCAAGGTCCGGCAGGGGAATCAGCTTGGCGCCCGGAATGTGACCGGATTCATATTCCCCGGGCTGCCGGACGTCCAGGACGGTGACGTTTTCCAGGGAATTGGCGGCGAGATAGCTTTTAGCCTGGGGAGCATCCATTGATTTGACCGGAGTGAAAAACTGTTTCCAGCGCATAACACCTCTCTTGGTGGATAAGAAAATGATGGAGTGTTGATTTAATCAAAACTGACGAAAATTGCAACAGTCCAATTTTACGGCGAAATGCCGGCCGGTTCATCGTGAGCCCCCTTGCTGACGGCCCGATTTTTGACAAATGGGCCATTATCGGGTAAAATTCAATAATCTGATTTTATTTAATAATTGTCATACGACCGGCTTTTCAGGCCGGATTGCGAGAAATATCACCGCCCCCCAAATCAATGCGGAGGTAACTGAATGGGAGCATTCGTCGACCGTCAGGTTCGATGTATTATCAGATTCGACCGAAAACAAACGGTGGCGGGAGCCTTTCCGATCGGAAATTCGTTTTTATTCGACACCGGAAACGGCCAGTTCATTTCGTTCGGTGACATGAAAATCGAGCCCCCGCGGCTTCAGGAAAAAAGCGTCAAGACCTGGTTGATATGCAGCCATCTGGCGACCCCCGAGAAATTCATCAGCAATTATCTGAAAAGCCGTTACTTCGTGGTGTTTGACAGTCACGTTTTTTGTCACGACTGCAACGAAAACAACATGCTGGGCGGAGAGGCGGCCTTCTTGAAAATGGAAAAAGACGCCGCGGCCCTGACCGACAGAGAATTGCAGGGGCGGATATTCGATCCTTTCCGGGCGCTCAACCTGAGCTGCGACGGCCGCAAAAATTCCCGCAGTAAATCGGCTCGCCCCGCGCGCACGTGGTCGGTTTGCCGTCACCTGGCCAGTGAAGCCAACTTCAGGCAGCATGTCTTCGACGGCAACCTCATCCTGTTTGCCGAAAACAACGTCACCTGTCCGGAGTGCCTCGACTTAATCGCCAAGAGACCGCTGCGGCGCGATGCCAAGAAGATGGTGTCCCTGCCGGACGAAAATTTTCAAAACGCCATCCTCGATACGCTCTGTGCGTTGAACTATGAACTGTCGATGTCACAGGGTTTCGTCGGCGGCGCGGCTTAGAACCTACATTGGGTTCAGGGCCGGCGGATGAAAGCGATTATTGGTTTCAGGTGACGCCCATTTAGACAATTTATGGGAAAGCGGGTAGGTTGGGGTGAGTGTAACGAACCCCAACAAGAGATGGATGGACCGTCGCCAATGTTGGGCTTCCCTGCGCTCAGCCCAACCTACGAGGCTGTGCCATTTTGGCGTCGTTTCATGCGAATGTTCCATGGGTTCAATGATAATATAGGATCGGTTTCGAATTCCTATTTGCAAGTTTCAAGTTTCCAGTTTCAAATCTCTCGTTGGGGCCGGGTGCAGCGGTCGACCAAATAAAGAATGGAAGTGTAATCGATTCCGCCATGCTCGGACAGTCCGATCTCGCAGGTCCGGCTGGTGGCATACCCCTGGCTGACCTCCGGCGGCAACTGCTCCTTGAGCCGCCTCAAGCCGAAGGCGTTCAACTCGGGCAGGGTGAACCCCTTGTCGCCCGCGAACCCGCAGCAGGTGATGTCCGGTGCGACCACTTTGGCGGCGCACATCTCCGCCAGCCGCCGGAAATCGGCCTCGAGCCCCATCTTCTTGGCACTGCAAACCGTGTGCAGGGCGACCGTCTGCGGTATTTTCTCGAATTCCAGTTTGTCCGCCAGATAGGTGAGGGTAAACCGCACCGGTTCGTAAAGCCGCAGGCGCTTGTCCAGGGTCTGCTGCATGTGGTACAGGCAGGGGCTCATGTCGCACAGGATCGGCAGGCGGCCGTTGTCGGAGGCGGCCAGCAGCGCCTGGCCGAGTTCGAATGCTTTGTCCGCGGCGGCGGCGCTCAGGCCCTTGCTGGCAAACGGCATGCCGCAGCACAAGCGGTCCGGCCGCGCGGGATAGATGACGGTAAATCCGGCTTTTTCAAGCAGGCTTTCGGTCGTGCGGATCAAGGAGACCGCGGCGCTGCCCCTTGCGGGCCCCATGGTCCGGTTGATGCAGGAAGGAAAGTAGACCGCCGCTTCCGGTCCGCGGCGGGCGCCGTTTTGCGGTGTCACCCGGGGAGCCGCAGCCGGCATGACCGGCGACCACAGCGGCAATCGATGGCGGGACATCCGGCGCGCCGCGGCGGCGAGGGTTGCCATCCGTCGGGTCCCGAGCAGGCCGTGAGCCGTGTCGAGGGCGGCGAGTCCGACGCGGCCGGCGGCCGTGACCAGAGCCATGTGCCCCGCCAGGCGGCGGCCCAACGATCGCGCGGCCGGGGTGAGTCGGTCGGCCCGCAGCCGTTTGATCAGGTTGCCGGTGTCGATATCCACCGGACAGGTCAACGCGCAGAGCCCGTCGGCGGCGCAGGTCTGGTTGCCGAAGTAGGCATACGCCTTTGTCAATTGTGCGAGCCGGCCGGCCTCCTCGCCCGTGGCGGCCAGCCGGGCCATCTCCCGGACCACGACAATGCGCTGCCGCGCCGACAGGGTAAAGTCGTGCGACATGCAGCTGCGTTCGCAGAAACCGCATTCGGTGCAGGTATCGATCAGTTCGTGGGCCGCGGGCATCGGCTTGAAGTGTTTGATGTGGACTTGCGGATCGTCGTTGATGATGACGCCGGGATTGAGCAGGTTGTCCGGATCGAACAGGGATTTTATGTCGCGCATGGCGGCGTAGATCCGATCGCCCCATTCCTTTTTCACGAAGGGCGCCATGTTGCGGCCGGTGCCGTGCTCGGCTTTGAGTGACCCGTCGTACCTGTCCACCACCATCGCGGCGATGTCGTCCATGAAGGCCTTGTATTTGGAGATTTCTTTCGCATCGGCGAAATCCAGGGTCAGAACGAAGTGGACATTGCCGTCGAAGACGTGGCCCCAGATGATGGTATCGCGGTAGCCATAGCGGTCGAAGAGTTCCTGCAGCTCGAGCAGGCACTCCCGCAGATGCTCGATCGGAACCGCGATGTCCTCGATGATGACCGTGGTTCCCTTCCGGCGGCCGATGCACGCCGACGGGAACAGGCCCTTGCGGATGTTCCACAGCGCGGCCGCCCGCTCGGCATCGGTCGAAAACTCGAATTCGCGTGCCAAGTCGAAACCCTCGAATCTTTTATTGATGGTCTCTATCTGCCGCCGCAGGCTTGATAGATCGCCGGCGGCGGTCTCGACCAGAAGGGCGGTGACCTGGCCGGCCAGTGTCTTGATATATGCGGGCATGCCGGGCTTGTCTTCCACCGACCGCAGCGCCGCCCGGTCCATCAGTTCGGCGGCGCTCACCCGGCACTCCTTCAATAGCCAGACCGCCTCGCAGGCGCGGGCGATGTCCGGAAAGAGCATCAGGGCGGTGGCCTTATGGGCCGGTTCGTCGAGCGTGCGAAAACTGACCTCGGACACGAAGCCGAGCGTTCCTTCCGCGCCGATCATCAGGTGCTGAATCATGTCGATCGGGTCTTCGTAGTCGATCAGGGCGTTGATGCTGTAGCCGGTGGTGTTCTTGATCAGGTACTTGCGCCGGATGCGCGCCGCGGCCTGCGGATCGTTGCGAAGGCCGCGGGCGAGGGCCGCCACCCGCTCGGTTATGTCCGTGCGGCTTTCGGCAAAGGCCTTGCGGCTGTTGGCATCGCGGGTGTCCAGAACCGTGCCGTCGGCAAAAATGATGCGCATGCCCGTGATCGTGCCCATGCTGTTGCCGTCGACGCCGCTGGCCATGCCGCAGGCGTTGTTCGACACGATGCCGCCGATCTTGGCCGAGTTCACCGAGGCGGGATCCGGCCCGATCTTCTTGCCGTAGGGTGCCAGGCAGCGGTTGGCCTCGGCGCCCAGAATGCCGACCCCCAGCGTTATTTCGCCGCCATCCGCTCGGATGTGGACATCACGCCACCCCGCGTCTCCCAACATCATCAGGACCGAGTCGCTCACGGCCTGGCCGGAGAGACTGGTGCCCGCGGCCCTGAAGGTCACGGGCGTGTTGAGCGCCCGGCAGGCGGCCAACACCGCCCTGACGTCGGCTTCGGTGTCGACTTTGACGATAATCCTGGGGATCAGGCGATAAAAGCTGGCATCGGTGCCGTAGGCCAGTGTCCTGAGGGGGTCCACGATCAACCGCTCGGCCGGGATGACGGCCGACAGGCGCTGGTACAAGGAGGCATAATGTTCGGTGAGCATCGCGGTCTCCTGCGGTGGAGGGGTTGGATTCCAACGTGTTCAGACAAACAGCTCGTATAAGTCGGCGGCCCGCTTGTCAATATCGTTCTGTTGCAAGTTGTTTGACATTCTTCCACCATTCGGCTATACAATTACGGTTTAAAACATATATTTAACAATGACGATTGACGTTAACCGCGTGCATCTATCGGGAATATGCCGAGACGATGTTTGTGTTTCTGCACGTTTTTATCTTTCCGGCCTTTTTACCGGTGGCCTCCCGAAATTTGACCACTGGCATCCTCTAGAAAGGAGTACTTTACATAATGGCTGAGGGCAGAATCAAATGGTACAGCGAAGATAAGGGGTATGGTTTTATCGAGGCCGAAGACGGAAGTGAAATTTTTTTTCACAAATCCAATGTCGATTTCGAAGGACATTTTGGTTTACGGAAGTCCGACCGGGTGTCATTTGACGTGGAAATGTCCCCGCGCGGCCAGAAGGCACTGAAAGTCAAAGCCCTCTAAGCCTTACCGATACAGCCGGCGCCTCTTTGGAGGCTCAATTAACACCTGTTTTGCCTGAGGATAAACCGACCGGTGCCCGCTTATGCCGATGGGCCCGGTGCTTTCGCTTCCCGTACGGCATTTTTCATTTGCGACACATCGAAGTCAATCCCGACGGCAGGTGATCAACCGATTTCGAGGCAGAGTCAGATAACGGCTCTGCCTGTTTTGTTGGAAGGCACATAACCATGACAGCAACAGTGACCAACAACAGCGTTAGAAACATCGCCATTATCGCCCACGTCGACCACGGCAAGACCACGCTGGTCGATGCCATCTTCAGGCAGAGCGGGCTTTTCAGGGACAACCAGACGGTCGACGAGCGCCTGATGGACACGATGGACCTGGAACGGGAACGCGGCATTACCATTGCCGCCAAGAACTGCTCGGTATTGTGGCAGGACGTCCGCATCAACATCATCGATACTCCCGGGCACGCGGATTTCGGCGGCGAGGTCGAAAGGGCGCTTTCCATGGCCGACGGCGCCATTCTGCTGGTCGACGCTTCCGAAGGTCCCCTGCCGCAGACCCGCTTTGTCCTCAAAAAGGCGCTCGAGGCCGGGCTGAAGATCATCGTGGTCATCAATAAAATCGATCGCCAGGATGCGCGCCCCGAAGAGGTTCTGGATGAAATCTATGACCTATTGATCGATTTGAACGCCACGGACGACCAACTCGAATTCCCGCTGCTCTACGCCGTCGGCCGCGAGGGCATCGCGCACAAGGACCTGAACGAGAAGGGGAAAAACCTGCACGAACTGATGGAAACGGTGATAGCGGCGATACCCGGTCCCGCCTACGACCCCGCCGCGCCATTTCAGATGCGGGTGTCGGACCTGGGCTATTCGGATTATCTGGGCCGGCTGGCGGTCGGCAAGATCTTCAACGGCACGGCACGCTTTCGCGACAGCCTGGTGTGCATTGGGAAGTCGGGCGAGAGCGCACCGCTCAAGGTGTCCAAGCTCCAGGTTTTCGATGGCATGAAGCTGCGGGATGCCGACGAGGTGCAGGCCGGTGATATCGTCGTTCTGGCCGGCATCGAGGAGGTCAAGATCGGCGATACGATCTGCAATCGTGATGAACCGCGGGCCTTGCCGCGGATCAGCGTGGATGAACCCACGGTATCGATGAAATTCGTGATCAACGATTCGCCCCTCAGCGGCCGGGACGGCAAGTACGTCCAGGCCGGCCGGATCCGCGAACGGTTGTTGAAGGAATCATTGGGCAACGTGGCCATCCAGGTGGAGGAATGCGGCGATCGGGATGCAACGATCGTCAAGGGCCGCGGTGAATTCCAGCTGGCCATTCTCATCGAAACCATGCGGCGCGAAAATTTCGAATTCTGCGTCGGCCGGCCCGAGGTCATCTTTCACTATGAGGGCGATGTCAAACTCGAGCCGATCGAGCGCTTGCTGGTGGACTGCGAAGAACGCTTCCTGGGCGTGGTCACCGAAAAGCTGTCCCTGCGCAAGGGCAAGATGACCAAACTGGTCAACAACGGCAAGGGGCGGGTCCGCATCGAGTTCTCGGTGCCCGCCCGCGCCCTGATCGGATACCGGGATGAATTTCTGACCGACACCCGCGGCACCGGCATCATGCACGCGCTTTTCGATGGCTACGAACCTTTTCGGGGAGACTGCCCGAGCCGGTTTACCGGCTCCATCGTGGCCGATCGCTCCGGCGCGGCCGTTCCGTATGCGCTGTTTAACCTGGAACCCCGCGGACGCCTCTTCGCCGTGCCGGGCGACCCGGTTTACGAGGGCATGATCGTGGGCGAGCACAACCGCGGCGAAGACATCGACGTCAATCCCTGCAAGGAAAAGAAGCTTTCCAACATGCGGGCCGCCGGCAAGGATGAAAACGTCGTCCTGTCACCGATCAAACCACCGACCCTCGAACAGGCCATCAGCTTTATTCGCGAAGACGAACTGGTGGAGGTGACCCCGCGCGCCGTGCGCATGCGCAAGGTCGTGCTGTCGGCCCAAAAGCGCCACATGCAGCGCGGCTCAAGAGGCAAGAGCAAACAGGCGGCCTAACGTCAAAAAATGATGAACATTCTCAAAGAAATACTCAAAAACGAGGTTTTCCCCGCCCTGGGATGCACTGAACCGATAGCGGTGGCCTATGCCGCCAGTGTTGCCGCCCACGAAATCGACGGCGACCTCGAAAGGGTGGTCATCACCGTCGATCCGGGGGTTTACAAAAACGGCATGGCCGTCACAGTACCCAACACCAACGGTCAGAGGGGCAATCTGATTGCCGGAGTTCTCGGTGCGCTGGTCAAAAAGCCGGAACTAAAAATGGAGATCCTTCAAGGCGTTCAAAAGAAGATGATCCGTCGGGCGGCCGAAATGATCAAGGCCGGAAAGGCGACCATACTCTACGATCCGACCCGAACCGGCCTTCACATCGATGTTCGAATCAAAACCCGTGAAGATTCCGCCCGGGCCGTGATTGAAAATGGGCACACCAACATTGTGCGGGTGGAAAAGAATGAACGGACGCTTTTCGACGCGAAATCGAAAGGCCGCTCTAAAACCGGGCCGGCCTACAAAAAGATACTCAAAAAACTGAGAATCAATGACTTGGTCGATCTGGCCGCAGGGATGGACCAGTCCGACTATCGATACATCAAGCGCGGCATTGAAATGAATCTGAGAATCGCCGTCGAAGGCCGCAAATTAAAGAAAGTCGGTTATTATCTCGGAGATCTGGCGAAAAAAGGATATTTGCAGGACGACGTCTTCACCGCCAGCAAGACGCTTGTGGCATCGGCTTCAGATGCCCGCATGGCAGGGGTGAGCCTGCCGGTCATGTCGAGCGGCGGTAGCGGGAATCAGGGGATCGTGGCGATTCTGGTTCCCTACACCGTTGGCATCCATTTTAAAGTTCCCGAGAAAAAAATCCTGCGAAGCATTGCGCTGTCCCATTTGTTGAACAGTTACATCAAGTGCTTTACAGGCGATCTGTCACCGCTGTGCGGCTGTTCGATCGCCGCCGGCGTTGGGGCTGCTGTGGCCATCGTCTACCAGCAAAAAGGCAACCACACGGGCAAGATTGCCTTTGCCGTGAACAATCTCATCAGCGATCTGGGTGGGATGCTGTGCGACGGGGCCAAGGCCGGGTGCGCGCTGAAGGTGGTGAGTTCCGCCGATTCGGCCATCCGGTCGGCCTACATGGCGCTGAACAATCACGGCATTACAGAGGCCGAAGGGTTCGTCGGCAAGACCGCCGAGGAGACGATCCGGAACCTGAGCAAAATCAGCGCGATCGGAATGGCCAAAGTCGATGATACGATGCTGGCGATCATGAAGAAAAAAAGGCCTTGAATAACGTGCGGCACCGCGGCCATTCGTCAGGCCGTGCCGGCCATACCGCCGGAATGATTATTTTGCCAGCTTGGCGGCGACAGCGGCGACATGCCGGCCTTGAAACCGGGCCCCGTCCAATTCGTTGGCGGTCGGCGTCCGTTCTCCTTGCGTCCCCGCGATCGTGGTGGCGCCGTACGGCGAGCATCCCGTGATTTCATCGTTACGCATCTGACCCTGGAACGCATACGGCAGCCCGACCACGATCAGCCCCTGGTGCAGCAAGGTGATGTGAAAAGAGAGCACGGTGGACTCTTGTCCGCCGTGCTGCGTGGCCGTGCTGGCGAACACGCTGCCGACCTTGCCCACCAGGGCCCCGGCTTGCCACAGCTGGCCGGTGGCGTCCAGGAACTGGCGCATCTGCCCGCACATGTTGCCGAAGCGGGTCGGCGTGCCGAAAATGATCGCATCGGCCGAGGGCAGCTCTTCCACCGTGCACACCGGAATGTGCGCAAATGATTTTTGGGCCTCGATAGCCCCCATTTTTTCCAACACCGCCTCCGGCAGGGTTTCCGGAACCCGTCGCAGCTCGACCTGCGCGCCGGAGACTTCTTTGACCCCCTCCGCGACGGCCTGCGCCATTTGGTAAACATGCCCGTAGGTCGAATAAAAAACGATCAGAACTTTCATCGGCGACACCCCCTTTTTTATAGCATCCCGGTCCCCGTTTCCCCCGGAGCACTGGTTTTTATTTAAAATTGAACGGTTATGGCTACGTCCTCTAACAGTAGTTTCTCTTCACCGGCTGTCAAGTTCAGGTTCGGTGAAGGGCTCCCTTGCGAAACGATGATCGGGCGGTCGGCGCGATTAATCTGCCGAAAGGGGGCACTGTGAGAAAGGTCATGGTATGGGAAATCGACAGGCGACTCTCTGCGATGTCTTATAATTTTACGTTGACGGTCACCGCCCTGTGGTCTACAGTGTAGAACATAATGAAAGGGAGGTCATCGATGAAAACAGCAGTCGTGCGCGCCCGGATTCCTGAAGCTCTGAAAAAAGATTTCGAGCGCGCTGCCGCCACCCATGGCTGGAACCTCAGTCACGCTATTCGACAATTGATGATTCGCTATGTTGCCCAAGAAAAAGAGATGGTGCGCCGACACCAGGAGACCCTGGAAGCCCTTGAAGACATCGAGGCCGGACGAGTCGTGGACGGCGATAAGGTGTTGAACTGGCTGTCCGACTGGGGTATCGAGGGTGAGCAAGAGCCGCCGCTATGAAACTGGTATTTTCTCGAGCAGCGGTGAACGACCTGGCAAGACTGCGTGAGTTTATCGCCCGCCAATACCCCGATGCCGCCCAGCGAATAGCGCAAAGACTGCGGGGAGCCATTCAAGGGCTGGTATCAACACCTCAAATTGGTCGACCCGTAGCCGATTTGTCTGGTGAAGTCCGGGAACTGATCTTCGGTAAATATGTGATTCGCTACAAAATCAAGCAGCCGCAACTCTTTATTCTCAGAATTTGGCATGGGAAAGAGGAACGATAAGGCGCCCATCACAACATTTCGGCCCTCATGATCGCCTAATTGGGGCAGTATTACAGAGACGATTCTTTATTCGTCACCGCTTCAATCAAGGCCAAGGTCTAACCGCCAAAGATGACAATCCATATCCAGGCGCAATCCAGTTGGCCGCTTCACATGGCGTCGGGCCGCGCGTCAGGGATTATCATCTTCATAAAGAACCCTTACCTTGGCCTCGATCAGTTGCTCGTGGGAAAGACGAAGAATATTGGACAATTGGTGCATCAATTGATTCTCGAACTTGTCCAGTTTTCCGTCCACGTAGACAATCCGCCACAGCATTTCGATGATGTCGATTTTTTCCGCGGTCGAGTAATTGTCGTTGATCAGCCGGGCGAAGTGCCAGTTGTCGATGCTGCCCGCCAATTCCTGTTCCGCCGCTGCGACCAACTCGTCGGCATCCGCTGCGGACAAGCCGTAGGTCTCTTCGAGGATCGTCAGGATTTTGACCATTTCCTCGCGCGAGAAGGTCTCGTCGATTTTGGCCATTTCGAGAAAAAGGGCACAGGTAGCGACGCGGGCGTCGTGTCCGCCGTCCTGGGTTGTCCGGGGGGAGGCATCTGCGGCAATTTTACTGAAAAACCGTTTGACGAGATCGCGCATTGAATTTCATCCTGGCTGGCGCTACCGAAAGCGCGTCACGTCCCTCCGGTCGCAGAACCGCCGGATCCGGCAGGCGCTGCAAATGGGCGAGATGGGTTTGCAGATGTTCTGGCCGTAGGCCACCAGAAGGTCATTGATGGTCAGCCAGTAGCGCCGGGGCAGTTTCTGCCGCAGCGCCATTTCGGTTTGGTCCGGCGTTTTGGTTTGAACGTATCCCCAGCGGTTGGTGATGCGGTGAACATGGGTGTCGACACAGATGCCGGGCTGGCCGAAACCGAGTGTGACGACCAGGTTGGCGGTTTTACGGCCCACCCCGGGCAGTCGCAGCAGGTCGTCCAGTTCGTGGGGAACGCCGCCGCCGTATGCGTCCAGGAGAATTTGACAAATTTCTTTGATGGTCCTGGCCTTGGTTTTGTAAAATCCAACCGGGTAGATACACTTTTCGATTGTGGCCACCGGCAGGCCGACCATCGTCTGCGGATCGCGGGCCAGTTCGAACAGGCGGCCGCTGGCGGCATAGGTCGTCTTGTCCTGGGTTCGCAGGGACAGCAGGCAGGAGATGAGCACCGTAAAGGGCGTTGAGGTGTAATGACCGACCGCCGGCCGGCGCCACGCCTGAACCGCCTCTTTCAAGGTTCGGAAAACGGCCGGAAGGTCTCGATCGCGCATCGGGCAGAAGTCCTGGATCCGGGTCTCAAATTTAAAGATAGTGTCAATTCGGTCTGTCCGGCAGCGGCCCTGCACCGCAAACAGGCAGGGGGCAGGGCCCTTTTTCACGAGGGTTTACGTACCGGACATGCTCATAAAAATCAAGGACGGAAAATTAACCGAAAAAAGAGGCGCAAAATGGATGGAACGACTCGCGATGGAATCCAGGCCGGAATCGAAGTCTACATCGTTCTAAAAAAGGACCAGCGCTCCGGAAACCTGACCCGCGGCATCGTCAAAGACGTCCTGACCAAGTCGGCCTTTCACCCGCATGGCATCAAGGTGCGGCTGAGCGATGGGCAGGTGGGCCGGGTCAAACAGATCATCCGGCCGGCCTGATTCCCGGCAGGGTTGCAATCTGAAAATAACCCCTTATTATGAAGCACGCCACTGAGTCGCGTCGCAGCGGGATTTGGTCAGTTTTGTCCGTGGGAGGGCAGTGTTTATTTTTTGCAGGATAGGAATGGAGGGCATGACAATGAAAGATCGGTCTCATATCACACTTTACAGCGGGGGCCACAAGGGGGCCGAGTCCGAATTCGGCAAGCATGCCGAATGCTGGGGGATTGAAGAAGTCAATTTTTCGTTCGACGGGCATGAAATCGAACGAACCCGCGGCGTGCGGGTGCTCGATGCCACGGAACTGGACTCGGGCGACGTCAGCATGGAGATCGTTTCCGCCCGCATGGGTCGGAACTATTCCAAGGCGGACAAGATCCGCAAGGTCATCCAGTCCATCTTCCACATGGTCAACAACGGGTATCATGTGGTGGCGGTCGGCTGGATCCAACCGGACGGCACCGTCAAGGGCGGCACCGGCTGGGGGGTCGAGCTGGCCAAGCTTTTCAACCGGCCGATCAGCGTGTTCGACCAGGAAAAAAACCAGTGGTTCGAGTGGAAAGAAAATCGCTGGGCGGCCGCCGAGCCGGTTATTACCGACAAGACATTTGTCGGCACGGGGACGCGCCATCTCACCGACGCCGGCCGAAAGGCGATCGCCGATCTCTACGAGACATCGTTCGGGCCGGCTGCCGATTGACCCATGGCGCCGATTGCCGCCTTCGGAATTTTCGTCTCTCCGGCGGCAAATTTTCTGCCCGGCGGCCTTAAAAATAGGCCAGCGCTTCGCGCAGGTCCTCGTCGATGTCACCGACGTACTTGTCCACTTCGGCCTTAACGGAGTGCCAGTGCGCGGCATTCTTGTCGGTCTGCTTGAACTCTTCCAGTTTTTTAAGCGCCGCTTCTTTTTTCCCTTTCAGCGATTCTATCGCCGATGCGTGGGCGGGGGGCAACTCCTTTCCCCTGGCATTGGCCTTGGCCGCCAGGTCATCGATGGTTTTGCCAAACCGCGTTAGCCGCGCGTCAATTTCTGCGTGAATCCGTTCATGATCTTCCATTTTCCTTGTTTCTCCTCGTGCATTCCGGCAGCGACACACAGTCAGTGTCCGGCTTTGGGTCAATGAGTGACTCCCTCTGGTATCGGCGACACCGATACGGTGAATGAAAACTGTTGACAATCTAATAACCAAGCGGGACGTGAGGCGTTCACAAGCGGTAGAAAAAGAAAAATATCGCCACCGCCAGGGCGATGCGGTACCAGCCGAAGATGGAAAAGGTATGCGACTGAATGTAGGTCAGCAGCCATTTCACGGCGATAAAAGAGACCACCGCCGAAACGAGGAACCCGAGCAGGACCATGCCCCAGTCCTCGGGCGCCGCGCCGGTCGGCGGATGGTGTAGCGCCCTGAAAATCTTGAGGCCGCCCGCGGCGAGCATCGTCGGGATACCGACCAGAAACGAAAACTCGGTGGCGGTCGGCCGGCTCAGGCCCAGCAGCAGCATCAGCAGGATGGTCGCACCCGATCGCGAGGTGCCGGGAAACACCGCCGCAACCAGTTGACCCGCCCCGACCAGCGCCGCGACGCTCCAGGTCACCGAGCCGCGCAGATCACGGCCGCGAAGCCACCACTCGATGACCAGGAACCCGATGCCGCCGATTAAAAGGGCCCAGGCCACCGGTCCGAGTGCCTCCGGCAATTTAAAACCGGCCTTGTCCAACCAAAGGCCGCCAATACCGGTGATCACGAAGGCGAGCAGTATTTTCAGGGCATAGTCCTGCGTGGCCCTTTTGCGCCATTCGAAGATAAATTGGCGCATCCGGTCGGGAAACAGCGGCAGCACGGCAATTACGGCCCCGCTTTGAATGACGATGTTAAACAGGTCGCTTTGCCGCGGCAGCCAATTTTCCGCGATGAGCAGGTGGGCGGTCGAGGAGACCGGCAGAAATTCGGTGATCCCCTCGATGATCCCTAAAATGATGATCGCTATCCAATCGGGCATCGGCTGTTTAGAGACGAAAATGACGCCGTTGTCAAGCGTCATCGCGCATCTCCCCAACGTTGAAAAAATAGGAGGGCTTCAGAGCCCAGGCGTCAAGGGTGAAGCTGTAATTTCCTGTCGCAATCCCTTGGTCCCGCCGCGGCGGGTGGATCTGAAGTCCTCCGGCTTTCCCACAGGGTCGACTTGGTTGTTTATGCCACTATGGGGTCAACGCTCCCGGTGATTGAACGGGCCTTGCCGTTGACCGCCCGTATCTTCCCGTCCGGCGTCACCCGCCAGCGGTACGTCAGCTCCTTGGTTCCGAGAAGGATCATGAGCCTTTCGACTTCGAAGCCCTCGTCGACCGATGTTGTCGACCAGCCGTGGTCCTCGACATTGGAATTTAACCCCTGCTGGTCGAGGTACTCGTGAACGGTGCCGCCCTGGTTGCAGGGCAGGCGCTTGACGCGCGCTTCCGCATCCGCTCTCTGCCGGTCCATTTTTTTCATTGCCTGCGAAAAAAAAGAGTCATTTTCGGGTTTCATCTTAAAGGGTTCCCTTGCGGGTCTTGCGTCTGAAAGGGACACACCGACCGAAATACTTCTTATTTAGTGCCCATCCAGAAATGGTCTTTTTTCCGCTGGGCGGCGTTCCCCGCGGGTTTCCGGCTGCGACGTACATACAGTACGCCTCGCCGCAAACCCTTGTGCGGCCTTGCCCAGCGAAAAAAATCCTCATTTCTGAATTGGACACGCAACAGTGCCTAAAAAAGATCGCGGATGGGCACGATTTAGCCTTGTTATGGTAACCGTTATTGGCTGTTCATCTAGCGGTCGGGCGCGGACTCGGCCTTCTTTTTTTCCAGCAGCCATTTGATGATGTCGGATGTGTCCTGGTTTGCGGTCCCAGACGGGTTCGGTGCGGATTTATCAGGCCCCGGCGGAGTTGACGGTAACAGAGAGGCGCCTTTCAGGCCAACGGCCGCCCGGTTATCGGACGTTGCGGGCGCGTCTTTTTCCGGGCTTCGCGGGGCCGGTACCGGTCGCCCGAGACGTTCCCCCGGTTGCGGCGATGTCCCCGGTGCCATGCCGGTTACCTTTTGACCGGGGCCGGCCGGCTTGTCCGCCATCGCGGTCCCCTTGGATTCCGGTTCCAGCCGCGAAAGGGGTAAATTCAAATGGCCCGGCTGGCGATCGGGCGGCCGGGGCGGCGCTTTTGCACCGGTGGTTACGGCTCGCGGCGATGACGGGCGAGGGGGGGTGTCGACCGCTGAAGAGACGCCGCCTGCCGGCGCGGACGCCGGGCTGAGGGTGGTGGGCAGGGCGTGATTTTCGCCGTGATTTGGTGCGGTCGTTGAGGACAGCGGGGCGGGATCGCCGTCGCGGGTGGCTTGCAGACGATCGGGCAGAATCGCGCTCAAAGCCGACAGGTTCCTTTTTATCAGCCCGCTGCTCCAGAGTGCGTAGAGGATAAAAATGGCCGGCAGGAAAATCACCAGCGCCATAACGGCGTAGCGCCGAATGCGGCTGGTCGATTTGGCCAGCGGCCGGACAGCCGTTGTGACATCGGCCGCGGCGGCTTCCGGCGGTAGCCCCGTTGCGGACGGCCGGTCGGCATCTATTTTAGTTTCCGGTTGACTTTCCGGTTGACTTTCCGGCCCAGGTTCCGGCGCCGGGCCATCGATGACGAGTCTCTGCTCGCAGCCGAGGATGACCCGGCGGTCAAGAACGCTGGTGTCTTCGGCGTACCCGCGCACCAGGGCAAGGTCGCAGATAATATTGATCCGGCGGGGCGCCCCTCCGGAAAAAGCCTGGATTTCCTGTACGGCCTCATCGGTAAAAATTCTCCGGCGGGCTCCCGCCACCCGGAGACGATGGATGATGTAGGCGGCGGTTTCGGCGGCGGTTAACGGTTTGAGGTTGTAATTGACGGCGATGCGTTCTTTGATCGCCCGGTGGGCGGGTTCCAGCAGCTTTTGATTGAACTCGTTTTGTCCGACGAGAAAAATATTCAATGGCTTGACATGCCGGTATTCCAGGTTCGACAAAAGGCGGATTTCTTCCAGCACGCGGTTGTTGGCCACCTGAATCTCATCGATGATCAGCAGGGCCTTTTTATTGCGGCGGCAGATGTGATCCAGAAACTCGCCGAACGCATCGGTAAAGGTCTCCTTGTCGTGCACCGGACCGCTAAGGCCGAATTGGCGCGCCACCAGGTAAAAAAATTCCCGGCGCGAGAGGCCGGGGTCGGGCAGCGCGGCGCTGACCACCCGGTCGGTATCCAACCGATCGACCAGGGCGCTGACCAGGGTCGTTTTGCCGGTGCCGATATCGCCGGTCAACAGCAGCAGGCCCTTGTTCTCCAGCACCCCGTATCTCAAGGTGGCCAGGGCCTCCGCGTGTTCGGGGCCGAGCCACAGGAAGCGCGGGTCGGTCGTGAGTTTAAAGGGCTTTTCTTGCAGCTCGTAATGGGCGAGATACATGGGGAGTCATTCGTTAGCCGGTTTGTCCAGCATCTCTTCGGCTTCCATCCACATGACATTGATGATGCCGAAGGCGCAGGCGAGCAGTACCCCGAGAATCCAAGAAAAATACCACATGATCGCTCCTAAGTCTCTTATTCTTTTTCGTGAGCCACCTCCGTCAATCACTCACCATTCCATCATTCCGTCATTCCACCATTCCCGTCCTCCACTTCCCCGCATCCCGCCATTCTGAACTTACCGCTCCGGGGATCCGTTTAGTAGGCCGTGTGAGTTTCCTGGCGTATTTTTTCCTCGGACACCTTGCCGCGCAGCACGCTGTAAACCCAGCCGGTGTAGAGCAGCACGATCGGCAGAAAAACCACCACCGCGATGAACATCAGATTCAGCGTGAGATGGCTGGAGACGGCGTCGTAAACCGTCAGGCTGGCATTGGGCCGGCTGCTGGAGGGCATGATGAACGGGAACATGGCCAGAACCGCCGTCATGATAACGCCGGCCACGGCGGCGCCGCTGCAGATAAAGGCCGGGCCGGGACGTTTTGTGGCTGAAAAGACCAGGGCCAGCAGGCCGCCGGCAAAGGCGGTGACCGGGGCGGCGATCGTCCACGGGCGGGCGCTGTAGTTGTGCATCCAGGCGCCCGCGGCCATCTCCACGGTTTTGCTCAGCGGCTTGACGGCGCCGGCGGGATCGGGCATGGCGAGAATCCGGAAGCCCTCGATGCCGACGGCCTGCCACACGCCGGCCAGCGCGAAGGCGACCATGAACAGGGCGCCGGACCAGCGCGCGGCTTGGGCGGCGCGGTCGTTTAAAATGCCCTCGGTGCGCAGTTGGAGGTAAAGCGCTCCGTGCATGACCAGCATCGACAGGCTCACCACCCCGGCCAGCAAGCCGAAGGGGTTGAGAAGACCCCAGAAGCTGCCGGTGTAGCTCGAGCGCATGAACGCGTCAAACTCGAACGGAACGCCCCGCAGCAGGTTGCCGAAGGCGACCCCGAAGACCAGGGCCGGGACGGCGCCGCCGACGAACAAGCCCCAGTCCCAGGCATTTCGCCAGCGGGGATCGGCGATTTTGCTGCGGTACTCGAAGCCGACCGGGCGGAAGAAGAGCGCGAAGAGCACCAGCAGCATGACCCAGTAAAATCCGGAGAAAGCCGTGGCGTAGACCAGGGGCCAGGCCGCGAACATGGCGCCGCCGGCGGTGATGAACCAGACCTGGTTGCCTTCCCAGGTGGGGCCGATGGCGTTGAGCAGCACCCGGCGCTGCTCATCGGTTCGCGCCAGAAAGGGGAGCAGGGTGCCGACTCCCAGATCGAATCCGTCCAGCAGGGCGAAGCCCACCAGCAGGACGCAGACGATGAGCCACCAGATCATTTTCAGCGTCAGGTAATCAAACAACAGCGGCATGGCCTAATCTCCTTTAGCGGCGGCTGTCAACCGGCGGTTTCCGTTGCGGGCTCATGTTCAAAATGGTATTGACCGGTGTGCAGGCTGCTGGGGCCGATGCGCACGAATTTAATCATCAGGTAGAGTTCGACGGCCAAAAGTGCGGTGTAGATCGCGGTCAGTCCGATCAGGCTGCCGACTAGATCGGCTGTCGTCAGGCTCGATGTCGACAGAAAGGTGGGCAGCACGCCGCCGATGCTCCATGGCTGCCGTCCGTATTCGGCCACGATCCACCCCGCCCAGATCGCTATCCAGGGCAGCGGCAGGCTGATCAGCAAAATCTTCAACAGCCAGAGTTTCTGCTCGAACACGCGCCTGGCGCAGTAGTAAAAGGCCAGGGCGACCAGCAGCAGAAAGTAAAACCCGAGCCCCACCATCAGGCGGAAACTCCAGAACATCACCGCGACGTTCGGGATGGTGCCGCGGGCCGCCTGCCGGATCTGGTCCTCACTGGCATCCACGACCTTGGGTGTGTAGCGCTTCAGCAGCAGGCCGTAGCCGAGGTCTTCCTGTGCGGCCTTGAACCGCCGGGCGGTGTCGGCCGAGGCATCGCCGCCGCGCATTTTCTCCAGCAGGCCGTAAGCCGTGATGCCCCGGCGGATCCGATCCTCGTGTTCGGTGATCAGCTCCTTGATGCCCGGCACCGGTTCGTTCAGCGAGCGGGTGACCAGAAGGCTGCCCAGCCAGGGGATCTTGACCGCCGCGCGGGTCTTTTGGGCCTCCTGGTCCGGAAAGCCGAAGAGCGTGAAGGAATTGGGTGGCGTTTCCGACTGCCAGTGGGCTTCCATGGCGGCCAGCTTGACCTTCTGGACCTGGCCGGTGACGTACCCGCTCTGGTCGCCCAGAACGATGACCGAAAGGATCGAGGCCAGCCCGAAACCGGCGGCCACGGCGAACGATCGCCGGGCAAAAGGCAGATCGCGCCCTTTGAGCAGGTACAGGGAACTGATGCCCAGGACGAACAGCGCGGCGGCCACGTAGCCGGCCCCCACGGTGTGGACGAATTTGACCTGCGCCACGGGATTGAAGAACAGTGCGGTGAAGCTGCTGAGTTCCATGCGCATCGTGTCCGGGTTGAAAAAGGCCCCGGCGGGATAGTTCATCCAGCCATTGGCCACCAGGATCCACAGGGCCGACAGGTTGGAGCCGAGGGCCACCATGAAGGTCGTCGCCAGGTGCGCGCGGCGGCTGAGCCGGTCCCAGCCGAAGAAGAACAGGCCCACGAAGGTGGATTCGAGAAAAAAGGCCATCAGGCCCTCGATGGCCAGCGGGGCGCCGAAAATATCGCCCACATAATGCGAGTAATAAGCCCAGTTCGTGCCGAACTGAAATTCCATTGTCAATCCGGTGGTGACGCCCAGCGCGAAATTGATGCCGAAGAGCTTGCCCCAGAAGCGGGTCATGTCCTTGTAGATCTGCTTGCCGGTCATCACGTACACCGACTCCATGATGAACAGAATCCAGGAGAGCCCCAGGGTCAGCGGAACGAAGATGAAATGATACATGGAGGTGAGGGCGAACTGTAAACGCGACAGGTCGACGAATAACTCGGAAGGCGGCATTTTACAGGCTCCTTAAGTGATGACCGCGGCGGGCGCCGGCCAGATGCCCAGACGATAGTGCCGATCGGCGGTCAGGGACGGCTCTGACCGGAAAGTGAGCGCATCTCCAGCCGGTAACCAGGATGGTGGCGGGCCGGTCGCGCTCGGCCGTCGGCGCGCGCCGACCACAGGTTTTCATTGTTGACCGGTGCCCGATGGGGTAAAACGATCGCGGTGAAAAGCGTCATCGGTGCATGGACGCCGGCAGGTCATCACCTATTATAAGCTCCCCTTAATTGTCAACGGTTTTGCCATGGAACCGCACCGCGCGGCCAATGATAAAAAGAGTTTGCGCTGGCTTGTCAAAAGCGCCCGCCCGGCGCACCTGTGGGTGATCCTGTCGGTCGGCCTCGGGGTGGCCGGGGGCCTTCTGATGGTGGCCCAGGCGGCTCTGCTGGCCAATATTGTCCAGAGCGTTTTCATCGACCACAGGTCGCGCCGCCTGCTGCTGCCGCTGTTTGCCGTTCTGGCCGGGGTGATCGTCCTGCGGGCGGCACTGGCCTGGGGACGGGAAGCGGCCGGATTTCAGGCCGGTGCCCGCGTGCGACAGGAGATGCGCCGGGCTCTCCTGCAACACATTTTCGACCGCGGTCCGGCCTTCACCAGCCGGTGCCGGACCGGGGGATTGGCCAGCACCCTTTTGGAGCAGGTGGAAGCCCTGCAGGATTTCTTCGCATTTTACCTGCCGCAGCTGGCCCTGGCCGTAATGATTCCCCTGGCCATCCTGGCCTTCGTACTGCCCATCAGCTGGGTGGCCGGTTTACTGCTGGCCTTCACGGCGCCCCTGATACCCTTGTTCATGGTTCTGGTGGGCATGGGAGCCGAAAGCATCAGCCAGCGCAACTTCCAGGCCCTGGCGCGGTTGAGCGCCCATTTTCTGGATATCCTGCAAGGGCTGGCGACCTTGAAGGTCTTTAACCGCAGCCGGGCCGAGAGCGCCCGCGTGGCCGGATTCTCGGCCGATTATCGCCGAAGGACCATGCGGGTGCTGAAGGTGGCCTTTCTCTCCTCCGCGGTGCTGGAGTTTTTCAGTTCCATGGCGATCGCCCTGGTGGCCGTTTACCTGGGGATGCATTATCTGGGATATCTGCCCTTTGGCGGCTACGGCCGTCCCATCACGCTGGCCGGCGGTTTTTTCATCCTGCTGCTGGCGCCGGATTTCTTTCTCCCGCTGCGGGACCTCGGGGCGCATTATCATGTCCGCGCGGTGGCGATCGGCGCCGCTGCGGAAATTTTGAAGGTCTTGGGAGATCAGGATCGCTCCTTTCCCGTCGGTACCCTCCGCCTGTCTGCTCACAAGGATGTCGGCCTCGAATACCGTGCGGTGCAGTTTGCCTATGACGCCGGCCGGCCGGCGGTGTTGACGGGGGTCGATTTCGACGTGCCGTCCGGCGGCCACGTGGCGCTGGTCGGCGCCAGCGGGGCCGGCAAGACCACGCTGCTGAACCTCTTGATGGGATTTATCGTACCGACCGCGGGAAGCCTTTACGTCAATGGTATGGCCCTCGGCACCATAGATCCGGAACACTGGCGTCGCCGCCTGGCATGGGTGGGGCAAAATCCGGTGCTGTTGCACGGAACCGTGCGGGAAAATATTCTGCTCGGCCGGGCGTCCGCCACGGACGCCGAAGTGGAATCCGCCGCGCGGTCGGCCCGCGTGCTCGAGTTCTGCCGCCATCTGCCCCGCGGCCTGGACACGCCGGTGGGGGAACAGGGGTTTGGTTTGTCGCGGGGCCAGGCGCAGCGGGTGGCTCTGGCGCGGGCCTTTCTCAAGGACGCGCCGCTGCTGCTGTTGGACGAGCCGACCGCTGGACTGGACACCGAAAACGAACAGTTGGTGCTGACCGCCATAAAAGATCTGTCCCGCGGCCGGACGGTGCTTACGGTCACCCATCGTCTGGAAAATCTGCGGCGTGCCGATCAGATCCTGGTTCTGGAGGGCGGCCGTATCGCCGAAAAGGGATCCTTTGAAGAGCTAACGGCGGCCGGGGGCGCTTTTTACCGGTTTTCGGCGCAAAGTGCGGGGGAGGCGGGCAATGCCTGAGCGCGACCGGCCCCTGCGTCCATTCCTGCGCTTGCTGACCCGGCACTGGAAATGGATGGCGGCGGGGACACTTTTTGGTCTGATCGCCACCGCCGCAACGGTCGGCCTCCTGGCCCTGGCGGGCTGGTTCCTGACGGCCGCCGCTTTCGCCGGGCTTTCGGCCACGGCCGCCCACAGCTTCAACTATTTCTTTCCCAGTATCGGCGTCAGGATATTCGCCATCTGCCGCACGCTGGCCCGCTACGCCGAGCGCGTGGCGGCCCATGATGCCACGTTCAGGATCCTGGAAAGCCTGAGGATCTGGTTTTACGAGCGGATCGAGCCGCTCGCCCCGGCGCGGCTGATGCGCTTTCGCAGCGGGGATATTCTCAACCGCATCGTGGCCGACATCGACGCCCTGGACAACCTGTACCTGCGGGTTTTATCCCCGACCGTGGTGGCCGCGGTCCTGATTGGGGGCCTGACGGTTTTCCTCTATTTTTTCGATCCCGTCATCGCGCTGACGACCTTGGTATGCCTTGTTATTGCCGGTTTTGTCCTGCCGGCGGCGACCGGTGTGGCCGGTGCCGCCGCCGGGCGGCGGCTGTCCGGCCTGTTGACGCTCTTACGCATTCAGTTCGTCGAGGGTATCCAGGGGTTGCCGGAGCTGCTCATCTTCGACCGCGAGCGGGCGTATCGCAGCCGAATCGATCGGGACAATGCGGCGCTGCTGGCCGTGCAGCGGCGCTTGAGTCACCTGCGCGGGGCCTCTTTCGCCGGCATTACCCTCACCTCGGGGTCAGCCGTTCTCCTGGCGCTTTATCGCGGCACGGCCCTGGTCAACGACGGCCTGCTGCACGGCGCCGAACTGGCCATGATCTGCCTGGCGGTCATGGCCGCTTTCGAGGCCCTGATGTCGCTGCCCGCGGCCTATCAAACCCTCGGCCGTACGCGGCAAGCCGCCCGACAACTGCTGAATGTGGTGGATGCCGACATTCCGGTGACGTTTCCGGAAAATCCCCGGGCGGTTTCAGGCCGCTTCGACGTGACCTTCGAGCACGTGAGTTTTCGTTACGCCGCTGATGCCGCCGATGCGCTGCACCAGGTCCACTTCCACTTGCCGGCCGGTCGGCGTTTTGCCGTTCTGGGGGCTACCGGGGCCGGCAAAACCACCGTGGCGCACCTGATGGTCCGATTCTGGGACCCGCAGGCCGGCAGCGTGCGGATCGGCGGAGAAGATCTGCGCGGTTTCAGCGAGAGCGATTTACGGCAAACGGTCACCCTTGTTTCCCAGCAGGCCCACATGTTCAATGCCAGTGTGCGCGACAACCTGCTGATGGCCCGACCCGGGGCCACGACGGCCGAGTTGTGGGAGGCGCTGGCGGCCGTTCGGCTGGCCGATTTTACCCGTTCCTTACCGCAGGGCATCGACACCTGGATCGGGGAGTCCGGACGGCTGGTGTCCGGCGGCCAGGCGCGGCGACTGGCCCTGGCGCGGGCGTTTTTGCGGGATGCCCCGATCTGGGTGCTGGACGAACCGACCGAAGGGCTCGACCGGGTGACGGAGCGTCTCATCATGGAAACCCTCTTCGAGGTCACCCGCGCCAGAACCGTTCTGGTCATCACCCACAGGCTCGCGGGCCTGGAACGGTTGGATGGCCTTTTGATCATGGAAAACGGGTGCATCGTCGAGCAGGGGCGGCACGAAGACTTGCTGCGCGGGCCAACGCGGTACGCGAGACTGCGGGCCGCTATCGACACGTAGGGGCAGACCTGTGTGTCTGCCCCCGCCGACCTTGCGCTTCTGCCCCCGGGCCGGCACAAATAACGGGGGTGTGGACATCCGGAGGGAGCTCATCGAAAAGGGCGCACACGCAGGGGCGCCCCTGCCGGAAATAACGCCATGATTTAAAACAGTGGTGACAACAGAACTCATTCAGGGCGGCCCGCAAGGCCATGACCGCTTAACGCGGATGAATCGTGAGGAGACATTGCGGAGAGGAAAAGCCATGCAAGAAAAACTGCTACAGATCAAGATGATTCTGATGGATGTGGACGGCGTGCTGACCGGCGGGGAGATTATTTACTCATCGAGTGGCGATGAGCTGAAGATTTTCAACATCCACGACGGGATGGGAATTGCGCTGGCACGCATGGCCGGCCTGAAAACCGGTATCATCACGGGCCGCATGTCGGAAATGGTCCGGCGCCGGGCGGAGGAATTGAAGATCGATGCGGTGGTCCAGGGCCAGGCCCGCAAGCTGGCAGCCTATGAAGACCTCAAGTTGCGCTACGCCCTGGCCGATGCCGACATCGCTTTTATCGGCGATGACCTGCCGGACCTGTGCATCCTGAAACGCGCGGGTTTCGGCGCCGCGGTGGCCGACGCGCGAGAAGCCGTCAAGCGCGCCAGCCATTACGTGACCGCCGCCGCGGGCGGCTGCGGGGCCGTGCGCGAGGTGATCGACTTGATCCTGGGCAGCCAGGGTAAACTGGAACAATTGGAGCGGCAGCTCCAGGAATGAAACTGGAATTGAAACTGAAAATTGACAACTCAAAACCCATCTACGCCAACCAGTACACCCGATTTGCCCAGTTGAAACCCTTAAAGCGCAACACACCCTCAGCCCCCCTATACCAAACACTCAACACCAAACACCCACCACCCACCACCGGACTCCAGATACCATACACTAAACGCTAAACACCAAATACCCAACACCAAACACCAATTACTCTTCAAACAGTTCCGTGCTGATATAGCGCTCGCCGGTGCTGGCCAGGATGGCGACGATCGTTTGGCCGCGGGCTTCCGGGCGCCGGGCGACCTCCAGGGCGGCCCACACGGCGGCCCCCGATGAAATGCCGCAGAGGATGCCTTCGGCGCGGGCCAGAAGCCGGGCGGTTTCAAAGGCATTTTCGTTGGTTACCGGCACGATGTCGTCAATCAGCGAACGGTCCAGGACCTGCGGAATGAAGCCGGCGCCGATACCCTGGATCTTGTGGGGTCCCTTCGGCCCTCCGGAGAGCACCGGCGAGCCGCTCGGTTCGACGGCCACCGTTTTGAAAGACCGCTTGCGCGGCTTGAGGGCCTGCGAGATGCCGGTAATCGTGCCGCCGGTGCCCACGCCGGCCACCAGGAAATCAACCCCGCCCTCGGTGTCGTGCCAGATTTCCTCGGCCGTTGTTTCCCGGTGAACGCGCGGGTTGGCGGGATTGGCAAACTGGTTTGGCATGTAGGCGTCTTTTTCCGCCGCCACGATCTCCTCGGCCTTGGCGATGGCACCCTTCATGCCGTCGGCGCCCGGGGTGAGGACCAGCTGTGCGCCGAGGTGCTTGAGCAGCTTACGCCGCTCGATGCTCATGCTGTCGGGCATGGTGAGGCACAGGCAATAGCCGCGGGCGGCACACACGAACGCCAGCGCAATCCCGGTATTGCCGCTGGTCGGCTCGACGATAAGGGTGCGGCGGGTGATCAGGCCTTCTTTTTCGGCGGCCGCGATCATCGCCACGGCGATCCGGTCTTTGACGCTGCCGAGAGGGTTGAAAAACTCGAGTTTAGCGAAGATGGTCGCCTCCAGGCCTTCGGCCATCCGGTTCAAGCGCACCAGCGGGGTGGAACCGACCGTGGCATCGATGTGTGTGAAATAGCGCATGAGAAGCTCCTGAAGATCGTGTGTCCAGTTTCAAGTTTCCAGTGTCAAGTATCTGTATTCGATCAGTTGAATTTCTGCTGCTGCGGCTCCATGACGACTTTGGTGTCCGGCGGCACGCTGCGGGTGATCCAGACATTGCCGCCGATGACCGAGCGGGCGCCGATGACGGTGTCCCCACCCAGGATCGTCGCCCCCGAGTAGATGATGACGTCGTCTTCGATCGACGGGTGGCGCTTCTTGCCTCGCAGCTTTTCTCCGGCGTCTTTCGGCAGCGACAGCGCGCCCAGGGTGACGCCCTGGTAAATGCGCACGTTGCGTCCGATCACGCACGTTTCGCCGATGACGATGCCGGTGCCGTGGTCGATGCAGAAGCTCTCGCCGATATGGGCGCCGGGGTGAATGTCGATGCCGGTGACGTTGTGGGCATGTTCGGTCATGATCCGCGGCAGCAGTGGCACACCGAGTTCGTGCAGCGTGTGGGCGATCCGGTAAATGGTGATCGCAAAGATACCCGGATAGCTGAAGATGATTTCATCGGTGCTGCGCGCGGCCGGATCGCCATCGAAGGCGGCCCGGATGTCGGTGGCGAGAACCTCGCGGATGGCCGGTATTTCCTCGAGCAGCGCCAGGGCCACCTCCTGTCCGCGGTCGCGGCACTCGCTGCAGGGTTTGTCGTAGCGAAAACAGTCGTGGCGGATACTGAGGGTCACCTGTTCGGATAGCATGTCGAAGAGGACCGATACCGTCTGGCCCATGTAATATTTCAGGTTGACGGGATCGAGTTTTTCGCGGGTGAAATAGCCCGGAAAGATCACTTCGCGCAATTTTTCGATGATGTCGATGACCGCCCGTTTGGACGGTATCGGTTCGAAGTCGACGTGTGTGAAGCAGGTGTCACCGGAGCAGTCGGAAATGATTCTTTCGGCTACGGACGACAGGCGGTCGCGCTGGTGAGAGTCCGTGGCCACTTCCATTTTGCATGCCGCTTCGCGGTGTTCTTTCGGATGGCCCATCACAGTGCTCCAATGATGATTGAAAGAAAAGTGTGTCGCCGGCATTTAAAATTTATACCAGCCCCTTGCCGTTGTCAAAAACAAGCCGGCCCGGAATCGTCTATCTTTACAAAATTGATTTGCAAAATTGGGTCTTTTTGTATATGTTTTTATCCGTTGTGACCCGGTCGGGTGGCTGTCGCTTCCATTTTTCGGTCTCGCGGACAGCTATAGACTCGGCATCGCGCCCACCCCTCCCGTTCAGAAAGACTCGCCATGAAAAGCAAATACACGATGGTTGTCCTGTTGGTCGGTGCGGGGATTCTGATTGCCTTTCCACTTTTCAGTATGGCCTACTACACCATGGTGCGCACCTCGACCCCCAAGTTTTGCGCCTCGTGCCACGAGATCCAGTTTGCCTACAACACCTGGAAAACATCCACCCACGTCAACAACGCCCAGGGATTCGTGGCCGACTGCATGGATTGCCACCTCCCGGCCCCGCACAACACCGTCGACTTCTTCTACACCAAAACGGCCCACGGCATCAAAGACGTGTTCGTCCACTTCTTCACCCTCGATGAATACGATCACGAGAAAAACCGCCAGAAGGCTTACGCCTCCTTTAAAAACGAGCAATGTCAGAAGTGCCATCGCAATATTTTATACATTCCGAACAAGAGGGGCGCCATGCTGGCGCACCGATCGGTTCTTTATGCGCTGCCCGGATACGAAAAAAAATGCGTGGATTGTCACCGCAACCTGGTCCACACCCAGAGCCCGGTCTACCGCTACAAACAGTACCAGGAAACATACCGCGCCACCGGTTTGTAAGCGTGCGGCCGGTGCCCATCGGTGATTGCGAAGCGGGCACCGATCAGTTTACTGTCCGGAAATCGCCATTTTCTGCAAGCTCAAGCAGATCGGCGGCATGGCGCGGCGGCCGGCGCCTGCAAGCTACAACAGCGATTTCGGACCGGCCACGCCCAAAATGCGAGTGACGCCGACTTGTCCCGTAGAATGCGGGGCGGTGCCTCTGCCGGCGGTAAATTGCGAAAAAAGACCATTTATGGACGGACACTGGATTCACTTCAGGGGACAAGGGGGCATGCGATGAAAAAGTCAGGCGCAATTCTGGTCATGGCGCTGGCCGTTGTTGCGGCAGCCGGTTTTTTCTCGAACCAATTGCTGGCGGCCAATGTGCCCAAGGCCAAGGAATTCAGGATCGAGCGGGCCACTCCCAAGGAGGCGACGGCCTGCATCGAGTGCCACAAGCGCGAGCATCCCGGCCTTTTCACCGACTGGGCCAACAGCCGCCATGCCTCCGCCAACATCACCTGCCTCGATTGTCACCAGGCCGAGGAAACCGACGCGGATGTCAGTCAGGAACACTACAAGCAATACCAGCGCTCCGACCAGAAATACGGCACGCCGGACTACAAGGTGCCGGTGGCCGGGGTGGTGACCCCCAAGGACTGCTCGCGCTGCCACCCGGACGAGGCCACGCAGTACAGCCGCAGCAAGCACGCCAATACCATCGAGATCATCTGGAAAATCGACCCCTGGCTCAACAAGGGCATGAACAGCGATTTCGAGCGCATCTCCGGCTGTTACCGCTGTCACGGGACAGTGCTGAAAATGAAAGACGGCGCCCTGGCCTCCGACACCTGGCCCAACACCGGTGTCGGCCGGGTCAACCTGGACGGCAGCAAGGGCAGCTGCACCAGCTGCCACACGCGCCACCGGTTTTCGATCATGGACGCGCGCAAACCCGAAGCTTGCGGCCAATGCCACCTGGGTCCCGATCATCCCCAGATCGAGATCTTCACGGAATCCAAGCACGGCGACATCTACGCCGCTTTCGGCGACACCTACAACTGGACGGCCGCGCCCGGCACCTGGACGGCGGGGGTCGACTACCGCGGCCCCACCTGCGCGACCTGTCACATGTCCGGTGCGGGAACGACCCTGACGACGCACGATGTCACCGAACGCCTCTCCTGGGAGCTGCAGGCGCCGCTGACCGTCCGGCCATCGGAATTCGCGGCCCTGCCGGCCAAGACCAACTGGGAAGCCGAACGAAACAAGATGAAGGAGATCTGCGGCCAGTGTCACGGCAAGAAATGGGTGGACGACCACTACTACCAGCTCGACAAGGTGGTGGCGGAATACAACGATGTCTATTATCAACCGACCAAGAAGATGCTCGATGACCTCTACGCCAAGAACCTGCTGGACAAGACCCGCTTTTTCGACGAGCACCTGGAGGTGGAATTCTATGAGCTGTGGCACCACGAAGGCCGGCGGGCGCGGATGGGCTCGGCCATGATGGCGCCCGACTACGCCTGGTGGCACGGGTTCTACGAGTGTAAGAAGCGCTACAACGGCTTCATGCAGGAGGCGCGCCACCTGATCGATACCAACCAGAAGGCCTACATCTTCCCGGATTATCCCAATGCGACCGGGGACACCACCAAGCCCAAGGAGGTGTTTCCCTGACAGCGCAGGCGCCTTTCTTTGGTGATGGAAATTGATCGACAAAAATCCCACCTCCATTTCCCGGAGGCGGGATTTTTATTTTAAGACCGCCAAAGCTCTCATGGCGGTTTAAGGGGACGCCGGTTTTTCAGCCCCCGGAAGGCTCGAGCCAGACCGTGTGAATCTCGTTGGTCGTTTCCTTGACCGACAGCAGCGCATAGCGCAGGCGGGTGTACATCAAGGCCAACCCGATGATTTCGGAGAGCAGCATCATTGAGTCCAGATCGCGGTTCGAAAGCTGTGGTTGCGAGAGCGGTCAGCGGGCGTTGAACCGGCAAATGCATGGAAAAGAAAAAGAGCGTCCGGGCGGCAACGATCGAACGCCAATCGGGAGAAATCCGCGAGAAATTTCTATCCGCAGCGAGAGGCATCAAACGACATTAACACATCCTCCCGGCAAGGTGGGACCGTTTTTTTTCTGCCCCGAATATTAACGAGTTGGAGACGAATGGACGGGTTTAATGCTCTGGCATGGGACTTGCTTTTTTTAATCGAGCGGACTTGCCTCTTGACAATCAACCGGTGATCCGCAAGGCTGGACATCGGGCGGTGGACACGACACGGTGATCCGCCGGGAAGATAGACTTCAGCTTCAATCGGAGGAATGGCATGCAAGGCGTATCGGGAAGAGATCGAATCATGGGCTTGGCGGCGGCGGTTGTTTGCGGGATTCTGCTGCTGCCGGCCTGGCTTGCGGCGCAGACGCAGGTGGTCGGTGAGAACCAGGCCCCGGGCCGCACCCTGGCCCAGCAGGCGACGCAGGGGCGCCAGGTCTGGATCACCGCGGATCACTCGCTGCACCCGGCCCTGCAGCAGACCTTCACCAGCGGACCCGAGGTCACCCAGGCCTGCCTGAGCTGCCATGAACTGGCCGCCGGGCAGTTCCAAAAGACCATCCACTGGACCTGGCTCGACCCGAATGTCGATGCGAAGATGAAGGTCGGCAAGGGCGGCTTGACGGTCAACAATTTTTGCATCAACCTGCAGGCCAACGAACCGCGCTGCACCTCCTGCCATGCCGGGTACGGTTGGAAGGACAAGACGTTCGATTTCAGCAATCCGCACGCGGTCGACTGCCTGGTCTGCCATGAACAGACCGGAACTTACGAAAAATTTCCCACGGCGGCCGGTTTCACCGTGGACGAACCCACCCTTTTCAAGGAAAACGGCAAGACCTACCTGCCGCCGCAATGGAATGCGGTCTCGCAGAGTGTCGGCCGACCGGCCCGCAAGAACTGCGGCACTTGCCACTTTTTCGGCGGCGGCGGCGATGGCGTCAAGCACGGCGACCTGGACTCCTCGCTGATGAAACCCAACAAGGAGCTGGATGTGCACATGGGGATCGACGGTCAGAATTTCGACTGCGTCCGCTGCCACACCACCGAGCTTCACAGCATTTCCGGCCGCATCTACTCGACACCGGCGGCCATGGAACGCAAAAGTCTGATCGAGGATGATCTGGCACCCAAGATCATGTGCGAATCCTGTCATTCCCGCACCCCCCACAAACCGGGGGTCAAGGCCAACGATCACACCGACAAGGTGGCCTGTCAGAGCTGCCACATTCCGACCTTCGCGCGCGTGAACCCGACCAAGATGTGGTGGGACTGGTCCAAGGCCGGCCTGAAGAAAGACGGCAAACCTTACAAGGAAAAGGGCGAGTTCGGCAAGCCCACCTACGACAGCAAGAAGGGCGAATTCCGATGGGCCAAAAACGTGGTGCCGGAATACTTCTGGTTCAACGGCTCCATCAGCGGCCTGACCGCCAAGGACACCGTCGATCCGAGCCGGACCGTGGCAGTCAGCTGGCCGGTCGGCGGCAAAGACGACGCCGCCTCGCGCATTTTTCCCTTCAAGGTTCATCGCGGACGGACGCCCTACGACAAGATCAACAAAACCATGGTCATTCCGAACCTGTTCGGCAAACCCGGCACCGGCGCCTACTGGGCGGAGTACGATTGGCAGAAGGCGGCCGCCTCCGGCATGGAATACGCCGGCCTGCCCTTCAGCGGCGAGATGGACTTCGTGGAAACCAGCTATGTTTTTCCGATTACGCACATGGTGGCGCCCAAAGACAAGGCGCTGCAGTGTGCCGAATGCCACGCCAAAAACGGCCGCCTGGCCAATTTGGCCGGTTTCTACATGCCCGGGCGCGACGTCAACAAGGTCGTCCAGTACCTGGGATGGGCCATCGTTCTGGGCTCCCTGGCGGGCGTGTTCATTCACGGTCTGGGCAGATTCATCTCCCGGGGCAGAAAGGAGGGCTGATCGATGACATCGAACGACATGGTCAACATATACCTTTACACCCGCTACGAGCGTTTTTGGCACTGGATGCAGACGGCGCTGATAATCCTGCTGCTGGTGACCGGCTTCGAACTGAACGGCGTGTTCACCCTTTTCGGTTTTCAGGCCGCCGCCGAGATCCATAACTTTGTCGGCATCACCTGGCTGATTCTTTTTGCCTTTTTCGTGTTCTGGCTCTTCACGACCGGCGAGTGGCGGCAGTATGTGCCGACGACGCGTAAAATGCTGGCAGTGATCCGTTACTACACCTACGGCATTTTCCGCGGCGAGCCGCATCCGGTGCCCAAGCGCAAGGATGCCAAGCACAACCCGTTGCAGCGGCTGGTCTACCTGTCGCTGGCGGCGGTGCTGCTTCCGATTCAGATGGTCACCGGTTTTCTCTACTGGGGCTACAATTCGTGGAAGGATTGGGGGCTCGGCTGGCTGTCCCTCGAGGTGATTGCGGCCGTTCACCTGGCCGGTGCCTTTGCGATTCTCTCCTTTCTGATCGTGCACATCTACATGATCACCACCGGTCACACGATTTTTGCCCACACCCGCGCGATGATCTCCGGCTGGGAACTGGTGCGGCACGGGACAAAGATCGAGGACTGGGAACAAAAGAAAAGGAAGGCGTCTCAGCCGGTCGCCTGAATTCAGCCATTGTCAGCAACCGGCGCTGGCCTCACCGTCGGTCAACGGCCCCTTTTATCCGCAGGGGCCGTTTCGTTTGCTCGCGTCCGGCTGATCTCTCCGCTCGGCCGGCGTCATCTGCCTATTGTATACCTTGAGCGAATCTTGTAAGGTGATCATTCGACCGTATTTTTGGATACCGACAAAATTCACGAAGGAGACCACGATGAACTTTGAATCGATAGAGGAAATTTTGACGTTTGCCATCGAAAAAGAGCAGGAGGCCGCCGCTTTTTACGAGGAAGTCGCGCAGCAGGAATCCTTTGCAGGGGCCAAAAAGACTTTTCTCGAATTTGCCGCCGAAGAGCGCAAGCACCAGGCCATGCTGGAGAATTTCGAAGGCAGCCGGGAAAAAGTGGAAGCGTACAAGCTCAAGTGGATTCCCGACATTAAACGCAGCGATTACATGGTGGAGATGGTTTATGAAAAAGGGATGCACTTCACCGATATCCTGCGGCTGGCCATGAAGCGCGAAGAAAAGGCCCTCGCGTTGTACAACGAACTGCAGCGCCAGACCGACCAGGATGAGTATGTCAAGATGTTCAAGATTCTGGCCCAGGAAGAAGCCAAGCACAAGCGCTACTTAGAAACCCTGTATGACGATTTTATGGCTGAGCAGGGGGATTAGTGTTCACCGGCCGGTTTAGAGAGCACGCCCATAATTAACCGACCATTTCAGAACGTCGATTCGTCCCGTGCGGCTTGGTGGTAAGATATCTGAAAATCCGGACGTTTCTCCAGTCAGGCGCCTTGCCGCCCAAAATCACCTGTTTATCTTTTGACAAGGTCTGAAATAAAAGGGCACAGGGCTCGTTATATATGGGTCTTCGGCGATAGCGTACGACAATTTTTTTTTGGCGGGGTCCTGTTCGTTGCCGCACCAGCACCTCTTTCGAGGGGTCTTTATAATAGTCGGAAAATAAAATTCCAAGGAGTCGATAATATGGCAAGATCGAATTTTCAATTCAACAAACGCCAAAAAGAACTGGCCAAGAAAAAAAAGAAAGAAGAAAAGAGACAGCGCAAGCTGGAAAAAAACGCCGTTAAAGCAGAAGAAAACGCTGACACCGAAGCGCCCGAGAGCGAAACAGAGGACTCACCGGTTACTGAGTAGATAAAAAGAAGAAAATCGCCGGAAAAGTCAACCGACGCTCCAAGTCTTGTCGTCTCATCCTAATAACACCGTATCCTGGACAGCGTCTTCGGGCAGTCCCCAGAAAATCAGCCTTACGGTCATCCAGGATCAACTCAATAGCTTGACGCAGACTTTCCTTGGTTTCCTCTGCCGTCTCGCCCTGTCCGTTGGCTCCGGACACCTCCGCCCAAATAGCCCCCAAACCCCCTTCGGGCGCAGCTTCTATGCCAGTGCGCTCTCCTCGCCGCTGTCCTGTGTGAAGAGACACGAGGCACCGGTTGCATCCCGGAGGTGCCATAAAAATTCTGCGTCGAGTTCCGCCGGCAGCGGAAAAATATTCAGATCCGCTTCGGGTGCACTGCTGGCGTAACGGCCGAAATCGCCGTCGGCGACATGAGCCGCCGTGTCGGCCGGGAGCCGAGCCAGATCGACCAGGCGCATCAGAAACACTTTGGCCTTTTCCTTTTCAGCCTCCTTGGCGACTGCCGCGATCACGGTTAACTTGGCGCTCCAGCGGTCCATCATTCGATACGCCAGCAGAATCGCCAGGTCCAGGTCCCTGAACTCCATTTCTACTTTCCAATTCGGTCCCTGGTCGGGAAGCCAAAGGTTGACGCGCTTTCGCCGCCCGAGGCCGGCACTCTCGTGTCGGACCAACAGCGCCACGCCCATCCGCTGGCGTTCGGCTTCCTTGATCATGCGCTCCAACGAGCGGTGCGTCTCCTTGTCCTTGGGCAATTCCAGAAACAGGAGGTTAGGACGAAAGAAGGAACCGGCCAGCGCCTGCATGCCCCTGCGCACGTCATCTGCAAATCGGTCGCCTTGCATCACGGTCGAGGAACTGAACACGCCGCCGCTCATGAAGGCGTGCTGGGCATCGATCAAACGCTCTTGGAGGGTCTCGATGCTTTCAGCCGGTGCGATGCCGAGCAGCTTGATCGATCCCATCGGGTAAGCTATTTGCTCGACGAGTTCAAACGTTCCCCGCAGCCGGTGGGGGTCCTCGACGGGCAGCAGGATGTTTGGCTTCCAGGCCCGCTCGGCGGTGCCCTGCGAGAGCTTGACCTGTTTGGCGGCCCATTCGGCGAGGGCGGTAAAGAGGCCGCTGCGGACATCTCCGGCCGGCGCCGTCAGTTTCCGTTTCATCAATATGTAATAGATCGCCGTCACCACCCCCACCGCCACCAGGCTGAAGGTGGGATTGATGATAAACATCGCAAACAGGCAACCTGCCAGTCCCAGGAGGGGAACCGCCTTCGGCACGTGCAGCAGGGGACGAAAGCTGATCAGCCGCAGACTCTGTTCGACGGCCACGACCAGGTTGATGGTAGCATATGTCAGCAGGAAGATCATTGTCACCAATGGCGCAATGGCGTTGAGTTCACGCAGCATGATCGCCGCCAGGACGATAGCCGCGGTGAAGAGGGTCGCGTTGCGCGGCTCGCCGCGCTTCGTCCGCCGGGCAAACCATCCCGGAGCGGGGGTGATGCTGTGGCTGCCGAGCGCCTCCAAAATGCGCGGAGCGCCGATGAAGGAGGCCAGACCCGAAGAAAAGGTCGCGGCCAGCAAGCCGCCCAGCACGGCCGGGCCCCAGAAGGCGAGATCGATCATGACCGTGTAGTTTTCCGTGAGCTCGGCAGTGGGTGCCGCCCGCATCAGCCAGTAGGCCAGCGCCAAATAGACCAGCAGGCTGAGACCGATGGCTGCCATCGTGCCGATTGGAATCGATTGGCGTGGATTTTTTAAATCGCCCGACATGTTCGCCCCGGCCATTATGCCCGTTGATGCGGGAAAAAAGACCGCGAAGACGATCCAGAATGTGCTTCCTGCAAAACCGTTCTCCGGACTGCCGCGAAAATCGCCCCACCAGACAATCGGGTTGTCCAGCGGTCCGCGATAGGCGGCGATGGCAATCGAGACGAGCGATCCCAAGATAATGACCAGGATCACGTTCTGCACCTTGAAGGCCAGTCGCGTGCTGAAGAGGGTGATTCCGAAGATAACGGCAAAGATGATCAGGTCGATCGCCAACGCCGACAACGCCGGAAGGCCCCAAGCGGTGACCGCCCACAGGTACCCCTCCCGGAATCCGAAAATATACATGACCACGCCGAGAGCCTGCGAGACATACAGCGGCACCCCGATAGCCCCTCCCACCTCGAGTCCCAGCGACTGGGAAATCATCGAAAAGGCACCGCCCGGGCCGACGCGGATGTTTGTGACGAACGTGGACATCGACAGACCCGTTGCACCTGTAATCGCAAAGGAGAGCAGGATGACCACAATCGCACCGCCCAATCCGGCGTTGCCCACGACCCACCCCAGGCGCAGAAACATGATGACGCCCAGGATCGTCAACAGCGTCGGAGTGAACACACCGGCGAAGGTTCCGAATTTCTTCGACTGTCCGGCTTCGTGCTCCTCGATCTGTTGCTGAACATCCCTTGCCGCTTCGCCGCCGGCATCCCCGGTCGTCTCGAGGCTCTCAACGCGCTTGTCCTGCGGGCCGGGCTCTCCAGTCGGCTCGAGGTCGGTCCGGTCATTTTTCATCCCGGTTACGGCTTTCCCAATCTTTCGCACACGCCGACGGCCAAAGCATAAACGATATCAGACGGCAAGTGCTCTGCAATGGTTCTGTCGTAAAGGATTTTCGCTTCGGCCCGAAAATCGTCGTCCCCTCTCCAGTACAAGACCGCCACCGGTATACGCGGCGTTATCTTGAAGCTATAGGCGGCGTCCGCCAGGTTGAGCGGGCTGCCTTGCAGCTGTTGGCTCCTATTCTTGAAGGCCTTAACATCGTCGTTGAACCGGCGCGATACCAAATTCGTCGGAATTTCATGGGGGCCACGGAAGAAGGTGGTCCCACCGGGGATATCTTTCTCTGATATCCACTCGTTCGACAATTCGATCTCTTTCGATTTGAGAAGGTAATGAACGATGAAAAGATAAAAATAATCATGCAGGCTTTGCATGATTTCATTAGCGCAATCGATTTTAAACTGATGCGGGAAGATTCTGTATTCGTCTCCCCAAACAGATAAAGAATAAAACTTGTTTGTATCATCATAATGACATAGCGTCCGTCTGCATACATCTGCCGAATCCTGCCGGGATAATTCTTCAAAATGACCCGCCTTGCCGTCGAATCACAATTGCGTTGCCATCTCCGGCAGCAGACGGCTTTCGATATCTATAATTTGAAGGCCAATTCGAGTTGATCCACCACAGATACCAGCTTTTTATCCGCTGTCCACAGTGGAGTCCCCGTTAATTGAGCCGACGCCAGCAGATGGACATCGACGAAACCAACCCCTTTTCCCATCAGGTGATGGCGATCAATAAAGAAAAGGATTTCGTCAAACTCAATCGTCGGCGCCATAGGAAGGGATTGTAGCAAGGAAATTATTTCGGTTCGGTTTTTCAGATTACCGCAGGCGAGTTCGCCAACGATAAATTCATGGCACATGACCTCGGCGTCCACCAACAGCTTTTCAAGCCGCCGGCTTCCCTGGCGAAGGTGAGTGACCCAGATTGACGTGTCGACAATGACCATATCCGACTTTTAACCGGATCTGCGTCTTGGAATGGAACGAAGGTCGTTTTCGGTTCCGCCCAGTTGCGCCAGTCGCTGGTTGCTCTCACGCGCTATCAAAGCTTCCAGGCCAAGTCGCACCAAAGCGGTCTTTTCTTTAACGCCTGTCAGGCGCGATGCCTTCTCCAGTATTTTGTCGTCTATGTTCAGGGTTGTTCTCATATGCATTAATATGCATTATACGTGCATACTTGTCAATCGGCGGAAATTAAGTCCAATAAAAAATATTCCATAATGAATTGAAAAAAAATCTTGACAGTTTGAGGAGTGATCCGTTAGCATCGGCAATCATTTTCACGGAGAGATCATGCAACCCGTTTCAATAATGATAAACCAAACCGAACCAGACCTCGGATGCTGGTGGTGGTGGGCCATTATACCAGGGCTTGCCGACGGAGAAACATAAGCCTGAAAACCAGTTGAAGAAAAAAATAAAACCGTGGGCAGCCTGAGGCACCCGCGGTTTTTTTATGCCACAAAAAGGGCCGCGGGTCACTCCCCGGCCCTTTTTTTACAGTGTCCATCCGCGATCTTTTTGAGGCACTGATGCATGTCCAATTCAGAGATGAGGATTTTTCTGATGGGCAAGTTGAGGTCCTTTGTATTTTTCAAACAGATACGAAATCCCGTTGCTTTTCAGCGGGGCCGTGCCGTCACAGCCGGAAACCCGCTACGATTAACCGCCCAGCGGGAAAAAGGCCGTTTATGGATAGACAATTGAGAGAAAACCGACGTTAAACTGCGCGAGAAAGGCAATTGCGATGCGACTGCGCCAATTTCCCGATGAAAAAGAATTTGCCAACCTGGCCCGAACCAGTAACGTCATACCGGTGTGCCGCGAGATTTTGGCGGACATGGAAACGCCCGTGACCATCATGCGCAAAATCTACCGTGATGCCGGTCCGGTGTTCCTCCTCGAAAGCATGGAGGGCGGTGAGCGGTGGGGGCGATACAGTTTTCTCGGGGCCTCGTCCAGCTGCCAGGTGCGGGTATTCCGACGGCACGTCGAGGTCGACCGCAACGGATCGACCGAAAAGATTGCGCACGAGGGCGACCCGCTCGGCTTCCTGCGCAAATTCATGAGCGCTTATCGTCCAGCGGTGATGACCGAACTGCCGCGTTTCTGGGGCGGCCTGGTCGGTTACCTGACCTACGAGATGGTCTCCTTCTTCGAGGAAATTCCCAACCGGCTGCCGGATGAAGAGCCGCTGGCGCAGTTCATGATTCCCGACGATGTGCTGATATTCGACAACATCGCCAACACACTGGTGCTGGTGGCGATCACCTGTCTCGACGAGCATCCCGACCCAGCGGCGGCCTACCGGATGGCCATCACGAGGATCGAGGCCCTGGCGGAGCGGATCGCGCGGCCGGCAACCGACCAGGAACGGCCGGCCGCGAAGAAGGGCTGCCGGTTGACTGCCCGGCAGGAGCCGGAAGCCTTCCGGCGGCAAGTCGAAAAGGTCAAGGACCATATCCAGGCCGGTGACATCATCCAGGCTGTCATTTCCCAGCCCTTCAGCGGCACGCCGGCCCCGGATCTGCTGACGCTTTACCGGGCCCAGCGCTACATCAATCCCTCGCCCTACCTCTTCTTCGTTCATCTGGGCGGTACGGCCTTGATCGGCTCGTCCCCGGAGACGATGGTGCGGCTGGAGAACCGCGTCGCCACCCTGCGGCCGATTGCCGGCACCCGGCCGCGCGGGCGAACGGAGCAGGAGGACCGGGCCCTGGCCGATGAGCTGCTCAAAGATGAAAAAGAACGGGCCGAACACCTCATGCTCGTGGACCTGGGACGCAACGACCTGGGGCGGGTGGCGGAAACCGGCTCGGTCCAGGTGACCGATTTAATGGTCGTGGAGCGCTATTCGCACGTCATGCACCTGGTGTCCAACATCTGCTGTGACCTGCAGGATGGAAGCGACGCGTGGGACCTCGTCCGGGCCGCTTTTCCGACCGGCACCCTGTCCGGCGCCCCCAAGGTGCGCGCCATGGAAATCATCGCCGCGATGGAAGACAAGCCGCGCGGGCCTTACGGCGGCGGCGTCGGTTACGTGTCCTTCAGCGGAAATCTGGACATGGCCATCACCATCCGGACCGCCTGTATCACCGGTGGTAACCTGACGGTCCGGGCCGGCGCCGGCATCGTCGCCGATTCCGACCCGGAGTGCGAGCGCGTGGAAACCATCAACAAGGCCATGGCCATTCAAAAGGCCTTGGAGCTGCTTGACAACAATTAGCCGGTGGCCGGTCAGCCCGTTGATTGAGGCTAGCCGGCAAACCAGCCAGCGGGCAAACCGGCCAAACGGGCTCAACCGGCGAAACCAAAACGGAGTTTCACCATGATCGTGGTCATCGACAACTATGATTCATTCACTTACAACCTGGTGCAGTATCTGAAGGTCCTTGGCGCCGCGGTGGCGGTGTTTCGCAACGACGCGGTGACCCTGCCGGAGATCGAAAAGATCGATCCGGCCGGGATCGTCATTTCGCCGGGACCGGGGCGACCGGAGTCCGCCGGCATATCGCTGCCATTGATAAAACATTTTTCGGGGAAGAAACCGGTCCTCGGCGTGTGCCTCGGCCACCAGAGCATCGCCATCGCCTTCGGCGGCAAGGTGGTAGCGGCCAAGCGCTTGATGCACGGCAAGACATCGAGCATCCGCACCGACGGGAAAGCCATTTATCAGGGAATCGCCAGCCCGATTACCGCGATGCGCTATCACTCGCTGGCGGTTCAAAGAGAGGGCCTGCCCGACTGTCTGGAGATTACGGCCGAGGCCGATGACGGAGAAATAATGGGCATCCGCCACCGGCAGCACCCGACCGAGGGGATTCAGTATCACCCGGAATCGATCATGACGCCGGTGGGCAAGAGGCTGTTGCGAAATTTTCTGAATGACACCGCGATGGATCATTAAAGGAGAAGAAGCCTATGTTTCGGGAGCATCTGAACAAAATCGTCCAGCGCCAGGACCTGGACCAGTCCGAGATGTCGCAAATGATCGCGGCCATTTTTTCGGGCGAGATCACCAGCGCGCAGATCGGCGCCTTCATGGGCGCCCTGGCGACAAAGGGCGAAACCTTCGAGGAATTGGCCGGCGCGGCCCAGGCCATGCGCCGCAAGGCCCTGCGGGTAGAGGTCCCGGCCGCCACCGTGGTGGACACCTGCGGCACCGGCGGCGACGGGACCCACACCTTCAACATTTCCACCACCACCGCATTTGTCGTGGCCGGCTGCGGGGTGACGGTCGCCAAACACGGCAACCGCAGTGTTTCCAGCCAATGCGGCAGTGCCGATCTGCTCGAAGCTTTGGGCGTCAATCTGAACGTCAACCCCGAGATCGTCGAGGAAGCGCTCGCATCGATCGGCATCGCCTTCCTGTTCGCGCCCCTTTTTCACGGGGCGATGAAATATGCCGCGGCGGCCAGGAAAGAGGTCGGCCTGCGCAGTATTTTCAACATGCTGGGGCCGCTGACCAATCCGGCCGGAGCCAACTGCCAGCTGTTGGGGGTTTACGCGCCGCCGTTGACCGAGATGTTCGCGCGCGCGCTCAAGATGCTCGGCAGCCGCCGGGCGTTTGTTGTTCACGGCCACGACGGCCTGGACGAGATTTCCGTCTGTGCGCCGACGCGCATCTCGGAGTTGACCGACGGTCAGATCCGCACCTACGACATTTCGCCGGAACAGTTCTTCGGTGAAGCAGCGAATCCGCGCGAGATGGCCGGCGGGCAGCCGGCCCAAAACGCCGAGATCACCCGCCGGATCCTGGCTGGCGAAAAGGGTGCGCGGCGTCATGTGGTCCTGCTCAACAGCGCGGCCGCGTTGGTGGCGGCCGGCAAGGCGCCGGATCTCACGGCCGGAATCCGGTTGGGCGAAGAGGCCATCGACTCGGGCGCCGCGGCCGCCAAACTGGCGGCCCTGGCGACCTATACCAAGGAAAACGGGTGATGGGCGGCAACATTCTCGAGCGCATCGTGGCGCAGAAGAAATCCGAGATCGCCGCCGCGAAAATGACGGCCCCGGTGGCCGATCTGGAGCAAAGGGCCAGGGCCGGAACCGACCGGCGCCCCTTTTTGGCGGCCCTCGCGCAGCCGGGCCCGCACGGCGTCAACATCATCGCCGAGATCAAACGGGCCTCGCCATCGAAAGGAGTCATCAGGGAAGATCTCGATCCGGCCGACTATGCCCGCCGATACGAGTCGGCCGGGGCCGCGGCCCTGTCGGTCCTGACGGACGCAGAATTTTTCCACGGCAGCCTCGGCGACCTGCGCCGGGCCCGCGCGGCGACCCGCCTGCCGGTGCTGCGCAAAGACTTCATCATCTCTTCCTACCAGGTCTTCGAATCGGTGGCCGTCGACGCGGATGCCATTCTTCTGATCGTGCGCATCCTGTCGGCACGGCAGCTCGCGGCGTATCTTTCGCTTGCCGGCGAGCTGCAAGTGGATGCCCTGGTCGAGGTCCACTCGGAGCAAGAGTTCGACCGCGCCTCAGAGGCCGGCGCCCGGCTGATCGGGGTCAACAATCGCAATCTCGAAATATTTAAAACCGACATCGCCACATCGATCGGTCTGGCGCGGCGCTTCGGGCCGCAGCAGGTTGGGGTGGCCGAAAGCGGCATCCGCAGCCGGGAAGATGTCCTTCAGATCCGCGCGGCCGGAATATTCAACTTTCTTATCGGCGAGAGCCTGGTGCGGGCCGAAGATACCCAGGCGAGGCTGCGACATTTCCTGGGAGACAGGTTACAGTGAAGAGAATTCAGATCAAGGTTTGCGGTTTGACGGAAGCAAAAACGGCCGAAGCCTGCGCCGCGCTGGAAATCGATGCCGTGGGGCTGGTGTTTTACGCCAAAAGCCCGCGTTTCGTCTCCGAGAGCCGGGCAGCCGAGATCGCAGCGGCCGTGGCGGGAAAGGTCGCCGTCGTGGGGGTCTTCGTGGACGAAACTTCGGATGTCATCATGGAAAAAGTGCGCCGGTGCCACTTGACGGCCGTCCAGTTGCACGGGCAGGAGCCGCCCGCAGACATCGCGCGGCTGAAGCAAGCCGGCCTGGCCGTCATCAAGGGGCTGTTTCAGGAAAGAGAGCCCACTTTCGATCATACCGATCTTTATGATCCCACGGCCTTTCTGGTCGAATGCGGCCGGGGCCGTCTGCCGGGCGGCAACGCCCGCGCCTGGGACTGGTCCGCCACGCGCCGGATCCGGACCGCCCGGCCGCTGATCATTGCCGGCGGCTTGTCGCCGGCCAACGTCGCGGAGGCCATTTTAGTCGGGCGACCGGATGCCGTGGACGTCAGCTCGGGCGTGGAAGCGGCGCCGGGGAAAAAAGATATGGACAAGATCAAGGCGTTTCTCGCCGCTGTTCAACTTGCGGCCGCAACCGATGCCAACCAGAAGGCAAGGAGGATTTTTCAATGACACCCACAGCACCCCGTCCGGATGCCGCCGGCCACTTCGGACAGTTCGGCGGCCGCTATGTCGCCGAAACGCTCATGCCGGCCATCCTCGAGCTGGAAGAAGCCTACCAGTCGATCACCCCGCAGCAGGCCTTCAGGCAGGAGTTTCACCGCCTGCTGAATCACTACGCCGGCCGGCCGACCCCCCTGTATCTGGCCGGCCGTCTGACCGAATCTTTGAAGGGCGCCGCGATCTATCTCAAACGCGAAGACCTGGCCCACACCGGGGCGCACAAGATCAACAACACCCTGGGGCAGGCCCTGCTGGCCAAGTGGATGGGCAAGGGCAAGCTGATCGCGGAGACCGGCGCCGGGCAGCACGGGGTGGCGACGGCCACCGTCGCGGCCCTTTTCGGTATGCACTGCCGGATCTTCATGGGCGCGGAGGACATCGAACGGCAGGCGGCCAACGTGCGCCGTATGCACCTGCTCGGGGCCGACGTCGAATCGGTCGCCAGCGGCAGCGGGACCTTGAAGGATGCCATGAACGAGGCCATGCGCTTCTGGTCGGGCGCGGTGACCGACACCTTTTACGTCATCGGGTCGGTGGCCGGACCGCACCCCTATCCGGTGATGGTGCGTGATTTTCAGCGCGTCATCGGAGATGAGGCGCGGCGGCAGATCCTGGAACAGACCGGCCGGCTGCCCGATGCCCTGGTGGCCTGCGTCGGCGGCGGCAGCAACGCCATGGGACTTTTTCAGGCGTTCATGGACGATCCGGTCGAGATGATCGGCGTGGAAGCCGCCGGCAGGGGGATCGCCAGCGGCCAGCATGCGGCGACCCTCGGCCAGGGGTCGGTCGGCGTGCTGCATGGTTCCAAGTCCTACCTGCTGCAGGATCGGGAGGGCCAGATCATCGAGGCCCATTCCATTTCGGCCGGGCTCGACTATCCCGGCGTCGGGCCGGAACACGCCTTCTTGAAGGACATCGGCCGTGCCCGCTACGAGGCGATCGACGACCGGCAGGCCCTGGAGGCGTTCAAAACGCTGTGCCTGCTGGAAGGCATCATCCCGGCCCTGGAAAGTTCGCACGCCGTGGCCCATGCCATGAAAACCGCGCCGCACATGGCCCCCGAAAAAGTGATCATCGTCAATCTCTCCGGGCGGGGCGACAAGGACCTGGGCATCGTGTTCTCCCAGCTGGAAAAGGAGAAAAGATAAGATGAACCGCATCGAGAAGACCTTTGACAGGTTGACGCACAATAATGAAAGCGCGCTGGTGGGCTTTGTCACGGCCGGCGACCCGCATCCGGACGCATCGCTGGCGATCCTCGACGCCATGTGCCGGGCTGGCGTGGATATTCTGGAACTGGGCGTTCCCTTTTCCGATCCAACCGCCGACGGGCCGGTCATTCAGCGCTCATCGGCCCGCGCGCTCGCCAACGGGACCAATTTGAAGTGGGCATTCGCGGCGACCCGCCGCCTGCGGGAGCGCTACAGCGTGCCGATCGTCCTCTTCAGCTATTACAACCCCATCCTGCGGCACGGACCGGAAGCCTTTTACCGCGATGCCACGGCGGCCGGGGCCGACGGCGTGCTGGTGGTCGATCTGCCGCCGGAGGAATCGGCCGAATTCACCGACCGCTGGACCGGCCAGGACCTGCACCTGGTTCGGCTGATCGCGCCGACCACGCCGCCGGAGCGCATGCGCCGCATCGCCGCCTCGGGTTCGGGATTTTTGTATCTGGTCTCCAAGACGGGCGTGACGGGCAGCGACGGGCTGAACACCGCCGAGATTACCCAAAAGGCGGCCGATCTGCGGGCCGTGACCCCGCTGCCGATCTGCGTCGGATTCGGTATATCGACGGCGGCCGATGTCGCCGCGGTCGCCGCCGTTGCCGCTGGAGTGGTCATCGGCAGTGCTTTCGAACGCACCATCGAGAACAATATCGACCGGCCCGACCTGGCGGAGCTGATGGCCGCGCAGACGCGCGAATACAAGGCGGCCACCCGGCGGTAGAAACGCGATACTCGATGCTGGCAACTCGGAATGCGAATCGCAAAACCGGCGAAGGGTGATCAAGCAAGGCATCGAGGCGGCCTGGAAATAAAAACACTGACATCCTTTAACTGCGCCGACCGACCCAACTGACCAAACTGACCAAACTGACTTAACTGACTCAACTGACTCAACTGACCCAACTGACCAAACTGACCTAACTGACCCAACTGACCAAACTGGAAGGAAATCGATCATGTTAATTGTCATGGAAAAAAAGGCAACCGGGGAGCAGATTGCGGCCGTCGTCGCCGCGGTCGAGGCCAAGGGCTACACCGCCCGCCCGATTCCGGGCGGGGACCGGGTCTCGATTGGCGTCCTGTACAACAAGGGCGCGGTCGATACCTCGATGTTTCTGGGCTATGCGGGCGTCAAGGAGGTGGTGCCGGTCACCCGGCCCTACAAACTGGTCAGCCGTGAGGTTCAGCATGAAGACACCCTGGTGACCGTGGGCGATGTGGTTATCGGCAGCGGTCACTTCACCATCATTGCCGGGCCCTGCGCGATTGAAAGCGAACAGCAGGCGCTGACCATCGCCCGGCTGGTCAAAGCGAGCGGTGCCCAGCTCTTCCGGGGCGGGGCCTTCAAACCCCGCACCTCCCCGTATTCGTTTCAGGGACTCGGTGAAGAGGGATTGAAAATTCTGGCGCGCGTGCGGGAGGACACCGGATTGCCGGTAGTGACCGAAGTGATGGACGACCACACCTTCGACCTGGTGGAAGAATATGCCGACATGATTCAGATCGGCACCCGCAACATGCAGAATTTCTCCCTCCTGCGGCGGGCCGGTCACGCCCGCAAGCCGATTTTTCTCAAAAGGGGCATGGCCGCCACGATTGACGAGTGGCTGATGGCCGCCGAATACATCCTCGAGGGCGGCAACAGCCAGGTCATTCTGTGCGAGCGCGGCGTGCGCACCTTCGCCCATCACAGCCGCAACACCCTGGATCTGTCGGCGGTGCCCGTGATACGCAAGGAGAGTCACTTGCCGATCGTCATCGACCCCAGCCATGCGGCCGGCCGTCGCGACCAGGTGATCCCGCTCAGCCGCGCCTCGGCGGCCGTCGGCGCCCAGGGAATCATGGTGGAGGTCCACCATGCGCCCGAAGAGGCCTTGAGCGACGGCGCCCAGTCCCTCTATCCGGAGCAGTTCACACAGCTCTGCCGGCAGGTGCGGGCGATTTGCGAGGTATCGCAGGTAGAATGATTATTTACCGCGGAGTCGCGGAGTTCGCAGAGGGAAACCTTTTCTTTGCCGTAAAAGAAATAAAAAAGGTCAGCAAATGAAGACCTATACGATAGCCGGTGCCTCCGGCACCTCCACCATTCTCGTCGGCGAGCGGCTGCAAAACCTGACCGCGCACCTGCCTGCCGGCAAGGCGGTCATCATCACCGACCATAACGTCGAGCGTCATTACGCCGAGCGATTTCCGCCGGCGCCCATCATTGCCCTGGCTCCCGGTGAAGCCGCCAAATCCCTTGCCACGGTGGAAACGATCTACACGCGATTACTCGAATTGGAAGCGGATCGGACCCATGTCATCGTTGGCATCGGCGGCGGCGTGGTGTGCGATATTGCCGGTTTTACGGCGGCGACCTTCATGCGCGGCCTGCGCTGCGGATATGTGGCCTCGACCCTGCTGGCGCAGGTGGACGCCAGTGTCGGCGGAAAGAACGGCGTGAATCTGGGCGGGTATAAAAACCTGGTGGGAACCTTCAGCCAGCCCCGGTTCGTCATCTGCGATCCGGCGCTGCTGCAAACCCTGCCCGAGAAAGAAGTTCTTTGCGGTCTGGCGGAGGTCGTCAAGCATGCCGTGATTCGGGATGCCGATCTTTTTGGCTTTCTGGAGCAAAACGGCGGGCGGATCCAGGAACTGGAAGCCGGCGCGGTGGAGCGGATGGTGTCCGATTCGGTGGCCATCAAGTCCGCGATTGTCAACCAGGATGAAAAAGAGGGCGGGCTGCGGCGCCTGCTCAACTTCGGCCACACCTTCGGCCATGCAATCGAGCATCTTGTGCGCCTCTCCCACGGCGAGGCCGTCAGCATCGGCATGGCGATTGCGGTCGACATCTCGGCGCGCAAGGGACTGCTGAAGACATCCACTGCGCTGAGAATTAAACAACTGCTCGCCCGGCTTAAGCTGCCGCTGCGGTGTCCGGCCGACCCGGCCGCCATGATCGCCGCCGTGCGCAAGGACAAGAAGCGCGAAAGCGACGGTGTACACTTCGTTCTGCTGCGCGACATTGGCGAGGCGGTCGTTGAAAAGATAACGCTGGCGGAATTGCAGCGCCTTATCGTCGAGACGATCTGAAACAATCGGCGCCCTTATGCGCCGTAATTTCTAACCCCCCGGCCAGCTGAACCGCTCGGGGCACAACGCATCTTGTTGCCGGCGCCACCCCGACGCGGGGGCCTATTTGACCGTGACCCGATACTTCTTTAAAAAATCCGACGGATTGTAAGACATCTTGGCCTGCCGCAAACCCTCTTCACCGAGGTCCTGTTCGCGGTTCACGATTTTGAAAGTGTCCGGCAGGCTTTCGAGAAACATCTGGTTGATCGCCTGGTAGACGCCTTTGTAGTCGGGGCAGCCTTTTTCGTAGTGAATCACGACCGATTCGTCGTCCATTTTTTCGGCCAGGGTGTAGGCCACGATGATGTCCTCCACGATGAGCACGCCGCCGGTCAGCCCGACCAGATCGTTCCAGTGCATCAGGACTTTGAACACCGCGCGGTTTTCGGCCGAAAGAACCTCGGACGACTCGCAATCGCGCCAGTTGCACCAATCGGCCTGCATGGCCATGGCCGGTTCGATCGTGGCCGGGCTGAAGGTTTCATAGCGGTAGTCGTATTTTTTGATAAATTGTTTAAGCAGGTTTTTCTTCTTGTGAAACCGGTTGCCCTTCAGCGCCACCATTTCCTTTATGTCGTGCAGGTAATCCCAGTTGTCGCGGTCTTCTTCGATCTCGATCCGGTCGCCGAAACTTTCTCGCCATACATCGGCCAGCTTTTCGGGTATGCGAATGAAGCGAGTGCTGGAGGTGCAGCATTTTTCAAAGGCGGCTGGCCAGTCGATCTCTTTCCACGGGCCGATCGGCGCCCAGCGGCACGCTTGCGGCTTGCTTTGCCGGATCCATATCAGATTTTCTTCCCAGGCCCAGGTCAATCCGTATTCGTCCGCCCACCCGAAAAGGTTGGAAAAACTGTAGTCACTCGATTTTTGAGAACATTGTTCCAAGGCCCTGTGATAGTCCGCTTGTTGTTCCAGGCGGATCGGTTCAAATTCCATTTGTTTGTCTCCGTAAGGTTGACGCCCGTCAAATCTCGATCACAGGGCCGATCGGGCAGTGGTCGGATCCGTAAAGTCGTTTTCGATAAGGGTTTCTTTTATTCGCCCCGTTTTCACCAGGCATATGTTGCTATGTCGTTTATGCAACCATGGGGGTCAGTTTTTTTCCGGACATAACCCTACTCTCCCAGCAATTCGGACACCAGTCCGGTGCAGTCCTGCGCGCCGGCAACCGTAAACGCGGTCTTGAGCGACCTCAGGCAGGCGCGCACGATGGCAGTTTTCGGGCGCGAGGAGTCGAGTTGGGCCTCGATGGTTTTTACGTCGGCCATCACCTCCGCCAGCCCATCGTAAGAGAGGCCGATGCGGCCGATTTGCTGTTTGAGGGCGGCCGTCGCCCGTTCGAGGGCCTGCCGGACCTCACCGGTGACCACCGGCTCGCTCCCGAGGCGGGCCGTGTTTTCCCGCGAACCGGATTCAGCAAATTCCGATGCCTCGATCTCCTCGAGCGCCAAGGGGGTGATGCCGACCGCGCCCGACAGGCTGCGGACCTCCAGCAGCATCCAGCCCATCAGGTCTTCCGCCAGACGCGAGGCCGCATTGCGGTCCAATCCCAGCTCGGAGCCGACGGCGTACATCGAGACCACCGCGGCCGGATCGCCCTTTGTCTGCTTGTAAACACTCAACAGAAAGTTGCGCCCGTTTTCATCCAGTTCGCCTAATTGCATCCGGATATCTTCCTCTCTACCTGTTAACCTCACGTTGCTATGTTGGTTATGCAACTATGGGGTTAAATCTCCTTGTTGACGCCCTGTCGCCATGACCAGCCTGCTTCAGGACCACTTGTTGTCAGTCAGCCTTGCGGCGTGGCAAGACCCCATCCGCCAGGGCGGCAACAGGTATCTGTTCTTAATTATTTATTCGCCGATGCACGTAAAGGTGTTCGAGCGGCGGCAAGGAAATGGCTGGTGCCGGGGCATGTCAGCGGACGACTTGCCGGAGGGCATCTTCCAGATCGGGATACCTGAAGTCGAACCCGCTGCGTTGCAGGTTGGCGGGAATGACACGCAGACTGTCGAACAGGGCCGTTGCGACTTCCCCCAGGGCCAGTCGCAGCATGAGCTTGGGGGCCGGCATCACGGCGGGTACGCCCAGCACCCGGCCCAGGGTCTTGGCCAGCTCCTGGTTGCGGACCGGGTTGGGCGAACAGAAATTAAAGGCCCCTTTCAATTGTTGATCATCGACAACATAAAAACAGGCCGCCACGAGATCCTGCAGGTGAATCCACGGGAACCACTGGCGGCCGTCGCCCAGCGGCCCGCCGACCCACATCCGGAAGGCCGGCACCATTTTTTCCAGCGCTCCGCCGCCCTCGCCCAGCACGATTCCAAAACGCATGATAACGGTCCGGATGCCGTGCTCCTCGGCCCTCATGGCCTCTTCTTCCCAGTCGCGGCCGATTTGCGCCAAAAAGCCCTGTCCGGCGGGCTCGGATTCCGTCAGGATATCCTCGTCTCTGTCACCGTAGTAGCCGACCGCCGAGGTGCTGCACAAAAAGGTCCCGCGGTGGACCGCCAGGGCGTCCACGACATTGCGGGTGGTCAGAATCCGGCTGTCGTAGATCTCTTTCTTGTAGCGTTTCGTCCAGCGGCCGAACAGGTTGCGGCCGGCGAGGTTGATGACCCCGTCGACATTTTCGAGTTCCGCCTGCCAGGGGCCTTCGCGGGTGGTATCCGCCTGGATGTATCGATAGCGGACGTGAGTCCCGTTTTCGGGGCGGGGGGAGGTGCCGGTCACAACGACATGATGCCCCTTATCCAGGAAATCTCTGGTAATGGCCGAGCCGATGAAACCGGATCCCCCGGTGATCAAAACTTTCATCTGGCACCTCGATTTTTTGACTACAATTTACCACTTGAACCGTCGTTGTCAAGCACTGGTCGGTCCTGGAATCCTCGTGCACGTCTTTGCTTTCACCGCCGGGGGCCGGGTTTGCTTTCCGGGTGCGCCGGGTTGTTTGAAGAAAATAAGAAACTCGATCGCATGTCATCGGCAATTGAATCCGAACAGTTCATTCGTTTCGAAATTCCAATCAGGGCTGCAGAGGCCAGAAGAAGGGTACGGCCAAGAGAATGGTCACCAGTGTGACGATCGTCATTAGCCCGCCTATTTTGAGGTAGTCGATAAAATGGTATCCTCCAGGGCCCATGACAAGAAGGTTGGCCGGGTGAGCGATCGGCGTTGTGAAGCTGGCCGAAGCCGCCATGGCGACAGCCATCAACAGACCGTGGGGTGACAATCCCATGTCCGCCGAGGTGTTGAACACAATCGGTGCCATGAGAACGACCAGCGCCGCGGTGGGTATGAAGCAAGTCGCCAGAAAAGTCAATGACACCAGCCCGAGCATCACGGCCATCGGGCCGAAGGGCCCCACAATGGCCACCACCCCCTCGGCAATGAGTTTCGCCGCCCCGGTTTGATCCAGGGCGGTTCCAAGTGGCAGCATTCCGGCGATGAGAAAAACCGCTTTCCACTCGATTTGCCGGTAGGCTTCTTCCATGGTCAGGCAGCGCGTCAGAACCATTAACGCCGCACCGATGACAGCCGCAATGTAAATGGGGACCCAGCCCGTGATGACCGGTAGCAGCACGGTGACCATGACTAGGATCGAGGTTCTGGCCTTCCCCGGGTGGGTAATCTCCTGGACGATTTCCCGCAGAACGATGAAGTCGGGTTCGCGTCCCAGCAGCTGAAGTTTTTGACGCGGGCCGAACAACAGCAACGCATCCCCAAAGCGCAGAGGCCGATCGGGCAGGTCGCTGAAAAGGGCCTTGCCCTGCCGCCAGACAGAGAGCACGTTCAGTCCGTATTTTTCGCGAAAAGCCAATTGCCGGAGGGTTTTTCCGACCAGGGCCGTTTGGGGAGAAAGAATGGCTTCCGCCAGTCCGGTGTCGCCGGCTGTCAATTCTTCCATCTTGGGTGCGATCCTGCGTGCGACTTGGAGCCCCCGCAGTCCTTCCAGAATTTTGATGTTTTCCCTGCGGGCCTCGACGATAAGATGGTCTTCGGATTGCAGCACCTCACCGGGCTCGGGGGTGACCAGTCGGCCGCTTTCTCGCTTGATACTCAGAACCCGGATTCCCATACCCGCGCCCAGCCGGCTCTCCTTGAGGGTCTTTCCGACCAGCACCGAGTCTTTGGGCAGCCGTAAGGCCAGCAGCCGCGCGTTCAGGTCGTACACCGCGTCGATGTCTGCGGGGGCAACCGTCTGAAAATGATCGGTCTCATTGCGGTCCTTGAGTATTTGCAGGTTTTCCTTGTGCACTAGAATCAACAGCACATCATCGGTCTGCAGGGCGATATGCTGCAGATCAACGCGCCTGACGCTGCCATCACGGCGGAGGGCCAGGACGATGGCACCGAAATGATTTCGAAAATCAAGCATTAACAGCGTTTGGCCGTGAAGTTTCGAACCCGATGACAACCGGCACTCTACAAAGTCCATGTCGCCCGCCACGAAGGTGTGAAAATCGATCGGGTCATCTTCAATGACCAGGCGATTCCAATTGTTGACCTCCATGAAATTTTCTATCCGCCCCTCGACCGTCAACAGATCTCCGGCCTGCAGGGCCTCCGATGGCCCGGGCGCCATCAAGGTCAGGCCGGCACGCGTAATGCCGATAACGTTCACTCCGAGAGCAGAGTGCAGACGGCTGGCGGCGAGAGTGCGGTTGACCAGAGGCGAGGCCGGCGGGACCCTGACGGAGAAGAGGTGTTGCTGAATGCCGTACTGGTCGCTCCAATCCTGCCCATTTACGGAGGAGTCTTTGAGCACATCGCGTCGGGGCAGCATGTGCCGGCCGACAAACGTCATAAAAACGATCCCGCTGACCATGACGATCAGTCCGACCGGTGTGAAGTCGAAAAAGGTGAACGGTTCGAACCCATTTTCCTGAAGGGCATCGGTGACCAGGATGTTGGGTGGGGTGCCGATCTGGGTGGTCAGACCTCCCAGGAGGCACCCGTATGCCAGTGGCATCAACAGCCGGGAAGGGGGGGTGTGCGTGTGGTGGGCAAGGCCCATGACCACCGGCAGCATGAGGGCGGCCACGGCCACATTGTTCATCACCGCCGACATGACGCCGGCGCTCACCATGATGACAACGATCAGGGAGATTTCGCTTTGCCCGGCTATCCGGCGGACGAAGCCACCGATGATGTTGGCCACGCCGGTGAGCGTGAGACCACCGCTTAAAATGAACACCGCCCAAACCGTGACAACGGCCGGATTGCTGAAGCCGGCCAGCGCATCGACCGGGCTGACCAGTCCGGTCAGGGCCACGGCTCCGAGGGCGAGAAGCGCGGTCACTTCCATGGGAATCCACTCGGTGACGAGCAGAACGACGGCAGTTGCCAATATAATGAGCGTCAAGGCGATATCGGGCGTCATTTAAAAAAGCCTTCCTTGGTCAGCAGCAGGATCTCACGGTACCGGGCATCCACCGCAACGCTTTCGCAATCCGCGGGTCGTCGGCATAGACGTATTCGATGCGCGACACCCAGGTCAACGGTTCGGGGTCGACGAACCCGGCGGCAGAGAGCTGCGGCTCCCTCACAATATATCTGGTGCAGGAATTGCGGCGGATTTCATTGTCGCCGCGGTTCATGCGTCGCCCTCAACGGCAAACGGTCCCAGCAGCATGTAGGTTACCTGGGCCACGGCGATGTGGATACGGTGTTCATCGTACAGATCGACGGCCACCGGGCACAGGGTTCGGCCGGTTTTAATCACGTGCGCCTCGGCGGTGATGGCGCTCGTGCACGGCGCCAGAAAACGGATGTTCATGTCGGTGGTGGTCAACCGGACGTTTGGTCCGGTTTCCGTCAATATGGCAAAGCAGGCCGTGCTGTCGGCCACGGTCATCAGCAAGCCGCCGTGAAAGGACTCGAAAACCCCGTCGTATTTCCGGTGGCGGGGCGCCCGGACGGCGCAGAATCCCTTCGCCAGCGACACAACCTCGAGGGAAAGGGTATCGACAATGGGGATCCGGCGCACGCGGTTCTCAATTGCCGTCACCAGCTCCGGCGGCAGGGGGTCATGTTGCATTTCGGGCTCCTTTCTTTCGATCAATACAGCCGATTAGGTCACTGTAGTTATACCCGGCAGCACTAAGGCGCCAAACGTCCCGTTGTGAGAAAGAGCTTGAGGCCGCCGTGGCGGACTTCCTGGATGCGCATGCGGCAGGGGATCAGTTTCAGCAGGCTTTTTCGGGGCACCACCAGTGCCACCCGCCACCCGCGCCATGCGGTTTCCAGCCGATGGCATAGGGATTTAAAGAAGGCATCGCTTTGATGGCGGGACCCGATCCGCCGCCCGAATGGCGGGTTTACGACGAGCAAGCCGGGAGCGACGCCGAGTTCCCGGGGCGACAACTCGAAAAAATCGCGGTTGGCTACCGCAATGGTCGCCGACAAACCGCAAGCCGCGGCATTTTCCTCAACGGACTTGCAGGCCGCCGGATCGATGTCCGCCGCGAAAATGGCGGCTGGTGCGGTTTTCACGATTCGTGCCGCCAGTGTGTCCTTCAAGTGTTTCCAGCGCCCGCGAGTAAGGGCGAAGGCCGGCCAGCCAAAAAAGGCGAACTCCCGGAACCAGCCGGCCGGGATGTGGTGGGCGCGCATCGCGGCTTCGAGCGAAAATGAACCGGAACCGCACAGCGGATCGACCAGTGCTTCAGCCGGGGAGTATCCGGCCAGGCTTAACAGGGCGGCGGCCATCGTCTCCCTAAGCGGGGCCGCGGTCACCCGGCTTTTTACTCCCCTCCGGTAGAGGCTCTCCCCGCTGCTGTCCAGCGAAACGGTAAAGTGGTCATCGACTACGCGGATAAAAATCCGTTGGCCGATGGCGGAGGTTTCTCGCGGCCCCGGATCAACGCCCGTTTCGGACAACCGATCCAGGATGACCTTTTCACACCTATCGCCGACAGCGGTGCCGTGATACAGGCGGGAGCGGTGCGTGGCCACATCGAATCGGCGTGTTTGGCCCGGGTGCAGGTAGAGTTCCCAGGGAATCGCGGCCAGCTTTTTTTCGAGCGAGTGAAAGTTGGAAGCCCCGAAGGTGCCGATGCGCATGAGGACCCGGTTTGCCGTGCCCAGGCACAGGTTGGCCCGAAATCCGTCATGCAGGCGCCCGTTAAAAAGGATTCCCCCCTCGGTCGCAGCGTCCGCGGGGACCGCCAGTGACAGGGCTTGAAGCTCGGCCAGGCAAAATTTCTCCAGGCCGGGACTCGTGGCGGCGAAAAACTCCAGCGGGCGGGCGACGACCCGGCGCTTGATGCGTTTTTCGAATGCCGACGTGCGCATGTCGGGCTCGATGCGGTTTTCTTTAGCGATATGGCTGTGAAGACGCTTGCTTGTCAGTTGCCCAAAAAACTCGAACTTCCTTTTTCCAGATTTACCCACGATGATATCGCAATTCATAATCGGACTCATTGCCATGTGAAGCGGCTGGATAACCGAGGACCATATGGACGGCCGGTTTGATGCGCGCCGATGACATCTTCGCCGCCCGTTCGCGCCCAGCAAGCTCATCCGCCGACGGTCCGCCGGAACCACCTTGAACCTATCAACAAAAGGTATTTTTGTAAATCCGGCCCCGGCCGTCTCATCCTGCATTGACTTTAACCCGTGAATTCAGTATCACAACGCCAATGCAACAAACGGCAAATCAGGGACAAGGAGGAAACGGACACATGGCCAGAGGAATCAACAAAGTTATCCTGATCGGCAATTTGGGGCGCGATCCGGAGGTGCGTTACACGCCGGACGGCACCGCCGTGGCATCCTTTTCGATTGCAACCTCCATGGAATGGACCGACAAGGGCAGCGGCGAGAAGAAAGAACGTACGGAATGGCACCGTATCGTTGCCTGGAGAAAACTCGGGGAGATTTGCGGCCAGTATCTGTCGAAGGGCAGCCAGGTTTACATCGAAGGGCGCTTGCAGACCCGCGACTGGCAGGACAAGGACGGCAACAAGCGCTATACGACCGAAATTGTCGCCAACGAGGTGCAGTTTTTGGGACCCAAGGAATCCTCCCGGCCGCGCGAAGCCTACGGCGGGCCGCCGCTACCCGATTCAGAGCCCCCCTACATGGATTCCAAGGACGACGATATTCCCTTCTAGAGATTTGTTATCTTTGATGTGTCTCGCCGGCCTTGAACGAGGCAGGTACGGGAACGGGAGAGGTTTAAAGTTCACGGTTCGGGGTGGCGGATGAAAGCGATTCGATTTTCCAGGTGGCGACCATTTAGACAATTTGTGGGTGACAAGCCACTGTGCACTGCCTGACTGATGAGTACGCTATAATCATCAGCAAGGCTAAATTGCGGCCTCCAGTTTTTTTTATGGATTGGAGGCCCGTTTTTTGGATGATTACTCCGCGGCTTTGGTCTGTAGAAGTACCCAGCGGTTAGAGCTGGTGGCTGACCGGGGGATACAGAATAGAGGTCGGAACAGGGGGAAGGGCAGTATCGATAAAAACTGCCCTCGGTGACCGATCACCGGCATCGGCCGCCGGCGCGGTTTTCGTGATGCATCGTTATGATTCTTTTTTATCTTCGATTTTTTCGGGTTCCTTCGGTGGTTCGTCCTCTTTGGTGGCACCTTTGAAGTTCCGGATGGCCTTGCCCACCCCGGAACCGATTTCCGGCAGTTTTCCGGCACCGAAAATGATCAGGATGATCACCAGAATAATAATCAATTCGGGCATTCCGATTCCAAACATACATCCCTCCTGCTATGTGTCGCGCCTTTTTTGCTTGAGTTCCTGCAAGAGCTGCAGGAATTCCTTGCTTTTGAGATATTGATCGATGGCTTCCTGGTAGGCGATCCACCTGCCCCAAACTTCGAACCAGGCATCGTTGTGCCAGTAGTTGGAAGGATCACCGCGGCCTTGGCGCCTTTCGAAGTAATCGTGGCATTCTTCCGCACAACTCTCACACAGGCGATACGGTATTTTCGATTCGTGCCCCCAGGTCAGGTTGGGGCCATGGGCGGGGCTGATCTGAGTACCGCACTTTTCACACTTCAACGCACAGTGCGTGCACTGAAACACCTTCCGGACGGCTTGAATTTTCTGTTTCCGGATGATGGCGTCCTTTTTTTCCCTGGACAGGGACAATTTGCCATCGATGGAAATTATATCCGCCACACATCACCTTTTCGGAGCAGTTATCCATGCGCAAAGACCGGATCGGCTTTTCGGCGGCGGCATCCTCGTCCCGGACGCGACCGGCCTGCTTTCCGGAGTCTTCCGCAGCATTCCCATGGAGACCAAACCGGGGAATTACGAAAATAAGCGTCTGCAATCGTTAAATTTATAAAAAGACCGGATGACGTCACAACCGGCACATCTATAGCATCGGCCGGGGGGCGTGTCAATCATTAGGAGTGACGGTCAGGACAACGGAAAACCGGGTCGATGCCGGTTCGAACAATAGAGAAACACGCACCCGGCCGTCAGGGTAAGCCCGTGAACTCATTTCGAATCAGCTTGTCACAGGAGCCCTTTCGTGTTAACTATTCCGTTTTCATTCATATCAGGTGCCAGATGTCGAAATCCATGTCCCGTTTTCCATCCTCATCTATAAAGTGGACACTCACAAGTGCCTGATAAGGATCCTAAGCGGCCACTGGTTCATTGTGGGTTCGGGGCGCAGGATCAGAACGAATAACCAGATCGAAGAATCAGGTAAGTTTTTATGTCACCAAATTTTGAAGCAGGCTGCCGGCCGCTTCTGATTGGCAGTCTCCCGTTAAGAGATCATGCCGCCGCCAGCGAACTGGTCTTCCGGTATACGCCGGAAATACCGCTGTGGGTCCAGTTGCCAGTTCATGCCCGGGAAGGCATGCTGCAACAGTTTCTACCCGGTTTTCCGGGCTTTCGCACCGATGGGAACCGTTTTTATGTCGACACGGCGTCACCGGATTTTGACGCCGAGGTCCTGGCATTTTACGAGGAGTATATGGCGGTGGCCGACGGCGAGGCTGATATCGATCGAACCCGCTTCGCCCTGGGCGCGGATGTGGCCCCCGGATTCACCGTGCTGTTGGACCAACTGGCAACCCGCCCGCAGGCGCCGATGGCCGTCAAGGGGCAGGTGACCGGACCGTTCACTTTCTGCACCGGTGTCCACGACGAAAAACGCCGGGCCATATTTTACAATCCCCAGCTGCGGGACGCGGCCGTGAAGCTGCTGGCTCAAAAGGCCGTCTGGCAGGTCCGCAATCTATCCCAGGCCGGGCGGCCGGTCATCATTTTTGTCGATGAGCCTGCTCTGGCGGGTTTCGGCACGTCCGAATTCATCAGTGTTTCCCGCGCGGATGTCGCCGCATGCCTGGCCGAGGTCATCGCCGCGGTTCACGGAGCCGGCGGCATCGCGGGGGTCCATGTCTGTGCGAATACCGATTGGTCCCTGATCCTGGAGTCATCCGCCGACATCATCAATTTTGATGCCTATGCATTTTTTGACCGGTTTTTTCTTTACCCCGAGTTGATCCGCCGGTTTTTCGCGTCCGGGAAAATACTGGCCTGGGGGATTGTTCCCACCGGAGACCAGAACGATATCGCGCGCGAAAGCGCAGATGCTCTCACGCAGAAATGGTCCCAGGAGGTGGCGCAGATCGCGGAGTTGGGGATCGACCGCCGTCGGATTTTATCCCAGTCGCTGATTACGCCCAGCTGCGGGGCGGGGGCCTTACCGATTGAGATGGCTGAAAAGGTGCTGCAGCTCACGCGCGCGGTTTCAGAGAGGGTACGGGCGTCCTTCAATTAAAGGCAAATTTGAATTTATCACGTGAGGTATCCCATGTCTGAAAAAAGAGATTCGGCCCATTTCACGGGCGCCACCCGCTACGTTCTCGATGACGAACTGGCCAGTATCATCAACATTTCCATGGCGCTTGAAATGCCGCTGCTGCTCAAAGGGGAACCGGGCACCGGCAAGACGATGCTGGCCCACGCCATCGCCGAAAGCCTGAAAATGCCACTGGTGGTCCTGAACGTCAAGTCGAGTATGAAACTCATCGATGCGCTCTACCAGTACGATACGCTCACAAGGCTCAACGACAGCCGCTTCGGAGATTCGAGCCGCAACGTGAGCGATATCGAAGACTATATTCGGATGGGGAAAATCGGCCAGGCCTTCACCGCCGACAGGCGCACGGTCCTGCTGATCGACGAAATCGACAAGGCCGATACCGATTTTCAGGATGACATGCTCGATGTGCTCGATCAAATGGAATTCGACATCATCGAAATCGACAAGACCATTCAGGCCCGCACCCGACCGGTGATCATCATTACCTCCAACGCCAAGAAAGACTTGTCGGATCCTTTCCTGGGCCGGTGCAACTTTCATCACATCGCCTTTCCGGAGCCCAAAATGATGCGCAAGATCATTGCCGTTCATTTCCCGAACCTGGACGACGAGCTGATGGAAAATGCGGTAACGGCCTTTTACCGGTTGCGTGACATGGAGGGTATCGAAAAGAAACCGGCCACCAGAGAGCTGATCAACTGGGTGCGGGCGCTCAACGCCGACCCCGATTTCACCCCCCGGAAGCTGGCGGGCGGCGACATCCCTTACTTGGGGGTTTTATTCAAAAAAAGCCAGGACCTGCAGCGGACAAACGAGGTGCTCCGCAGGAAAAGGCTATTCTGACACATGTTCATCGACTTTTTTTATACCCTCAAGAACATCGGGATCCCGGTCAGCCCGACCTCGTTCCTGACGCTCCACCGCGCCCTGCGGACCGGGCTGGTGAATTCCCTCAACGATTTTTACACCGCCTCGAGATCGATCCTGGTCAAGAGCGAGCGCTATTTCGACCTGTATGACCAGGCCTTCGCGCACCATTTCAAGGGGGCCGAGCTGCCGGATGTCACCGGCGTCGAACTCGACGATATCGCCCGGGTTCTGCTCGACCAATGGCTGAAGGAACCCCGCGCGCTGGCGCAGGCATTAGGCATCGACGAATCCGAACTGAGCCGCCTGACCCCGCAAGAGCTGATCGATTACTTCAAGGAACGGCTCAAAGAGCAGACGGGCGAACACCACGGCGGCAGCAAGTGGATCGGTACCGGCGGCACATCGCCGGTGGGCCATTCGGGCTATCATCCCGGCGGCATGCGCGTGGGCGGCGTTTCGCGCAACAAGTCGGCCGTGAAAGTCGCCATGGACCGCCGCTACCGCGACTACGCCCTGACAGGTCCCTTGACGAGGCCGATGGTGGGCGAGGCCCTGAAGCGGCTGCGCAATTTGATTCCGGCCGGCCCCAAGGATCGGGTCAATATCGACGATACGCTGTATCAAACGATGAAAAATGCGGGTGAAATCGAAATTATTTTCGAGCGCAGCCTGAAGGATCGCCTCGAAGTGATCCTGGCGATCGACAACGGCGGGTATTCGATGGATCCTTACATTTCGGTCGTGCAGACGGTTTTCGATTACGCCCGGTCACAGTTCAAAGACCTGAAGACCTATTTTTTCCACAACACCATCTACAGCACCCTCTGGAACGATCCGGCGCGGTATCGCAAGCCGAAGCCGATTGCGGAGTTTGCCGCGGCCGACCCGCACACGCGGCTTTTCATTGTCGGTGACGCCAGTATGGCCCCGTACGAACTGATGGTCACCGACGGGTCGATCCACATCGAGGACAGGAGCGGCACACCGAGTATTCAGTGCCTCAAATTTCTGGCGGACACCTTTTCACACGCGGTGTGGCTCAACCCGATGTCGGCAGATATGTGGAAATACACTCAAACGGTGAACACGATCGGCCGGATTTTTCCCATGTTCGAATTGTCGATCGACGGGCTTGAAAAAGCGGTGCAGTACATGATGGCGAAATGATGGGGTTGCTTTGTCACCCATTAATTGTCTCAGGGTCGCCCCGCTAAAACATCAAATTGCGTTCATCCGCCATTCCCGAACTGTAAGCCCTTACATGAAACTACACTATAATGGCACAGTTCTTTCTCGATCAAACTGGTCGATTGCGGCCAGTGGCAGGGCGGAACCTTAAACTTCTTTTGTTCTCGCACGTGCCTCGTTCAATGCCGTCGAGACACTTCAAAGATGACACGACCGTAGAGTGCCGTTACGGTTCAATGCCATACAAACGGCAGGTGTTGTTCCAGATGGTCTCCGACAATAAGGCAGGATCATCCTGGCGGACCTCGGCCAGTTTCAGCAGAACAGTGCGGACGAAAGCCGGCTCGTTGCGGCGGGTGTGGTTTCTTTCGGGCGTCGGGGTGAGATAAGGCGCGTCGGTCTCGACCAGGAGGCGATCGGCCGGTATGGTGCGCACCAACTCGCGCAGAGCCGCCCCGCGCTGCTTGATGGTCAGGATCCCGGTGATGCCGACATAAAGTCCTAAATCCAGGTAATGATCCAGTTCCGCCCGGGTGCCGCTGAAGCAGTGGATGACGCCCCTCAAACCGGCATCGGCATGCTCGCGCAAGAGGTCGATAAACCGGCCGCCGCTGTCGCGCTCGTGGAAAATAAGGGCCAGACTCAATTCGCGTGCTACCTCGAGCTGGCGGACAAACCAATTCTCCTGGTCCGCCTGTGGCGAGTACATGCGGTTGAAGTCGAGTCCGATCTCACCCCACGCCCGCACGTTTTCGGCCTGGGCCAGCCGGCGCAGGCCGGCGAGGACCGAATTGGAGCAGGCTTTGGCATCGTGGGGATGCACGCCGACCGAGGCGCAGCAGCATCCGCTGTTTTCCACCGCCAGGCGCACCGCCTTGCCGGAGCTGGCCAGGTCGGTGCCGACAATCATCATGGCGGCCACCCCGGCATCTGCCGCCCGCTGCAAGACCGCCGGCCGGTCGGGGTCGTAACACGGGTCGTCGAGGTGGCAATGGCTGTCGAATATTTTCATTGGAAATCGGTTCCCGGGCGCCGGCTCATCCATTCTTAAAGTATCGTGGCCGCCTAAACATAAAATCGATGAAATCCGTTAACTGACGAAACTGACCTAACTGACAACTGACACAACCGCTATAACTTCCATTAGCATTTTCATGCGCCGTGGCGGTCCGAGACCATGATCGTTTAGCATGACCGGCGGGTTGATGGCAAACTTTCTCATAAATAAAGTGTATTTGGAAGTTGACCATGTTATGAGTATATGCTTATTATGATGCGTTTAAACCAATAGCCATTGACCACAAATAATTGGTTCGGGTGGCGGAACCAAACAAGCAGAGAGAGGCTGACAATGTTCAAGATCGTGAGACGGGAAGAGATGGCCGAAGGGACTGTTATTTTAAATGAAATAGAGGCCCCGCGGATCGCCCGCAAGGCCCGGCCGGGACAGTTCGTGATTCTTAAAGCCGGCGAAGAGGGTGAACGCATCCCTTTGACAATGGCTGAAACCGACCCCGAAAAAGGGACGATCACCATTATCTACATGGTGGTCGGCAAATCGACCGCACTGTTTAAAAGCCTGCAGGTCGGCGATGCCTATCAGGACGTGATCGGTCCGCTGGGCAAAGCCACGGAAATCGAAAAGGTGGGCAATGTCGTCTGCGTCGGCGGCGGCACCGGCATCGCCGTGCTGCATCCGATCACCCGTGCCCTCAAGGAGGCCGGAAACCACGTCACCGCCATCGTCGGCGCCCGCAGCAAGGAGCTGCTGATTATGGAGGATCACATGCGGCGGGCTTCGAACGAGCTGATGATCTGCACCGACGACGGCTCATACGGCCGCAAGGGCTTTGTTACCGAGGCACTGAAGGATGTGCTGGAAAAGGGCGACACCCAATTGGTGGTGTCCATCGGCCCGGTGCCGATGATGAAGTTCGTCTCCAAACTGACCGCGCAGTACGGGGTCAAGACCATCGTCAGCCTGAACCCGATCATGGTCGATGGCACCGGCATGTGCGGCGGATGCCGTGTTACGGTGGGTGGCAAGACCAAGTTCGCCTGTGTGGACGGCCCGGAGTTCGACGGCCACAAGGTCGATTATGACGAACTGATGCTTCGCCTGCAGGCCTATTGCGAGGATGAGAAGCGCTGTTTCGAAGACTATTGCATGATGAAGCCGGATTACGCCCGCTGATTGTAAGCATTCACAGGGCACCGCATCTGCGGCGTTGCCGGGCGCTTGAAGTACAACAGTACGTCGGCGTGCCCGACGCCTTGCACCTGCGGCACCTTGAGAACGCTTACAATTGGGTGATTCAAAGCGCATCTGGCTTTGCAACCTTGTTAACGACCACAAATGACTTGCTGGAGGGAAACAATGGCGGAAAAAGCTGCGAAAGCTGAAAAGATATCCCGGATTCCGATGCCCGAACAGGAGCCTCACATCCGGGCGCGGAATTTCAAGGAAGTCCCCGTGGGATACACGCGGGAAATGGCAATGGCGGAGGCCTCGCGCTGCCTGCAGTGCAAGAAGCCGGGCTGTGTCGAGGGTTGCCCGGTCAGCGTCGATATTCCGGGCTTCATCAAACTCGTCCGAGAGGGGGAGTTTACCGCGGCCATTCGCAATCTGTGGGGCAAAAACAGCCTGCCGGCGGTTTGCGGTCGTGTGTGCCCGCAGGAAATCCAGTGCGAGGGCAAGTGCATCGTCGGCAAAAAGGACAAACCGGTGGCGATCGGCAATCTGGAACGCTTTGCCGCGGACTACGAAAGAGAGCAAGGCTCCGGCGCCCTGCCGCCCAAGCAAGAACCGACCGGCAAACGTGTGGCCGTGGTGGGCTCGGGGCCCTCGGGCCTGACGGTGGCCGGCGACCTGATCGTCAAGGGGCATGCGGTCACCGTGTTCGAAGCCTTTCACAAGCCGGGCGGTGTTCTGGTGTACGGCATTCCGGAATTCCGGCTGCCCAAGGCGATCGTGGCCCAGGAGATTAATTTCCTCGAACGGCTGGGCGTCAAGGTCGAATGCAACGCGGTGGTGGGTCGGACCGTCTCGCTGGATGAGCTGTTTGAGGAAGAAGGCTTCGACGCGGTTTACATCGGCGTGGGCGCCGGTCTGCCGCGTTTCATGAACATCCCCGGCGAAAACCTGATCGGCATCCTGTCGGCCAACGAGTACCTGACCCGGGCCAACCTCATGAAAGCGTATCTCTACCCCGAGGTCGACACGCCGGTCCCGCGCGGGAAAAACGTGGTCGTGCTGGGCGCCGGCAATGTCGCCATGGACTCAGCGCGAACGGCCATGCGGCTCGGCGCGGAAAAAGTGCGGATCGTCTACCGCCGGTCACGCGAGGAAATGCCGGCCCGGGCGGCCGAAATCCACCACGCCGGGGAAGAGGGGATCGAGTTCATGCTGCTGACCAATCCGACCCGTTACATCGGCAGCGATCAGGGGCGGTTGATGGCCATGGAGTGCCTGAAGATGGAACTCGGCGAGCCGGATGACTCCGGACGCCGCCGGCCCGTGGCGATCAAGGGTTCGGAATTCCAGTTCGATTGCGATCTGTGCATCGTCGCGGTCGGCTCCGGCGCCAACCCGCTGCTGACCAGCTCGACGCCCGACATGCAGCTCAACAAGTGGGGCTACATCATCACCGATCCCGAGACCGGCAAGACCACCAAAAAAGGGGTCTGGGCCGGCGGCGACATCGTCACCGGCGCCGCCACCGTCATCCTGGCCATGGGCGCCGGTCGCAAGGCGGCGGATTCGATGCACAATTACCTGACTTTCGGCTGGTAGGTAATTCAATGACCTTTGGCCAAAGCCGAAGTCTTGGGGTTTGAGGATTCAAGAGGCTATGTGAGAAATACCATTCAAAACTTCCCCTGAACCGGGGATAGCAACATCCATTAAACTGAAGTTTACAGACGAGAGTGTTTCTCCCATTTCCCGATTGGGACAAACAAAAAAACCGGCCGGAATGGTTAACGACATTCCGGCCGGTTTTTTTATTTAATGGAAAGTTTTTCCCCGGAAGTATTGTGGGGCAAGCCATACGCGTCAGCGTAATTCTTAAAAGACTGAAGTTGATTGCCTTGCAGCAGTGACCCGACCCCTTCGAGCGTGTCCATCTCACCCGCGTAAAGCAGCATGCGACCAAAGCCGAGCAGCGCCTCTTCCGCGGTAAAGTTGCAGTGGCCGAAGCGACCGATTCATTGCCGTTAAGGAATTATTCCGGTAACATGTTGTTTGCAAGTTCATAAACTCTCCATCTCACTTTACGGGAGAAGGCCGGGGTGAGGGTGAATAAATGCAATATCAATAATTTGTATCCACTTCCCTTGGACTTTCCCGCCGGAGGAGGGGAAATGATAGTTTTTATGAAATCAACAAAATAAGGGCTATTTAAAAACATAACGGAACCGTGATAGGAAAGGAGGACAGTAGAAATTTGAGGAGGGCTCATGGACAAGCCGGGTTTTGATTTTGACTTCATCGTCATTGGTTCCGGCTTCGGCGGCAGCGTGGCGGCGCTGCGGCTTTCCGAGAAAGGTTATCGGGTGGCCGTTCTGGAGAAAGGCCGGCGCTGGCGCAACGAGGATTTCCCCCGGACCAACTGGAACATCCGCAAAAACCTGTGGCTGCCCCGGTTCGGCTGTTACGGGTATCAAATGCTGACGCAATTGAAGCATGTTTTGATTTTTCACGGGGGCGGCGTCGGCGGCGGAAGTCTGGTGTACGCCAACCAGCTGCTGGTGCCCCCGGAGGAAGTCTTCGCAAACCCGGACTGGGGCATTGCCGACTGCAAGGCCCGGCTGATGCCGCACTATGAAAAAGCCAGAAAAATGCTCGGCGCCAACCCGAGCCCGCAGGTCGGTGTCGCCGACAGATGCCTGCAGCAGGTCGGCATTGAACTGAGGGGCGAGGACACATTTCACAAAAACGATGTCGGCATTTTTTTCGGCAAACCCGATAAAACGGTGCCCGATCCCTATTTCGACGGCAAGGGGCCCGCGCGCACGGGCTGCACCTACTGCGGGTCTTGCATGGTGGGCTGCCGGGTGGGGGCCAAAAACACGCTCGACAAAAATTATCTGTATCTGGCCGAAGGCCTGGGAGCGAAGATTGTGCCCGAAACCGAGGTCACCGGCATCAAGCCCTGCTCCGGCGGATATGAGATCATCTCCCTAAAATCGACCGGGCGGCGACATCCTGAAAAGATCTATCGCGCCGGGGGGGTAGTACTCAGCGGCGGGGTCATGGGATCGGTCAAGCTGCTGATGAAGTGCCGGCAGGCGGGATTTCTCCCGCGAATATCGAACCAGCTCGGCCATTTTGTCCGCACGAATTCCGAGGCGATCCTGGGCGTGAAATCAAACGATAAATCCGTCGACTGGAACGATCAGATCGCCATTACCTCGGGCATCTATGCCGATAAGGCCACCCACATCGAGATGGTGCGCTACAGCAAGGGGTCGGATGTCCTGCTGAACCTGCTGACGCTGATGACCGACGGGGGCGGCCGAATACCGCGCGGGCTGAAATATCTGGGCAATATACTGCGCCATCCGCTGGCATTTTTAAAACTCCTGTGGCCCTTGGGAAAGGCTGCCTCGACCAGCATCGTGCTGGTCATGCAAACAGATAAGAATTACCTTCAACTCGATTACACTCCCCGCTGGTGGCGGCTTGGCCGACGCAGCATGAATTCGAGGCTGCCTTCCGGCATGCATAGAGCGCCGGCCTACATACCGATCGCCAACGACGTTGCCCGCCGGCTGGCGGTTAAAATGAACGGCATCCCCTTGAGCGGACTGCCCGAGGCCCTCTTCAACGCGCCTTCCACCGCGCACATCCTGGGGGGCTGCTGCATGGGAAAGTCTCCTGAAAAGGGCGTGGTCGGGTTTAACGGTGAAGTCTTTGGGTACCCCAAGCTTTTTGTTGCTGACGGCTCCGTGGTGCCCGCCAATCTGGGCGTCAACCCGAGTCTGACGATCACGGCCCTGTCCGAATACATCATGTTTCAAGTGCCGGAAAAGAACTCTCATCGACGTTTTAATCAATGACGCCGCTTGAGCGTCGATCCCAGTTGAAAGATGTCGAACAAAATCGAATCTTGCATTGATACTCGATTGAGTCTATTATTGAGACTCAATTGGAGGTACAATTATGAAATTCTTAAGTGTCAGAGATTTAAAGACAAAATCGTCAGAAATTTGGAGGGACTTGGCGGCGCAAAAGGAAATGATTGTGACCAGTAACGGACGCCCCATTGCCCTTCTTTCATCAATTGATGAAAATAACCTTGAACAGATTCTAAATGCCTTTCGACGTGCGCGGGCAACGGATGCCGTTGCATCGATTCAATACGAATCCACTCAAAAAGGTACCGATAAGATATCCATGGATGAGATCAATGCCGAGATTGGAGCGGTGAGGTCTAAACGGGGCAAATGAAGATTGTTGTGGACACAAATGTTCTTGTCTCCGGATTGCTGACTCCCTTTGGTTCGAGTGGTGAAATTGTTCGGATGGCATTCTCGGGCGAGCTTTTATTGTCCATCGATGCCAGAATTTTGTCTGAATACCAGGATGTTCTTCATCGTCCAAAATTTAACTTCAACAAAAACCAGAGCGGCATATTGATAGACTTTATAAAGCACTATGGCCAATTTGTTTCGAGTTCGCCAATAGCGAATCGTTTGCCGGATCCTGACGATGAACCATTTCTCGAAGTTGCCATCGCCGGCGGGGCGAGGTCTTTGGTCACGGGAAATGCAGCCCATTTTCCTTTACCGTTGCGGGAAGGAATAGACGTATTTTCCCCTTCTGAGTTTATTGAGTTTTATAGAAAACAGAAAAAAGACCCAGAACCAATCGCTTGACCCAGACGGCTGATATTATGCGTGGTTTTTGACGCTTTGATTCTGCTATCTTTTTAGGGCTTTTCTATGCCATCAACGATTAGTCGAAAAATTTTCAGGGAAGGGAAAAAAGTCATGAAAATGATTTTTTCACTAAGTATTTTAGGATTTCTTCTTATGGTGTTATCCGTTCAGGCCGGGGACAATATGAAAGCATTTCCGCCACCTGAGAAAGGAATGGTGCGCTACGTCCTGCAACTTCCCCAACAGGACGATGAGTCGGCTTTCAAGGTCGAGCTGATGGTGGGAAAGGAGGTTCAGGTTGACGAAAGGAACCGATACTTTTTCGGTGGCGGCATACAAGAAGAAACAATCGAGGGCTGGGGATTCCCACGCTACATCGTCAGGGAGTTGGGGCCGATGGCCGGCACCCTGATGGCGGTTGATCCGAACGCGCCGAAGGTGAATCGGTTTATAACGCTTGCCGGCGAACCATTTCTTATCCGCTACAACAGCCGTTTGCCAATCGTGGTGTATGTGCCTGAAGGCGTTAACGTGGGTTATCGGATATGGCGCGCGGATCCGGAATCAAAAATAATGGAGGAGGGCTGAATTTCCCGACCACAATGACCGCAGGGATGACGGTAATGGGCGGCCCGCTGACGCTGGACGATATTTAAATACGTCGTCATCGTACAGCGCATTGCTGATCATGAGCGCCCCCGCACTCATCCATCTCCAGGATATCCACACTGCAGGCGTTTTGCAGCTGTTTGAAGCGCTGCTGCTCAACCGCGTCGGCCTCATGGCGCATGATCTTTTTCAGCAGCAAGGAATGCTCCTCCGGGGGCGGCAACACCGTCGCGCAGGGATACACGGATGCCCCTGCCGAATTGTGCTGCCGTCTTCGAGCCGGCGCTCAAGGACCAACAGGCAATCAAATATGCCTTGATTTCCAAGTTCGAGTATTCTATGATTAGCTTAGTTTAGCTAAGGAGGAATTATGACCGCAGTGAATATGCACGAAGCCAAAACAAATTTGTCTGTCTTGGTCAAAAAAGCGCTGGCGGGTGAAGATATCATCATCAGCAAGGCCGGGAAACCATTAGTAAAACTTGTTCCCGTAGATGTTGATGACCGGGTTAGAATTCCAGGTCGTTTTAAGGGACAAATTAAAATTGCCCCTGACTTTGATGACACGCCCGTGGAGATCATAGCTGGTTTTGAAGGAGAGCGTTGATGCTGAAGTTGCTTTTAGATACTCATGTTCTTTTGTGGTGGCTGGAGGACAGTCCTCTGCTGAATACCAAAGCAAAAGAGACCATTTCAAAAGGTCAAAATCAGGTATACGTCAGTGCTGCGACCACCTGGGAGGCATCTATCAAGAAATCTCTCGGAAAACTGGAAGCTCCTGACGACTTGGATGGAATTATCAAAGATGAACGTTTTTTGGAGCTTCCGATATCTTGTTATCATGGCCAGCTCGCCGGGCACTTGCCACCCATTCATCGAGATCCATTTGATCGCATGTTGGTCGCTCAGGCACAAGCCGAAGGCCTGACTCTATTAACGGGTGATCCGAATATAATGAAATATAGTGTGCGTACGATGAACGCCAGCTGACCGATAAATGTAACCAAGGATAAGGCAAATTTTATATTTTTAGGGAGGGTCCATGCAGATACCTACGCAGAAAAAGATGGAAATGCTTCGGTCATTGCTGCTTTCCCGCAAGTTCGAGGAGGAGCTGACGGAACTTTGCAAAATCGAACATAAAATCCCGGGCATGATGATCCTGTGTACCGGGCAGGAGGCAGTCGGTGCGGGTGTATGCGCGGCGCTTCAATCCGAGGATGTGATCATTAGCAATCACCGCAGCCATAGCCACCTGCTGGCCAAGGGCGCTGATCCGAAAGCGTTGATGGCTGAAATATTCGGCAAGCGAACCGGGTGCAATAAGGGCAAAAGCGGAACGCTGCATTTGGCGGTTCCCGAGATCAAAGCCCTTTGTACAACCACGGTGGTCGGTGGAGGACCACCGATTGCCGTCGGTGTTGCCTTTGCCCAAAAGTACCGGCAGGAAGGGTGTGTAACCGTCTGTTTTATCGGGGATGGTGCGGCCAACGAGGGGTCCGTTCACGAAGCCCTGAATCTTGCCAGTGTCTGGGCGCTACCGGTGATCTTTGTGTGCGAGAACAATCTATACGCCGGTGCCCAGCGCTATGAAGAGCATACAAACGTGCTGAATATCGCAGACCGGGCCGCCGGATATGCCATGCCCGGGGTTGTGGTCGATGGCAATGACGCTTTGGCGGTATACATTTCGGCAGGGGAAGCCCGGACGCGTGCCGTTGCCGGAGACGGTCCCACGTTAATCGAGTACAAGACGTATCGCTGGCGGGGCCATGGCGAAGCCGACCTGCAACTCTATCAGCCCAAGGAAGAGATCGCGGCATGGCAGGCTATGTGCCCCATCCCCAAGTTGCGCGGCGAAATGCTTGCCCAGGGACTTATCAGTAGGGACGAACTGCGGGAAATGGAAAACCGTATCGATGCCATTGTGCAGGATGCGATTCGCTTTGCAGAGGAGAGCCCTTATCCCGAGCCACCCGAGGCCCTTGAGGATGTGTTCGCGTAATCGAAAACATTCCAGAATGAAAGGAAAAAAAGCATGCCGTCATTTGGAATGGGACAGGCCATAAATCAGGCTCTCAGAGAAGAAATGCAGCGAGACGTTAATGTGTTCCTGGCCGGAGAGGGAATTGGGATGGGCATCCACAGCAGCCCGATGCTTCCCACATTTGGCTTATTGAAAGATTTCGGTGCAGGACGGGTGAAGGATACTCCCGTTTCAGAGGCGGCGATCGCAGGATTGGCGGTCGGGGCGGCAGTGGCCGGGTTGAGGCCAGTGGTGGAAATCATGTTCAATCCATTTTTTACCCTTGCCTCGGATATGATCGTCAATCATGCAGCCAAGCTGCGGTACTTATCGGGTGGAAAGTCGTCATTCCCGCTCGTTGTGCGCATCAAAAGCGGTGCCGGATTCGGAGCAGGCTGTCAGCATTCGCATAATCTGGAAGCCTGGGTGGCGCACTGCCCGGGGCTAAAGGTCGTCATGCCATCCACATCGGCCGATGCCAAAGGGCTTCTAAAATCCGCCATTCGAGATCCCAATCCTGTCGTTTTCATTGAAGACATGATGCTGTACTTCGTGCCAGGGCCGGTTTCAGAGGAGGAATATCTAATCCCCATCGGGCAGGCCGATGTTAAACGTCGGGGTACGGATGTTACCGTGGTGACTTGGTCCAAGATGGTGGGGGTGGCCCTGAAGGCGGCCGATCAGTTGGCCCGGGAGGGCATTGACATGGAAATAGTGGATCTGCGAACCCTTGTGCCCATGGATAAAAAAACTCTCCTTGAATCTGTGCGCAAGACCGGACGCTTGGTCGTACTGCATGAGGCCACACGAACTGGCGGCTTTGCCGGTGAAGTGGCAGCGGTGGTAATGGAAGAGGCGTTTGATAGCTTAAAAGCGCCGCTACGGCGGGTGACCGGCCCGGATATTCCTGTTCCTGCCAGCCCACCCTTGGAGCGTTTTTATATCCCAAGCGAGAAGGACCTGCTTTTGGCGGTCAAGGAAATCGTTCTGAAATAAGAGAGTGTGAATTTCACGTATTGATCATCTAATAGTGCGTGGGGAATGATAAGCATCGAAATCAATTTAAAAATGGAGAATTATTTTTTTTCAGACTAATATGTTATAATTAAAAGGAAAAATTTAAAACGCCGGTATCATTGCCAGAAAACTTTGCCCCAAAAGCTTCGCTTGCTTAACGGAGGCGCTATGTATAATTTCATCAGTAAATACAAATCTAGGGATGATGGGTTTTGGACAATTTATTTGAAGCTGAAATGTGATAATGAAATATATGATAAGGTGGTCTCTTTCGAATTGGACACGTTTTACTATAACCCTATCTTCCATGGAGCCCCAAATTAATGCTCTCAAAATTCTCTGATGCATATCAGGAGGCCTGAAATTTATTTTGCATCGCCAATTTTGAATAAAAACAATGATTAGTTCTATTAATCTGGATCCCTTTCATTTCTGGAGAGGCCAAGACTGGCAGCGGGCATACCAGTATAATCGCGAAGCCGGGTTAAAGGCCCAATCGTTTTCAGCTTATATCGAAGCCCAAAATTTTCTTGAAGTGGCCCTCGAAGCGCTCCAGACGCTGCCTCGCACGACCGAAAATCTTGAACGGGAAATTGACCCACGGCTAAAGCGAGTTTGAGTGAAATAGACGCAGAAACAAGTAAACATGTATGAAGTGTCCTGTGAAACCGGCAAGCAATGGCAATGTTCACATCCGCCTTACTATTGGTATGTAATCGTAACATTCCTGACTTTTCAACTGACCACAACATATTGGTTCGCCACGAGGGCGCAAGTTACCAGCGGGTGCAAGTCCCGCCCGGGAAATTGACGGTTCATCCCAGTAGCTACCCAGACAGTGGGCTTGAGAGATCCTCCTGCTGAAGCTCTGGGGACAGATGTAAGTCGCAAGGGCTGCAGCAACTTGGCAGGCCGTAACGCGTGTGAACCCTGAGGAGGCTCCGAAAGGACAGTTGTGGATGCCGACCCGCCCAATATTCGGGGAAGGCCGCAGCGGAATAGGGACGCAATCGATCCGCCTGTTCCGGTCCACCGGGGTAATGGGGACAGCATGTCAGGAAGGCATCTTGGGTAACGTGGGAGACCCGTCCCGAATGCGAGGTCGCGACCCGCAAGAGCGTGTTTGGCGTTGGTTCGGGCGGGAGTCGAAGAGGGGCATAGTACCGGTGATGCCGGGTAATGCCGGTGGAGGGAAGGGCCCTTGCTTCTGGTGTGCTTTTGAAGGAAACGAGAAGTGGTGATTGGCTATAGGCCTATAAACACCCTAAAGCTTCGGACTTTCCAGAGAAAGTTTTACTGTACTTGACAAGCACGAACTTACCTTCTCCGCAAGAAATCATCGCACCGATGATGATAAAAGACGGTATGTCAAGAAAAAATGGCGGCAATTTTCTTCAAATTTGCCGCCATTTTCATTTGTGGATTTGGGTGATACAGGGTTTTTAATATCCCCAACAGGGAATGGGGGAAAAACCCTCGCCTTCAGAGGCGAAGGCATTCATTTGCATCTGTTCATGTCTGCGCTGCCGTATCATTCGGCCAGTACGGTGATGAATCGCGTAAAAGGAAAAATTTCACGCAAGCTGCTGAGTGAAAGTTGTTTGTTAACAAGACAATTTTGGGGTCGGCATCTGTGGGCTCGCGGTTACTTTATCGCCACATCGGACAACGTAATCCATGAAGTGATTTCCAATTTATTGAGGCCCAGTGTCAAATTTGGCGAGACCGTGCTGACGATTTTACTGTGACGGTCGGAGCCTTCACCATATTTTTCTTACTCTGCATAAAACTGGTTTTGATACCTTATATAAAGGATGATAGCTGGCATGTGGCACTGCGCATCGTCAAGTTGAAGACGGCGAACGGCTTGCATTCCTCAAAGAGTTAAAATAGGGGAATTATGTCGCAACACCAAGGTATTGCGACATATATGGAATAGGCTTTTCCGATTAACGTGATGTTTACGATTATGGTATGCAATCACAAAAGGCCGACTATTTCTTCTGGGTACTATATAGGGTGGCGCTCATAGTCAGAATTTATACACTATCGGTTCTCCGATTGACCTTATCGTAGGGGGGTGCCTCGGATTCGCCGTCACTCCAGATAATGGTGTGCGAAGTTGTTGAAGGCAGCTAAAACGTCGATCAATAGGCAAAGGACACAGACAGCACATTTAATTCCATGTTTTTATAACAAAGGTCACTCCAATGATCGAATACAAAATAAATTTTCCCATTACGGTAGATCAATTTATTGACTTACTGAATAAATCCACTCTTTGTGAAAGAAGGCCCATGCATGACATTGAATGTCTAAAAGGAATGGTTGAAAATTCAAATCTAACTATTACAGCTTGGCATGCAGATACTTTAATTGGCATAGCTCGCTCAGTGACTGATTTTCATTTCGCCTGTTATCTTTCTGATCTGGCCGTGGATAAAAAATATCAACGCAAGGGTGTGGGGAAAAAGTTGCAGATTATAACTCAAAATCAGTTAGGTCCAAACTGTAAATTAATTTTAATTGCTGCACCGGCTGCTAATGAATATTATCGAAAACTAGGCTATACCCAAAATGATCGTTGTTGGGTATTTAGTGAAAACAGAAAATTGAGCACCTAACATTGGCTCATTGACTTTAGGTCATGAGGCTAAGAATATCGATGACGCGGCACAGCCGGTTATCTGGAATTTAAAGGTTCAAATAAAAAAATGAACATCGCTTACGCTTACGTTATTGGGCACATTACTGTGAATGACGCTGAAAAGTGGACCGAATACCGCAGTCAGGTTCCGGCTACTTTGAAAACCATGGGGGGCAGAAATTCTGTACCACTTGATGATAGAATTGCTGACTTAGTGTTTATGATAACCTTGCATCATGAATTAGACAATCCATCTCTGACCGTTGAAGAACCTTATAGAATATTGAAACCCGGTGGAGAAATTTTTATTGTTGATTGGAAAAAGATAGATATGGACGAAGGGCCTCCTGAAAAAATCAGATGTGCACCTGAACAGGTCAAGGAGAAACTTAATAAATCCGGCTTTCGCGGTGTATACATTTATGATGAATTACCAAAGCATTTTTTAGTTGTCGGGAAAAAAGAACAAAAATGCACATAAAAAGGAGCTCTACCCGCTGGGCGTTATCACTAATTCTCCCAGCTACGATTGGCATATGACCAATCTGCGTAATTATATAAATCTCTCGGCAGTTGCTCTTCCTACAAAAAAAATCGAAGATCTCGATTTTGCTCCTTTGGGAGGTGGAAGCGGTATGATCGGTCTTCCGGGTGATTTCACGCCCCCATCCCGTTTTGTTCGTGCCATAGCCTGGTCCCAGACTACCAGGCCAATGGAGAAATCGGACGAAGCGATTTATGATCTTTTCCGTATTCTTGACAACTTCAATGTACCCCTTGGGGCTGCTTAAGGCTCGGATAATGAGCAGACAAATCTGAAAGGGATGCGAAGCTCTACAATCTGGACTACCGGATGGGGTCTTACACAGAAGGTTCTTTATTCCCATACTCAGCATAACCGTCGTGTGCGTCAAGTTACGCTAAATAAAATTTATTTTTCCGGAAAAGAAATTGCTCACATTCCACTAGACGATAAAAAGGAGCAAGACATTAAAGACATTTCACTAAACGCAAAATAGAAAGTGGCTGGCTTTTGATTTCTCCAACATATCACCAGAAACTGCTTCGATTGAATAGCTGTGATTATTCATCGCCAATCTCGAACTCACCGCTAAAATACGCAGGAAACTGCGTTTTTTCTTTCAAACCCAAAAAATTGGCCAGTCCGAATCGCAGGCCAATATTATAAATTGAATACTGATATTGGATTGAAAACGGATCTGCAGTTCCTGCAAGACCATATTCCGGCCCTAAAAATGGGAGTTCATCCCATCATCTGATAGCTTCAGAAATGTAATACAATAGGTCATTGCATTCATTGAATTATAAAAATCGCTTGACAAATAGGAATTATTACTATTTAGGATAAATATGAAAAAAGACAATGATGAGGATAGACTCCAGGAATTTATGCAGATCTGTCAAAGGCATCGGCTAAAAATAACCCCTCAACGGGTGTCAATTTATCAACATCTTTTCGGATTGGACACCCATCCCACGGCCGATGCCGTGTATCAAATCGTGAAGAGAGAATACCCGCATATTTCCTTTGACACGGTCAATCGCACACTGCTGACCTTTACGGAAATCGGGGTTCTGGATGTGGTCGAAATTTTCAGTGGTGCAAAACGTTTCGATACAGACGTAACCCCCCATCATCACCTTCATTGCATTAGATGCGGCATGGTATATGACTTTTATAGTGCGAATTATGATAAAATGACCATACCCCAAGGCATTCTAAAGCAATTCCGGGTCGTAAATAAAAGAGTCGTTCTCAAAGGATTCTGTAGAACGTGCCAGAACGAAACCCACAAAAAAAAGTAAAATCCAGTAGCAAAGGAGAGGTGTAATGGCATGTCCCATATGTGGCTGCGAGCATTTACAAATATTAGACGAACAAATTATTATTTATTTTCTGGGCTAAAGTTTATAGTTGGGTTTATCTCTTTCAAAACTCTAATATTTTTTAGATCCTCGAATTAAAGCTTTTACTGATAAAAATTGAATAGATTACGTCGCAATAGCTAACTATTGTGACATGGATTAACTAAACATTTTTAACAAATGTATTACGATCCGGGTAAGATAAATCGGTTTTCAAGATGCCATAAGAAATTAAAATATTTTATAATCTTCAAACAAAATATTCAAGGATCAGGATCATGACAGCGCTCATCACAAAAAGCACGTGCTCAGAGGAGGTATTAATTGACTCTGATGGATTTGCGCAAAAGGTGCTAAACGCTTCTCTAAACGGCATGTATATTCACGATGTCAAACTCGGACAACACGTATTCATCAACGATCAGTACACCACCATAACCGGCTATACATTCGAGGACCTTAAGACTTTTGACGCAACGCAGTTTTTTGAACTTATTCACCCGGAAGACAGGCAGCGGGTCGCAAAACATATAAAAAAAGTTGTTAATGGCAGCGATGATGTGGGGGAAGTCGAGTACCGCTTCAAGACAAGGGACGGCCGCTGGATCTGGTGTCTATCGCGCGACAGCGTATTTGACAACAACCAAGATAACTCGGTTTCTCGAATAATCGGTACGTTTCTCGACATCACCAAGCGCAAGCAGTCTGAGGAACGCCTGAAAAAGAGCGAACGGCGGTACCGGAACCTTTTTCAAAATCATCATGCGGTCATGCTGCTGATCGATCCACTGACAGGGGACATCATAAACGCCAATAAAGCCGCTTGTGCCTATTACGGCTATACATTGGATGAGATAACCGGCCTTAAAATTTCCGACATCAATATCCTGTCATCCGATAAGGTCCGCTCCGAGATGCAGTTGGCGAAATCGAAGCAGTGTCTGCAATTTTTCTTTAAACACCGCTTGGCCGACGGGCAGATTCGGGATGTCGAGGTGTTCAGTGGCCCCATTTTTACTGAGGACCGCGAGCTGCTTTACTCCATCGTTTACGACATCACCGAGCGAAAGCGGGCCGAGCGAGCCTTGAAAGAAAGCGAACAACTGCACCGGGCAATAGGAGAGACAATCCCGTACGGTGTATGGGTTACCGATGCAAGCGGTTACTGCACATATGCAAGCCCCTCATTCCTGGATATGGTGGGCATGACAATGGATCAAATTCAGCAGTTTGGCTGGCTGCACCTGTTGCCTCCTGAGGATTTGGAGCCCACTAAAAATCATTGGCTGCATTGTGTTCTGACAGGAGAGGCATTCGAACATGAACATCGATTCAAGTCCAAAGATGGTTCTTGTCGCAGTGTCTTAGCGATAGGGAGACCCGTCAGGGACGAGGAAGGGAATATAATCAACTGGGCCGGTCTTAATCTGGATATTACCGGCAGAAAGAAAATGGAAACCGATCTACGTGAGAGCCGTGCGAAATTGGAGGCGGCTTTAGCCAGCATGACCGATGCTGTGTTTATATCCGATGCGAAGGGGAGGTTCATCAATTTTAACGATGCCTTTGCGACTTTCCACAGGTTCGGGAGCAAAGACGAGTGTTCCAGGACCTTCGCTGAGTACCCTGACATTCTGGATGTGTTTATGGCCGATGGGGAACCGGCACCTCTGGATCAGTGGGCAGTTCCCAGGGCGCTGCGAGGCGAGACGGTCACGAATGCCGAATACACTCTGCGACGCAAAGACACAGGCGAAACCTGGGTCGGGAGTTACTCCTTCGGTCCTATTAGAGACAAAGATGGTGTAATAGCCGGATCAGTGATAGTGGGTCGCGACATTACCGAGCTTAAAAAATCCGAGCAGGAGCTGCGGCGATTATCGTATTTCCCGGAGGAAAATCCCAACCCCGTGCTGCGGTGTAGCCCTGAGGGAATGATAATGTACGCCAACGCGCCCGCGCGAGACTGGCTGGCGACGTTTGGCTGGCAGGCCGACGCTGTGCTGCCGGAACCCGTGCGTGCGGCCATGGATGAAGCTCGCAGACAAGACCACTCCGAAACCGAAATTACCAATCCTGCCGGTCGCATGTACGGCATTTTTGCCGCCCAGCCTTCCGGTGAGGACTACATCAATCTATACGGAATAGATTTCACCGATCGCAAAAGGGCTGAGGAGGCACTGAAAAAATCTAATAGAGAATTGGAACAGTTTGCTTATGTGGCTTCGCACGATCTTCAGGAGCCCTTGCGGGCGGTAGTCGGGTTCCTTCAGCTGCTTCAGAGCCGGTGTGGAGACAAAATCGATGAAAAGGGACGGCATTATATTGAGCGGTCCGTGAAAGCGGGACATCGAATGCAAACCCTTATCAGGGAATTATTGACCCTATCGCGAGTGAATACCAAAGGCGCAAATTTTGCGGCAACGGACCTCAACAAAATTGCTGAAAATGTCCTGGATAATCTTCAATCGATCATTCAGGGAAAAAAATCAGACATTATCTGCGATAGGCTTCCCCACCTGAGCGTTGATGCGGCTCAGATTCAAAGTCTTTTTCAGAATCTTATCATAAACGCCGTTAGATATAATGAAAGTCCAAATCCATGTATAGAAATCGGTTGCCGGGAGCGTGACCATGTCTGCCATTTTTTCGTGAAAGACAACGGGATCGGCATATCGCCCCAGTTTCACGAGAGGATCTTCATGGTGTTCCAGCGGCTCCACACAGATCGTGAATATCAGGGAACCGGCCTGGGACTCGCGCTTTGCAAGAACATCGTTGAACGACACGGCGGCAGGATATGGGTTGAATCCCAACCGCAGGAAGGATCGACTTTTTATTTTACGTTACCAAAGAACAGGTGAACATCATGGCGAACATATCTGAATTAAAACCGGCAAACGTGCTGTTGGTCGAGGACAACGAGGACGATATCGAGTTGACTTTAGAGGCTCTGGAGGATTCAAAGGTACTTATGGAGACCCACGTGGTTTCGGACGGCATCTCCGCCATGGCGTTTCTACGCCGTGAGGGGGATTATGCCGATAAACCGCGACCGGACCTGATTCTATTGGATTTGAACCTTCCACTGATGGATGGCCGTGAAGTGTTAAAAAATATCAAAGAAGATCCTAATCTTGCCCAAATACCAGTTGTCGTGTTGACGACGTCCGAGGATGACGGGGACATCTCAAAGGCTTATAAACTGCATGCCAACTGTTACATTTCAAAAACGGTTGATTTTTTAAAATTCACAGAGATTATAAAGCAAATAGAAGGATTCTGGCTTCAACTGGTCAAGCTGCCGGGCAGGGAAAATGCACGATGAAACAAAATATTTCTGTTTTGATCGTTGAGGACAACCTCGATGATTATACCCTCTTAAGAGAGGTTCTCGAATCATCTGAAGAAGTCGCTGCCGTAATTTTACATGAAGAACGACTCGGAAGCGCACTATCTGCTGCAAAGAACAATGCCATTGATGTAGCGGTCATCGACCTTTCTCTCCCGGACAGCTTTGGCCTTGATACGTATGTTTCTTTTCATGAAAAGTATCCATTGATACCGACGATTATCATGACCGGCACCAAGGATTATGAAATGGCTTTCACAGCCGTGCAGAAGGGCGCCCAGGATTATCTTTTTAAGGGAGAGCCCTCTTCCACCGCCATCATCCGAACTATTCGTTACGCCATCGAACGTCAGCGCTTGCTGACAGAATTAAAAACAGCCCTCGATCATGTGGAGCAGCTTCAGGGAATGCTGCCCATTTGTTCGGCATGCAAAAAGATCCGCGATGACAAGGGCTACTGGAACCGCATCGAATCTTATATATCCAAGTATTCGAAGGTAAAATTTAGTCACGGGATCTGTCCTGATTGTGCGAAAAAGCTTTATCCTGAATTGGACATCTATGAGGATTGAGTCTACCGAGCTCGCGAAGCCGACTTTAGTCAGCCCAGGCTTGAGACCACCATTTTTAAACGGTTGGAGCCTTCATTGACATAGGATAGAAGCATATAACCTACGTTACCGTTTCGTATTCTCAATAGCTCGAAGGCTCAATTCTTGTGCGGCTGGAATCAAATATTTTTGAAATACCTCAACAGCCGGAACTAAACTGTAACCCGCCTTTGTTACGATCCCAAAATGTGATTTTATTTGGGGCGTAGAGATCATAAGATATACCAGGTTTCCCCTGCTCACCTCATCTTGGAAAATAGGTTCCAAACCAAGTCCAATAGCGTCACACGCCTTTACGGTTTCAATCAAAACCTTGTAATAATGGCATTCAATAGTGCCATGTGAGAGCTCCGATATATCATTTATGGGCAAACCGGCCAATTCAGACAATTTCTTCAGCACTGCTTCGGGCAGCCAGGGTGTGGCAATTGGGTAGTTGAAAATATCCCCGATTTTCAACTTCTTTTTTCGTGACAATGGATGGTTATGGCGACATACATAACGCTCCGTAAACCCAGGCAGATCGATGATGTCCACTTCACTGCCAGCTGCAATCTCGCGGGTATCGGCGATCATGATGTCGATTCGCCCGCAAACAGCATTTGGAGCAAGGGGTGAGGCCTTGCAAGAAGGACCCGGTATCAATTCGGCGATTATATGGGAATTACCCAACCTTTTTTGGTATTTTGCCGATACCTTAGATTTCGATTTTCGGGAAAAAACTATAGACTGGAGGTGGCTTTTGTTACCTTTATGGAATCAAAGTTTCTCGAAGGCCAACACCCATTTTTTGACGAAAAAATAAATTGATGTTGCCTCTAAGATACCGTCTTAACCCCATAGTTTTTTTGAAATCCAATCCCCTATAAATTTAAACTATAAACATGCAGAATGACTTTTCGAAGCCATTCAACATTAATAATATTTGTAAGATTCTCACGGCAGAGACTCAATCCACATGATTTGCTCTTGTTAGCGCCTGAGACATTTCCACCGCCTTAAGAAAGGATCACTCCGTGGGTGATATTACAGATCGCAAGCAGGTCGAACACCAACTTGCCAGCCAACGCGAACTTTTAGAAGGCATCTTCGACAATATACCTATCTTGCTCGTCATGTGGAACCCGCAATTTCAGCGCTTTACCCTCAACCGCCACGCCGAATCTGTGCTCGGTTGGACTGCCAACGATGGTGACTTCATGAGCAAGGTATATCCAGATGCGGAATACCGGGCCAAAGTAATCGAATACATGCAGTCATTAAAATCAGGATGGCATGAATGGATCTGCACAAGCAAGGATGGCGGTCATGTGCCAATCGACTGGGCCAATATACGTCTTTCAGATGATACGATGATCGGCATTGGTGTGGACCTGCGTGAGCGTAAACGTGCTGAACAGACACTTAAGGAAAGCGAATCGCTTTACAGGGCAATAGCCCAAAGTTTCCCTGAGGGAGCGATCTATGTTTTCGATCATGATTTGCGGTTCCGTATCGCCGACGGTCAAGCTTTGCAGGTATTGGGTTTCACCCGTGTGGGTCTGGAAGGTAAAACCATCTGGGAGGCCACCGATGAGGAAACGTGCAAGATATTGGAGCAGCGATTTCCCAGAGTTTTGGCGGGAGAATCCCTGCATTTTGAAACGGCTCTTAAAGGACGCTTCTTTTCTTCTAACTATGTACCCATTCGCAATGACCAGGGGGACGTAATCGCCGGGATGGTGGTGAGCCACGATATTACCGAACGTAAAATTTCAGAACAGAAACTAAAAGAAAGTGAAAACCGTTTTCGCACGATGGCAGACGGTTTGCCTCTTATCGTCTGGGTCCATGATGTTGAAGGCAAGCAACAGTTCGTGAATAAAACATTTATGGATTTTTTTGGTGTTTCTCAAGAGGAGGTGGAAAATGATCGTTGGCAGATGTTGCTGCACACTGACGAGGCAGAAGTTTACGCAAATGAGTTTTCCAACTGTGTACGCGATCAACTTCCTTTCCGTGCACATGCGCGTGTAAAAAGATTCGATGGACAGTGGCGATGGATCGAGTCTTGGGCACGACCCCGGTTCTCATTTAATGGCAAATACTTGGGACATGTCGGCACCAGTGCAGACATTACCAAACGCAAACAAACAGAGGAAGCGCTTAAAGACTTAACCAAAAATCTGGAACTCAGGGTTGCTGAACGCACAGCAGTAGCTGAAGAACGTTCTCGTCAACTTCAGCGACTCGCACTTGAACTCTCAAATGCGGAAGACAATGAACGCAAGCGCATCGCAATGATCCTGCATGACGATCTGCAACAGTACCATGGTGCATTGCGTTACAATCTTTTTACATTATTACAGGAAGATTCGATCACAGGGGAAGCTAAAAAACAGCTGCAGCATTTTGAAGACCTGATCGATCAGGCCATTACAAAAACCCGTTCTTTGTCACATGAGTTAAGTCCACCTGTATTGCACCAATCCGGGTTTCTTGCAGGACTACATTGGTTGGTACAGGATGTCCAAAAAAAACATGGACAACAGGTAACCCTCAAATCGATACCTGAAGCGGAGCCTGGGTCTACTGCAGTAACCTCTATACTGTATCGGTCGGTCAGAGAACTTCTTTTCAATGCATTAAAGCACTCCGAAACTAAGACTGCATTAATAGAAGCGGATATCGAGGGTGACTTTATCCGCATCAGCGTCAAAGATCACGGCAAAGGATGTGATGTTGAAGCGGTAAAAGCAAGGACATCCGATGCACCCGGATTCGGCCTGTTTAACATCGAAGAACGGATCAACTTTTTGGGCGGACAGTTTGATATCGACAGCATCCCCGGTAAAGGTTGCTGCGTAACAATGCGTGTACCAAAAAACCCGGAAAACACGATACAAACTGTCCAAGTTTCATCTTACGCGATCCCAAAAAAGATAGAACAGAATCAACCACACCCGACAGATCAAATCCGCATCATGCTGGTCGATGATCATGCCAGCATGCGCCAGGGGCTGTCCATGTTACTGAATACCAACAATGATTTTGAATTGGTGGCTGAAGCCTCAAACGGCATCGAGGCAGTAAAGACGGCGCAGGAATTTAGTCCGGATGTCATCCTTATGGATGTTTCAATGCCAGAGATGGACGGTATTGAAGCAACGGCCATTATCAAAAATGATCAGCCATACATTCGCATTATTGGCCTGAGCATGCATGAAGATGAAAAAACCGAGCAACGGATGATTGCTGCTGGCGCATCTGCATACATTAGCAAAGTGGCACCGGTGAATAAAATCTTTGAGGTGATAAGGAAACGATCACGATAATGTTTCATAGAGGTAATTGCACAAAAATAAATTACTTCGTTCCGGTCTAAGTGCGGAATGTCGGTTCTGTCCTTGATTTTCTGTTTCTGACAACACCGCTATATGTTGTGGTGAACCATCTATTCAAAAACTGCTGTAATCATAAATATCTGCATATAATTACAGCTGCCAATCTGAAGTTTTTGAGAAACAGGTAATGCTCCCTGCTCCATCGGTAAGGAGCCCGAAACCAATTATTTGCCGAAGCTAATTCATTATTTATCCCCAAAAGAACCGGTAATGAACCAATCCACGCATTTCTCGATGGTGGTTTCGATATCGCCTTCTTTCGCCGCAAAAATAACGCTGGCATCGAATCCTGTTTTATTGAGCATCGCCAGAGTATCCTGGCAACGCATGTCGTCTGCCGTTATGTGAGAGTTGCCATTGCCGCTGACAAAGGGTCGTGCCTCATGACCACCCTCATTCTGTCCGCATCCCACTCCAATGGTCAACACCATGAACAGCGCCGTGTAAAGAATTGGACGTTTAAACATTGCCGGTTCTCCTCGATGCATTATTTTTATGGTAAAGCACGAGATCCGAGAAGATGGTTGGTATTTTTCGCGTACCGCTATGAACGGGAGAAGGGGAGATGGAGGAATGAATGGTTTATATGAAGTTTATAAGATAGCGGTTAAAACATTACCTCTTGAAGGTGAATATATATCCCGTTTAGCAGAATTGTATGTATCAGAATTGCACTGTCAATATTTGAACCGGCTATAATCGATCCCATTGATTTGATGACAGATGCAGTTTTTGCCAGTAGAGGTACCCTGCAAAAAGTTGTAACCTGTGTAGAAATAATAGTTGAGTTTAGGGTCGGTTCACCTATTGACAGAACAATATGGTCTTTTTCTCTAACTATCTATATCTATAAAGGATTAAGGCATTTATGTCAGCAGCAACTCTCAAACCTGCAATTCGATGTCCGAATCGTCACAGCAGTTATTTCCGACAACGCAACCGCAGTCGTTTATGACATGATAACAGTTGGATTTTTCTGAAGACTTATCTTGTTCAGCCATGGTTTACTCTTTTACGCTGTTGATTAGTTAGCGATATCCCCAAACTTACTCGGCATTTTCAGATAGATCTATATCGGGATACAGTTTTTTTGCGCATTCAGGGCAAATACCATGACTGAATTAAGCTTCAGAGCGATCTCGAATGTATGATTCAATCTGATTCCAATAGCCTTTATCATCGCGGATCTTTTTTACAATTTGAGCAAATGGGTAGAAAACCCCGCAACGTTTTAACCTCTCATTAAGCGCGAGAAATCCGTCGAACAACTGCCGAATGGCTACATGACCGGACACGGCCTCCGGCACACCGGAGGAAGGATGACCGCGTTCGGTTCGTACAACTCTATGATGGCGTCCGCATCCTGTGCATTAAATCGCTCAACGAATAACTCGTGAACCTGTTTCGCCGTATTTGCTTGCATAACAGATAGTATTTATACCACAATGTGGAATGTCAATAAGGGTAGGGAATTCGTTACTTGAATTTTCTAATTCAATCCCGGCGTCGTTTCGCTCCGAGAAGGTGGACAGCTTTCAGCGGAACAGCTGGTCACTATAAAACGGAACGGGTGGGCACCTTCCTCCGGAATGACTGGTTAGTTTGAGCGGAATACGCAGTAAGCCCATGATATCAATTTGCTAAATGCAAATTTGACGTCTGCTCTGATGCGTGGGGCTGGCAAGAAACCTGTCGTTTTGGGGATTCCAATTTTCGCCAAATAATCTTAACGTATCTTTATAATTTTATTCATTAATGACGGATCACTCATAATACTGTTGACAGCCCAATAAATGTCCTTATGCTTTTTCATACTGGCAATTTGTCAAGTGATAATGCAGGAAGCTGGTTCGGCTTCGGTTTCTCAAATCAAGACCAAAGTTGGTGCCACTTCTATCCTCAATTCGATCACTAACTTTCCTAAATTTCCCAAGCTTCCTCGCCCTATCCAATTGCCAGCGGATTGTCATCGACGTCAACAATCAGGATCTTAACAGTCTTAAATTCCTGTAGATTTAGAGAGCAGGTGGAGGCCATGTCCTTCGTTTCGGAGATTGCAGGAGGAAAACACTGCAGAAACCGGAGATCGAATTTTTGAAACGCTGTGGAGAACCTGGCTCGTGACCTCAATACCAATCATGCTCGAATCTTAATATATTATAAATCAAAGACGCTTGAGGGCGCTGGCTTTTTAGGTCGATGGGATGCTGAGCATGATTTTGGAACCTACCGATATTTAAGCTGGAACATCTTGCAATGATTTATGATTGGCCTAAGTCGGAAGAACCTCGCCACATCAACAAGACAGTGTAAATTTTTTCCGACCGCTGTAATACAAACGATCGGAAGGAACGGTTATGAACATAATGACATCTATCTTCGTAACCGTGAATACCGATGTCAAGTTAGGACGTCATTTCAATCAGAAGAAACACCAATAACCAAAATCATTCCAGAGGTGCGAAATGGATACTATCTCATATAAACACATCACTAAGGTAGTCTCGGCAGCATTGATAATGCTGGCCGGGGTTATGGTCACTGACAAAATTGCAGCTGCAGATACAGGCAAACAAGATGTTCATTCCACCACGATACCCGATCAGACTGCTCCACGGCTGCAGAACTTGGGGGACTATAAATTTCCCGTTACGACTAATTCAGCACGCGCACAACTCTTCATAAACCAGGCGATGATGCTGACCTACGGGTTTAATCATGCGGAGGCCGGTCGGTCATTTCGTGAAGCCGCCCGTCTCGATCCGGACTGCGCTATGGCCTATTGGGGGATGGCCTTGGTTCTTGGACCAAACATCAACATGGCCATGCCGCCGAAAGCTGAACCTGAAGCCTATAAACTGATATCTAAAGCAGTCGAGCTGAAAGACAATGCCTCCGAAAAAGAGCAGGCCTACATCGACGCATTATCAGTGCGATATACTGGTGCGGAACAACCCGACCGCAGTGCTTTGGACCGCAAATACGCCGAGGCGATGTCCGGGCTGCACAAACGTTACCCCAATGACCTCGATGCAGCCGCGCTTTATGCGGAGGCAGTCATGGATCTGCGTCCCTGGAACTATTGGGCGCGTGACAAAAAACCGTATCCAGAAACAATGGAGGTCATCAGCGTTCTGGAATCGGTCCTGGAGCGCAATCCGAATCATCCCCTTGCCATTCATCTTTATATCCACACTGTCGAGTATGCCCGTCCGGAACTCGCGGAAGCGGGAGCTGAAAGGTTGCAGAATTTAGCGCCCGGTGCCGGCCATCTCGTTCATATGCCCTCGCATATATTCAGACGAATCGGTCGCTACGAGGATGCTTCCAGGAGCAACGAATATGCCATCGCCGCCGATGAAGACTACATCACGCAGTGCCGGGCCCAAGGGGTGTATCCGCTTGCTTATTATCCGCATAATATACACTTTTTATGGGACTCGGCGACAATGGAGGGACGCAGCCAGGTGGCCATTGACGCTGCACGTAAAGCTGCAGCAAAAATTCCCGAAGGAGCCTGGCGCGAGGTGCCCCTTTTGCATCAGTTCGTCATAGCCCCTCTCTTTGCATACACGCGTTTCGGCGAATGGGATTTGATTCTCAGCGAACCAAGCCCGCCGAAAGACAGCCTTTTCTGGACAGGTGTGTGGCATTACGCTCGCGGATTAGCCTATAGCGCCAAGGGAGAACTGGATGACGCCAGCGATGAGCTGGCGAACCTGGAAAAGATTGCAAAAGAAAAATCCTTGGACGGCTTTCGCGTGACATTCTCAAGAAATGGGGCCAAGGCCATCCTGGACATTGCCACAGAAGTACTTGCAGGCGAAATGGCGGGAAAAAGGAAAGAGTACGACATTGCCGTTGCACGCCTTCACCGCGCAGTCCTGCTTGAGGATAACCTGATCTACAATGAGCCACCTGACTGGCATGTGCCGGTGCGTCAATCGCTCGGTGCGGTGCTTCTGGATGCCGGAAGGCCCGCCGAGGCCGAAGCCATCTACTGGCAAGACCTTGAACAGAACCAGGAAAATGGGTGGTCATTGTTCGGCCTGACGCAAAGCCTCCGGGCACAGGGCGATGAGGAGAAAGCTGCCGAGATCGAGGAAAGATTCAAGACCGCCTGGAAACATGCAGACTTGCAATTATCGGCATCACGCATCATGGATGATTCCAGCGATAAAATAGCAGCAGCCGGAGTAAAACTCTTAAATAAACAGGAGAATTATTTCGTAGGGAATCGTTACAGATCCACAGCCGAGCAATAATAAATGAGCTGATCGAAATTTCTTTCGTCTCTCATCTATTTGTCGCACAGCCACAGAAGCGACAGGTTTTCAGCTCAACCTGGCGGATCAATAGATCATGCGTTCCTTCCGGTTGACTCAAAATTGCAGCCGGAAGGAACGCTATAAGGTCATTCAAAAAAGTTTTCTGATGGCTTTACCACGGCATCTTGAAACGCACCGCATGAAACGGAGGAAATTGCATGCCGGAAGTTAATTCTCGGGGAACGACAATAACCTTCGATGACAAGGGGTCGGGTGAGCCAGCGCTTCTATTCATGCCCGGTTGGTGCGGCAACCGAAGGGTCTTTGACTCAACCACCGAAAAGTGTGCCGCACGGCGGCGCATCCTTGACTCGATTGGCGCGGACATGGGCGTTCGGAGGCACCGGTGATTTTGGAACTAGCGACCTTGTTGAGGATGCCCTCTCGGTGATCGAGAAAAGCGGGGCACAAAGTGTTGTACCGGTTGCGCTTTCACATGCAGGGTGGGTAGCAATCGAACTGCGCAGGATTTTGGGGACACGGGTTTCCAAACTTGTCTTGCTTGACTGGATCATCCTTGAAGCACCGGCTCCTTTCCTGGGAGCCCTGGGCAGTCGCTTCAGGACCGAACAAAGTGGCTGCAGACCCGCGAGCAGCTTTTTGCCATGTGGCTTCATGGCTTGGACATTCCCGAGCTGACTCGTTACATACATGAGGACATGGGTTCGTATTCTTTCGAGATGTGGGCTCGCGCGGGTCGTGAAATATTTGTCCAAATCGTAAGCTGAAAGGATCGTTGCCCTGTTTTTCGATAAAATTGCAGACTCACTGGCACAAAAGGATCGAGTTGAAATCCGGGGCCTTTGTTCCTTTTCCATTAAAAAATATGGCGGATATACCGGCCGGACCCCAAAACCGGTGAGAAGGTTAAGATCAAACCGAAGAAGCTGCCTTTTTTCAAGGCGGGCAAGGAGCTGAAGGACCGGGTGGATGGTTGAGATTGGAAAAGCTGGATTTAATTAACCATGTGTCGAGGAGGATGGTATCTGTAATCATGCCATCCTGGTGATTATCTCAATATATCAGTAATTCGCCAATATTTGGTTTTACTAAAGTATCGTCAATATTTTATGATTAAACATTCCCCAAAAAAACGCGGAATGGAGGTTTTTCAATGGGAAAGGTTCAAACAGATTTCAAACTACTCCGTTATCCGTTACCGATAACTCTTGTCGGTGCTATTGTAGAAGGAAAACCAAACTTTTTAACTATTGGCTACTTTGCCATCCTCAGCCATTTGCCACCTATCGTTTCAGTATCCTTATACAAGAACCATTATAGTGTAAACGGCATCAAAGAAACCAGAGCATTCAGCATAAATATTCCATCTGCAGACATGGTGAAGGAAACGGACTACTGCGGTATAGTTTCTGGGCGGAAAGTGGACAAAGCGAACCTTTTTAAATCTTTTTATGGTCAGCTCAATACCGCACCAATGATTAAGGAATGTCCCTTAAATATGGAATGTAAGTTATTTAGAACTATAGAAACAGGCAACAACTTAATATTTTTAGCAGAAGTAGCATCTGTTTACGCTAATGAAGAGGTCTTGAACGAAGGTGTGCCTGATATTCATGCAATCGATCCATTGGTGCTGTTTGGGTCCGTCTATCACTCTTGGAAGTTCGGGCCAGAAATCGCAAAAGCATACAGGATTGGAAAGAAACTCAAGGAGAGCGATTCTTAGGAGGAACGCGATCTACCTAAAATAGAATTATGGCTATGAAGGTCTGAACACGATTATTTTATCCTCTGATAATTTTATATATTTTCAAATCTCAAAACTGCAGATTACTCCAACGTTCATGAAGATATCAGATTGAAAAATTCCTGCGATTCTGGAAAATAATCACAACGGGCCAGTTCTTGAAAAATTAACCGTTTTCGTAGTACGTTTAAGATGACCAAAGCATATCTGTCATTATTGTTATAAATCCGGTTAGTAAGATGATCTCTATGTCTCTGCACTCGGCTGATGTTCGAAATTTTGGCATGCCGTACTATTCAAGGTCCGTAAATTCGATTCAAGGTGCAACCCACTCTATATCAGGCCATTAATAAACAAAAGAGAGGGGTTAATTATGAGTAAAACGGTTTTGATTACAGGCGCATCAGCTGGTATTGGTTATGAATTAAGTAAAATTTTTGCAAAAAACGGTTATAATCTTGTATTAGTATCCAGAAATAAGCAAAAACTTGAGGTTATCGCCAAGGAACTGGAGAATAAATACGGTATTCAAGCAAAGGTGATACCAAAAGACTTGTCTAAATCCTCTGCCTCTCAAGAACTCTATGATAATATAACTGCCAATGGCATCGACATCGACGTGCTGGTCAACAATGCAGGGTTTGGAACTAATGGTAAGTTCACTGATATTAACGCCCATAAACACATGGATCTAATACAACTTAATATCACCTCACTGACCATGCTTTGCAAACTGTTCGGAACAGATATGGTTAAGAAGCGTACCGGTAGAATTTTAAATGTTGCGTCAACAGCAGCTTTTCAGGCCGGTCCCTTAATGAGCACATATTATGCATCAAAGGCCTATGTGCTGATGCTATCGGAGGCTCTATATTATGAGCTTTCACAAGATGGCGTCAGTGTAACAGTTCTGTGTCCCGGTCCTACCCATACTGAGTTTTTTAAACGTAATGAGATGATCGATACTAAACTGTCTAAGAGTCCACATATTATGAAAGCCGAGGATGTTGCAAAGGCCGGTTTTGATGGTTTATTTCGAAACAAAAAAATAGTTATTCCAGGTTTAATAAACAAGCTTTTAGCTTTTACCGTTCGCTTTACTCCGCGCTCTATTATGACTCTGATAGCCCGTTCTTTAAACCAGAAGGAAGCCGTCAGTGAGGTCTACAAGAAAACTTAACCTTTTGGTTATTAATACGTGCTTCTGTTTAATATATTTTTTATTTTGTTCAAAAGCCTGCGATTACTCCAACGTATCTGTAGTTTGGCCTGTAATAGGGGTCGATAACACAATCTGAGCTGGATTTTGTTGGAAAAAAATTATTGGAACATGTCGCAACATCAATATGTTGCGACATAAATTAACGACGTATGATCGCTGGAGTCCTTTCCGGTGATAATTTATATCTCATGCTCCAGCGCAATTTGTCGCAACAGATCACTGGTCAGGATGGCGACCGGCCCAATAAGTACCTCTTCCGATTTTTCGGAATCCAAAATAAATGTTCCTTGAGATCTGTCTTTGTATGGGCTCTGATCTTATAAAGTCGCATAGAGACAGCCATAAAATTTTTCTTCTCCTAAAGGCGAGGGGTTTCAACCATTCACAAAAGGGGCACCAAATTTTGCATTATTTAGTCAAGTTTTGTCTAACCTCTTTGCTTATATACTCGAATGCCCATTGGTGACCTGAATAGAAATATAATAACAGTAAAGTTTCTTTTATGGCAGAAAAAATTTCTTCCATAGTTTCATGCTTTGGTGCGGGACCACCTTTGTGAGTTATGTCATTTCTAATAGACACACCCTTCTTAAGAACATCGATTATATCTTTGGGTGGAGCGAGTACTTTTCCATTGATTTTATTTTTAGCAGGTAGTTTTGGCAAATATTCTGTTAGAATTCTAATTACCGGAGGTGAAGGGCTGTTGGAAACTAACCAATGAGAATTTGGCACTAAAGCACCAATGCACTCCTTTATTCCAACTTCTATGGCTGCAATTGCGATGACAACTGAACTTCTAAGGTTTGTATGGGAAAGGAACCTGGCCTCTCTATATAATTGATGACCTAAAGGTTCAGTGTAACCTGCCTTTAGAATCTTGCTAACTTCTTGAGAAAAATATTTAGAAAGAGCCGGTTCTGCAAAGGCTCTAATGTTTATATGTATAGTTTGAGGTACAAATTTCCATTTTGTCCCATCGGAGGACCACGACATCGCACCATAAAATAATGGTTTGTGTTTTCAATATCTTGAGAAACGCCATCTAAAAACATCAATGGTTTTCTCAATATAGTTGTGCAACTCTGAACGGACTTGCCGGATAAAGCTTTGAAAAAGTTTAGGGAAGTAGCTTAAAGGGATGTTCTCTACCTTTTGATATGACTCCTCATATTTTTCTATAATACATGGGGGCAGTGTATTTCCTTCATTATTTCGAATTAAATCGATAAGGTTTTCATCGCCTGGGAATTTATTCTTTTGAAGAGTATCAAATAAATTTATAATTTTTTCAGAAGGCTTGTAACTACCCTTGGCACAGCAAGAAGAACCTTTGATTTGTGGATTCTTTGCTAATATTTCAGAAATTATTGGTTTAAAAATAACGACAATTCTTCGTGAGCCTCCATAATCAATTTCAAATTCGCAATTATCCTCAGGAAGAAATAGATGATCAACAAAATAGTCAAGCATAAATACATAGTGTTATCTCGTCTTAACAGCCTTTAGGCGGTGGATATTGAGTGTAATTATGCCATGTCGCCGATATGCTTTGATCACCTTTAAAGTAGCATGGCAACGGGCATCTGCGCAAGAATTATCAGGTTGCGATTATTTTCGCTATATCCGGCCTTTCCAAATTCTGTAACATGCCAATTACTAACCTATTCAGCATTTTGTCCGGTTTTCGAATCTAAGGAATTCTGTCAAATTTTGTTCAATAATGCCAGGTGAATAGTTTCATCTTAGAACCCGCAGAAAAATCAACCTGCGCTCCGACGAGCTTTAGCAGGGCCCACTCTCGCACAGCTTGATTTTCTGCTGGACATCTTTAGTGAACAGTAATTATTGGGTAAAAGGCGTTGGGAAATCCGGACAGAAGATTTAAGAAATAATATATTAATAGCCAAGCTCTGATTGAGCCATGAAAAAACCGATGTGCCTGGAGGCATTGATACATTTTCATCGATCAGTTTGGTGTAAAACCCTGGTTCCCCATTTTCCATCTCTTTGACCGCTCTGATTGCCGCATGGTAGAGATTTCGAGATCTGACATCTATTATCCATAATAAAATGCCAATGGGGGATGCAGCAAGGGGTAGAATACTTATTTGTTCTGTAACCTTGGATGAACGGCCACAGAATTGTTTGATAGTGACGACTTGTCGCAACAGGAGCGTGTTGCGACATGGTTTATTTTGTTTCTGCAGAGTAAAAAGGGATTATAGGTGGTAGGCCAATTGTAAAAAGGGCGAAATTTAAGCTCTGAGTATTGCGACATCTTCTGCAAAATCTTATTCTACAGATGCCGGTTGACACCGGCTATTATTGGGACAAGAAAACATGCCCGATTTCATGCGGGACAGTCTTGTGATTGATAGACAAGGATAGAAATATGAAAATGATTCTTTCGATCACTATTTTAGGTATTCTGGTTACGATGTTGCCTGTTCATGCTGGGGACAACATGAAGGCGTTTCCACCACCCGAGAAGGGAATGGTTCGATATGTCCTGCAACTTCCCCAACAGGATGATGAATCGGCTTTCAGAGTCGAGTTGATTGTGGGCAAGAAAGTTCAGGTTGACGAAAAGAATCAGTACTTTTTCGGTGGCAATATTCAAGAAGAAACAATTAAGGGCTGGGGATTTCCACGCTACGTCGTAAAAGAATTGGGCCCAATGGCTGGCACTCTGATGGCGGTAGATGCAAACGCGCCGAAGGTGAATCGGTTTATAACGCTTGCGGGCGAACCCTTGCTTATCCGATACAACAGCCGGTTACCCATTGTGGTGTATGTGCCTGAAGACGTTGAAGTGCGTTATCGTATATGGAGCGCGGATTCGGAATCCAAAATGATGGAGCAGGGCTGAATTTTTGGGTCACAAACAACGATGAATAATGCGAAATGGCATAATTTTTAAGACGTTACGACAAAAGGAAACCTCTTTCGGAAATCCTATGCTGAAAACTTATGTCAACCCCCCATTCCATCAAACCATAAAATATTTTTATAAAATATTAATCCCTAATATTGCCAATCCAACCCATATCCCAACGATTACAGTAGCTGCTATCCAATTCACAGGTTTTCCCTTGAGCATTACAGCCCTTGCCTTTTCACGGCACTCATCCATTACCTCTTGAGGTATCATTTTCAGGACAAGGACTATTCCCAAAGGAACCAATATCAGGTCATCCAAATATCCAATAATGGGGATGAAGTCAGGGATCAGGTCAATAGGACTTAGAGCATATCCCACCACAAAGACAGCAAGGATACGGGCATACCACGGAACTCTTGGGTCATTATAAGCAAGATAGAGAGCATAGACCTCTGTTTTCATGAGCCCTGCTTTATTTTTTAGTCTCTCACGCATGTGACATCGACCATATTAGGCAATATATTGACCACGGGAGGATGGAGGACGATATCCTCTGCCGGTAAATAAAGCCCAAATAAACACAACTCTTGGATATTCCTACGTGATAACAAAAGCTTACGCCATAATGAGTGCAAACAGCAATGAAAGGTGGTACAATCGGACTTTCACAAAGATTGGTTTCATATTATGGGCTTTCACAAGTCAGGCAAACCGAAAATAGGGGAAATGATAATAATACGGAGGATAACGGTATAAAATGAAAGTATGGCAATTTGTAGGCGTTATTTTATTTTGGTCTGTCGTTTTTTTCCCGGTCTTCATTGAAGTTGGGGGATTGATAGGGCTGAATTAATGCCGTAAAAAAAATGATGGGTATCTTTTTTTAGATACCCATCTCGATATCCTTTCAAAATCCTACCATTATAATCCAATAATACTTAAATAATTTTGCAAGGTGCCAGAAAAAGTCACGAAAAAACTTTTAGAGGCTTTGGGGGAGGTAAACCTGGATTGAGCGTACGAGGATCGCGAGGATTTTTTTGGACGATGAAATCAATAAGCTTTTGGAATTATTGAGTGCTCGGGATTTAATCTTCAGGACCTACCATAAAGAAATGGCTGGTAAGTTGATTACCGGCCCCTTTCCGTCTTACCTGTTCTTTGTATTCGATATATCCCAATTATCTTAAATTATTTAATTAATTAAGTGTTATTCAAAAAATTTAATTAAAATGCAATCTTATACTCAAACGGGCAGAACTGGTAAGTCATTCGAATAATTGACTAATTCCGTATTATGAGCATATGACCATAAAAATGGGCAGACTTTTAAAAAGACAAACTACTAAAAATAAAAGGAATTTTTACATTGACAACATTCGTTGTGGAATATTGTCACAGTTCGTTGTGGCATTGACATTATTCGAGAGAACCCACACTACACTAGCTCCGAAAACGCGACGAAAAATATTTATAATATTCTGATTTTATTGGTCGGGGCGAGAGGATTTGAACCTCCGACCCCCTGCTCCCAAAGCAGGTGCGCTACCAGACTGCGCCACGCCCCGGATGTGATAATCAATGGACGGTCTTAATACCATGCTTCCGAAAGCGGCGCAAGGATTCCGACCTTCGATGCCTTGCTGTCGCGGCGGTTGCAGTCGAATCGACCCGCACTATTTCGCCTGGCGCAGCTCCTCGAAAAATGCTTTTATTGCCGCGGCAACGGCCCGGGCCAATGCTTCGCGGTGAGTGGCGCTGCGCAGGGCTTTGGCCTCTTCCGGATTGCTCAGGTAGCCGACTTCAATCAGAACCGCAGGCATGTCGGCCCCTTGCAATACGAGCACGGGCGCATCCGAGATCTCCACATCCAACAGGGGATCGAGCCGCTCTTTCAGGTGCCGGGCCAGCAGCCGGCTGGAGCGTGCGTGTTTGAGTTGAATCCGATCCCAGGTGTCGAAGGGAGCCGGCGCTCGATTGGCAGAGGACGGCCGTTCTGTTGTCGTGCCCTTGTAACAATAGATGTGAATGCCGCCGGGAGTTGGGCTGAAGCTGCCCCCGGCGTGAAGGCTGACAAACGCATCCGCTTTGAGGTTATTGGCCATATCGGTGCGGCGCTCGGTGTCAAGCCGGTAGTCGTCCGTGCGGGTCAGGTGGGTACGAGAAGGATCGGCGAGTTCGTCCGCGATCAGCCGGGCCAGATCGAGGGCGACCTGTTTTTCAAGAGTGCCATCCGGGCTGCGGGCGCCGGAATCGGTTCCCCCGTGCCCGGGATCAAGGACAACTGTTTTCTTGGTGCGGCCCCAATAAACCGTTTTGGCATCCGCGGCGGTTGCGGCCGCCAAAAATAAGCTCGTTGAGATGGCAATGGCGATCATCAGGAGGCGGTGAGGGCCGATACTTCTGCAAAACCTTGACATGACTATCGCTTTTCCAATTTTTCTTGACACCTAGAATGATAAATATTATGTTTGCTGAATCTTTTCAGCTGTGGTTTACTTGATTTGGAACCAATGTCAAGCCACAAGATACAGCGGTTGCCAACACTTGATCCTGAAGCGTTTCGCCTGTTTCGTCCTGCGAAAACCCGATTCACCTGCCAAGTGACAACGGTGTATTGAATCTGCGAGTGATCAGTTGCCGGGGCTTGCAGGACGTTTGTCGGTTTATCAGATCAAGAGTTGTTCGGTTTTCGCCATATCAGGGGCTCCCGCCGATTGACGCCGCAATTGCGAACAATCACCTGCCGGTTGGAGATAAGCGAGAGTGGCGGAACTGGTAGACGCACTGGACTTAGGATCCAGCTCTGGCGACAGAATGGGAGTTCAAGTCTCCCCTCTCGCACCAGGTTCCCGGTGTGATGGCGTCCCGGGAATATACCGTTTCGCTTGATGACGCCGTTTTTGCCGGCCCACCTGCAGCGCGAGCGGCTATTTTGTGCAGAATTGAGCTGAATCGCTCACAGGATTCCGGCGGTGTGACCCGGCAGGCCGCCAATGTTGGACAACGCCCATGCCTGCATCCCCGCCAATTGTTTTCGTTCCCCATCACATCCAGGCCGCGTGGAACGCACCGAGCGGCAGTCAGGTGTATTGATGTCGATTTGTAGAAAGGAAGGATATGCACGTTACAGTTGAAGATGTGAGTGGTGTCAAAAAGACGCTGCACATCGAAGTCCCACAGGAAGAGGTCGTCCGGCAGCTGGATTCCGCTTACAGCCAGCTCAAGAAAACGGCGAAAGTTAAAGGTTTTCGTCCTGGTAAAGCGCCGCGAGCCGTGCTGGAACGCATGTATAAGAAAGATGTTCATGCCGATGTGTCATCCAATTTGATCAAGGAATCTTTTATCGATGCCCTGAAAGAGACCGATCTGAAGGTCATCGGCAACCCGGAACTCGACCCGCCTGAACTCAAGGTGGACGAAGCGTATAAATACGTTGCCACGGTCGAGGTCAAGCCCGATATAAAGGATATCGATTTTAAAGGGTTAACTCTCAAAAAAAACCGTTATACGGTCTCTGACGCGGAAATCGAGCTGCAGCTCAAAGCCCTCCAGAAAAGCCTGACACGCTACAAGCCGATCGCCGATGAACGCCCCGCCTGCGAAGGGGACCACGTCATGGTCACCTATGAAGGGCTTAGAGACGGCAAACCCTATTCGGAAACCCAGCGGACCGAAAACTTTACGCTCAAGATCGGAGACGGTCGTATTTCTTTTTCGTTCGACGACGGCCTTGTCGGAATGAAACCCAATGAAACCAGAGAGATAAAGGTCACATTCCCCGCGGAGCATCCCAACCCCAAGTTGGCGGAAGCGGCCATCGACTTTCAGGTGACCCTCAACCAAATTCGGGAGGAGGATGTTCCGGCTATCGACGACGAGCTGGCCAAGAGGGCCGGCAACTATGCCACTCTCGATGACCTCAGGGCCGAGGTCCGCCGAAACCTGCAAGAGGGATATACCAAACGCACCGAGCAGGAAATCAACGAGCAGATTTTCACCGACCTGATCGCTAAAGTCACCTTCGACGTGCCGCAAATCATGATCGATTATGAACTCGAAGAGATCGTGAACGATGCCGAGCAATCGTTAGCCTATCGCAACAAAACTTTCGAAGACATGGGGCTGACGCGTGAGACAATTGCCGAAAAATACCGCGACACCGCCGTCAAGCAGGTGAAGCGGCACCTTATTCTTGAAAAAATCATCGACCAGGAGAGCCTGACCCTCACCGACGCGGAGGTCGATGCCGGTCTGCAAAAAATGGCGGATGCCTTTCAGCAGCCCGTGGCGCAAATAAAGACCTTCTATAGCCAAAACGCGGATAAAATTGACTACTTCAAACAGACTTTACTTGAAAAAAAGGCCATAAAACTTATACTTGACAGCAGTGTGGTCGAGGAAGTCGAGCCGGGCGCACAGGGACCCGGGCAAACGGAAGAAACCGGATCAGACGAGGCATAGGGCCGCACCGAAAGCCGTCGTGAACTGACAGCGGTCATCCGGCATTTGGGGTGTGGATGTAAAGATGCGCATTATTCAAAAATGGCCGTGTTCTTGCAAGCGCTTTAGCATTTAGCGGTCGAATGATCAGATGACTGTCGGGATGAACGTGTCTGCCGGGCACACATCGAATTGCCGCCCGTTGACATGGCCTTAATCATAAAATAACTAGTGCCATTTGCGATCTTTTTTAGGCACTACTGTGTGTCCATTTCATAAATGAGGATTTTTTTCGTCGGGCAAGACCGCACTACCGTTTGCGGCGAGGCGTACTTTATATACGCCGCAGCCGGAAACCCGCTGCGACCGACCGCCCAGCGGAAAAAAGACCATTTATGGATGGACACTATTTAGAATTGTTGACACCGACGTCTTTCCGGCCACCGACCGCCATAATATGGTCTGGCGGCGGAAACCAAATTAACAACAAAGGAGTTAAATCGTGCCGATCATACCCATGGTCATCGAGCAGAGCAGCCGCGGTGAACGGGCTTACGACATCTACTCGCGTTTGCTCAAAGACAGAATCATTTTCCTGGGGACCGCCATAAACGATGAAGTCGCCAACCTTCTGATCGCCCAGCTGCTTTTTCTCGAATCCGAAGATCCGGACAAGGACATTAATTTTTATATCAACTCGCCCGGGGGCCTGGTCACCGCCGGGCTGGCTGTTTACGACACCATGCAGTACATCAAACCCGATGTCACAACCGTCTGCATCGGCCAGGCCGCCAGCATGGGGGCGCTATTGCTGGCCTGCGGCGCGCGAGAAAAACGATATTCGCTGCCCAATTCCCGCATCCTGATTCATCAACCCATGGGCGGATTTCAGGGTCAGGCTTCGGACATCGAGATCCAGGCCAGGGAAATTTTGCGTATGAAAGAAACCCTGAATCAGATTCTGGTCAACCACACGGGCAAGGACATTGCTCAGATCGGCAAGGATACGGATCGCGATTTCTTCATGTCCGGTCAGGAGGCCAAAGACTACGGCATCATCGACCATGTCATCACCAACCGGGACGATCTGGATCGCATCGACAAGATGGAGGCCTAAAAATGGGAAAAAAAGAAGACGACAACGATAACCTCTTCTGCTCGTTTTGTGGCAAGAACCAGAAGGAGGTGACCAAACTGATCGCCGGCCCAGCCGTTTATATCTGTGACGAGTGCATCCAGCTCTGCAGCGAGATCATCGAGGAAGAGTCCGAAAAAGAAACCTCGGAGGTCAACAGCCTGCTCGCCCCCAAAGAAATAAAGACCCGCCTGGATGAGTATGTCATCGAACAGGAGCGGGCCAAGAAGGTTCTGGCCGTAGCGGTATACAACCACTACAAGCGGCTCGACACCTCGGTGAGCACCGGCGATGTGGAGATTCAGAAAAGCAACATCCTGCTGATCGGTCCGACCGGTTGCGGCAAGACGCTGTTGGCCCAGACCCTGGCGCGGTTTCTGAACGTGCCCTTTACGATCGCCGATGCCACCAGCCTGACCGAGGCCGGATACGTCGGCGAGGACGTCGAGAATATCATCCTGGCTCTTTTGCAGAATGCGGACTACGATGTTGAAAAGGCCAAGCGCGGTATCGTCTATATCGACGAGATCGACAAAATTGCCAGCAAGTCCGACAATCCGTCGATCACGCGCGATGTTTCCGGCGAAGGTGTTCAGCAGGCCCTTTTGAAAATCATCGAGGGTACCACCGCCAGCGTGCCCCCCAAGGGCGGGCGCAAGCATCCCCAGCAGGATTTCGTCAAGGTCGATACGTCCAACATTTTGTTCATCTGCGGCGGGACCTTCAACGGTCTCGAGAAAATAATTCAGCGGCGCATGGGATCCAAGCTGATGGGATTCGGCGCCAAGATCAAAAAAGACGACGAGCGCAGCATCGGCGAGGTCCTGAAGGATGTGCAGCCGGAAGACTTGATCAAATACGGCATGATCCCCGAGTTCCTGGGCCGCCTGCCGGTGATTGCCACCTTGGAAGAACTCAATGAAACGGCACTGATTCGAATTCTGCAAGAGCCCAAGAATGCCCTGCTGCGGCAGTTTCAGAAGCTCTTCGAACTCGAAGGCGTCAACCTGCGGCTGACCGACAGCGCCCTGAAAGCCATCGCCAACGAGGCCATCAAGCGCAAATCCGGCGCCAGGGGGTTGCGGGCGATTCTGGAAAGCTGCATGCTCGATATCATGTACGAGATACCCTCCATCGAAAACGTGAAGGAGTGTGTCATCAGCGAAGATGTGGTCATCAAGAAAGAGGACCCGATTCTGCTTTACGAACCGACAAAGAAGCAGGCCTGAGAATGCCAGCCTTCGATTAAAGCGAGCCCGTAATGCATGGTTTGGCTAAAGCTGCCATACCCATTTACTTCAATTTACCACGAGTCGAAAATACGAGAGAATAAGTTGTTGCCATGGTCAGTTTGCCGAAGATTTTCAAAGACGATGACGCCCAGCCGACGCGCATGATCCTGCCACTGCTGCCACTGCGAGATATCGTCGTTTTCCCGCATATGGTGGCGCCTCTGTTTGTGGGGCGGCCTAAATCCGTCAGCGCGCTTTCCGAAGCAATGAACCGGGACAAGCGCGTATTTCTCGCCACCCAGAAAAAGGCCGGGATAGACAACCCCAACGAAGCCGACATCAGCCGTCTGGGAACCATCGGTAAGGTGTTGCAGTTGCTGCGGTTGCCGGATGGAACCGTCAAAGCTTTAGTGGAAGGTGACGCCCGGGGGCGCATCCTGCGGTTTGTGACGGAGAAAGATTACTTTCAGGTCGAAATGGAAAAGGTCTTCGAGCCACGGTTGGCGGCGGCCGAGGGGACCGCCCTCTGCCGTTCGGTTCAGAAGAGCTTCGAGGAATATGCCGCTATCAACAAAAACCTTTCCAAGGACCTGGTCACAAATGTGGCGGCTATCGAGGATCCGTCAAAGCTGGCCGACACGCTGGCGGCCCACTTTGCGTTCAAAATAGATGACAAACAGCGCCTGCTCGAGGCCCTCGATCCATCCGAGCGGCTCGCGCTCCTGCTGAGCCTGATCCAGATGGAGATCGACATCTACAAAATGGACCAGCGCATCAAGGGCCGGGTCAAGGAACAAATGGAGAAGACCCAGAAAAATTATTACCTGAACGAGCAGATGCGCGCAATCAAGAAAGAAATGGGCTCCGACGAGGACACGCTCGATGACCTGAACGAGGTCGAAGAGAAAATAGCCAAGAAGAAGATGTCCAAGGAGGCGACCGAGAAGGTAAAAAATGAACTCAAAAAGCTGAAGCTGATGACCCCCATGTCGGCCGAGGCCACCGTGGTGCGCAACTATATCGACTGGCTGGTCAGCCTGCCCTGGTTTGATAAAACCGACATCAATACCGACATCGACAATGCCGAAAAAATTCTCGACGAAGACCATTACGGGCTGGAAAAACCGAAGGAGCGCATACTGGAATACCTTGCGGTGCAAACGCTGGTACAAAAGATAAGGGGTCCGATTCTGTGTTTCGTGGGTCCACCGGGCGTCGGCAAAACCTCTCTGGCCAAATCGGTCGCCCGGGCAACCGAACGTAAATTCGTCCGCATGTCACTGGGTGGCGTTCGCGACGAAGCCGAGATTCGCGGTCACCGCCGCACCTATATCGGTGCCTTGCCGGGCAAGATCATCCAGTCGCTTAAAAAAATCGGTGTCAACAATCCGGTCTTTTGCCTGGATGAAGTGGACAAAATGAGCATGGACTTCAGGGGCGACCCATCGGCGGCGCTATTGGAGGTTCTCGATCCCGAGCAGAATTACGCTTTCAACGATCACTATCTGGATGTCGATTATGATCTGTCGGACATCCTGTTCATCACGACCGCCAACACGCTGCCCGACATTCCCCTGCCGTTGCAGGACCGCATGGAGATCATCCGCCTGCCCGGCTACACGGAATATGAGAAATACCATATCGCCGAGGGGTTTCTGGTCCCCAAGCAGATCAAGATCAACGGTCTCGAAGGCAAGAACATCCTCTTTTCGCCAAACGCCGTTTACACCATTATCCGCAAATACACCCGCGAGGCCGGCGTTCGAAACCTGGAAAGGGAAATTGCCTCCATTTGCCGCAAAATCGCCAAAGAAGTGCTCAAAAACAAGAGCAAGGGCAAGGAAAAGAGTGCCTACACGGTTTCCACTAAATCGGTGACTAAATATTTGGGGCCGGCCCGGTTTCGGGAGGGCCAGATCGAGGAAAAAGACCAGGTCGGCCTGGTGACCGGACTGGCCTGGACCCAGGTTGGTGGAGAGCTGCTGAACGTGGAAACGGTCATTATGCCTGGAAAAGGCCAGTTGACCGTGACCGGAAAACTGGGTGACGTGATGCAGGAATCGGCCCAGGCCGCCGTCAGCTACGTGCGCTCACGGGCGGCGTACCTTCAGATCGACGAAAAATTTCATAAAAAATATGACATCCACATCCATATTCCCGAGGGGGCGATTCCCAAAGACGGTCCTTCGGCCGGCATCACCATGTGCACCTCCATCGTGTCGGCGCTGACCAAGCGTTCCGTTCATCGCGACCTGGCAATGACTGGTGAAATAACCCTGCGCGGGCGCGTGCTGCCGATCGGCGGTTTGAAGGAAAAAATTCTGGCAGCTCATCGGGGTGGGATCACAAAAGTGATCATTCCGCGCGAAAATGAGAAAGACATCCGCGACATTCCCAAGCCGATCAAGAAACAAATTGAAATCGTTACGGCCGATCACATGGATGAGGTTCTCACGTATGCGATCATTGTTCAGGATGGCGCGGCACTGTTTACGAAAAACGACATCAGCTTCGAGATGACAACCGATACCGGCGTCGACAATCAGCCGGCCAACCTGATATAAGGCTACGCACTGGAAACGGATCCGGTCCAGCCATCCGAACCGACAACCAGATTTTTACGCTTGACAACGAATATTGTTACTGGTAGCTATACCTCTCTTTTTGTGAACCCAAAGACAGTACATGGGCGGATAGCTCAGCTGGGAGAGCATCGGCCTTACAAGCCGAGGGTCACAGGTTCAAGCCCTGTTCCGCCTACCACTGAAATTCAAGGGGCCGGGGCAGAAAACCGGGGACATATACTGAGTTCAGTTAGGTGGAACGTCCCGCATACCATGCGGGAAGATCACGATTAAGAAGTTATAGTTTTATGATCATTTTTAATACGGTGAGTGTTTTTCGGGGGCGTAGTTCAGTTGGTTAGAACGCCGGCCTGTCACGCCGGAGGTCGCGAGTTCGAGTCTCGTCGCTCCCGCCAGTAAATTCAAGGGGTTACAAGAAATTGTGCCCCTTGTTTTATTTTAAGAAGTACATAGGAAGTAGACGCTTGGCGGGCGTTATTTCCGATTTAAAGGGTAGCGGGATGTATCTCATGAAATATCTCTCCACGGCGGGCAAATGGATTTGATTTGACTATTCCGGCATCCATCGCCAGATAATAGATCCGTCTGGCCAGCGAAACCATCTTGTTGATGGATGACCCCGAAAAGGGCTTGTCGGTGCGCTCAGATTTGGTCTTCTTCATCTTGACTCGGAAATTGTCCACCATCAATGGCGTGATTTGTGCGGCTTTCTTATTCTCGAATTCGGCCTTGAGGTGCACCGCCCGTGCAAGATCGTCCGAAGCGGAGGATTTCGCGTTCATCACATCTTGCTCTAACCCCCATTCTATCAATCTGCTGAATGACAATTCCGGGTCCACCTGGACGCCAAGTTTCTCCATCTCCTGGAATGCATCCACTTTGGAACGGAAAATTTTCTCCGCTTTTTTCTTGCTGAAAGACGCTTTTTCCGTCCGGTATTTTATCTTGCCGGTTTCAGGATCCCTCGAATGCGGATACTGCACAAACCAAGGACCCTCTCGCTGCGGTTTTCCATCTTTGCTTGTAATGGGGTTGCCCCTGTTGTCCTTCTTAATATATCTTTGAAAAATTCCCATTGGTTAGCGGATTTCATAACTCGCAGGGGGTCGCTCCCTATCTCGTCGAGGCGCGCATTTAAGAGAGTTCTCACAACGATTAAGACCATAGCATTGATTCACCAGAGACAACGCCGCAGAGACGATATGGGAAATGTCATCGCGGAATATACGGATTATGCTTTGGCGCAACAGTTGATAGGAGATTCTTTCAGGGAGTCTATTGGAGAGGAACAACGCTATACGGACGACAGGATCCGGTTGATTGAGAAGGAAGGTCAGATGACGCCCCGAGCATTGTCTGAGAAAACAGGAGTTTCGACCGCCACGATATCCCAATGGATTAAACCACTTATTGGAAAAGGCATTTTGAGCTGGTGCGATGAAAAGGGTCTCGGATTTAAGGATGTTGCTGATCTTGAAAAATCGAAGCGATCCGGACGGGCACATCTAAAGGTTGCTGGAGGGCGCTTTCTGCCAACTGCCTTTGAATTAACCGGGGAAACTAGATGGGATAAAGAGGGAGAGCTTTATATAGCGTACGATCTGCATCTGGATGGTGACGTATGTGATCAGGTATATCATCAGGATGAGGAAACAGTCAGCGATCAGGACATAATCTTTGATGATGACAGCGAGACTTCGAAAGATAAACCAGCTGTTAAGGTGTTAAGCGGAAAAGCGCACTCCGAGGGCTTAAAAATAGTCGATAATTTCAGGAAAAGCGAGCAGGCAAAAGGTTCTAACGGTACAGAAAGCATCAATTTTAGCAAAGAGTTAAGTGAGATACTGTCACCGGGTCGATACGGGATGTTCAATTAAAAAGGTAAGGAGTAACAATCATGGGAACGAAATATTGTCCAAAGTGCCGGAAGGTTGTCGTGACCAAGGTACTTCAAAATTATTCGCAGGTGGATTTTAAAGGGATTCGTGGCAAGAGACGGAAAATCGCTCATCTGGAGGAAGATGGCGGGTGCGGGGAGAGCTGGTATACCGTCGAGGTGGCGGAGGATTTCTTGGTTGAGTAAAATTTGGTAAAGGGGTCTTGATACTGGCCATTGGGGAAAGGATTATCTGTGGCCAGTATCAAGATCGATTAAGGTGGAGCTGCTGGTTTGCTGAAGTGGCAAAAGCGCCTCGGATATGTTTTTGTTGGACCTGCAGATCCGTTTTCAAACCATTGTCCGTTTTTGATTTGGAATATTGACCATAGATTCGGACTGGACAAATTTTTCGCGTTGAAAGAAAAAAACGAAGTCGGACTTCGTATTTTTAGCGGCGCGTTCGGAAGTAGACTTTTAACGTCAATCCACGTTCTCTGATTTCATAGGTCTGATTGGACTATGATAGCCAGAATGTACACTTTCCCGTAGGATATGCTTAAAATAACTTAAATATTCATTAAATAACAAAGTTGACATACTATATATTGTAGAGTATAATCCTTGTACATACTAAATGTATTGCTTAACCTAATATTATTTTCCGGACTGAAGGGCTATGCGACGTTCTTAATATTTTAAATGTCAAGGGAGGGTTCCTTGGCAACTGCGAAGAAAAAACCAGCAGCAAAGAAACCAACAGCCAAAAAAACAGTAGCGAAGAAGCCCGCAGTCAAATAAACAGCGGCAAAGAAACCGACAGAAAAGAAAAAGTCGCCCTTAACTTGAGCCCTTTAGTCAGGAACGGGAAGGCAGTATTTGTTTTTTTTATAATGCCTTCCCGCTTTCTTTTTTTTCGGAATGAATAGTAATTGGCATATCTGGGGATAAATTCAATAATTAATCATATGCGAGTCTTGAGAAATCTCTTGAATAAAATAAAATGGGCAGAAGATCTGACCCAGGAGATAATTTCATTTATATCTAAATATAAAGGAGTTAAAAATGGCAGAAGCAAAAGGATTGAATAAACCGGTAAAGCTGAAAAATGATTTGGCAGAGTTTCTGGGAGCAACAGAACTTCCAAGGACAGAGATTACCAAAAAATTATGGGACTATATTAAAGCGAATAAACTTCAGACAAAGACTGAAAATGGAAAGGCTGAGAACGCAGGCAAGTTCATTGTGGCTGACGCTAAATTGCTCCCGATCTTCAAAAACACAAAATCCAAAAGCAAATCAGGCAAGGTCACTGACCTTACAAATCTTAAAGAAGATCAGACGATCGACATGATGCAGATGGCCGCTGTTGTGGGCGCAAACATAGAATAAGCTTAAAGTGTCGGGCCTACATTATTTATATTCTGGCCCGACACCACCTGCGTGAGTGAGGTCTGACCAGCGCTTACTGAAGACCGATGCTGACTTGAATTTTCTGCTGCAGCTCAAGAAAATAGAATTGGTAACGCTGCTGACTCGTATCAGGAGCGGAGTGGATGGGATTCTGCAAGGAATAAATTCGAAAGTCTTATGTGGTAATTGGGTTTGGTGGCCGAGGACTTATAGCCGGAATGTAGACTTCCGGGTTAATGAAGCATACTTTCAAGTTGATTTTTAACAGCCGTAAAATGTTTTGATTAGGATAATTATCATTGGACTTCAACGTGCAGAATATTGGATATCACATGTTATTTCTGAGGTCTTAATTGCCGATTTGTTGGAGGTATCTGGAATTTGATGCAACATAATTTCGATGTAAATAGTCGATCCAATCTGTAGGTTGTTGGACTTCAAGATGAAAATGCAGACTACAATATCTGGTAGTCGGCATTTATTCGAATTCTCCGTATCAATAGCAGTTATGGATTCAGCATTCTTATGAGTTGTACCTCGATTTTGGTACCCTCAGTAAGGGTTCTAATGCCACAATTGCACGCTGATTGGCGATGCCTGCGATAAGACCCACGAATATCTCGCACTGTGGTGACGGCAATTTGCCCGCAAATTCTATAATGGAATCCAGCGCATCATCACTGAGTTGCGTGAAGTTATGGGATTTCCAGTAGTTTCTTGCCCCAGGCGTAAGCAACGGGTCAAAGGCCTGCTGCCACTGGGCATATGGCATGGCACCAATGTGTTCACCATAAGGGTCTCCGAAACCGCGCAGAGGGTCTATCAGTTTCTCACCCTCTTTTGTATCGCCGGCATAGAAGACAGCCAGTACAATAACTTCTTTGCCATGAACATTTTCAGGAAGAAACGGCAACGGCGGCGCCTTGCGAAGAACGGCCCAAATATTGAGCTCCACAGGCGCTGATTTTACAAATTCACGATACTTTTGGAGAACTTGTTTTGCCTGGCTCAGGGGAAAAACAAGCAATCCGGCCAATATTTCAGGCCCCACGGGATAGAGCGCGAATTCGAACCGGGTAACCACACCGAAATTACCGCCGCCGCCTCGAATGGCCCAAAATAGATCAGCGTTTTCATCCTCTGAAACGTGCATCTTCCTTCCGTCCGCCGTTACCATATCCGCGGAGACAAGATTATCGATGGACATACCGTATTTGCGCGTCAGCCATCCAAAACCGCCGCCCAGTGTCAGTCCCGCAATACCAGTGGTTGAATTAATGCCCGTCGGGGTCGCCAATCCATGGGCCTGTACCGCTTTATCAAAATCCCCGAGTGTGGCACCGGGTTCGACATAGGCACATCTTTTTTGTGCATCAACGCTTATGGATTTCATATTGGACAAATCGATCAACACGCCGTTATCACACAAAGCGCTTCCGGCGATGTTGTGGCCACCGCCTCTAATGGATAACTCCAATCCGTTTTCCCGAGCATAAGAGATTGTATGCAACACATCATCGGCCGCAGCGCACTGGACGATGACAGCCGGACGACGGTCAATCATGGCATTCCATATCTCCCGAACTTTGTTATAATTCGGATCATCGGGAAGAACTATCCGGCCTTTCACTTTGCCTTTGAGCTTCTCAATCATTTTATTCGACTGTGTTTTCATAGTGTTTTTCCTTTCATTTATGAAAACTGCAAAAAGCTCTCTTAGGAATTGAAGCTCCCCACAGCTTATTGAAGCGCATACGTTAGCCTAAATGACGGTCCGCTCCGCTGCAGCAAATTTACGGTTTAGTTTGTTCTCAATTCGACACCGGTTTTTTTTCTCCTATTTCTGGTCTAACACAACTTCATGCATATTGCTCTACAGAGGTTTTAAAACGGCCTCTACAAGACTTGGAACAGCGCCGCTTCAGTCGATTGCTACATTTTCCGTCTGCGTGCGCGCCCTATTCGTTTTTAAGTCGCCTGCATGTCCAGACACCCTGCAATAGACTTCTGCCTGACTTTCGTAGAACGGCTCGCAATTGTTCAGCGTCTGGTAGGGTACAATGACACCAAGATGGAAACAATGAAAGTCGGTATCGTGAACCCCGAGTTGAAAGGTTTCATTCGTTAATAATAAATCATCTGAGAAAGTGTCCTCGTCCATCACTTCGACTTTTATCGTTAGTAGTTGATTACCAAGCAATCTAAGCGCTTCAGTATTCAATTTGACCGTCCCGCCCACTACGAGATTCAGATCCTCGCTGGTGGTTCGTTTGGGGTTATTGATAAATATCCAGGCACCCAACATTCTAGCTTCCGCCGCCATGTTACACTCCTTTTCTGAGATGCAGTCGTTCACTGCATCAAGTTCCGGTTGTGGCAGAGTCTTCGCGAATAGTTCGATACACACTCTACCCTTTAAACTCGGGTGCCGCGATGGTCAGGGGAGGGGTGAAATGGGAGGAGATAGGGTATGCAAGCTTCTGGAATAGCAGCAAAAACTTTATCCCGTGAAAGTGGCATAATTTACGCAAGCCTATCTTATAATGTTAAATAAGCGCTATAAGGGAATTAGCATTTTATGAAGGCAAATGCAGTAAATTGAAGTCTTAATTTGTTGTTGAAACCACTCTTTTAATGATCTGCATCGGAAATCAAACTCATTTATTCTTGAATGGGCAACGACCCGCTCCTCCTCATTGTAGCGGTTGAAATTCTGCTACCATTTCATTTTAAACGCAGGCCGTTGAGCACTCTAATTTATAATTTTTTATAATGAAATTGATAATTTTATTTTATTGCACATGACCGCATCAAAATATATAGAAAAGGCCTATTCGATGTCATCAAAAACACTTAATCTACTATCAGCGGAAATGAAAACAGATATTGAAGAGGTCGTTCGATCATCGGTGAATGATGCTAAATCTCATTTAGATTACACGAATTGCATTCGTCATGCTTTTGACACTGCCAATATTGGCATGTGCCTGGTGGATCTTAAAGGTCGCCTTTTTAAGGTCAATCGACACATGTGCGATATTTTCGGATACAACAAAGAGGAATTTGATGGCATGAGCGTAAACGACATCACTCACCCGGACTTTTTGGATGTCAGCCCAAATTACATAAAGCGAGCTGCTAACAGCGAGGTTACCGATGGTGAATTCCTAAAAAAATATATTCACAAGAATGGACATATCGTATGGGGGCAGGTGTCCAGTTCTCTTGTCAGGGACAACGATGGGAAACCGCAATACTTTATCTCATGTGTAAAGGATATCACAGAGATCAAACGAATAGAACAAGAGCTGCAGATGGAACGCGATTTCACCTCATCCGTTCTTTCGACAGCAGCGGCCCTGGTCAGTGTGCTCGATCGGCGCGGACGAATCGTCCGGTTCAACCGAGCCTGTGAGAAACTAACCGGTTATTTATTTGCAGAGGTGGAAGGAAAACACTTTTGGGATCTTTTCCTGATTCGCACTGAAGTGGATCAGGTTAAGGGCGTTTTCGAAAACTTAAAATCAGGATTATTCCCAAACGAGCATGAAAACTATTGGTTAACCAAGAACGGATCGCCCAAACTGATTAAGTGGTCAAACACGGCGCTGCCAGGATGTTAGCGGCTGCTCGAAAAGGTATGAAACTGGGCGGTATAGAAATGCAGTAAATTTCCGGCATGCCATTTGCTTATATAGGAAATTTAACCCATTAAAATCACTTGACATACGAATAAAATGGAAAAGAAGATAGGCTTTTAATTTGGATTTCTACAAGAAAATACACCATTTTCAAACCGCCAGTATAGACACAATTTCAGGTCGGCCCTGACAGCCAGGACCCGACGGATCGGTTGAATATGTCATCGGCACTGGGATTGATATAACAGAAACCAGGATATTGGCGGAGATATTTTCAATTTTCAATATACGGGCAAAAACCATATAAGTTTTTATATGTTTGATGTCTGCGGCCATGGTGTCTCATCTGCCCTTATTGCAACAGCTGTCTCTCAGTTTATTCAGACAAGTTGCTCACCCATGATAAACAAGGTAGAGACTCCCCGACCGGAAACCGTTCTGAACAATTTGGAAAGAGCCTTTCCATTTGAGCGCTTTGATAGTTTTTTTACAATTGTCTATATTACAGTCGATTATACCAAGGGCTCTCTTTTTTACAGCAGTGCCGGACATCCACCCCCAATCCTTTTGAGTCCGGATGGGTCTCTTAAGACACTAAATGTGCATGGGCCAGTGATTGGAACAGGCATTGCTCATTCATACGGCATGGGGGAAGTGCAATTGCAAAGCGGGGATAAGGTCATCGTTTATACCGATGGAATTATAGAATATCCAAACGCAAAAGGAGAATTTTTTACCAAGGAACGATTGATGAAATCCCTTCGGCGAAATGCCGGTAGACCAGTTCAAACCATAATGGAAATGGTTCAAAAATCAATAAAAGATTTTGCGTGTGAAACAAGTCCTAACGATGATGCCAGTATTATGGCTATTGAATACCTGGAATAGTCGAACAAAACCTGAACGCCGGAGGTGAACGCGACAGCCGATGCCGATGCATCGAATTCGAATTCTCCGATGGTGAATTCATCGTAGGCCCGCTTGTCTTCAAAAAAGATCATTTGACTGAAGGCTTGAGCGCCCGCTTGAAAACCAAACGTCGCTTTCATCAAAGAGGTCTCACCGGTGACTTTACCTCTCTCGTTAACCTGGCCCGTCCCATATGAACCACCAATACCGAAACCCGCTTTACCGATGGTCGGGAAAACCGCGTATCCGTGAGCATTCTTGAAAAATGGTTGAACGGCTTCGGACTTCTTGAAGACATCGGTGGTGTCGGTATACTTGTCGGCCAGTGCGAGTCCCGACATCACCGCGAGCAAGAGAGCAACCATCAAGGGTAAATACAAGATCCGTTTTTTCATGCTAACGCTCCTTTGGTTTAAGTTTGGTATGACACCCCACAATGCGGGCATTATCGGAAATGATTGATTTCAAAATTCAGGGTAAGGACAGGTTATTCTGGATCAAAGAGAGGACCTTGTTTCGATACAGGCGCAATCTGAGTGCAATGTCAGTCGATCAGGATATTATTTTTCTGGTAGCACCCGTCTGCGATATCTCCCTCATAAGGCTGATCCTTGTCGCGCGTATAATTGTATCGTATGTGTCCGTCGGTCGAGGTAACCTCAATCTTTTGACCGGCTGCGATTTTTCCCTGCCAGATAATATCTCCGCGATTGCCGTCAGCATCCGCATCATAGACGATTACGTAAACATCGTCCTGTGGGGGTGCCTGGAGCCAGCAGGAGTTATCATCTGCAAAACCAGATGGCATCCAGACAAGACTCAACACGAAACAAAACAAAAAAATGATCGACTTTATGTCAACTCATTTTGGTTGGAATAATTGGGTTTGATGGTCACCGTTTCCGGATTGCCTTCCCCACCATGGAAAGCTTTTGCTATGATTATTCAGCAAGAACTGTTCCCAACTAGCATTTACTGACAGAAACATTTTAAACTGACTGTAATTATGAATAAATTTTTCATTGGCCGATCTCGGATCGTAGATGGGTGTAGAAAGCAGATGCCGAAATACAGTCATTGTGCCTTGGTCTATGCATCGAGCTGTAGGGTCTTTGGTTGCTGGATTTCTAATCGGTCAAAATACCGCTTGAGTTTCCGATAGGGATATGAAAAACTCACATAATGATCCGCTAAATATTATCCTGCAACCAAATCTTTATGGGAGGAGATCGATGAAACGAACATGTATTGTTGCGGTATTGGCTGTTGGCGGCGCCATCGCGCTGCTTAGCAGTTGCGCGACCAATAGAGACCCCATTGCTGCTGCAGGACAAGCCGATAAAAAAGCAGGCATCGCGGCGCCTGGCATCGCCGAAACCAAGGCTATCGCCGAGGAGGGCTTCATCTACGGCCTGCCGATTGTGATGAACTACGCGGTGATGCAGGAGTTCTCGGTTGACAAAAACTCGGGGCAGTTCAAGGCGCCGTTCAACACAATGTATAACGATGCCGCTACGCTCACTTACAAAGACACGGCCGTCGTCACACCCAATGCCGACACGCCGTATTCGATGGTCTGGCTGGACCTGCGGGCGGAGCCGATGGTGATCTCGGTGCCGGCTGTGGAAAAAGAGCGCTACTACTCTGTGCAATTGATCGATGGCAATACCTACAACTATGGCTATATCGGTACCCGTGCGACGGGCCCGGATGCCGGTTACTATCTCGTGGTTGGCCCTGACTGGAAAGGCGAGAAGCCCGCGGATATCAGGGAGGTATTTAAATCAACGACGCCCTTCGCGCTGACTCTTTTCCGCACCCAGCTGTTCAACGCCGACGACATGCCGAACGTGGTTAAAATCCAGGCCGGTTATAAGGTCGAGCCGCTCTCTGCCTTCCTCAATCAGCCCGCGCCCGCCGCAGTACCGAAGATCGACTTCCTGGCGGTTACGGCCCAGGGGGTCAAGGATAATTTTTACGCCTACCTGGACGCCGCCCTCGAGTTTGTGCCCATCACCCCTGAGACCAAGGAGCTTCGTGGCAGGCTTGCCAGTATCGGCATCGGCCCGGGCAAGAACTTTGACTTCAAGGAGCTTTCACTGGAACACAAGGCCGCCGTTTTGGTGGCGATGAAGGAAGGCGACGACAAAGTAACGAAGTATCTCGACTCCGGAATGAAAAACATCAACGGCTGGAAGGTAGGTGCCCTGTTCGGTGACAGCGCTTTCTACAACGGCGATTGGCTCAAGCGGGCCGCTGCGGCCAAGGGTGGTATTTACGGCAATGATAGCGTCGAGGCCATGTATCCCATGACCCGCACCGATGCGGCCGGCAAGACACTCGATACCAGCAAGCACAACTACACAATTACCTTCCCGGCCGGAAAACTGCCGCCCGTGAACTCTTTCTGGTCAGTGACATTATACGACGGCAAGACACAGCTCCTGACCAAGAATCCGATCAATCGCTATCTTATCAACTCGCCCATGTTGCCTGACTTGAAGAAGAATGCGGACGGATCAATTACGCTTTACATACAGAAGGACTCGCCAGGTAAGGATAAGGAAGCTAACTGGCTGCCGGCACCAGATGACACGATTTACCTTGTGATGCGTCTCTATTGGCCGAAGACGGAAGCACCTTCCATCCTTCCAGCCGGCGCAGGAAGCTGGAATCCACCGGGCATCGTGCAGGCGAAATAACAAATCCTAAAAAATGAATAATTGCCATGATGAAAACAAGCCGGACGAAGAACATCAAGCTTGCCGGTGGATCCCGCGACTTCACGTCCGGAGCAATAAAATGAAGGAAATGGAGAAGATGAAAAATCGCAACTCAACCAACTCGGCACTGGCACTAGCCGGTGCTGCCACACTGCTTAGTGGCTGCACAATCGCTGCACCATCGGCCAAGCAATACAAGATGACCACAACCTAGCCACTCACGGCAACGTCACCGGCGGAGGCCGGCGAGGATAGGCAATGCCATTAAAGGAAAAACTACAAGAAGAGCTCAAGGCCCTTGGTATCGCCGCACTCTACTACGGTTGCTGGATTTTTGCGTTGTTGGTGATCAAGTGGCTGGTCCTGGCCGAATACAAGATCGCCTTTGACGGATGGTCCATGGCCGTGGTGGGAGCGATGGTGCTCTCCAAGGTGGTAGTCGTGTTGGAGAAAGTCTCCTTGGGAGCGTGGGTGCACAATCGGCCCGCGTGGGTGGAAGTGGTCCTGCGCACCATCATGTATGCACTGGGCGTTTTGGTGGTGCTGCTCCTCGAGAAAGGATTCGAGGGTCGGCATGCGCGGGGTGGCTTTGGTCCGGCCCTGCGACACCTGTTCCAGCAGGAGGATATTTACCATGTGTGGGCAAACACCATCTGCCTGTCCGGCGCGCTGCTGTTATACAATGCAATGTTCACAGTCCAACGACAGCTTGGCAAAGGTGGCCTTATCCAGATTTTTCTGAAACCACTTCCGGCAGAACGATGGCCAGGCGAAAGCCTGAGCCGGGAGACGGGAAAAAAAGGTCAATCCAGAACATCCGCAATTTTAACTGAAGATGAGGAAAATGCTTTATTGTTTATGCGTGAAGAGGAAAACTCGCAAATGATGTATATTCAGTGCTTGCTGAAAAATGGCTTGAATTGGCTATATTTACCAACATTGCCGTAAGCGAACAAATACACATGGATGCGGTTTTGCAGCTAATGGAAAAATATAACCTTACTGATCCCTCTGGCGAGCCAGGTGTATTTGATAACAGTGACCTCCAGCTTGTTTATGATCAGTTAGTGGAAAAAGGTCTAAGATCAATCGTAGATGCCCTTGAAGTTGGTATTACTATTGAAGAAACTGACATTGCAGATTTAGATAATTACATGGGGTTAACTGTTAAAAAAGATATTATTCAAGTTTTTGTAAATCTTAAGGAAGGTTCCATAAATCATTTCGACGCATTCGATAGAAATCTGAATAACTATTAACAAAACAATTACTTTGGCACGCCGTGTCCAAAGAAAGGAGGCGTTATTGAGAAAACTTGTCGTATGTCTTTTTACCTGCGCATTTTCCGCCATTATGATCGCTCAGTTATCATCCGCTCTTGTCATCCAATCCCACAGCAAACAGATTCAAATCAACGAGGAGGATATCCCGGAATTAGGCACCAAGACCCTAAAAAATTGGTTTCATAGGCACATCGATTTTGGCACTTTCCAACCTATAATCACCAGCTATTTTCCCCGCATGTTTAAAAAAACAGCAGTTATCATCCCGCAAGCGATTCACGTCTAACCGCTCTTCCAACCCTCAAAAAAATCTTAAAACATCAGCAGTCCTTATCGCCAGATACGGTCAGGTTGGATTCGCCTATATCATCCTGACCAAAGATATCGGCATTACACTTTACAAGTCGGTGCCTGTCAAATTCCGTTATAAATTCATCGATCTTTTCAAAAAGACACCCAGAACCTTTGCCGGAATCGCAGGATAAGGTGTCTTAAAAAGAATCATTAAATACTTCGACCGGTTCGGGATCGTTACAATCTTTCTGCCCTTTGTCCTTCTGGCAATCTGTCTTGCTATGCTGCCGGATTACCTGCTCTGGTTCATCCTGATTGCCATATTCGCCCACCTTGCAATCAGCGTCATCCGGCTCTTCAAGAAAAAATCATCATAACAAAAGGGAGGTTTTACCATGCTCAACAACTGCCTTCTAACCGGCAATCTGGGAGCTGACCCCGAGGTGTTCTATTCCTCAGAGGGAGACCCCATTGCCACATTCAACCTGGCCTTCAGGTCATCAAAGAAAAAGACCAACTGGATTAAGATCACCTGCTTCAACAAGCTTGCTGAAATTACAGAAAAATATCTTCACAAAGGCGCTCGCATTGGCATCATCGGGACCCTGGACCAGCAGAAATGGGAAACAGACGAGGGAGCGCAGAGAAGCAACTTTCAATTGATCGCAAGTACCATCGAATTCATCAAGACGGACGGATTTGGATTCGAAGATGATCAGGGAGACGACGTGCCTTTTTGAGACCATTAATAATTAATCAATTGCACATAAGGAGGACCAATAATGACAGCTAAAGAATTGCAGAAACGAAACCACAAGGCAGAGAACCTGAGGGTGCTTCAGGCGGAAACAGGCCAGTTTTTCTGTGAATCCGAAAAGGGAAAAATCCTTTATCAGGTGACCCTTACAAACGATGAGGCGTCCTGCACATGCGGGGATTTCGCCAAGAACTCAAGGAAAGATTCCAATTTCAGATGCAAGCATATCCCGTCCAAACTTCTTTGCTTTGCGTTTGCCCTTATGGTCGATATACAGCCACCAGTCACCGGATCCTTTGACCAAAATCGTGCCCGCAGGGTAGATACAAGTCATAGGGGGGTCTATAAATGAAAGAAGGGGGTATACCCCCCTGCCACCTACCCCCCCCACCTTGTAAAAATAATCTCACCGATTAACGCGAAAATCACAAGGAATTGATATAATTAATTTTATTGACATAAACGAATCTGCTTGCTAGATTGGATTAATCAACCTTCAATCGGATTCAAAATCACAATCTGGTTCATCCAATATAAAGAAAGGACAACTGCGCCTTGGCAAAGCCTTCAAAAATCGTAAGCACCAGCCCGTGGCCCCAAACCTTGGGATGACCGCACCGGCCACAGCACGGAGGTCTCGGCCAAGTGCACTTAGAGGCATCTTGCGCAATTCGCTTGAGATCCAGATCAAAAAAAGCTATCATCGCTTCACCGTTTGGTCAGAGGCAAAAACAGCCTCTGCGTTTTGGGGAGCGGTGGGTGTGGCTTCACTCACCGCTTCCGGTTTCTCCAAATAAAAATGGCCCCTTTTACAAGAGACCATTTAATCTGCAATCCGCACCCTGTCTGTCAATTCATTGTGAAAAATTCACCCCTTTTCCGACCGCTTTAACGTGGGATTCTACAGACGATCATGAATCATTCTGGATTTGAATGACACGATAGCCGAGTTTCTCGGCCATGATGAGCCTTTGGGCAGGATTGAGGAAAAACAAAATCAAACGGTGGGCAGGGGGTTAAACGAATTGAAAATAACGCAACGCTAGCCGGCGTCGCATATGCCAAGCCATTGCTCTTCATTAATTAGGCTTCGTATCGGGTGTGACGTTCAATAATGCAGCTCAAGCCTTCTCTGAAAACGCCTGATAAACTTGATCAGTAGATCAGTATATGTATTTTTCAAAAGTTTGGAATTTTACATATACGTTGGAGGTACCACACGAATTTGAGGTATGCAGTGGATTCCAGATACCAGAGGCTATCTGACCATGGTAACAAAACCCCCGTCGCCGATGAAAACCGGTTGGAAAACGATAGTGTTGACGTGGATCGGACAATCCGTCAGGAAGGTCCTGACCAAATGCCATTGTTTTTCACCTATCACTTATTTTTATGTCATCCATATCGATACCGTGCCGAAAATCGTCCTTGACAGGCATAACTGGCACGTATAGTTGAATAATGTCGCTATAAGTATGATTGGCGTCTCTCTTTTGATTGACCGAAAGGCGCCTTGGCGGTATTATTTCATTATAGATCGTGCAGCCGGTGGAAAAGCGCTGCATCCCCTGAGCCGGCGAATGGTTATTTTACCGACTGAGCGGCCCTTAGCATCTTTTAGGTGGCAATTTCGCCATCCTGAAATTCGCTCGACACGGAGCGGATCATGTCGATCCTCGCAGCTACTAACCGGCCTTTTTCTCAGCCTCGTTTCACTAAAATTTCTATCCATTTTTCTGCTTTTTTCAAAGCAATTGTCATCATGAAACGGCCATCAAGCCGCAAGGTCCGATGGCGTCTTCTCGCCTTACTGGTTATGTGGACCGGTTTGGCGGCGTGCCGCCCCACCGATGAACGGGTGGCTCCGGTGATAGACACCCCAGGAGTAACCGACAGCGAGGTTCTTCTGGGCTCATCACTTGCCCTCCGCGGGCACGCGAGTTTTTTGGGCACCCAAACCCTGCGTGGTGCAATGTGTTATCTGAGCCATGTCAATGCCCAGGGTGGAATTCATGGCCGCACGATCAAGGTCATTGCCCTCGATGACAGTTACGATCCGCCCATGTGTCTGGCCAATACCCAGAAATTGATCATTGATGACCGTGTGTTTGCACTTTTCTGTTATGTCGGTACTCCGACGACAGTGCGAATTCTTCCACTTATCGATGATGTTCGCATACCACTGTTAGGTATGTTCACCGGTGCAAACGCACTGCGCGACCCGTTCGACCGCTACTTGATCAACATTCGGGCCTCCTACTACGAGGAGACCGGTGCTGCCGTCAGCCACTTGGTCAACGATCTGAGCATAACCAAGATTGCTGTTTTCTATCAGTACGATGCCTATGGTTTCGACGGTCTGACCGGAACTGAACTCGCTTTGAAAGGGTTTGGCTTAGTCCCGGTTGCAGGCGGGTCCTATGCCCGGGGCACACTCGATGTGGAAGAAGGATTGAACAAAATCATGGTTTCGGAAGCCGAAGCCGTCGTGATGATTGGAACCTATGACCCGTGCGCTAAATTCATAAGACTCGCACAAGAAAAGGGCTTTCATCCTGTTTTTTATCTAGTATCATTCGTGGGAGCCGACGAATTGGCACGGCGTCTCGCGAAGCAGCAGAACATAACCGTCATCATGTCGCAGGTCGTTCCACCTCCCGATCTGAACGACCCCAGCCCATTGCTTACGGGGGAGGTCGGCTATGTCACGCTGCTGAAACGTTACTATCCGGATGATCAACCCAACTTCGTCGGACTGGAGGGTTTCATCAACGCTCGGGTTTTGGTCGAAGGACTCCAAAGAGCCGGGGCTGACCTTAGCCGTGAAGGGTTCATAGATGCTCTCGAATCTATTCGTAATTTTTCATTGGGATCAGACATCAACATCGCCTTCAGTCCCAGCGATCACCAGGGACTGGATCGGGTTTATTTCACCAGATTGGAAAATGGTCAATTCTCCCTGATTAAAAACTGGACTGACATCAAAGCTCAACTGGCCGCAGCAGAATGACCCAGCAATAAAGCAGGATGTGATTCGGGAAGCGATGAAAAACTTCCGTAATATCAACCTTAAAAACAAAATCTTTTTTTCAATCCTGGTGGTTATTCTGGTCATCAGCGCTGCTATAGCGCTACTTGCGCGCTGGATTCTTGTGTCCACTTTGATCTCCGAGCTTGAGTTGCGTGGGATTGCGATTGCCCGTACGATTGCCGGGCGCAGCAGCGGATACATTCTGGACAAGAACTACCCAGAACTGCTCAACCTAATCTTCGACGAGGCGAAACTCAAGGAACGCCGTTACCTTGTTTCTTACATTTTCGTGAGTGATCCCGAAGAACAGGTTCTCAGTCATACCCTGACCCGTCAGTTCCCCGAGTCTTTGCGCCTCGCTAACAGCGTACCTCCAGAAGAGTCCAAGAGTGTACGCTTGGCGCATTTTGGCGATCAATTGGCATATGATATCGCCATACCCATTACCCAAGGAATCTACCGCATCGGAACGGTTCATGTGGGTCTCAGCAAGACCCATATCGATCAGCTGGTTTCCAAACTGCGATTCACGTTTCTCGGATTCCTCTCCCTGGTTATTGTCATTATATTCATCATCAGCCTGCGTCTGGCCAATTATATCACCAAGCCGATTTCCAAATTGACCAGAATCTCAGACGAATTGAGCAAGGGCAATTTCGATGTGAAACTCGACTTTGAACTTGGTTCGAAGACCGTGGAGCCGTTGGAGTGCCCCGCAATTTCCAATACCGATTACCCTTGTTTGCATCTGGACGGCATCGGGGATGAACTTCCGGATACCCTGCCGATTTGCCGGGATTGCCGTTTTTACAGACGACGAAAGGGAGACGAGGTCACACAGCTGGCGGATTCTTTCCACAACATGATTTGGAGCATTCGCCTTTACCGAAAGCGCCTGAGAGAGTCTGAGAGAAAATACCGCTCGCTTTTCGACAGCGGTCCGGACCCGATTTTTGTCGTAAACCATCAAACTTTTGAAATCATCGATGCCAATCCTCGGGCAGTAGAGGTATACGGCTATAACCGCGAAGAACTGATAGGGAAACCCTTCACGGAGCTGGCGCCGGAACACACACATGAATATTTTAAATCATTGCAGGCGCAGAGTGACGATCAGGGATTGATCAGTTATCCCAAAGCACTTCATTATAAGAAGGGTAATAAGCCGTTTTATGTCAACTTGCACGCCTGCCATATCACCTACAAGGGTCAGCCGGCTATCGTACTGGCTTCTACCGACATCACGGAAATGATCGAAAAGGACGCTCAACTGATTCAGGCCAGCAAAATGAAATCTTTGGGGGAAATGTCAGCCGGGATCGCTCACGAGTTGAATCAGCCATTAAACGCTATCAAGATGGGGAGTGATTTTCTGACAATGATGTCGGAACAACAACGTGATATTCCTCCGGAGCATCTCCATCAGGTGGTCGGCGAGATCAGTACACAGGTGGATCGGGCAGCCGAGATCATAAACACGCTTCGTTCTTTCGGCCGCAAATCCGATCTGGTTATGGAGAGGGTGATCCTAAACAAGCCCATTCAGGCGGTTTTCTTGCTTGTCGGGCGCCAGTTTGAACTCGATAACATTCGAATGGAACTTCAGCTCTCCGATCTCATCGATCCGATTATGGCCCACGACAATCGACTACAGCAGGTTTTTTTCAACATGGTGGCCAACGCCCGCGACGCCATTAACGAAAAGAAAGAATGGCAAACTGGTTCGGAAGCCGGTCGGATTGTTATCCGCACGTACCAGGCAAAAAACCAGGTGGTGGCTGAAATCGAGGATGACGGCATCGGCATCGATGATGAGGTTCGGGATAAAATATTCGAGCCGTTTTTCAGCACCAAGGAAAGAAGCAATGACATGGGGTTGGGGCTGGCCATTACTTACGGTATCATCAAAGATTTCGGGGGCGATATCCAAATCACGAGTCAAAAAACGGTTGGCACCACGTTCAGACTCAGCTTTGCCGCAGTATGATTGGACGAGTTTTCCAGTGCCTTGGTTCTCGTCCGGCAACGGTGCGCCTGCCGCTATATATACAAAATCAACAGATTGCCGAAGCGATCTACGTAAGCGCAGTTAGGAATTGAGATGGAAAAAGTGCTGGTGATAGACGACGAGAAGCCCACTTTGATGATGTTTCGTCTGACTCTGGGTGCCTACGGCTATGAAGTGCTCACAGCTGAAAACGGCCGGGAAGGATTGGAAATTTTCGGGCATGACCGGCCCCGCATCGTACTGACGGATATAAAGATGCCCGGCATGAACGGTATAGAGGTTCTAAAGCGAATCAAGGAGATCGACCCAACGGCCGAGGTCATTGTAATTACAGGCCATGGAGATATGGATCTCGCGATTCAAGCGCTGAACCTGGATGCGACCGACTTCATCAACAAACCGATCCAACGTCACCTCCTGGAACAGGCGCTTGAACGTGCTCGCGAACGCCAACGCATCAAAGTAGAACAAATCCAGGAAATCATTTTGAAACCGGTCGAAAATGCCGCAATCCTTGTCATTCGTGGCAACATCACCGCCAAGGCAGAGGGCCGTTTTAAGACTTCGTTCCAAGAAGCAGTGGCTCTGAAAAAACCAAGAATCGTCTTGAATTTTCTGAAGACCGCCGCCGTGAATGGTGCAGGAATTGCCGTTTTGACCCAAGTGCTGCTGGAAAGCCAGAAAGAGGGGCGACATGTGGTGGTGGCTGGTTTATCGGAAAACTTGAGAAAAGTCTTCGAAATCGTGGGGCTGTCCAAACTCATGCTCATAGCAGATTCGCTCGCTGAGGCCTTGACTATGTGACCGATCGGCCGGGTCGATGACGGGCTAAGCCCGATGGAAATTCTCATGAAATTGTCAAAATCGAATCGAGGAGAATGACCCATGCATACCTTTAAACTGATTGTAATCTTCATGGCCGTACTATGCTTGTCATGTTCTATCTTTTTCTCCGTGCCGGCCTATTGCGGTGACCTTCCGAAAAAGGGAGAAAACCTGCCTCTTTTGTCACTGCAGGCCCCCTCTTCGACGAAGGAAATGGCTTACCTCGGCATTAAGGACCAAAATTTTCGAATCGGTGACATCGCCTGTCAACTGCTGCTGTTGGAGGTAATCGGCGTCTACTGTCCGGGATGTTACCGGCAGGCACCTTTGTTCAACAATCTGTACAACCGAATCGAAAAAGGTAAACTAAAGGGCCAAGTTAAAATGTTGGCGGTGGCCGCCGGTGGCAGCGTGACAGAAATCCAGTATCTTAATGAACAGGGACCTTACAGATTTCCAGTCGTCCCTGACCCCTTGTTTTCAGCGCATAAGCTCCTTGGGGAGCCTCGAACACCCTTTACCATGTTGGTCGACCCTTTAGGTAAGGTGCTGTATACCCACGTGGGCGTTGTCGAGGACATTGACGCCTTCCTAAAAATCATCACCGGACTGGTTCATTGAACACCATGGTATCCCACGATCCCTCCTTCCAGGATGCACTCGCTGCTGTAACCCGAACCCAGCAAGAGTTGGACAAACGGGTTTTTCATCTCAACACCCTATACGAAACCGCATACGAGCTTACCGGCCTCAGCCATCCTCGAAAGATGATGGAGATATTTCTGCTGTCGGCCATGGGTATCTTCGGTATAACTCAGGGGCTGGTTATTTTGATAAATACCGGTACTTACAAGGGCCATTTGTCCTGCCGGGGATTCAATGAAGAAGAAGTTGCAGCGTGTGAACGCAACCTGGCGTCAATAGCCAAACACTACCTGCCAACGGAAGAACTACCTATCGCGTCCACCGCGAGCCGGCTGGCTATATCGAGAAAGGCGGAGGGGTCAGCACTTCTGCCCACTTCGGTCGAATTGCTGGTCAAAAGGATGGTCGACGATTCCTTTGCTGTAATTGTGGCACTGGGGAAAAACTTTACGGGGCATCCACCTGAAGAAGCTGATATCGAAACACTTTTAAACCTGACGGGTACGCTGACAAACGCCTTGGCCCAGACGCTTTCCCATCATAGAATTCAAAACCTCAACGCCGATTTGGCGCACCAGGGAGCTGCGCTTGAAGAAGCACTCCACCAAGCCAGACTGGCCCACGAGAACTTGGATCGACGGATCTTTCACCTATACACGCTGTACGAGTTCACCGCCGAATTGAGTCCGGTGGTCTCTACCGAGTCACTGATGGAAACCTTTCTTCTCACGGTCATCGGCATCTTCGGACTGAGTCAAGGCTTCGTTCTTCTGTGCGATCGAGATAAACGGAAATACCGATGTGTCAGCCGTGGAAGCGATATCGGCGGGGAGTGGAGCTTCGAGGCGACCGAAAAGCGGCTTTACCAAGCCTTTCAATGCTCCGAAGTTCGTCGTCTCGATCCCATGTCGGCCACCTTCATAAAAGAACCGGACCGGGTATTTCCTCAATCTGAAACAGGTTTTGCCGTCAACACAGTGTATTTGTTTACGGTGCACGACAGGTTGCTCGGGCTGGTCGCTCTTGGTGCACCGCTCAGCAGGACCGCATTGAATAACGATGAACTGGCGCTTTTACGTGGCCTCACGGCCAATTTTATGGTATTCCTCAAAAATGCCCGCTCCTTCGAAACGATTCAAGCGCTGAATGAAGACCTTCGCGGCACCAACGTAGATCTTCGCCGGACGATAACCGATCTGACCGAGGCTCGCAATCAGATTCGCCTTCTGGAGCTGGCCAAAATCCGGTTGAAACGGTTGGTGCAGAGAGAAATCGAACGTGCTGATAGTTTTCGCATAACCGACGTCTTCTTGATTATTCTTATCGCAACGCTTCTATCCGTGCCGTTTAACTATGCCAGTCCAAACAAACTAAAAATACTGCCGGAATCCTTTTTTATCGAAGCCCCTACCTCGATCGATATCACATCGGCCGGCCGGCTTTTTTCCAAGGGTGCGGCTGTCATTGTCGATGCACGTCCCGTGGAGCTTTTTGCTCACAAGCACATTTCCGAAGCCATCAACATTCCAGCTTCCCTATTTGATATCATCTTTCCTATGAAACTCGGTCGCATGCTCAATCCTGAGCAGGAGATTATTGTATACGGGCGGACCTTCAGCAAACGTTACGATGACGATGTCGTGCAGCGTTTGCTCCAACGCCACGACAAGGTCAAAATTCTGGAAGGAGGCCTGAAGGCCTGGGAACTGAAAGGATACCCTGTTACGCCATGAAATGGCTCGGATGGCTGAAAAAAGGTCTTACCCACCCTGTTTTGGGACTTTGCTTCAGAGTTTACGTAGGAGGTGTCTTTATCTATGCCGGTATATATAAAATCAACTATCCGGTGGAGTTTGCCGAAAGCATTGCAGCTTACCAACTGGTTCCCTATTGGGCAGTGAACCTTACGGCATTGATCATGCCTTGGACCGAGTTGGTCGCAGGAGTGCTGCTTATTCTGGGAATTCGAACAAAATCGGCGGCTTTCGTGATTGGTGCAATGCTGGTGGTCTTCAGCCTCGCGATTCTAATTACCATGTTTCGCGGAATTCCCATCGGCTGCGGCTGCTTTACCTCGCTGGACGAACCCATGGGATGGAAGACTCTGGTGCGTGACCTCGTGTGGCTCACCATGACCTTGCAGATTTACTTGTTTCCCTCGGCACTTCGGACGGAAAGCAGGTTGTTTAAATATTTGAAGGAGGTTGGTGAGTGAAGATCAAGACACGACGGCTCATCGGAATTATGCTGGTCTGCCTGACGATAGGCTCTTGTGACACCGGCGTAGGGTGGGCAGGGAAATATGCCGCTTTGCAAACTTCCGATACGGAGGCTACCGTGACATTGATCTTGAAGGCGGGCGGCAAAGGCGAGTGGATAATCGACCAAGAGAGCACTCCCCTGCAGTGGGAAGAACGCGGCGGAGACGTGTGGCTGCATTTCAAGACCGGCGGTGTGATAATTGCCAGATCCTATTCTACGGATCAAACGCTTTCAGTCAAGGTACCCGGTTTAGATTCAGTTTTACTGCGCAAAGTTCAGTAATGGCCTGTATGGTCATGAAACACGGGGACCGAAGACAGTCCTTTCTCCCCGAACTTTTTGGCGAATAGTATACGATCTTATCTGCCCCTGTTATCCAAGTCCAATTTTGGGATTTTGTAGACTGGACCTTTTAGGTTGGAATTTTACCAAACCAAAGCTTAAGATATCCTAAAAAGAAACCAACTATCAGCCGATCGCGATATATTGAGAGTACCTTCAGCAATTTTCTCTTGTAAAACCTTGGGTTAGCTCTTGCCACAGGCATAATCCTATGAAATTAAGCCAAATAGCGCGTTACCGTATGGCTATATTTAAGTCCTCAAGAGAAAGGGGAACGACTAATTGAAATCCCCGGGCAAACCCAGAAAGCCTGCCTTTTGCCCTTAGAAACTTATTACACTCCCTTCGGCAGCCAGTTCGATCAATTTCGGGGCCCCAGCAAGGGTCATGTTGGAATAGAAATTTTCCTCGCCAACCTGGCGAGATTCAGCGCATGGCGGTCAGACGTAGATCGGCACCTCGTTTTCCACCAGATATGGGAAAAATTCGCTTGCCGTGTCGTTGGTTCCGGTCTTTTCGTCCAGGCTCCGGTTTTTGTCCGCCCAATACACGCCATCATCGGACATGAACAGGCTATCTCGATGCCCCTGTGAATTTGCCACCTTGGCCATTTGAAACGCACGCGTGGCAGCATCTACGTCTCCTCTTTTCAGGTAAATTGTTATCTTTGCCATTTTCAACTCCTTTAATTTTTTTCTTTTGCATGTAGTAAAATGCGCATTTGTCATAATGATTGTTACACCTCCATCTGTTTCGGTGAGTTATTTGAAAATTATTAATGATATCATTGTTCGGCGGCACGCAGGAGGAAGTTATGAACGAATCCAGATTGCAGTCACAAATAGAAGGGGCAAAGGCGTATGAAGCCCTGTTCGTTCCAGCATTATTCGGACAATGGGTTGCAGTGGTCGTTGATGCTGCTCGTATTCGCGCGGGCCAGAGAGCACTGGATGTGGCTTGTGGTACAGGCATTCTTGCACGCGAAATCGTTTCTCGGGTCGGAGAAAATGGCTATGTCGCCGGTCTTGATCCTAATCCAGGGATGTTAGCAGTCGCAAAAGAGCACGCGCCAACAGTTGACTTGAAACAAGGAGTAGCGGAATCGATACCCTATCCGGATAATTACTTTGATGCAGTCCTGAGTCAATTCGGTCTTATGTTTTTTTCGGACCGCCGCCAATCAATCCGAGAGTTTCTTCGCGTACTCAAACCTGCTGGCTGTCTGTCGGTCGCTGTTTTGGACTCCATCGATAATATCCCCGGCTACTCAACTGAGCTTACACTTATCGAGAAGGTGGCTGGACAGTCGGCAGGCGATGCTGTTCGTGCGCCATTCGCACTAGGTGATCGAAAGATGCTGTTTGATCTATTCAAGGACGCCGGAGCCATCTCAATTGAGATAGTTACACACCGGGGAACTGCTCGATTTCCGAGTATACGGACTATGGTGGAGGCTGAATTGCGGGGATGGTTACCGATAATGGGAGTTCATTTGAGCGAGGAGCAAATAGCTCAGATCCTGCATGAAGGTGAGCGTGAACTCGCCGTCTACGTAGCGAGTACCGGAGCCGTAGTCTTCGATGTAACGGCACATGTCGTCACCGCAAGGAGGCCTTAGTTGGCCCCGCCGAACAAATCGCTGATCGCGACGGCAAAACCGCTTCGCGCTATTGTCGCGAGTTAGCTCGGCCGTTGGGCGACCCCCCGCCTGACATGATGCAGTAGAATTCTACATCCGATTTATGAAGAGGGTTGAATGATGGCAGCTATTAATAAAATACTGGAGGCGAACCAGAAGTATGCACAAACATTCACTCAGGGAGGGATGCCAGGGAGACCGACTCGTCTCAGGCTTGCAGTGATTGCCTGCATGGACTGTCGCCTGCACGTATCGAAACTGTTGGGACTGGAATTGACAGATGCTCATATTATTCGGAACGCGGGTGGTATCGTGACCGAAGATGTACTGAGGTCAATGATCGTCTCTTGCAATATTGCGGGGACCCAGGAGGTCATGGTAATCAACAACACAAAATGCGGTATGCTCACCTTCAAGGGGGAGGAACTGGCAGCAAAACTGCAAAAGGAAACAGGGAAAGCAATCGACGCTCCTGCTCGCTTCTACGCCTTCTCCGATTTGGAGGAGAACGTACGCCAACAAATGCGCAAGGTAAGGTCGCACCCATGGATACCGGATAGCATAATAGTGCGGGGCTTCATCTACGACGTTGATACTGGCAGACTGTCGGAGGTTTCCGCATTACCAGATATCAACTCAGAAAATACAGCCCAACCTTAAACTGGTGCGGACGCGAAGGGGCGGCGTGCTATACCGCAGAGTCCGCAGCAGATTGTTAGTTATTGCCGCGCGCCGCACAGTTCAATCATTCCCTTCAACAAATTATTCCTAAAATCTGTCTTTCTGGTCAAAAAAGAAAAAGTCCAGATTTGTACAGGATATCCTGATAAAATTGAGACCGTCAAATCGTTTGATTACATACCAGTCCTTGCACATATCAATGGGTTTTTCCGGATTGTGATTAATTGAGAGTATCTGTAGTTTACCATAAAGAGAGTTCAATTGATTGAAAGTGCCACCATCCGTTCGATCAAGAATTTCATACGCCTTTTTCAGGTCAATAAAACCCAACCTTTCCTGACTTCAACCATCCACCCGCTCCTTCAACCCCTTGCCCGCCTTAAAAAATGGCAGCTTCTTCGGCGCAACCTCGACCATTTCGCCAGTTTTTGGGTTATGTCCGGTGTATGCCTTGTATTCCTTTACGAAAAAGGAACAAAGACCCCGGATTTCAACTCGATCCCCTTGTGCCAGTGCCTCGGCAAATCGATCGAAAAACAGGTTAATGGCCGTCTCGGCTTCAGATGTGGACAGTTGGTTTGAATCTTTCAGCGCCTGGATGAGATCAACCTTGTTCATTCGTTCGGAGCTCCTGAATTCTTTTGCAATGTTTGAAGGTGAGGGGGGAATTGAGAGGAAGGATAAACCTTTGAAAAAATTTATGCCAAGAAATTAATTGGTTATGCCTGGAGAAGGGTCACCTGTAACCTAATGGATAAGAGCCTGAGAGATGTTAAGCGAAAAAAAGAGCCTGCTGATAATTCGCCCGGGTTTAACTCGGATTTATCTATTGATGGGTGATCGACATATTGGCTCGAATATGATATTCAACCCTCCTCCAAAAATCGTTCATGCATATAATTCTATCAACAGATATTACCATTAAAATGCTAAATTTTATCCTATATATCAGTGCAGCCCTCATTTGGGGTTCAACCTGGTTGGCAATCAAACTTCAGTTGACCCAGGTCCCACCAATCTTGTCGGTTGCTTATCGGTTCTGCTTGGCGGCATTAATCCTGCTGGCCTATTGCCGTCTTACTCGAAAGCGGCTGAATTTTTCTCTTCGAGATCACAGCTTCATGATGCTTCAAGGATTCACCCTCTTCGGCCTCAGCTACTGCTGCAGCTATTTAGCTACTGGATACATGACGAGTGGGTTGGTTGCTGTCATTTTCTCGACCATTCTGATGTGGAATATCATTAATCTAAGGATTTTCATGCGTCAACCAGTGGCCTGGCGGGCATTTTACGGGGGGATCTTGGGGCTCGTCGGAATTTTCATCGTATTTTGGCACGATTTAATTTCATTTTCCGCTACTCGCCACCTCATTGGATTGTTTATTGCCGTCGCCGGAGCTTATCTGGCATCAGTGGGCAATGTAGTCGGCTCCCGTAACTCAAGGAATGGCGTCCCCGTAACCCAGGCAAATACCTTTGCTATGGCATATGGCGGGATACTGACGCTGCTTATCCATTTCGCAAACGGTGGAATGCTAATCATTGACTGGTCAATCGGTTATTTAGGGCCGATGCTCTATCTGACGATATTCGGTTCGGTTTCAGCGTTCGGTTGTTACATGCTGTTGATTGGTCGTATCGGTGCAGAATTTGCGGCCTATGCTTTGTTAATAATGCCGATTATCGCCCTGATACTTTCTACCCTTTTTGAAGGTTACCGCTGGACAGCCGGTGCATTGATGGGCGTCTCACTGGTTCTCGCCGGCAACCTTATTGTCCTGACAACTCGATCTACATTCCGTCGGGTCACCAGTAAATTTAAGGCGATCCTACATTTGCAGCCGGATAAAGGAGATTACCGAATTGAAGGAACATTCTGACCCGCGGATGCATCCAATCGTTTTCACCAATGTGCGGCAGCGAAATAAACGGGCAGTTTTCTGGTTTTCTGCAATCGGTCTGCTTGTCATTCTGCATCTCACTGCCTGTTCAACAACCAAATCCGGAAGTGTGTACCCTTCGTCGTCCGCGACACCTCAGCAGGCCAGCCTTAAGGTCGAATCCGATAGACGGACGCTGCATAATGTGGCCGGTCAATTGGAGAACACAAGATCCGAGTTCATCACACTTCAACAAAGCGGGGGATGGACCAAGCGAGGTTATTTTGTCACAGAAGAAAACAACCAGATCGAACGTTTCTACTTTCGATTCGTTGTCGGGCACACCGCTTTGTGGGATATCATTAACAGTTACGGGGGACCACAAACCCGTTTCACCGATGATGAAATCGGGATAAGGGCCCATGCTAATGTGCTGTATGCCGAGTTTTTGATGGCCTTCCACACATCATTTTTGGTTTCCGAATTTATGGATGACCCAGTCGCTATTGCCAAACTAAACGAACCATTTTACCGTTCGGAAATTCCCCAAGGAACCTATGACCGCCTTCGGCGCAATGTAACATCCAAAGACAAAGCCCATATGCTGGCGGCTGCCTGGATGCTTTACTCGGAAGATGTCGCAGATCCTAACTCGATGCTGGTAAAGCTCGGTAAAGAAGATCCGGATTATGCAATTCTGCTTGAGCAGATTCCGATCCTATATTCGGGAGCCATGCAACAGACAAAGCGCTTTCAAAATGCGCAAACCGGCGAGATGGCTGAGGCTGAAAATTACTTCTCACACTCCCGAGCCGCAGAATTGGTCCGGGGTGCTTCACAGGAGTTTGGCGAGTTACGATTTGCCATCCGTTCACTTCTTTTTAAAGACATCAGCCGGTTGAAAAGCCCCAACGCACATCTCATCCGATTTAGTGCGGCTCAAAAAAGACAGGTCTACGACCTTCTACAACCCGGTGACATAATTTTAACATATACCGCCGGCTATATCAGCGACGTCTTCATACCCGGAATGTTTAAACACGGCATTACCTATGTGGGCTCTCCTGCCCAGCGAGTAGAGGCCGGTTTAAAAACAGCCAGCCTGCCTATTGTGGCCGAACCGGAGCGCAAGAGTTTCGACCTCCACATATCTCAGGAATTTCTTCCTGGAGGCGAAAATGCCGATATCATAGAGGCGGTCGCAGAAGGCGTTATCTTCAACAACCTGGCCAATATCATGGATACCCACATTAACCGTTTGCTGGTTCTTCGTCCGATTTTAACTGAAGATGAAAGAACCGAATTTCTTGCTGGGGTATTCTCATACTTAGGTGACGAATACGATTTTTACTTTGATTTTGCCGACTCCTCCCGACAGGTTTGTACTGAGGTTCATTATCGGACGTTAAACGGCAAGGGGGGTATAAATTTTACGCTTACTGAACGCGGCGGGCACGAAACTCTCAGCGCGGATGACATCGTCCATTATTACACCGAGACCCGAGCGCTACAGTTTGAACTTGTCCTATTAGCGGACGAGGACCCAGGTGCCCTGAATCACCAAGCCAGAGTATTGACGGGTGCCGAAGCTGAGCAGCGTCTCAAAGAGCTGATGGCCGCTACCAAACCATGAGATCAATTCCGCATTGGCTGGACAGCCTGAGGGGTAGAATAAGCTATGAGACGAAAGTTTTGAATAGAGAAAAAGGCATCAGGCAGTCTCGGCGAAAGGATGGGGCAGATCGTAGTAAACCTCATCCGGGGTTCTGCCACGCGGCTGCGACTGATATTGGCAAGGTTGGACGCCAGCTCCGGCCCAGTGGATATGAATCTGCCCGGCCTTGGGTTGCACCCCCTGAAAGGTTTGCTGAAAAGCTTTTGGTATGTTTCCGTATCCGGTAACTGGCGTGTCATTTTCAAATTTGAAAATGGTAACGCTACGGATGTAGACTATTTGGACTATCATTAAGGATACTATGGTTATGCACAACCCACTGCACCCAAGGAGAAGTGGTCCGGGAATTTTGCATACAGCCGTTGGGTTTATCCGTAACCGAAGCGGCCAAGGGGCTTGGCGTATCCCGCACGGCACTATCTGAGTTTCTAAATGGAGGCCGAGGGATATCCCCCGAAATGGCAATCCGATTGTCAGCGGCATTCGGCGGCAGCGCTGAAAGTTGAATCACACAGCAGGCACAATATGATCTTTGGCGGGCAATGCAAGGAGCGGACAAAATTAAACGTCAGGTCCGGGCTTTGCATGATGGATTCCTGCGTAATAGCTGCTGGCTATCAGCCAAGAGCGACTACCTGAAAAGCGGAGATACAGACCCAGGATGCATTCATCGCCTTTAATCCTGTTCCCGCCTTTGCACATAGTTTTTAATACGGACCACCCGCCGACGCTTCGCAGTTTTCAGCAACAGGTCATATGATCTTAACCCATGCGCTTATGGCGCTCTTTTTTTCTTCTGAAAAATCGTTTTGCACCTGCTCATGCAACCACCGCAGAGACTTGGATCTCAAACTGTTCCGAAATCTTTCCTCCGCCTCCTGTATCACCACTTTTATCAGGCAGGGACATTCATCCATAAAAACCGAGGGATCATCGCAGGCTATCCCTGCGGTTGATTCCGGTCTTCTAATTCGGCCTCTCCCGCAAAATCACCTTTCGTTTTTACAGATTCCCTTGAGCCGTTATGATCATCCGCTACAGCCGCCGGCGGATGATCGGCGGAGGCCGTCTGATTGACGAGGGCATCGTAGTTCGTCTTGAGTTGCGTGTAGGCCATCAGGAGTTTGTCGTTGCGGCTGCGCTCCTTTTGGAGCAGGGTTATCATCGCTTTTCTCAGCTCTGCGGTATAGTCGTCCAGACGGGTTTCGAGCGCTTCGATGCGGTTTTCGAGCTGCGGCCTGTTTTTCAGAAGCTCCGCCGGGCGGACCGACGATGAGGGCTGAGATTCGAAGTCCGTTTTGGCGGGATCGACCTTTGGGTCATTGTCGTTAAACCAGCGCTCGCTGCCGATACCGGAATCCTGCGTATCGGCTCTGACTTCCTCCAGGACCGGAACGTCAATGGTGGTCAAATCATCCGCAAACCCGTACACGAGGGCGGCATGACACAAGAGATTGATGGAACGCGGGATTCCGCGGGTCATCCGATGGATCAGCTCGATGGCCGCATCGGTGAAAAGATCCGTGCGCCCGCCCGCCGTTTCCAGCCGGTGAGAAATGTATTGGGCCGTTTCTTCCCGTTCGAATGCTTTCAGGTCGTAGTTGACCGAGATCCTCTGGATCAAGGAGGCCATGGACGGGCTTTTTAATTTGTCTTTCAATTCGGGCTGGCCGACCAGCAAGATCTGCAGCAGCATGGTGGTGCCGTCCTGGAGGTTTGACAGCAGGCGGATTTCCTCCAGTGCTTCCAGCGACAGGCTTTGGGCTTCATCGACAATCAGCAGCGGGCGCTTGTTGCGGGAGCGCAGGTCGATCAGAAAGCGGGTGAGGGCTTTGATGGTGACGGCCTTGTTGTTTGAATCGGCATTCAGCCCGAACTCCTGGAGGATGATGCCCAGCAATTGATCGGCGTCGACATTGGTGTTGAACACCACTGCGACGTGGAAATCGGGGCCGATTTTTCGCAGGAGATGATGGATCAAGGTGGTTTTGCCCGTGCCGATATCGCCGGTGAAAAGGATGAGCCCCGCATTGTCCACAAGCCCGAAATCCAGGCTGGAAATGGCATTCTGGTGCTTGCGGCTCAGATACAGAAAATCGGGATCGGGGGCGATGTTAAAGGGCTTTTCCTTGAAACCGAAAAATTTCTCGTACATACAAACTCCGTCTATTTTTAGTACGAAAATAGGTTTTGAACGTCGAACAACGAACATCGAACACTGAACATCGAATAAGGAGGTCGCTTCGCTCCACGATCATAACAGTAAAATGACAATTTTCCTTATTCACCATTCGATGTTGACCGTTCGATGCTCGACGTTCATCTGTTCGGATTTTCATTCATCGTGGTGGCCCGAAGGGCCATGGTTGTTTAACATGAAAATAGATTTGACAGCGTTAATAAGGTAGGCGCCTCCGCCCGAATAGCGATTGCACGCCACGACTGAAACTCGCCACCAACGGTCTCTATGACATGACCAGGCCCGACAATAAACTATAAGTTCGGATTCGGTCTAAAGGGTGTATCTTTCAAGCGGCAATGACAGTGGGTCCGGTCCAAGATTCCGGTAGGGCGAAAGATTTTTCGCTCCTACGAGACAGTCAGTCGCTCTGCGCAGGTGCTCATCCGGGCTCTGCCGCATCGTATTCATGCATCGTATCGTCCGGCAGGGCCATTACTGTTTGATAATTTTTCCGATTGTGGCAACCCTTTTTTACTATTTGCCTCCGGTTGTTCGAGCACTTGGAACCTTGCCGCGCTCTGCGTTACTTGCATGTCACTGCTATAGTACCATTGGTCATTCAAATCACAAACGAATAAATTCATTTGCTTTTTTTCGTTAAAAACGCATAAACCGGAAGTGGATGAACAGCCGGTTCACGTCGAAATGGAGGTGCTCAATGCGTCGTCCGCTCACGATCATCGCTCTGGCCGGCATGCTTTTTCTGGCCGTCGTCGGCCCGGCGCGACCAAACGACAAGCTTTCGGTTTTTGTCAGTATTGTTCCGCAACGGTATTTCGTGCAACAGATTGGCCGGGATCTTGTGGATGTGCACGCTATGGTGCCGCCCGGCGCCGATCCCCATACCTATGAGCCCAAGCCCCGGCAGATGGTCGCCATGGCCACGGCGAAGCTTTATTTTGCCATCGGGATCGAATTTGAAGCCGCGAAGCTCGCCAAAATAGTGTCAACCAATCCGCAGATAAAAGTCGTGCGGACCGACCAGGGGGTCGAGAAGATTTCCATGGACGAAGGGGTTCATCAGGACCCGGACCCCTCCGGGCACAAGGGACTCGATCCCCACATCTGGCTTAGCCCGCCGCTGGTGATGATTCAGGCGCGCACGATTTTGGATGCCCTGCAGGAAGCCGATCCGAAGAACCGCTCCGCTTACGAGGCAAACTACACCGCTTTCATTGCCCGTCTCGTTGCCCTGGACACCGAACTCAAGACCATCTTTGCGGGTCGTCAGGGACTGCACTTCATGGTGTTTCACCCGTCGTGGGGTTATTTCGGCCGCACTTACAACCTCGTTCAGGTTCCGATCGAGATGGCGGGCAAAACCCCCAAACCCTCCCAACTCAAGGAATTGATCGAGCTTGCCCGGAGAAACGGCATCAGGGTCGTTTTTGTTCAACCACAGTTTTCAGCTAAAAGCGCGGCATTGATTGCCAGGGAAATCGGAGGAGAGGTGGCCTTCGTCGATCCGCTGGCGGAAAATTGGGCCGAAAATCTGCGCGAGGTGGCGAAAAAGTTCAAGGCTGCCCTGAAATAGATAAGGAATGGAATTTGCATTAGTTAGCCCGCATGGGATACACCATATCGTGAGAATTATCCGTTCGGGCGCACCGGATACGCCGGTTGGACCCGGCGGTCCGATACGCGACCCTAATACCATGCGGCTGTCGTTTTGCTTGACGGCGGCGGCCACTCGAATCGGCAACGCACGTTTCCCACAATTTTAAAGGGTGGGCAGTCATGTCTCCGGCCAAAAAAAAATCACCGCTGAATGTCGCGGACTCGATGGTATTGGCGGGAATCCCGATCGCCATCATCTACTGGGTCCTGGATTCCATCCTGAATATTTTTTTTTCCAACAGATACAACATCATCGCCGAGATTTTCGGCCCCGGCCTGTACGAAATATACACGCGCGTTATCGTGCTGTGCCTTCTGGTCCTTTTCGGCGCCCACGCCCAAAACACCATCAACAGACTCAAAAAAGCTCACGATGCTCTGCAAAAAAGTGAGGATGATCACCGGGCTTTTATTGAGAACCTGACGGCCGGCGTTTTCCGCTTCAGCATCGATCCCGCCGGGCGAATTTTACGGGCCAACCGGGCGATTGCCGATATTTTCGGATATCCGTCAATTGAGGAGTTCTTGGATGCAAAAATCAGTTTACTTTTTTCGGATCCCGCTGAAAAGGACGAGTTTCTGCGGGACATCATCAGCAATGGCCGTGTCGGCGGTCGTGAACTCGCCATGCGCAAGCGGAGCGGGGAGGTTTTCTGGGTTTCCTGCTCTGCCGCTGCCGTGGCGGATGACAGCGGACGCGTCACCTGGATCGATGGGATCATTGAAGACATCACGGTGCGCAAACAAGCCGAAGAGGCCCTGCGCGCCAGCGAAGAGCGCTATCGCCAATTGATCGACTATGCACCGGCCGGCATCTGCGAGATCGATCTTGGGCACCCACAGGTTTTTGCGCGTCAACGATCTGATGTCCAGGCTGACCGGTTATTCGCGGACCGAACTGATGGACGGAAAAATCGATGCGATTCTGACCGATGACAGCAAAGGGGTATTTTATGAGAGGCTGGCCGATCTGTCCAAGGGGAAGAGCGACGCGGATGCGGCGGAGCTGAAGATCCGGGATAAGCAGGGACAGGAATTCTGGGTGGTCGTCAACGACGGCATCCGTTCCGAACCCGGCCGGGCTGAATCGGCGACCGTCGTGATGCATGACGTCAGCGAGCGCAAGCGGACCGAGCACGAAAAACAGCTGCTGGAATACCAGCTTTACCGGGCCCAAAAGATGGAAGCCGTCGGCACCCTGGCCGGCGGCATCGCGCACGACTTCAACAATCTGCTGATGGGAATCCAGGGCCACATATCCATCATGCTCTCGATGACGGAATACGTCCACCCGTATTTCAACCACTTCATTTCGATCGAAACCTACATCAATAACGCGACCGATTTGACCGGCAAACTCCTCGGGTTCGCGAAAGGCGGCAAATACGGCCGCGAAAAAGTCGCGCTGAACGAACTGGTCGCAGATCAGATCCGGGTATTCGAGAAGACCCGCAAAGACGTCAGGATCAAGGAGCAATATGAAAAAGAACTTTGGGCGGTGGAAGCGGAGCCCCTGCAGATAAAGCAGGTGATAATGAACCTGGTCGTCAACGCTTTTCAAGCGATGCCGGGCGGCGGCGATCTGAGCATTGTCACCCAGAACGTGGTGCTCGACGAGAACTCTTACCGCCACCATAACGCCAAACCAGGACCCTACATCAACCTCACGATTGGAGACACCGGTATCGGCATGGATGAGGCCACCATGCAGCGAGTCTTCGAGCCGTTTTTTACCACAAAAAAGTTAGGACCCCAGAAAGGAACCGGGTTAGGGCTGGCATCGGCCTACGGGATCATCAAAAATCACAACGGATTCATCACCGTGCACAGCAAAGTGGGCCAGGGATCCAGCTTCAGTGTGTTTCTGCCGCGATCGGTGGAAAATGCCTCTGCGGAAAAGATCGATTCCTTCCTCGCGGCAACGGAAAAAGAAACGGTTTTGATTGTCGATAAAGACGATGACGTTCGCGGGGTCCTCGAGCAAATGCTGAAAAAATTGGGTTTCAGGGTCCTGCAGGCCAGAGACGGCCGCCGGGGACTCGAGACCGTCAATAAGGCCGGAGACCGGTTCGATGTGGCCATCCTGGATGACGATGGGCTCGGATCCGACGGTAACGCGCTGCTGATCGAACTGAGAAAGATCAACCCCGCGGTCAAAATTGTCATCTCGAGCCAGATGGATCATGAGGAAACTCGAAATGCACTCCAGAAACTCGATGCCGACGGCTTTCTGAAAAAACCCTTCAACCTGATGCAACTGACCACCCAGCTGGGTGAGATAGCCGGTTCCTGAAACAGGCCGCACCTCCGGTGTCCGGCATCGATTCGAACCGATTGTTTAAGATTACCAGCCGCGGTGGCTGTGTATGTTTTTTTCTACACACCAAAACCGGCATGTAGGGCTATTTTCAAAAATTCGAGTCAAATGGGCCAGATCGACTGTCCTATTTTCCCTTCACCACCACCATCTCTGCCGATTGGTGAAAGGGGTTGTGACGATGAGATCATCGCGGAACGAGCACCTCCCAATCCGGTGGTGCTTCCGGTGTCTGCCCGGACTGTAAGGCGGGCTCGGGATTTTTCTTGTTTTGGCACGCACGCTCCTCGTCGACGAGGTTCCACATGGTTAATTTGATGGTGTTTCCGACCGTTTCATCCTCATCTTTCTGGTTGTGTTCCAAAATCATGCTGATCTTGTTTTGCTGCTCGTCGACAAACGACCATTTCCACGAAATCACGATGTGAAATGGATCGCCCCGCCACTCGGAGGGGGCGCCGAAACGGTTTTTATACCGTTTGAGCAGCTCGTCGTAAAACTTCCTGGAAGAGTCGGCAAACTTCATCCGGATGCTGACAATGCGGTTTGGTACGATGCAATTTCCCACCCAGACCATTCCGTGCTTGTAGCCCGGCAGCGGGCGCACCTGAATTGCATCGATCGAACTGCCGTGCCGCAACGGCATCCTGCTCTGCAGGTCGGCCAGATCCTGGTATTTGGAAAACCGGTCGCCGAGCACAAATCCGGCCAGTTCGTGTGGCGCTGCCGCCAAAACGGCCACGGGCAGCAATAAAACCCCCCAGAGAATCAGCGCTGTAAGCTTTCGCATGTCATTTTTCCATGGCCCGTTCGGGCTGCCGTGATGTTTGATAATCAGTTGAGTCAGTTAAGTCGGTTGAGTCGGTTAATTAATTATTGAGTGATCGATTGTGGCAATTTTTATAAAGTTCAGAACACTACCAAATCCTGGATGGACTGACCGCAAGCAGCGGACGACGGTCTCGGCCGCCTGTGCCGGTAATGGCGAGTTTCCAGTTTTAAGTTTCAAGTTTCAGTTCAAGTTCAAGCTAAGGGGGGAACAGGGGCGCGTCAATCGAAAAAAGGTCGGTCTGCAAATGTAGGCTTATGAAAGCTGGTTGCAATACGATATAAATGTTTGCAATTATTATTTTTTATGAGTAAAATAAGTGATCTTAGCGGTAATTTGTCGTGCTCGAAATCGGCTATTGGCCGCTCACCCGACCGCTGAAGCGATCATCGTCGGGCGGCGTCAGAAGAACTCCATCAAGACGAGGATGACCATCATGACACGTTGCGACAGTAATCGGTTCCGATCAGCGTTCTATTTGGGACTTACCCTTATTTTTTTTCTCTCCGGCTGCGGGGATGATAATAATGACAACAAGCCGCAACCACCGGTTGAGTCGGAACCGGTAAAGGTCTCCGGGACCCCCACCGTCGGCGGTCTTCGGTTAGTTGACGCCTTTGCCTGGGCACCGGACAGCTCCCGTATCGCCTATATTGCCGAACAGGATTCAGATTCCGAAGAACTGTATTCGTCTACGCCCGAAGGAGCGGCAAACAATGTGAAGGTATCCGGTCCAATAACAAGCGGTGGCGACGTGAAGTCTTTTCTGTGGTCTCCGGACCTGGCGGTTACCAATCTGATTGCCTACCTGGCCGATTCGCAGACCATCAATGTCAACGATCTTTATACTTCCACGCCCGCAGGTAATGGCAATCAGAACGTTTCCGGTTCGCTTGAGCCCGGTGGTCGGGTGACGGCATTCTACGACTGGGCGAGCACCACGACCGGGTCGAATCCTTTGCCCTTGGTTTTCATGGCGGCCAAGGACAACCCCTCCACGGTGGAGCTTTATGTCACTGCAGACAACGGACAAACAACCACAAAGTTGTCCGGTTCGATGGTTTCAGGAGGCAACGTCACGGGCTTCGCCATATCACCCAACGGGCGATTCGTGGTTTATCGGGCGGACCAGGAGACCAAGGGTATGTTTGAGCTGTATACGGTTCCTATCGGTGGGGGTACGGTCATCAACGTTTCCCAGCTGTTCGGAACCATTCTGGAGGTCAAGGATTTTGCCTGGGCACCGAACATTTCACCGAACAGATCACAAATTGCCTTTCGGGCCTTTAACGCTTTTACCGGGGCAACGGGCGGCAATATAGAACTTTTTACGAACTTTTCGAGCGGCGGTGATCCGGTTACCGTTTCAAATTCTCTGGGTGTCGGCGTCGATGTCGATACTTTCCAATGGTCGCCCACGGGTCAGTTTATCGCGTACACGGCGAATACCATTGTTGGAAGCAGCCGTCAGTTTCGGCTCTTTGCCGCACTGCCGGGCTCGAATAACCGAGCCTTCCCCCTTTCCAACATTCCGGCCGCCACCAATGTGTATACGATCGGAAAGTTTCAGTGGTCACCAAATGGCTCGATTGTCGCGTTTCTGGCAGACATCAACATATTAGGAATCAATGAACTGCTGGTTGTCGAACCGAACACAATTTCCACACCCGTGGCGATTTCCGGTACACTTGCGGACGGCGGTGAGGTGGTGGAATTTGCCTGGGCACCGAACAATACCCGCATTGCCTACCGTGCCGATCAATTTGAAGACGAAAAATTCGATCTGATTACAGTCGTCCCGGATGTGAATTCCCTGAACCCCAGACCAGATCCGCGACTCGTATCTGGAAATATTATCGGCGATGTCGCCGAATTCGACTGGTCGCCGGACAGTTCCAGGATCGCTTATACTGCCGACGGAGACACGCTTGGCGTATTTGAGCTTTACACGAACGTGCCGTTTGGGACCTCAAACTTTAAAGTTTCCGGCGCCCTGATTTCAGGTGGGGAAGTGACGTCATTCGCATGGGCGCCGGACAGCTCGTTAATCGCCTATCAGGCCAGTCAGGACGAGGCTAACATAGAAGAACTCTACGTAACCCAACCGTTTTAACTGGAACAGACGGGCGGGCCTCCAGTCAATGCCCTTTTAACGCAATCAAGTGCATTGCAGCGGCGTTTGTTTTCCGCTTCCATTCCATGTTTAAGACATGGTCAAAGTTATTTCTTCGCCCCGGCAGCCTTCTCCAGTTCCCTGTCGATGATGTCGGAAAATCCTTCCAAACTGCGCTGTTTCAACTGGCGGCCGTTGATGAAAACCGCCGGAACGCCGCGCACGCCGATCCGGTTGCCCTGCTCGATATCCGACCGGACCTTGGCCAGGGTCCACTCGGCCTGCCACTCCTTTTCGAACTGCTCCATATTTAAATCGAGTTCTTTGGCGATCTCGCGGACCTTGTCGTCGTTCAATTGGCCGGCGTTTTCGAAGAGTTTGTCGTGAAATTCCCAAAACTTGCCCTGCTTGTCGGCCGCCAGGGCCGCCCGCGCCGCCGTTTCGGCATACGGGATGGGATTTGACGGGGAAATTCATGAACACTTCCTTGACTTCCTGCGGATATTTTTCGACCACCTGGTCGAGCAGAGCCGTGAGGCTCTTGCAGTACCCTCACTCGAAGTCGCTGAAAACGGTGACCACCACCGGCGCTTTTTCCGGACCGCGAAAGGGTGATCCGGTCGTGTCGATCTGTTCGATGAAATTCAGCTCGATGATCTGGACCGTCTTTTTCTCACGGCTGCCGAGCAGGAGCACATCGGAACCCTGAATATGCCAGAACCGGTCGAACTCCCGGCCCACATCTATCGTTTCGTCCAGCGTGCCGTTGGGTTCGAAAATTTGGATCTGCCCCTTGTCGGTCAGGACCAAGACCTTGTTGCGCGATGTCGAAAAGGCGACATCCAAGGGTGAATCCTTCAATTTGAACGTCTGGACGACGTTCACATCCAGAGCGGCGAAGCAAACCGGCAGCACGAAAAAAAAGGCGGCCAGAATGCTCAAGAAAACGATGAATTTCAATTTCATGATTTTCCTCCCAATGAAGACTTATTTTTTTGCGAACCTTTAATGGCACCAACCCAATAAAAGCTCAAGTCTTATTATTTCCGATTTCTTGGATGAGAGAAAACCCTCGCTTTTAGGCAAAAACTTCAATTAGGTGTCGTGAGAAGGGCCCGAGGGTTCCAGGGGCCAAGGGTTCAAGGAAAGTCTTGAAGGATCTTTATCACTGATCCCTTGGTTTCCTGAACCCCAAGGCTTCGGCCATAGTCGAAGGCAGTTGACTTACCCGTCGGGGCCAACATCCGCTGCCGGCGAAACTTTTTCAAAGCGTGCCGTGTATGGAAAGGGCCGGCCTTTACCGGCGCCTGTCGCTTTGTCGCGCGGCCCGCGGCCGGCTTGAATTTCACTGTTTAGTGTTTAGTTATTGCGAAACCTTGATCACCGCCTTTACCAAATCCCGCTTCAAAATGTAACTGAAAGGAGAATGACAATGAAAGATACGGAAAGTGTTCACAAAAAAGTCCAGGAAATGTGCGACTGCTATGCCACCACCGACCCGCTGAAAGAGATGTCGATTCTCTCATCCGATGCCGATAAACAGGAAGCCGCCGTGAAGTGGCTGGCCCTGGCCGCCCTGCACGGTGTGAACCACAATGCGGAAAAGATATCCATCCGCCGCAGCGGGGAAGGCAAAGTAACCGTTTACGCCGAGTACCGCACCACCGAACTCCCGTCTCCGGGCACTGACGTCGGGCAAAAGATTTTCGAGGCGGCCAGGGACATGACGCACATCGAGGGTGAAAAAGGCAAAACCGATCTGGCCCTTGGGATTCGTGACAGCAGTATCGAGCTCGAAGGTCAAGTTGAAGAAGAAAGACGGGGGCGAACAGCTGACAGTGAAATTCCCTCGATAGCGTCCTTTCCCAAATGGCTTTTTTTTGCGCTGAATGCTTGCCGACTGTCGCCGGAAGTCGTCAGCGGTGCTGTTCAATGATCAGAAGGGGGGGCGCGGCAGACGTGACCGTTGAATCAGGGGGGCCATGCCGGTTCAACGGGTTTTTATGGCGGCCCGTATCGGGCCGCCACGCAGCTGGGAGCCTCGGGGCTTTTGATCTTTCGATACTAACTCTAAACCAGGCCCTTGGCCGCGGAGAGAACGGCATCGTAATCGGGTTCATCGGCGACCTCTTTGACCAGCTGGACATAACGGACAACGCCCTTGGCATCGACCACGAAAACGGCCCGCGCCAGAAGCCGCAATTCCTTGATCAGAACGCCATAGGAATTTCCGAATTCGGCGGCGCGGTGATCGGAAAGCGTCACGACCTTGTCGACTCCCGCCGCGCCGCACCAGCGCTTCTGGGCGAACGGAAGGTCCATGCTGATGGTCACAATGACGATATCCCCGCTCAGCCCCGCGGCTTCGCTATTGAACCGACGGGTTTCCATATCGCACACCGGTGTATCGAGGGAGGGCACGGCCGAAACGATGACCACTTTGCCGCGAAAACTCGAAAACCGGACGGGGTTCAGCCCATTGTCCAGCGCCTCGAAATCCGGGGCCGTGTCCCCTGATTTAATTTCCTGCCCGACCAATGTCAACGGTTTGCCGTGCATGGTGATCATTCCGGAACGCTCGTTCATGGCAGCCTCGCTTTCGTTTTGTTGGGATCTATAGACTTCGAGATAAAGATTTTCGACGGCGTTATCGGTCGGCGGCGTATGCCGTCAAAATCTTTATCTCGAAGTCTATACTTAGTGCCGTTCGAAAATAACCTTCCCCAAAATAGGAATAAAACATCTTAAGTCAACGCACCGGCGCGGGCCGGCCAAAACGGCCTGATTTCCGGTTCGCGAGCTGCTTTGGATTATCGGCCCGTGGCTTTTTCGGGGGAACGACCCGTTTGTTGACACATGCCGCACCTGTGGTATGAACCAGGCAGGGGAGCGCCCATTCGCATTTGAGCAACCACAACCGTATGGCGAAATCGGAGAGTGCTGAAAACCGGCGGATACGGTTAATAGTGCCGAATCCCCAGTTCCAAGTTTCGAGTTTCACGTCTCAAACCAGAAGTTTCAAGTTTCCCGTTTCAAGTATCAACCCGGGAGGTCAACATGGCCGGCTATGATTTTGACATCGGCGTCATCGGCGGCGGCGCGGCCGGTTTGACCGTTGCAGCCGGCGCCGCCCAGTTGGGTGCCAGGACCCTTCTCATTGAAAAAGACACGGCCCTCGGCGGTGACTGCCTGCACTACGGCTGCGTTCCGAGCAAGACCCTGATCCATACCGCTCGCGTCTATCATCAAATGAAGACCGCGGCGCGTTTCGGACTGCCGGTGGTGGACCTGCCGCCGGTGGATTTTCGTGCGATCGCCCAGAGGATCAAAGCGGTCATCGACACCATCCAGCGGCACGACTCCGAGCAGCGGTTCTGCAAGCTGGGCGCCAAGGTGGTTTTCGGCGAACCGCAGTTCATCGACGAACACAGCCTGCAGCTGAACGGACAGAGGTTTGCGGCCAAGAACTGGGTTGTTGCCACGGGGTCTTCCCCGGTGATGCCGCCTATCCCCGGGTTGAACGAGACGCCGCATTTCTCCAACCGCGAGATTTTCTATCTCGAGCATCTGCCGTCTTCCATGATCATTCTGGGAGCGGGACCGATCGGAATCGAGATGGGCCAGGCGTTCAACCGCCTCGGCACCCGGGTGACGATCATCGACCGCGCGGATCAGGTTCTGGGGAAAGAAGATGAGGACATGGCCGCGGCGGTCAAAGGCGCGTTGGAGGCCGAGGGCGTGGTCTTTTACCTGGAGGCATCGATTGAATCCGTCGCGGATCTCGGGCACGGGAAAAGCGTCACCATCAAAACAAACGACGGCCGGCGGCTGGCGCTGGAATCCGAGAGCATTCTGGTGGCCATGGGGCGCGGGGCCAATACGGCCGGCCTGGGGCTGGAGAAGATCGGGGTCGAGCACAACCGGCGCGGCATCAAAGTCGACCGCCGGCTGAGAACGACCCAAAAGCACATATACGCTGCCGGAGATGTTTCCGGCGGTTACCAGTTTACGCATGCGGCCGGCTACGAGGGCGGCATCGTCGTCAGCAACGCGGTTTTTCACCTGCCGCGCCGGGCCGATTACACCCATATGCCATGGTGTACTTACACTGACCCACCGTTGGGCAGTATCGGACTGAACGAAAAAACGGCCCGACAGGCTGGAATAGCTTATTCTTTGTGGACCGAGGAGTTCAAGGACAACGACCGCAGCCTGGCCGAAGACGAAAAACTCGGACGAATCAAATTGATTCTCGACGAGAAGGAAAAACCGATCGGTGTCCAGATCTTCGGTCCGCATGCCGGCGATTTGCTCGGCGAGTGGGTGGCGATTTTCAATGGAAACGTCAAACTGTCCACACTGGCGGCGGCGGTGCACCCCTACCCGACGATCGGAGAGATCAACAAACGGGTGGCCGGAAGCTTTTTTTCTTCGAAAATTTTTTCCAACAAAGTCAAAAAGACCCTGAAGTTTATTTTCAATTTAAAAGGCCGCGCCTGCGGAAGTGATGAGTCAGCCGACTGACCATTCGACCTGCCGCCGGACGTTGTGACGCCGCCGTCCGACAGCGATCGACGGTTGGCCGGCGCGGGTTTACCGGAGAGACGACAGATGCAAGAAGGGAATCGGGGGCCGGCCGGCGGTCGCGGCAGGGCGATGGCCAAGGCCCTCATTCTGGCGGCGTTTATCATCGGGGCCATCGTTCTGGTTCGCTTCAGCCCGGTCAAAGACCTGCTGTCAGTTGCCGAGGTGACGCGTTTTCTGGAATCGACCGGGTTCTGGGCCCCGCTGGCCTTTATTCTCATTTACACGGTAGGCGTTTGCCTTTTCGTTCCGGGAACTTTTCTAACCGGACTGGGCGCCTTTATTTTCGGGCCTTACCTGGGCTTCGTGTATGTCTGGCTGGGGGCGATGATGGGCGCCGGTGCCGCTTTTTTCATCGGACGCACCCTCGGGCGCGAATTTGCCGCCGGCCTGATCGGCACGCGGTTGAAAAAATACGACGAGGCCATCGAACGCAACGGTTTTGCGACCGTGCTGTACCTGCGGCTGGTCTATTTTCCGTTTACCATCTTGAACTTCGGTATGGGGCTGACGCGTGTGCGCTTTGCCGATTATCTCGCCGGCACGGGCCTGGGCATAGTCGTTGGCACCTTCATCTTTACCTTCTTCATCGGAACCCTCAAGCAGGTCTGGACGTCCGGCGACTGGGCGCGGCTGCTCTCGTTTAAAGTGGGATTCTCGCTTGCATTATTTGTGTTTTCATTCTTTATTCCTAGAATTATCAAGAAGGTCAGGGGGGAAACCTGAATGGCGCTTTCATCTGACGTCGCGGCCCGCAGGGCAGGACTGTTTAACTCGAAGATAAAAACTGATACGTGAAAATCGAACCTTGAAAATGGCGAAAAGAAAACCCGCCATTCTGAAAAAAGAGTATCCACAGGTGAACAACCCCACGAGGAGGGCTTATGAAACCAGAAGATTATGTTCGACAAATCGCCGTTCACGGCCAGCAATACCGCATTGCGGACATCAGGCGGCTGCAGGAAGAGGGTGTGGCGGACATCGACCGGCTGCCCTTTTCCATTCGCATCCTGGTTGAAAACCTGTTGCGAAAACTGGACGGACGCATCGTGCGGGAGGAAGACCTGCTCAATATCGCGCGCTGGCAGAAAACCTATCCGGCGCCGGTGGAAATTCCCTATCATCCGGCCCGGGTTTTGATGCAGGACTTCACCGGCGTTCCGGCCGTGGTCGATCTGGCCGCCATGCGCGATGCGGTCAAGCAGCTGGGGGGCGAGCCGGTGAAGATCAACCCCCTGGTGCCGGTGGACCTGATCGTCGACCACTCGGTTCAACTCGATTACTATGGCAGCGACAGCGCCCTGACCAAGAACGTTGCCAAAGAGTATGAGCGCAACGGTGAACGGTATGCCCTGCTCAAGTGGGCCCAGAAGAGCTTTGATAATTTCAGGGTCGTGCCGCCCAATTCCGGCATCTGCCACCAGGTCAACCTGGAATATCTCGGCCAGGTGGTCGTGACCGCCGGGGACAGCGACACGCTTCAGGCGTATCCGGACACCCTGGTGGGAACCGATTCCCACACGACGATGATCGATGGCATCGGCGTCATGGGCTGGGGGGTCGGCGGCATCGAGGCCGAAGCGGTCATGCTGGGCCAACCGTACTACATGTCGATTCCCGAGGTGATCGGCGTGCGCATGACCGGCGAACTCCAAGCCGGGGTGACCGCCACGGACCTGGTGCTGGCCGTGACCGAGATGCTCCGGAAGCACAACGTGGTCGAGAAGTTCGTCGAGTATTTCGGGCCGGGAATGAAGAAGCTGACCGTGCCGGACCGCGCCACGATCGCCAACATGACGCCCGAATACGGCGCGACTTTAGGATTCTTTCCGGTGGACGAGAAAACCATCGAATACCTGAAACTGACCAACCGCAGGGACCAGGCCAAAATCGTCGAGGCTTACACCAAGGCCAACTTGCTCTTTTACGGCGGCGCGGAAAATCCGGAGTACAGCCAGGTGCTGGAATTGGACCTTGCGGGTGTCGCGCCGGCGGTGGCCGGACCCGCCCGGCCGCAGGACCGGATCGTGCTGCCCGATCTGAAGGGCGCTTTCGCGGGCGTGCTCGGATGCGAGTACGACCGCGATGCCGACCTGGCGCACCTGTCGCAGTTCCACGACGAGTCCGGCTCTCAGACCAGGCGCTCGCCGGTCTGTCATCCGGTCAACTCGCGAACCTACGAGGTGAACCTCTTCGGCCGGCCGGAAAAGTTCGGCGACGGCTGCATGGCCATCGCGGCGATCACCTCCTGCACCAACACCTCCAACCCGTCCGTGCTGCTGGGCGCCGGCCTGCTGGCCCGCAAGGCGGTGGCGCGCGGGTTGAAGGTGCCGCCGTATGTCAAAACCTCCCTGGCGCCCGGTTCAAGGGTCGTTAGGCGCTACCTGGAAGACGCGGGCGTGATGCCCTACTTCGAAGCGCTCGGTTTTCACCTGGCCGCTTTCGGCTGCACCACCTGCATCGGCAACAGCGGCCCGCTGCACCCTGAAATCGAGCGGATCATCAAAGAAAAGAACCTGACCGTCGCCTCGGTTCTCTCCGGAAACCGGAATTTCGAAGCCCGGATCCACCAGAGCGTCAAGGCCAATTACCTGGCCTCGCCCATGCTGGTGGTCGCATTTGCCCTGGCCGGCCGTATCGATGTGGACCTGACCTTCGAGCCGGTGGGACTCGATCCCAATGGAGAGCCGGTTTACCTGGCGGACCTCTGGCCGCGGAAAGCGGACATCGATGCCCTGGTCGACAAACATGTCAAAAAGACTTTTTACGCCGAAGAGTACGGCCGGATTTTCGACGGCGACGAGTTCTGGCGGCAGCTCGATATCGCCGAAAGCGAGACTTACAAATGGGATGACCAATCGACCTATATCAAACGGCCGCCTTATTTCGATAATTTCAAACTCGATCTGACCGCGCCGCCCGACATCGGCGATGCCGTTCCCCTGATGGTGCTCGGCGACACCGTGACCACCGATCACATCTCGCCGGCCGGCTCCATTCCGGCCGCCTATCCGGCCGGCCGTTACCTGATCGCGCAGGGGGTCGAACCGGTGGATTTCAATTCCTACGGATCCCGCCGGGGCAATCATGACGTCATGATGCGCGGCACCTTCGGGAACATCCGCATTAAAAACAAGCTCGTGGCCCCGAAAGAGGGCAGTTACACCATCAAGTTTCCCGAAAAAAAGGAGATGTTCGTTTACGATGCCGCCACGGCCTACCTGGCGGAAGCCCGAGCGCTGGTCGTTCTGGCCGGCAAGGAATACGGCACCGGGTCTTCGCGGGACTGGGCGGCCAAGGGGACCACCCTGCTGGGGGTCAAGGCCGTGATTGCCGAATCATTCGAACGGATTCATCGCAGCAACCTGGTCGGAATGGGCGTCCTGCCGCTGATTTTCAAGGAGGGCCAAAATGCGGAAATACTCGGGCTGACCGGAGAGGAAACCGTCACCATCAGCGGGGTGGTCGGGATGATGCCGCGCAAGGTACTGGCCGTCAAGGCCGTCAAAGCGGATGGGACCGCAGTCGACTTCGAGGCGATCTCGCGCCTGGACACCGAAGTGGACGTCGACTATTTCATGCACGGCGGCATTCTGCCGTTTGTGATCAGAAAACTGATGAAAAATGCCTAAATTGATGAACCACTTTTTTGAACCAATGCGGCGGTGGCTTGGCGCAGTGACGATCGTGGTGCTGACCCTTTCGCTGGGACTGGCCGCACACGTGCCGGCCGCATCCGGCGCGTGGGACGAGGTTCTGACGCGCGCGCGCGGACAGACCGTCGACTGGTACATGTGGGGCGGATTTCCCGGCACCAATGCCTTCGTGAACGGGTATGTGGGCCCGCGCGTCAAAGAGCTTTACGGTGTCACGCTGCGCCAGGTGCCGGTGACCGATATCGCCGTGGTGATCAGCAAGCTTTTAGTCGAAAAACAAGCCGGCGAAACGGCCGGCGGCCAGGCCGACCTGCTGTGGATCAACGGTGAAAACTTTCGCACCGCCAAACGCAACGGCCTGCTGTACGGGCCCTTTGCCGATCGATTGCCGAACCAGGGCCTGGTCGACTGGCGCCGCCCCTCGGTCTGCAACGACTTCGGGGAGCCCGTGGATCACCTGGAGTCGCCCTGGGGCAGTGCCCAGGTCGTCATGGTTTACGACCGTGCGCGCACGCCGTCACCACCGGTTTCGATGGCCGCCCTGCTCGAGTGGGTCCGCCGCCACCCGGGGCGCTTCACCTATCCCGCGCCGCCTGATTTTACCGGCTCGGCGTTCGTGCGGCAGGTTTTCTACCAGGTTTCCGGGGATGCGGCCGTCTGGCAGGCGCCGCCGTTGGATGAAAAGCGCTTCGAGCAGGCCGCGGAGGAAACCTACCGCCGCCTCAGGGATCTGGCTCCCGACCTGTGGCGCGGCGGCGAGACCTATCCGGAGAATCCGGAGCGCCTGGCGCAGCTGTTCGCCGATGGAGAGGTCGACTTTGCCATCAGCTACCATCCGGCCGAGGCTTCGAAAATGATTCACGACGGCTTGTATCCGCCGACGGTCAGGACCTTTGTCTTCGATGAAGGGACGATCACCAACACCCATTTTGTCGCCATACCCTTCAACGCCGAACACAAGGAGGGGGCGATGGTGGTGGCCGATTTTCTCCTGTCGCCCGAGGCGCAGTTAAAGAAGGCCGATCCGGCCGTGTGGGGCGATTTTCCCGCCATCGACGTCACGCGTCTGGCGCCGGCCTGGCGCGCCCGGTTTGCCGAGCTGCCGCGCGGAACCGCCACCTTGCCCGATGATGTGCTGCAGCGCCACCAAGTGCCGGAACCGCCCTCGGAAATAGTGATCCGGCTCGAAAAAGGCTGGCAAGAACACGTCCTGAAGAAAAGGTGATGGCGCGCAAGGGGGCCATGGGTGCGGATGCCCGCACGCGCGGCGGTCCGGGGCTGCCCGCCTTGTCGCTGCTTCTGGGACCGGCCCTGGCGCTGGTGCTGCTGCTCTTCGGCGGGGGGCTGGCGCTCGGGTTCCTGCAGAGTCTCGGCTATCTCCCGGCCGCCGGAATGCAGGCCTTCAGCCTTCAGCACTTCGAGAACATCCTGACCGATCCCGATTTTTTCAAGAGTCTGGGACTCACCCTTTACATCTCCGCGGTTTCGACCGCCATCGCCGGGATGCTCAGCATTCCGGCGGCCCTTTTCCTGATCGGGCTCAAGGGGCCGCGGCGACTGGTCGACGTCGTTTTCCAAGTCCCCCTCACGGTGCCGCATCTGGTTGTCGCCACCTCGGCCGTGTTTCTGCTGGCCCCCAGCGGCTTGATAGCGCGGGGTCTGCAGGGGGCCGGCTTCATCGCGGGGGCGGCGGAGTTTCCGCTGTTGATCAACGATCCCTGGTGCATCGGAATCCTTGTGACCTATGTCTGGAAGGAAGTCCCGTTCATTACCCTTATGATCCTGGCGGTGTTGAAGAACACTGGAACAGAGCTGCTGGAAGCGGCCCGCACGCTGAAGGCCGGCCGCTGGCAGCGCTTTCGCTACATCGTGCTGCCCACCATCTTTCCCAGTCTGGGCGCGGCCTGTTTCATCGTTTTCGCTTATACTTTCGGGGCTTTCGAAGTGCCGTACCTGCTGGGGCAGACCTACCCCATGGCCCTGCCGGTCTGGGCGTACCGGAACTACAGCGACATCGATCTGATGGCCCGGCCCGAAGGTATTGCCACCGGGCTGGTCATTGCGGCGGTGGTTATCGCCGCCATTGTCGTTTCCCAGGCGTTGACCCGCGCGGCACGGCGCCGGGGCATCATCATATGAAACCGCTCTATCGCTTCGGCATCGCCGGGCTGATATTTTTCACCGTCGGCCTGCCGTTTCTCCAGTTGGTCCTCTGGTCCCTGGCCGACCGCTGGTTCTATCCCGGGCTGCTGCCCCAGGAGTGGGGCTGGCGGGCGTGGGGGTACATCTTCGATACGGCCGGCACTCAAATCATCGGCGCCGTGGCCCAGAGCCTGGCGGTCGCGACGGTGACGGCGCTCGTGGCACTGCTGGCCGGTCTGCCGGCCGGCCGCGCCCTCGGTCTCTATGCCTTCAAGGGCAAGGATTTGATTTCGGTCATTTTGATCCTGCCGGTCATCGTGCCGCCGCTGTGCGTCTCGATGGGGCTTCATCTCTGGTTCATCCGGCTGGGGCTGGCGGAATCCTTCTGGGGGGTTGTCCTGGTTCACCTGACCGTTTGTCTGCCCTACACCGTCTTTGTCCTGTGGGGGGTTTTTTCAACCTACAACCCGGACTTCGAGGACCAAGCCCGGACCCTGGGGGCCACCACCACCGAAATCGTTTTCAAGGTGATGCTGCCGCTGACATTGCCGGGACTGGTGGTGGCGGCGCTGTTTTCTTTTCTGCTCTCCTGGAGCCAGTACCTGGCGACGCTGATTATCGGCGGCGGTCGCATCACCACCTTGCCGATCATTCTCTTTGCGCTGATGTCCAGCGGCGACCGACCGGTCGCGGCCGCGGTCAGCATCGTTTTTGTGGCCCCGGCCTTTCTGGCGCTGCTGTTCAGCGCCCGGTACTTGGGCCGGCGAATTATGGTGGGAATCCGGTAATGGGCGATCTGGTTCTTGACAACCTGTCGATTCGGTACGGCCGCCGGCTGGTGATTACCGATTTCAGCCTGAGAGTGGCCGATGGCGAAATGGTATCGATTCTCGGCCCCAGCGGGGCGGGCAAGACCACGATTTTAAAAGCCGTGGCGGGTTTGATCGAATTATCCGACGGCGGGATCGAACTCGATGGCAAATCCCTGGCCGACATCGCGCCGGAAAGGCGCAACACGGTCATGGTCTTTCAGGACCCCCTGCTGTTTCCCTTCATGAATGTCGAACAGAACATCGCCTTCGGGTTGAAGATGAAGGGCCTGCCGCGGCCGGACATCCGCGAGGCAGTGCGGGAAATCATGGCGCTGACCGGTTTGACGGGCCTCGAGAAAAGAAAAGTGCACGAAATCTCCGGCGGGCAGCAGCAGCGGGTCAGTCTCGCCCGGGCGCTGGTGTTGAAGCCCGCCGTGCTGCTGCTCGATGAACCCTTGAGCAACCTGGATGCCAGCCTGCGCCAACAGATGCGGGAGCTGATTCAGGATATTCAGGAAAAGACGCGCGTGACGACCCTGTTCGTCACCCACGACCAATCCGAAGCCCTGATCATGTCCGACCGCGTAACCCTGCTCCTGGACGGCCGGCTGCGCCAGGTCGGCCAACCGCAGGATCTTTACTACCGTCCGGAGGACCCGGAAGTGGCGAGGTTCTTCGGCGGCGTCAACTTTTTCAAGGGGCAGCTCAAGGATGGATTGCTGCACACCGGTTTCGGTGCTTTCGACCTGCCGGCCGTTACCGGCAACGGCCATCCGCTGACGGCAACGATCCGGCCGGAAGACATTCTGATTTCCACGACCGGCGAATTCGAACTGGAAGGTCGGGTGGAGCGCAGCCACTTCGAGGGGCTGGCCACCCGTCTCTGGGTGACATGCCGCGGCGGATCCTTGGTCGTGCTGGCCGGAAGGCAGCAGTTCCACCGCGGCCAAACGGTCCGGCTGCGCCTGCCGCCCGAAAGAATTTGCGTGTTTTCACGGGCTCAACGGTTCCAACCGATCTACCAACCATGAACCTGATGACAACATACCTGCCGCGGGTGCAAGCCTATCTCGACGCCCGGGACTGGCGCGACTTACCGGCCATGGGCGGGCACCGCTATATCGCGGCCCCGCTGGCGCAGGGGGAGTACAACCTCAACTACCTGGTGTCATCGCCGGCCGGCGACCGGAAACTGGTGCTGCGGGTCAACATCGGCACCCAAATCGGGCGTTCGGATCAGATCGTTTATGAGTACCGAACCTTGAAGCTGTTGGCGGAAAGCGGCCATACGCCTCGTCCCTTTTTCGTGGACGACTCCCGAAAACGTCTCGACCGGGGCGTGCTGGTGATGGCGTATCTGCCGGGAGAACCGCTGGACTACCAAAGGGACCTCGCGGCCGCGGCGGCCCTTTTCGCCGCCCTGCACCAGGTCGAGGTCGGACCGGCCGATAACCACCTGATCCGCGAAGAGGCGCCGCTTTCGCTGATATACGATGAGTGCCGCAAGCTGCTGGCGCATTACTTCGCCTCGCCCCTGGCGGATGCCGCGATTCGCGATTACCTCAAGGAGGTCTTGTCCTGGGCGGAGGCAGAGCGGGCGCGGGAAGCGTATTTTGTCCATGACCCCTGGCGTTGTATCGTCAACACGGAAGTCAATTCGGGCAACTTCATCGTCAATCGCGAGCGCGGCACGATTCACCTGGTCGACTGGGAAATGCCGCGCTGGGGCGATCCTTCCCAGGACCTGTGCCATTTCTGCTCCCCGTTGACCACCCTCTGGAAAACCGCTTTCCGAATGACGGGCGGCGCGAAAAAAAAATTCATCACCGCCTATTGCCGCAACATCCGGGACAAGCACCTGCGCGACACAATGGCCGACCGAATCCGCCTGCGCGACCCGTTTGTGGTCCTGCGGGGCATTTCGTGGTCGGCCATGGCCTGGGTGACCTACCAGACCGAATTTTCCGGAGTGAAAAATCCAGACACCTGGCAGACGTTGCAGCGCTACCTGAACCTGGCTTTCATACGGTCGCTCTTCGATCCGTTTCTGACGTTATGAAAGAATCCGGAAACGCTGACGGCCGGCCGAAATTGACAATTTACCGCACGGCGTGATTCTGCTATATGATTCAGATAGTTTGCGGACCGCATGGTTTATAGCCGGCCGCGTGTTCAGCAACCCCTCATTCCGGCACCGTGACGCATGATAGCCAAACGAACCATACTTGGAAACGAGTTGATAAAAGCCGTTATTTCCATCCGGACGGACACTCTGTGGAAGATGCTCGGCCAGAACAAAGAAAGGATTCTGCCGGAAATCAACGAAGAGGGCGCCACCGGGAAGTACGACAACAAGGGGGCCATCTTTATTCCCGGGGGCCTGGTTTATCAGGATGTGGACGAGAGTCCCATCAAGTATGAGTCCGGCGGGGAGCTGACGGTCGAATCGTTTCGTGAAAAAATCAGGTCGACCATGCGCTACGACAATGCCACCTTGCTGTATCCGGACGGGGTTGTGCCGGGCATCAATCTGGACACCGGCTTTTTTTCGAAAGCGGCCCGAAGGATTTACACGTTCAAGCGGGCGGCCTTCAGGAGAACGTTGAAAACCGGCCCCAAAATTCCCATCAAAATAAATTCGGACGATATCATCCGCAGTCATTGCCCGGTTTACTTCAAACCGCCGTACGGCGCCCGAACGAGAATCAGCACGTGTGCCTCGGTCGGACTGATCGATCCGCCCATGTTCTTCACCTACTGCAACAACGAATTCAATTTCACCCAGAAACAGGCCGCGGCGTTTTCCCAGAAACTCGATGCGGCGCTGGAACCCGTGACGGCCCGCGACGGCACCGTGCTCTACCCCCCCTACATCGTGGTCTGCCACGACACGCGCTACAAGGAGCACAGCTTTACGGGTCTCACGCGAATATTGGGGATCGGCAAGTTCGGTGAGTTCTGTACGTTTTCACTGGAGGAAATCAATCCGAGCCTGCTGGGGGAAATCAAGCGCAAGAAGCAGGAATTCAGCCCGGAGGATGTCTTCGCCCAATACGAGGGCATTCGGGTGCTGGGCGTGTTGCGGGTGTATGCGTCGACCAACGCCGGAAAACGATCTTCCAAATACGATATTCACATCGTGTCCCCCAAAAAGGACCTGGACATCCGGCCCGAGCAGATCGAGAAAGAGGCCCGCGAACGGTATCACATTCAATAGGGTGTGTGTCACTGTTTTCTCCTATTCGCTGTGAGAAGAAACCCGCACCATGCCGCCCAGAATTCCGCAACCGCGAAGCCCCCGCCCGGTCAAGCCATGGCTAAGTGGGCCTGAAACCTTCTGTCAATGGCATTCAAGACCGCAGCCGGCCCGCTTTTGAATTATGGTTCCAACACTAGCCCCGACCATCCGGCCATTTTGCGCCCATAGGGACAACAGCGCTTTTAGACAAAAGGTTTAAGGACTCACGATTGCCCCAGCCGCTCGAACAGCTGATCGTCTTCACCCGTTATCCCCTGGCCGGCCACACCAAGACCCGGCTGATTCCCGTGCTGGGACCGGAAGGCGCCGCGGCCCTGCAGCGTCAAATGACCGAACGTCTCCTGGATACCGTGGGCCGGCTCGCGCGAGTGCGACCGCTGGCGGTCGAAATCCGATTTGTGGGCGCGAATGCCTGGTCGATGCGAAACTGGCTCGGCCGTGATATTCGTTGCGCCGACCAGGGTGCCGGTGACCTGGCCGACCGGATGACAACCGCCATGGCGGCGGCATTTGAGGCCGGCGCGCCGACGGCCGTCATCGTCGGCACCGACATCCCGGGCATCACCGCGGAGATTATCGGGCGGGCCTTCGACCTGCTGCGGCACAATGACGCGGTTTTTGGGCCGGCAACCGACGGCGGCTATTACCTGGTGGGCCTGCGGCGGCGCGCTCAAGGCCAGGCGCTGCCGGCCCTTTTTGCCGGAATGCCTTGGGGCACCCGCCGCGTGCTGGCGCTGTCACTGGCAACGGCGACGGATTTGGCGCTGTCGGTGGCGTTGCTGGAGCCCCTGGCAGACGTGGACCGGCCGGAAGACCTGGTAGTCTGGGAACGGTTCGCTCGACCGCGAATCTCCGTTGTCATCCCGGCCCTGAACGAGGCCACCGGAATTGGCGACACCGTGCGGCGGGCGCGTAACGCCCAGCGGGTCGAGGTGATCGTCGTTGACGGCGGCAGTCGCGACGATACGAGCGGTATTGCCGGCCGGCTCGGGGCGCGGGTGTTGCCAGCCGAACCACCACGGGCGCGCCAGATGAATGTCGGCGCCGCGGCCGCCACCGGAGAGATTTTGCTTTTTCTGCATGCCGACACCTGGTTGCCGGCGGGCTATGACGCCCTGGTCCGCGCGGCTCTGTCACGTAGCGGCGTTGCCGCAGGGGCGTTCGCGCTTTTTATCGATTCGCTCCGTCCGTCGCTGCGCTTCATGGCCCAGGCGGCCACCTGGCGTTCCCGCTGCCTGGAAGCGCCCTATGGCGATCAGGCGCTGTTTTTGACCGCTGAGACGTTCCGAACCGTCGGCGGGTTCCCGAATCTGCCGATCATGGAGGATTTCGAACTGGTGCGCCGGCTGAAGAGAAACGGCCGCATCGTCGTCCTGCCGGTTCCGGTGACCACTTCGGCCCGGCGCTGGCGGCACGTGGGCGTCTTAAAGACCTGGCTCATCAACCAATCGGCCATCGCCGCCTTCCTGCTCGGCATCGCGCCGGGCACGATCGCCCGTTTTTACAACCGGGAAAAGGGGATGGGGAACCGTAAAAACCAGCGGTGATGAGGCGTCGACCACCCGGCCGCATCAGGAAATTTCCGGTAGCATGTCGGCCAGCGTCTCGTAGCGGTCGAAAGGCGGCATGATGCACGCGCCCGCAAAGCGCTCGCGGGCCAGGTTCAACACCTCGACGGCATTGCGGGTGCCTTCGGCCACCGGGTTTTCCGCACGGCGCATGCGTTCCCGGACCTTTTCGGGTACGGCGATACCGCCCACTTTGTGGTGGAGAAACTCGGCGTGGCGATGCGAACGCAAGGGCAGGATTCCCAGGACAACCGGAATGCCGATGTGCCGGACGGCCTCGGCCAGTTCGTCCGCCCCGCTTTCGTCATAGAGGGGCTGGGTGACAACAAATTGTGCGCCGGCCTCGATTTTTCTCTTCAGACGGTCGACCGCCGGCTTCAAACCGTTGGTTTCGGGATGCGGGTCGAGAACCACGCCGGTGCGAAGGCCTGCTTCCCGGCCCATTTTGACCAGGCCGAAGACATCCATGTCACGGACATCGGTTGTTCTGGCCCGGTCGGCGAGGGCGACGAAATCACCGGTGCAGGCCAGGACCGTTTCAATGCCCAGGGCTGCGGCTCCCCACAGCAGGCCTTGTAGGCTCAACTGGCTGTGGTCGCGGGTGGTGCAATGCAAAATGGCCGGCCGGCCGGTTTTTTGACGGATGAGCGTGCACAGGGCCAACGCGCTCATCCGTGGTTTGGCCACCGGATTCGTGGCCACGCTGAAGCCATCGATCGGCAGGGTCTTGAGCGACTGCAGCGCTGAGAGCAACGCACCGGCGTCTGCGCCGGCCGGGGGCACCACTTCTACCGTGACGGTAAATTTATCGGTCAGCATAGGGTTTACCGTTCTCCCGCTGCCGCCGGCCACACGTAATAGAAACCGGTGCCGATGTCTCCGGCCGAGGATGCCGGCAGGCCCAGGTCGATCAGGGTCAGTTTCGGGTCGCCGCCGCTCCAGCTGCTCTCCATGTTGTAAGGGGTGTCGTTTTCGTATTTCTGCCGCCGGTAGACCACCAGTTTCGCATCCGGGCCAAGGCCGGCCAGCCGGCGGGCTTCATCGACGGCATCGCTCAGGTAGCCGATACGATCGATCAGCCCCAAGCGCTGGGCATCCTCGGCCAGGTAAATTTTGGCGCTGGCGATCTCGGCCAGGGCCTGGACGTCGAGGCGTCGATGCTGCGCCACCAAGTCGAGGAACCGGCGCCCCAGCCGGTCGGTCATCTCCTGGATGATCTGCTTTTCCTGGGCGGTCGCCGCCCGGAACGGCGAGCCGATATCTTTGTTCGCGCCGGATTTGGCGACCTGGACATCCACGCCGATTTTATCCATCAACCCCATGACTTTGGGCTGCAGGAAAAGAACGCCCACCGAACCGGTGATGGTGGTTGGATGGGCCATGATGGCATCGGCCGGCAGGGCGACGAAGTAGGCGCCCGAAGCCGCCACGCCCATCATGGATACGACCACCTTTTTGCCGGTCCGCTCCTTGAACCGTAAGATTTCGTGGTAGAGGACGTCGCTGGCCGTCACCGATCCGCCCGGCGAATCGATGGAAAACAGCACGGCGCCGATGTCGCTGTCCTTGGCCGCCTTATCGAGTTGCGCGGCGATCTCCTGCACCACACTCGGTCTTCTGCGGATCAAGCCTTTTTCATCGTCGGTGGTGATGATGCCCTTGATCGGGACGAACAGGATTTTGCCCGCACCGCCGCCCTGCAGGGTGTACTCGTCCAGCGGTTCGCCATCGTTGCCGAAAATGCTGATCCTGGGGGCGGCACAACCGGAGACGATCACCATCAGCAGCAACAGCCATGGCACGCATCGGATTGGGGTGAATTGACGGGTTTTCATCGGTTGTGTCCTTCCAGTTGGGGTGGTTTATGCTCGGTTGTGACCGGAGGTGTCCGGCCGGTCGCAACGCTTTGCCGGCCGCCGGCATCACGGCGAGCGTCTGAGGTGCCTGACAGAATCCTCTTCGGCCACGATCACCTCGTCGGCTAACTGCAGAAAGAGTCCATGGGCCACGATACCCGCCTTTTCCGCCAGCCGGGCGGCCAGCTCTGCGGCGTTTTCGATCGGACCGAAATCTGCATCGAGAATCAGGTTGTCCTGGTCCGTGCGAAAGGCTTTTCCATCGGCGGCCAGCCGCGGCGCAACACTTGCTCCCAGAGCGACCAGATAGTCTTCGATGTATCTGGCGGCAAAATAAATGACCTCAACGGGCAAGGGGTGACGGCTGCCGAGTCGCGGCGAAAGCTTGCTGGCATCGACGATGTAAAGTGTGCGGCGGCTGGCCTGGGCCAGAACTTTTTCCCGCAGCAGGGCCCCGCCGCCGCCCTTGATCATGTTCAGGTGCGGATCGATTTCATCGGCCCCGTCGATGGTCAGATCGAGGACCGGGTGCCGGTCGAGGCCGGTCAGCGGTATTTTCAACTGCCGGGCGCGGTTTTCGGTTTGAATCGAACTCGGCACGCCGCACACGTCGGCGATCTTTCCGGAGCGCAGCAACTCGGCAAGGCGCCGCAGTGCATAGGCGACGGTCGTGCCGCTGCCCAGCCCCAGCACCATGCCGGAGCGAACCTGCTCAACGGCGGACTCGGCCGCGCGACATTTGAGTTCCTCGCGAAGAGTCATGGGGGTCAGTTGGCCGGTTTGGCCCGTTAGGCCGGTTGAGCCGGTTGAGTCAGTTGGGTCAGTTTTTTGAGTTCATTGTTATACTTTGAGCGGCAACAATTTACGATTTTTTTTCCCTCACCCCAACCCTCTCCCGGTGGGCGAGGGAGTCAGAGGAAATCGCGGTTAATGACCGTTCAAAGTATATCTGGCGGGTAAGGATGCCATGGATTTTATCATTCTACCCTGAAGGTCATGACGTTTTCTGAGTGAACGACGCGCCGCAGCCCGGATGAACAGCCGCCAAGGCATCCGGCTGTCTTGCTGGGGCGAAAAATTTTTCGCCCGCATCCGGTTACAGTTTGCAGCCAACCCCCTCCTCCAGCGCCTGGTCCAGGTCGTGGGTGATGTCGTCAATGTCTTCGATGCCGATGCTCAGGCGGATAAAATCCGGTGTGACGCCCGCCGCCAGCTGCTCGTCCTCGCTCAGTTGTTCGTGCGTGGTCGAAGCCGGGTGGATGACCAGACTCTTGGCGTCGCCGATGTTGGCCAGGTGGCTGAAGAGTTTCACGCTTTCGATGAACTTGACCGCCGAGGCCTTGCCGCCGCTGATCCCGAATCCGACCAACGCCCCCTGTCCCTGCGGCAGATACTTGTCCTTCAGGTGATAGGTCGGCGAGGATTCTAGACCCGGGTAACGGACCCAGGAGACACACGGGTTGTTTTCCAAAAAGCGGGCGACCTGCAGGCCGTTTTCCGAGTGTTTGGCCATGCGCAGAGACAAGGTTTCCAGCCCCTGGAGAAACAGCCAGGCATTGAAGGGACTCATCGCCGCGCCCATATCCCGCAGGCCGATGACACGCGCCCTCAGGATGAAGGCCAGGCTGCCGAAAGTCTCCACGAATTTCAGGCCGTGGTAGGCCGGCTCCGGTTCGACGAAGGCTGAAAACCGGCCGGATCCCTGCCAGTCGAAGTTGCCCGAATCGACGATCAGACCGCCGATGGAGGTACCATGGCCGCCGATGAACTTCGTGGCGGAGTGCACGACGATCGCGGCCCCGAATTCGAACGGTCGCAAAAGATAGGGCGTGGTGACGGTGTTGTCGACGACCAATGGAACGCCGTGTCGCCGGCCGATTTCCGCAATGGTGGCGATGTCGACGATGTCGAGTTTGGGATTGCCGATGGTTTCGGTAAAAAAAGCCCGGGTTTTTTCGGTCACTGCCTTTTCCCAGGCTTGCGGGTCGCCCGGAGGCACGAACCTGACTGTGATGCCGAGCTTTTTGAAGGTGTGGCTGAAAAGGCTGACCGAGCCGCCATAAAGGTCGGTGGAAGAAACGATTTCGTCACCCGCCCCGGCCAAGGTCAGCAGGGCCAGCGTTTCGGCCGCCTGGCCGGAAGCCAGTGCCAGGGCGCCGACACCGCCCTCCAGGGCCGCGATGCGCTGTTCGAGCGCATCGACCGTGGGGTTCATGATGCGGGAGTAAATGTTGCCGAATTGACGCAGCCCGAAGAGATCGGCCGCGTGCGCGGTGTCATCGAAGGTGAAGGACGTGGTCTGGTAGATCGGCACGGCGCGGGCGTTGGTTTCCTTATCGGGCGAGTGTCCGGCGTGCACCGCCCGCGTGGCGAATCCTTTCAGGTGATCAGGCATAAATGGCGTCTCCTTGGATAGGCATAATCGTTGATTGCGGTTTGAATTTTAGAATTTAAGCAGTTATCCGCGAAAATAAAGACGCTGACTGAAAAAGAGATCGCGATGTTCCCGGCATTGAATCAGTCTTTTCGCAGCATCTGCAGGCCCTTGAAGGCGGCCCCCCACAGGCCGCTCTCCTCGTCGGAGTTCAGAAATACCGGAATGCGATCGAGCACGTGCGCCATGACGGTAGTCTGTCGGAAAGAACGGGCGAATTCAGGGTGGGTCACCAGTTGCGGCACTTTGGCGGCGACACCGCCCGAAATGTACACGCCGCCGAAGGCCACCACCTGCAGGGCGTAGTTGCGGGTAAGGCGGCCGAAGAATCGCGCCATCCAACGCAGGGTTTTGGAATCCGTTGTCAGCTTGGGTGCCACTTCCGCTGGTTCGAGTCGATCTCCGGTCAGGAAATGATGCAACCGGCTCAGTCCCCGGCCGGAAACCACGCCCTCGGCCCTGACGTAGGGTTCACCGGTTTCCTCGAGCAGGTAATGCCGGTAGCCGTCTTCCGCCGTCGACTCGAAAGGGAAGCTGGCGTGGCCGCCCTCGGACGCCAGGGCCGCGTATCCGCCTTTTTCCAGCGGTATCAGTGTCGCCTGGCCCAGGCCGGTGCCCGCTCCGATGACCGCCAGGGGCGCGGTCGGGTCGACGTCTCCGGGCAGAACCCGGCGGGCGGCGTCCATTACCGGTGATCGGCAGGCAAACGCCTGGGCGACGAAATCATTGATCAGGGCGTACTTCTTGAGGCCCGTTTGACGGGCAAGCTCGGATAGGTCGATGTCCCAGTCGATATTGGGCGGGTTGCTGTATGACTGATTGATGATCGGGCCGGCGACGGCCAGCACTGCGGCGTCCGCCGCCGCGGTCGTTAAACCGAAGGCTTCTTTTTCGAGCTGATCGAGCATGGCTTTCAAAGAATCGTATTTAGTCGTGTCCAGCCAGAGAGATTTAGCGAGACTGAGTTTCCGGTCTGGGCCTGTCCTGAAAGCGCCGAAGCGGCTGTGGGTTCCGCCGATGTCGGCGGCCAGAATGGTCTTCATGCTCTCTCTCCGTTCAGTCTCGCGATGCACCGCCGCCTGGGCGGCATCGCCTGGTGTCAGCGGTGTGTCACGCCGGGCGGTCGCACCCCGGTAGATCCGGCGGCAGCAGGGCCGCCGCGGCCTCGTCCAAAAGCCAAACCACTTTCCCGTTTTGCGAATGGATGCGGCGGGCCGGCAGCCGGTCGGATGCCTCCGCCAGAAGCCTGCGAACAACGGACGCCTTTTTCGATCCGGTAACCAGAAACACGACTTGGCGGGCCTGATTGATGACCGGCAGCGTCAGCGTCAGACGATCGACATCGGGCGAGCCGCCCCTGACGGCCGCCACCCAGCGTGTGGTGGCCACCGCGCCGGCATCGCCCGGAAAAATAGAGGCCGTGTGGCCGTCATCACCCACACCCAAAAGAATCAGGTCGAACACCGGAGCGGGGCTTCCGATAGAGGTGAAATAACGGCGCAGCTCCTGTTCGTAGGCCTCGGCGGCGGCGGCCGGTGCCTTGGGTGACACCATGGGGTGAATGTTGCCCTCCGGGATCGCCAGAAGCCTTAAAAAATCTTTTCCGGCGCCGCCGAAGTTGCTGGCCGGATCGGTGGCCGGCACCAGGCGTTCATCGGCCCAGAACAAGTGGGTGTGGTGCCACGGAATCCCGGAGCGATAAGGCTCGGCGGGTAACAGGCGATGCATCGGCCGCGGACTGCCGCCGCCAGAAAGGGCCACGGTGAAAAAACCGCTGCGGGCCACACTGGCAACGGCGGCGTGTTGAAACAGCTCAGCGCCTTGCCGCGCCAGGCGATTGGGATTGTGATCAATGATGATGCGAACCGGTGATGTCATCCACACCTCACAGCCGCCCGGCCTCCTCCGGCCCGCTGCTGCCGGCCGGGTAAGGCTGGAGCATCTGCGCCCGGTCGCCGCAGGTTTCGCATTCGGCCAGAATGGGGGTCAGAAAAGCCCAGCACTGCTCCACGGCATCCTGACGCCAGAACAGCATCTGGTCGCCCAGCATGCAGTCCAGCAGAACCTTCTCGTAGGCGTCCAGCTTATGGCCGGCCTCCGTCGGGTGGTAAAAGAAATCCATGGTGACGTTGCGCAGACAAACGCGGGGACCGGGTGTCTTGGTCTGAAACGTGAGGGAAATCTCCTCCGCCGGATAGATTCCCAGGGTCAGGCGATTGGGGTTGATCGTGTCGCCCAGGACCTGCCGGAACATCGAGTGGGGGACTTCCCGGAACTGGATGGCGATCTGCGTCAGCTTGCGGGCCAGGCGTTTGCCGGAGGTCAGGATAAACGGAATGCCCTGCCAGCGCCAGTTGTCTACGAAAACCTTCATGCGGGCATAGGTCGGTGTCAACGAGTCGGGCGCCACGTCCGGTTCTTCGCGGTAGGCGGCAACCGGCTTTCCGTCCACACTTCCGCGCCCGTACTGGCCGAGAACGAGGAAATCCTGGAGACGATCCACCGGGAACGGGCGCAGCGAACCAAACAGCTTGACCCGTTCGTCGCGGACCCGCTCGGCCTCGAAGCGGCTCGGCGGTTCCATGGACGTCAGGGCCAGAAGCTGCATCATGTGGTTCTGGAACATGTCCCGCAGCACCCCGGCCTTTTCATAATACCCCGCACGATGCCCGACGCCGAGCGTCTCGGTGGCCGTCACCTCCACCGAATGGATGTAGCGCCGATTCCAGATCGGCTCGAAAATGGCGTTGGCGAAACGGAACATCAGCACGTTCTGCACCGTTTCCTTGGCCAGGTAATGATCGATCCTAAACACCTGGTGCTCTTTAAAATGGCGGTGAATGACGCGGTCCAGTTCGATGGCCGATTCCAGATCGTGGCCGAAGGGCTTTTCCACGACCAGCCGCGCCCAGCAGTTGCCGCCGGTCTTCTCGCGGCCCAGTCCGGCCCGGCCCAGCATTCGGGCCACGGTTTTGTAAAGAGCCGGGGGCAGGGCCAGATAGAAGATCCGGTTGCCGCGGGTGTGGTGGCGGGTGTCGATGGCCTTGAGCCGTTCGGCCAGCTGCAGGTAGGATTCCGGATCATCGTAGGCGAGCGGCAGATAGTACAACGACTCGGTGAAGCGCCGGCGCTTGGAACTGTCGCCGCTTTCTGCGGCCAGGGCTTGTGCCATGTTTTCTCGAAAGCGCTGGTCGCTCAGCTCCGTGCGGCCGCATCCGACAATGGCAAAAGATTCCGGCAGGCCTTCGCTGCAGAAAAGGTTGAAGAGCGCCGGCATCAACTTGCGCGCGGTCAGGTCACCCGTGGCCCCGGCGATGACGATGGTGCACGGTTCGCTGCGCCGGGGGCTGCGGCATTCGTCGGCGGGCATATTCATGTCCGAGGTGCGCACGCGCACGACAGGTTGGGTGGCGTCCGCGCCGGGGCTTGGTCTTTCAGTCAAGGGGTAAACACTCCTTCCTCACCGGGGTTCACTGCGGCCCGTGGTAGCCCTTTGGACCGCTTTAAGGTCACTTTTTCGCGGACTCGACGGCATGGCCCCCAAACTCACGGCGCAGGGCGGCCAGCACCCTTTCGGTAAAGGGATCCTTCTGACGGCTCCTGAAACGCCGCATCAGGGAAAGGGTGATGACTTCGGCCGGTACGCCGGTTTCAACGGCCTGCATGACGGTCCAGCGGCCTTCGCCGGAATCGTCGACGTGGCCCCCGATGTCGGATAGGGTGCCTTCTTTGCGGAAAGCCGCTTCGGCCAGTTCCAGCAGCCAGGAGCGGATGACGCTGCCCTGGTTCCACAAATGGGCGATGTCGGCATAGTCGAAAGTATCGGCGAATTCGGAGGCCGCCAGGATTTCAAAACCTTCTCCGTAGGCCTGCATCATCCCGTATTCGATCCCGTTGTGAACCATTTTGACGAAATGGCCGGCGCCGGCTTTTCCGCAGTAGAGATACCCGTCCTGAGGCGCCAGTGTTTCAAAAATTGGCTTGATGAGGTCGAAGGTTTCCCGCTCGCCGCCGACCATGGTGCAGTAGCCGACCTCAAGCCCCCAGATGCCGCCGCTGACCCCGGCATCCAGGTAGTGGAGGCCCTGCTTGGCCAGCCGGTCCGCCCGGCGGATGTCGTCCTTGTAAAAGGAGTTGCCGCCATCGATCAGGACATCGTTGGCGGCGAGCAGCGGCACCAGCTGCTCGATGTGATCATCGACAATGCGGCCCGCCGGCAGCATCAGCCAGACAATCCGCGGCATTTCGAGCTTTTCAACCACTTCCGCGAGGGAAAAGGCGCCCTCGGCACCTTCCGACACCATCTGTTCGGTTTTATCCGGCGTGCGGTTGTAGGCCACCACCCGGTGGCCGCCCGCCAGCAGGCGCCGGGCCATGTTCATGCCCATGCGCCCGAGGCCGATCATCGCCAGTTTCATGTCCTCCTCCCGTTTGTCAGTTGAGTCAGTTAGGTCAGTTTGGTCGGTTGAGTCAGTTTGGTCAGTTAGGTCGGTCAGTTTGTCAGTTGAAGGATTTCATCGATTTTACAACAAGGTTGCCGCAATACATAAGATAACGCACCGGAGTCCGGATGAACGGGTAAGTTGGGGTGAGTGTAACGAACCCCAACAAACAGTGATTACCTTCGCCGATATAGGGTTTGGTTTCGCTCAACCCAACGCGCTTCAAATTCAAGTCTCTTTCAACATACCCATCAATCATGTTTTGTAAAAGGGGTGGCAATAAAATTGGCTACAATTCCTTCAGCAGCTGGTTGGCGGCCGTCAGGCACGGGTCCCAGGTCGGGCCGAAGGGCGGCGCGTAGGACAGGTCGGTCTGGCTGAAATCCGCCGCGCTCATGCGGGCGTGCAGGGCCACGGCCGGGGCGTTGATCCGGTGGGCGACGCCTTCCCGGCCGACCATCTGGACGCCCAGGAGGCGGCCGGTGTTTTTGTCGCCGACCATGTTCACAAAAATCGTGCGGCTGCCCGGATGACCATGGGCGCGCGAACGGGTCTTGATCATCTTTTCCACCGGTGCGAACCCTTCTCTTTCGGCCTCGTGTATATCCAGGCCCGTTCGGGCGACTTCCAATTCGAAGACCCGAAAGACAGCGGTGCCGACGATGCCCGGCAGTTCCACGGGGTGCCCGCAGACCGTGTCGGCCACGGCCCAACCGGACCGGTTGGCCCGCAATGCCAGTGGGACCCAGGTCTTGCGTCCCGTCACGATGTGGAAGGCATCGGCGCAGTCGCCGGCCGCGTAAATGTCCGGATCCGAGGTCTGCAGCCGGCGGTCCACGGCGATCGATTTCCAGACGCTCAGCTCGAGGCCGGCGGCGGCGGCCAGTGAGCTGTTGGGCGTGACACCGGTGGCTGCCAGCACCATGTCGGCTTCCAGGGTCAGGCGGTCACAGACGACCCGCAGCCGGCCGCCGGCGGATTCGATGCGCTCGATCCGGTGTCCGGCATGCACGGCCACCCCGTGATCGGCCACCTCCTTGGCGACCCGCGCGGCCATCTCTTCCTGAAGCCAGGGCAGAAACCGGGCACCGGGCTTGACCATGGCCACCCCGATATCGAGCGCGCGCAGAGCTTCGCACATTTCCAGCGCAATGTAGCCCATGCCGAGAATGACCACCTGCCGGACGTTCTTGGTGGCGATGAGGCGTTCGATGCGACGGCCGTCCGCAAGATTTCTCAACATCACCACGCCGGGCAGGTCGATGCCTTCGATGGCGGGCAGGTTCCCGCAGGCGCCGGTGGCGATCAGAAGCTTGTCATACGACGCTTCGAACGCTTCACCCTCCGAGGTTGTCCCGCCGATGACTTTTGCGCGCCGGTCGGTTCGGTCCACCGGATGGCTGGTGAACAGGTTAATGCCTTGTTTTTCGCGAAAAACCTCGGCCCGCCTGACAATCAACTCATCGATGCCCCGCCGGGGATCGCCAATGACGTAAGGCATCCCTCAGGCGCTGTAGGAAACATCGTTGGTTTTTTCGAAAACGGTCACCTCGAGGTCGGGGGTGGTGCGTTTGGCCTTGCTGGCGGCACTCATGCCGGCGGCATCGGCGCCGATGATGACAAATTTCATGGCGGCCCTCCATAGTAATGGGTGAATGACACTCCGGACAAAAGCCGGTGATCGTTTCGTCGTCCGGCCGGTTTGGCGCTTTTCTTGCCGCGATCGGTTTGTTAAGATAAGCGACTCTTTTTTTAACCATCAAAAGTGTCATTAATCAATGACGGATAACGATATTCGCCGGATCGAGTCGCTTCTGGGCGACGCCATGAGTGCCGACCGCTATGCCGCCGTCCGACGGCTGGCGCAGCTGAAGCGCCGTGGTGCCGGCGCAGCGGCCCGCGGCGGTGTCGCCCATCATCTGGCGGTGCTCGAGCGGCGGCTGTTAACATCGGTGACCCGCAAGAAGTGGCGCGCGGCCAACCGGCCCCGGTTCCCCGATGTTCCCGGTCTGCCGATCTTCGACCGCAAAGAGGATATCATCGCCGCCATCACGGCCCATGCGGTGGTGATCGTCGCGGGCGAAACCGGTTCCGGCAAGACGACCCAGCTGCCGAAATATTGCCTGGCGGCGGGGCGGGGCATAGCCGGCCGGATCGGCTGCACCCAGCCGCGGCGGATCGCCGCGACATCGGTGGCACGGCGGATCGCCGAGGAAATGGGCGAGGCGCCCGGCCGGTCGGTGGGCCACAAGATCCGTTTCCAGGATCGCACCGGGCCCGAGGCCTTCATCAAGGTCATGACCGACGGCATCCTTCTGGCCGAGGTCCAACAAGACCGCTACCTGGGCGAGTACGATACCATTATCGTCGATGAAGCCCACGAACGCAGCCTGAACATAGACTTCGTCCTAGGCCTGTTGAAGACGCTGTTAAAGAAGCGCACGGACCTCAAACTGATCATCACCTCGGCCACCATCGACACCGAAAAGTTTTCGCGCGCCTTCGACAACGCCCCGGTGATCGAGGTGTCCGGGCGCCTGTTTCCCGTGGAGGTCATCTATTATCCGGACTCCGCCGATGCCGCGGCCGCATCCGGGGAAGCGCCCGAAGAGACCACGCCGGTGGAAACCGCGGTGGCCGCGATCCGCGACCTGAGACGCCGGGGGCCCTTTGGCGATATCCTGGTCTTCATGCCGACCGAGCAGGACATTCGCGAGACCTGCGAGATCCTGGAGGGCGACTGCGCACCCGGCGACCGGATACTGCCGCTTTTCGCGCGCCTGTCGGCCGACCGGCAGGCCCGGGTTTTCAAGCCGGCCGCCGGCCGCAAGATCATCGTGGCCACGAACGTGGCCGAGACGTCGCTCACGATTCCGGGCATCCGCTATGTGGTGGACACCGGGCTGGCCCGCATATCCCAGTACAATCCACGCACGCGCACCACGGCCCTGCCGGTCGAGCCGATCTCGCGCAGCAGTGCCGACCAGCGCAAGGGGCGCTGCGGGCGGGTGGAAAACGGGGTCTGCATCCGCCTCTTCGGTGAGCAGGACTACCTGGCACGGCCGCTTTTCACGCTGCCCGAGATCCTGCGCAGCAACCTGGCCGAGGTCATCCTGCGCATGACGGCCCTGCGATTGGGCGACATGGCCGACTTCCCGTTTATAGACCCTCCGGCGGCCCGGAGCATTCGTGACGGCACCGAAGTGCTCAAGGAACTCGGTGCCATCGCCGAGGCTCCTTTAGAGAAAAAGACGCGGGAGACCGGCACGGCCCGCGCCGGCCAGCGCCGCCCGGGGCGGCGGCGGGCCGCAGGGCCCGCGGCGGCGGGACCGGTGTTGACGAAGCGCGGCGCGCTGATGGCGCGGCTGCCGATCGACCCGCGCCTGTCGCGCATGTTGATCGAGGCCGCGCAGCAGGGCTGCCTGGGCGAGGTGACGGTTATCGCGGCCGCCCTGAGCATACAGGACCCCCGCGAGCGTCCCGCCGACCGCGCGGCGGAGGCCGATTTGGCCCAGGCGGTTTTCGCCGAGCCGACCTCTGATTTTCTGACCCTCGTCAACATCTGGAACCGGTATCAGGAGACTTTTGGCGGTCAGAAACCGGCTGGTGGCCAGTTGAAAAACCAGGCCAAAAGATTCTGCCGGGCGCATTATCTGTCTTACCGCCGCATGCGCGAGTGGCGCGACATCCACGCCCAGTTGACTGAGATCCTGGTCGAAAACGGCCTGCGGCGGGCGGGTGGCGCCGCCGAGGTCGATGCCGAACGACGCCGGGCGGCCATCCACAAAGCCGTTTTAAGCGGATTCCTGTCCAACATCGGGTATAAAAAAGAAAAAAATATTTTCCAGGCCGCCAAGGGGCGCGAGGTGATGATCTTTCCCGGCTCGGCGCTGTTCAACCGGGCCGGCGACTGGATCGTGGCGGCCGAAATGATCGAAACCAGCCGGCTGTTCGCCCGCACAGCGGCCACCATCGATTCCGCCTGGCTCGAAGAGCTGGGCGGGTCGCTGTGCCGCGCCACCTACCTGAACCCCCGTTGGGATTTGCGGCGCGGGGAGGTGGTCGCCAGCCAGCAGGTGACGCTCTTCGGATTGGTGATCGTGACCGGCCGCAGGGTCTCATTCGGTCCGATCGACCCGCAAGCCGCTCGGGCGATTTTTATCCGCGGGGCCCTGGTCGAGGGCGACCTGTCGCCCGCGCCCGCCTTCCTGCGGCACAACCAACAGGTGGTCCGGCAGGTCAAAGAGATGGAGGACCGTATCCGGCGGCGCGACATCCTGGTGGAGGATGAGGAGCTGGCGCGGTTCTACGAAAACCGCCTGGAGGCGGTGTACGACCGGCGCACGCTGAACCGCCTGATCCGCAAAAGTGGGGGCGATACATTTCTGCGCATGCAGCCCGCCGACGTGATGACCTACTCTCTGGAAGCTCACCTGCTCGACCGGTATCCCGACCGCGTGACGCTGGGTGAAAAGCCATACCGCTGCACCTACAGGTTCAATCCCGGCCAGGATGAAGACGGCCTGACGGTCGCCATTCCGGCCACCGCCGCCGGCCTGGTTCCGCCCGGCGCCACCGATCGGCTCGTTCCGGGCTTGCTGCAGGAAAAGATCGAAATGCTGTTGAAGGGGTTGCCCAAGTCCTACCGCCGGCGGCTGGTCCCGATCGCGGCGACCGCCAAAATCTTGGCCGACGAATCAAACGCGGACAGCCGGAGCCTGATCGGCACCTTGGCAGAATTGATTTTCCGGCGTTTCGGCGTGGATATTCCGGCTTCGGCTTGGACGGTCGACGCATTGCCGGAGCATCTGCGCATGCGGATCGCCATTACCGGACCCCGCGGCGAGATCCTCCGCAGCTCGCGCGATCCGCAAATTCTGCGGCAGGGCGTGGCGGGCGCCCTGCCGGAGGCAGACTGGGAAGCGGCCCGGCGCCGTTGGGAGAAAACACGGATCACCCAATGGGATTTCGGTGACCTGCCGCAGAGTGTCGAGCTTACGGTGCAAGGGGGCCGCGCGTGGCTGGCGTTCCCGGGGCTGGCGGTCGAAGAGAGCGAATCGGGACGCAATATCACCCTGAGGCTTTTTCACGGGCGCGAGGCGGCGGAGGCCGCGCACGTCAAGGGCGTGGCCGCCCTGTACCGGATTCATTTTTCCGGGGAGCTGAAATTTTTAAAAAAAGCGGTGGCGCTGCCGGCGGACCGCTCGCGGGCGGCGCGTTATTTCGGCGGCATCAAGGGGATTGAAAAGCGGCTTTACGAGGCCGTCGTTGCGCAGCTGTTCGAACTTGATATCCGCACCCGCGCGTCCTTTACCGCCCGGGCCGAGGCGCTCGGCGCCGAGATTGTTCCCCGTGGCCGGGAAATAGTGGGGCAGGCGCTGCCCGTGATCGATGCCTATCACGCCGCCCGCAGCCGCCTTCATCAGCTGCAAACCGCCGCCGGAAACCAACCGGTGCTGACGGCGTTGTACGGCCGCTTGACGGCGGAGGTGGTGCGGCTGGTCCCGGATAACTTTATCGAGCTTTACGACCCGCAGCGGCTCGAACACCTGCCGCGCTATGTGCGGGCGATCGACATCAGGGCCGAACGCGCCGCGGTCAACTTCGAGAAGGATCAGGCGAAGGCGGCCGGACTGGCGCCTTTCACGGTCGGTCTCGAACGCCACCTGAAAGGCCTTTCAGAGGCCTCCAGCCCCGAGAAAAGAGCCGCGGTCGAGGAATTCTTCTGGTTGATCGAAGAATACAAGGTGTCCCTTTTTGCCCAGGAACTGCGCACCGCCGTGCCGGTATCCGAAAAACGCCTGCGTGACCGGATGCGGGAGATAGAAAGAATGGGATAGGGACTTGAAGGGTGGATTGAGAGATCTTAGTGCACAGCAACGCATTGCATTTTAAAATGGTCTATATTACTGAAGCGATGATTTTTCGTTAATCACACGACGGCGAACTTAAAAATTTTGTTGGAGTCCGACAAATGTCAAATGAAAAACCACTTCATGCCCCAATGAACGGCAAGTTGGCCTTTTTTAAAGAATTTATGAAACACCCCTTCCAAATCGGGTCGGTCATCTCAAGCTCTCGTTTCCTCGAAGGCCGCGTCGTGGCGGCCGCCGGAATCGGTTCAGCCAAGGCTATTGTTGAGCTGGGTCCCGGTTCCGGAGGCACGACCCAAGCGATACTGCAAGCAATGGCGCCGCGTGCCCAACTCCTTAGCATCGAAATCAATCCCCATCTATACACCTTGGTGAGCCGCATCAAGGATGGTCGACTCATCACTCACCGGGGTGACGCGAATGGGTTAAAGGAAATCCTCTCGACATACGAAATGGGCGCTCCGGAGGTCCTGATTTCCGGGATTCCCTTTTCCACCATGAGCCGCAGCTCAGGATCTCAGATTCTTGAGGCGATCTCGTCGGTGCTCGCCCCGGGGGGACGATTCGTTGCATACCAGTTAAGCAAGCGTGTCGCCTGCCTGTGCCAGCCCATCCTCGGACCGGGGCAGATGGCGGTTGAACTTTTCAACATACCGCCGATGCGCGTTTACCGGTGGGAAAAGAATCGCGACTGAAATTGTGCCCGATAAAGACATTTTGACGATTCTCATACCAGCCGATTGGAACCTCATTCATATTACTAACAAGGCTCGAGTTGAGTAACTTGTGTCTGCCGCTATCGCCCCGAACTTGTCATTTATCCGATTGTACGGAGATCCCAAACCTTATGGGCCTAGCAGATATGGATACTGTTTTGCGGGCTTGAATAGGTAAATTCAGTCTTGCAAATAAGGTTTTTTTTGCATTAGCGCAAAGAAATGCCGGATAAACATATGGAGACAACACAGACCGAAAAAGCAAAACCAGTGCCTCATTTTCAGGGAAAATCCCTTGAAGAGGTTCATAGTTCCGTCGAAACCCAGCATCCCAAATTATTGAAGCGTATGTTTGCTTTTGCGGGACCGGCCTATCTGGTCAGTGTCGGTTACATGGATCCGGGCAATTGGGCAACGGACCTGGAAGGCGGATCACGCTTCGGTTATGCACTGATCTGGGTGATCCTCATGTCGAATATGATGGCAGTGCTCCTGCAAACACTGTCTGCACGGCTCGGGATTGTTACCGGAAAGGACCTTGCCCAGGCATGTCGATCGGAATATTCCAAAACGGCCTCGTTTGTGCTCTGGATATTGTGTGAAATCGCGATTGCTGCTTGTGACCTCGCCGAAGTGCTGGGCACCATTTTGGGATTGAACCTTCTCTTCGGACTGCCCTTGCTCTGGGGAGCGCTGGTAACCTTGTTTGATACCTTCCTGCTGCTTGCGATCCAGCGATTGGGAATGCGCAAGATGGAGGCGTTCATTCTGTCGCTGATCACTGTCATTGCCGGTGGTTTCATTATCAATCTGTTTCTGGCAAAACCGGATTGGGGAGCAGCAGTCGCCGGGCTTACCCCCTCCCTTCCCGCAGGGTCGCTATACATCATTCTTGGTATCATCGGGGCGACCGTGATGCCCCATAATCTCTACCTACACTTCGCTGGTGCAGACACGCCGGGTGTCACGGACAATCGATGCGAAGGCTCAGGCATGCAAGTACAATTTCATCGATTCCGTCATTGCTTTAAATGCGGCCTTTTTTGTCAATGCAGCGATCCTTGTTCTTGCGGCCGCTGTTTTTTATCCTAACGGGATTGTCGTCACCGAGATTCAGCAGGCTTACAAATTGCTTGAGCAACTTCTTGGGACGCATGCCGCCTCCATCGCGTTTGGGTTGGCGCTACTGGCAGCAGGCCAAAGCTCGACGTTAACCGGTACGCTGGCAGGCCAGATCGTGATGGAAGGTTTTGTGAAGATTCGGCTGCGACCCTACCTGCGTCGCTTGATCACCCGTTCAATAGCGCTTGTGCCTGCTGTTGTGGTAATCGCTATTTCGGGGGATGAAGGGACGTACAAACTCCTGATTTTGAGCCAGGTGATTCTCAGCCTTCAATTACCGTTTGCCATCGTTCCGCTGGTACATTTCACCAGCGACAAACTGAAAATGGGTTCTTTCTCCAGCAACATATGGGTCAAGGGGGCGTCGTGGATCACTTCGGTCATCATCATCTCTTTGAACGGTAAGCTGGTGTATGATCAAATCACGGAATGGATAGAAGGCGGCGCTCCGCTGTTTGTTTTAACGCTTACAATTGGCATGGCTGCAGCGCTTTCATTTTTTCTTTTGTATATTATTGTGCTTCCCTTGATTCGGGGTCAAAAGAGTTGGAAAGAAAAGAAGCCTTCCGGCGCCTTGGCGGTCATCGAGGGGATCAAAACGCATCATGCAAAACATATTGCCGCGGCATTGGGGCGCGATGGCGGCGACACCGCGATTGTCAGCCGGGCCCTGTCACTGGCGAAAGCGGAGAAAGCGCTGCTTACCCTGATCCATGTGACCGATTCCGCACCGGCACAGGTATACCGCAAAGATGTGTATGACGAACATACGCGTGATGATGAACAATACCTGCTGGAAATTGCCGCTGAGGTGCGCGCTTGCGGGGTTGCGGTGGAGATTGCGCTTCCCCAAGGCGACCCTTCCAAAGAATTGATCAATTTTGCAGCGTCGCACGAAGTCGATATATTGGTCATGGGATCACACGGACATCGTTTGATCGGCGATCTGATATGGGGGCAAACAGTTGATCCGGTCCGTCACGAGGTGGGGATTCCGGTATTGGTGGTACGATAAAAGTAAAATTCTTCCCGTATAGGCCGGCGCGAGTTATGGGCCATTGGTCAGGTATAATAGCCTCTACAATAAAAACGTTATTTTTGACCCATGACTTATCACCCATTACTTGTGTTCTCGCCCTATCACCCACGGCTCGTTCTTAAATTCCATGGCCCTGACCTATAACCGATCACCCATGACCTCTTCTCTTGTTTCCGTGATTATTCCTACGCACAATCGCGCATGGATCGTGCGGGATGCGATCGATTCGGTGCTGGGGCAGGACTATGCCGATGTCGAGCCGATTGTCGTGGATGACGGGTCGACCGACGGGTCGGCGCGGATTCTGGACGCTTACGGAGACCGGCTGCGGGTGATCCACCAGGAGAATCGGGGGGTCAGCGCCGCCCGCAACCGGGGCATTGCCGCATCCTCGGGGGCGCTGATTGCCCTGCTCGATTCCGACGACATCTGGCTGCCCGATAAACTGACCGTCCAGGTCGATTTTTTTAAGATGAACCCCGCGGCGCTGATCTGCCAGACCGAGGAAATCTGGGTTCGCAACGGCCGGCGGGTCAATCCCGGCCAGCGTCACCGTAAACCTTCCGGCATGATATTCGAACGTTCGCTGGAATTGTGCCTGGTGAGCCCGTCGGCGGTGATGGTGCGGCGCGAACTCTTCGATATCGTCGGCCTGTTCGACGAGAACCTGCCGGCCTGTGAGGATTACGACCTGTGGCTCAGGGTCGGCAGCCGCTTTCCCGTGCACTTGATCGAAAAGCCGCTCACGATCAAACGCGGCGGCCACGCCGACCAATTGTCACGGCAACCCTCCCTGGACCGCTACCGCATCCATTCCCTAGTGAAGTTGATCGAGGCCGGCCGGCTGACCCCGTCGCAGCGCGATGCGGTCGTCATCGTCCTGCGGAAAAAATGTGCCGTCTACGCCAACGGATGTTTGAAACGCGGGCGCCTGGCGGAAGCGGCGCACTACGCCAGCCTGTCTCGAAACCACCCTTTGGCGGGCTGACTGACGCCTCCCTCGAAAGAGCAATCCCTCGCGTCAGTTCGGATCTGCCGGCGGCAAAAGACTCGGGAGAGGGGGGACTTTCGGGCGCGGATCACTTCATGGTGACCCGGAAGATTTCCTCGATGGTGGTCACGCCGTTTAACAGCTTCTGGATTCCGTCCTGGCGCAGGGACATCATGTTCAGTTCCAGCGCTCTTTTCTTGATGACGTTCGAATCATAGGTTTTAAGGATCAACGACCGGAGTTCATCGTTCAGCTCCATGATCTCGAAGATCGCGTTGCGGCCTTTGTAGCCCGTGTGAAAACAGTTTTCACAGCCCTTGGCCCGGTATATCCGGTGGTTGCGGGAGCGGGCGGGGTCCATGCCGATGCTCCTGAAGGCCATGTCGTCGGGCTTGAAGGCTTCCTTGCAGTCGTTGCAGAGCGTGCGGACCAGCCGCTGGGCGATGACTGCCAGCAGGGAGGAGGAAAGCAGAAACGGTTCGACGCCGATGTCCACCAGCCGGGTAATCGCACTGGCCGAATCGTTGGTGTGCAGGGTGGAAAAGACCAGGTGGCCGGTCAGTGCCGACTGCACGGCGATATCGGCGGTTTCCTTGTCCCGGATCTCACCGATGAGAATGACATCGGGGTCCTGGCGCACGATGGAGCGCAGCCCGCGGGCGAAGGTCAGGTCGATCTTGGGATTGACCTGGATCTGGCTGATGCCCTTGATCTGATACTCGACCGGGTCTTCGATCGTGATGATGTTGATGTCCGGCTTGTTGATCGTCGTCAAAATCGCATAAAGCGTGGTGGTTTTGCCGCTGCCGGTAGGACCGGTGTTCAGGATGATCCCGTTCGGGCTTTGCACCAGAGCCTTGAGAAGAGCCAGGCGATCGGGCGACAGTCCGATTTCCGGCAGGTCGAAGACCGCGCTGGTCTTGTTCAAGAGCCGGAGCACCACGCGCTCGCCGAACGAGGTCGGAATGGTGGATACGCGCACGTCGATGTCCTGGGCGCCGATCTTGATGTCCAGGCGGCCGTCCTGGGGCAGCCGCTTCTCGGCGATGTTCAACTTGGCCATGACCTTGATGCGCGAGATCAGAGCCGGCTGAATCCATTTGGGCGGGGTCAACAGGTCGTAGAGAATGCCGTCGATGCGATAGCGGACCTTGAAGCTGTCCTGGTAGGGTTCGATGTGAATGTCGCTGGCGCGGGCCTTGATCGACTGCGACAGGATGTGGTTCACCAGCTTGATGATCGGTGCATCGCTGGTGTCGTCGAGCAGGTCCGCGGTATCTTCGAGTTCACTGATGATGTTGCTGCCGTCTTCTTCCAGTCCCTGAACGAGTTCTTCGGCCGTGCTCTGACTCAGATCATAAGAGATGTTGACGGCGGCCAGGATGGCTTCCTTGGTCGAGAGCACCACGTCGTACTCTTTGAGCCCGAGCGAGCGCACCAGATCGTCGAGCGGCTGAAAACCGGACGGGTCGTTCATGGCGATGACATACTTGCTGCGGGGTGCCGGCGCCCCTTCGGCACCGGCGGCGGCCGGCGGCGCGCCGCCATTCTTGAGCGTCTCCTGGACATTGATGACCAGCGGGACCATCAAGTACTTCTTCAGGAACTGGATCTGGACCCGGCGGGTGAAGGCGAAGTCGATATTGTCGAGCGGCAGGTCGAACCAGACCGGCAGGTCGTAGAGAAAGCTCATCGCTTCGAGCAGCTGTCGTTCCGAAAGAATATTGCGGGTGACAAGGATGTCGCTCAGGCGGCCGCCCTTTTCCTTCTTGATCTGCAGGGCCTCCGCGAAGCGCGCCTCGGTGATTCCGAAGCTGTTTTCAAGGATGTGGAACAGTCTGCTCTCCATCGGTTGTCTATTTTCTTTTTATATTATTTGGGTTGGGGCATCCGCCGGGGCAGGCCGAACAGCTTGATCTGGCCTTCCTGGATCTGGCCCTCTGATATCCGGCCCTCCTGGAGTTGACCTTTTTGGATCCGCTCTTCCTCGCCCCGGGCGCCGCGCAGGGTGTCGATCGTCGTTTTCTTCTGGCCGTAAACGGTGGCGGCTTCGGCCGGGTTGTTGATGACGTGCGGGGTCAGAAAGATGTACAAATTGGTCTTCTGCTGCGACCGGTTCTGGTATTTGAAAAGCCATCCGAGCACCGGGATATCGCCCAGCAGCGGGACCTTGTATTCCGCGGTGGAGTTGGTGTCATCGATCAGCCCGCCGATGACGATGGTGCTCTTGTCGTCTACGATGACGGTGGTGTCGATGGTGCGTTTGAAGGTGGTGGGGCGGAAGTCCGTCGTGGATTCCAGGGCGCTGACCTCCAGGCCGATGGTGAGCCGGACGAGCCTTTCGATGCTGATGTGCGGCGTGATTTTTAAAATCGTGCCGACATCGCGGTATTCGAAGGAGTTGAAGGTTTCATTGTCGGTGGTCGAGGTGCGCGTCTGGAACGGGATGTTCTTGCCGACGTTGATTTTGGCTTCCTCGTTTTCGGTGGTCAGGATCTGCGGCGTCTGCAGGATGTTGACGTCCCGGTCCTGTTTGAATGCCTGCACCAGGGCGGTCAGGTTGTTGAACTTGATGCCGGCGATATCGATCGCCTCGGTGAAGACGCCAAATGAAAAGCCCTGCGGCAGGACGCCCTGGGTCAGGGCCGGGATGGCGGATTGCGGCGTCAGGAACCCGCCGCCCACCGCGGCGTCCCGGTTGCCGATGTTGGTCGTGCCGGCCGCGGTCCACTCCGTTCCCAGGCTGAAATCCCGCTGGGCGTTGACTTCCATGATCACGGCTTCGATGTAGACCATTGGCCGCGGGATATCGAGTTTGCGGATGACCTCCTCCACCACGGTATAGTCGTCGCTGCTGGCCGTGATCACGAGGCTGTTGGTCGCCTTGTCGGCCGTGATGTTCACCTTGCCCGCGAGCAGCGGCGCACCGGTCGCCCCGCCGGCGGCCTTGTCCTTGATTTGGCCGGTATCCTTGCTCGGCAGGTTCTGCAGCACCTTGGCGATTTCCTCCGCGTTGGCGTACTCCAGAAAGTAGACCCGTATCTTTTCCTTGCCCCGCGGGGTTTCACGGTCCAGGAAATCGATCAACTGCCGGACCCGGTCCAGTTCCACCGTGCTGGCCAAAACGATCACCGTATTGGTGCGCTCGTCGGCCACAAATTTGGTGGTGTCGCCGGTGGTCTGTTTTCGGGGTGCCCCCTTGGGCGCAAACAGGGCCGTCAGCGTTTCGACCATTTTGGTGCTGTCGGCGTGCTGCAGCGGGATGACCGAGATTTTCCGGCCGACATCGGCCACGTCGATTTCCTTCAGGATCTTGATCAGCCGCTGGATGTTCGACAGCACGTCGGTGACAATCAGCATGTTGGTCGGGTCATAGGCCACGATGAGGCTGGTCTTGGACACCATGGGGGTGAACAGCCGCTTGACTTCATTGGCGTCGGCGTACGTCAGGGGGATCAGCTGGGTGACGAGCTGGTCCTGCGCCGCTACCGGCTTGGTGCTGGTGCGCGTCGGGATGTCACTCGTGCGGGCTTCCGGCGCGGGCAGGATCTTGGTTACCTTGCCGGCCTGAACCGTGCTGAACCCGTGGACATCCAGCACCGACTCGAACACCTTGTAGGCCTCGGCCACCGATATCTTGGTAGGTGAGATGATGGTCACATTGCCCCGGACGCGCTGGTCGACAATGAAGTTCTTGCCGGTCAGCTCGCTGATAAACTTTATGAAGACGTTGATGTCGACGTTGTTGAAGTCGATGGTGACGAAACGCTCCTCCGCATTGGCGGCATCGGCAGCCGCGTTGGCGGGGGTCCGGGTGATGACCGCCACGATCACCAGAAGAAGGATCATGCAGCAGCCGATGAACTTGCGATTGTTTTTTATTGGTCTCATTTTTATAGGGATCGCCTGTTTGCCGTTGTTGAAGGTTGTGTTCGCCCGGAAGTATCCCCTGGCGGCCGTAAGGCCGGCCATCCACGGCGGGCAGCGGGGGGATCACCGGGTATCGAACGTCTCTGCCATCAAGACCGCATCAACGGTTCCGGCCTGCCGACCCGTCTTGGATATCGACAGCCCCTTGACCCGTACCAGGTTGTTCGATGTCTCGATTCTGTAGAGGTAAGACGTCAACTCCTTCATCGTGATGTTCTGCAGTTTGGTTTCCACGATCGACAGATCGTACGGGCTGTTTTCAAGGGTCGTCTTCGACGGTTTCATGTAAGCGATACGGTCCTTCAGCCCGACCTGTCCCGCCAGGGTGTCAAGGAATGAAAACAGGGTGAAGCCACTGCTTCTTCCGGCCACCCGGCCCTTTTCAGAGTCGGCGATTTTCTTGATGCCTTCGTACTCCGCTTTCAGCACCAGCATTTCTTTCAACGCCTGGGTCTGAAACGCTATCTGCCGGTCCATTTGTCGCTGCTTGTCCACCAGAGGAAAAATAACGGCCTGCAGCAGGATGACGACGGCGATCAGGCCGACGGCCGCCCAGATGACGTATTTCTCGCGTTTGGTGATGGCGAATGGCAGCAGTTTCAGTAACTTTTTCATTAACTTTAGTTTAGCCGGTTGAGCCAGTTGTGTCGGTTTAGTCGGTTTGGCCAGTTACGTCAGTTACGTCGGTTAGGTCAATTACGTCGGTTAAAGGATGTCATCGATTTTACGTTAAGACGGCCACAAATACCATAAGATGACGCGCCAGAGCCCGGATGGGCGGATGTGCAGAGCAGCTGACCGTCTCGCAGGGGCGAAAAACCTTTCGCCCCTGTTGGGTTTTCGGACCGGACCCCGAATCGTTACCAAACGCCACATCCTGTGTAGGGGTACGGCGCGCCGTGCCCCTACCGCATGTTGGCGGCGAGTTTCAGTCGCGGCGCGCAACCGCTCATCCAGGCGGAGGCGCCTACTTTATTAACGCTGTTAAGTCTATTTTCGTACCAAACGCAATCGTCAACCCCTTAGAAACCGAGTTTCAGGCGGAACTTGATCCGATTGCTCGAATCCTCCTTGGTGGTCGAAACGATCGTGACCGATTTGAAGACCTTGCTCTGTTCGAGTCGGTTTTTAACGGTATCAACGGAATTGAACGTGTCCGAGTCGCCGTTGATCACGACATTGTCTTCCCCGATAACGATGCGGGTGAATTTCACGTCGATATCGGCCGGGATGTTCTTGCTGATATCATTCAGAATGTCGATGGTCGACATGTTGGTCTGCCCGCCGGTCGGGCTCAGGGAAACCTTGCGGAGTTCCTCGATGTTCACCCGCATCTGCTGCAGCGGGTTGACAATTTTCTCCACATCCGGAAAAGTCGACCGGAAGATGGTGGTGATCTGGCTGTTGAGCGCGCTCAGCTGTTTGTTTTTATAGTAATAATCGATCGAGACGGACAGCAGCCACACCAGCAGCAGCCCGGCCGCCAGGGCGCCGGAAACCAGAAAACTCTTCTTGTATTCGGCCCAGCGCTTTCTTATGGCGAAAGGACCTTTTCTGAAGTTCAGTCCCTTGATGCCGATGACCTCGAGCAGAGCCAGGGCCAGGGCATTGTTCATCTGGTGCGGTTTCCAGGAATCGATTGGGACCTCTTTTATCCGGGCCTGCGTGTCTCTTACCAAATCGGTGCGTTGGGTCGGCACCTTCAGCAACCGCGACAGCGAGGCCTCGAAACCGTTGTCACCCAGGGCCGGGCCGGTGACGAAGATCTTCTCGGGCTTGAACGGCCGGTCGCCGGTTTCTTCCATCGCATAGAGGGTGCGCTGGATGCTTTGGCCCAGCATGTCGGCATGCGACTCGTAGGCGCGATCGGCGGGCAGGGCCCGCACCATCGAGAGCTGTCCGGAAATCATGATGAAAATCGTGCTGCTGCCGCTCCGGACATCCACGATCAGCGCGTTGTCGGGCAAATCGCCCAACCGCGCCAGGCACAGCGCCGACGGATAGCCGCTGACCGTCACGATTTGCGGATCGATGCGGTGGGCCCCCAGCAAATCCAGGATGGATTTCAGGCCCGCGACATTACAGGCCGCTGCGATGACGTCCGTCTGTTCGCCCTGGCCGTCGAGTTTTATCGGATGGAAATCGACGACGACCTCCTCCAGCGGAAAGGGCAGCATCGGCTCGAGTTCAAACGGCAGGATCTGTTTGATTTTGTTGGCCTGCCGGAACGGCACCCGCAGATTTCTGAAAGATACGTGGTCGGAGGGCAGGGAAACAATGCAGACGCTGCCCTCGACCGGCATCTCCTCGGTCAGCAAATCCAGGGCCGCGGCCAGCGGATCGCCGCCCTCATCCGGAAACGGTATGTAGGAGTAGGCCTCCACCCGGCTTTCCTTAAAGCCGCTGTTGACCAGCACCGCTGCAAGGGCCTTGTTCTGAATGTCGAGGCCCAGGATTCTCTTACCCATTGTCACCCTTCCGACAGGCGTTTGCGCCCGGCCGGTTAATTAGTACCCATCCATAATTCTATTTTCGAGCCAACTATCTATCATATCATCAGTTTTGCTCCCAACTCAAGACGCGGCAGACGATCTGGCCCGTTTCGGGTTCGGTCTCGCGGTGGACGACCACCGTGGCCGTAAGGCTGACGCCGTTGAGGCTGGCGGCCGCCTCGATTCTGAAAAGATCGCTCTGGGTGGTGATGAGGTTGCTGTCAAACTCGATGTCCCCGGCGCCGGGAACCTGTTTGTACCAGTTGGCGCCCGACAGGTCATGGTTGAAGGTTTCGCTCGTTTTTTCGAGTCTGAACTCGCTGATCGGCAGTGCCAGGTCCTGGTTCTCCTCGGGCAATAACGCCGCGAGAACCGGCATCTCCGCGGTATTGATGTTGATTTTGCCGGTGAAGGTGAAATTGCCGCCGTCATCGGTCATGCCGCCGACCGTCAGATAAGGTGCGAGGCCCGGCACTTCGCTGGTGCCGTAAAACAACTCGGGCGTGATCCCCTTGACCGGCAACAATTCCTTCAGGAGGGTAAAGGGACCGTTTCTGATGGCGACCGGCGGATCCAGATCACGGTAATAGTCCGATTCGGCCCCGCTCAAGCCGGTGATGGCGTCGTCGTCGCCGGAATCGAGCCAGTCCTTCAGGGAATTGATGATCGTGTTGACCGGGTCGGTTTCATCCGGGTGCTCATAGGCCAAAAATGCCAATTTGAGCAGGCGTTCCCAGAGCTGGCGCTGTTTTTCGTTGAATTCGCGGCCTTCGGGAAATTTCACCAGGGCGTTGACCTGGATGCGGCTGCGCTCGTCGCTGATCTTGACCTCCAGCGTGCCGCCGTCGAAGGCGAGGGTCTCCAGCACGCTGTTGACCTTGGCCGGGTCGGCCCAGTCCTCCTGCAACGAATCGACGGTCGTGTTTTTCTTGTCTTCGACCAGCATGGCCATGGCCGCATTGACTCCCGAAGCCACCATTTCCGAGAGCCGGTGGCGGTCGCGGACGGCCGCACTGGAAAAAATCGTGGCCCGCGCCTGCCGGTTCAGCTCGACGGTAGCGGTGACCAGCAGTGTGGTGACCGCCAGGGTGATCAAGAGCGCCATACCGCGCTGGTTGTTTACCGGCCGTAATTTTTTTAAGTCATGCCGCATCATGGCAAGGCCGCCTTGAGGGGTTGACGGTACTGGGGAAACAGGACCGTTGTCTCGAACGGCTGAAAATTCTCCTCCGTGCCGATTTCGAGGCGGATGCGAACCGCTCGCGGCGTGGCGTAGCCGACCTCGGCCGAGTCCGAATCCCAGGTGTCTTTTTCATCGTTTTCGCTATCGAGATAGGTGAAGGTCAGGGATTTCACATTTTCGCACAGGACCGGGTCGCCGGTCAGTTGATCGCGCGGTTCGGAAAAATCCAGCCGGTCCGAGCGCCGCAGCACCGCCTTGCCGTCACGGTCGAGCGTGACGTAATAGATGATTTCGGCCACGCCGTCTGCCGGGTGCTGCTGCAGCGGCAGGTGCGCCATGGCGGTGAACCGCAGTTGGCCGAAATCCGCGCCGGCCGCGTTGGAGACTTTTCCCTCCAGGCGGAACGGGTCCGGCACCGAATCCTGTTTCGGCGGCTTGTAGGCCGGTGTGGGCAGAAAATAAGCCGAGGCGAGATCGACCGACATGCGGTTCAGGCAGTCTTTCGCCATTTCATAGGTTACCTTGCTCTCCTCGATGATGCCGATTTTGCCGAATACGAAATTAAACGATCCGAACACGGTCGTGATGACGACCGCGAAGATGAAAATGGCGATGAGGATCTCGAGCAACGTGAACCCGCACCTTGACGAAAATTCGTTTCGGCCGGGGCGCACCCGGGCAGACGGCCGCCGGCCCCCCCCTTTTAGGTCCGCATCGAAGATGATCATGGGCCTTGCGTCGAGTTTGACCTTCATTGGTTGACTATCAGATGCGGCAACCTGTTTCACTTCGGCACGAAACGGTAGGTCCGCAGGGTATAGGTCATTTCATCCTGGTTGTAAAAAACCTTTATGTCGATTCTTTTCAGCTTTTCCACCACGGCCTTCAATTGATCGGCACCGTTTTTGAGTTGGTCGCTGGTGACGTCTTCGATGGTGACCTCCCAGGTGTAATCCGGGAAATCCTTACCGAAATCACCGGTGCCCTGGGTCAGTTCGCGCGCGGTGCTCAGCTCGATCTCCGCCAGCTTGTTTTGGGCCAGAAGCGGGGCCACCGTGTAGAAACGGGCCCCGATGGTCATCATCAGGGTCTGGGAGTGCAGCCGGTATACGGCCGTCAGGACGATGGCGATGATCGAGACTGCCACCATCATCTCGATCAGCGTAAACCCGTTTTGCCGGCCGCCGGCGACCGGGCGCGGGCCGGCGGTTTCTCGACTTGGCCCCGGCCGGCCGGGGGCCGGCGCGCTATTCCACAAAGCTGGCATACCCATCGCGCATCTTGACATTCGACAGGAACGATTCGATTTGAAAAGAAAAGCGCGTGTCGGTATCGGCCATATGGATGATCGCCCGGTCCGAATAGCCCTTGGCAAAAAAAGAGATATCGGCCTGGCCGGATTCCACTTTCCGGTCTCCCGGGTACTCGACGTCGATCACCTTCAGGTTCTCGCCGAGGGCGAACGCTTTTTTTTCGGCCTTTTCCTGGTCCTCTTCCGACATGTCCGCGCTCGTGACCCACAGGCGCTTCGACTCTAAGCCGACGTGCAGGATATAGGTTTTTTGGTCCCGAACGGCGCTCTCCTTCAAATCCTGAACCTTCAAGATGATCCAGCGCTTGGTTTTGCGGGTCGGATCGGTTAAGGGCGAGTCCGGCAGCCGCGGCAGGGCCACCAGCAACATGATGCTGATGAGCAGAATCACGACGGCGATCTCGATCAGCGTAAACCCGCGTCCAGCGGCCGTAAATAGGGCCGGTGACGTCGCGAATCGAGGTGAACGGGCAACTGGCTGCGGCAGGAAAAAGCGCATAAGATTCAGGCCCGCAGACACGGGCGATCGAAGAATTACTCGATTTCCCAGCTGTTGATGTCCTTGTTCTCGTCCTCGCCGCCCGGCACGCTGTCCGCACCGTAGGAAGTGATGTCGAAGTCGCCTTGAATGCCGGGTGACAGATAGACGAATTCATTGCCCCACGGATCTTTCGGGACCTTGCCTTTTTCGAGATATCCCCCCCGGCGCCACTTCTGTGACGCATTGTCGGTTTCCGGTCTTTCGACCAGGGCCTGCAGTCCCTGTTCCGTGGTCGGATAGGCGCCGTTATCCAGTTTATAAAGTTTCAAGGCCGTTTCGAGCCCTTCGATCTGGACCCTGGTCTGTACTTCCTTGGCCTGTTCGGTGCGCCCCATCAGCTTCGGCCCGATATACATGGCCAGAATCCCCAGGATGATAACGACCACCATCAATTCGATCAGCGAAAAACCGCGGTTGCCGCACAGGGTGCGGGGTACTCTTGAAACCATTCATCCTCCCAATTGGACACGCTACAGTGCCTAAAAAAGATCGCAGATGGGCACTAACTTGTTTCCGCCCGCCGGGCGTCATCGCACCAGCGTGCTCATTTCGAAAATCGGCAGACAGATCGACAGCACGATAAAACCGACGATGATTCCCATGATGAGAATCAGGACCGGGGCGAGCAGAGAGGTCATGCTCATGATGCTCGATTCCGCCTCGCTTTCAAAAACATCCGCCATTTTATTGAGCATCGATTCCAGGGTGGCACTCTGTTCGCCGACCTGAATCATCTGGACCGTCAAGTCCGGAAAGACGCGGGTCGCCGAAAGCGATTTCGCCAATCCCTGTCCCTGCCCCACTTCCCTGGCGGCGATGTCGACGGCATCGGAGATCACCACGTTGCCGGCGATGTTCTTGGCGATGTCCATGGCCTGCAACATGGAGACGCCGTTGGCGAGCAGCGAGCCCAGTGTGCGCGAAAACCGGGCGACGGCCAGTTTCTGGGTCAAGGGACCGACCACCGGCAGGGTCAGCAGCATCTTGTCGATCAGGGCGAGACCCTTTTCGGTCCTCTTGAACTGCCGAAAAAAAAATAAAAACGCAAAAATGGCCATCACCAGGACCCACCAGTACGCTTTGAACAGGTTGCTGATGCCGATCAGAAACAGCGTCGGCGCCGGCAGGGCTTGGTTGACGTCGGCAAAAATGGCGGTGATGGAGGGCACGATGTACACCAGCAGCAATACCAGAATCAGTGTTCCCATGACCGTCATGAGCGCCGGGTAGGCCAGGGCCGACTGAATCCGGTTTTTCAGCTTCTGCTGTTTCTCCATGATGTCGGCCAATTTTTCCAGGACGATTTCGAGCGTCCCCGAGCTTTCGCCGGCCCGCACCATGTTCTTGTACAGGGGCGAGAAGGTGTCGGGATAGAGCGAGATCGCGCCGGCGAAACTGTTGCCCTCCACGATGGAGTCCTTGATGTGCGCCATGACCTTGTTGAACGCATAGCTCTTGATCTGGGGCAACAGGGCTTCGAGGGCCGTGACCAGCGGAAACCCGGCCCCGACCAGCGTGGCCAGCTGCCGGGTCATCAGGGTGACATCGCGTTGACGCACGCGCTTGAAAAAGCCGCGGTCGAGGAGGCCCCGAGATGTTTTCTGCCGCTGGTCGTCGGAGGCCTCGCTGATCTGAACCGGGAACCGGTTGGTGCCGCGCAGCTTCTGGCGCGCGGCGCCGATGCTGTCCGCATCGATGATGCCCGTGATGTTCTTGCCCCTTTGGTCCAGCGCTACGTATTCAAATACCGGCATGGCGGCCGTGCTGCCTTTCCGAAAAATCGTCTGGAGATTTTTTCAGTAATACGTCAATTCCCACCGTAACAACCCCTCGAAAACATGCAAATTTAATGCCATGATTCGTTTTTGCGAGGTCCGCCCTCCGCACCGGGATCTGACGCATAATAGACTATAATTATTATAGCTTCACACCCTTTTCAACCCTTTTTAGCGGCGTTTACCCGAACGCTGCCGACCGGGGGCGGGGGAGGCTGAGGGGTGTCACCGCGACAATCGAGGCTCCGGCCTACTCGGGCGGCTGCTCACCGCGTTGGCCTTCCTGCGGTGCGCCGCCCTCGGTCGCCGGCTTCTCCGGCGCACCGCTTCCGGCGGCGTCTGGTGTCTGCTCGCCTTCTTCGGTGGCGGGTTCTTCTACCGCGGGGCTGCCTTCCGGTTCGGGTTCCGGAGAGACGGACGGCGCTTCATCCGGCAAGGGGAGCGGCGGAGGTTCGGGCGCCGGCTGGTTGTAAACGGGCGGTCCGGCGGGTCGGCCGGAGGTGCCACCGGGCTCTTCTTTTCCCAACACCACGATTTTGACCTGGGCGTTCGCGCCATAGATGACCACGTGGTTCAGGTTCACCAGGATGCGTTTCAAGGCCCTGTCCAGGGGGACGTTATCGAGCGCAACGCTGACGGGTATTTCTTGCCACTGCTCATCGATGGTAAAGGTCCGGCCGGTGGCCTCTTCGAGTTTTTCCAACACCTCGCCCAAGGGCATGTTTTGGACGCTCATGGTTATGAGACTGTCGTTGGCACTGACGGACATGCTTTTAGCCGGTTTGCTTTTCGTTGGTTCGCTTTTCGGCGGTTCGGTCGGTGTCGATCCCTTCGACTTTTTCAAAGCGTTTAAGAAATCGCTGAGACCGCCGTCTTCCGAATGGTTTTTCAGGGGGGGGGCGGAGTCCGCTCCGATAATCGAAAGCGGTGCGGCGAGCAATAAGATTATCGCGCCGGCGGCTGACAAACAGAGGCGTCTAAGGTTATGTTTCACTGTGAATCACCGTACGGTTGGGTGGAGGAGTTTGTCGGCGGGCCATGGGCTCACACGAGAAAATTGTCAGTGATTCTGGGCGTCATGCGACCCCGCCGGCAAAGCCGGAAAATATCAGAATACATTAAATCGTAATCATTCCCCCGGTCAAGCGGACTTTAGCGAGGTTTATTCGGACAGGGCCGATGTGACGCTGCCGGTTTCCGGACCGGGGGCTTCGGCTTCCGTGATGTAGTAGCTCACCGTCACCGAGCCCTCGATGCGGACTTGCCCGGCTTGCACGGGCGTTGCCGCGGCTCTGGCCGAGAAAGCGGCGGCGGAGTCCATTTGCGGGCGCACGAGGCTGACGCCCCCCTCGGATATCTGTTTGATGCCGATGATGTCGACGCCCATGGCCCGCGCAATGGCATCCGCCTTGGCTTCGGCCTCTGCGACTGCCAGCCGCAAGGCCTGTCGACGGGCGTCGCCGTCGTTTCCGAGGCCGAAAGAAAGCCCTTCGAGCCGGTTGGCCCCGGCATCGAGACCGGCATCGATCACGTCGCCGAGACGTTCCAGCTTCTCGATCTGAACCTCGATGACATTGCCGGCGCGATACCCGCGGATAACCGGTGGAGAGCCCTGGTCGCGGGCTTCCGGCGGCTGGTTTTCGTAGACGGGGTAAATGGTCAGGTCGATGGTGGCAATGTTTTTGTCTTCAACGCCCAACAATTTGATTTTCTTTATCATGTCTTGCACGATCCGGTTAACGCGGCTCTGGGCCTCGGCGGCCTTGTCCGCCTGGGCGACGGCGCCCAGGCGCAGGACGGCCCGGTCCGGGACCACGGATATGTCGCCGTGCCCGCGAACGGTCAACGTCGATGGCTCGGCGGCCGCATATTCGTTATCGTTAAAGGTCTCGGCCCGGGCATCGGCCCCCGGCCGGAGGCAAAACAGGGTGAGCATCAGCCAGAAAAAGGCTTTTCTTTTCATTTTTCGTTATCCTGAAATTGGGTGGGGCGTTTGGATCGATTCCCGGATCAATTCTTAAATACCTATCAGAAATCGAGGCGATCGGCAAAAGCTCTTTTATCCGCGGACGGCCGCCGCCGAGTCGACCGTCAGGGTCGCCACGCCGAAATCCTCCTCCACCTTGCCGGTGAGAACGTAAGGCCGCCGGCGGTCGAGCAGGCCGCAGAACCGGCGGTAGGCTTCGGGGAAAAAGGTGGTTTCGACCAGACCGGTCTCGTCCTCGAAGGTCAGAAACTCCATCGGCTCGCCGTGCTTCGTGCTGACGACCTTGCCGGTGATCAGAAGGCCGGCCACCCGCACCCGCCGGCCCACATGGCGCCGGATATCGACAGCCTTGACGATGCCCCGGTTCTTCAGAAAGTCTTCGAAAAGCGTCAGCGGATGGCGGCCGCACAAAAATCCCAGGGCGGCAAACTCCCGGCGCAGGCGCTCGCGCTCGTCGTCCGGCGGCAGCAAAGGGGTGACCTCGCGCGGGTCGGCATCGAACAGGCCGGCTTGTTTGGACCGGTTCGAGCGGCGCTGCTGCCAGGCGGCGAGGTTCCACAGCAGGGAAGCCCGGCTCTGGTCGGGGTGCAGGGCATCGAGCGCGCCGGCATGGATCAGACGGCGGGCTTCGGGCTCCGCGGGCCGCACCCGCTTCAGAAAATCGGCGAGGCTGCGATAGGGGCCGGCGTGGCGGGCGGCGACAATGCGCTGCCGTGTGGCGGCCTCCAGGTCGGCCACCGACTGCAGGCCCGCCCGGATGGCATCGCCGCGGCCCTGCCAGCGGATGCGGGCGGCATTGACATCCGGCGGCAGGATCTTCAGCCCCAGGCGCCGCGCCTCGGAAACGTAGGCAAAGGTGCTGTAGTACCCGCCCTGGTTGCTGATCACCGCGGCCATGAACTCGGCCGGAAAGTGGGTCTTCAGGAAAGCGGACTGAAAGGAGACCCGCGCAAAGCTCGCGCTGTGGGGCTTGCAGAAGGAGTAGCCCGCGAAGCTCATCATCATTTCCCAGATCTGATCGATCTTCACGTCGTCCAGCTTCCGGGCGCGCGCGCCGGCGACGAACCGTTGCCGGTAATCGTGCAACTGGCGCGACTTGTCTTTCTTGGACAGCACCTTGCGCAGGCCGTCGGCCTCGGCGTGGTCGAAGCCGGCGACGGCCATGGCGGTCTTGGAGACGTCCTCCTGGTAGACCATGATGCCGTAGGTTTCATCGAGCACCTCCGCCAGCAGGGGATGGATCGGTTCCCACCGGCCGCCGTGCAGGCGGCGGATGTACTCGCGGATAAAAGTGTTGGCCGCCGGGCGGATGATGCTGCTGTGGATGACGACGTGCTCGAAATCGCCGATGCGCGTCCGTTGCTGCAGCAGGCGCGTGGCCGGACTCTCGATGTAGAAGCAGCCCATGGTACGCCCGGCGGCGATCGTGCGACGGGTGGCCGGGTCGTCTTCGGGCTCCCACTTGCGTTCGTCGAAAACGGCGCCGTTCGCGCGCGCATCGGCCACGGCGTCGCGGATGACGGCCAGGCTGCGGTTGCCGAGCAAATCGATCTTGACCAGGCCGGCCTCCTCGGCGGCGTCCTTTTCCCACTGGATGACCGGCACGCCCTTGGGCGCCGGTTCGAGCGGCACGTATTCGTCAATCGGATTGGGTGTGATGATCACGCCCCCGGAATGCACGGAGATGTGCCGCGGCAGCCCGATGATGCGCTGGGCCAGGCGGATGACGGCGGGCCAGGGCTGCGGGAAGTCGATGCGCCCCATTTCGGGCAGTTGTCTGAGCCGGGCCAGCAGATCGTCGTCTTCGCCGGCCGCCCTCCAGAACCAGGGCAGCCGCCGGCAGACCTCGCCGGTCTCGCGCTCCGTGAGCCCGTATACCTTGGCCGTTTCGCGGATGGCCATGCGGGGCCGGAAAGCGACGTGGGTGCAGACCATGGCGGCGTGGCCGGGGTACTGCGCCAGAACCGACGCGAGCACCGCGTCGCGTTCGTCCCAGGCGAAATCGACGTCGATGTCGGGCGGGTCCTGGCGCCCCGGGTTGAGAAAACGCTCGAAATAAAGGTTGTGCTTGACGGGACAGACGTTGGTGATTTCCAGGCAGTACGCCACCAGCGAGGCCGCGCCGCTGCCCCGGCCGCAGATGCGCGGGCTGCGGCGCACGATGTCCCGCACCACCAGGAAATAGGACGAAAAGCCCATCTGTTCGATGATGCGCAGCTCGTGCTCCAGGCGTTCCACCACCGCTTCGGGCAAATCGTCGCCGTAACGGCCGCGGGCGCCGGCATAAGCGGCACCTCGCAGGAGCTGCCCGGCCGTATCGCCGCGATCTTCGATCCAGGGCGGCAGGACGATTCCGGGGCGCGGGCCGGTGAATTCCAGGCGCTCCGCGATCGCGTGCGTGGCGCGCAGACTGTCCGGCCAGATGGCGAAGCGCCGGGCATAGGCCTGCGGCGGCGCCAGCCGGGCATCGGCCGGCACCGTGTCGGCCGGCGTCAGCCGCGAAAAGGCCGTGTTGCGGTCGATGGCCCGCAGCAGGCGGTGGACCTCGGCATCGGCCGGTTCGAGGAAAAAGCTGTCCGGTGTGGCCACGACCGGCCGGCCGAGGCGGCGGGCGGTCTGCCGCAGGCGCAGGGCGGCGCCATCCGGCCGGCGCGGGGCCTCTCCGGCGACCGTGACCCCGGCCGCGTGCCAGAACGACAGCAGCCCGGCGTCGCGGGTCAGCACCACCAGACCCGCAGCCAGATCGGCCACGGCGGCGGGCAAATCGAAGGGGGTTTTTGCGGCGAACCGGCGGCGGGTGATCAGGCGGCACAGGTTGCGGTAACCGGTCGCGTTTTCCACCAGGCACACCGCCCGGCGAGCGGTGCACGGGTCGGTCAGCTCGGCCCCGACGATGGGCGTGATGCCCTCCTGCCGGCAGGCGTTCAGAAACGGCCACAGGCCGTAAAGATTGTCGGTGTCGGTCAGCGCCAGCCGCCGGTACCCCATCGCCCGCGCCGCGGCGCAGATCCTGTGCGGAGAGCGCGTGCCCCACATGAGGGAGTAATAGGAGTGGACGGTCAATGGGATCATGGAGGTAAATTTCACCGCGGGGACGCGAGGGACGTTGAGAAGAGATATTTTTATTTTTTCATCGTCCCTTCTCTATCCATGGCGGGGTGGAGGATACGGGCGACCTCTATCTCGCCCCTCCTTTCAACGTAATACGCCATGTGATGTCCAGCTGGAAACGAGCGTAAACCTTCCGTCAATTCATCGCGCTTTTGTCCAATTTCCGGGGTCTTCGCAATTACCCTGAGCGCCGTCCGTATGATTTCACGGTAAGCTTTTTCTTGTTCCTTGCCCCATGTTTTCTTCGTGTAAGCGCTTATCCCCCGCAAGTCCATTTTCGCGGCTTCCGTCAGTTTGTAATCAGGCATCAATCATCCAATTCTTTTTCGAGTTCATCGAAAAATGCTTCTCCGTCACTGATTTCACCACGCTCGATTTGGTCAAGGCCTGTTTTGATCTCCCGACGCAACCGTTCCAGCTTAAGCGCCCTGTATTCTTCATACTCCTGCACCGGCACCACAATTGCTGCTGTCCGGCCTTTCTTTGAAATCGCTACTGCCTCGCGCTGCGCTGTATCCATCAGCACCCCGAATTTGTTTTTTGCTTCCCCGGCCGGCATCGTTTTCATCATGACCCTCGCTTTCTGTCATATATTACCTAATTATAGATTTAGTGGCCTACATGTCCATAATAGACATTAAGTCCATTATGGTCAAGATAGCGGTTGCTATCTTTCATTGCCGGCGTTAGACGCCGAAGTTGATGCGCCGCGGGTTCTTACAGCGGATACATTTCCTTGCGCCCTTTGCGCCTCGGCGGTGAATCTTGCACCGCCAGCGTGCGGCCGAAGCTTACCGTGTTGGGGCCGAAGCGGCGGCGGACGGCGTCTATGGCCGTCATCAGGCGGTCGTGTTGCCGATTTGCGGCGGCGTCGGCGGCGAAAAGTTCCAGTTGGGCCGGCGGGCAGGTCAGGCGGTCGCAGACCACCCGCAGGTGGCGGACGCGGATGCGGCGGACCCAGGCGCGGCCGAGCGCCGTCCGGGCCGCGGCGAACAACCGCAGATCGCCGGCCGCGGGTGGCCGGACGGCCGCCTGGCGGGTGATCCGGCCGCCGTCGGCATAATCCAGAACGATGCCGAGGCGGCGGGCGGCCAGGCGCCGGCCGCGCAGGTCGGCACCGATCCGCTCCACGAGGCGGTAAAGGAGGCCCTCCACCACGGCCGTATCGTTGGTGTCGGTCTCGAAGGTGTGCTCGGCCCGGGACACCGGTGGCTCCTGCCCCACGGGTAACACCGGCGAGGGGTCGATACCGTGGACCGTTTCGTACAGCACCTGGCCGCGGTTGCCGAACGCCACCGCGAGTTGGGCCGGGGACAGGCGGGCCAGTTGGCCGGCGCGGGCCAGGTTGAAATCCCGCAGCCGGCCGAGGTCCTCCGGTTCGATGCCGGGAATCAGGTGGAGGGGCAGCGGCGCCAGGAAACCGGACTCCGAGCCCGCCGGGACAACCGATTCGCCATGCGGCTTGACCGTGCGCGAGGCCACCTTGGCGACCAGCTTGCTGGTGGCGACGGACCAGATCGGATCGAATCCCAGGTCCCGGCGCACGGCCCGGCGGATGCGTTCGGCCAGATCCGGGGACGGACCGAAGAGGCGCCCGGTGCCGGTGGCGTCGATGAACAGGTGACCCTGGTGATCGGTCATTTCGATCAACGGTGAATAGGGCAGGGCGTGTTTGAGAAAACCCGTCATGGCCCGTTCGTAGCGGTCGGCGTGCGGCGGCAGCACGGTCGCCTCCGGGCAGCAGCGCAGGGCCCGGCGCAGGGCCATCGTTTTGCGGACCCCGCTGCGGTACGCCTCGTCGCTCATGTCGTAAACGACGGCGCGGGAGGCGCCGGCGGGCGCGATGATCACCGGCCGGTCCCGCAGCCGGCGGTCCACCACGCGCTCCACCGCCACGGCAAAGTCGGCCACGTTCAAGTGAATGATCGAGCGGAAGGCGGAGATCTCTTGAAAAATTGGAACGGTTGACATAGCCATAAACAGTCCGAGTAAAAATTCGGGCTTCCTGCCAGTATTTCAAATCTTCAAATCGAGTGATTTTCATTTTTGTCGTTCTCTCTCTTAACTGACCAAACCGACTAAACCGCCCAGCCGGCCCCTCGCAGCAGACGGATCATCCGGCGGGCACTTTGGGGCGCCTGGGCCCGGACGTGGTTGCCGAACAGCAGGATGCCCCGGCGGGCGCGGCGGCTCAGGCGGTCGATCCGGTCCCCGGCCCATTCGCCCAGTTCCTCGTCGGTGTAGCCGTAGTCGAACGGCCGCGCCGCCTTGCCCGCGCGCCGGCCGCTGTTATGGCGGCCGTGGAAGCGGATGCAAAAGAGATCCGGACTGGTGACGGCGTCCCGGACCGGAAAAGCGGTCGCCGGAGGCGGGCCGTCGACGGCCACGAGCGCCACCCGGCGACCTTCCAGTTCGTGCAGGACCCGGTCGTTGGCCCAGGAACGATGACGAAATTCAACCGCCAGGGGCAGCCCGCGCAGCACGTCCAGCAGACCCGCCAGGTAGCGGCGATGAGCCGCCGTGCGGTCGAACGTCGGCGGCAGCTGGATCAGGACGACCGCCAGCTGCCGGGTCTGGAGCAGCGGCGCGAGGCCGTCCCGAAAGTCGCGGGCCAGATCCGGCCAACGCTGAGCGTCGATTTCATGCGTCAGGGTGCGCGTCAACCGCACGGCAAACAGAAACGTCGGCGGCACCTGACGGCGGCGGCGTTCGATGGTCTCGGCCCGTGGCAGCTGATAGGCCGTGGCATTGATCTCGGTTATGGGAAAATGGCGGGCATACAGCGCCAGCATCCGGCCGGTCGACGTGCCGGGCGGATAGAATCCGGCGGCGACCCATTCGGTGTAGGAATAGCCGCTGGTGCCGACGTACAGGCGGCAGGGAGGTGAAGCGATGGGGGCGGGGGCGGTCGTTGTCATGCGTCATTCGGAAGTTACGGGTTGCGGCTTACGGGCTGCGAGTTACGGGTTGCGGGTTTCAAGTTTTAAGATGGTTGCGGAGGCCTGACGATGTGTATCACAGGCTTCGACTCCTTCCGCCTTCCGCCTTTAGCCTTTCGCCTTTTACCTTATTCCCTCCGGGCCCCGGAAAACCCCGATGACCTTGCCTTGAACCAGAACCTCTTCGAAACCGTAGCGCAGTGTCGGGTAAGCCGGGTTTTCCGGGTGCAGTTCGATGTGGTCGCGGCGATGGAAAAACCGCTTGACCGTGGCCTCCTCCTGGTGGATCAGCGCCACCACGATCTCATTGTCCCGGCCGTACTGCCTGGGTTCGCAGATCACCAGGTCGCCGTCCAGGATGGCGGCCGCCGTCATCGAATCGCCCTTGACGCGCAGGGCGAACAAAGGGGTTTCGCGGTAGAGGCCGGCATCGACCACCAGGCTGCCGTCCCATTCGGGCTGGGCATACAAGGGCAAACCGGCGGCGATCCGGCCGATGATCGGCACCTCCCGCCAGCGCATGGCCGCCGCGGTCTGACGGGCGCGGTTGAGCAGGTGGACCGCCCGGCTGTAGCGGCCGTCGCGCCGCACGAGCCCCTTGGCTTCCAGGACCTTGAGCATTTGTGACACCGCGGCGTGGCTGACGCCCAGCTGACGGGCGGCCTGGCGCAGGCTGGGAATTTTTCCGTCCCGGCGGACCGACTCTTCCAGGTAAACGAGAAATCGCTGCTGTTTGGCGGTGACATCCGGCAGCACCCCGAAGACCTCCCTTCCGAAATAATAATGGTTGTAATGAGTTCGTTGAGCCGGTTGAGCCCGTTGGGCTCGTTTCCTCTGGCGGCGGGAATGAACCGATTCCCCATCAAGGATTTCGATGTCTCAGGATAACGCCAGAAAATGTAAATGTCAATGTAAATTTTATGTGAAGGTCAGTTGAGTCAAGTTGACTCAGCGGACCTGACACCCAGGGCAGATGTGGGTCGACCGTTGGCCGACGAGGAGGCGCTCGATCGGTTGGCGGCAGCGGGGGCAGGGCGTTCCAGTGCGGCGGAAGACGTTGAGCCGGTCCTGGTTGCGGCCGCGGTGGCGGGCAATGGAATAGAAGTTGGCCTTGCCGGTGCCGAGGCTGGTGCCCAGATTTTTCAAGCCGCGTTTGAGGACGCGGGGAATCGCGCGGCTGAGGGCCTTGGTCTCGGCCGCGCAGAGGGTGTCGGAACGGCGGCAGGGGTGAAGCCCGGCCTCCCAGAGGGCCTCATCGACATAGATGTTGCCCAGGCCGGCGATGACGGTCTGGTCGAGCAGCAGCGGCTTGAGCAGCCGTTTGCGGGCGGACAGGATTTCCCCGAGCGTTCGGGCGCCGAAGGACGATTCCAGCGGTTCCGGGCCCAATCGCCCCAGCACGGAAACGGGGTCCGACACCAGAAACACGCGCCCGAACTTGCGAGTGTCGTGAAACCGCAGCTCGTGCGTGTTGTCGAGTTCCCAGACGACGTGCTCATGGGGGGACGACGCGGTGCCGCGCGGCACCAGGTGCAGTCGTCCGGACATGCGCAGGTGAATCAGCAGGTGGTCCGCGGGGGCCAGGTCGAACACGAGGAATTTTCCCCGCCGCCGTATGGCGCCGATCGTCTTGAAGCGGATGCGGCGCTTGAAGTCGCGTACGCCGGGGGTGGCGACGCTGCGCGGCCACGACACGCGGGCGCTTGTGAAGGAGACGCCCACCAGGCCGGCGGCATTCAGATCGTTGACCAGGGTCTGGACTTCAGGCAGTTCGGGCATTTTGGTGCATATCCTCTTAAAGTTGTCCTTCAGGTATGCGAAACGGCCGTAATGTGCCGCCATCCGTGGCCTCTGTCAAGGGATCGGTGCGGGACCCAGAGACTTGAGACTTGATATTTGAAACTCGCAAAGCGGAAACACACCATTCTAAAAGGGTATGAACCGGGTCAACAGCTCAACGGACAATTTGACAATGATAAACACGTATGTTGGGCTGAGCAGGGCGAAGCCCAACATCGGCAAAGATTCATTATCTTTGTTGGGGTTCGTTTTACTCACCCCAACCGACGAAACTGACGGCGATGGTGATGGCGGCTGAAATGGTCACTCGATCTGTGTTAGAACCCGCCTGCAGGAAAGGGGGGGCTCCTTGACGCTGCACCCCCTCTTTTGTATAATCCATTTTTAAAAAATACAATATGTTGTATAGGAAACTCGATAGATTACCCGAATTCTTAAGGCCTATGAACCTTCACCCCCGCACCCGGAAACCAGAACCTGAAACGCTGAGGTGAACCGCCATGGATCTTTTGCTTCGATCGGTGATCGGCCTGCTGCACACCTGGCGCATCGAGCTTCTGCTGGGGGTGATCGTCCTGGTACTGGTGGCGATTCTGCTGCTGGTGATTCGCATGGCGGGGCGTCTGCCGGCCGGCGGGTTTTCGGTGTTGCTGGAGCGCCAGGCCGGATCCGACCAGCGCCTGCAGCGATTGGAGGAGGCCTTCAGGGGCGAGGCCGCCCACGGCCGGCAGGAGGCGTCCGCCAGTGCCCGGCTGATGCGTGAAGAACTGCGCGGCGCGGTTAGGGATTCCGGCGAGTCGCTGCTCCGGCGCCTGGCGGAAAACGCCGACACTCAAAAGAACCAGCTCGATTCGTTTTCGAAGCACCTGCTGGACATGACCCGGTTGAACGAGGAAAAGCTCGAGGCCCTGCGCCGTTCGGTGGAGAACCGGCTGCGCGACCTGCAGCAGGACAACAGCCTCAAGCTGGAGCAGATGCGCGCCACGGTGGACGAAAAACTGCACGACACCCTGGAAAAACGCTTGGGAGAATCTTTCCGGCAGGTCGGCGACCGTCTGGAGCAGGTTTACCGGGGATTGGGCGAGATGCGCCGGCTGGCCGTGGGCGTCGGCGACTTGAAAAAGGTGCTCACAAATGTCAAGACCCGCGGCACCTGGGGTGAAATCAGACTGGGCGCCATCCTCGAACAGATCCTGACGCCGGACCAGTACGGTGTCAACGTGGCGACCCGCAAGAACGCCACCGAGCGGGTCGAGTATGCGGTGCGCCTGCCGGGGATGGGCGAGGACCGATCCGAGCCGGTGTGGCTGCCGATCGATGCCAAGTTTCCCCAGGAGGATTATCAGCGGCTGGTGGAGGCCCAGGAGGCGGCCGAGAAGGAGCAGGCTGAAAAATCGATCCAGTGCCTGGAGGCGCGCATCAAGGCCGAGGCCCGGTTCATCCGTGAGAAATACATCGACCCGCCGAACACGACCGATTTCGGCATCATGTTTCTGCCGGTCGAAGGGCTGTACGCCGAAGTGCTGCGGCGGCCGGGACTCTGCGATTTCCTGCAGCGCGAGCACCGCGTGATGGTGGCCGGGCCGACCACCCTGGCGGCGCTGCTCAACAGCCTGCAGATGGGATTCAGGACCCTGGCGGTCGAAAAGCGCTCGAGCGAAGTGTGGCAGCTTTTGGGAAGAGTCAAGACCGAGTTCGGCAAGTTCGGCGACGTGCTGGCCAAGACCAAGAAAAAACTCCAGGAGGCCAGCAACACCATCGACAGCGCCCAGGTGCGAACGCGGGTGATTTCCCGTAAATTAGAGAAAGTCCAGGAGATCACCCTGGACAGGCCGGTCGAATAATACAGCGTCACCCTTGACGCCTTGGCTCTGAAGCCCTCCGACTTTTGCAACATTGGGGTCTTTTTCGCCGGCGGCCTCCGGTGAACTTAAGGATGCAGCGTTGTTTTGCGATCGGCCGCCGGCCCGTTTTCAGGCAGGCGGATGACCAGGACCGGTTTTTTGCAGCGCCGCAGGACCCGGCGCGACGTGCTGCCGATCATCACCTGCTCCAGCATCCCTTGCCCGTGGGACCCCATCACGATCAGGTCGGCACCGATGGTGTCCGCCGTCGCGATAATCCGGCCCACCGGATGACCGGTTTCCACCAGGATCCGGTCCACGCTGAGAGGGCATTGCGGGGTTTCACGACAAAAAGAGGCCGTGAAATCTTCCAGACGCTTTTGAAGGGATGCGATGACCTCCTGCTGTTTTTCATCTCTGAGCGATGACCAGCGTTTTTCACCGACGATGTCGCCGATCAGCAGCATGGTGGTGGGGGAAATTTCCTCCAGCACGTGCAGGATCGTGATCTTCGCGGTGTAGCGATGGGCCAGGCTGGCGGCATACCCGAAGGCATAGCGTGCATTTACCGACAGGTCGGTGGCGTAAAGGATGTGGTGTATTTCCGGCAGCATACTCTTTCTCCTCTGTAATAGGCTTCAAGATAAAGTTTTTGAATGGCGAAATAAAAATACCAACCGTCTCCATGGAGACGGTTGGCATCGGATCTGTTGCGGATGGGCTCTGCCGGCGCCGCCGGACCGATCACTTGGTCAGTGGATATTTGGGCCGGATGATGTCGTAGTAGGCTTTTTCCGAGACCGTCCCCCAGGGGCCGATGACTTTCTGGAAGGCCTTGAAGGACTCGTTGACCTTGGTGGCCATGGGCGATTTCTTGGCCTCCTCCTCGACGACTGCCTGTGACATCGTCCGCAGGGCATTGAGGACCTCTTCCGGAAACTGGACCAGTTGCACGTTGTGCTTGGTGATCAGTTCCTGCAGGGCGGCGCCGTTGCGGGCTTCGAACTGCGAGAGGACCCACAGTTCGTTTTCCATGCAGACGGAATCGAGGATGTGCTGGAGGTCCTTGGGCAGCGATTCGAAGGCTTTCTTGTTGAAGAAATACTCCAGGTAGGTTCCCGGTTCGTGCCACCCGGGATAATAGTAATACTTGGCGGCTTCGTAGAAGCCCATTCGCAGGTCGTGCAGCGGGCCAACCCACTCGGTGGCGTCGATCACGCCGCGCTCCAGGTTGGTGAAGATCTCGCCGCCGGCCGTCAGGACCACCGTTCCGCCGGCCTGGGCCACCACCTTGCCGCCCAGGCCCGGGATGCGCATCTTGAGCCCCTTGAAGTCGTCGATGGTGTTGATCTTCTTGTTGAACCAACCGCCCATCTGCACCCCGGTCGAGCCGCCCGGCCGCGGGATCAGGTTAAAGGCCGCGTAGCACTCTTCCCAGAGCTTGAGCCCGTCGCCGCCATGGAACCAGGCCGCCATGCCCTGGGCGTTCATGCCGAAGGGCACCGCCGAAAACCATTGCACCGCCGGCTCCTTGCCGGCCCAGTAGTAGGCCGCGCCGCTGCCGGCCTCGACCGTACCGTCCGAAACGGCCTGAAAGCTCTCGAGCGCCGGAACCAGTTCGCCGGCGGCGAACACCTGGATCTTGAGCCGGCCGTCGCTGACCTCCTCGACCCTTTTGGCCAGACGCTCGCACCCCTCCTGCAAGACCGGCAGCTTGGGCGGCCAGGTGGTCACCATCTTCCACTGATATTTCTTCTGGGCGATAACCGCCGGCGCGCTCACCACCGTAGCGGCGACTGCCGCGGCTCCCACGCCGGCTTTTTTCAGAAATTCTCGTCTTTTCATGATGGTCCTCCTTGCGTCAATGGGTGAGGTTGTGAGACGGGGGTCCGTGTGAGCTGTCTACCGCCGCCTTAATCGACACTGATCAATCCGAAGAAAATCACCGCGTCGAAATTCCGGTGCGCCTGAAAAACATGATTTTGTTTCTGGTCTAAGATCTTGCAACTCATAGTCATCCTTACCGACCCCGCACTGCCGGGTCAAGACCCAAAAATGAGTTCCGGCAGCCAGGTGGCCAGCCTGGGGAAAAAGACGATGATCAGCAGGCCGATGAGCTGGAACAAAACAAATGGAATGATACCACGGTAGATGTGCCCGGTGGAGATTTCGGGCGGCGTCACCGCCTTGAGGTAGAACAGCGAAAAACCGAACGGCGGCGTCAGAAAAGAGGTCTGCAGGTTGACCGCGATCAGAACGCAGAACCACAGCGGATCGTAGCCGAAGTCGATCATGATCGGGGCCAGCACCGGAACGTGGATGAAGGTGATTTCGATGAAGTCCAGAAAAAAGCCGATGCAGAAAATCAGCCCCATGACGATCGCCAGGACCGCATGGTGGGAATATTTGGCGGCCAGGCCGCTCAAAAAACCGCGTACCAGGCTATCGCCCCCCAGGCCGCGGAACACCAGCCCGAAGGCCGCCGCGCCGCACAAAATGATGAAGACCATGCAGGTCAGCCTGACGGTGGTCTGCATCACTTCGCGCAGAATGGACAGGTTGAACCTGCGGTTGGCGACCGTCAGCCCGGTGGCGCCGACGGCGCCCACGGCGGCGGCCTCGGTCGGCGAGGCGATGCCGGCGAAAATCGACCCCAAAACGAAGAGCATCAGCGCCAGGGGCGGCACCAGCGCCTTCATGACCCGGACGGTCATTTGCCGCGGAGAAATGGCGGCCAGTTCCGCCCGCGGGATGGCCGGGGCGTATTCGGGCTTGAGAAACGAGATGATCAGGATGTAGAGGATGAACAGGCCGACTAAAACCAGGCCCGGCAGGACCGCACCCATGAAAAGGTTGCCGACCGGCACCCCGACGATATCGCCGATGAGCACCAGAACGATGCTGGGCGGAATGATCTGGCCCAGGGTCCCGGAAGCCGCCACCGTGCCGGTGGCCAGTTCCTTCTGGTAGCCGCGCCGCAGCATGGTCGGCACTGCCAGCAGGCCCATGGTGACGACCGTGGCGCCGACGATGCCGGTCGAGGCGCCCAGAAGGGCGCCGACCACCACCACCGAAATGGCCAACCCGCCGCGCATGCGGCCGAATAACAGGCCCATGGTGTCGAGGAGTTCTTCGGCCAGGCCGGAGCGCTCGAGCATGACGCCCATGAAGACGAACAGGGGTACCGCGATCAGGGTGACGTTGGTTATGACGCCCCATATCCGCAGGGGCAGCAGATTGAAAAACGACCAGCCGAACCCGATCAGGCCGAACACCAGGGCGGTGCCCATCAGGGTGAAGGTGACCGGAAAGCCGGCCATCAGCACGATCGTCAGCGCCAGGAACATCCAGGCCGGCAGGTATTCCATCAGACGCCCTCCCGGTTAATCGGTTCGATCCCCAGGATCTGCAGCAGGCTGTGGAGGCCCAGCGACAGTCCCTGGAGGAGGAGCAGGCCGAAGCCGACCGGAATCAGGCCCTTGACGATATAGCGGTAGGGAATGCCGCCGGGGTCTGGTGAGCCTTCCATCATGGCGTATGAATTCTGGGCGAAGTGCCAGGAGGTCAGGATGACCAGGAGGCAGCCGGGAACCAGGAAAATCAGAACGCCGACCAGATTGATCCAGGCCTTCCCCTTTCCGCTCAGGCGCTGATAAATGATGTCAACGCGCACATGGCCGTCTTTTAACAGCGTGTACCCGGCCCCGATCAGAAAAACAAAAGCGAAGAGGTGCCACTCGAGTTCCTGGGTGAAAACGAAACTGATGTTGAAGAGGTAGCGCATCACGACATCGCCGAACACCACCAGAACCAGTCCCAGGCTGACCCATGCCACCCCGCGCCCGATCCACTCGTTGGCGGTGTCGATACCGCGGGCTATCGCCGTGAGTATTTTCATCGCGAGGCGCACCTTTAAAACAATTGAAATCGTTCAAAAACTGAAAATCATTTATTGGGCACGGCACTATAGGAAAAAGAGAAGAAGGAGTCAAGAATTAATCCATTAAATCGCTCGGATCGCGGGTGGAATTGTCGGTGACGGGTGTCGACGGCTGCGGGGTATAAAAGGTTGGCACTGGAATTCAGGTTTTTCTTGATTCGCGAAGGTGAATGCGTTAGGAATTGACAATTGAGATAAATCTCATAACACGGCCGGAGTCGGTTGACAGAAGGAATCGCGATCGCATGGGGCGAAGACGGGGTTATTGGGCGGACGATTATGTCCAGCGCAAACGCACGGCCCGAGAGGCCATGGGGCTGATTCGACCGGGGCAACGGGTTTTTATCGGTGCCTCCTCGGGCGAACCGCAGCATCTGGTCCGAGCACTGTCGGCAGATCTGGAGCGTCTGACGGATTTGGAGATCGTGCGCCTGCTGGCGTATGAAAGCACGCCCCTATCCCTGATTGCCAACAAGTCGCGGGACGAGGCGCTGAACATCCGCTTTTTTTATTCCGGTTCGGCCCAACCGCGCGGGCTGGCGCGCAATAAACGTTTTATCACCCCCTTGCACTTATCCGCGGTGCCGCGGTTGTTCGAGAGCCGCCGGCTGCCGATTCACGTGGCATTGATACAGGTCGGCCCGCCGGATGATTTCGGGTGGCTGAGCCTCGGGGTGGCGGTCGATATAACCCTGGCGGCCGCCCAATCGGCCGATATCGTCATCGCCCAGGTCAATTCCAAAGTTCCACGGACCCTCGGGCGCAGTTTCGTGCATGTCAACGATGTGGACGTTATCGTCGAGCACGACGAGTCGTTGCTGACCATCGGGGCGGCGGCGGACTCCCCCCAGGCCAACATCATCGCCAAGCACATCGCCCGGCTGGTGGACGATGGTTCCACCATTCAAATCGGTCTCGGCACCACCCCCCAGGCCGTGATGCTGGCCCTGGCGGAAAAAAACGACCTGGGCATCCACACCCAGTACCTGACCGATGAGATCATGCACCTGGTGGCGCGCGGCGTTGTCACGAACCGCAAAAAAGGAGTGAACGAGGGCAAGGTCATTGCCAGCGCGGCCATCGGCAGCGAGAGCCTGTACGAATTTATGCACGACAATCCGGGGATCGAACTGCATCCTTCGGATTATGTCAACAATCCGGGGGTTATCGCCCGCCACCACAAGATGGTGTCGATGAACGTGGCGATGACCATCGATCTGAGCGGGCAAGCCTCGGCCGACGCCCTGCCGTCCAACTTGTTTTCAGGCGTGACCGGCATGCTCGACTTTGTCCGGGGCGCGGCCCAGGCCGAAAACGGCAAATCGATCCTGATGCTGCCCTCGACCAACCGCAACGGCCGCAACAGCCGCATCGTGCCACTGCTGGCCGACACGGCCGTCGTGATCCCGCGCAGCGATGTCTCGCATGTCGTGACCGAGTACGGGGCGGTCAACTTGTTCGGAAAGAGCCTGCAGGAACGCGCTGTGGCGCTGATCAGCATCGCGCACCCGGATTTTCGCGACCACCTGTTTCACGAGGCCAAAAGCCTGGGACTGCTGAGCCACGACCGATCCCTGACGGAATCGATCCAGGGCGTCTACCCGGTGCAGCTGGAGGAAACCGTCACGATCGACGGGCAGGAGGTCGTTATCCGGCCGGCTACGCCGGTTGACACGCGCCGAATCCAGGAACATTTCTACAGCCTCGATGAAAAGGATGTGGTCGCACGCTTTTTTTACGATAAAAAGCGCTTCGATACCGAGGAGATCGAAGGGGTCTCCCAGATCGATTACGTTCACGACCTGACGCTTCTGGCGCTGCTGGGGGAACCCGGATTTCGCCAGGTGATCGGCATCGGTGAGTACCTGTTCGACCCGGCCAAGAACCTGGCCGAAGTGGCCTTTTCGGTCAGCAGGGAATTTCAGGGCAAGGGCATCGCAAAAATCCTGATGCGCAAACTCGGTCAGGCAGCCCGGGAGAACGGCATTGCCGGCTTCATGGCGTACACCTCCCCTAAGAACAACGCCATGATCAAGCTGTTCAACAGCCTGCCCTACACCATAAAGACCTTCTTCGACGGCGACATGCTGATGCTCAACTGCCGGTTCGACGAGCCGCGCGCGAAAGGGTAGGGGCGAAAGATTTTACGCCCCTACGAGACAGTCAGCCGCTCTGCGCACCCGCTCTTCCGGGATCCGGTGCGTTGTTTTACGGCATTGGGGCGGCCTTGAAACAAAATCGACGAAACCCTTTAACCGCCTCAACTGACCTAACCAGTTTGTAGACTTAAAACTTAAAACCATCCTACGGAGCCCTGAGTCAACAATGCCCAAAGTTACTTTCATGCCCCACAACAAGGGAATCGACGTCAATGCCGGCGAAATTCTGATCCGGGCCGCACTGGAAGCCGGCGTGCACATAAACGCTTCCTGCGGTGGCGAAGGACTTTGCGGCAAGTGCCGCGTGATGATCGAGTCGGGAAAGATCGAGGGCGGAACCAGCGAGAAGCTCAGCCGCCAGGAGGTCGAAAACGGCTATCGACTGGCCTGCCGCAGCCGGGTCGTCGAAGATTTGATCGTGCGCATTCCGATCGAGTCCGAAGTGGATGCGGCCGTGCTGAACATGCAGGCCACACCGCGGCGAACGGCACGCATCCAGGAGATGAACCTGGAAGAGCTGACCGAGAAAGGCCTTTTCGTGCCGCCGGTCGAAAAGAAATATCTCGAGCTGCCCCCGCCCACCGCTCAGGACAATCTGGCCGATGCGACCCGTCTGGTCAGTTTTTTGAAATTGAAGCATGACGAACACCGGCTGGTGGTCGAGCTGCCGGTCATCCGGAAGCTGCCCGATGTCCTGCGCCAGGACAATTTCCGGATCACAGCCACCCTGGCCCGGCCGGTGCATCCCGGCCGCAAGACCCGCATCATCGATGTGCAACCCGGCGACACGACCGACCGCAATTACGCCATTGCCGTGGATATCGGTACCACCACCATTTACGCTCAGCTGATCGATCTGATCAGCGGCCGGGTGCTGGCCCAGTTCGGGGATTTCAACGGTCAGATCAGCTACGGCGAGGATGTAATCAGCCGGATCGTCTACGCCGAAAAACCCGGGGGCCTGGAACGGCTGCACAAGGTTGTCCTCGAGACGATCAACACCGTGATCCGGAAAATCATTAAACGGGCCCGGATCGAGATGGCGGAGGTGTCCACCATCACGCTGGCCGGCAACACGACCATGACCCAGCTCTTTTTGAAGGTGAACCCGCGCTATATCCGCCGCTCGCCTTACGTGCCGGCCTCCACGCTCTATCCGCCGATCGACGCCGCGGGTCTCGGCCTGGAACTGGCCGACCATGTTTCCGCGCTGGTGTTTCCCTCCGTTTCGAGCTACGTGGGCGGAGACATCGTCGCCGGGGTCATGGGCTCGGGCGTATACCGCACCGACGAGCTGACCCTTTTTATCGACATCGGCACCAATGCCGAAATTGTCGTCGGCAACAAAGACTGGCTGGCCTGCGCGGCGGCGTCGGCCGGCCCGGCCTTCGAAGGCGGGGGCATCACCTTCGGAATGCGGGCGGCCAAGGGCGCCATCGAAGATTTTTCGATGGACCCCGTGACCAAGGAGCCGATGATCATCACCATCGGCAACATGCGGCCCAAGGGCATCTGTGGCTCGGGCCTGATCATCATCGTGGCGACGATGCTGGAAATGGGCATCATCGATAACCAGGGGAAATTCGACCGTACTCTCGACACCCCGCGCATCCGTGCGACGGACGGTATTTATGAATACGTTCTGGCCTGGAAAGAGGCCACCCAGATCGACCGCGACATCGCCATTTCGGAAATCGATATCGAGAACCTCATCCGGGCCAAGGGGGCGATTTACGCGGCCTGCATGACGCTGTTGACCGAGGTGGGCATGGGGATCGCGGACATCGAACGTATCGTTCTGGCCGGCGGCTTCGGCAGCTACGTCGATCTGGCCAAGGCGATGACCATCGGCCTGCTGCCGGAGGTCGACCCGGAGCGGGTGACTTTTGTCGGAAACGGCTCGCTGATGGGCGCCAAGATGAGCGCTCTGACGAACCGGATTCGGCGGGACGTGGTGGAGGTCACGCGCAAGATGACCAATTTCGAACTCTCGGAGACGCCCTCTTACATGGACAATTACGTGGCGGCGCTGTTTCTGCCGCACACCGATCTCAACCAGTTTCCGAAGCTCACGGCCCGCATGGCGCAGCGCCGAGCCGCGTTGAAGTCGCCGCCAAGCCGTCGTCCGGGGCCGGCCTGATTTTTGGACTATAGGCGTTAAGATAAAGATTTTGGATAGGCCAGAGGGAGGCGGCTGTATAGTCATACGCCAACGTCCGATAACACAGCCAAAAACTTTATCTTGAAGCCTATATCTATTGACAAAGCGAATTTGCCCATATAAGGAGATGACTTTGTTGATATCCAACTTAAATTGCCAGGGGCAACCTTCTATCACATGCGGCAGTGCTTTCCCTCTTCAGCGACGACGTTTTCGAGCCCTTCGGGCCGCTTCATCTTTTTTTTTGTCTATCCAGAATCGGTGGTTCCGCCTGGGCGGGACCGGTTCGGCCCCAGGCCGCGGCGAATTGACATGCCCGAGGTAACCCGGGTCGCGCCTGCGGTTTCACGTTCGCGAGAAGACGGCTCACTTCCGATGCGCACGGAACGTAAAAATTGCGATAACCGGTTGTTATTTGCCGACGCCTTTAGAAAATGGTGAATAAACCAGAAAATTAAATCAATGAAAGGGGGGGTATTACTTCGATTATCCGGGCGGCTCTCCATTGGCCCGGTTTGTGTGAGTCAGCTTGCGTGGAGCATAACCTCATCGAATGACTAAATTATCGAGATGAAGGAGGTAACATTGGGCTTCGAATTTTACAAGGAATCTTACACGGGCAAGATCAAGGAGATCACCCTCGGGGAAGGTGCGAAGGCGGTGACGATCGGCGGCGAGAACAGCTATCCGTTCTACCAGTTTGAAGGCGAGCTGCCCAACAAGCCCAGAATCGCCATGGAAATCTGGGACATGACGCCTGAAGACTGGCCGGAGGCCGCCACGGTCCCGTTCAAGGATGTGATGTCCGACCCGGCGAAATGGGCCAAGAAATGCGTCAAAGACTACGGTGCCGACATGATCGTGCTCCAGTTGAAGAGCATCGATCCGAACGGCCAGAATAGAAGCGCCGCCGACGCGGCCGCCACGGTCAAGAAAGTGGCCGATGCCATCGATGTCCCGCTGATCGTCTGGGGCTGTGCGAATGTTCAGAAGGACGAGGAGGTCCTCAAGAAAATCGCCGAAACCTGCCAGGACAAGGCCCTGATCATGGGACCGGTCGAGGACAAGAACCACAAGGGCATCGGCGCCGCGGCCATGGGCTACGGCCACACGATCATCTCCTCGTCGCCCATCGACGTCAATCTCGCCAAACAGATCAACATCCTGCTGGAAAACCTCGGCATGCCCGGCGACCGGGTCATCATCGATCCCACCACCGGCGGTCTGGGTTACGGGCTGGAATACTCCTATTCCGTCATGGAGCGCATCCGCATGGCCGCCCTGACCCAGGGTGACGAAAAGTTGCAGCTGCCGATCATTAACAACGTGGCCAACGAGGTCTGGAAGTGCAAGGAAGCCAAGCAGCCGGCGGCCGAAGCTCCCCTCCTCGGCGACCCGGAACGGCGGGCCATCCTCATGGAGGCCACTGCAGCGGTTTCCTATCTGACGGCCGGCAGCAACATCCTGATCATGCGCCATCCGGAAGCCATCCGCATGGTCAAGGCCTATATCGACCTGATGGCCGGCGGCGGATCGGCGGCCGATGTGGCTCCCATCAAAAAATCCCTGGCCGAGGCGGAGATCGACTTTGCATCGCTGGCCCCGGCGGCCGACCTGACCATCGAGGCCGAGAAGAAAGCGGCTCCGGCGGCCAAGGCGGCTCCGGCCAAGCCCGCGGCCGAGGCCAAGCCTGCTGCGGCACCGAAGCCGGCGGCCGCGCCCAAACCCGCCGAAGCGCCCAAACCGGCACCGGCGGCGGCCAAAGCCGAAACCGACGCCGAAACCGGTGCCAAAGCCAAGGCCGATGCGGAAGCCAAAGCCAAGGCCGATGCGGAAGCCAAGGCCCAAGCCGACCAGGCGGCCAAGGCCAAGGCCGAGGAAGATGCCAACCGCAAAGCCGAGGCGGAAGCCCAGGCCAAGGCCGATGCGGAAGCCAAGGCCCAGGCCGCGGCCGATGCCAAGATTACGGCGGAGGAAGACAAGATCCGGGCCAAACGGAAAGCGGAGCGCGATGCCATGAACGCCAAGCGTCAAAAAGCCGACCAGGGCCAGGCGGCCGCTGCCAAGGGCAAGCCAAAAGGAGCCGCCAAGGCCAAAAAAGCCGGCGCGGCACCTGTCCTCGATCAGGAAAGCATCCTGAAGCAGATGCTCTACAAGTTGGACCGCATTCACAAACGCATTGACTGATGGCCACGGGCATCCGGAAAAAGGCTTATGCCGGACCCGCAGGAAGCGAACGGCATCGGAAAATCCCGACGATTTAACCCTATTTGCTTTTAACGCCCTCAACGAAGGAGGAGGAAGGTATGTCAAGACTCGTTGCATTTGCCGCTATTCAGGGTGGCTACAATATCGTTTCCAAGGTTGAAGGAAGGTACAAGAGAGCCCTGCAGACCTACAACGCAGACACCAAAGTGGGCTTTCCCAACACGGCTTACTACCTGCCGGTGATTTACTCACTGCTCGGCCTGAAGGTCGAAACGCTGGACGATATGAAAAAGCCGCTCGATTTCGCCCGCGGCCTGCTGCCACCCCACGTCAAGGGCCACAACCACCTGCCGTACCTCGGCTCCCTGCTGGATGCCGGCATGGCGGCCATCCTGGCCTTCGAACTCGACGAGGCCCTGCGGTATCTGGAACAGCCCGATTTCTATCTGCACTCCGAAGAGCCGGACATCGATGCCGGCAAGATCTGGCTCGGAGCGGCCGACGACACGGTGTTCCGTAAAAGGGGCGTCGAGTTCGTCGACGGGTCGGCCCCCGGTTTTGCGGCCATCGTCGGATCGGCACCGGACCCTGAAACCGCTAAATTGATCGTGGAAGAGTACCAGCGCCGCAGCCTTTACATTTTCTGCGCCGCCAACCAGAACGGTACCACCGTCATCGAACAGCTCATCCAGGCCGGCGTGCAGGTCGGCTGGAATACCCGTATCGTGCCCTTCGGTCCCGACATTTCTTCGGCCGTTTTCGCCCTCGGGTTCGCCAACCGGGCGGCCATGGCCTTCGGCGGTATCAAACCCGGCGATTACAAGAAGATGCTGCTCTACAACAAGGACCGGATCTTCGCCTTCGTCAATGCCCTGGGAGAGGTGAACGCCGAATGGGCGGCGGCGGCGGCCGGTGCGGTCAACTGGGGCTTCCCGACCCTGTCCGACACCGACATTCCCGAAATCCTGCCCACCGGTGTCTGTACCTACGAGCATGTGGTCGCCAACGTGCCGCACGACAAGATGGTGGAAAAATCGGTCGAGGTCCGCGGCCTGAAAACCACCGTGTCCCAGATCGAGATTCCCTGCGCCTTCGGTCCAGCTTACGAGGGCGAGCGTGTTCGCGGCGCCGATCTGTTCTGCCAGATGGGCGGCGGCAAGACCCAGGCCACCGAGCTGGTCAAAATGGCCGAAATGAACGAGATCGAAGACGGCAAGGTGATCGTCGACGGTCCGGATGTCGGCGACCTCAAGGAGGGCGGCACCCTGCCGCTGGGTATCTACGTGCAGGTCGCCGGCCGGAAATTCCAGACCGATTTCGAGCCGATCATCGAGCGCCAGATCCACCACCTGATCAACTACATCCAGGGCGTGATGCACATCGGCCAGCGCGACATCGCCTGGGTGCGCGTCGGCAAGGGCGCTATCGAAAAGGGGTTCACCATCAAGGATATCGGGGTCGTGCTGCATGCCAAGTTCCACCAGGACTTCGGCAACATCCTCGACAAGGTCCAGGTCACTCTGATCACGGACAAGAAAAAGGTCGACGAGTTGACCAAGCGCGCCCGGGCCGAATACCGCACCCGGGACGAGCGGGTCGAAAAGATGAGGGACGAGGACGTGGAGACCTATTACTCCTGCACCCTGTGCCAGTCTTTCGCCCCCACGCACGTCTGCTCGGTCAGCCCGGAGAGAACCGGATTGTGCGGCGCCTACAACTGGATGGACTGCAAGGCGTCTTTCGAGATCAACCCGACCGGCCCCAACCAACCGATCGAAAAGGGCGAGTGCCTCGATGCAAAACTGGGCCAGTGGAAGGGGGTCAACGAGTTCATTAGAAAGGCCTCCCGCGGGGCCATCGATCACTACAACTTCTACTCCATGGTCATCGACCCGATGACCACCTGCGGCTGCTGCGAATGCATCGCGGCCATGCTGCCGGCTTGTAATGGCGTGATGACCGTTCACCGGGATTACACCGGGGAAACCCCCTGCGGCATGAAGTTCACCACCCTGGCCGGTGTCATGGGCGGCGGCGCTTCCTCGCCGGGATTCGTGGGACACTCCAAGTTCAATATCACCCAGGGCAAGTTCCTCGTCGGCGACGGCGGATTGCTGCGGATGGTGTGGATGCCCAAGAGCCTGAAGGAGGAAATCAAGGACCGGATCATCAAGAGAGGCACCGACATGGGCGTGCCGGACCTGTTCGACAAAATTGCCGATGAGACCGTCGGGCTGACTGAAGAGGAAATCATGCCCTTCCTGCAGGAAAAGGGGCACCCGGCCCTGTCCATGGAGCCGATTATCAAGTAACCACACCCGTCATCTCGCATATCGTCCATCGCCGGCGGTGGCCGACATCATGCGGCCGACCGCCGCGGTGGACGATACGGAACCGGCAACTCGACCTATTCGACTGTAAGGAGATAAAAATGGCATTAACCGGTATTCAGATTTTCAAACTCCTGCCGAAGACCAACTGCAAGGAATGCGGGGTTCCGACCTGCCTGGCGTTTGCCATGAACCTCGCTTCGGGCAAGGCCGAACTCGACGCCTGCCCGTATGTGTCCGCCGAAGCCCGCGAACAATTGGCCGAAGCCTCCGCGCCGCCCATCCGTCCGGTGGTGATCGGCAAAGGCGTGCGCAAGCTCACCGTCGGCGGTGAACTCGTGCTGAGCCGCCACGAAAAAACATTTTACAACCCGACGGGCCTGGCGGCTCTTATTGGTTCGGACATTTCGCCGGCCGACCTCGAGGCCAAGCTCAAGATTTGGAACGCGTTTCAGTTCGAACGCGTCGGGCTGAACTTGCGCCCGGAACTGATCGCGCTGAAGGATGTCGGCGGTGACGCATCCGCCTTCGCCGAAAAAGCCAAGACGATCGCCGAAACCTCCGAATTCAACCTGATCCTGATGACCGAGGATCCCGAGGTGATGAAGGCCGGTGTAGCGGCCTGCAAGTTCAAAAGACCCCTGATGTATGCCGCCACCGCGGCCAATGCCGATGCCTTCGGCGCCCTGGCCAAGGAAAACGATCTGCCGCTGGCCATCAAAGCCGACTCGGTCGACGCCTTGCTGTCCCTCTCGGACAAATTGACCGGCATGGGGTTAAAGGACCTGGTGCTCGATCCGGGTTCCCGGGAACCCAAGCAAGCCTTTACCGACCAGGTGGCGATCCGGCGCGCGGCGCTCAAAAACGCCAATCGCACGGTAGGGTTTCCGACGATCGCCTTTCCGTGCGAGATGGCCTCCAATCTGGATGTCGAAACGATGCTCGGTGCCTTGTTTATCGCCAAGTACGCGGGCATCGTTGTTTTTTCGGATTTCAGGAGCGAGAGCCTCTTCCCGCTGCTTTTAGAGCGGTTGAACATCTACACCGATCCGCAACGCCCGATGATGGTGACCGAAGGCATTTACGAAATCGGCAACCCGGACGAGAATGCGCCGGTTCTGGTCACCACCAATTTCGCGCTGACTTATTTCATCGTCTCGGGCGAGATCGAGGGCAGTCGGATCCCCTCGTGGCTCTTGGTCAAGGATTCCGAAGGCCTGTCGGTCATGACGGCCTGGGCCGCCGGCAAATTTTCGGGCGACGATGTCGGCACCTTTGTCAAGAAATGCGGTATCGGCGATAAAGTCAAGCACCAGAAGATCATCATTCCCGGATACGCCGCGGCAATCGCCGGTGATATGGAGGAGGAATTGCCGGGCTGGAATGTTACCGTAGGACCGCGCGAAGCGGCCCATATCCCCGGATTTCTCAAGAATAAACAGTAAGAGCGACACGGCCGGTTGAAGAATGGGCCGATACCGTTCTTCAACCGCTTGTCGAAAAAATTCAGAAACGCCAACGAGGAGGAAGAGTCGATGCTGCTGATAGGCGAAAGTTTAAACGTCATTTCACGGAAGATCGGTAAGGCGTATAAAGAGCGCGACCCCAAACCGATCCAGGAGGAAGCTCTTTTTCAGCGCGAAAAGGGCATGGACTACATCGATATCAACCTGGGGCCGGCCAAAAAAGACGGGCAAGACTTGATGCCGTGGGTGGTCAAGACCGTTCAGGAAGTCGTGGATGACATTCCGCTGGCGTTGGACACCTCGAACATCGATGCGATCGAGGCGGCGCTGAAAGTGATCAAACCGGTCAAGAGCGGCACGTCCCACATCATCAACTCGATCATGGTGCGTCCCGAACGCTACGAGCGGATGGTTCCGATCGCCGCCGAATACGGGGCGGACTTCATCGCCCTGATGTGGGGGCCGGAAGGGCTGCCGCGCGATGAGAACGAACGGGCCGCCTTGTGCGTCGAGCTGCTCTATTTTGCCAATGAGGCCGGAATTCCCAACGAAAAAATCTGGGTCGACGGCATCGTCACCCCGGTCAACATCCAGCAGCCGCAACTGATCAGCCTGATGGAGTTTCAAAAAATGATCGGGGACATCGCCCCGGGGGCCAAGAGCACCTGCGGCCTGTCCAACATCTCAAACGGGCCGCCCGATCATCTGCGCCCGATTCTGAACCAGACCTACATGGTCATGCTCGGCAAGTGCGGCATGGTCTCGGTGATCGCGGACCCGCTCGATACCCAGCTGGCCGACATCGCCAAAGGCAAGCGCCAGGACATCGTCGATCTTATTTACGGCATGATGGACGGCAATGATCCGGACATGGCGAGCCTGCCGAAAGAGCTGAAGGATTATGCCAAGACCGTGAATGTCATACTCGGTAAATCGCTCTATTCGGATTCCTGGCTGGAGATATAGGTCTTCAAAGTTTTAAGTGTTAAGTTTTGGGTAAGAGCGGGTAGGTTGGGGTGAGTGTGACGAACCCCGACAAGAGATGATTTTAATAAAATGAGCCTCGGCTCGAAGGACAGAGGCTCTTTTTATTCGGTCACCCGCTTGAAAAAGGTTTGTCATGGCCCGAGTCGACGATTACAAGCAAGCGCGCCGGATTGCCGTCGCCACTTTGGCGGCACAGGATCCTCCAGCCCTCATCGATCGATCCGGTTTCGATGGCGAGCCCGGAAAATATATAAATGTTCCCTTTCTGAACCGGCATTACCAGATCGACTGGTTGGAATTTACGTTTACGGACAGTGCGGACGCGACCGCCGAGGTCCCGCTCCAGGAACAGGTGCTGATACTGCATTACCTGATGTCTGAAAGCAAACGCCCACCGACCGGCAACTGGATCGCCTATCGTGAGATCCCCGGGGCCGGGTTTTACTATGGCGCCTTCGTCAAACGGGCCATCGATCCCTTGAAGAAAATCTTCGGCAACGACACGGCCGCCCTGAAGAAGTCGGCCCGCTTATTAGAGGCAACACCCGCGGATACCGGTGATGCGGGTTTCGATGTCACCGTTTTTCCAAATGTGCCCCTGCGGTTGATCTTGTGGCAGGGCGACGATGAATTCCCGCCCGATGCCAGCATCCTTTTTGACGAAACCGCCGGCGATTACCTGTCACCCGAAGATGCCGCCTGGCTGGCCGGGATGGTGGTGTATCGCCTGGCGGCCCTGTCCAGGGCCTAAAGGCTCGCTCAACTATAACTTCTTCAGCCAAACGTTACTTCAGCCCGCTTGCCGTCGGCAACCCGCGCGCTTTCCATTGTCCCCATCCGTCACTGAGGTGAAACACCTTTTCGAAACCGGCCAGGACCAGTTTATCGGCCAGGTTTTTCGATAGTACACAGGACTGCCCCTCACAGTAAGTGATCAGCACGGCTTCAGCGGGAGTCTTTTCCAGGAAAGGCCCGATATACTGGTCGAAATCCATGTCCGGAAGATTAAAGGCGCCCTTGATGTGACCGGCCTTGAAATCGTCTTCCGGGCGGGCATCCACAAACAGGGCCGCTCCCTCTTCGAACAGGCCCACGGCCTCTTCGATCGACATATCTCCGACCGCGCCGGATTCAGGAGACGACGGGTCTGCGGCCGGTGAACTCGCCACGGTGCTCGTTTTGGGCAGCAACGGCAGTGACTGCTCTCTCAGGGCGTTGAAACCGAATGCCAGGCAACCGGCCAAAAACAAAATCGCCGTCGCTTCCTGAAGGCCTTTCCATTTCATATTTTTTTATCCTTTTTTGCATCCCCGACCGGTCATGTTCGTAATTTCTTGAAATCGCAAGATACCTTTGTTAGCTTTCGGGATATCGTCTGCGAGCAGCGTCCATCCAAACGGTCTTTTTTCCGCTGGACTGTCGGTCGCAGCGGGTTTCCGGCTGCGGCCTATATAAAGTGCGCCGCGCCGCAAATCCTTGTAAGGCCTTGCCCAGCGAAAAAAATCCACATGTATGAATTGGACGCGCATCAGTGCCGAAAAAAAATAGCGGATGGGCACGGGCCTATAGTGAATAATTTGGGCGACAGGAAAGGCTGGCACCCATGATCAAATCCAAGGCGCTCGAAGTCAACCTGGCCAGTTACCGGGTTGATGTCAGCATCGATGAAAAATATTTTATATTGCAAGATATCATGTCCCGGTACTACGGCCTCATGGAAGGATTCAACACCTTTTTAAAGGAGTTGTCTCATCCTTACCGGAATTGGAATTTCATCGTTTCCGAAGCCCGGCGCTACAGCCTCGAATATTTTCATCTCATGGACAGTCATCCGGCCGGCCCCGATGGTGTCCGCCTCTTTGTCGATATTTTCATGACGGCCATCGAGGAGAGTCGGGAAGATGTGGTCAAGTCCGAAGCGGTCGACAACCTGCTGCTGTTTCTCCAGAAAGTCATCAAGGAATCCCATTCCGGTATCGAACGGTTCCTGCCGGTGCTGAACGAGGCCTGCGACGGCATCCGGCAACTGGATCAAAACACATTTTTTCTGGTTGTCAAGAGCTTCTACCAGCTCAAGCGGGTCGGCGAGATGCTCCGGCACCACGCCGAAACGGAGAGCGGTAGTTTCGAGGCCGTAAATGCGCTGCTGATGAGATACTTCAGAGCCACCTTTGTTTATTGGCTCGGCCTCGGTGACCCGCGGGAATGGTTCGAGGAGGAAGCCCGGGAGGTGGATGCCCTGGGAGGCCCTCATTATACCGCATCGATCTTTGCCGACATTTCGCACGACCGGCTGGAGGGCCTGAATCACCGACTCGATGAAATCGACAATGACAGCCAAGCCGGTTCCGCCGGCCGGCTGCACGAGCTTCTTTTGCTGGACGGCTACAGCCAAATCGTCGAAACCTACCGGCAGATGCCCCAGAAACTCCTCGAAGCCGGCGGCAAGAAATACGGGAACCAGTGGAAGGTTACCTTTCTTTTCCACATGATGGCGATCTCCGGGCTCACGATGATTCACGAGGAGGTTTTGCGGGACATCAATCGCACCGTCAGTTGGCTCATTGCGAACGAAACGGATCTGCACATCCGCGGGCTGATTCAGAAAACGTTTTCCATCCTGCAAAAGCAGGCGGTCAGCTACCCGGCCGCGGCCCTGAACTGTGTGCTGAACATGGGTAAAGGGGTTTATCGGACGGACGACAGCGAACTGGTCAATTATTTTTTTCAGCACGTCATCGAGCTGCCGTTTCAGACCCCGGGCATCAGTGGGGTCGGCGAAGACTGGCAGATCAGGGTCAACAGCGCCCACATCCTGAATATCCGGACCTGGCTCGAACTGATCGAACTCAATCCCAAATGGTCGACGCGCCTGATTTCGGTGCTGATTATCCACCTGGCCCTCTCGGGCGTGTTCATCAAGGACACGGACCTCTTTCCGCGGGACATTACCCGATTTTTGAACCGTGACATCGGGCCGGTCTATAACCTGGCCAAGCAACTCACCCGGCTTTTTCCAGCCTATTTCAACGATATCGGCGCCGAGGGCAAACTCAGGGACATCTCCACGCGCATCGACGAGATAGCGCGCCGCCGCGATGTCCTCATCCATTTTCTGCGTAAGCAGAGCCACGTCGAAAGCAGCAACCAGATCATCGCCTTCATGGAGGCGACCATCCACTTCTGGGCCACGCGCGACAAGCAAATGCTGCAGCAGGTCGTGCCGCCGGAGGTCTTCGAGCAGATCGCGACCAACGGCCCCTATGTCGATGGCGTGCACGAGGTCATGACCGCCCTGAAACGAAAGGGGATCGACCGCCAGGAGGTGCTGCTCACGCTGCCCGAGGATGAACTTAAAAAAATGCTGACCGAAGTGCATGGGGAGGTCACCGAGGATGACCGGGAGCGGGTCGGCCTGTTGATCGCATTTTATAAACTACTCCACCAGAAGTACAGCGTCGATTATATCGAACTCAAAAGTTATATCTCCCAGTTGTCGATCGAAGCTTTCCCCGACCTCAACCGCCTGCGCAACGCGCTGTCGGAAAACGAGGCCAAGAAAAAACTCTTCATGCTGCTCGAATACCTGGGACATCTCAAGTCGATCATCCTGTCGCCGGAAAAATTCGAGATCCGCGAGGACATTTACAAAAAAAGGCACATCACGATCGATATCCCGTCCATGTATGGCAGTTACCACGAACTCAAATTCGATGCACTGGGGTTGAGCTACCGCATTGAATCCCTGGTCAACGTGCTTTTCGAGGAGTTGATCGACAGCATCGATCTGAGCCTGATCACCAAGGCGACTTTTTACCAGATCTATGCCCGGATCCGGCTTTTCGACAAGGCCCTGCGGCTGGATGGCATTTCATCGGTTGAAATCGAACGGCAACTCGATTTGCTGGCGCATTCGCTGGAAGTCAAAGGTTTTACCTACACGCAGTACCTCGATATCTTCAAGGGGTTCGCCGCGGCGGTCAAGAACATCATCAACGATTATTTCCAGAACATTCATGAAGAAAACCTGAACAGCATCATCGACCGGTTGCACGGTGACCAGATCCTTTGCAAATACCGGCTGAAAGAAAACCAGGGGGGCATCGACCCGGAGAAAAACAAACTCAGGGTCTCGGAGATTTTTTTCAGAGACCGGATCGCCCTTTCGCTTGGCCTGCAGCAGCTCGACCGTTTTCTCAGCCGCATCCTCAACACCCTTTTCCAGCAGGCCGACAAGTTGAGAAGAGACGAGCTTTATCAACTGCTGCTCTACGATCCCGACAATGCCATGACCTCGATTTTCGAACCGGACAACCGGGTCACCGGCCTGATCTATCTGGGCAACAAGGGCTTTAACCTGGTCGTGCTCCACTCCCTGAGCCTGCCGGTGCCTCCGGGCTTTATCATCACCACCGAAGTGTTCCGCTGCCGCAAGGTTATCGAGAGCTACCGTCCGGCGGAGCAGAACCTCAAGGACCAGATCGCCCGGCACATCGTCAAACTCGAGGAGGTGACCGGCAAGGCCTTCGGCAATCCCCGCAACCCGCTTCTTTTTTCGGTTCGCAGCGGGTCCTCCATCAGCCAGCCCGGCATGATGGACACTTTTCTGAACGTCGGCATCAACGAAGAGATCGCCGGTGGATTATCCCAGGCCACGGGAAACGCCTGGTTTGCCTGGGACAACTACCGCCGGTTTCTGCAATGCTACGGCATGGCCTCCGGGCTTGAGCGCGACGACTTCGATGGTGTCATCAGTGAATTGAAGAACCGCGCCGGTATCGCCTACAAAAAAGATTTCACCGGCGAGCAGATGAAAAGTGTGGCCCTGGCCTACAAGTCGATGATCCGGGACAACCGCATCGAAATCCCCGAAGACCCGTTCGACCAGTTGACGATGACCATCCAGAGCGTTTTTGACTCCTGGGAGTCGGACAAGGCCCGGACGTATCGCCGGATCATGGGAATCTCGGATGACTGGGGCACGGCCGTGACGGTCCAGTCGATGGTCTACGGCAATCTGACCCAAAACTCCGGCTCGGGTGTTTTCTTCACCCACAACCCGCGCTGGCCGGGTGAAACGCTCAAACTTTGGGGCGATTTCACCCTCGGCAATCAGGGCGAGGACGTTGTCGCCGGCCTGGTGATTACCCTGCCGATTTCGATATACCAGCAGGAGGAGGAGATGCGGCCGACGGACATCACCCTGGAGACCCATTTCCCGGAGATTTACACCGCACTGAAAAATTGGGCCGGTCATCTCATCTACGACAAAGGGTGGCCCCCCCAGGAGATGGAGTTCACCTTCGAATCTCCGGCCGCCCAAAACCTCTACCTGCTGCAGGGCCGGGATATGTCGATGCGGGAACGCAAGCAGGTGCGGACTTTCGATTTGATCGGCATCACCGAGGAGTGTTACCTGGGACATGGCATCGGCATCGGCGGCGGCGCCCTCACCGGGCGGGTGGTGTTCAGTCTGGAGGAGATCTACGAATGGCGCCAGACGGAATCCGAGACCAAATTGATCCTGGCCCGCAGCGACACCGTGCCGGATGACATTCGTGAAATCTACGCGGCCGACGGCCTGCTGACGGCGCGCGGCGGGGTCACGTCCCACGCGTCGGTTGTGGCTCACCGCCTGGGGAAAACCTGCGTGGTCTGCGTGGGCGATCTGATCTGCAACGAAAAGCAGCGGAGCTTCACGCTGAAGGATACCTGCGTGAAGTCGGGCGATTTCATCAGCATTGACGGTCGTGAAGGATCGGTATATTTAGGCAAACTGAAGATCAATGCCGAACCCGGAGTGCAAACCGTTTGAGGTTGGCCAGCGAAAAAACTCCGCACTTATGAATTGGACACGTTAAAGTGTCTAAATAAAATAGCGGTTGGACACTAAAGGCTTTAAGATAATGGTTTTGGCAAGGCCAGGGGGCGGCGGCTTTATCGTCATACGCCGACAACCGATAACACAGCCAAAATCTTTATCTTAAAGCCTATAGATAGGAGAAAAGCCAATGAATGCAGCTACCGGTGAGAAGAAATTAAAACTGGGCGTCAACGGACTGGGCCGGATCGGCAAATTGACGGTCTGGCACCATGTCGGCCGGAAGTATTTCGACGAGATCGTGGTCAATATCGGCCGGGAGGCCGGCACCTCTCTGCAGGATGTGGCCCATTACCTGGAGCGCGATTCCACCTACGGGCTGTTGCGCTGCTATCTGCACGGCCACGACGCGCAGCCCGTGATCGGAGACATCGATACCGGCGGCGGGGCGATCATGGTCGACGGCACGCGGGTCCGGGTCCTGCGCTCCGCCCGCAATCCGGTCGATATCGGCTGGCGGGAGCAGGGAGTCAGGCTGGTGGTGGATACTACCGGCCGGTTCAAGGACCCGTCGCTGCCAAGTGACCAACCCGGCGGCAGTCTGCGGGGGCACCTCGAGTCCGGGGCCGAGAAGGTCATCGTTTCGGCCCCCTTCAAAATGAAAGACCAGAAAGCCGATCTGCCCGGAACCCTACCCGAGGACGCCGTCACCACGGTGATGGGGATCAACACTAACGACTATGATCCCCGGCGCCACCGCATCATCTCCAATGCTTCCTGCACCACCACCTGCCTGGCGCACATGATCAAACCGCTGCTGGATCACTTCGGGCCGCAGAAAATTCTGAGCGCTTCCATGGCAACGGTCCATGCCGCCACCGGCTCGCAGGCGGTCCTGGACCGGCTGCCGCAGGCGGGGACGAAAGATCTGCGCAAGAACCGCAGCATTATGAACAACATCATCCTGACCACCACCGGAGCGGCCAAGGCCCTGCGCCTGGTGATCCCCGAAATGCGTCAGATCGGCTTCATCGCCGAATCGGTGCGCATCCCTACGGCGAGCGGATCGCTGATCATCCTGGTGGTCGTCCTGCAGGAGGAGCCGAGCCGCGACCCCATCCGGCGCGACACCATCAACGCCGTTTATCGACGCACCGCGGGGCTCGATCCCAACGGTTATCTGCATTATTCCGAAAAACAGAACGTATCGGGCGATATTATCGGCGCGCCGCGAGCGGCAGCCATTATCGAAGGGTTCGAAACCCACACCCGCACGGCCGAAGTCTCCATCGACCTGGCCAATGTTCCCGGTCTGGACCAGAAGGTCATCGACCAGCTCGCCAACCCTCTGATCCGGGTCCCGGTCACCCAGGCCGTCATTTACGGATGGTACGACAACGAGATGGGCAGCTACGTCAACATGCTCGGCGACCGCACGACCAGCGTGGCCGAGGACATGCCGTAAGGCGCATGGCCAGTGGCGACACTTCTATGGTGACACTATCCCGGTCGAGATTCCTGCAGGCTGGCGCTCAGGGCCAAAAATTCCCCTACGGCCAGGGTTTCCGCGCGCCGGGAGGGGTCGATGCCCGCTTGTTCTATGGCCTGGCGCGCCTCATCGGCGGACACGCCCAGGTCGCTGCCGGCCAGGGAGTTGTACAGTTTTTTTCTCCGGCGACCGAATGCGGCCCGCACGACCTTGAAGAAAAAGACTTCCGCCGGCGCGGACAGCGGCGAAGCGGATTTGAAAAAAATCGATAGAACAGACGAGTCGACCTTGGGGCGCGGGAAGAATTTGTTGGCGGCCACCCGGCCGACGGCCTCGATTTCCGCGCAATACTGAATCATCACGGTCAGCCGGCCGTAATCCCTGCCACCGGGGCCGGCGGTCAATCGCTGGGCCAGTTCCGACTGAAACATCAGGACCGCCCGCTGCACGGCGTGCCGAGCCGAAATCAGCCCGATCAGGATCTGGGAAGAAATATTGTAGGGCAGATTCCCGATCACTACCAGCTGCCCGCCCGCTTCGGCCGCCAGGGCCTCGATGTCAACCCGCAATATATCCTGCTCGATAACGACGACATTGGCTTGCCCATCGGCGTCGATTTTTGCCCGCAAAAGGTCTGCCAGGCGGGTGTCTTTTTCGACGGTGAAAAGCCTGGCGGCCTGCCGGGCAAGCGGAAAGGTCAGGGCGCCTAAACCGGCTCCGATTTCGAGCACGACATCCCGCGATGAAATGCCGGCGGCCTGCACAATCATCTCCGCCGCCGCGGGATCGGCCAGAAAATGCTGCCCGAGTCGTTTGTTTGCGCGCAGGTTGAAAGACTGCAAAAGCGCTCTGGGCGAAGTCATTTCCGATCCCTTCGTGCCGGAGGCTGCCGGCTTGACTTTTTAATGGTTAGTCATTACGCTTAATCAAAAAAAATTCTTTTGTATAGAGAAATAATAATCATTTAGCCAATCAATCATGTTTCATATTCATCCAAAGGGGAGCGATAAATGCGACACAAGGGCAAAAGCGTCAGCTTCGATGCGATGGTAAAATTTTTCATGCACAACTACCACATTCCGACCAAAAAAGACGTCGAGAAGTTAATGACGCGGCTCGATCAAATCGAGAAATTGATCAGATCGACGGCCGGACCGACCAAACGCGGTCGTCCGACAGCCGTGAGGAACCAGCCGGGCGTGAAAACAGGCAGCCGCGGAGGGTCGACCGCCGTCACCCAGGTCCTCGATGCGATAAAAGGGTTCGAGCAGGGCGCCAAATTGACGGAAATAATGGAAAAAACCGGATTCGACGAAAAAAAGGTCCGCAACATCATTTTTCGGCTGAACAAAAACGGCATCATCCAGCGCCAGAGCCGCGGCGTGTATGTCGCCAAGTAATCCCCCGGTTGCCGGCGGCCAGGCCAAAACGGGAAATAGGCGCGAGTTTTTATTCAAGCTTTGCGTAGCGGGGAGAAGGTAAAAAAATGAGCGATAGGAGCGATCCAAACAATCCCGGCCTGAAACCGGGCGGCACTTGCGGGGGCTATGTCATCAAACGGGTCGAGGAAATACCGGAATCGGGATTTTTTGTTTATGACCTCGACCACCCCCGGACCGGCGCCCGGCATATTCATATCAGCAGCGAAGATCGTGAAAACACCTTCGGCGTGGTGTTCAAGACGGTTCCGAAGGATTCCACCGGTGTGGCCCATATCCTCGAGCACACGGTTCTGTGCGGCTCGCAGAAGTTCCCGGTCCGCGATCCGTTCTTCTCCATGCTCAAGCGCAGCCTGAGCACGTTCATGAATGCGTTTACCGCCTCGGACTGGACCATGTATCCTTTTGCGACCCAGAACCGCGCGGATTACGAAAACCTGATGGATGTCTATCTCGATGCGGTATTTTTCCCGAAAATCGAAGAGTTGAGTTTCAAACAGGAAGGCCATCGCCTGGAAATCGCCGGAAAGTCCGCCGAAGACCCGGCGACGCCGAAACTGGCTTACAAAGGGGTGGTGTACAACGAAATGAAGGGCGCCATGTCCGCGCCCGACCAGGTGCTGGCGCGCTCCTTGCTCAAAGTGCTTTACCCTGCCACGACCTATAGCCACAATTCCGGGGGCGATCCGGCCGTGATACCGCAGTTGACCTACGCCCAGCTGAAAGCCTTTCACCACCATCACTACCATCCCAGCAATTCTTTTTTTTACACCTACGGCAACCTTCCGCTGCGGCATCATCTCGAGCTGATCGAAGAGAAGATTTTAGGAAAGTTCACCCGTATCGAGCCGGACACGCAGGTGCCCTCCCATCCGCGCTGGGCCGAATCCCGAACGGCCGCGGCTTTTTATGCCCTGGCCCGCGGCGAAGATCCCCGGAAAAAATGCCAGGCCTGCGTCGCCTGGCTCACGGCGGATATCCGCGACGACTTCGAGGTGCTGGTGCTGGCGATCCTGGAACAGATCCTGATGGGAAATTCAGGATCGCCGCTGCGCAAGGCCCTGATCGACTCGCAGTTGGGCTCGGCTCTTTGCGATGCGGCCGGATTCGAGGCCGACAACCGCGACACGATGTTTGTCATCGGCCTGAAAGATGTCGAAGAATCGGCGGCCGAGACAATCGAAAGAATCATCTTCGATGTTCTGACCAACCTGGCCGAGTCCGGCATCGACCGGGAATTGGTGGAATCAGCGATCCATCAAATCGAGTTTCATCACAAGGAAGTCACCAATTCGCCTTTCCCTTACGGCATCAAGCAGTTGCTGCGGATTGCCGCGACCTGGCTGCACGGCGGCGACCCGATCGATCGGCTGCGTCTGGACGCCGATCTGGACAGAATTCGGCGCGAGATGAAAAGCGGTGGTTTCTTCGAAGAGCGCCTGCGTCGACATTTTATCGACAACCCGCATCGCGTCCTTTTCAAGCTGCTGCCCGATCAGACGCTGGAAGAAAAAGAAACGCAGCGCACCGCAGCGGAACTCGCCGCGACGGCCGCCAGCCTGTCGCCGGCTGATTTTACCAAAATCGCCGCCGATGCGGCCGCACTGGAAAGACTCCAGGAAACCAAGGAAGATATTTCAATCCTGCCGACCCTGACGCGCAATGACATTCCCGCCGATATCCAGCGGGTTTCCGAATCCGCGGCCGATGCCCGGTTGCCGTTGACCGTCTTCGACCAGAGGACAGCGGGCATCCTTTACTTTGCCGCGGCCGCCGGCCTGGGCCGCCTGGGAGAAGACTTGATACCACTGGTGCCGTTTTTCTGCTACGCGCTGCCGAAGACCGGCACCCGGCGCCATGATTACACCGACATGGCCAAGCGGATCGATCTTTACACCGGCGGGCTTGGTTTCTCCGCCAGCGCGCGCACCGTCTTCGATGCCACCGGAACCTGCCTGCCGTTTATCGCCGTTAACGCCAAGAGCCTGAACCGCAACCAGGGGCCGATGTTCGGAATCGTCGATGAACTTGTGTTCGAGGGCGATTTTTCGAACCTCAACCGCCTTAAGAATGTTCTGATGGAGTACCGGGCGGGTCTCGAATCGATGGTCATTCACAACGGCCATCGCCTGGCGATGTCGCTGGCGGCCAGAAATTTTTCACTTCCGCGGTACCTGAACGAAATCTGGAGCGGCGTGTTGCAGCTGCAGGCGATAAAAAACCTGGTCGCCACCCCCACGGATGCAGCCCTGGCCGACCTGGCCCGGAAACTCTCCGCCATCCGCGAAACGGTTTTTGTGGACGGCAATTTAAAAACGGCCTTGATCGGGGAAGAAATCGTGTTGGCGGATGCGACAACGGCCGCCGGCGCGATCTTCAGCCGCCTGCCCCGGACGGCGGGGGCCGGCGATGGGTTCGGGCCGCCGCCGATTGATTTTTCCGCAAAGAGGGTGCGGGAAGGCTGGAGCACTTCCTCCGCGGTAGCCTTCGTGGCCCAGGCTTTCGAAACCGTTCGCATGGAAAACCCGGATGCGCCGGCGCTGGCGGTTATCGCCAAATTGCTGCGCTCGCTTTATCTGCACCGTGAAATAAGGGAAAAGGGCGGAGCCTACGGCGGTTTTGCGCTGTTTAACCCGGAAGACGGTCTGTTCTGCTTTGCTTCCTACCGCGACCCGCACGTCGCCGCGACCCTGAAGGTTTTTCAAGGCGCCGCCGGGTTCCTGCGATCGGATGCCTACCGGGAAACCGATATCGATGAAGCCGTGCTGCAGGTGTGTTCCGAAATCGATAAGCCGGATCCTCCCGGCCCCGCCGCCCTCAAAGCATTTTACCGCAAGCTCGTTCAGCTCTCGGACGCGGCGCGGCAGCAGTTCAAGCAATCCGTTCTGACGCTGAACCTTCAAAAGGTGCGCGAAACAGCCGAAAAATACTTCGGACAAGGTCATGATGCGGACGGCATCGCCGTGATCTCCGGCGATTCCCAGTTGCAAAAGGCCAACGCCGAGTTGCCGGCGCCGCTGGAACTGCACCGGATATAGGGCCCCCTTAAATGCATCTTCCCGGGTGCGGTGGGTCGCGGGTTTCGAGTTCAGGGTTGGCGGATGAAAGCGATTCGATGTTTCAGATGGCGATCATTAAAAGTTTCCTCTTTGATCAAACGGGGTGTCCCACCGGCCAGCGGCAGGGCTGAATCTGAAACCCTAAACCCTGAACCCTATACCCTATACCCTATACCCTATATCCTATATCCTATACCTTGAAACCGGCTTTGGGTTCTATTTGCCGTAGCAGTTGACGCCAGTGAAATCCTTGCGGAATCGCGCCAAAAGTGACGTTAGCTGACGTTCGGGTACGGCCCCTGCCGCCAGTCGCTGCCGGATCACGTTTTCCTCCAGCCTGACATTCAACGCCCGGCCGGGAATGTCGATATCGATGATATCGCCGTTGCGGACGGCGCCGATCGGACCGCCGTTAAACGCCTCCATTTCCACGTGGCCGATGCAAGGGCCGGTGGTCGCCCCCGAAAACCGGCCGTCGGTGATCAGCGCCACCCGCTTGTAGCCGGCCCCCTTGATGGCATCGGTCGGCATCAGCATCTCGGGCATTCCCGGGGCCCCCGCGGGGCCCTGAAAGGGCAGCACCACGACATCGCCCTCGGCGATGTCGTGGACCGCGATGGCCTCCAGCAGTTCCTTTTCGGTAGTGAAAACCTTGGCCGGACCGCTGTGAACCCGCATGTCGTCTTCCAGCGCCGTCTGCTTGATGATCGCGCTGTGGGCGATGTTGCCTGTGAGAACGGCAATGCCGCCTTCGGCATGGTAGGGATCGGACAGGCTTCTGATGACCTGCGCATTCTGGATATGACCCTGCGCCGCCACATCGCCGATGCGGGCCCCGGTGACGGTGGCGCCGTCTTTGAGCAGATCCTTCAACCGGTGCAGCACGGCCGGGATGCCGCCCGCCGCATCGATATCCGCCATTTCGTCAGGCCCGGCCGGAATGATGGCGCACAGGTGCGGGGTTTCGCGCGAGATCCGGTCGAATGTCCCGACATCGATATCGCTGCCGGCCTCGCGGGCGATGGCCGGTATGTGCAGGACGGTGTTGGTGGAGCCTCCCATGGCCATATCGACCCGGATCGCATTTTCGAAGGCGGCCGGGGTCATGATGTCGCGGGGCGTGGTGCCGCGCCTGACCGCGGCCACAATTTGCCGGCCGGTTTCGTACGCCTGCTGTTTCTTGAGCGGATCGGACGCCAGGGTCGTCGCACAACGGGTCAGTGACAGGCCCAGGACCTCGGTGACCACCGCCATGGTGTTGGCCGTGTAGAGCCCGACACACGAGCCGGCACCGCAGGCCAGGCAGGGCAACAGCGCTTCGGCCTGCTCCGCGGTGATCTTGCCGGACTTGACCTGTCCCACCAGGCCGAACCCCATGATGGGGTGGTGTTTCTTGCCGTCGATGATGTTGGCCTTCATCGGACCGCCGGTCAGCAGGATGGCCGGCAGGTTCAACCGGCCGGCGGCCATCAGCATGCCGGGGGTGATCTTGTCGCAGTTGGTGACGCCGACCCACCCATCCAGGGAGTGGGAGAGAACCATGATTTCGATATTGTCGGCGATATGTTCCCGGCTGGGCAGGCTCAGCCGCATCTCGGCAAACATGGCGATGCCGTCGCAAACTCCCGGCACCCCCCACATGAAGGGTACGCCGCCGGCATCCCGGATGCCTCTTTTGACTTCGAGGGCCAACTCGTTCAGATGGATGTGGCCGGCGATGATGTCGTTGTAGCTGTTGGCCACACCGATGAAGGGCTTGTCACTGGCAAAATCTTCCTTCTTCAGCCCGGCCGACATGAGCAAGGCTCGATGGGGCAGGGTTTCGACCGCTTTTTTGAGGATGTCCGAGCGCATGATATTGCTCCTCCGATGTCACTAAGGATGATGACGTTTGCAACGTCGGGCTTTAGTCTTGCCGCCCATGATGGGTTGGGATAAATTTCTTTAATCTTTCGAGCAGCGTGTCAAGGACTATTTGCGATTGGATGCCCCAATTGGGCGGTTTCGGCAAGAGCCATCCGGAACCCACCGGCGGTTTGTTTCGAGCCTCCGGTCACTTTCCGGTCCAGGTGTTGCGCCGCAGATCGCCGGGATGCCGGGAACGTCGACTGGGGGCCTGAAAGCCTGAAATCAAGGCATGGTTTTTTTGTCATCCCTTAATTGTTGACGAACCGGCGAGATTTGGGATATGAATCTCGGTTCACTTAACGAAACGATTTAAGAAATGCCCGATCCATCGGGCCGGTTATGTAGACGTCATGATTCAACTGATTCGAGGGTTCAAGGACATCCTTCCGGGAGAGATCGAGACCTGGCAGTTCATCGAGCGCCAGGCGTGCGCCCTGTTCGAGGATTTTGGGTTCAGGGAAATCAGGATTCCGGTCATGGAGCGCACGGAGCTGTTTGCGCGCAGCATCGGGGAAGACACCGATATCGTCGAAAAGGAAATGTACACCTTTGCCGATCGCAAGGGCGATTTGATCACGCTGCGCCCGGAAGCCACGGCCTCGATCGTGCGCGCTTACATTCAGCACCGCCTGCATGCGGCGGATTCGCTCCAGAAGTTTTACACCATCGGCCCGATGTTTCGGCGCGAAAGGCCCCAGAAGGGCCGCTACCGCCAATTTTACCAGATCAATGCCGAGGTGATCGGCGGCGGCTCGCCGCTGATCGATGTGCAGTTGATTTTTGTCTTGATGACGTTGTTCAAGCGCCTGAAGGTGACCGATGTGCAGGCGCACATCAATTCCCTCGGTTGCCCCGCATGCCGTCCGATCTACCGGCAGGCGCTGGCAGATTTTCTCGCTCGCCGCGACGAGCGTCTGTGTGCCGACTGCCGTCGCCGGCGCGAGCGCAACCCCTTGCGGGTCCTCGACTGCAAGGTGCCGGCCTGCCGCGAGGCATTGACCGATGCCCCGTCCATTCTCGACTCGCTTTGCGATGACTGCCGCCAGGACTTCGACACGGTTCAAACGACTCTCGACCGGCTCGACATTGTCTACGTGACCGACAAGCGCCTGGTCCGGGGATTGGATTACTACACGCGCACCACTTTCGAGATTCAGACCGGCGCGCTCGGCGCCCAGAGCGCGGTCGCCGGCGGCGGCCGCTACGATGGCCTGGTCAAGCTGCTCGGCGGTCCGGATACGCCGGCCACCGGATTTGCCATCGGATTGGATCGCCTGGCTGAAATCGTCGGGCAACAGGGCGCGGCCGCTGCGACGGCGCCGATCCTGTTTGCGGCCGCTTTGGGCGATGACGGACAGCGGCAAGCCTTTCAGTGGGTCAACCGCTGGTGCGACCAGGGGCTGCGGGCCGAAATGGATGTCAGTGGCCGGAGTCTCAAAAGCCAGATGAAACGGGCCGACAAAATGGGCGCGGCCTACGTTCTGATCGTCGGCGACAACGAGTTGGCAAAGGGCCAAGTGATCTTGCGCAACCTGCAGACCGGGGAGCAGATGCCGATTCCTGTTGCCGATGCGGTCGAAAAGGTGACAGAAAAACTTTTGAAGCCGTAGAGCGGCTTTTTGGATGCCGGAGCTTCAGGGCTCACGAAAGAATGAGGTCACAATTTGGGGTGGGGAGGCGTCTGGCCGGCAAGGCGCGAAAACTCGGCATATCTGGATATTTAAGAGTTTTCGCAACCTGGCCGGACGGGATGGATCGGCGTCAAAGATGTGACGTTATTTTTTAAGTGAACCCTTGGTCACGGCCGAAAGGAGATGCAAGCAGTGTCTGACACACTCGGTGACATGCGCCGGACCCATTCCTGTAGCCAACTGGGTCCGGCCGACGTGGGGCGCGAGGTTGTTCTGATGGGCTGGGTGCAGCGCCGGCGGGACCACGGCGGCGTCATATTTGTCGATCTGCGGGACAGGGAAGGCATCACCCAGGTGGTCTTCAACCCGGACCGCGAAGCGGAAGTCCACGCCCAGGCCCACGCCATCCGCAGCGAATTCGTCCTGGCGGTGCGCGGCACCGTGGAACATCGGCCGGCCGGCATGGTCAATCCCAAGCTCGACACCGGCGCCATCGAAGTGCTGGTTGCCGAACTCAGGATTCTCAATACGGCCCAGACGCCGCCCTTTTTGATCGAAGACGACATCGAGGTCACCGAAACGGTGCGGCTGGCCAACCGGCACCACGACCTGCGGCGCCCCCTGATGCAAAAGAACCTCATTGCCCGCCACCGGGCGGCGGCCGCCATCCGGAAATATTTGAACGAGCGCGGATTTCTGGACATCGAGACCCCGGTCCTGACCCGCAGCACGCCCGAAGGCGCCCGGGACTACCTCGTGCCGAGCCGGGTCAACCCGGGGCAGTTTTACGCCCTGCCACAATCCCCGCAGCTGTTCAAACAGCTGCTGATGATTTCCGGTTTCGATCGCTACTACCAGATCGTGCGCTGCTTCAGGGACGAAGACCTGCGGGCGGACCGTCAACCGGAGTTCACCCAGGTCGACATCGAAATGTCCTTTGTCGGTGAAGACGACGTGATGGATCTCGCCGAGAACATGATGGTTGATCTCTTTCAGGACGTTCTCGGCCTGTCGCTCCAAACGCCGTTCGCGCGTCTCGCTTATACCGAAGCGATCGCAAGGTACGGTCTCGACAAACCCGATACCCGCTTCGGCCTGGAGCTGAAAGATGTTTCCGACATCGTTGCCGGTTCGGGCTTCAAGGTTTTTTCCGAGGTCGTTAAAAAGGGCGGCATCGTGAAAGCGCTGAACGCCAAGGGCTGTATCGATTTTTCGCGCAAGGAGATCGACGATCTGGCGGCTTTCGTGGCGGTCTACCGGGCCAAGGGGCTGGCCTGGATCAAGGTCAGGGAGGGCGAGTGGCAGTCGCCGATCGCCAAATTTTTCAGTGCCGACGAAAAATCGCAGCTGGCACAGCGAATCGACATGCAGCCCGGTGACCTGGTCTTTTTCATGGCCGATCAGCCGCCGGTGGCCAACGAAGCGCTCGGACAGCTGCGCAATCATCTCGGCCAACGGTTGGGATTGATCGATGAGACGGCGTTTAACTTCGCCTGGGTGACGCGGTTTCCGCTGATGGAATACGATGAAAACGAGAAGCGCTTCCAGGCGCTGCACCATCCTTTCACGGCACCGCTGGAAGAGGACGTCGATTTGCTGGAAAAAGATCCTTCGGCGGTGAGGTCGCGGGCCTATGACCTGGTGTTGAACGGCTCCGAGATCGGCGGCGGCAGCATCCGCATCCACCAGAAAGAGCTTCAGGAAAAGGTTTTCAGCGCCCTTGGCCTGACGCCCGAGGAATACCGCGATAAGTTCGGTTTTCTGCTCGCGGCCCTCGACTCCGGCGCCCCGCCGCACGGGGGCATTGCCTTTGGCTTCGACCGCCTGGTCATGCTGCTCTGCGGACAGAGCAGTATCCGGGATGTCATCGCTTTCCCCAAGACCCAGAAAGCCGCCTGCCTGCTGACCGGCGCCCCCGCCGCGGCCGCCCGGCAGCAGCTCGAGGAGTTGTCGATCCGGTTGCAGGTGTTGTAGCCGCGCTCCGCATTTGTATTTTTTTTCATGTCCTCGCGGTCATCGCAACGGGCCGGCTACCCAGGCTTCGTCCACGGGAAGTTGGCCATAGTCTCTTGATGACGGGCTCGGAAGGGGACCGCAGAGGCGACAATGGCCATCCCGGAAACCAGGAAAAGCCGCGTCTCGAAGATCTCGGGCTTTCTCGGCCTGCAGCGCAGCACTGTGGGCGTACTGGCCATGGTGGTGTTGGTCGGGATGGGCGAGCGCACGGCCGAGCGCTTCCTGCCGATCTACCTGATGGCTCTCGGCGGCGGCGCGCTTGTCATCGGTTTGCTGCAGGCCATGGACAACCTGCTCTCGGCGCTTTACTCGTTTCCGGGGGGATACCTGTCCGACCGCATCGGCACCAAGCGGTCACTGCTGATTTTCAACCTGGTGGCCATGGCCGGTTTCGCGCTCGTGCTCCTGATACCCGCCTGGCAGGCCGTCCTGGCCGGTGCCGTGCTCTTCATCTCCTGGTCGGCGATTTCCCTGCCGGCTACCCTAAGCCTGATTTACAAGGTCCTGCCGCGCCACAAACGCACGATGGGTGTCAGCATGCACGCGCTGGTGCGCCGCGTCCCCATGGCGCTCGGCCCGTTGCTCGGCGGCTTATTCATCGGCATATGGGGCGAGCGTGACGGGGTTCGCCTGGCCTTTGGCGTGGCCCTGGCCATGGCGGCTGTGGCCCTGCTGCTGCAGCAACGGATGATCGCCGATGATATGCCGCCGGCCGTTTCCACGCCGGATGCCTGCGGCCTGACACCCGAAAGAAATCCGCTGAAATTAATGCGCCAGATGAATCCGGCGTTAAAAGGCCTGCTGGTGACCGATATTCTCATTCGCTTTTGCGAGCAGATTCCCTATGCCTTTGTCGTCATCTGGAGCATGAAGATCATCTTCCGGCCGGTTTCCGCCTTTCAATTCGGCCTGCTGAGCAGCATCGAAATGGTGACGGCCATGCTGGTCTATATACCGGTGGCCTACATGGCCGACCGTAGCGCCAAGAAGCCATTCGTTCTGGCCACCTTTGTTTTTTTCACCTTTTTTCCCCTGGTGCTTTATTTCAGCCGCTCTTTCGAGTGGCTGATCGCCGCCTTCGTCCTGCGCGGATTCAAGGAGTTCGGTGAGCCGACCCGCAAGGCTCTGATCATGGATCTGTCGCCGGACGACTGCAAGGCGGCCATGTTCGGACTGTACTACCTGATCCGGGATATCTTCGTCGCCGCGGCCGCCCTCGGCGGTGCCTTTTTGTGGCAGATCAGCCCGCAGCTGAACCTGATGACGGCCTTTATTTTCGGCATCATCGGCACCCTCGGATTTGCCGTTTTCGGGCGTGATATTCCGGTGCCAAAACCTTCCCCGGACCGCACCTGAAAGCTCACGTGTCGTCGCAACCCGCATTTTCGTCTTCGCCGTCACCGCTCCCCTATCCAGCCGAGACGGCCGGGAAGAAATGAGGCGGCCGATGCTCCTTCACCTCGCGACACCTTCGATCCCAAAGTATACCTTTTCCTTCCCTATAGTTTACACGCTTGACCCTATCGACGCTGCCTTGTGCCACTCATAAAATAGTGCGTATAAATTCGTACATATTCTGAAGCAATGCCGGTCCCCGGTTTCCATAGGAGTATTTACCGGAAATCGATGGTCACAAGAACTCTGCAGAAGAGAAAGGAGCGTCAGCCAATGAACGTAAAAATGAGATCTACGCTGCGGGCAGCCTCGGTGACGATCGCGATTTTTTCAACCTGTTTTATAATTGGCTGTGCGGGAGCCGACAAAACGCTTAGTCAACAGAACATCGCCAAGGCGGAGACGGCGATCAATGATGCCCGCCGAATCGAAGCCGGGACCAGCGCCCCCTTGGAATTGAGACTATCCGAAGAAAAGCTTGCCAAAGCCAAATCCGCCTATGACGATGAGGAATACGAGCAGGCGCAATGGCTGGCGGAAGAATCTTACGCCGATGCCACCCTCGCCGAGGCCAAAGCCCGCTCGGCCGGAACGCAGAAAACGGTCAGGGAACTGCGGGATACCATCGAGACCCTGCAACAAGAATTACAGCGCCGGCCACCGCAATGATCAGCACTGTGAAAGGAGGACAACATGAATTTTCGCTACCTTATCGGCTCGGTTGTTCTGATCGGCACTATTGCCGCCGGCTGCGCCACTACGCCGAGGGCGACGCCGCAGTTGGATCAGGCCCGGCAGGCGTATTTGCAAGCCCAGGCCGACCCGACCGTGGCCCAGTATGCGCCGGTTCCGCTGCACGAGGCCGATCAGCTGCTCGTTCAGGCGCAAAACGCCGACAGCAAGGCCGCGCGCGAACACTATTCATATCTGACCGAAAAGAAGGTCGAGCTGGCCCGCGCTCTGGCGGCTGAAAAGGCGGCCGAAAACCAGGTGGAGCAGTTGCGGGCGCAAAACCAGGATATGCTCCTTCAAATGCGGTCCCGCGAAACCGAAAAGGCTCAAACTGAAGTCGACCAGCTACGGCGGGAATTGAAGAACCTGGAGGCCAAGCAGACAGAACGGGGAATTTCGCTGACGTTTGGAAATGTCCTTTTTGAAACCGACAGGGCCGTGCTGAAACCCGGCGCCGAATTATCGCTCGCCAAATTGGCGGATTTTCTTCAAAGCCATCCCGATCGCACGGTGCTTATCGAAGGACATACCGACAGCCAAGGGTCGCAAGAGTACAATCAGAAGTTATCCCAAAGGCGCGCCGAAGCCGTGGCCCGGGCGCTCGAGGCCCAGGGTGTCAGTGCCGGGCGGATTACCGCCACAGGTTTGGGGGAAGCCTATCCGGTGGCTTCCAACGACACGGCCGCCGGCCGCCAGCAGAACCGCCGGGTGGAAGTGATTATTCAAAATCAGGGGCAGTAAAGAACCGAACAACGCAAATTACCTGACACGCGTTACTTGTGGGCACGGCGCGCCGTGCCCTAAATCCTAACCCCTCATGGTGCTTCTTCCATGGTGACGGACAAGCACGGATCGACCTTCGGAATCCGCATGACCCGCCCGCGCGCTTCGCCGGCTTTCATCTGGTTTGGAATGAAGACCACCCAGAGCAGCTCGTTGTTGACCAGATGCGAGTTGGCGTAGGTTGTTTCAACCTTTCTGCACTGGTCGTACACATTAATGTTCCACAGGATATCGTAGCTGCTCTGCCAGCCGTTGCTCGCCACGGCGACGCCTGCTCCGATCATCAAAACAGTCATCATGACCACCAATTTTTTCAACATGCCGCCTTACCTCCTTTGCTTCGGATCGTCTACCATTTATAGCGGCGCTTTCAGTCCGATTGCGGGCCACACCACATTCCGCAAGCGAGAACACAGCCGGGTTCATGATGAGAAATACAGTTCCGCCGCCAATTACAGAGAATCCCGTAAAAAATTGTACCGTTTCGACGGTAGGGGCGCCTTTGTCGAAAAACAATGGGCGAAGGACCTGATTTATGTCTCATAATCGCCGTATTCAATTGCCGCGTCCAAAACGGCGCCATTATTTCGGCTCCCGAGCATTTCGGTTTTTTTACCCCGAACAGTCTGAGATAGCGCGGGGAAAATGGCGAGTTCTTAAATCAAGCAGGCCTCACAGTTCAGCCCCGCAGTATTTGCAGTGCCGGGCATCGACATCGTGCCCCTCGGCACTGCACGCGGGGCAGGCCTGGGTCGATACCTTGCGGCTAAAGGACTGGGCCATCTCGACGGTCACGATGCCGGTCGGCACCGCGATGATGCCATAGCCGATCACCATGATCAGTGCCGCCAGAAACTGGCCCAGCCCGGTCTGGGGCGAGATGTCGCCGTAGCCGACCGTTGTCAGCGTCACGATCGCCCAGTAGATGCTCATCGGGATGCTGGTGAACCCGCTGTCCGGATCCTCTATCAGGTACATCAGCGAACCGAAGATGACCACGAGAATCACCACCGTGAACAAAAATATGGTGATCTTGCGGTGGCTGGCCTGCAGCGCCCGGGTCAGCTGGCGCGCCTCACCCAGGTAGGGAACCAGTTTGAGCACGCGGAAAATGCGCAGGACGCGCAGCAGCCGGATGACCAGCAGATACTGCGAGCCAGGGAAAAACATGCTCAAGTAGGTCGGTAAAATGGCCAGAAGATCGACGACGCCAAAGAAGCTCGTGGCGTAAGCCAGCGGCCTTGCCACGCTCAGCAGCCGCAGGACATATTCGACGGTGAACAGAAGGGTGAAGATCCATTCACCGACATACAGGAGGCGGCCATGGACGGTGCGGACGGCGCTGACACTGTCGAGCATCACCAGCGCCACGCTGATGACGATCGAGACGATCAGCAATATATCGAACAATTTGCCCGCCGGGGTGTCCGCCTCGAAAATAATCTCGTGCAGCTTCTGCCGCCAGCGGCGGGATTCGACGTCAGCCATCTGATTCGTGCTTTGGTTTTCGTGAGTTTTTCGTTATGAGTTAAATCTACCGATAAACCTTGACTAACACAAACACAATGCAAACTGTCAAGTAACAGTACGAGCTTCCAGTTTCAAGTTTCCAGTTTCCATGTGCCGGCTCCGGGTCATTCGCCTTAAGGAATCCGGTCTACCTTCTTGCCACTAGGATCTAATCTGTCCCATGGCCTGTCTCTGCGAGAGCATCACCGGCGGCGAGATCGATTTGTCCCCCACCTGTATCGGGCACCTGTGGATTTTCGACAAACTCGAGCCGGTCGCCATCGAGGCGCTGAGCCGGGAGGCACTGAGAAAGAAATCGGTCAAGGGCGAGGCGTTGTTCCGGCAAGGTGATCCGACCGACGAGAAGTTTCTCATCAAGAGCGGCCGCGTCAAACTGACCAAAGTCCTCGAAGGCGGCGGCGAGTTGACGCTCGATATCCGCAAGGCCGGCGATTTCGTCGGGGAGAACATGTTTTCCGAAGAAGGCCATTATCCCGTCGGCGCCTATTGCCTGGAGGACACGCTGACATGCGGATTCACGCGCAGCCAGTTCGAAAAGCTCGTTCTGGCGCACCCAGATGTCGGTCTGCAGATCATTAAAAACCTGAGCGCCAGAATAGCGTGGCTGACAAGCCGTATGGGCAGTCTGACGGTCTCCAATATCGAAGACCGCCTGTACGCGTGCTGGCCAGCGTGGCCAAGGAGCACGGGTTCAGAGGCCCGCAAGGATCGAGATACAATTTCCGCTAACCCATGAGGACTTGGGGTTTTTAACCGGCGCTCATCGGGTCAGCATCACCCGTGCCATGAAAGCCCTCAGGAGCGACGATAATGCATACTCAAATTTTAGGAATTTCAGGCAGCCCCATTAAAAACAGCAACACCGATCGTCTGATTCAAGCCGTCCTTGACAGCAGCGGCCTGTCGGCCGAGTTCGTCAAACTCAGCAAAATAAATGTGCGCCCCTGTATCGCCTGCCTCGGATGTAAAAAGGACAACATCTGCAAGGTGAAAGACGATTTTCCCGCGCTGGCCGAAAAAGTGCGCCAGGCTGGGGCCGTTGTGGTGGGCGGATACTCGCCCTATGGGTCCGTCGACGGGTTTACCAAGGCCTTTCTCGAGCGCCTGTTTTCACTGCGGCACCAGAACGGCCTCAACCGCGGCAAACTGGCGGTCGTGGTGGCGACGGGCATCGGGCGCGGCGCGCCCGGCCTTGACGAGGCAAGCCGGCAGATCGCCCACGCCCTGACTCTCGAGGGCATGGAAGTCCTGGGGGAGTTGAAGGTCACCGGCAATCCGGAGTGCCTGGTCTGCGGCTATGGCGAGACCTGCCCCATGAGCGCCTTGCCGTGGGTGTTCGGCGAGGACGTCAAGGTCACGCCGGACAAATTCTGCAACGTGGAGGACCAGGAGGAAACCTGGGAGCGGGCTCAAACCCTCGGAAAGGAAATTGCTGCGCGTCTTCAACAGCAGCTTAAAATGTGAACGGACCGTGCCGGGTCCTTGCTGACGACAAAACCACGTTATGGCCCCGGCAAGGAAAGGAGGTGAAAAAGCTATGCCTAAATGCGGAATCTGCGGTGGAGAAGCACCGAAGCAGCCGACCATCACGGCGGACGGAAAATGTGAGCTGTGCGGCAAGAAGGTGGTTCTCGAGGAGGAGGCCAAGAAAGAGAAAAAGTAGTGGTCACATCAGAGTTTCTTGATCAGAGCACCTGAAATGCCGCCCGCCGGTTTTCAGGTGCTCGCTTTTTTTAGAAAACAAAACCGGAGCATCAAAAAAGGCAACTGAATCAGACGGTTGTAAAGGTCTTATATCACGTAACCGGAATGGGCGGAACCGGTCACCGTTTGGTTGCTCCGCTATGGCCATTCTTTTTGGATGGACTGCCGGAAAATTCACGACTGTGTCGTCGATTATCCGGAAATACAGCCATAGGATAAAGCAACCTTTTACGTACTGGCGATCCACCTGTGTCACGAGGTGGATTTTTTATGGGAAAAAGCACTGCCGTTGAGGTCAAGACCACAACGCGGGTGGTGCCGGGAGACCGAAATATTTAAAGATGGACCATAGAAGTTCCGCAGCACCGAGGTACCGTTTTTCTACACAAAGTAACAGGTGCCGATAGAACCGGCCGCTGCTTTGTTGCTCAGGTCGCGCACCGCACTGTCGAAATAGCCTTGCAGCGATGGCAGTTTTTCTGAAGCCATTTGCTGGACCTCTTTCCCGTCTGCTGCAATAGTCACTTTCTGGCCCGGATTTTCGCCGAACATCGCCTTATCCAGCCGGCCGTCCCCGTTCTCATCCAATAACACCCATCTTCTAAAGGATGGCTCACTTCGTCGGGTGACATCGCTGTTTCTTTCCTCCACGATTAGTGCCATACCGTGGACCCGTCCTTCGGCCTTGTCATGGGCCATGAAGACGCCCATCACCAGGTATACATTCAGCGCGGAGGGGGCAGCAGGCCGCTGCCCGTGATCAGATTCGGCATTTTGATTCTCTTCGTAGGAGGTGACCAAAAAGAAATCGTTGGCGGTGGCTGAAAAAGGATTGTTTTTTATCGATTGTGTTGCCGAGATGCAGTTCTGAAACCGCAACTCGGGCAGCTTCGGCCATTTTTCGCGTGCCTGATCATCGGCCGAGGTGGTGCTCGGACCCGCCGCGCCAACCATCAGAAACGCCGCTAACAGTGTGTAGGCGATTGCCCTCTTCATTTTTCCCCCCTATCAAATATGGTGTTGCCCGTTGGATTCATGTTTCTGCCGCTAAATTCTGCATTTTCGAGGTCTAAAGGTATGGGCGGAGAACCGGATATGGCAAGGGGGGCAGCGGTATTGTCGTGTCGGAAAAACGGTATGGAAAATTACATCTTCCTGAAAAAGCAATGAAAATCGTTCTGGATGGAACTGATGAAAAAACCCGATCGGGGCTACGGCCGATAATATTTCATCGCCTCTGGCAGATATTGTTTTATGCGTTCGATGCGGGTCTGGTGGGCGGGGTGGGTGCTCAAGAATTCCGGCGGGGCGCCACCCTGGCTCTTGGCTTCCATCCGCTGCCAGAAATCGACGGCTTTGCGGGGGTCGTATCCGGCCATTGCCATGAAGACGAGTCCCAGATGGTCGGCTTCGGATTCCTGGAGGCGGCTGTAAGGCAGCAACACGCCGACCTGGGTGCCGAGCCCGTAGGCCGCCATGAACAGCTCGCTGGTTGTGGATGGATTCTGGGACAACGCTACGGCGAGGGCGGTGCCGCCGAGTTGGGTCAGCAGGGCCTGGCTCATCCGTTCGCTGCCATGCTGGGCGATGGCATGGGCCACCTCGTGACCCATGACCGTGGCCAGGCCGGCCTCGGTTTGGGTAATATCCAGTATGCCCGTATACACGACCACCTTGCCTCCGGGCATCGCCCAGGCATTGGCACTCGGGTCTTTCACCAGGTTGAATTCCCACTTGTAGTTCTTCACGAGATCAGCCTTGCCGTGCTCGGCCAGGTATTTCTCCACGGCAGCGCTGATGCGCTCGCCGACGCGTTTTACCATGCGCGATTGCTCGGTCCCGGTGATCACCTCGTGCTCGGTCATGAATTGCTTGTACTGATCGGCACTCATGGCCATGATCTGATCCGAGGGCACCAGGTCGAGCTGGCGACGGCCGGTGATCGGCACGGTGCTGCAGGCCGCCAGGATGAGCGACAGCCACAGGGCCACAAGCGCGTGGGTAATTTTTCGATTCATGATCGAGACCTCGTTTCCGTTATCGGGGGTCCGCTGACCCGGTTATCTTGCAACAGCCACGATCATAAAATTGTCCGCGGTGTAAATCAATATGTAAAATACCCCATTTGGCGGTTGTTTCGACCGTATCGTATGCTCGGGGGAAGGCAGCTCACCCACCTGAAATTTTGCTTGATAGATATATTGGCAATGCGTCGGCTGTAAACCAGGAGGCGCTCACGTTATCGTGATGGACCTCTCTCCGTCAATGGTGTCTTGTCACAACGGTCGTTGGTTCACCGTGTGTTACACCGGAAGCATTTCGAGCAGGATCTTGGTCAGGTAGGATATAAAGATGCCGTAGCCGAAGCTCATCAGGGTGCCGATGATGATGTACTCGGCCAGCATCATCTGGCGATGCTCGCGGATGTCGCCGAACCTGAAGATCGATTTGGCCGTGATCAGAAAGCCCACCGCGGTCGGCTGATTCATCATGATAAACAGAAACACCAGGGCGCGCTCGAGCTGTCCGATCAACTGGCCGCCGCCTGGAAGTCCACCGCCCGGCGCCGCCGTCAAGCCCGTGGAGGAACCCGGGTCCGCGGGCGGCTGCGCGTCGGTGAACTGCGCCAGCAGCGGCTGCACGGCCAGGCCGATCAAAAAGCCGCCGGCCCGGACGGTGGCGACGCCGCCGGCCGCAAATACGACGATTTTGACGAAGGCCGGACCGAACTGCCGCACCCAGAAGAGCGACAGCGGTCCACCATAGCGAACCACCAGGAGCGCTGTTGCCAGGGTGATGGCCACGTGGGCCAGCTGGTCGACCACGAAGGCCCGCGTGGTTTTTCCCCCGGTCGTCACCTTGATGCGGTCGATCACGGCGTGGCTCAGAAAAATGGCCAGCGGGATTTCCCAATGCCGCCAGGCCCCGCACAGAAGATAACTCAGACCCGCCACGATAGCGGCATGCTGGCTCAAGGGGGCCCAGCGGTTTTTGCGCGTGGCCACCGTTTGGGTCTGCAGGAGGAAATCGCCGGCAATGTGGCCGGCCAAAAGAAAGATGAACAGGTAGAGGGCCTGAGAAGTCATGGGGTGCCCTTGGCGAATTACAAGTAAATTAACTTGTAATCGTTTTTTACAAGTTAATATACTTGTAATTTAGCGTACGGTTTTTACGATCGTTTCCATTGTTTATGGACGAAAATAGGTTTTAACCGTCGAACAACGAACATCTCAACCCGGAAACATCGAATAAGGAGGTCGCTTCGCTCACCGAGCAGAACAGTATAATGACAATTTTCCTTATTCACTATTTCTATGTTCGACGTTCATCTGTTCAAATTTTCATTCATTGGGGTGGCCCGCAGGGTCATGAGTATTTAACAGGGCCGACAGCGTGTCCTCGAAAAACACCAGGCCGCGCTCGAAAGCGTGCCAGCCGGCGCGATCGAGGTGCTGGGCGACGGCCTGCTGGGTAATGGGCCGTGACCAGCAGGCGGTGGCGATTTTTTCCTGGGTCCATCCCTGCAAGGCGCCCGTCACGGCCTGGGCCTGTTTTGCCGACCAGCCGGAGGCCAGGACGTCCATCAGCTGAATGACGGTATCCAGGGCGGCCAGAAGGTCATCGGCCCGAGGAGCGGCAAAACCAAAAGCGAGGCGCTGCTGCCGGGGCATGCGTTCGAGCAGGCCGCCCGACAGGCGGTAGGCCTCGCCATCGCCGCTGGAAACTTTGCCGGCGGGGATAAAATCGACGCTCCCCACGCCAATGGCCAGGCGTGTGTCGGCCTTGACGCCGCTTATTCCGGCCCGCAGAAAAGCGCGGTAAAAGGAACCGATCCGCAGGGCCCGTGCCGGCTCCGCGATCACCACTTGCCAGGCATCGCCGCGGAAGGTCTCCAGTTCCAGCGGGACCGCCTCACCGAACACGGCACAAAGCGCCCCGGCCCCCGCCATCATCACCGCATGCAGGTCTCGACGGGCTTCTTCCGAAAATTTGCGCGAGCCGACAATGTCGCCGGTAATCACCGCATACCGCTTTCCAGTGACGACTTCCACGGGGTCATCATCCTCTCAGTCCAACCGGAAAAGACCGTTTATGATTGTCCCACTTGGTGAAGGGGAGACAAACCCTCACCTTTAGGCGAAAACTTTAGTTTGATGATAGATGTTGCCACAAGGTTCCGAGGGGTCCAGGGTCCAAGGGTTCCAGGAAAGGCTCGAAGGGTCTTTTTCACTCGGACCCTCGGATCCTTGAACCCCAATCCTTCGGCTTTGGCCGAAGGTAGCTGACTCTAACACAAGTTATATCACTTGTACGAATGTCATACAAGTATAAAGGCTTGTACACGGTGGCGGTTCGCCGGCGCAACCCGGCAAAAATGCTTGTTTTTATGAAAAATTTCGATAAAAATATTAACGAAGAGCGGCAAATCGGGTGATACCGATGGCGAGAGGAGGGATTGTTCATGAGCCCCAGAACCAGTGTGGCGGCCTCCGGACACTTCATCTACGGCGTTCACAAGCCCCATTTTCAGGTGACCAATCTGCGGCGGGACGACCGGGTGCGGGTGCTGGGTACCCTCGGAGACGGGCGGCCGGTAAACAGCCACACCAACTTCCCCGTGGGTGAGATCAACGAACCGGGCGCCGAATGGATCTTCGAGATTCCCAACGCGTTTCCTTTCAGAGGCACCACCTACATTCTAAGGAGCTGGGCCGATGACAAAGCCCGCGCTCCGTCAACCATCCGGCTGCCGGAACCGCAAGCCTGGTCTTTTACAGACCTGGTGCGTCAATGGCCGGGTGGTGAGGCTGACCCATCTTCGGCCAACCGGCTCGATCAAATTTTTCAGATGTTGCCCGAGCCCCTGCAGCTGGCGCTGGCCACCACCTCCACCGACCCGCGGGACCTCATTCGACTGGCCGAGCAGTGCTGTGATTTCGTGCACGACGCGGCAACCGGGCAGCCGGTGGGATTGGCCTACGCGGCCGACGGAGATGCGCCGCCCAAAGCGGTGATCCGCAACCATCTGGTGTTCGAAACGTTGGCCAACAACGCGTATATGCCGAACGACTATAAAGAAGTGATGGTGCTGCGGCCCGGTGCCCAGGGCGGCAGCGAAATCACGGCCGACTGGCAGGCCGCATCCGGCAGCCACGTCTTCGAGTACCTGCGGCGCAACAGCTACATCCCCTGGGGCCACTTCGCCGCCAATATGGCCGATGACGCCGTGCGCTACCGGATAAAGGACCTGACTCGGGATGACGTATCGGGCCTGCGGCACCTATACTACCAGCGGACTTACGTGCGCATCGCCCGGGAGCTGGGGCTGAAACTCCCGTCGGCGCGCGGGTCGTTGTCGCCGGAAATCTTGGAAGACTTGCGCCGCGGGATCCTGGACGCACTGCGGCGCGGTGACGCGGCCGGCCGCCTCGGGTTTGCCTGCACCTTGTGGGGCTGGAATTTCGGGTTCGACTTTTCTCCCAGCCGCTACCGGCTGCATGCCTCCCACCAGCAGATCCATCAGCAATACGCCTTGGTTCCGGCCGCGGTTCCCGATAGCGGCTATTCATTGACGGGCCATGCCCTTGAGGCCTATTGCTGCGGCGACCTGATCCGCGATTTTTGCCGGCAATACCGGCAGTCGACCGGCCGGCCGTTTTTCGAGAGTTACATTGCGGCCATTCGCGGGAACCGGCGGCTGGATGGAGACAGTGCGCGGGAAAACAGCCTGGTGGTCTACGAAGACCAGCAGGTGATGATATTTGTGCCCAAGGCCCAAACCTCCCAGTGGGAACTGCAGCTGATGACCCTCGAACCGGTCGGCAATATTCTCGAAACCGACGAGCGGACCCGTGCGAGTCTGGATCGGGCCATCCTGATCAGCATGAAAATACTGACCGCGCTGGGAGCGGAAATGATCACGGTTATCGAATACGCCAAGCGCTTCGACAGCGCCGATGAAGACCAGCGGCTGCTCTATGCGTTTCTGCCGCGCTTGCCCGAATCGCCGGGGGCTTTCAGCGAGGCCCAGCTGCGCTGGATCCTTGGCCACTATCCGGAGGACTTCGCCGTCGCCTGCCGCCGCCGGCTGCCGGAAGCGATGCCGGTGGTCGAACGGGCGAGCGCATCGTCATAAAGTTCGGGTGACAAATACTCCATCGCAAATAATAAATAACCAGCAAACTCGGAGCCGTTAACGTTTTCCGCGTTCGATTTGAGTTTATATGAAAACGGCCGGAGAAACCTTGAAACGATGGCTCAACAGTTTGATTTGACGCACATTAAGCTGGCGTTTACCGGAAAGAATTTCCGATACAACCCCCTGGCTGCCGATGTCGGACAGATCGGATTGTTTTAAACCATGTTCCCCCATCAGTAAATTCAGGGCATCAATCGCATTGCCCTCTTTCTTACTGACATGTTGGGATTCATAAGTTTCAATCAGCGTCCCGATCGTCTCCACCAAAGAGGCTAACGGATGATTTTCATTATTCCCCACTTCATCAATCAGACAATCGAGAAAATTGACCAACTTCAGGTAATCTTTTTCATTATGGGGCACAGAAAAAATGGGCTGGATATCTGCCCAAACTTTTGCAATTCCTTTTAGATCGGTATTCATCATTTTTTCCAGGAACCTCGATTATATTCGTTATGGGTCAGAACATACCGAATACAAATCCGGCGAGTCGTGTAGTGTATGGCAGTAATCAAACGAGCTTTATTTCCGCCAATATTAAAAACCGTTAAATCGCTGACGATATCAGCACTCGGAAATATTTGCCGCAGTTCGGCAAATGAATTGACGTCAGTGTGTTTAAGGATCCTATACCAAGATTCAAGTGTGGTGGAACAATCGGGATGCTTTTTAGCAAATTCGAGTAAACGCTTGCGGGTGATAATGTGCATGATGGCAGGCTATCTCTTATTGAGATATTCGTCAACATATATAAATCCGCTTTCTGTTTCTTTAAGGTAATGGTTATGGCTCTTCAGGCGCCGAGCTGACCGAGCAATTTCGGAAGCGAGCACCGTCGAACAACGGGCCGGCTAACGCGAATATAACACGACGCTAACACAATGATAACATTGTTAAGATAAATCGCTCAGACAGGACCTTAATTCCCAAACCTGTCGGGAGCGGGGCGGAGCCCAATGGCAAAAGAAAAAATTCTGGTCGTTGACGACGAGGAAGACATCATCGAGCTGGTGCGCTTCAACCTCAACCAGGACGGCTACCGGATCGAGAGCGCATTGACCGGGGAAGAGGCGCTCAAGATGGTCCGGGCGGATGCCTTCGATCTGATTATTCTGGATCTGATGCTGCCGGGTATCGACGGACTCGACGTGACGCGCAAGCTGCGGGACAACGCCAAGACCCGTAGTGTGCCGATCGTGATGTTGACGGCCAAGGGCGAGGAGCCCGATATCGTTGCCGGCCTCGAACTCGGCGCCGACGATTACATCACCAAGCCCTTCAGCCCGCGGATCCTGATTGCACGGGTCCGGGCCGTCCTGCGGCGTAAAACGGCCGATCCGATCGACGACAAAACGATGCTCAAGATCCACGATTTTGAGATCAACGCCGGCACCCGCGGGGTGACGGTCGCCGGCCGACCGGTTGAGTTGACTTACACGGAGTTCCAGGTCCTTTTTAATCTGGCCCGCCGGCCCGGGTGGGTTTTCACGCGATCGCAGATAGTGGATGCGGTGCGCGGCGACGATTATCCCGTGACCGACCGCAGCGTGGACGTCCAGATCGTGGGCCTGAGAAAGAAACTTGGCGAGTACGGCCACTACATCGAGACGGTCAGGGGCGTCGGATACCGATTTCGGGAGACGGTATGAGGAAACACAAGCGCCTGATATGGCAGCTTTACCCGGCTTACCTGCTGATCATCCTGGGATCCCTGGTGGCTGTCACCTGGTACGCTTCCAACGAACTGGGCCGTTTCTATCTGGAGCAAACTGAAAATGACCTCGCAGCCCGTGCCCTGCTGCTGAAGGATCAGGTCACCAGCCTTTTCAACCCCCTGCAACCGGAAGCCGTGGATGCCGTCATCAAGCAGGCCGGAAAACTTTCGGACACGCGCATCACCGTGATAATGTCCGACGGGACGGTCGTCGGTGATTCCAGGGAAACACCGCAGTTCATGGACAACCACGCCGGCCGGCCGGAGGTGGCCGGCGCCCTGAAGGGGATTATTCAAACCTCGATCCGGTCGAGCGATACCCTCCATCAAAAAATGATGTATGTCGCCGTTCCGGTAAAAGACGCCCAGCGCGTGCAGGCGGTCATACGAACCGCCGTGGCGCTGACCTCCCTGGACCGGGCGCTGACATCAGTGAGGCTCAAAATCGCCTTCGGCGGATTGGTGATCGCGATCCTGGCGGCCCTCGTGAGCCTGGCAGTCGCCCGCCGTATCAGCCGACCCATCGAGGAGATCAAGCGCGGAGCGGCCCATTTCGCGGACGGCGACCTGACCCACCGCCTGCCCGCTCCGGACACCGAAGAGCTGGCCGGCCTGACCGACACCCTCAACCGCATGGCGGCCCAGCTGGACGACCGGATGAAGACTGTTTTTCAGCAGCGCAACGAGCTGGAGGCGGTCTTGTCAAGCATGATCGAGGGCGTCATCGCCGTCAATCGCACCGAGTGCATCATTAGCATGAATCCGGCCGCCGGCCGGATGTTCGACTGCAATCCGCTGCAGGTTCAAGGGCGCAACATCCAGGAGGTCATTCGTAACCTGGCGATTCAGCGATTCGTCAAACGGGCGTTGAGTACGTCGGAAACCCTCGCGGACGATTTTATCCACTACCGCGCCGAAGAGCGCACCCTGAACATCCACAGCTCGCCGCTTGCCGATGACGACGGCGTCCAGATCGGCACCCTGCTGGTCATGAACGACGTGACCCAGCTGCGCCATCTCGAGCACGTCCGCAGCGATTTCGTGGCCAACGTCTCCCACGAAATCAAAACCCCGCTGACGGCCATCAAGGGTTTCGTCGAGACCCTGCAGCACGCGGCGGTCGAAGACCCGGCCGAACGCGAGCGGTTTCTGGGAATCATCCTCAAGCACGTCGACCGGCTCGGCGCCATTCTCGAGGACCTTCTGGCGCTCTCGCGCATGGAACAGGAAAACGGGACAGCCGAGGTGCGCCTGCGCCCGGGAAGGATCAAAGACGTCATCCAGACGGCTATTCAGGTCTGCCAGCCCCAGGCGGCCGGCCGGGACATCGCCATCGGCGTCGAGGCGGCCAACGACCTGACCGCCAACCTGGACGCCACCCTGTTGGAACAGGCGTTCGTCAACCTGATCGACAATGCCGTCAAATACAGCGAGGACGGCAGCCCGGTCCAAATCCACGCCGCGCGGCTGGCCAATGAGGTCGTCATCGATTTCGTGGACCAGGGCTCCGGCATCCCGGCCAAGCACCTGCCGCGGCTCTTCGAGCGCTTCTACCGCGTAGACAAGGCGCGCAGCCGCAAACTCGGCGGCACGGGTCTCGGGCTGGCCATCGTGAAGCACATCGTCCAGGCTCACGGCGGCCACGTCACCGTCGAGAGTTCGCTCGGGCAGGGGAGTACCTTCAAGGTTCATTTGCCACTGGCCGGTTAACCCGGTTAGCCCGTTTGCCGGTTGGCCTGTCAGGCTGTTTTCTGTTTCCAAAGTATTCCTTCCCTCGTCCCTGTTGTCCGATTTTCATCCTACCGATCGCACCCGACTTAATCATTGATTTAGCCCAGGGGCCGTGGTAAGGCTCGCCATCCTTTCCTAACAGAATTCTAACATTTGGCCAGGCGCACCGGGCCCGTATAAACCAATGGCGTTGTCGGAGTGGGTGAGTCGTAGGTTGGGGTGAGATGTCGTGGGTTGGGGTGTGTGAAACGACCCCCGAAAAAGCTAAGAACCCTTGCCGATGTTGGGTTTCGCTCTGTTCAACCCACCCCTGCGAATGCCACTCTCTGAACCCGGCAGCCAGGAACCGATTATCTTTATTTTAACCGTAATTTTAAATACTAAGGTTCCAGGGACTCCGATTGATTAAACCGACGCCACCCCGATAATGGCCATCTCGGGTTTCTGCCGGCCGACATGTTGGTGCATATCCACTTTCAAGCACCTGGAAATTAGCGCAAAAAAATGGCACCCGAATACACCATCCTCATCGTCGGTTACGTATTTGGTTTTTACATGGCCTGGAATATCGGGGCCAACGACGTCGCCAATTCGATGGCATCGGCCGTGGGGGCCAAGGCGATCACCATCCGCCAGGCCCTTTTCATCGCCGGGATACTCAATGTCGTCGGCGCGGTGTTCATCGGCTCGCATGTCACCGATACCATCCGCAAGGGCATCGTTTCGACCGCGGTCATGGACGATCCCCACCTGGCGCTGCTGGGCGCCTTTTCCGCTCTGCTGGCGGCCGCATTGTGGGTGTCATTTGCCACCTGGCGATCCTTGCCGGTCTCGACGACCCACTCGATTGTCGGGGCGATGATCGGTTTCGGCATCATGGCCGGCGGATTTTCGGTGATCCAGTGGGACAAGCTCGGGGCGGTCGTGCTGAGCTGGGTCATCTCCCCGGTGTTCAGCCTGGTGATCAGCTATGTCATGTTCAAAGTCATCGTCGGCTTGATTCTTTCCAAGCCGGACCCCTTCGCCAGCGCCCTGCGACTGTCGCCCTGGTTCATCGGGCTGGCCGTTTTCGTGGTCGTGCTCTCGTTTTTGTTCAAGACGCCGCTCGGCACTTCGCTGTCGATCGGCACCCCCGGCGCACTTCTGCTGGCCTTGGCGTCCGCCGGCCTCCTGGGATACGCCGGCAGACGGCTTCTGGTCCGCTATCTGGCGAAGATCGATGCCGCCGGCGGCGAGGAGGAGGTCTTCAGGCGCATCCAGATCGGCACTTCCTGCTATGTGGCCCTGGCCCAGGGCGCCAATGACGTGGCCAATGCCATCGGTCCCCTGGCGGTGGTTTACTTTATCGTCAAGACGGGCGGGATTGGCGACAAGGTGCCGGTACCGACCTTTCTGCTGCTCTTCGGCGGGGTCGGTATCGCCTGCGGGATCGGGATGGCCGGCCACCGGGTCATGGAAACCATCGGCAGCAAAATCACCACCCTGACCAACACCCGCGGGTTTTCGGTCGATTTCGCCGCCGCCACGACGGTGCTGATCGCCTCGAAGTTGGGGCTGCCGGTTTCCACGACTCACGCGGCCGTCGGGGGCGTCATGGGCGTCGGACTGGCCCGCGGCCTGGAGGCGGTCAATTTCCGCATCATAATACAGATTGTCATCTACTGGGTCTTGACCGTCCCGGCGGCCGCGCTCACCAGCATCGTCATATTTAAGGTCTTGGGCTATTTTTTATAAGAGGAGGCCAAAGTCATGCGGATCCCGTTTCTCTCCATGTTTATGTCATCGCCTTTCGACGGCTTGCAGGAGCATGCGGAAAAGGTCAAAGAGTGTGCCTGGGCCTTTCAACAAGCCATCGAGTGCCACGTCTCCAAAGAGTGCGTGCGGTTTGAGGAATTCAGGCAGGAGGTGCACCGGATCGAGCATGAAGCCGACGCCGTCAAGCGGCGCATTCGGGGGCACTTGCCCAAGGGAACCCTGATGCCGGTGGATAAGTTCCAGCTCTTTCGCTACCTGCGCGAACAGGATCGGGTTCTGGACTCGGTGGAGGAAACCCTCGACTGGATATCCTATCGCAATGAACCGGGCATACCGGACGAACTGGAGAAGGAATTCTTTCTTTTGGTAGACGCCGTGGTTGAGCCGATCGAGGAGCTGAGCCGCATGGTCAGTGAATCCCGCAAATATTTCAGCAATTTTTCTGAAAAGCAGCGCGTGGTCGTCAAGGACATCATCCGTAATCTGCGACGCCAGGAGCACGAGGCCGATATGGTGGAAGACCAGATCAAACAGAAGGTCTTCAACTCCACCCTGGATCCGGTCACGGTTTTTCACATGGTGCGACTGGCCGAAACCATCGGTTCGATCGCCGATCACGCCGAGAACGCCGGAGACATGATGCGGGCCATGATTGCCCGCTGACCAAAGTCAATTACCTTCGGCTAAAGCCGAGGGCTTGGGGTTCAAGGATCCGAGGGGCCGAGTGAAAAAGACCCTTCGCGCCTTTCCTTGAACCCTTGGTCCCGGGACCCCTCGGATCCTTGCGGCAACATCAACCACTCAATCATTTATCCCCCGAAGTCCCTGCAATCGCCTATAAAATTGCCTGCCATGCGCGTTCTGGATCGATCGCCGTTCACGGTTATTTTTTTCTTGACAAGATCCAGGGAACGGCTTATCACTACTAAATAGCTATAATATAGTTAATATGTAGCTTGAGAGCTGGGAAGTCGCGACGCTCCAGCGGCTATCGATCATCCAATCGACTCACCAATGACTCACGAACGAATTCGATCTCTTATCAGAGCTTCCGTTGTATCAGCGCACGGTCGGCGGGTGGCCATCCCAGGACCGGCGGGAGGCGGACTGAACTGAAATGATTGTGTTTCGCACACCGGAAAACAGGATCGCCCTGAAAACGAAAACAAGCTCAAACCACATCGGCGCGCGGCTGAACGGACCCGGCCGGTTGCCCAAGGCGAGGTTCACCATTTTTGGAGAAGAGATCATCGAAAAGCAGGTCAAGGCGGGCGGAAATGCCGGCCGGATCTACCTGCCGCTGGATTGGGTGGGCAAACTGGTCAAGATCATCCGCATCGATTGACGGCCTGAACGATCTTAAGCATCGGCTCGAGCAACTGTCAGCCTGACGGATGGCGGCTGGTTTGCGTCGTGTGCCGGGGGTCTGACGACCGGAAATAAAACGTCACGGATTCAGAGGTGGTAGAAGGGGAACAACATGAGGTACGCCGAAACAGGGTTTAATTTGGAAGTGGATTTGACCCGCGGAAATATCGAGAGGGTGGAAACCGACCCGAGTTTGACCGAACTGTATCTCGGGGGATTGGGCACGAACGCCAAGCTGATCTGGGACAGGGTTCCGCCTGAGGTCGAGCCTTTTTCACCGCAGAACCTTCTGATATTTGCAACGGGCCTTTTGTGCGGCACCCCGGCCATCGGGTGCAACCGCACCATTGTATCGACCATTTCCCCCCAGACGCGATTGATGGCGTTTTCGATGATGGGCGGCTTCTGGGCGCCGGAATTGAAATACGCCGGTTACGACAAGGTGATCCTGCGCGGCAAGTCGCCCGAGTTGGTGTATTTGTGGATCAACAACGACAAGGTTGAACTGCGGGATGCCGCGCACTTGAAGGGCAAGGGTGCCGTCGAGACCGCCGAGCTTATCCGGCAGGAATTGAATGAGCCCAAGGCCCAGGTGGCGGCGATCGGCATGGCCGGCGAAAGCCGGGTCTTTTTTGCCTCCATCGAGCAGGGCCGGTCCAGTGCCAGCCGCGGCGGCATCGGGGCCGTGATGGGCGACAAGGGGCTGAAGGCGATTGTCGTTCGCGGAACCAAGGACATCAACCTGGCCCGGCCGGTTGACTTTATGGCGCTGTGCAACGAGGTGCTGGAGTACATCAAGTTCCGTGAAAAAAATCCGATCCCGGACGTGATGCCCATTTTAGCCGGCCTCGGCTCCCCGCAGGAAATGGCCGTCCACGACGAGAAGTGGCATACCGAAAATTTCATGTGGGGTAATTCCCGCGTGCGCCGCAAAGGCTTCTGGACCGAGGAAATCGCCAAAAAGTGGACCGACACCATGGAAAGCGCCCGCACGCGGCTGATCAGTTGTTACAACTGCCCGATGAAATGCGGTGCGACGATCTCCGTGCCAGGCTTTCCGACCTACATGATGAAATGTTTTTCGAAACTCACCTACACGATGGCGGCCATGTCGGATCTGGAGTTCGGCTTGAAAATCGCGCAGCGCGCCACCGAATATGGCGTGGACGCCTTCTCCACCCCGCAGGTCATGGCCTTCGCATTGGAGCTTTATGAAAACGGCATATTGACCGACCAGGACTTTCCCGGAATGCCGGCCGCCAACGAAGAGAGATTTTTCTGGCTGCTCGACAAAATCGTCAGGCGTGAGGGCATCGGTGACATTCTGGCCGACGGCACCCACTGGGCGGCCCAGAAAATCGGCAAGGGCGCGGAAGCCTATGCGCACAACAACATCAAGAAACACGAGCAGCTGCCGCTCAAGCTCTCGATGCTAAACCCCATTTATTTTCTGATGTACAGCACCGGCGAGAAGATCAACATCACTCAGATCGAGGGCCAGTTCCCCCAGATGCCTTTTCCCGAAAGAAAGCAGCGGGAGGAGTTCGTGAAGGACTGGTTCCAGGTGCCCGACGAGAAGTTCAAACAGTATTTTCTGAACTGGGAGCTGCGCGGAGAAAATTCCATTCCCTACTATCCGACCGTCCAGGCCACCTGCGACATTGTCGACTGGCAGGAACGCATGCATTACATCGATGACGCCCTGGGGATGTGCGCCGGTCTGTCGTCCTTTCCCCTGAAGCCGCCCTATCATATCCACAACTACCCCAAATTCATTTCGGCCGGGGCCGGGATCGACATGGATGAAGAGAAGTTGACACAGGCCGCCAAGAGGTACCGGACCCTGGTCAGGGCCATCAACATTCGCAGGGGCATGCGCCGAAAAGACGACAAGCCGCCCGAGAACCACTGGAAAAAACGGTTTCCCGAACTCGAAAAGGAATTGCTGGACACCTATTACACGTTCAAGGGCTGGAACAGCCAGGGAATTCCGACCGCGGAGTCCTTGAAGGAATTCGGCCTGGATTACGTCAGCGAGGACTTCCTGCGGCGCGGGATCTTGACCGACGGCCAGGAGGCCTCTTCAAGCGCGGAAACCGTGGAAGAAGACGTCAAAGAGTGACTTTAAGGGGGTGATCACCGTTATGGGCGAGAAAAAAAAGAAAATCATCAAGACGATCAGGATCGATGTCGATAAATGCAACGGCTGCCGCGCCTGCGAGGTGATCTGCTCTGCCTTTCACGCGGCGCCCAAATACAGCAGCAACAATCCGGCCCGGTCCCGCATCCGGGTCATTCGCGAGCCGCTGAAGGACATCTATGTACCCGTCTATGCCGGCGAGCAGGCGGCGGCCGAGTGCATGGGCCGGGACAAGTACACGATCGACGGCAAGGAATACGACGAGTGCGCCTTCTGCCGGGCCGCCTGCCCATCGCGCACCGAGTTCAAGGAGCCCGATTCCGGCCTACCGCTGAAATGCGACATGTGCGAAGGCGAGGAAAAACCATTGTGCGTTCAGTGGTGCCTGAATGAGGCCCTGATCTACGAGGAGCGGGAAGAGGAAGTGGCGGAGTCAGAGGAACCGGAGGCGCTGGAGGTCGGGCTGGAATCTCTGGCCGACAAATACGGATTGCAGAAGATCATGGATGCCCTGGCGCGAATGTCGCTATCGAAGAAGGGCTGAAAAAAAAGGATCGAGAATAGCAGTGGAAAATGTTGCCGACTTCAAAGAGATCGTCGACGTCATCAAGACCAACGGCGGAGAGGCCTTTAAACGATGCTATCAATGCGGCCTGTGCGATGCGGTTTGCCCGTGGAACCGCTTTAGAGATTTCAGCATGCGCCGGATCGTGCGCGAGGCGACCTTCGGCCTGACGGACATCGAAAGCGAAGACATCTGGTTGTGCACCACCTGTGGCAGTTGTCCGCAGCAGTGCCCGCGGGACGTCAAACAGATCGAATCCGGGGTCGCCCTTCGCAAAATCGCCACCGAATACGACATTTTTCCCAATCCCGTCAAGCCGCTGCGCATCGTCAGCGCCAGCTTGAGCGGTGCCGGCAACCCCTTGGGCGAAGAACGCAAGACCAGGGCCGACTGGGCCAAGGGCCTATCCGTCAAGCCGTTTACCGAGGACATGGAAATTCTCTATTTCCCCGGCTGCTATCTCAGCTACGACCCGCGGCTGAAAAAGGTGGCCGTGGCCACGGCCAGCATTCTCAGCCGCGCCAAGGTCGCCTACGGGATTCTGGGCACCCAGGAGAACTGCTGCGGGGAAAGCATCCGCAAGACGGGCAACGAGGACCTGTTCAAACGCCTGGCCCGCGAAAACATCAAAACGTTCATCGAAAACGGCGTGAAAAGAGTTCTGGTGTCATCTCCCCACTGCTATCACACCTTCAAAAACGAATATTCTGACTTCATGGTCAACTTCGAGATCGTCCACATCGCGCAGTATTTAACCGAGTTGATCGATCAGGGCCGGCTCGCTGTCACCGGGGAATACGCCAAAAAAGTCGCCTATCACGACCCCTGTTACCTGGGGCGGCATAACGGCATCTATGCCGAACCACGAGACGTGTTGACCGGGATACCCGGTCTGGAGTTGAGCGAAATGCCCGAGGCGCGGGAGAAAAGCCTGTGCTGCGGCGGGGGCGGCGGCCGGATATGGATGGAGACCCCCAAGGGCGAGAGATTTTCCGACCTCAGGCTGGAACAGGCCATCGGGGTGGGGGCTGAAGTACTGGCCACCTCCTGCCCCTATTGCATCGCCAATTTCGAGGACAGCCGTTTGACCCTGAATGTCGCCGAGAAAATCGAGGTCAGGGATATTACCGAGATCTTGGCGGAGGTTATTTAGCGGCGCTAAGATAAAGGTTTTGGACGGCGTTATCTGTCGTCGGCGTATGACTATACAGCCGCCTTCCCTCTGGCCTTGCCAAAACCTTTATCTTAACGCCTATTGCGGCCGAACCAGGGAACTTTCCTCCCGCTCCCTTGACGGGAGAGGGCCCCTTCCCTTGGTCCCCTCCCACGGGTGGAGGGGAAATATGACTTTTCACAAGACATCAGGAATTGGACACTTGTTGTGCCCTAAAAAGTTCGCGTATGGACCATATTTCAAAACCGCGAAAACCTCAAAGGAAAAAAGAAAAGTGGAAACAGAACAGATAGAGCAGCTTTGCAGGAGCTTCACGGACCAGCATTTCGGAGACGTCATGGTCGTCGGCGGGGGCATCAGCGGCATCCAGGCCTCACTTGATCTGGCCACCGCCGGTTTCAAGGTCTACCTGGTCGAGAAATCTCCGGCCATCGGCGGCCACATGGCCCAGCTGGACAAGACCTACCCCACCAATGACTGCTCAATGTGAATCCTGTCACCCAAACTGGTCGAGGTCGGCCGGCATCCGAATATCGAAGTCCTGAGTTACACCGAAGTCGAGAGCCTGCAGGGGCAGGCCGGCGACTTCACGGTAAACCTGGTCAAGAAACCCCGCTACATTCTCGAGGAAAACTGCACGGGCTGTACGACCTGCGTCGAGTATTGCCCGGTTCACTACCCGGATCAATTCAACCAGGAAATTTCGCAGAACAAGGCGGTCCACATTTACTTCGCACAGGCGATTCCGCTGATCGCCTACATCGATGAGAGCTGCCTGTACCTCAAAGAAAAAAAATGCCGCATCTGCGAGGGCGTCTGCAAGAACGCCGCCATCGATCTGAAGCAAGCGCCGGAAAAAATCGAGGTCAAAGTGGGTGCGGTCCTGCTGGCGCCGGGCTACGAGGTCTTCGACGCCCGGGCCAGGAACGAGTACGGCTATGGGAAGATGGAAAACGTGGTGACCAGCATGGATTATGAGCGGCTGATGTGCGCCACCGGGCCCTACGAAGGCGAGATTCTGCGGGCCTCCGACAAGAAACACCCGCGCAAGATCGCCTGGATCCAATGTGTCGGTTCCAGGCGGGTCACGCCCGGCGACAACAGCTACTGTTCGGCCGTTTGCTGCACCTATACCCAGAAGCAGGTGGTATTGACCAAGGATCATGACCCGGAGGCCGAATGCACGATTTTTCACAACGACATCCGCTCCTACGGCAAGGATTTCGAGCGGTTCTACCAGAGAACGCAAAATCTTCCCGGGGTGCGGTTCATCCGCAGCTACGTGTCGATCGGCAAGGAGATGCCGGAAAGCAACAATGTCACCCTGCGCTATGCCACCGCCGATGACGGGGTAAAAGAGGAAGAGTTCGAGCTGGTGGTGTTGTCCGTCGGGGTGAATCCTCCCGCGCAGCACGGGGAACTGGCCAGTAAGTTCGGCATCGAACTGAATTCGCACGGCTTCTGTAAAATCGATCCCGTCAATCCCATGGCGACCAGCAGGCCCGGGATATTCGTGAGCGGGGCCTTTCAGGGGCCCATGGACATTCCCGAGTCCGTTTTCACCGCCAGCGGCGCCGGCGCCCGGTGCGGCGAACTCCTCGACTACCGGCGCGATAAGCTGACCCGGGAGCGGGTGTATCCGGATGAAAGGGACGTGGCAAAAGACGAGCCCCGGATCGGTGTTTTCGTCTGTCATTGCGGCACGAACATCGGCCGGGTCGTCGATGTTCCCTCGACGGTCGAATACGCCCTGACCCTGCCGCATGTGGTGCACGCCCAGGAACAGCTGTTTTCCTGCGCCACCAATTCGGCCAAGGAAATAACGGACATGATCAAGGAGAAGGGGCTCAACCGGGTGGTTGTCGCCGCGTGCAGCCCCCGGACCCTGGAACCGCTGTTTCGCGATACCCTGCGCGAAGGCGGGATCAATCAATACTTCTACGATATGGCCAACATCAGGGAGCATTGTTCCTGGTGCCACTCGAAGGAAAAGGAGGACGCCACCCGCAAGGCCAAAGACATCACCCGCATGTCGGTTGCCCGCACGGCCGCCCTGAAGCCGCTTCAGGAATTCGACCTGCCGGTCGACAAGGCCGCCCTGGTGGTCGGCGGCGGCCTGGCCGGCATGACCGCCGCCCTCTCCATTGCCGATCAGGGGCACGAGGTTCACCTGCTGGAAAAGGACAAGGACCTCGGCGGAACGGCGAGAAGAATTCACAGCACTCTGGACGGACTCGACGTTCAGGCCTATCTGCGCGATCTGGTCGGTAAAGTGTATCGCCACCCCTTGATTCATGTCTACACCGAGGCCGACATCACCGAGGCCACGGGCTATGTCGGCAATTTCGTCACCCGGGTGACTTCGGAAAGAGGCGACACACAGATAAAGCACGGCGCCGCGGTCATTGCCGTGGGGGCCGACGTATACAACCCCGGCGAATATCTTTACGGGGAAGATGACCGGGTCATGACCCACCTCGAGTTGGGAGAAAAAATCGCCCAAGGAGATGAAAAGGTAGCGGCAGCCCAGAGCCTGGTGATGATCCAGTGTGTCGGCTGCCGGAATGAAGATCGCAACTACTGCAGTCGGGTCTGTTGCGGCCATTCCGTAAAAAACGCCCTGAAGCTAAAAGAGATAAATCCCGAGATGGAGATTTACATCCTCTTCAGGGACATGCGCACTTACGGGTTCAGTGAAGATTACTACCGCACAGCATCGGAAAGGGACGTCAAATTCATCCGCTGGGTTCCGGAAGATGCCCCCCGCGTCGAAGCGGCCAAGGAGCAGGGCCGACCGGTTCTTAAGGTCACGGTGACCGACCCGATTTTAGGTAAACAACTGGTCATAGACGCCGATCTGCTGGCCCTGGCCGCCGCCGTCATCCCCTCGGCGGACAGTCGCCGGATCTCCCAGCTGTTCAAGGTTCCTTTGAACCTGGACGGCTTCTTCCAGGAAGCCCACGTCAAGCTAAGACCGGTCGATTTCGCCGCCGACGGCGTTTACCTGTGCGGGATGGCCCACTATCCCAAGCACATCCCCGAAGCGCTCAGCCAGGCCTATGGGGCCGCGGGGCGGGCGCTGACCCTGCTCTCGCACGATATCGTCACCGTTTCGGGTTCCGTCTGCGAGGTGAACGAGAAAAAATGCATCGGCTGCGGCGCCTGCATCACGGCCTGCACCTACGACGCCGTAGAGTTTCGTGAGCAGAAACAGGGCAAAAAGGCCCTGGTCAATCCCGTCATCTGCAAGGGAGACGGTCTCTGCAATGCCGTCTGTCCCACCGGGGCGATCGTCCTGAAGCATTTCACCGATGAGGAGATTCTGTGCCAGATCGATGCGGCTTAAAGCCTATACAAAAGGTAAATGTTTTGGCGGTGTTATCGGCCGGCGGCGTTACCTATACAGCCGGCCTCCTCCTGGCCTTGCCAAAACCTTTATCTTACAGCCCATAGGAGCCTCGACACGGAAATGGAGTTAACGCCGTCAATATATCGGTAGGCGCCTCTGCCCGAATAAAGCGTCTGCGCGCTGAATTGTAGCTTTCAAGCGGCAATGACCTCGGGGCCGGTCTAAGACTCCGGTAGGGGCGAAAAATTTTTCGCCCTCAGTGTTCGTAAAACAGTATCGTTTCCCCTCCTCCGGCGGGAGGGGATCAAGGGGAGGGGGACAAGAATGGCAGCAGGACTGAGATTCAAACCGAAAATTTTAGGTTTTGTATGCCATTGGTGAGCGTACGGCGCGGCTGACCTGGCTGGAGTTTCCAGACTGCAATATACGACCGAAATCAGGCTTATTCGCGTTATGTGTTCCGGGAGAGTCGACCTGGAATTCATTCTGCGCGCCTTTGCCAATAAAATGGACGGGGTATTTATCGGCGGCTGCCGCCTCAATGAATGCAACTACATCACCCACGGCAACTACCACGCCCTCAACCTGGTGCTTCTGTCTAAAAAAATTATGGCGCACATCGGAATGGATCCCGAAAGGGTGCGGGTCGAATTCATGTCCGCCGGCGAAGGGCTGCATTTCGCCGAAGTCGTGGATGATTTCGTTAAAAGAATTAAAGAGCTGGGACCGCTCGGCTCGGGAAAGGAAGTCAAGCTTGAGGAGTTGAGCACAAGGATTGATGACGCCCGCAAGCTCGTTCCCTACATCAAGATGGTCAAAAGAGAAAAGTTGGCCACGAGAATTGAAAACGAAGCGCACTACGAAGACTATTTCTCCAGCGCGGAGATCGAAGATTTGTTCCGCGATGTGGCCTCCTATTACATCGATCCGGCCAGGTGCCAGGCCTGCATGATTTGCCTCAAGAAGTGCCCGGTGGATGCGATTGAGGGCGGCAAGAACCGGATCCATGTCATCGACCAGGAGGCGTGCATCAAATGCGGCACATGCTTCGAAGCATGTCCGTCCCGCTTCGGGGCGGTAACAAAAATCTCCGGCGCGCCGGTTCCGGCACCCGTCGCAGAGGAAGAAAGAGTCATTGTCAGGAAGAGCAAGAAGGACAGGGATGCAGGTTAAGGGTTCAGGGTTCAAGTTTCAGCCCGTCGCGTATTTTTGATTCGAAGGCTTTTGTGTCTGCGGGTACCCGTAGGGGCGAAAGATCTTTCGCCCCTGCTAGACAACAACGGTTTGCAGCCGCCATAATTGACAACGCTGACCCCTTGCGTTTCAATAGCCGTGATAAATGAATACCAATGTAAACAGCATCGGTTCCTTTCAAGTGATGCGGTGGTCAAAGGGAGTTTCCTTTACCGAGCCCGAAGAATTGATCGGCGAGGAGCCGCTCCTGATCCGGATCGACGGGAAACCCTATTCCGTGGTGATGCGAACACCCGGCGAGGAGATGTTTCACGCGGCCGGGTTTTGCCTGGGTGAGGGAATTGCGGATTCCGCCGATGACTTCGCCACCGTCGGGTATTGCGCGGATTTGGACGCCAATGTCATCGAGGTGCGGCTCAAACCGGAACGGCGCGTAAAAGTCGAAGAGCTTCTCAATCGAAGAGGATTCGTCAGCCAGACCAGCTGCGGCATCTGCGGCAAGGAGATGGTCAAGGACCTCTACCAGGTACTGACGCCGGCTGAAAACGGCTTCCAGGTTGCCATCGCAGCCATTTTCGATTGCATCAACAGGCTTTACGAGAGCCAGAAGTTCTATCCGAGGACCAGGGGCTCGCATGCGGCGATTATCTTCGACAAACAGCAACAACCGATCTCCTTTGCCGAGGATGTCGGGCGGCACAACGCGCTCGACAAGGCCATCGGAAAGGTTTTTATCAATCGCAAGCTGGCTGAAGCCGGCATTCTGGTGCTGTCGTCAAGGATCAGCTACGAACTGGTCCAGAAAGCCGCCCGGGCGCATCTGCCGATCATGATCAGCAAATCAAGACCTACCGCCCTCGCCGTCGAGATGGGGCAGAAGCTCAACATGACCCTCGCCTGTGTCGACAAAAATTCCGATTTAACGGTGTTCTGCGGGCGATCTCGCATCTTTTAGTGAGTGTCGAAAATAGCCGTCGTGCCTAAAATCATCTAATGACTCAGTCGCGAGCATACGGCAAATGAATGCATAAGACAGCCGGCGCCTGGTGGTGGGAAGTGCGGCTCACTGAGGGGCGGGGCAGAAAAGAACGGCAGCCCGGCCGGAAATTTTCAGAAAGTACTTCGGGGGGTCGGGCTGCCGGCGGCGGGTTGTGTGGGCATGGCTTAAAACAGTTGCCCGGCATCATTTTCCTTGGCATCGTTTCTGGTCATTTCGCTTTTGCAGTGCGGGCAGAAAACACTGGCGCAGTTGTGCTCGTCGACACACGCTTCGGATGGGATCGTCAGGGTATAGGCCCCTTTTCCGTCAAAGGGGCATTCTTTTTTCAGACAGCTGAATTCCATTTTTTCTCCTTTGCGTTAAGGTTTATCACGGAGTCAAAGGCTAATCATGGCGCGGGGGTTGTCAAATAAAAATGATGTGGAGCGGAGAGGTGATTTCGTGACGGCAAAATATTTGACAGGCCATGCGGCTTCGCTAACCGCATTCTAACGCCACCCTCATCATAGGCTTATCGGGCGCGATAAAAATAGGCGGTTAATCAGGGAAGCGGTTCGGGTACTTGCGGCGGCTCCACCCCATAAATGCGTGAATAACATAGCAACAAATGGCTGATGGTATGTAATTTTTACAAGCATCATAGCAAAACGACATATTCCAGGATATTTCCACCGGTGAATTCGAAGGATGGGATCGATTTTGCCATGTTGTTTACCCTGCGGGAAAGCCGGAGGACTTCGGATCCCGCGTTGTCAAGGGATTGCGGTAGGAATTTACAGCTTCACCCTTGACGCCTTGGCTCTGAAGCCCTCCGACTTTTCCACCGTTGGGATTAACTTCCTTTCAATTCTCATTCAGCCGGTTCCGAGCAGGTTCCATGACATACCTGATCCAGTTCGACGACGATCGCGCCCTCGATCCGGACATCGTCGGCCGTAAATTCTCCGCTCTGGCGCGCGCTGTCCGCCTGGGTTTCGACGTCCCGCCGGCGGCAGCCGTCACCACCGAGGCCCACCGGTTTTTTCTCTCCCACCGCCGCTGGCCCGACGCTCTGGCCGCGGAAGTACACACCCTGGCTGAGGCGCTGGGGCTGAGCCGGGGACTGTCGATTCGTTCGTCGGCCGTGCGTGAAGATCTCGAGAAACACAGCTTTGCCGGCCAGTACCGTTCCTTTCTGCGGGTGGAAAACGCCGAGGACCTGCGGGAGAAGATCAAAATGTGCTGGCTTAGCGCCGAGGAGGAAAACGTCCGCAGTTACCTGCAGACGGCCGATTGTGGGAAAGCGACCGGGGAAATTCCACTGATGGGGGTGGTGTTGCAGCGCATGGTGCATGCCGTCGCGGCCGGGGTGGCTTTCGGCCGCAATCCGTTGAACCCGGCCCGCGACGAGATCGTTATCGAGGGGATCGGCGGATCGGGCGAGTCTCTGGTCAACGGGCATGTGTCACCGCAACGGGCCTATGTCGGCGCCAAGGGGCACCTGCGGATCGAGCCGCCGTCGGATACGGATTCCGCCGCGCGCCGCAACGTGTTTCTGCTGGCGGAATCCGACTGGCGCCGGGTGGCCGCGCTGCTGCGAAGACTAGAGCACACCGTCGATGAGCGGCCGCTGGACATCGAGTGGGCTATCGACGACGACCGCAACCTGTGGCTGCTGCAGTTTCGGCGCATCACCACCATCGCGGAAGAAGATCTCGCCGCGCCGCCGGGTACGTGGACCCGGCGGATCGTCAACGACCTGTGGGCCGACCGCCTGACGCCCTTTCTGGCCGACATCATGCTGCAAAACGAGCCGCGATTCAACATGTCCCGGGTGGCGAAAATCCTCGGCGTGCCGGTGGTGCATCCGACCCTGGCGGTCGTCGGCGGATACCTGTACCTTAACTGCGCCAGCATCCGCTCGGTGGCGGCCTGTCTGCCGCGACGGCTGCGGACCACCGATCTGCGCGCCCTTTTCCCGCACGACGACGATGTCAGCGGCATCGCCGCCCCGGGCGCGTCGCGGCTGGCGGCCATTGCGCTGCGCGCGCTGTTCCTGCCCGTGCTGCAGCCCGAGGTCAATCCGCTCGTATGCCTGTGGTTGACCCGGCGCAGACGGGCCGACATCCGCAGGCGACTGGAGGCCGTGCGCGGCATGGCCGACGCCACGGCCGCACAGTGTTTGACCAAGGTGCGCCGCGCGCTCGACATCCTGCTTCAGATCCAGATCTGGAACCAGTGGCCGTATGGATTCGCCACGTTGTTCACCCTGCTGCTGCGCTGGCTGATGGTCGATTGCCTGGGGAAATCCCACGCGGTTTTTCTGGCCCTGATCAGCCGCGGCGGCAGCAACGTGACCATCGACATCGAGCGGCGCTTCCGTGATTTTGGCGCGCAAATCAGCACCGATCCGACTCTGTCGGCGGTTTTCAGGAACCAGGATCGCGCAGCGGTTCTGCGGGAGCTGCCGGCGGGATTCAAGGCCGAGCTGAATCGTTTTCTGGCCCGTTACGGCTGCCGGTCACGGCACCGCACCCTTTACATCGAGCGCTGGGCGGAAAACCCGGCCGAAGTCATCGGGATTCTGCAAGCCTTGGTGCGGCGCCAAACCGGTGTCGAGAGGATTGCGGATGGCGGGGCCGTCACTGGCGGTGCCGCCGATAGCGAAGGCCATCTTACCGGGCAAAACCCGCTGTGGCCGGTTTTACGGGCGCTGACACGCCGATTCCTGGATCTGCGCGAGGACCTGCGCTTTGTGCTGGACGAGTCGCTGTTCGAAATCCGCAAAGCGCTTCTGGCCCTGGGCGGGCGCACCCAGATGGGGGATGCGGTGCTGTTCCTCAAGCTGGGGGAGCTGGAACGGCTGGCGGCCGGTCAAACGCCCCTGGCGTCGGCGTGGAACCTGGCGGAAACGCGGCGGCGCGGTTTCCTGCAAGGCGGGCCCGTGAGTTCGTTTCTCGTGGACGGCCGGCCGACCGAGGCGTTCGTCACCGGTGCCGGCGCCATCCGCGGCATCGGTACCAGTGCCGGTCAGGCACGCGGTCGGGCCCGAATCGTCCACGATCCAGCCCGGACCGACATCCGGCAGGGGGATATCCTGGTGGCTGCGAACACCGATCCCGGCTGGACCCCCATACTGAGCCTGGCGGGCGGTCTGGTGGTCGAAGAGGGCGGCCTGCTGAATCACTGCTCGATCGTGGCGCGCGAGCTGCGCATTCCGGCCGTGGTAGGGGTCCGCAACGCCACCCGCCGGATTCCCGCCGGCGCCCGCATCGCCATCGACGGCGGCCAGGGACTGGTGCGGATTGAAGACGACAAACAGGTTGATTTTTCGTGACGCCACAGAAGTTGTCAAATACATTAAAACTTGCCCGTTCAAGGCTGTTTATGGACGGAAACTGGTTAGAGCCCCGAGCGGATCACAAGATCCGTAATCGGGCCGCGCGATTTGTCGCCTTTCAGCACCAGGTGGGCATAAATCTTACTGCCCTTGAACTTATCCACGACCCAGTTCATGCCGTTGTTGTCCACATTCAAATACGGGTTGTCGACCTGGTGGATGTCGCCCAGGCAGATGCACTTGACGTTCTCGCCCATGCGGGAGAGAAGCGAGCGGCATTCGTTGCGGGACATGTTTTGCATTTCATCGATGACGACGACCGCATTTTCGATGTTCATGCCCCGGATATAGGCCAGCGGCAGGAGTTCGAAGCGCTTCGAATTGAACTTCGGCGGAATGTCGGTCGAATCGACGAAAATGCGGTTGGCCGGGCGCAATTGGTGCAGTTTCAGGATCAAATCCGACATGTAGCGGGTGTAGGGTTCCATTTTTTCTTCGATCCGTCCGGGCAGATATCCCAGCTTCTGCCCGATCTCGATCATCGGTTTGACCACATAGATCTTCTCGTGCGCTTTCTTTTCGAGGGTCTGGTAAAGGGCCGATGCCAGCGCCAGAAAACTCTTGCCGTAGCCGGCGGCGCTCTGCACGGTGACAATGGGGATATCGGGGTTGTTCATCAGTTCGAGCGCCAGGTTCTGATAAACGGTGCGGGGAATGACGTTCCAGGTCTTGAGCTGATAATCGATGATTTTCTCTTCGGCGGCGCCGCAGAATACCGGCTTGCCCTTTTCGTTCCAGCTGAAGCTGTTGGGGAGGATGTCATCCGGATCGGATGCGAACCCCGTGTAGCGTTCGGCCTCGGATTTGGAGGGGACCGATTCCTTGTAGGTTTCGCTGCGGATGCCGTAGGTCCCGGCCTGCAGTTGAAACACCCGGTCATTGGTCACCAGGATCGGTTCCGTCAGCCCGCTGCTGCGGATTTCTTCCAGAATATGATTGTCGACCTGGTTGGAGAAGGAGTCGGCGACATGATCGGCCCTGAGAAGCTTGAAATGCTCGGGAAATTCCGAAATATGATGAATGGCCTTGGTGGCGATGTGGCCCAGACGGGGGTCTTTTTTGAACTTACCGAGTTCGAGGAGAACATGGTAAGGAATGTGGATGGTGTTTTCGTTTCCGTTTCGCAGCTTGAAAAGCGCATTGGGGTCTTCCAGCAAGACATTTGTGTCCACGACGTAGTGTTTGGCGTTTTGCATGGTCCCACCTTTCTTGAAACGAAATTGTTAAAGAACAGTCATGGGCTTGTCGTGATGGCCGTAAAAAGACATCCGAGCCGATCCAACCCAGCCATGCACCATATATAGCATTCAGGCTGATAAAAATATACAACAAAATGTATGAAGATCCGCCACCGGACGGTAGCGGGACAAGGTGAAACGATGTCAGGGCAACAGCCGGAGCGACTGTCCGCGACATGGGTCAGACGGCCTCGGCCAACCGCAGGTCCGCATCTGCCGGGGCGGGGACGTCGGCGGGGTCGAAAGACTCGAAGGCGGCGGCATCCAGGGCGAGCGATTTGGCCTGCCGGCGGGCGGATATCCCCATTTGGTCGCGCAGCGCCGGGTCGTCGATCAAGTGCAGCAGCGCTTCGTAGAGGGCGGTGGTGTCGTTGTGCCTGATTACCAGGCCGGTTCTTCCCGGCAAAATGAAACGCGCGGGGTGTTCATGATCGGTGACGACCAGTGGCAATCCGCACGCCTGGGCTTCGACGATGTGGCGCCCCTGGTCAATATCTGCTCCAATAGAGACGAACACCGCGGCGCCGGTCAATTTCTTTGCTGGCAGATGCGCATGAAACGTGCAAGGATAGCCTTGGAGTAGCCGCTTCATTTCGAACAGGTAGGGGCCCTCGCCGACCACGACCAGGCGGATGGTTTTTTTGTGGGAAAATAAATCTTGAAGACCTCGGCCAGCAGCGGAAAATTGTTCTCGCGCGTCACCGGCCCGCAGTAGACCAGCCGGAGGTTCTCCTCGTCCTGCCGGACGGCACTTGACCGGCGATGGGGCGGGGCGGGTTGAAACCGGTGAATGTCGATTGACCGCGGAACAAGGCTTATTTTTTCTGCATTGGCGCCGGATTTCATCAAACCGTCAACGCCGTCGGCGGAAAAAATAAAATAGGGAGCCAGCATGGCATAGAGCACACATCCTAACCGGATGCTAACATTGGTATACTACTATCACGTCATTTTGAGCCGGCCGAAAACGGAGGGTCATCCGGTCAGCGCAATCCGATTGATGCCACGAATAGAGCCGCGAACGAACGGGCGATAGAAAGCGAGGGTGGGCGGATGGCGAAACTTTTCATGCGGGAGCTGGGGAATTTAAAAAAATTGGTTCTGTCCCTCGGCGCCATGGTGGAGGAGCGGGTGCGCCTGGCGGCCGAAGCCGTGGAAAACAAGGATGCCGAGGCCGCGCAGCGTGTCGTCGAGACGGATTATGAGATTGACGAGATGGAGGTTGAGGTCGAGGAGACGTGCCTTAAGATCCTGGCCCTGCATCAGCCCGTGGCCATCGACTTGCGGTTTTTGATTGCCGTCATAAAAATTAATAACGATCTCGAACGCATCGGCGATCAGGCGGTCAACATCGCGCAGCGGGTGGCCGTGCTGGCCAAGCGTCGCGACGTCAATTTCGACTTCGACTACGCCCAGATGGCCGAAAAGGCCGAAACCATGCTCAGGATGAGCTTGGATGCGCTGGTCAATCTGGATGTGGACCTGGCCTTCAAGGTGGTCACGATGGATGACGAGGTGGATCAGATTCAAAAAGACGCTTACGACCGCATCAAGACCGCCATGAAAGAGAACACCGACAAGATCGGCTACATGATCAACCTGCTGTTGATCTCCCGCCACCTGGAGCGCCTGGCCGACCATGCCACCAATATCGCCGAGGAGGTCATCTACCTGATCGAAGGCGAGATCATTCGGCACGGCAATTACTGAAGCAAGCAATGGCAGCAGCAAAAGAAAAAATACTGATTGACAGTCTACGGCGCCTGTTGCACCGGAATGCCAAGGTGAACCTGCGCAAGATTGTCAACAAGACCCATCCTGCGGACTTGGCCCGGGCCTTTCACTCCCTGAGCCACACCCAACAGACAACCCTGTTCAATCTGATCGAAGATCGGGAAAAGCAGGGAATACTGATGAAAAAAATCGACAGGGACGACCTGCACGCCCTGGTCGAGTCAACGGATGAGAAGAAGCTCATTTCGATCCTGGAGCAGGTGCCCCAAGATGACGTGGCCGATCTCGTCGGGCGTCTGCCAGATGAGATCGGTCAACGAATTCTGGAGGGGATGAACCGGGAAAGTTCCGAGGAGATCGGTGAGCTTCTCCAGTACGACGACCAATCCGCCGGCGGCATCATGGTGCCGGACTTCATTGCGCTGCCCGAGGAAACAACGGCCGGGGCAGCCATCCACTCCCTTCAGAAGGAAAATTATAATGTTGAAATGATATTCTATCTCTACATCGTCGATCGCCTCGGCAAACTGGTCGGCGTCTGCTCCTTGAGGGAGTTGGTGACGGTCGCACCCGAAACTCCCCTGAGTGCCATCATGACCATCGACATCCACTTCGTGTATGCCGACAGCGACCAGGAGGAAGTGGCGCGGATTGTCGCCCGTTACGATTTGCTGGCCGTTCCGGTTCTCGATCACGACCGGAAGCTACTAGGCATCATCACCGTGGATGATATCATCGACATCATCCGGGACGAGGCCACGGAAGACATGCTGAAAATGGCCGGTGCCGGAGAAAATTTCGTGGAAACCAAGACGATATTAAACAGCACGAAAACCCGGCTTCCCTGGCTTTTCGCCAGTTGCTTGGGCGGTATCCTGGCCACGTTTATCATCGGCCATTTCCAGTCGACGTTGGAGCAGCTGGTGTTTCTAGCGGCGTTTATCCCCGTCATCATGGGCATGGGCGGAAATGTGGGCACCCAATCTTCCACGATTGTGGTCCGCGGCCTGGCGACGGACCGCATTCAGATTCAGGCCATGATGCGCGTGGTATTAAAGGAAAGTGCCGTCGGCGGAATACTGGGCTTGGTGTACGGCCTGTTTTTAGGAACCGTCGCCCATGTGGGGTATCAGATGTGGAAGCTCGGCCTGGTGGTTGGTGCCGCGGTGGCCTTTACGATGCTGCTGGCCGCCTTTGTCGGCTCGATGCTCCCGATGATGTTCGCACGTCTGCGGATCGATCCGGCTGTGGCCACCGGCCCATTTGTGACGACCGCCATCGACATCATGAGCATATCCCTGTATTTTTCGCTGGCCAAGCTGCTGTTTGAGCTGTGACAGCGAGAGCCCCCCACCTGGGCGATAATTCGTAATATCAATGGGGACCTCTCATCTTTTTTCTTCGTGATCCGCAGCCGGAAAAATCAGGCGACGCTATCGAGATATGACTGAAATAGCCGGTGATATTTTCTAACCGATAGTCTGTTTTTGGAACGGCACAGCGCATAAACACAATAAATTCTTTCAGCTTCTCCACGTATTCGACATCACAGTGGCAATTCCCGGAATCACTTTTGTGCTGAAGTATGACCCGTTCGGCTTCGGTCGCCTCCTGATTGGCCAATATGGCCGCTTCGGTGAACGTTTTACCTTCGATCGTATCGAAGAAGGTTTCTATCCGGCAATCCGTAGAGATCATCTTTCCTCCACTTGTGCTGGAAGGAACCCTATTGTAGGATCTTTGCCGTATCGGCCCAAGATGCATCAGCCGAACGCGATTCTTGTAGCGGCTGAGCTGCTTTTGGTGACCATTTTACACTATCGGTAATAAAGCGGGTGAGACGGCGGTTTATGAGTCGGATTTCGTCGCCTCCATTTTCAACTGATGAGAAAATGAAGGCGGATTGACATTCAAACAAATATTTCTTACCATATTCCCATCGATCGTTAAAAAGGGGAATGCAATGCAAACAACTATTTCGAGCAAGTATCAGGTGGTTATTCCGAAGCCGATCAGAGAGCGCCTAAAATTAAAGCCCAAACAGAAACTGACCATTATTGAGAAGGACAAGATGCTCATTCTCATTCCTTTTTCTTCACTGGCGTCATTGAGAGGCATCGCGGCAGGTGCCGACACGCATGATTACCGCGAAAAGAAGGATCGAATCGGATGATTATCGTCGATTCCTGCGGATGGTTGGAGTGGTTTACCGATGGCAAGCTGGCCGATAAATACCAATCGTATCTTTGCGAACCGGATAACACTTTGATGCCCGCGATCATTCTTTACGAAGTTTACAAGGTTTTAAAAAGAGAGGTGGGTGAAGAAAAGGCGCTTGCTGCAGCAGGGTATATGAAAAGATCACGGGTGATCCCATTCGACGATGCGCTCGCACTTGCGGCGGCGGACATAGCCTTGCAGGAACGCTTGGCCATGGCGGATGCGATCATCCTATCAGCCGCACGAGCTTTCAACTGTCGCATCGTCACTTCGGAGATCGATTTAAGAGATCATCCCAACGTGACGTATATAGAAAAAAGATAGGTATTTATTTTTTTTGTTAACCCTGAGCAGAAAAAAGACCGCGCCGGTCGAGATCAACCGAAGCGGCCGGTGATGTAATCCTGGGTCAACTGGTGGCGGGGATTGGTGAAAATACGCTTGGTAGGGCCGACTTCGATCAAATCGCCCAGGTGGAAGTAGGCGGTGCGCTGGGAAACGCGGGCGGCCTGCTGCATGGAGTGGGTGACGATGGCGATGGAGTACTGCTCGCGCAGTTCGTTGATCAGATCCTCGATAACCGAGGTGGCGATCGGGTCCAGGGCCGAGCAGGGTTCGTCCATCAGGATCACCTCCGGGCTCACCGCGATGGTGCGCGCGATGCACAGCCGCTGCTGCTGCCCGCCCGAAAGGCCCGTTCCGGGCTGGTCCAGTCGGTCCTTGGCTTCTTCCCACAGTCCGGCCTTCTTGAGGGAGGTTTCGACGATGTCGTCCAGCACGGCCTTGTTCCTTGCCAGGCCATGAATTTTCGGACCGTAGGCCACGTTGTCGTAAACCGATTTGGGGAAGGGGTTCGGTTTCTGGAAGACCATTCCGACCCGGGCCCTCAGCGGCACGACATCGATATTCTTGTCGTAGATGTCGATGCCGTCCAGCTTGATTTCGCCGGTGACGCGGCAGGTGTCGATGGTGTCGTTCATGCGGTTCAAGCAGCGGATGAAGGTCGATTTGCCGCAGCCGGACGGGCCGATCATGGCGACGACCTCGTTGTGGCCGATATCGAGCGACACGTTTTTGATGGCCTGCTTGTCGCCGTAGTAGACATTGACCTCGCGACAGGTCATGCGCGGATCGGACACCGTGATGTCGCCCACGGTTTTCCGGTTTTCACGGCTGACCAGTTTCTGGCCGGATGAAAGGGCGCTGTTCATTTGGATGTCGACATCTTGTTTTGCTCTTGCCATTTCCGCATACACAGTCGAGAGCGGCACAGAGCCCTTGGCGGGCATGAGAAATTCCATGAAGCTGTTGTCCGATCGACAGTTCCGGATTCCGGAACCATTTTTTACCCGTTTGGGCAGGCTCTGTCAAACGTTGAAAACAAACCCTACTTTCGGCAGGTGCCGGTAATCGTGCAGGCCGGGAGGGGTAAGGCCCGGCCTGCACTACCGCCGCAAGACTACATTGAGAGGGGTTTCAGCGTCTTGACGGTTTCGCTGTACTTCGCGCGCTCGTCCTTGGGCATCGGAATCAGCCCTTTTTCGGCCAGGTACCCATCCTCGCCCCAGGCTTTCTCGCTGGTGAACTCGACCAGGTATTCCTTCATGCCGGGAATGACATCCACGTGCGCCTTTTTGACGTAGAAGAAGAGCGGCCGCGAGACCGGGTACTTTCCGGAGGCGATGTTTTCGAAAGTCGGCTGAACGCCGTCGACATAGGAACCATGAATTTTGTCCGAATTCTGATCCAGAAAGCTAAAGCCGAAGATCCCCAGCGCATTGGCATTGGATTCGAGCTTCTGCACGATCAGGTTGTCGTTTTCACCGGCTTCGATGTAGGCGCCGTCTTCGCGAACCGTTTGGGAAACGGCCTGAAACTTTTTCTTGTCGTTCTTGGACAGGGCTTTGATCCACGCGAAATCCTCGGCGCCCGGTTCCATAACCAGTTCGACGAAAGCATCGCGCGTGCCGGAGGTGGGCGGCGGGCCCAGGACTTCGATCTTGACGTTCGGCAGGGAGGCATTGACGTCTTTCCAGGTTTTATAAGGATTCGGGACGGTCTTCTCGCCGCCGGCGGGATCGGGCACATCCTTGGCCAGGGCCAGGAACAGGTCCTTGCGGGTCAGTTGCAACGTCGGCGCCTTTTTGGAATTGGCGACCACGATGCCGTCGTAACCGATCTTGACCTCGACGATATCATTGACGCCGTTTGACTGGCAGGTGTCGAACTCGGACTTCTTCATTGCCCGTGACGCATTGGTGATGTCCGGAAATTCGGTGCCGACGCCGCTGCAAAAGAGTTTGAAGCCGCCGCCCGAGCCGGTCGATTCGATTTTGGGCGTCTTGAACTTCGTCGTTTTGCCGAACCGTTCGGCCACCACCGTTGCGAAGGGGTAAACGGTGGAGGAACCGACGATGCTGATATAATCCCGGGCGGATTGGGCGGTGGCCACCCCACTGAAGGCGGTGGCGGCGAGCAAGAGTGAAACGGCGATTAAAATTGTTTTTCTGGTCATTTTTTTCTCCTTTTTATTCCGATGTTGTAGGGGCCAAAGCCAATTCAGTGTTCGAATTAGGCCGCGTGGCCAAGTGGTAATTCTTCAAGCAGGGTGACTATGCGCACCGACTGTTAGCGCTATGTGAGCGCAATGTTAAAGTTTTATGAGTTGGTGTCCATCCGTGGGATTGATAAGGTTCCGGTTCAGAAATAGGCATTTTTTCCCACGTTCAAGGAAATTGGTGGAATCGCGCGGAGGCATTCTTCCTATATGCCGCACAAGCGATTCCGCCGATTGACGCCGAAATTGCGGAAAAGGGACATTTATGGACGGATGCGAGTTACCACCGGCGCTCGAAGCGCCTGCGCAGGATGACCGCGGCGGCGTTCATGACGATCAGAAAGGCCAGCAGCACCATGGTGGCGGCGGACGTGAGTTCGACGAAGGCCCGCTCCGGGCTGTCGGCCCACAGGTAGATCTGGACCGGCAGGACCGTGGCCGGGTCGGTGAACCCGCCGGGGACATCGACGATGAAGGCCACCATGCCGATCATTAGCAGCGGCGCGGATTCGCCCAGGGCCCGCGCCATGCCGATGATCGTGCCGGTCAGCATCCCCGGCAGGGCCAGTGGCAGCACGTGGTGGGCCACCATCTGCATTTTCGAGGCGCCGACCCCCAGGGCGGCTTCGCGGATCGACGGCGGCACGGACTGCAGCGAGGCCCGGCTGGCAATGATGATGGTCGGCAGCGTCATCAGGGTCAGGACCAGTCCGCCGACCAGCGGCGCCGAGCGCGGCAGCCCGAAGAAATTGAGAAAGACCGCCAGCCCCAGAAGGCCGAAGACGATCGAGGGCACGGCCGCCAGGTTGTTGATGTTGACCTCGATCAGATCGGTCCAACGGTTCTTGGGGGCGAATTCCTCCAGGTAGATGGCCGAAGCCACGCCGATCGGAAAGGACAGGATGAGGGTAATGAAAAGGGTCAGAAAAGAGCCGACCGTGGCGCCCCAGATGCCGGCCAGCTCGGGTTCGCGCGAGTCACCCGCGGTAAAAAACGTCCGGTTCAATCGCTTTTCGATCCGGTTTTCCTTTTCGAGGCGCTCGATCCAGCTTACCTGGGCATCACTTATGCGGCGTTCGCCTTCGGGGGCGGTGCGGTCGAACCGGCCCTTGATGAGCATGTCGACGTCATCGTTGGCCGTCACCCAGACCGGCAGCGTGCGGCCGATGAGATCCGGATCCCTCAAAACCATGTTCCGCAGGCGAAACGCCGCCCCGGAACTGACCAGTTGGTAGAGGTCCCGTTTCTCGTTGCGGCCGGTCGCCTCCGGGAACATCAGGGTCAGGGAGTTTTTGACCAGCCGGCCGTAGTCGGCCGTGGCCAGCGCATCCTGGCGCAGCACCTCGGGGTCGAAATAAACGGTCAATTCGATGAACGTCTTCTGGAAGGCGGGATAGCCCTTGCCGATGATGCTGATAAACAGCAGCGACAGGAACGCCAGGCTGAGAACGATGGCGACGATGCCATAGAAGCGAAAGCGCTTCTCGGCCCGGTAGCGGCGGGGCAGACCGCGGTTGACCAGATCGATTGCCCGTATTGAATCGGCGGCCGGCGGGGCCGCGGAAGCGGATGTTTTATTCATACTGCTCCCGATATTTTCGCACCACATGCAGGGCGATGACGTTGAGGATCAGGGTGATGACAAACAGCAGCAGTCCCAAGGCGAAGGCTGCCAGGGTCTTGGGGCTGTCGAACTCCTGGTCGCCGACCAGCAGCGTGACGATCTGGACGGTGACCGTCGTGACGGCTTTCAAAGGGTTGACGGTCAGGTTGGCGGCCAGCCCGGCGGCCATGACCACGATCATCGTCTCGCCGATGGCGCGTGAAATCGCCAGCAGGACGCCGCCGACAATGCCGGGCAGGGCGGCCGGGATTACCACCTGCTTGATGGTTTCGGATTTGGTGGCCCCCAGGCTGTAGGCGCCGTCGCGCAGCGACTGGGGAACGGCGTTGATCACATCGTCTGAAATCGAGGAGACGAAGGGAATGATCATGATTCCCATGACGAGTCCCGCGGCCAGGGCACTTTCGGAGGAGACGTCCAGGCCCGCGAACGTGCCGGCGTCGCGGATCAGGGGCGCGACCACCAGGGCCGCGAAAAAGCCGTACACCACGGTCGGAATTCCGGCCAATATCTCCATCAGCGGCTTGGCGGTGGAGCGAAACCGCCGGTCGGCGTATTCAGAGAGGTAGATGGCCGACATCAGGCCGATGGGCACCGCCACCAGCATGGCAATGCCCGAAATCAGCAGCGTGCCGACAAACACCGGCACCGAACCGAAAGCCCCGGACGAGCCGACCTGGTCGGCCCGGATCGCCATCTGGGGGCTCCACTTCAAACCGAACAGAAATTCCCAGACCGGAATCTTTTCAAAAAATCGAATGGCCTCGTACAACACCGACAAGACGATGCCGATTGTGGTGAAGATGGCGATGGTCGAACAGAAAATCAGGATATAGCGGATGATCTTCTCCACATGATTGCGGGCGCGCAGTTGCGGCGAGATCCTGGAGCGGACGATCAAGGCGGCGCCGATGGCCAGCGCAGTTACCACGACCGCCAGGGCGGCGTGGCTGATGACGAGAAGCTGCCGATAGTGGTCGGCGGCCGCCTGCATGGTCGGATCGATCCGGCCCGAGGTGATATTGCCGCTGACCACATTTTTGATATCGTTGAGGACCAGGTTCAACCGGTCCGGCGGCAGGCTGCGGAGGTGTTCGGGCAGGTCGGCCACGACCAGGCCGGTGATGATGTTGGACTCGAAAGCCAGCCAGAATCCAAACAGGATCAACGCCGGAATGCCGCACCAGATCGCGGTCAGGGCGCCATAGTAGGTGGGCCGCGAGTGCAGCGTCTTGATGTTGTCGGTGCTGCCGGTGATGGCCAGAGCCCGGTGCCGTCCCAGGTAATAGGCCAGCGAAGAAAGGGCCAGCAGGGCAGTCAGAACGGTTGTCGGTGACATGGCGGGGCTTTCAAGGGGTCAGGGGTTCACTGTTCTGAGATTCACGTATATTATCGAATCGGTTTCAAATTCCTATTTGCGAGTTTCCGGTTTCCAGTATCAAGTTTCCATCCGCGGTTCAGGGTTAAAGGATCGCGAGGTCAACGTTTCGCTGGTCCGTTTTGAACCAATATCTATTATTAAGGATTAATTGTTAGGCGATTGTTAGGATTGCGTGAGGTTTTCGTGCGCCGTTCGGCCCAGGGCGGTCGATCGTCTATCTGCGGGCGCCTTTCCGCTTGTAAGGGCGGGTTGGATTTGCTAATTTATTTAACCAGTCACTATTTTCAACGGCGGACATCGAGGTACTCGGGCCAAAAACCAGGGGAGGTCGGCATGGATGATATGCTGCAGTTGGTCATCAACAAGGACCCGCAGGAAAAGGAATTTCACCAGGCGGTGAGCGAAGTCCTGGAATCGGTCAAACCGGTTCTGGATCAGAATCCGATCTACCGGCAGGCCAAGATCCTCGAACGGCTGGTGGAACCCGAGCGCGTGATCATGTTCCGGGTGCCGTGGCTGGACGACCAGGGCCAGCCGCGGGTCAACCGGGGTTTTCGCATCGAGATGAACAGCGCCATCGGCCCCTACAAGGGCGGGTTGCGGTTTCACCCGTCGGTGAACCTGGGCATCCTCAAGTTTTTGGCCTTCGAACAGGTGTTCAAAAATGCCCTGACGACCCTGCCGATGGGCGGCGGCAAGGGCGGATCGGACTTCGACCCCAAGGGCAAGTCCGACAACGAGGTCATGCGGTTCTGCCAGAGTTTCATGTGCGAGCTTTTCCGGCACATCGGATCGAACACCGACGTGCCGGCCGGCGACATCGGGGTCGGGGCCAGGGAAATCGGCTACCTCTTCGGCATGTTCAAGCGATTACGCAACGAATTCACCGGGGTTCTGACCGGCAAGGGGCTCAATTGGGGCGGCAGCCTCATCCGGCCCGAAGCGACCGGTTACGGGTCGGTATACTTTGCGGCCGAGATGCTGGCCACCCGCGGCCAGAGCCTGGAAGGCAAGACCTGCTTGGTGTCCGGCTCGGGCAACGTGGCCCAGTTCACAATCGAAAAGCTAGTTCAGATGGGAGCCAGGGTCGTGACGCTTTCCGACTCGGCCGGCCACATCTACGATGACAGCGGCATCGATGCCGAAAAACTGGCCTTCGTCAAAGTTCTCAAGAACATCCGGCGCGGCCGGATCAGGGAATACACGGAAAAATACACGACGGCCGTCTATGTGCCCGTCGATCCGGCCGCGGATCACAACGGCCTCTGGGATCACCCGGCCGACTGCGCTTTCCCCAGTGCGACCCAGAACGAGATCAACGCTCAGGACGCCCGCCACCTGGTCAAAAACGGCGTCACGCTGGTGTGCGAGGGCGCCAACATGCCCACCGTCCCCGAGGGCATCGACATCTTCATGGCGCACGGCCTGCTCTACGGTCCGGGCAAGGCGGCCAACGCCGGCGGGGTGTCGGTTTCCGGGCTGGAGATGACCCAGAACAGCATGCGGCTTTCCTGGACCCGTGAGGAGGTCGACACCCGCCTGAAGATGATCATGAAGAGCATTCACCGCACCTGTGTCGACGCGGCCGCCCTATACGGCAGCCCGGGAAATTACGAGGTCGGGGCCAACATCGCCGGTTTCCTGAAGGTGGTCGATGCCATGATGGACCAGGGGTTGGTCTGATTGAACTGCTGGCAGGGTGTGGGGCGGATGATCTACGAATACGAGGCGCGGGTGCCGTTTCACGATTTGGATCCTCTCCAGGTTGTCTGGCACGGAAACTACCTGAAGTATTTTGACATCGCCAGGTTCGGGCTTTTCAGGCAGGCCGGGCTGGACCTGTACCGGTATTTTCTGGACCATCAGCTTATCTTCCCGGTGACGCGGTCATCGGCCAAGCACATCGTTCCCCTGCGCCATGACGATCGGTTCGTCTGCAAGGCGACCGTGACCGAAGCGGTTTACAAGATCGCCATGTCCTTCGAGATCCGATTGGCCGCGAAGAACCAGATCTGCACGCGCGGGGCGAGCGAACAGGTCGCGGTCAAAATGCCGGAAATGGAGATGCAGTTCGAAGTGCCGGGCGACATCACCGCGGCGCTGGGATTTACGTAATGGATTCCCGGATTCAGGCCGCGTTGACCGCCGGCTACGAGCGCCTATCGGCCTGGTCCGATCTGCTCGATCATATCAATGTCTTTCCCGTGGCGGATGCCGATACCGGCCGCAACCTGAGGATCAGCCTGGCGCCGCTGTACCGGAACCAGGCCCCCACCGCTACGGTCCGCAGCCGGCTGCTGACCGCCGCCAGCGGTAATTCCGGCAACATTGCCGCCGGTTTCTTCGCCGATTTTTTGGCCGCAGATCCCTTGAAAGACCTCCCGCGAGCGATCAAAGCCGGAAAAGAACGGGCCTGGCAGGTGATCCTGGGCCCGCAACCCGGCACCATCCTGACCGTTTTCGATGCGCTGCTGGCGGCGGTCGACGCCGCACCCGCAGAGATTCGGGCCGATGCTTATCCCAATTTGATCGCGCGGCTCGAAGCCGCGGTCCATTCCACCTCCGAAACCCTGCCGACACTGAAAGCCGCCGGTGTCGTCGATGCCGGCGCCCTGGGGATGTTCCTTTTCATGGAAGGTTTTTTCAGCCGGATGGCCGGCGAAGAAAACGGGTTTCGGCCGCTAACCGAGATTTTCCGGAACAAATTGACGCCGGCCCCGGAAGGGGAACGGGGCGATGCCCGGGGCTTTTGCATCGACACGCTCGTCGAGACCGACACACAGAGCGAGGCCTGCCTGGCAAAACTGGCGTCCCGCGCCAACAGCCTGGTCGTCCGCAAGGACGGCGAGCGGCTCAAGATTCACCTCCACACTGTCCACCACGAGGTGGTCAGGCGACAGCTCGAGGAGATGGGGCGGGTGGTCAGGTGGTCGGCGACGGATTTGCGGCGGCCGCCCGATCGTCCGGATGTTTCCGACAAGCCGGCGGCGGTCCACATCGTTACCGATTCGGCCGGCTCCCTGACGCGCCAGGACGCCGCACAGCTGGGGGTGACCCTGCTCGACAGCTACATTCTCGTTGGCGACGAGGCGCTGCCGGAAACCGCCGTCGACCCCGCTGAGATTTACGCGGCGATGCGCAAGGGCGTGCGGGTGACGACCGCCCAGGCTTCGGTATTCGAACGCCATCAGCGTTTTCAAAGCATCGTCAGCCGCTACGGTGCGGCCCTTTATCTTTGCGTCGGTTCGGTTTACACCGGCAATTTCAGCGCGACCGCGGCCTGGAAGGAGAAAAACGATCCGCAGAATCGGTTCGCGGTGATCGACACCGGCCTGGCCTCCGGTCGTCTCGCGGTCGTGGCCCGGGCGACGGTCCGCTATGCCCGCCGGACCGATCGGACCGAAGAGGTGCTGCGCTTTGCCGCGGATGCCGTTCGGCAAAGCGCCGAATACCTTTTTATCGACCGGCTTCAGTATCTGGTCGCCGGCGGCCGGCTTTCGAAAACAAAAGGATACGTCGGCGATCTTTTCGACCTGAAGCCGGTCATCTGCCCGACCGCCGGCGGGGCCGTGAAGGTCGGAACGGTTCGCGACCGTAAGGGTCAGCTCGACTTCGCCCTCGCGAAACTGGCGGAGGACCTGACGCCCGATGCCGACACGCTGATCATGATCGAGTATTCGGACAACCGTCAGTGGGTCGAAGATACGGTGCTGCGGGAAATCAAAAAGCGCTACCCGGCAGCCGAGACCCTCCTGCAGCCCCTTTCACTGACCTCCGGTGTCCACCTGGGGCCGGGAACCTGGGGGGTGGCGTGGGGGGAGGGCGGAAGGACAGAAGACGAGGACAGACGACAGATGACGGATGACAGATGGCAGATGGCAGATGGCAGATGACAGAGGGCAGAAGGCGAAAGGCAAAAGGTTAAAGGTGAAAGGCAGGCGGGGGAGAGAAGGGCGGAGGGCGGAAGACTGAGGACAGACGACAGATGACAGAGGACGGCTTTGGGTCCGCACGATGTTTTCCGCTATTTTTTTCCGTGTACCTTACACCTTGCACCTTTGGCCACTGGCGCTCAAATTCGGTTTCCAATCCTTTAGCCTTTTGCCTTTCACCTTTAGCCTTTTTTTTCAAACCCACAGTTGAGATCGCATCCCGTGCCCATCTCATCAACCGACAGCAGCGTGACAGACGGATTTTGCGTCGTGATTCCGGTTTACAATCACGAGCGGACGGTGGCCGATGTCGTGCGGCGGACGCTGGACCTCGGGCTGCCGGTCATAGTGGTCGACGACGGCTCGACCGATGCGAGCTATGAGCGGATAAAGGACATGGCCGGTATCCGGATTCTGCGGCACCGGCCGAATCGCGGCAAGGGCGCCGCTTTGATGACCGGCTTTTTACAGGCTGAGAAAACCTTTGTGTGGGCGATAACGCTCGATGCGGACGGCCAGCACGACCCGCGGGACGCAAAGAGCCTGATGGCGGCGATTCCGCCTGAGGTGCGGCCGATCGTGGTCGGCTGCCGCCAAAACATGCGGGCGGCCGCGGCGCCGTTGACCAGCCGCTTCGGCCGCGGATTTTCCAACTTCTGGGTCCGTATCTCCGGCGGACCGGCGGTGACGGATTCACAAAGCGGGTTCAGGGTATACCCCCTGCCTGAAAGCCTGCACCTCGGCACGCAGAGCCGGCGGTTCCAGTTCGAAGTCGAAATTCTGGTCGGGGCAAAGGCCAACGGCATCCCGGTGATCGAGGCGCCGGTCAGCGTCTCCTACCAGCCGGGCACGCCCCGGATTTCTCATTTTCACCCCGTCGAAGACTTTCTGCGCAACTTCGGCTTGTTCAGCCGCCTGATCACCGGGCGCGTGGTCAACCGGATTTTCCGATCGAAAAAGATGACGCGGCCGCATGATTCTCGAAAGCCTCGGCGAGGCCATCAGGATTGTGCCAGAGGCGCAGAAGGGTTGAAACCCCTATGAATCAAATCCAAAGCCTACCCGGTCGCTCAAGGTCCTGGCCCTCACTGCGGCCGCGGCAGTCCGGCAGCCGCCCTGCAAGGCCGGCGGGCCTGCGGGTCGAAATGGCGCGGGTTGCCAACCGGCCGGTGACGTAAATGCTCACCCTGTTCTACCGGTTTCTGATGTTGCTGGCGCGGTGGCCGGGGCCCTGGATCTGTGATTTGATCGCCAGGGGAATCGCGGCCGGGTACTTCATTTTTTCTCCGCGGCGGGTCGTGGTGAGCGTGCGCTTTTACCGGGCCCTTTTTCCCGGCCACTCGCGCGCGTATTACCGGCGGTGCACCTGGCGGCAGTATCGTAATTTTACGTCGGTTTACCTCGACCGGATCCTGATGACGGCCGCGGGCGGCGTCTCCTACACCCGTTCGGGCTGGGAGCATCTCGAAGCGGCCATCGAGCGCCGCCAGGGCGGCGTCATCGTGATGTCGCACCTGGGCAACTGGGAAATCGCGGCGCACCTGATGAAGCGGAAACTGGCCGGGCTGCGGCTGATCCTGTTCATGGGCGCCCGCGCCAAGGCCCAGATCGAACGCATTCAGAAAGAAGATTTGCGGGACACGGGCATTCGCATCCTGGCCGCCGAAAAAGACCAGGGCGGTGCTTTCGATCTTCTGGAGGCCTTGCGGTTCATCCAGAACGGCGGCCTGGTGTCGATGACCGGCGACAAGTTGTGGACGCCGGGCCAGCGCGTCCTTCAGGCCACCTTTCTGGGACATGACATTTTTCTGCCTGAATCCCCGCACCTGCTGGCGATGCTGTCTGGTGCGCCGATTTTTTTCTTTTTTTCGCGCCGGACGGGCAGCGGTCGCTACCATTTCAGCCTGTCGCCGCCCGTCCGGATCGATGAGACCGCGCGCGCTGCAAGACCCGCGGCCATCCGCGGCTGCGTGCAGCGGTATGCGGACCTGCTCGAAAAAAATCTGCGTGAGAATCCGTTCGAGTGGTATCATTTCGAGCCGTTTCTCGGGCCCAAGTCAACCCGCGCGGCCGATAGTTTTTGAATTCAGCGTTGATTTGGTATATGTAGAATGCTTTGATTCTTCCTGCTTCACGGCCTTTCCTAAAGCCGGTGAGTGAGTGGGCCATCATCCCAGCCCTATCCCATAAAGGGAGATAGGGACTTTACCGGCGGAAACATACCAGCGCCTCCGAGACGATTCCATGCAGCGTGATGCTATCCAAACCGCCATTTTAAAGATCTTCGCGGAAAAGTTCGAAATCGACGCACCGGGGGTCGACGACGACTTGCGGGAGGGCTACGAATTCGACAGCATCGATGCCATCGAACTGCTGCACGAGATCGAACTCCTGCTCGATACGCAGTTGACGCGGGCCGAGAAAAAGAGCGCCATGGAAATAAGCACCATCGCTCAGATCGTCGATTACACGGCGGCCCTGGCCGCGGCGCGCCGCCAAGCGGGTTTAACCGATCCCGCGCACCGGCCGGCAGCGGGGCCATGACGGCCCGCCGCGTGGTCATAACGGCCTGCAGCGCCATCACGCCGATCGGCCGCACCCGCGCCGAGATCGTCCGCCACCTGACCGAGGGCATTTCCGGCGTCAAACCGCTGCGCAGCGACGGCCTGTTGACCGAGCACATCCATTCCGGCGTCTACGGCACGGTGGACTATCCCATCGATTACGACTTCAAGCGCAGTCACAGCAAGACCATGGGGCCGGTGTCGTTTTACGCCTGCCAGGTGGCCAAGGAGACCCTGGCGGCCGCGGGGCTCGATCCGGCTTTTGTCACATCGGGCCGGCTGGGGGTGGCTTTCGGCTCGACCCACGGCAGCCCGTCGGTGCAGCGCAGCATTTACCGGACCTTTTTCGGCGAATCGAAACAGGAGTTCGCGTCGATCGGCGCGGTCGATTACCTCAAATCGATGGTCCACACCACGGCGGTGAACATCACCAAGATGTTCGGGATTACCGGCCGGGTCATTTCTTCTTCCACCGCCTGCACCACGAGCAGCCAGTCGATCGGCTTCGGCTACGAGTCGGTCAAATACGGCCTGCAGGATGCCATGCTCTGTGGTGGGGCCGACGAGTACGACACCACCACCGTGGCGGTCTTCGACAACCTGCTGGCCTGCTCGTCGGACTTCAACGCCACCCCGCACCTTACCCCGCGGCCTTTCGACGTCAGGCGCGACGGGCTGGTCGTCGGCGAAGGGGCCGGAGCCCTGCTGCTCGAAGAGTATGAACACGCGCGTCGCCGGGGCGCCGACATCCTGGGCGAGGTCATCGGGTTTTCCTGCAACAACAACGGCGGCGACCTCATTCTGCCGAACACGCGCGGCATCACCGCCACGATTGCGCTGGCCTTGAAGGATGCCGCCATCGGTCCGGAGGCGGTCGAGTTCATCAGCGCCCATGCGACCGGCACCAAGATGGGCGATGTGATCGAGGCCCAGGCGACCGGAAGTATTTACGGCAAGGGGCCGCTGGTCACCGGTTTGAAGAGCTACATGGGGCACACCATGGGCTCCTGCGGCGCCATCGAGGCCATCATCACCCTTTTCATGATGGCCGAAGGCTTCGTCCCGCCGACGTTGAACCTGGATGAGATCGATGAGCGCTGCGCGATGATCCGCCACGTGCAGCACTGCGAACAGGTGCCGGTCGGGATCGGCGCGGTCCAGAACTTTGCCTTCGGCGGCGTGAACACCTGCTTCGTACTGAAAAATATATCCGGACGGTGACAGATGCCGGCCAACCTCCCCCCCAACCGCAAAGGTCTTCAACCGCTGCGCGATTTTGCCGTTACGGTGCTGCTGTGGCTGTACTTCACGGCCGGCTTCGTCTTTTTCTTCGCGCCCCTTTATCTTTGGGCCGGCCTGTTCGCGGACCGCAGGAAGACATCGTTTCAACGGCTCAACAGCCGCTTTTACCGGGGGTTTTTCGCGCTCAACCGCGTGTTGATTCCCGCCTACCGCTGGCGGATTCCGGCTGCGGTCAAAGACATCCGCTCGGCGGTCATCGTCTGCAATCACCGCTCCTATCTCGACTCGATCCTGTTGATCTCGCTCTATGACCGGCACAACACCATCGTCAAAAGCCGGCTGTTCGACATACCGCTCTTTGGAAAGATGCTGGAGTGGTCCGGCTACATTCCCTCGTCGTCACAGGGGCGGTTGGCCGACATGATGATCCGGCGGATCGAACAGATGCCGGCTTTTCTGGCGGCCGGCGGCAACCTGATCGTTTTTCCAGAAGGTACCCGCAGTGCGGACGGCCGCATCGGGCGGTTCAACAAGGGCGCCTTCAAGATCGCGCGGAGCTGCCGGGCGCCGGTCAAAGTCCTTTACGTCCGCAACACCGAAAAAATGTTCCGGCCGGGCTCTTTCTCGTTCGACACCCGCGGCCCCCACACCATCAGTCTCGCGCTGATCGGTTCATTCGATGCGGCCGCGGAACCTCACGCCGGTTCCTTGCCGGCCGTGATGGAGCGGGTCCGTGCGCTGCTCGCATCGCAACCCAGTGAGGAACCATGAAAATCGTCCTGATGTCCATGCCCGATGTGGCCGCGGTCATTATGCATGAAAGCGCTTTTCACATGCCCAACAACGGCATCGCCAGCGTCGGCGCCAACGTCGATGACGGCCATCAGGTAACGATTATCGACCTGATCCGCAAGCGGCGCCGGGTGGGCCGCTATGTGCGCGACATCCTGTTGAAAATCCGGCCGGACGTGGTCGGCCTGTCGGCCATGGCCTGGCAGTTCGACACCTGCACGCGGCTCATCCGTCTGGTCAAGCGCCTGCTGCCGGAGGTCAAGATCGTCATCGGCGGGTATCACGCGACCCTCATGTACGAGGAAATCGCCGCCTCGAACGAGGCGTCCCTGATCGATTTCGTCGTCCGCGGCGAGGGCGAGGAAGCCTTCCGGCGGCTGGTCAACGCCCTTGGCGGCCAGGACCGCCTCGAGGACATTCCGTCGTTGTCGCACAAGAAAAACGGCGTCCTGGTTCACAATCCGCGCGGCGAGCTGCTGGACCTGGCGCGGCTCAAGCTGCCGATCCGCGACAAGCGCCGCCTCACCTGGGGCTATCACATCATGAACAACAAAATCGAGGTGATGGAGACCTCGCGCGGGTGCACCCGGTCGTGCAGCTTTTGCAGCATGAGTCACATGTACGGCCGGACTTTCCGCCCGTTTCCGGTAAAGCGGGTGCTGGCCGATATCGACGACATTTATTTCAATTGCAAAACGCGCTGGATATTTCTGGCCGACGACAACCTGGTGCTCGACCCCGCGCGCGTCATCGATCTGTGCGCGGCCATCGGCGCCCGCCGCTACCGCAACCTCAATTTCGTGGTGCAGGCCGACTGCATCACGATGTCCCGCCACGAGGAGATGGTCCGCAAGATGGCGCAAACCGGTTTCAAGACGGTCTTTCTCGGCATCGAAAACGTTTCCAAAAAAAATCTCAAGGCGGCCGGCAAGGGCGACATCGTGGCCGCCTCGCGCCAGGCCGTGGCCAACTGCCACAAGTACGGCATCATGGTGGTGGGCGGCATGATCTTCGGCTTCCCGGACGACACCGAAGAGGACATCATCGAAAACTACCGCTTCCTGAAATCGATCGAGGCCGACACCGCCTATTGCCAGATCCTGACCCCTTATCCGAAAACCGCCATGCGCGCGCAACTGCTCGAAGAAGGGCTGGTCACCAACCCGGATGACTTCAGGCGCTACAACGGCATGTGGGCCAATGTCAGGACCCGCCATTTGAGCGCCGAGCAGTTGCAATACCTGGTCTGGTATCACCGCCAGAAGGTGATGGGCTGGTGGGAACCCTCGCCGCGTGTCCGGCAGCGGGGACCCGTGTGGACCTCGATCTGGATTTACGGCTTCAGACCGATTTTAAAGGCGTATTTGGGCCGCCGCCTCAAAAAAGTCGGCTGGCGCGGCCGCTACGAGATCGACATGCGGCGCCTGCCGGAAGTCAACCGCTTCCGCGATCTCGAGGCAATTTGACGCGGCGGCGATATCAAACCGGGCGGATGAAGGCGGTTTACGTCGTCAATCAGGCGCTCGCCACCGGTCTCGGCGACGGCATCGGGGAGAACTGGGACAGGCTCGTTAAAGGCGAGAGTGCCGTTGCGGCCCTGGATCGCGGGCCGGCGGACCGGACCGGAGGCCGGGCGGCTGCAATCATCTCCGATCTTGACCCCGTGACCGGGGAGAACCGTGTGTGTACGGTCGCCCGCCGCGTGCTTGAGCCGATCGGGCCGGTTCCGCCGGAAACCTTTGTCATCTGGACCGGCCTCAAGGGCAATGCCGAGTACATTGAGGGCGGTGGTAAAGTAGCGATGCCCTTTCTGCCGGAGCACTTCCGCTGCTGGGCGGCCGGGCTGCTGGGCACCGGCGGCCGCGGGCTCGACATCTCCGCGGCCTGCGCGTCGTCCACCGTCGGGCTGGCGATCGGCGCCCAGAAGATTGCGCTGGGGCAATGCGGTGCGGTTCTGGTCTGTGCGGCCGATGTCGTCACCGGGTTTACGACCGCCGGTTTTGCGTCCTTGAAGGCCCTGACGACCGGCGCCTGCCGTCCGTTTGACCGCGACCGGGACGGAATGTGTCTGGGCGACGGCGCCGTGGCGATCCTGCTGGCCGACGACGATACCGCCGTTGCGCTGGCGCTGGGTCGGCTGGCGCGGGTGGCCGGTTGGGGCATCGCGAACGATGCCAACCACATCACGGGTCCCGCCCGCGACGGCCGCGGCCTGGCGGCGGCGATGGCGGAGGCCATGAAGATGGCCGGCACACGGCCGGAGGAGATCCAGGCTTTCTGTGCCCACGGGACCGGCACGGTCTTCAACGACGGCATGGAACTGGCCGCGCTGGAAAGCGTTTTCGGAGATCGCCATTTTCCGGTCTTTTCGATCAAGGGGGCGATCGGGCACACGCTGGGAGCGGCGGGCGGCATCGATGCGGCCATCAGCGTTCATGCCCTAACCTGCCAACACGTGCCGCCCACCGCCGGTTCGAAGACGCCCGCGGCCCAGGCGGCCGGGCGGGTGTCCGATCGGGTCCAGGCCTTCGGCGGCCGTACCATTTTGACGACCAACAGCGGATTCGGAGGGATCAACGCCGCGCTGCTGTTGTGTGCGGCGGAAAAATGACATCTGAACCGGATACTGGAAATTCGAATTCAACAATCTCATAAAACCATGGAAATCAACATCATCGGCGGCGGCTGGGTCACCGCCGGCAATTATGGCCGGATGGCCGCCAGAACGAGGCCGGTCCTGGATGCGGGTCGTCCGATCGTTCCGCCGGCGGCATCGATTTACACCCACCCGCCGGTCCGCTACCGGCGCTTCGATGCCTATTCGCGGGTGGGCTGTGCCGCGATCGCCCTGGCCCTGAAAGACGCCGGCCTGGACCGCGCCGCAGCGCCGGCGCCGGTCGGCATCATTGCCGCCACCCGCCACGGGTGCTTCGATACCGACCGGGCCTATTACGCCACCGCCAAAGAAGACCGGGGCGCCTTCGCGAGCCCGAATCTCTTTTCTTTCACCTTGCCCGGCATCGTCCTCGGCGAGGCCGCCATCCATTTCCGGCTGACCGGGCCGACATTTACGGTCGGCGACGAGATCGGCCAGAGGGGCCTCACCGCGCTCGATGTGGCTGTCGACCTGCTGGCTTCCGGCACCTGCCGCACGATCGTGACCGGCTGGCTCGATGCCGTCGACCGACAGGCGTTGGGAACCGCGGGCGATGACCCCCAAGGGGCCATTTTTGTGGTGTTTTCCACCCAGCGCGCCGATAGATGCATTCGCAGGATCAGGCGCCGGGATTTCAGGCTTTACACAGAAGCCGGGCAGGCGGTGAGGACGATCGTGGATCTATTTTGATTAAGCGGCGGGCGGACTTGGCAGAACGGGTAGGTTGGGGTGAGTGTAAAGAACCCCAACCTAAGATCAACAGATGAACGCCGAACATCGAACGCCGGGCATCGAATGGTGAATGAAAATCCTTTTGGTCGGTTCGGCATTCAGTGTTCAACGGTCAAAGGTTGAAAGCCTATCCGACACCTTCCCTGAAAACGACGCGCCGGAGAGCGGATGAACGGTTTCAACCGACCTTTGTAGGGGCGAAAAATTTTTCGCCCCCACTTCAACCCACCACCTTCCCGAAGGCCTTCTTTCCTAATTTACGGTTGCGCGGCCGGAAGGTGTTGTCGGCGATTTCCTTGCGCACCACCTTCTGAAACAGGTTGAACATCTTAATTTCCTGCGACTGATCGGCGTAAAACGTGTCCCAGGCATACTGCAACAGTTCCTGCAGCTTGTCGGGCGTCATGTGCCGGGGCGTGTAGACGACCTTGTCGGCCGAATAGTCATCCCAGTCAAATGAGAAGATCCGGTTCTGGCGCGTCAATTCGTCCCAGGCCTTCGTGTGGGGAAATGGAGTCAGGACCGTGAATTCGGCCAGGTCGAGATTGATGTCCATCAGAAAATCGATCAGCCGCCGGAGGCCGTCTTCGGTGTGGTCGTCGAGTCCCAGCAAAATCGTGCCCTCGACCGCGATGCCGTGATCGTGATAGCGCTTTATCCGCTCGCGGATATAGTCCGAGGTGTCGAACACGGCCTGGTAGACATACCAGGCCCCGGCCCGCGCCGCCAGATCGAGGACTTCGGGCCGGTCCTCGATCGGGTGGCTGCACCATTTCTTTTTGAGCGGAATCATTTCCCGGAACAGCGCCTTTTCCCACGCGGTGTCCTGCGCCAGGGAGTTGTCGACGATAAAGAGGCGGTTGTTGTCGATGGCGGCCATCTCCGCGACGGCCTTTTCGATCGGCCGCGGCCGGAACCTGCGGCCCCCGAGGTACGCCACGGCGCAGGGGTAGCAGTGATACCGGCAGCCCCGGGAGGCATGCACCAGGTCGAACATCTGGACCCCGCGGTAATTGTAGAATTCTTTTTTCAGAAGGTCACGCCGCGCCGGGCCGACCGATTCGATCGGCGGTTGGTCCTGCAGGTAATCGTAGACCGGCTTCAGCCGGCCGCGGCGCCAATCGCTGAACACCGTCTGCATCCGGCCCTCGGCCTCGCCGATAAAAACCGCGTCGGCGTGGGCCAGCGTCTCCTCGGCATGCAGCATGGTCGCAATGCCCCCGAAGATGACCTTGATCCCCTTCCGGCGATAGCGGTCGGCGATGGCCCAGCCCCGCTTGACCTGCAGCGTCAGCATCATCGAGATGGCGACGGCATCCACCGGGTCATCGAAATTGATCGGCTCCACATTCTCGTCGATAAACTCGACCTCTATGTCCTCCGGCAGGGCGGCGGCAAACACGACCGGCCCGTGCGGCGGCAAATGAAATTCGGTTTGCCGGTCCAGTTTGGGCCACTTGGGATAGATTACGCGCAGTTTCATATCGTCACCATCGTTTCAGGCTGTCAGGGGGCCGTTTCGCCCCTGGTGCACTTTCTTATGTTCTACTATTCATCTGTTCTCATATTCTGTTAATCTTTTTTTCTATCTGACCCCGCGCGATTCATCCGCACCGGAATCCGCCTAACCCTGAACCGTACTCTCATATGAAACGATACCGAAATGGCACAGCCTCGTTGGGTTGAGCGCAGCGAAACCCAACATCGGCGAATTTATTTCATCTCTTGTTGGGGTTCGTTACACTCACCCCAACCTACCCACGACATCGAGACCAAAAGTCACTGGGTGACTCACGGCCAACGGGCTAAACGGGCGTAACGGGCAAACCGGCTAACGGGTGCCGGCTTGTCCGGGTCAGGGACCCAGCGGCACGGCTTCAAGGAGCGTCATGACGAGTTTATAGCCTTGTCGACCCCGGGCGGTCAGCTCCAGGGTTTGCGGCATCCGGTCCCCGGCGGGTGCAGCGGCCGGGATCTTGACGACCCTTATCAGTCGCTGTTGCCGGTCATAGCGCCGAACTTCGCAGGCACCGGCCGCCCGCGAGACGATATCGACGCGGCCGCCGCTCGAACCATGGAAGCGGCACACGGCTGAGCCGTCGTCCATGTTGCCGCACTCTTCGGGCGGTCCGGCGGGCGCAAAAAAAATCAGGCGGATGTCTTCCATGAGACCCTCGGCGAAACCGGGGGCGTCAAACGGCGGCAGGGCGCGGTGAACCGTCAGTTTCTGGTCGGCTTCAGCGTCGAAGACCACGAACCCTTCCACGCTCATGATGACGCTGCGGTGGCTCCGCAGACTCGAAGACAGGATGGTCAGACCCGTCATGACACCGCGCCGGCCGCCCGGCAGCTCGGCTTCGATTAAATGAAGCAGCTGCCAATTTCCGGCCGGAAACAGATGGGCGCACGCGATCGCCGCGGACGGATCGGCGGCCGGCGCGATGGCCGGCAGGCGGGCGCAGGAATAAAACAGCAGCATCCCCGCCAGAGCGAGCAGACGGACGGTCAAGAGATCTTCCTGAACAGGGCCGCGTCCAGGGGCTGGTTGAGAGCCGTATTGCTGAAGATGAGTCTGGTGAACGAATCGTCGCTTTCATAGATGACGACCGAATCGATGACGCCGGGACGCTCGGACAGCACGAGGTCGATGTGGTGAATCATCCGGGCAAAAGCCTCTTCCTTCGGGACCAGAACGATTTTGGGACCGGGCTCCAGGCGCGCCGCGAACAGCGGATTCTCATCGAACCGGCCGCCGAGCCACTGCGAGATCTGTTCCAGAACGATCTGCATGGCCTGCAGGCCGGCACCGGACTCCTTTGTCAGGCCGCTGCCGGTGTCGATCCAGCGCTCCATCTGGTGGTCGTGCATCAGCAGGATGTTGCGCACGGGCGTCCGGTATTCCCAGCGCAGGCTGGCCGGTGATTGAAAATAGAAGACGCCCGTTGAGATCAGCGGACGGGTCAGAATCCGCATGTGTTTTTCCTGGACGAAATCGGCGCTGAGCGAGGTGACCGAGCCGGCGGCCGATCTGAGTTCTTCCCATGTCGCCCCCCAGCCGATCGCCAGCCAGGCCGCAGCCAGGACGACAACGGTTTGGAGTGAATGGTCGATTTTCGACCGGCACCGGAGGTTTCGACCGCCTGCGACAAGAGGGGAGTTTGTCATAAAACCACCGTTTTTCCGGTCAACACATGCCGCCGTTGACGGCGATGACCTGCCCGGTGACATACGACGCATCCTCGGAACAGAGAAATCGAACCACCCGCGCGACTTCCTCCGGTTGTCCGATCCGGGCCATCGGGATCAGGGCCTTGATGTTCTTCAATGGGAACTCCTTGATCATGTCGGTATCGATCAGGCCCGGCGCCACGACGTTGACGCGCACGCCCAGGCGGCCGACTTCGGCCGCAACCGTTCGCGCGGCGCCGATCAGGCCGGCCTTGGCGGCGGCATAGTTGGCCTGGCCGCGGTTGATCATCAGCGCGGATACGGAGGCGATCGCCACGATGGCCCCTTTCTTCTGCACGACCATCTTTTCCAGTACCGGCCGGGTGATGTTGTAAAAACCGTTCAGGCTGGTGTCGATGACCGCGTGCCACTTGCGGCGCGACATCATCACGAAAAGCTCATCGGCCGTGATGCCGGCGTTGTGCACCAGGGCGGCGATGGTGCCGTGCGCCGCAATGACGCGGCCGACGGCGGACTGCACGGCCTCGAAATCGGTGACGTCGAAGCCCATGATCTCCCCCTGGCCACCCGCCGCCGCGACCAGTGCGAGCGTCTTCTCGGCACCGGCCTTGTCGGAGCGGTAGTTGACGATCGGATAAAAGCCGCAGCGGGCCAGTTCGATGCATATGGCGCGGCCGATGCCCTTGCTGGCGCCGGTCACGATGGCCGGTCGTTTGGTTGGATTTTCGATCATTATAATGTCCAGGGCTTTAGAGGTAAGCCCCTACAATAAAGTGTGGAATGGTATTGTAAATTTACAAAATTAACTATGATTCAGACGGGTTCGATGTTCACTGTTCGACGTTAAATAGTGCCCGTCCGCGATCTTTTTTAGGCACTGTTGCGTGTCCAAATCAGAAACGAGGATTTTTTCGCTGGGCAAGGCCGCACAAGGGTTTGCGGCGAGGCGTACTTTACGTACGCCGCAGCCGGGAACCTGCTACGACCGACCGGCCAGCGGAAAAAAGACCATTTCTGGATGGACACTGATAAGTTGTTCTATTTTCGTATTATGTCATATTCAGATGCGCCCGGCCATATAGATTCGGGCCCCGTTCGCATCTATCCCGGTTCGTCCGAGCGCACCAGCTGCAGGGTTATTTCGGCGATGGGGGTCGATTCCCACTCGACGCAGCCGTAGATGTCGCGAAAGCCTTCGAATTCCATCCGGTTTTGGGTGCGGGTGATCAATCGAGTGCCGGGCAAGATGGCATCCACCGCCAGACGGGCCTGACGGATCCCGACGATCCAGCCCTTCTTGTCGGCGGTCGGGCCGTATCGTTTTTCGCGGATCCATCCGTTGTGAATTCCGGCCGTCTGGGCCACCAGTTCGATCAAGACGATGGCGCTCACTTTGCGGCCGTCGAAGAACGGCCATTTTTCCGTGACGAGGGCCGCGGTGACCGCCCCCGTGTCGTCGACGGTGATGATCTCGTCCACCAGCAGCATTGGCTCACGGTGGGGCAGAATATTTTCGGGGCTCAACACCGGTGGGATCATCGGACATCCGTTTTTAAAGAGAAAAAAAGATTGAAATGAAGGCGTTTTTTCAATAGTGTAATAGGCTCACGCCATTGGCCGCCGCTCTCTTGGCGCACGTTGGGCGACAAACAGGGCGGGAGGTTACAATAATTACGCGGTCGTGTAAAGGCGGAGCCGCACGGACGATCCTTTACCGGGACGTCTGATCATCGGGATGGTACGCGATCGGCGGTTCTTTTTGAAAAGGACACGCCGCTTTTTTCAATTCTGGCATCGATCGGCTTAAATAGTGCCCATCCACAATCTTTTTTAGGCACTGTTGCACGGTGCACCGGCGACGACCCCCGCATCACTCCCCGTTTTCGTCGAGCCTGCGAATCGTTGTGAGCGCTGTAAAACAAATTGATAAAAATAATTAACCGCGGATCATCGCGAATGGACGCCAGCCGCATGGACCAACTGATCGGTGAACTCAAAGTCAAAATGGTCGACCTGCTCGATCTGACGAACATCCGGCCCGAGGATATCGACGAGAACGGGCCCCTTATCGGCGGCAAACTGGAACTCGATTCGATCGACGTGCTGGAGCTGGTCATCATGATCGAAAAAGACTACGGTATTCGCATCGAGAATCGTGAACTGGGTGAAAAGGTTTTTGCGAGCCTGGCCACCATGGCGGCCTACATCGCCGATAACGCTCCCGACCCGCCGAAATGAGGGGAGTGGTGCGGATCTTCATCGCCGGCATGGGAGCCGTCAGCCCGTTGGGATCCGGTATCGAGGCCACCCGGGCCGCCCTGGCGGCGGGCGGATGCTATCTGGCGCCGCTGAGTCTTTTTGACACTCCCGGCAGCCCGCCTTTACCGGTTGGCCAGGTCCGGCTGGCCCTGGATGACCCCCGGCTTCCCCGGACCCACCAACTGGCGCGCATTGCCGCCGACCAGGCCATGGCGGGCATTCGCGAGGCGCCCGATGCGGTCATCGTGGGCACCACCACCGGCGGGATGCGAACCACCGAGGAGCTGTTAAAAAAAGGCGTCGTCGACCCGGCCGCCTTCCGGTGGCATGCCGCCGGTTCCGTGGCCGAGGACATTGCCGATCGAACCGGATGCACCGGCATCGCCATGACCGTGTCCACCGCCTGTTCGTCGGGGGCGGTGGCGCTGAAAATCGCGATGGAAATGCTGCGGACCCAAAAAGCCCGCCGGGTCCTCGCCGGCGGGGTCGACGGCCTGTGCCGCCTGACATATCATGGGTTCAACGCCCTCAAGCTTATCGACTCGCAGGGCGCCCGGCCTTTCGGCGCGGGCCGGCGCGGCATGTCCGTGGCCGAGGGGGCGGCCATGCTGCTGCTGGTCGCCGACGATTCCCGCCAGGCGCGGGCCGAACTTCTCGGGGCCGACCTTTCCTGTGACGCGTATCATCCGACCGCCCCCCACCCCGAGGGCCGCGGGGCCTATGCGGCGATGGCCGCGGCGATCGCAGACGCCGGCCTGACCGTGGCCGACATCGACCTCATCAACCTGCACGGCACCGGCACGCCGGACAACGATGCGGCCGAGGCGCGGGCCGTCAACCGCCTGTTCGGGGGTTTTTTGCCGCCGATGTCTTCCTTCAAGGGGGCCGCCGGTCATCCGCTGGCGGCGGCGGGTGCCCTGGCGGCGGTCGCGGCCGGGATCTGCATCGATGCGGGACTGGTTCCGGCCAATACCGGCGCCGGCCGCCCGGACCCGGAACTCAAACTGACACCCGAACCCCGTCCCCGCCGGGCGACGGTCGAAACGGTCCTGGTCAATTCATTCGGCTTTGGCGGCAACAATGCCGCCGTGGTGGTCGGCTCGCCGCGGGTCGGGCGGAAAGAGGCGCGTCATGACGGGCCCGGCCCGATGCTGGTGACCTCGCTGGCGTGTGTGACCGGCGCCGGAACCATCGACGGCACACTGGCGCGCCTGGCGACGGGCGGATCGTGCCGGGGCCTTCCTGACCCGGATGAGATATCCGCCCTGTTGCCGGGTCAGCGGGTGAGGCGTCTCAAATGCCTGCCGCGCATGGTGATGGCCTTGGCCGAAGATGCCCGGCGCCGGTCAGGGGCCACCGAGGCGTCGGCGGCCATATTCTTTGGTACCGGCTGGGGGGCGCTCTCCGAGACGCATGCGTTTCTGACGGGTTTGTTCGACACCGGCGAAAGGTTTCCCAGCCCCACCGATTTTATCGGTTCGGTGCACAACGCGCCGGCCGGTCAGGTGGCGATGATGAGCGGCAGCACCGGCGCCAACGTGACCGTCACCGGCGGCGACGCCTCCTTCGAGCAGGCGCTCATGGCCGCCGGCTGGCTGGCCCGCAGGCCGGGTGAAACGAGCCTGGTCATTGGCGCCGATGAGTATCACGATCCGCTCTCGGACCTTTTCGATGCCTCGGTGCGGGCGGACGCCGTTCCGGCGGCCGGCGGAGCGGCGCTGCAACTCCGAGCGGACCCGGCGGCGGCAGGAGTGACGGTCTATCCGGCCTTTTACGCCCGCGCCGCAGGGGATGCCGACCTCACGCCAGCGCTGGTGGACAGCCTGGGTGGGCCGGATCTCATCCGGGCGCGCTACGGGGCGTTTATGATAGGCATCCCGGCGGCCAGGCGACCGGTCGGCGCCGCTCAACTGGCGGCCTTCGTCAACAGCCACCGGTTTGCCCAGCCGGTGATCGACTATCGACCCCTGATCGGGGAATTTGCCTCGGCCTCGGCCGTGGCCGTCTGCCTGGCGGTCGCCTATACCCGGGACGGCGCCATCCCCGGTCCACCGGGCGGCGTCGGCCCTATCCGGCTCGGCGGTAAAGGCATTCTGGTCCTGGGGTTCGGCAATCCTGTGACGGCGGTCGAGGTGCTGCGACGATGAAAGTCCTGCTGGTTTCCGCCAACACGCTGACCCAGCCGTACCCGGTTTATCCGCTCGGACTCGATTACGTCGCCGGCGCGATCGCCAGCCGCCATGCGGTGCGGCTGCTCGATTTGAATGCGGAAGCCGGCGACAGCGCCCTGGTGTCGGCCATCGACGATTTTGCACCCGATGTCGTCGGCATTTCCCTGCGCAATATCGACACCACCGACGCCACCAACCCCAAGGGGTTTTTTGCGGGCTACCGGAAATTGGCCGCCGAAATACGTGCCCGATCTGGCGCCGCGATCGTTCTCGGCGGCAGCGGGTTCACCATTTTCCCGGGCGAAACGATGTGCGCCCTGGGGGCGGACTACGGGATTATCGGCGAGGGTGAGCGCCTGGCCTTGCTGCTGCAAGCGCTCGAAGACCGCACGGATGCCGCCTCGATTCCCGGTGTCGTCACCCGGAACGGTGCGGTGATCTTCCCGCCACCGTGGCAAGAGGGCGTCGTCAGGCAGTTCGATGTGAACCGGCCGCACCTGGCCTATTATCTGGCCAACGGCGGCATGTTGAACCTGCAGACCAAGCGCGGGTGCCGGTTCAACTGCATATACTGCACCTATCCGAATATCGAAGGGCGCGCGATGCGGCTGTTCGAGCCGCGGGAGGTCGCCGGAACCGCCCGCCGGTTGCAGCAAGCGGGCGCGCGCTTTTTTTTCGTGACCGATTCGGCCTTCAACGCCGATCCCGGTCACAGCCTGGCCGTGGCCCGGGCTTTCAAACAGGCCGGGGTGTCCATTCCCTGGGGGGCTTTTTTTGCGCCTGTGAGGGTCGCGGGCGATTATTACCGGCTTCTGGCCGACGCCGGTTTGAGCCATGCCGAATTCGGCACGGAATCCCTTAGCGATGCGGTGCTGAAGGCTTATCGCAAACCTTTTCAGGCCGATGAGGTATTTGCGGCGCACGCCGCGGCGGTTGCGGCCGGTCTGCATGTCGCCCACTACATCTTGTTGGGCGGGCCGGGTGAAACCCCGGCGACGATGGCGCAAACCCTGGATCGCCTCGAAGCGCTCGACAAGTGTGCGCTCTTTTTTTTCTGCGGGATGCGCATTTACCCCCGGACCGGTCTCTACACGATCGCCTGCCGGGAAGGTCAGGCCTGTGCCACCGGAGACCTGCTGGAGCCGCTTTTCTACCGGTCGCCGGCGATCGACGGCCGCGCGATCCTGGACGCAGTGCGGGAGCATGCCGCCGGGCGCTTGAACTGGATTGTCGGCGACGGCGGTGCGCAAACCGCCGGCGTCATTTCCCGGATGCACGCCCGCGGTCATGTCGGGCCGCTATGGGAGCACCGCATTCGATAGTGTCCATCCCTAAAGGGTCTTTTTTCCGCTGGGCGGTCGGTCGTAGCGGTTTCCGGCCGCGGCGACCGTAAAGTACGCCTCGCCGCAAACCCTTGTGTGGCCTTGCCCAGCGAACAACTCCACATTTATGAATTGGACACGTACAAGTGTCAAAAAAAGCTCGCGGATAAGCACACGCTGATTATCAGGTTAGTGGTTGATTTTTCTCTTAAATTCGGATAAAAATACCAGTTTATGTGGCACGGGCTGAATCATATCGACATCTCAGGCACCGGCGAAATGGCGACTGAAATCTGCGTACCAACGGAATCCCAGTGGTTTGCCGGCCACTTTCCCGGCGAGCCGGTCCTGCCGGGCGTGGCCCAACTCGGGATGGTCTACGACACCGTGCGCCAGGCCCGCCGGCGTTCCTTCAACCTGGCCGGGTTCAGCCGGGTCAAATTCAAGAAGGTCATTCGGCCGTGGGATTGCTTGAAAATACACGTCGTGCCGAACAGCGACAAGGAAGGGGTCTTCAGCTTCCGGATCCTCGTCGGCGGCGCCATCGCCTGCAGCGGCACGATGACCCTCGATGCCGGCGGCAAGGAGCCGCGGGTACTGCCGGACATCTCAGAACAAGGAGAGCCTTAGTATGAACAGTATTGACACCATCACCCTGCGGGTGGCCGACATCATGATTCAGGAACTCAAGCTCGAAGATGTGACGCCGGAAACCTTCGATCCCCAAATCGATCTGGTGGACGAAGTGGGCATCGACAGCATGGACCTGGCCACCGTCGCCCTGGTGATCCGCGACGAGTACGCCATCCGGATCGATGAAGACGACTACCCGAAACTGACCACCGTCCGCCTGATTGCCGAATATGTCGAGCGGAAGTTAAAGGAAAAGGCGGCCGAGGGCGCCGCCGCATAGGGCGGTCATTCGTCGTTACGGCCCCAGTCTGAAATCCAGCCCGACCGCCCCTTGGCAAAGGGGCCGGGGGAAGGGGATTTCTTCAATGAAAATTCAGCGGCGCATGTGGTGATCGTGGACAAAATTACCGACAGTGGCACGAAGTCGCCCGCGACGGCCGGATGGAAATTTTCCGACATCCTGGCCGATCCGCGCATCCGGGAACGCTGGCAGAAGGTCAAAAAATGGTTTTTTCTGCGCGAATCGACCTACGACATGACCGGCCGCTGCAATATCCGCTGCGACGGGTGCTACTACTTCGCGGGGGATAAACAGTTTACCCGCGACATCGGTGACCCCGGGACATGGCGCCGGCTGATGCAGGCGGAAAAAAAGCGCGGCATCACTTACGTGGTCCTGGCCGGCGCCGAACCGGCCCTGGTCCCCGACCTGTGCGAGGTCTGCTACCGGGAGATGCCGCTCGGGGCCATCGCCACCAACGGGTTGATCCCGATTCCGGCGGCGATCAGATACCGGATCCATATTTCCGTCTGGGGCTCGGACGACGCCAGTCTCAAGATTCGCAAGGCCGGGCACATGCTGCGGCGCCAGCTCGAGAACTACCGCGGCGACCCCCGCGCCGTGTTCGTCTATACGTTCACGCGCGAGAATATCGATCAGGCCCGCCCGGTCGCCGACCGGCTGGCCGCCGAGGGTGCCCGGCTGACCTTCAACATGTTTTCGGCCCCGGTGGGCTACGAGGGCCAATTGCGCCACACGGCGGCATCGCTCGCCCAATGTCGCGCCACCATGACCGCGTTGATGGAAAGCCATCCCGACACGGTTCTTTTTTCCCGTTACAACGCCGTCGTCCACACCCACTGCTCGGGGCTGCACGATCTATTCGGCTGTCCGTATCCCCGGGTCAACCCCCAGGCCTCGATCGGTCTGGGCCGGTCATTTAGACAGTACCGCACCGACCTCACCCGGGATCCGGGGGCTGCCTGCTGCGTGCCGGACACCGATTGCAACGACTGCCGGCACTATGCCGCCGGCAGCGCGGTGGTCACGTCCCGGATGTTCAGGCATGCGACCGACCCGCAGGGTTTCAAGGCCTGGCTCGATTATGTGGACACGTATCTCGCCGTATGGGTCATGGGGTACGAAAAGGGGCCCAATCTTTGCGATTCGCCGCCCGCGCCGCCCGGCCACGGACTTTTCTGACCGCGGTCCGCCGGGCAAACCGCATCCCCGCGGCCGGTTATCAGGGAGATCTTTCATGCAGACCGTCAGCTCTTTGCTGGATCCTGAGTGGCATGCCCGCTACAAGCGAATATCGAAGCTCAACATCCGCAGTTCGATCTACGATGTGACCAACCGGTGCAACCTGCGCTGCAAAGGCTGTTTTTTCTTCTCCTCGGATGAACACAAGGCCGCACCCGAGGAAAACGACATCCGGAAGTGGGAAGAGTTCATCGACCGGGAAAAGGAGCGCGGCGTGAACCTGGCGATTTTGATCGGCGGGGAGCCCACGCTGTGCCTGGACCGCATCGAGGCTTTCTACCGGCGCCTGCCCACGTTCTGCGCCACCAACGGGTTGATAAAGGTGCCGCGCGACCGGTTTCCCGACCTGATGGTCGGAATCTCGCTGTGGGGTGACGAGGCCGACGAAAAGACCCTGCGCGGCAAGGACACCTTCCGGGTGTCGAGCCGCAATTACGCCGGAGACCCTTACGCCTACTATCTATACACCATCACCCCGCGTCAGATCGGAAGGACCGAAAGCGTCATCCGAAAAATCAGCGCCGCGGGCCTGAAGGTTCACATGCAGCTGCTGTCAAACGATGAGGGCGTGGACGGGTTCTCCTGGACCGCGCGGCAGCTGGCGGACATCCGCGCCGAAATGGACGCCGTGCTGGACGCCTATCCGGCGGCCGTCATCTCCTCGAAATACTATCACGAAATCATCACCACGGGCGAAATGCTGGGACGGCGCTTCGGTTGGGACCAGTGCCCGTCGGTCACCCTGCCGCTCGACAACCGCCGCCCGCGGCCCAAACGCCTGATCGAGTTCATCCGTTGGGCCTCGGATTTACAGACCATGCACCGTTGCTGCACCTCGGAAACAAGAGACTGTTCGACCTGCAAGGACGGCGCCGCGCACATGAGCTGGGTGATGGTGAACAAGCGCGCCCACATCCGCACGACCAGGGACCTGCAGAACTGGATCGAGGTCTACGAGATGTTCGCCAAGCTCTACCAGTTTATTCCGTGGTGATTGTTCAGGGGTTCAGGGTTAACAGGTTTTAGCGGTTCAACGACACCTCAGTCCGCGCAGTCTGAACGTAGGAAACTTTCCTCCGTTGTGCCATGGAGTTTCACGGGCGAGACTATGAATCGTAGGTTGGGGTGAGCAGAGCGAACCCCAACAGTGGCATGGAACCGTTATTTTTGTTGGGGTTCGTTTCACTCACCCCAACCTGCGAACTACTGCGAACTCGATGTGCGAATATCGAGTTTCAATTTTGCAAGTTTCCAATTTCAAACATCAGTTTTTATTCACGGGTTCCGTCATGTGCCGTTATAATGCCACATCTTGTAGGGGCGAAAATTTTTTCGCCCCTACCTGCTTGATCTATGATGTCCAATAATCCCGTCATCGTCGGCTGCGACGCCGTCTCCGCCTTGGGGACCGATCTGGAGGCCCAGTGGCAGCGGGCCGTCGCGGGACACAGCGGGATCGGCCGGCTGACCCGGTTTCCCGTTTCCGCGCACTTTCCGGTGCAAATTGCCGGGGAGGTGAACGCGATCGACACCGCCCCGTATCCTTTCTTGAGTGCCCGCAGCCTGGCGCTCTGGCCGTCTCCGATTTTCAAGTACGGCCTGCTGGTGGTTCATCGCGCCCTGGCCAAAAGCGGTATCGACATCACCCCCGCGCTCGCGCCGCGGGTCGCCGTGACGTTCAGCTCGGCGGTCGGCGGGCAGGATGCCGTCCTGGCGGCCGACCGCCGGATGATCGCCGAGGGCCGGCTGCCGCCACCCTACGCCAACCCCAACGCGTGCATCAACATGGTGGGCGGCAAGGTGTCCATCCTGACGGGCGCCACGGGCCCGATCACGGCCCCCGTTTCCGCCTGCGCCACCGGGCTGACATCGGTCATCGTCGGCGCCATGCTGTTGGCGGCCGGCCGGGCCGATGTCGCCATCTGCGGGGCGGTCGATTTCGCCCTGGTCGAACCGATCGTGGCTGGCTTTGCGACCATGAACGGCGCTTACCGGGACCCGATAGACAGGCCGGCGGAGCCGGCGCCGCGCGCCAGCCGGCCTTTTTCCATCGACCGGCGCGGGTTCGTGATTTCAGAAGGAGCGGGCTGCATCATCCTGGCCACCAGGGACTTTGCCGCCGTCCACGGCCTGGCGGCCGGCATCGAACTGGCCGGGTGGTCCATGACCGCCGATGCCCGCCATTTCGTGGCCCCGCGCCTGGAGACCGTGGCCCGGTGCATGGCCGAGAGCATTGACACGGCGGGGATATCATTGCATGATGTCGCCGCTGTAAATGCCCATGCCACGTCCACGAAAGTCGGCGACAGAGTCGAATATCAGGCTCTCAAGTCACTCTTTGGCGATCATGTTCCACCCGTTTCGGCCAACAAGTCCCTGACCGGCCATGCCATGGGCGCTTCGAGCGCAATCGAAACCGTCTTGGCTATCGAGGGGATGCAAAGAAGCACGCTGCTGCCCACCATCAATTACACACCCGATCCGGAACTGGCGCTCGACTGCGTGGCCGAGGGGGCGCGGGGGCTCGCGCAGGAGTTCGTGCTTAAAAATGCCTTCGGTTTCGGCGGATTCAATGCCTGCGCGGTGTTGCGCCGCACGGCCTGACCGGCACGACGGCGCAGGAAAATAACCGGTGCAGATTCGGGATTGTTTAAGATCACGGACAGATCTCGATCCGGAGATGGGTAAATTTCAGGTAGGGGCGCACCTGGGTGTGTGCCATACGTGCGGTGTGCCCGAAGTAGTTGTGTCTGATAAAAGACAAACACGCAGCTCCCGATTAAGGGTAGACACGCAGGTCTGCCCCTACGGTAACCAATGAAAGCACCTCTGAACCGGCGGGTCTTCGTCGTCGGATACGGCGCGGCGACGCCGCTCGGCAAGACCTTTGACGCCACCTGGCAACGGGCGGTCAACGGCGAGGCGGGTTTCAGCCGCTTGACTCGCTTTCCGATCGAATCCGGATTTTCCATCGTGGGGGAGATCCCGGAATGGGATCCGGCGGCGCTGGAGTTTATCGGCCCGCGGGAAGCCTATAACTGGAATGCCGGCTACGTCTTTCTGACCATGGCCGTCTGTAACGAGGCGCTGCAGCGGGCCGGGCTGCCGATCGATGCCGACACCGGCCCGCGGACCGCCTGCCTGATGGGCTCGGCCTTGAACGGCACCGACGCTTTCCGGGTCGCGATGGACAATTACGTCAATCGCGGCCCGCTCAAGGTCAGTCCCTACCTGCTGCCCAACCTGTGCGCCAACGTTCCGGCCGGCAAGGCCGGCATGTTGACGGGATTCACCGGGCCGGTGTTCTCACCCCAGGGCGCCTGCGCCTCCGGCAACCACGCCATCGGCATCGGCGCCCGGATGATACGCGACGGGGATTGTGATTTCGCCATCGTCGGCGGGGTCGACACCGCCCTGATTCCCGAGATCATCCAGGGGTTCGCCAACATGATGGCCACCATTTATGTTGGGCCCCGGGACCGGGCTTGGGCCGATCCGACCCAGGCCTCGCGGCCCTTCAGCCGCGACCGCAAGGGGATCGTGTTGTCGGAGGGCGCCGGCGCCCTGGTCCTGGCGGCCCAGGAGATGATGGGGCCCTGCGGCCTGACCCCGCGGGCCGAGGTCATGGGCATCGGCTGGACCTCGGATGCGCACCACTTCACTTTGCCCAATGCCGCCACGATCGTCCGCGCCATCAACGAAGCGCTGGCGGACGCCGGCCTGGCGCCGGGCGACATCGGCCATGTCAACGCGCACGGCACCTCGACCCAGAAGGGCGACCGGGTCGAAATCGACTGCCTGCGGGAGGTTTTCGGTACCCGGCTGGCCAGGATACCGGTTTCTGCCAACAAGTCCCAGATCGGGCACACTCTCGGGGCCTCGGCCGCGATCGAGGCCGCCCTGGGGATCGAGGCGATGCAGCGCGAGGTGCTCCTGCCGACCGTCAACCATCTGCCCGATCCGGAACTGGCCGACATCGACGTGGTGCCGCACACTGCGCGCCGGCAGCGCTACGAGTTTTTTCTCTCCAATTCCTTCGGGTTTGGCGGCACCAACTGCTGTGTCATCTTCAAAGGAGTGTAATGTGCGACCAAATCCCTTCCTTCCGCAGGTTCTCGGTGGCGATCCGCGCTACGTGCGGGATGACACCGCGGGGCTGGTCTGGCACTGCAGCCGTCTCAGAACGCTTTATGCCGACACCGACCGCTCGCAGGTGGTGTACCATGCCAATTTCCTGCGCTATTTCGAATTCGGTCGGGCCTCCCTGATGCGTGATACCGGCTACCCGTATAAGGAAATAGAGCAGGGCGGGACCATCTACCCGGTCATTGAAATAGGCGTCACTTATATCAACCCGGTCTACTACGACGATGGCCTGTGCATCTATACACGGCCGGCGCTTCTGGAAAGGGTCAAGCTGCGCTTCGATTACGTGATCATGCGCGAGGAAACCCGGGACATGGCCTGCCAGGGTTTCACGCGCCACTGCGCGGTCAATGCCGCCGGCATTCCGGTGGCGGTGGACGACAAGACGGCCCGGCTATGGCGGATTTTTCCAAAATAGTCGCTTCGGCGCGCCGGCCGGTGGAGATCCCGCACCACTCCCATCTGACGGACCATTGTTTCGATGGCCGGGCCGTGCTGCCGGCGGTCGAAGCGGCGGAGATTCTGGCGCGTGAGGCCATCGGTTTTCAGCCGGGAATCGATGTGACGGCCATGGCCGAGCTGCGGTTCGACAAATTTTTGTATCTCGATTCCCGGGCGCGGATAACAGAGGCCTTTTGCGAGGTGGCGCTGCATGCGAGCGGGATGGTTCACGCCGTGCTGGCCACGCGCACGAAAGTAACACCCGCGTCCATGACACGTTTCAAGGAACATGCCGCCTGCCGGTTTTTTTCGCCCGCAGCCGGCCGGTTGTCGGCGATGCCGGGTTCGCCGCTTAATCTGACATCCGCACTGGCGGAGTCCGGTGAAACCATCGCGGCCGATTCAATTTATCCGGACCTGGTGCCCTTCGGACCGGCCTATCGCAATGTGACGCGGTTGCGGGTCGGCGCTGCCGGGGTCATAGCGGATATCCGGACCCCGGCCGATCCGACCGAGGGCGTCAGCTGCGGTCGGCGGCTCGGCTCGCCGTTTGCCCTCGATGCGGCCCTGCAAGCCGCCTGCGTCTGGGGACGGCGTTTTGCAGACATCCTCGCCTTTCCGGTGGGCATCGACCGGCGCCGGATCTTCAGGCCAACCGGCCCAGGTGACCGCTACGTCGGACAATTGTATCCGGTTCGCGTGGAATTGCCCCTGCTGGATTTCGACCTGCGGATCGTCGATGCCGCCGGCCGGCTGTGCGAGGCGGCTGACGGCGTGCGCCTGCGGGCTGTGAAAGGCGGGCGGGTGACGGCAGACCGATGAATCGGCAGTGAATCGCTAATGCGAACCTTGCGCGCTCACCGCGCAGTAACGGACACCGGTGCGGATCCGGGATAGTGTTGTGTCATTTGTGAAGTGTCGCAACGGCATCGAACGAGGCATGTGCCGGCACAGAAAAGGTTCAGGGTTCACGGTTCGGGTAAGGCACTGAACTATAGGCTTTAAGATAATGGTTTTGGCAAGGCCAGAGGCGGCTGTATGAATATACGCCAACGACCGATAACACAGCCAAAACCTTTATCTTAAAGCCTATAGTCGGCCATGAACTTTTCCGCGGCCTTGCGCGTCGCCCACCTCAGGAAGATGCGGGTATATTCGGCCCCGGCCAGATACATCCCGGCCAGAAAAACCAGGTGCGAGAGGCCGTAGGTCAGGGGGCCGCCGACGATGGCCACCAGGGGCTTTTGCAGATAGACGGCCAGGGCCGATAGGGCGCCGACGGCCGGCCAGCCGATGAGGTAGCTGAAGCCGATCAGAGACATGCCCGCGATGATCCTGACCGACGGCCGTTTTTTGAAGGCGCTCAAATCCGCCTTCTCGGCCACGGCCGAGCGTACGAATTCGGTTTGAGAAATACGTGTGATGAGTTTCGATGCCATTTGCGTCGGATCCCCTGCCCGCGGGGTGAACAGTGTCGGCGGGCTCCCGATCATACGCGAATCGCCGACCGGCGATCAAGGCTTTTAATGACACCATCACCCCTATCCGGCTTGTGGGCCTATTTCGACGCCATCTACTGCATTTCACTGTCCGGGCGCCCCGACCGGCGGCAATCGGCCGCGGTGCAGTTCGCAAGGGTCGGCCTGGCGGACCGGGTCGAGTTTCTCATTGCCGAAAAGCATCCGGTCGACGCCGAGCAGGGCATTTACGAATCGCACATGGCCTGCCTGCGAAAAGGCATCGCAACCGGCGCCCGGTCCGTCCTGATTTTTGAGGACGATGTCGTTTTCGACCGGTTCGACGCGGCGGTGCTGGCCAGTTGCATCGACTTTTTGACCACGACTCCCACATGGCGGAGCTTTTTTTTTGGCTGCCTGGTGTTCGGCAGCCGCCGGACAAAAAACCGGGCGGTGCTGAAGGTGCGCTACCGCAGTCTGGCGCATGCCTATGCGGTCGAGCGCCGGTTGGCCGAGAAGCTGGTCAGGCAGCCGTGGCGCAACTTGCCATTCGATACGCTGCTGCGTCATACAGTCAGAACCGCCCACGCCGCCTATCCCGCGTTCGCCTTCCAAAGCGATTCCCGCAGTGACAACTCGAACCGGCCGCTGCTCGAGCAGTTCCGCCGCCTGTGCGGGGGGCTGGCCAGAATTCAGAAGATGAACGAGTGGTTTCACTACCATCGACTGGCCATTGTCGGGCTGCACCTGCTGGTGATCGCATTTATGCTGATCCTGTTTTTACGAACATGACCCGGCGTCGTTTTTCCGATAACGACTTGAGATCTTTCCGGCTGCCGCCGGTATAACCGATGCCCAATCCTTTTTTTACTTTCATACGGAAGTCAGTGAACAAAACGCCCTTGAACTGGCGCTTCCTCGCGTTCACCGTGTTGATCGTGACCGCACTGTTCGCTTTCGGGCTTCACCGGCTCCACATCGACACCGACATCGTTGGTGCCTTGCCCCAGGGCGACCCGGTTATAGCGGACGCGGCTTACCTGTTCGCGAATCACCCGCTACAAAGCCAGATAGTGATCGATGTCGCCCTCGCCAAGACCGACATCGATGCCCTCATTGCCTGCGCCCGGCTGGTGGAAAAGCGGTTGACGCAAAGCGGGCTGTTCAGAAGCGTTGGGCTCGAAGACCTGCAAAAGTTGATGCCCGGGCTGATCGACTCCGTGACACAGAGCCTGCCGGTGCTTTTTTCGGCCGCGGAGCTGCGGGAGCGTATTCAACCGCTGACAGAAACCGCAGCCATCAAGCAGCGCCTGGAACAGCTCCTGGCAAGCCTGCAAGGGCTCGAGAGCATCGGGCAGGCCGCCCTGATGGCGCGGGACCCGCTTGATTTCAGGAGCCTGGTCCTGGCGCGGCTCTCGCAGCTGGCTCCGGCGACCGGTGCCCGCATTCAGCAGGGGCACCTTCTCTCCGCCGATGACCGTCACCTCCTGGTGACCGCGGCCCCCCGCTCGTCTGGAACCGACACGGTCTTTGCGCGCGCGGCCACAAAACTGTTGAACGAGGTGGCGGCCGAACTCGAGCGCGAGTTCGGACGGGCGGGTCAGCCGGTGACCCTGACCCCGGTCGGGGCCTACCGTGCGGCCCTCGACAACGAGCTGATTATCAGAAAAGATGTCAAGGTCGCCATCACCCTGGCCACCATCGGCATCGCGGTGCTGCTGCTCTTTGCCTTTCCGCGGCCGGTCCTCGGGTTGTTCTCCCTGCTGCCGGCCGTTGCCGGCACGATGCTGGCCCTGTTTGTCTTCGCTCTTTTCCACGAGTCGATATCGATCATGGTCCTTGGTTTCGGGGGGGCGATCATTTCGATTACCGTCGATCAGGGCATCGCTTATCTCCTTTTTCTGGATCGACCGCATGCCGCCGGCGGAAAAGAAGCCTCCGAAGAAGTCTGGAACGTCGGGCTGCTGGCCGTGCTCACCAGCATCGGCGCCTTCGGGGCGCTTTGTCTGAGCGGGTTTCCGGTGTTTATCCAGCTGGGGCAGTTCACGATGCTCGGGATCGGTATCTCCTTTATCTTCGTCCACACCGTTTTTCCGAAAATTTTTCCTGAAATGCCGGCGGGAAGGCCACGCTCGCTGCCGCTGCAAAAGGTGGCGGACGCCATGGCCGCGACCGGGACAAAGGGACTGTGGGCCGCCGCGGCCGTTGCCGTGGTGATGCTGTTCTTCGCAAAACCGGTTTTCAACGTGAGCCTGAAGGCCATGAACACGGTCGGCAGCGACACCCGCGCCGCCGAACAGCTCCTGGCCGATGTGTGGGGCGATATCTTCGACAAAGTCTTTGTGTTGACCGCCGGTGACAGCCTCACGGGGCTTCGGCAACAGGCAGACCTGCTGGCCCGCCAATTGGAAAAAGACCTTGAGACCGGGTTTTTTTCGGCCGGTTTCGCGCCGTCCATGGTGTTTCCGGGCCCGGATCGTCGCCGGGAAAATTTTGCCGCCTGGAAGAAGTTCTGGACCGCGGAGCAGATCGGCCGAGTCAAAGCGGACATCGCGGCTTTCTCCGGCGCGGCGGGGTTTTCGGCCGAGGCGTTCACGGCCTTTTTCGAGATGCTTCAAACAGATACCCAGCCGGATGCGGCCTCCGCGATACCGGCTGAATACTTTAACTTCCTGGGGATTTCCAGGGTTGGGGACGGGTCGCAATGGATTCAGGTGGCCACGTTGACAACCGGCCCCGCGTATGATGCGCGGCGCTTTCATGACCGCTACGCGTCTTTCGGCCGCTTGTTCGACCCCGCGTTTTTTTCGCAAAAGCTGGGAAAGCTCCTTTTTCACACGTTCCTGAAACTTTTTGTCATCATCGCAGTTAGTGTCGCCGTTCTGCTGCTCGTTTTCTTTGTCGATCTCACGCTCACCCTGGTCAGTTTACTGCCGGTCGCTTTCGCGCTGGTCGCCACCCTGGGGACCATGACCCTCATGGGGCATCCCCTGGATATACCGGGGCTGATGCTCTCGATCGTCGTCCTGGGAATGGGAATCGACTACTCGCTTTTCTTCGTGCGCTCCTATCAACGCTACGGCACGCTGGGCCATCCCTCCTTCGGCCTGATCCGCATGGCGGTTTTCATGTCGGCGGCCTCGACCCTGATCGGTTTCGGCACGCTGGGTACGGCCGATCACTCCCTGCTCAAAAGCGCCGGACTCACGTCGTTTCTGGGCATCGGCTACGCGATGATCGGGGCTTTCCTCATCTTGCCGCCGGTGCTGGGCTGGATGCAGCAACGGCGCCAGACCAGGGCCCCGAAAAGCGGGAGCCTGCACGACCGGGCGTTGAACCGCTACCACAACATGGAAGCCTATCCGCGGCTCTTCGCGCGCTTTAAACTGCGCTTCGATCCGATGTTTTCCGAATTGCAGCAGATCCTGGCAGCGAGTGATCCCGTCCACACGATCGTCGACATCGGCAGTGGTTACGGCGTGCCGGCGAGCTGGCTGCTCGAGCGGTTTCCGCAAGCCCGGCTTTACGGGATCGAGCCCTCGCCGAAACGGGTCCGCATTGCTTGCCTGGCGGTGGGCGCACGCGGCACGGTCGTGACGGGGCTGGCCCCCGATGTTCCAAGTGTACCCCGTCCGGCCGACCTGGTGACGATGCTCGACATGGTCCATTTCCTGGACGACGAGGATCTCCTCGAGACCCTGACCAAGTTGGAGGAATGCCTGAGCCCGGTCGGTCGATTGCTTATCCGGGCCACGATACGCCCGCGGCGGCGACTGGCTTGGGTGTGGTGGCTTGAAAACGCCAAGCTGCGCTTCGCCGGCTTAACGGCTTACTATCGCTCCGTAGAGCAATTGGGGAAAATGGTTGTTCAGGCAGGCTTCCGGACCACGGATACGCTGCCCTCCGGGGTTCACCATGAACTCGTCTGGCTTGTTGCGGCCGCGGCTCCCAAAGGGATGGCGTGCGTTGATGGTTTACAAACGCAAATGCCGGAGGCCTGATTGAGCCTTTGAAATCATGATTTCGGACGGCGTTATCGGTTGCCGGCGAACGACTATTCAGCCGTTTTCCTCACCACCACCCTGTCCCTACTCCATCGAAGGAGAGGGCGGAAAGGGTTTTTGTTGAGCCGCTATATCATTGACACGGACCGCGCCGACGTGCCGAACGCCGCGAGAAAATATGGTGAGAAAACTCGAGGGCTGTCGGCCGGAGAGCGGATCGGCGGCTGGTCGTTCTTGTTGGCTTTTCTTCTGGCCTTCGTGGACCTTCGTCTCAGTCTGATGGTACTGGCGGGCTTCGTCGGGATGTGCTTTGCGGCACCATTTTTTCCGGGTTCAAGCTTCTTCCTGCCGGTCGTCAGTCGCGGGTTGCCCACTCTAAACGCCGTGGCCTTGACCTTCGATGACGGGCCGGACCCGCAAACCACCCCGGAACTGCTGCGGCTGTTAAAAAAGCACCGGGCCGCGGGGACGTTTTTCGTCAACGGGCGCAAGGCCGGCCTTTACCCCGACCTGATAAAAGAGATCCTCGATCACGGCCACTGCGTGGCCAACCACTCTTTTTCGCACGACGTGCTCTTGGCTTTCAGGAGTCGGGAGACCGTCATGCGCGACATCGCGGCCGTCCAGGACGTGCTGCGCCCGCACGGCATCGCGCCGCTGGCCTTTCGTCCGCCGGCGGGCATCACCAGCCCGCGGCTGCGGCCGGTTTTGCGGGCGATGGGGCTCTTTGTGGTGAATTTCAGTTGCCGGGCCCGCGACGGCGGCAACCGGTGGTTGAAGAACCTGGCGCAAAAGATCCTGCGGCGCATCCGGCCGGGCGACATTGTGCTCCTGCACGACATGGCCCCGCACTCGGCCGCGCAATTACCCTTGTGGGTCGATGAGATCGATCGCTTACTGGAGGGAATCCGCAGAAAGGGCCTGATCGTTCTCCCGCTGGCAGAGCTGATCGGCAGGCCGGTGATGGTAAAGACAACCGAAGGGGACCCCTGCGCCGGCCTTGCGATTGCTTCTAAAAAAACGCATCCGCTATGAATTGGGCACTCAGAAGTGCCTAAAAAAAAATCGCGGATGGGCGCTATTCTAAATGCTGCGTGATTTTTTTAGCGGGAACGGCGGAAATCCGGGCGGCCATTTCGTAAGCCCGCGCCGTGCGGCAGGCGATGATACCCTCGATCAGGCTGTTCGGTCCATAGAAGCTTTCGAGAGCGGCGATTCCTTTCAGGTCGCTTGACTCCGGCCTCTCCGTGAACTTGGCTTCGATGGCCGTAAAACGGCCGCCGCGCTCGATCAAAAGATCGACCTCCGCACCGCCGGCGGTGCGCCAGAACCAGAGCGGCACAACTTTCCCCTTGGCCGTGAAGTGTTTGACCACCTGCATCACGACATGGGTTTCCCAGAGCGCTCCGGCAAGCGGTGACCGCGCCGCGGCCTGCCAGCTGTCGAATCCCATCAGAAAAAGCGCCAGGCCGGTGTCGCACAGGTATATTTTGGGGGATTTCACCAGGCGTTTGCCGAAGTTCCGATGGTAGGGTTCCAGCAGCAGGATCTGCCCGGAGGCCTGCAGCACCGACACCCACTGCTTGGCGGTGTTGGGCGCGATGCCGACGTCACGCGCCAGATCGGAAAAGGACAGCAACTGGCCCGTGCGCGCGGCAGCCGCCCTCAGGAACCGATCGAAGTCGCGCAGGCTGCCCACATTCAGGATGTTGCGCACATCCCTTTCCAGATAGGTACTCAGGTAGGCGGCATACCAGAAATGCGGGTCGAGGTCGGAGCGGGCATGCAGTTCCGGCCAACCGCCCTTGACCAGGTAAGTTTCTTCGGAAGCATCCGGTACGCTCGCCATCAGTTCGTCCAACGACAGGTTCAGCATCTGCAGCACGCCGCAGCGCCCCGCCAGACTCTCGGAGATTCCCTGCATCAGGCGAAAGTTTTGCGAGCCGGTGAGAATGAAGCGACCCGGCCGTTTGTCCTCGTCGATTTTGACTTTCAGGTGTCGGAAAAGAGCCGGGGCATACTGAACCTCATCGATTACCAGCGGTTCAGGATAATCGGTTAAAAAACGCGCCGGGCTGTTTTCGGCCTGTTCGGCGGCCGCCGGCAGATCTAGCGAAACATAGGCGTGGTCGGGGAACACGCGCCGCACCAGCGCGGTTTTGCCGACCTGGCGGGCGCCGGTCAGTACCACGGCCGGAAATTGACGTGCCAAAGCCCGAAGGGTTTTTTCGTATTTTCTTGTAATCCACATACAGATATATTGCAACGCCACTGCAAAATTGTCAAGAATGATCAAATTGGTTCAGTCATACGCACGGTGAGCGCATGTCATTGGTCATAATTAATGGGTAGGGGCAGGCCTATGTGCCTGCCCTTCCATTCGTGATTCCGATTTGCCCGAATCAAACCACATGGCCAATTTTGAATATAACGCGTCCATTCGAGGCACCAGCCCCTCTATGCCGTTGAAGTGCCGCGAATGAAATGCTAAAGAAAACTCATGCAAAATCCACAGAAAAAATCTTTTTCAGGCCGAAAAAATACGCCTGCGCCGGCTGACCTGAAGGCGGTCGCGCTGCAGCGCCTGGAGTTTTATCGGAATGCTGTCGGGCTCTTGCCCACGGCAGCCGACCGGAAACCCGGCATGGCCGTGATCGTGGTCGATACGCGCGGCGGGGAGGCGAGCCGATACTGCAGCTGCAAGGCCGGCGGGGGCCGGACCTGCGGCCATCTGCTGGAGCTGTCGGCGATCATGGGTGTTCTCGAGGGGAAAAACGGCATAATCAGGCTCAACGAGTCGTTTGGCGAAAGCGCCTGGTTTCGGCTGGCCAAACTGCTGGCGGATGACTGCGACGATATCCCCGGCGCGGTTCAGGTCCAATGGCGCCGGAGCGGGAACGATACGCAGCAAACCCTTGGCATTTTGAGTTCGCGCGGCAGGGAATTGCTGGAATATGCCTCACAGGGCGCCGATCTGCAGCGCCTGCTCGAGCGCTGCGGGCAGGTGCCGGAGCCGGACGGCGGCGGATCGCGTGCGACGCTGTTCAAGCAACTGGCCCTGCTCAGCCTGACCGAGCCCGAACGCCGGCTGCTGGAGCGCGGCTTCCGCAGTTACGCCCTGGCTTTTCAGGAGAGCTTCTGGTGCCGGTTCGCCTATCATGCCCAGCGCGAGTTCGGGCAGGCGACGGTCCGCTGGCGCCCGGCCATCAACACGACCGACGGGCGGTTCACGGTGGCGTTTCACGACCTCGAAGACCGCCTGCTGTTCACCCTGACCGTGCCGCGGGCCAAGGTCAAGCGGTTTATAGAAACGTTTCGCGCGCATCTGCAAAACGCGGAAGGGCTGGCGATCGAACCGGTGCCGCTGGATGTGCTCTTCGACGTGCGCCTGACGGAAGCGTCCGGCCTGTCGGTGCGCCCCACGCTGCGGATGCTGCAACAAAACGGCGAGTACCGAACGCTCAAGAAAGTCGATTTCGAGCGCTTCCGCTACGGCGATCTGGTCTACATCGAAGAAATGGGCATAATGGCCGACATGCAGGAGATCGATACGGCCCACCGGGATTTCAGCCTGGCTGGAGAAACCGTGATCCCGCACTCGCGCATTCCGACCTTCATCGCCGCCCACGAATCCGAACTGGCCGGAGACCGTTTCCGGATCGATGCGCAGGCCGGCAACCTGCGCATCATCGACACCTTCGATCAGATGGAGATCATCGTCGAGGCCGTCGAACGCGACTGGTGCTGGCTGTCCATCATTTACGGCTTCGGCACCCGCCGCGTGTCGCTGAAGGAAATTCTGCAGGCGCGGTCCGAAGGCCGCCGCTTCATCTCCACGCCGGAAGGCTGGATCGACGTCCAATCCAAGAGCCTGGCGGGCCTCGATGCTTTTTCGGATCGCACGGAAGACGGAGCTCCCGACAAGGATTCCGACCGTTTGAAGTTCTCGCGCATGGATCTGCTGCGCCTGCAGGCGCTCAGCACGGTGCCGCTGTCGGTCCGAGGGGCGGAGGCGCCGCGGAATTTCGCCCAAAAGCTTTTGAACGTGCAGCCGCCCACCCCCCTGCCCGAAATTCGCGGCATGACCTCGAGCCTGCGTACCTATCAGCTGCGCGGGGTGGAATGGCTGTGGTTTCTGAACCGCAACGGGCTCGGCGGGCTGCTGTGCGACGACATGGGCCTCGGCAAGACCCATCAGGTGATGGCCCTGATGCTGGTTCTGAAGAATTTGGTGCAGGAGGCCGCGCCGTTTCTCGTCGTGTGCCCGGTGACCGTCATCAGTCACTGGCAGGACAAGATCCGGCAGCACGCGCCGTCTCTCTCGGCCGAGGTCTACCACGGCGGCACGCGCGATCTCGCGGGCGCCCTGGAGGCCGGCGACGTGCTGTTGACCTCCTACGGAATCCTGCGTCAGGACATCGCGCAGCTGTCCCAAACAACCTTCGCGCTGGCGGTTTTCGACGAGGCCCAACATATCAAAAATACCCAGACCCAGGCCTATCAAGCCGCCCAGGCCGTGCGCGCTCCATGCAAACTCGGCCTGACCGGTACGCCGATCGAAAACCGGCTGTCCGATCTGAAGGCCCTGATGGATCTGACGGTACCCGGGTATCTCGAATCGGATGCCGCCTTCGAAGACCGTTACAGCGCGGTGATCGAGGCCGATATCGAGAGTTCGCGGCGACCGGAGCTGGAACGTCTGATCGCGCCGTTCACCCTGCGGCGACTGAAGAAATCGGTCTTGAGCGAACTGCCGCCCAAGATCGAAGACCTCCGCACCTGCCGCCTGAGCGACGAGCAGGTCAAGCTCTACCGCGATGCGATCGGCTCCCGCCGGGCCGACGCGCTCGCGGCGCTCTACGATCCCGACGCCGTCATCCCATACATTCACATCTTTGCGCTGCTCAACCTGCTCAAGCAGATCTGCAACCACCCGGCGCTCCTAGACGAGACCGGCGGCGATTACGAGCGCTACGAATCCGGCAAGTGGGAGCTGTTCACGGAGCTGCTGGCCGAAAGCCTCGCCAACGGCCAGAAGATCGTCGTCTACAGCCAGTTTTTAAAAATGATCGCCATCATCGCCGACCACCTGCGGCGGCAGGACATCGATTGTGCGGTCCTGACCGGCGGCAGCCGCAATCGCGGATCCCTGATCCGCCGCTTCAACACCGATCCGGCGTGCCGCGTGTTTGTCGGCAGCCTGAAGGCCGGCGGCATCGGCATCGACCTGACGGCCGCCTCGGTGGTGATTCACTACGATCGCTGGTGGAACGCCGCGCGCGAAGAGCAGGCCACCGACCGGGTCCACCGCATCGGGCAGACCCGCGGGGTGCAGGTGTTCAAGCTCGTGACCGAGGGCACCCTGGAGGAGAAGATCGCGGCCATCATCGCCCGCAAGAAAAACCTCATGGAGCGCGTCCTGAAGGAAGACGACCCGTCGCTGCTCAAGACCTTCACCCGTCAGGATTTGGTCGAGATGTTGGCTCTGCCCGGTGCCGCGGATTTGTCACTGCCGGCCGCTTCCGGGGATACCCACCGCCGGAAGGCGAGCCTGTAGGTCATGCGCCAAGCCGGCGTGGCCGCGGCCGACTGTACACCGACCGCCGGCGCATTTTTTTACAATGGATTTTTCTATTGACGGGACGATACCCATTTTGTTATCAAGTTTTTATGCAAGGCAAGAAGCCTTGACCACTTGTCTGTAGAAGACCCAGAACACTTCTCGGACGTTTTTAACTGATTTTCCATTTTTTTTGTAAAACCAAGCCACGAAGGCGTTTTCCCGATCAGGGATAGCTGTCGTGGCTTTTTTTGTCAGCCTTCGCAGGGCACCGCATCTGCTGCGTTGCCGGGCTCTTGGAGTACAAAAGTACGCCGGCGCGCCCGACGCCTTGCATCTGCGGCACCCTGCGAACGCTGACGTTGGGGCACCGCATCGGCGGCGTTGTCGGGCACTTGACGTACAAAAGGTCGCCGGCGCGCCCGACGCCTTGCATCTGCGGCACCCTGCGAACGCTGACGTTGGGGCACCGCATCGGCGGCGTTGTCGGGCACTTGACGTACAAAAGGTCGCCGGCGCGCCCGACGCCTTGCATCTGCGGCACCCTGCGAACGGATGGGTGGTGTGAAGCGCACCGGACTTTGCAGCCTCGTAAACGGTGCTTTTTTGGGAGGGGAAGGGGGACAACATGAAAACATGGCGTTTTTTGGGGGGCATTTTATTGATCGGCATTATGCTGCATCTGTGGCCGGCTTCGGTGTCGCCGGCGGCCGCGCGGACGATCACCGATGCCTCCGGCCGGCAGGTCGAGATACCGAACCAGGTCGACCGCGTGATTTGCTCCGGGCCCGGTGCCTTGCGCTTGCTGACCTATCTGCAGTGCCAGTCCAAAATCGTGGCTGTGGACGACATGGAAAAACAGCGGCCGCAGTTCGATGCCAGGCCCTATGCCCTGGCCAATCCCCAGTTCAAGGAGTTCCCGATTTTCGGGGAGTTCCGCGGGCACGACCACCCGGAGCGGATCCTGACCCTCGATCCGATGCCGCAGGTGATTTTCAAGACCTATCCGACCATGGGCCACGATCCGGTGGAGCTTTCCCGCAAAACCGGGATTCCCGTGGTTGTGCTCGACTACGGCAACCTATGCAATCGCCGCGCCGATTTGTATCGATCCCTCAGGATCATGGGCGAGGTGATGGACGCTGCAGCGCGGGCCGAGCAGGTGATCGCATTTTTCGACCAATCGATCGCCGATCTTCACCGTCGCACGGCCGACATTCCCGAAAAACGTTGGCCGTCATGTTTCGTGGGCGGCGTCGCCTATCGCGGCCCGCATGGCTTTCAGTCCACCGAGCCGACCTATCCGCCGTTTGCCTTGGTCAACGCCCGCAATTTGGCCGCCGATACGCTCAGTGAGGAAAAAGCCCTGCAGCAAAGCAGCATCGCCAAGGAGAAAATCGTGGCCTGGGACCCCGAGGTTCTCTTCCTCGACCTCGCGACCCTGCAGATGGGCGAAAAAGCGGGCGGCCTGTTCGAACTGAAAACCGACCCGGCGTACGCGGGGCTGACGGCGGTGCGCTCGGGCCGCGTTTATGGTTTGCTGCCCTACAACTGGTACACGCAGAACTTCGGCTCGATCCTGGCCGACGCTTATTTTATCGGCCAGCGGCTCTACCCCGATCGCTTCGCAGACATCGAACCGGCCGCTAAAGCCGACGAGATATACACGTTTCTGGTCGGTCGGCCGGTTTTTGCGGCCATGAACGCCTCTTTCGGGCAGCTGGCTTTCACCGCGGTGCCACTGAAGTAAAGGAAGAAATTATGCACTTTGTCGACGGCACTTTGAACCCGGCCTATGCGCGCTACATCGGCCGCAAGACGGTCCTGCTTTTTGTAGGGCTGCTGGTGCTGGTCGCCGCGATTCTCTATGGCATTTCCACCGGCGCGGCCCGCATTTCTATCGCCGATGTCGTCCGGGGCCTGGCCGGCATCGGCGAATCCGAGCGGGTTCGGATCATCATCTGGCACATCCGGCTGCCGCAGGTCCTTGCGGCGGTCGTGGCCGGCGCGGGGCTGGCGGTCGGCGGCGCGGTGATGCAGTCCATCCTGCGCAACCCGCTCGGCTCGCCCTTTACCCTGGGGATTTCGCATGCCGCGGCGTTCGGGGCGGCGTTTTCTGTCATGGTCCTAAGCTCGGGAGCCATGAGCAGCACCACAGTGGGGGCGGTCACCATCTCCAACGCCCTGCTCACGGTGGGCTCTGCATTTGCCTGTTCGATGCTCGCTTCCCTTTTCATTGTCGCCGTCGCCCGCATCCGCGGCGCCACGGCCGAAACCATGATCCTGGCGGGCGTGGCCATGGGAGCCCTGTTTACCGCGGGCACCATGTTCCTGCAGTTTTTCGCAGACGACGTGCAGCTGGCGGCGATGGTGTTCTGGACCTTCGGCGACGTGGCCCGGGCCAGTTGGAAGGAATTGGCCCTCCTTGCCGGGGTGACCGCGGCGGGGATGATTTACTTTTTCTTGAACGCCTGGAACTACAACGCCGTGGATGCCGGCGACGAAACCGCCAGGGGACTGGGCGTGAAGGTCGAGCGGGTGCGGATGGCGGGCATGCTGGCCGCCTCGCTGGTGACTGCGGTGATTGTGGCGTTTCTGGGCATCATCGGTTTCGTGGGCCTGGTCTGCCCGCACATGGTGCGCCGGTTCATCGGCGGCGACAACCGCTTTCTGCTGCCCGCCGCGGCGGTGGCCGGGGCCGTTCTCCTGCTGGTGTCCGACACGGCGGCCCGGCTGATTCTGGCTCCGCATCTGCTGCCGGTCTCCATCTTGACGGCGTTTATGGGGGCGCCGGTTTTTCTGCTGCTGATCGTCAGGGGGCGGGTGCGATGATTTTGAGCGTGGGCGGCATGCGATTCAGGTACAACGGCCATCCGGTGCTGGAGGACGTGACCTTTTGTGTTGGAAAGGGCGAAGTGGTCTCGATCCTGGGGCCCAACGGTGTGGGCAAGACCACGCTGCTGCGCTGCATCAACGGCATCTTGAAGCCCTCCGGCGGCGCGGTGTTCGTGGAAGACGAGAACGTGCTCAAGCTCGATGCCACCGCCGTGGCCCGCCGCATCGGTTATGTGGCCCAGCGCCAGAGCACGGCCAGGGTCACGGTGTTCGACGCGATTCTCATGGGCCGGCGGCCCTACATCCGTTTTCGCGTCTCGGACAACGACCTGCGCATCGTGGACGGAGCCATCAAGAGTCTGCACCTCGAAAAGCTCGCCCTGCGCGCCATCGACCGCCTGAGCGGCGGCGAGCTGCAGAAAGTGGCCGTGGGCCGCGCGCTGGTCCAGGAACCCCGTCTGCTGCTGCTCGACGAGCCCACCAGCTCCCTTGACTTGAAGAACCAGGTGGAGATCTTGAAACTGATCCGTCACGTGGCCAGGGAGCACGAGGTCGCGGCCGTGATGACCCTGCACGATTTGACGACGGCCCTGCGTTTTTCCGATAAATGCCTTTTCATTAAAGACGGCGGCATTCGCGCGGCGGTGACGCCCCGGCCGACGTCAACGCGGACATCATCCGGGACGTTTACCGCATCGCGGTCGACATTTATCGCTGCAACGGGGTTCCGGTGGTGATCCCCAGATAAAACCAGATAAAACCAGATAAAAGGAGTAAAGACATATGACGTGTACAATCGACAGTCAGCGGGTCGAACGGACCATATCGTTTCACGGCCATTGGTGCCCGGGTCTGGCCATCGGCATTCGGGCCGCCGAATGGGCCCTGACCGAACTGGGCGGCCGGGCCGCAGACGAAGAGCTGGTGGCGGTGGTCGAAACCGACATGTGCGGTGTGGACGCGATCCAGTTTCTGACCGGCTGCACCTTCGGCAAGGGCAATCTCATCCACCGCGACTACGGCAAGAACGCCTTTACGTTCTATCGCCGCTCCGACGGCAAATCCGCGCGCCTGATGCTGCGCGCGATGGGCGTTGCCGCCGATCGCGAAGAGATGGCGGCGATGCACGAAAAGCGCCAGGCCGGCACCCTGAGCAGCGCAGAGGAAAACCGGCTGAACGACCTGCGCGAGAAGACTTCCGACTGGCTCATGCAATCTTCCCTCGACGAGATTTTCGACGTGCGGCCGGCCGCGGCGCCGCTGCCCGAGAAGGCCAGGATTCTTGACAGTGCGACCTGCGATCGCTGCGGCGAGCAGGCGATGCAGACCCGCATCCGCCAGTTGGAAGGAAAGAACCTCTGCATTGCCTGCTGGGAGCAAAGGAGTGAGGTGACGCCATAGTCTTCGCGGATTGGAAGGGTTCAAGGGCATGCGGGCGGGAGTGCCCTTTGCCTGCCGTAACGACGGCAATATATCTTGACAACCCGTACGTAATGACGTACCTTTTTAAAAAAACCACCGAGGTGTAATATGGCAACATTATCCGTTACCGAGGCTCGCGCTAAACTATACCGTCTTGTCGATCAAGCCTCTTTATCGCATGAACCTGTTGTTATTACGGGAAAACGGGGGAATGCGGTTCTCATATCGGAGGATGACTGGCGTTCGATTCAGGAAACCATGTATCTTTTGAACGTTCCGGGCCTGCGCGAGTCTATTCGTGAAGGTCTGGCAACGCCCTTAGAGGACTGCCAAGAGGAAGTCGACTGGTGAGTTGGCGAATTGTTTTTACAAAACAAGCCGAAAAAGATGCCAAGAAATTATCCGCTTCCAAACTCAGAACAAAGGCTGAAGCCATATTAAAAGTTCTCGCCGAAAATCCATATCAAGCACCCCCTCCATATGAAAAACTCGTCGGTGATTTGGCTGGAGCTTGCTCACGCCGGATAAATATTCAGCATAGAGTAGTTTATCAGGTCCTTAATAATGAAAATACCATCAAGGTAATTCGTATGTGGACCCACTATGAATAGATGCGCGGCTGAATTGAAATTTTTTCCTCCCTCACCAATCCCGAACGCTGAACCGCTGAACATTGAACCATGAACCCTGAACCTTGCACCCTAATATTCTCGTCGCTTGCCCCCTCAAGGCATATAGACACTTCAAAGATGACACAACACTAGACGCTGTCGACAACCTCCATCCTCGTCATTTTCCTGCCGATCAGCGACGCCGCCACAACCAGGGTCGATGAGATGATGATCATCATGATGCCCAGGGCCGAAAGCTTGCCCCACAGGCCGTCTTCGGCAAAGCGCAGGATCTGCACCGCCAGGACTTCCGTGCCGGGCCGCGAGAGCACCACCGACAGGGTCAACTCGCGCACGAACATGGTGGCCATCAGGATCCAGCCCGAGACGATCCCCGGTATCAGCAGCGGGATCACGATCCGGCGCAGGGTGTAAAACGCGCTCGCGCCGCACACCCGCGAGGATTCCTCCAGGTGGCTGTGGATCTGCACGAAGGCACTCGACAGCGGCCGTATGCCGTAGGGCAGGTAGGTGGCCACGTAGCCGATCAATAATGCCCAGAGGGTGGCGTAAAGCGGCGTGCGCACAAAAAACCACATGAACCCCACCCCGATGACGATCCCCGGAAAAGAGAAGGACAGAAAACTCAAGGATTCCAGGATGCCGGCCGCGCGCGTGCGTACCTTGACGATCACATAGGCCACGAAGATCGAGAGCACGATGCCCACCGTGGCCCCGCCGAGACCTAATATCAGGCTGTTTTTAAGGGACAGCAGTGAAATCGGGTCGTGCAGGACCGCCGCCCAGTTCTTCCAGCTCATCATCGCCAGCGCCCGGGTGCCGGGCACCATGACATAGGGCGTCAGTGAGGTGTAGAAGAGCACCAGCACCGGCAGCACGATCAACACGAAGCAAAGCAGCCCCACCACAGTGAACAGCGGATACCTGGATCCTTTCAGGTCGATGACCGCCGGCTTGAACCCCCGGCTCGATATGGTGACGAATTTGCCGCTTTCCGCTGTCAGGTAGCGGTAGACATAGATGAGGGTGACCGATGCCGCCAGGGCGCTCATCCCGACGGCGGCGGCCATGCCGTAGTCGGCCGCAAAGCCGGTGGAGATGATGCGGTAGATGTGGGTGGCCAGCACGTAAATCCGGCCGGGCATGCCGATGACCGACGGGACGGCAAACGAGGCCAGACTTCGCACCACGACCAGGATGGCCGAGGCCAGGATGGCGGGCCGCAGCACGGGCAGGGTCACGCGCGCAAGGGTGCGCAGGTTCGAGGCGCCGCACACTTTTGAAGATTCTTCCAGCGCGACGTCGAAGGCGCTCATGGCCGGGGCGATGATCAGGTAGGCGATCGGCAGGTCCAGCAGTGCCTCCACCAGGATCATGCCGGGCAGTGAATAGATATTGAAGGGCGCGCTGCCAAGGCCCGTCATCTCCATGAGCAGCCGGTTTAAAATACCGTTGCTGGGGTTTAGAAGCAGCACCCAGCTGACCGAGAACAGGATGTGCGGAACCATCATCGGGATGATGGAGATGATCCGGAAGACAAACTTGAAGGGCATGTTGGTGCGGGTGTTCATGTAGGCCAGAAAGAGGGCCAGGGCCGTGGCCAGGATCGCCGCGCCGACCGTGAAAATCAGCGTGTTGAGAAGGATCCCGGCGAACTCGGGGTCGGTGTAGGCCGCGGCGTACTTCGCGAGCGTGAAGCCCTCGAAGGTGCCGAGCCCCTGCGAAAAGCTTCCCACCACGAGCATCACGACGGGGCAGACCGTCAGAAAGCCCACGATCACGATCAGGGTCGGGGTGAGGGCCGGTTTCTTCATCAGGCGGGACTTTGCGCCGGGAGCAGGAAGCAGTGGTCGGGGTCGAAGGAAATGGAGATCTCGTCGCCGGCGGCGAGATCCGCGGTGGGCTCGATCGTGATCGACAGCAGGCTGTCCCCGATGCGGATGTCGCCTTCATAGGCCTCGCCGATAAAGACCAGGTTTTCAAGCCGGCCGCGAAAGATGTTTTGTCCGCCGGTGGCATCGGTGGCGGCATCGATGGTGCCATCAGAGGCCGCAATCTTGATGAACTCGGGCCGCACGCACAGCAGCGCCTCCCGGCCGGCCGGTATTTTTTGGCGGTTCAGCCCGCGGATGGCGCCGATGGCGCAGTCAATGACGGCGTGGCGGTCCTCGCGGCGCCTCACCTGGCCTGTCAGCAAATTGGCGCGGCCGATGAAATCGGCCACGAACCGGTCGTCGGAGTTGAAATAGATCTTCTTCGGGTCGCCGACCTCGATGATCCGGCCGGCGCGCATGACCGCGATCCGGTCCGAAAGCGCCAGCGCCTCGATGCGGTCGTGGGTCACGTAGACCGCCGTGATGTCCAGCCCGGTCAGAAAACGCCGCAATTCCTTGCGGGTCTCTTCCCGCAGCTTGGCGTCCAGGTTGCTCAGGGGCTCGTCGAAAAGGATGACCTTGGGTTCGGCCACCAGGGCCCGCGCCAGGGCCACGCGCTGCTGCTGTCCGCCGCTGAGCTTGGTGGCCGGGCGGTTGTCGAATCCATCGAGCTGCACGAAGCGCAGCACACCGGCCACCTTTTGCCGGATAACATCCCGCGGCATTCTGCGGTTCTGCAAGGGGTAGGCGACGTTGTCGAACACGTTCATGTGCGGCCAGATCGCATAGGTCTGAAAAACCATCCCCAGCCCGCGTTTTTCCGGTGGAACGAAAATGTTGCGGGATTTGGAAAAGACGAGATCGTCTCCGATGGCGATCTCTCCGGCGTCGGGTGTTTCAAGCCCCACGATGCACCTGAGCAGGGTCGTCTTGCCGCAGCCGCTCGGCCCCAGCAGCGTGAAGATCTGATTGCCGGGGATGGTGAGATCGACGTGGTCAAGGGCTTTGATCCGCTGGCCCTCCGAGTAGTAGTCGCGCTCCAGGCCTTCAATGCGAATTTCCATCGTCTAATCGGCGTAAAAGATATTTTTGAACCGGGTGCCCCAGTCGCGGATTTCTTCGTCCGACAGCTCGCGGATCGGCAGCACCTTGGCCTCGCTGATGCCGGGGATGGGCGGGTACACGCCCGAAGCCAGCACGTACTCGCCGACTTTGTCAGCCAGCAGCTTCATGGCTTCCTTGGACAACCAGTAGTCCATGAGCACCTGGGCGGCCTCGGGATGGGGGGCGTTGGCCGCCAGCGCGATGCCGCGCGGGGTGCCCAAAAGCGGTCCGACCTTGGCCCAGCCGAGCGGTGCCGGGGCCTTGGTGATGATATACTTGGGCATGGAAATGGCGATCAGCTTTTCCCCGCTTTCCACGGGCGCCGGTGTCGGGCTGAAAGACTTGACGAACATCGGCTTATTGGCGGCCAATCCCTTGACGAAATCCATCCAGGCCGCCTCGCTCGCAAACACCTTGGCCTCCTTCAGGCCCACCAGCCAGGTGATGGTGGTGGCGTGCGAGGCGGGATCGGGCATGACGATCTTGTCGTACCATTTGGGGTCGGTCAGGTCTTCATAGCGCTTGGGCACATCCGCCGGCTTGACCAGTTCGGTGTTGTAAATCGGGGCCACATACTCGATGGCAAACTGCATGATGGTGTCGTCCCGGCGGGCCCAGTCCGGATATCCCGCCGCCGAAGGCGAGCGGTAGGGCTTGAGCACCCCCTTTTCCTTCAGCATCTGCAGGATCGGCAGGGGGCCCTGCAGCAGGTCGGCCGCCAGCTTGCCGGCTTCATGTTCGGTCAGCACGGTGGACAGGTACTTGGCGGTCGACACGCGCGTGTAGATCCCTTCGATTCCGGTTTTGGCCTTGAAATCCTCCATGAGCGGTTCGATGGCGGTGATGTTGGCATACAAATTGGCCTGACCCTCCGCCTTGGCCTTGGCAAGATCGGCCGCAAACGCACAGGGCACCAGAATCAGGATCATTAAGCAAAGGGCGATTTTTTTCACGATATCTCCTCCTTGTTTTATTCAACGTGGTGTGCCGAAACATAAGATGCAAGGCAAAGTTGATAATTCCGGAAGCGGCGTGGCATGTCAAGAATAAACGGCCACTTAAGCATCCAAGCGTCAGTGAATTAGCGGCGAACCAATTTCTTACCGGTGTTTAAGTAAACGATTGCTCAGGCTAAAATAAGCAGTATTATGTATACAGGGAGTACGTGGTCCCAAAGTGATGGAACAATGAATGTCCCTGTGGACTCCCATTATAGACGTTGATACATTCCGTCCGCCTGTCGGTGTGGAAACTCGGAATATCCAGATATTCCAGCGTTTTCACGCCTTGACGGCCGGGCGTCTCAACGCCGAAAATTGTGCATTTATTCTTTCGCGAGCCCTTAAAGTCGCCGAAGGCACCCTCAAGCTTGATTACCTTCAATGTCTGAAAAATTGACCCAATCGTATTTTCCGATGGATAGATAATTAGATTCTGACTAAAATTACAGTTGACTATAGCGGAGGGCTAATTGAAGATAGAAATATACCAAACTCATGAAACGGCGGGAGGTTGAAATGAAAACGGTAATATGGACCATTGTCGGCATTTTCTTTATAACTTGCGCGGCCCCGGAACCTTCCGCCGGTGCCGGCGTTGGCGATTTGCTGAAGACATTTCAGAAATCCGCCGGTAGTCAAGGAAATTTGTCGAACGGCGAAATAGTCGAAGGACTCAAAGAAGCGCTTAAGGTCGGCACTCAAAACGCCGTTCAGGTCGTTTCGCGGGTCGACGGCTACTATAAAAACCCTGAGATCAAAATTCCCCTCCCGGCTCCGGTTCAGAATGTTGAAAGTCTTCTACGGGCGGCAGGTTTCGGGGCTACTATAGATGAGCTGGACCTCAGCATGAACCGTGCTGCAGAAAACGCGGCCCCGCAGGCCAAGGTTCTTTTTTTGGACACCATCAAAAAGATGAGTTTTACTGACGCTCAAAGAATCCTCAGTGGTCCTAAAGACGCCGCAACGCTCTATTTTAAGGATAAAACCGGCGATCAGATCCAGGCACTTTTCAAACCAATTGTCAAAGATTCGATGTCAAAGGTCGGTGTCACCCGCAGTTACCAGGAGTTGACCGCGCAGGTCAAAACAATCCCCTTTGCCGGAAACGCGAGCTTTGATCTCGATCAATATGTGACCGGGAAAGCCACTGACGGACTGTTTACCATGCTTGCCAAGGAGGAGGCGAATATTCGCACCAATCCGACGGCCCGGGTCACCGACCTTCTCAAAAAGGTATTCGCGAACCACTAACCCAAACGATCGCATTATAAACTTTCGAAGGCCAGATTGACCAGGTTTTCGGCGGCTTCTTCCGGCGAAGCCTGGCCAGTGCCGAACATGCCGCCTCTTTTCCATTCCCCGGCGCCTCCCCAAACCATGCTGCCTGTCTGTGCATCGACGATCATCAGCTCCAGCGAGGCGCCCATTCCTCTCGATATGACGATATCGAGTTTTTCGGACTTCAGGCGCGACAAGAGGAGATAGCTGCTGCCGAGCGCTCGCCCGAGGGCGGCCGTTTTCTGTTTGTCAACCACACCCATACTATCGTAAGTAGAGAAAAGCTGTTCGAGGGTCGGCAGCATGTTTTTCTTATTGAGTTGATCCACGACCGCCGGAAGGTCTTTGATGTCTGCCGACGGAAGTTTTTTTTGAAGAGCCGGACCCAATCGCTTGTTGATTTCGTGTCTTAAGGACATCACGGAGTCGGGGGCTAAAGATGTCTGAGTCTTTACAGGCAGCACGGCTACCGTCTTGCCATTGAATGTTTGGGTGGAATTTTTGTTTTGGACGATACTTTTAGTGTCGCTGACGGTCATGCAGCCACCCAGAAGTAAAGATAACATGATGATCACGCATTCTGCGGATGTGCCCAGAAATACTCTTTTCGCCCTTTTCTTTCGCATGATAAATCCTTTCAGGTGGGGTGTTGTTACCCGACAGGTCAGGACCGCATCCATGATACCAATTTTGGTCGGCCCGCAAAAATCATTTAAACGGTTGCGGCTGTTTTCTGCAAAAATCATACTAAAATATAGCCTTGGAAAAAATAATATTGTAATATAATGTCAATCACTTAGAAGTTAGTTGTTAAAAAATAGTGAAAAACTGTGAATCAATCTACCCACAATTGTGAAAATATTTCCATCTTTTTTAGATACGATGATAATCTGTATCCAATGAACGTTCGAGAACCCCGGCAGTTAAATTATAGGCTTTAAGATTAAGGTTTTGGCAAGACCGGAGAGGGGCGGCTGCATACGTCATACGCCGCCGAACGATAAAACAGTTAAACCCTTTATCTTAAACCCAATTTGACCAGCGCAGGCTACAACAAAGGAGGTGCAATATGGTCCCCGATGACCGGGTTTATGTCAAATTACAAAAGCACTTGAACAACCAGGCCGTCGGGTTTCCGGCGACTAAGTCAGGCGTCGAAATCAGAATTCTCAAGCATATTTTTACGCCTGAAGAAGCTGAAATCGCCACCTGTCTGACATACAGGCCGGAGCCGCTCGACACGATATTCAGCAGAGCCGGGCATCTCGTGGAATCTCCGCCGGAACTGGAAACGCTCCTCGATCGCATCCAGAAAAAGGGCGGTATCGAGTCCAGGACCAAGGACGGCGAACTGCGGTATTGCTGTGCGCCGCTGGTGGTGGGGATGTACGAATTACAAGTGGGAAGATTAACCCCGGCGTTCATAAAGGATTTCAACCGGTATACCGCGGATAGGAAGTTCGGTATCGAATTCTTGAGCACGGAACTTCCACAGATGCGCACTATTCCCGTCGCGAAAAGCATTCGGCCCCAAAATAATATCAGCACCTTCGACGAAGTGAGCATACTGCTGCAGCAGGCCGAAGAGCCCTTTGTGATCATCGAGTGCATCTGCCGCAGAAAAAAGGCGATCCAAGGCAAACCGTGCAAGATAACACAGCGAACGGAAACCTGCCTCGCCATTGGCGACATGGCCCAGATGGTCCGGCGCAGCGGTATCGGCCGGGAAATCAGCCGGGAAGAGGCGATCACGATCATCGGAGAAAATCAGAAGCAGGGGCTGGTGTTGCAACCGTCCAACACCGTAAGAGCCGAGTTTATCTGCTCCTGCTGCGGGTGCTGTTGCGGCATGCTGCAGATGCACAAGAGCATACCAAAACCATTGGAATTCTGGGCGACTAACTTTCGTGCGGTTGTAGATGCGTCCACCTGCAGCGGATGCGGCAACTGCGAGGAAAGTTGCCAGGTCGGAGCCGTGAGCGTCTGTGCAAACAGCCACACGGCCGTCATTGACCTGAACCGCTGCCTGGGATGCGGCGTCTGCGTCGCCGGCTGCCCCACCGAATCAATAGCCCTGGTTAAAAAGCCCACCGAAGTGAGACCGCCGCAAACACGGGAAGAACTTTTCGACATTATCATGGCCAAGAAGAAAGGACGGTTGGGGAAATTGAAATTGACCGGAAAGTTGGTGGTCGATGCCCTTCGGGCAGGGCAGAAGAACCCCATAGTTTAATAAACAACGTAGCAACAGATGGTTAATAGCACGTAATTATAGCAAATGTCATAGCGAAACGACATGCTTAGATCAGCACTTTAAATTAACTTTAACGGTGCCATTTTCTGCGAGTTCAACGAAATCAGCGGCCTTGGGTGGAGGAAAACGGTACTGCATGCCGCACAAGCAATTCCGCAGGGCCGGTTACAATCACCGGCGTGAGGACGCAGAAATGGCTGAAAAGGGTCATATCCGGACGGAAACGAAACAAGACCCATGAAGCTGTCGGTCATTATACCGTGCTATAACGAAGAAGCGACGATCATCGACACCGTCTCGCAGGTCATGGCGATAGATGTCCGTGACCTGGAAATCATCGTGGTCGATGACGGGTCAGTCGATGAAACCCGGGCGCTTCTCAAGGCTAAAGCTGAACCGCTGGTTCAAAAGGTTATCTACCACCCGGTCAATTCGGGCAAGGGCGCGGCCCTTAACTCCGGGTTCAGCGCAGCCACCGGCGATGTCCTTGTCGTCCAGGACGCCGATCTCGAATACGATCCGCGCAACCTGCCCGGCATGCTGAGCCTCATCGAGGAAGGAAAGGCGGACGTGGTGTGTCCTGCTGCTGCTCGCGCTTTCCTGGAAACTGATTTACTATGCCACGGAGTTAAAGCAGTACTCGGGCGACGTGTTTTTTGTCCTGTTGCTGCTGCTGACGGCCCATAAATGTTTGGAGCACGGCGCCCGCCGAACGTCATTTTACCTTATGGGTATCGTCGGGCTGCTGTCGATCTGGAGCTCCCACCCGTCTGTTTTTGTTCTGCCGGGAATCGGTATCGTACTGGCGATACACGTTTTGAAGCAAAAGGAGTATCACCGGTTTTTTCTACTGGGCGGCATTGGTTTTTTATGGATCGCCAATTTCGGGTTCCTGTACTTTGTTTCACTACGGCATTTGACGTCGAGCAGCGATCTCGTCACCTTCTGGAAGGTCGGATTTGCGCCCATGCCGCCGTGGAGTGATCCCGGTTGGTATTACCGGCTGGCGGGATTCATCCTCCAGAACCCGGTCGGGTTGCCGGCCACCTATGTCACCGCCGGCGTGGTGATGATCGGCGCGCTGTCGTTGCTTTACAGGAAGTGGCCGCTGGCTTTGATCCTGATGCTGCCGTTTCTGTTGACCCTGGCCGCCTCGGCCTTGAAGAAGTACCCCGTCAGCGGGCGCCTGATGCTGTTTTGCGTGCCGCTCGTTTTTATGATTGCAGCAGAAGGAATCGATCGCATCTGGACGGCAGCGCGCGGGATAAACAAGGCCGGCGCCTTTTGCATTGCAGGCCTTTTGAGCCTTTATTTGATATACGGCCCCGCCGTCGAGACCTACCGGAATGTCAAATCACCACCGATGGGCGAGCATATCAAACCGGTACTCTCCTATCTTGCCCGAAATTTTAAAGAAAAAGACTTCATACATATTTACTACGGCGCGCGGCTGGCGTTTAAATTCTACGCTCCCCGGTACGGTTTGACGCGCGCTGACTATAGTGTGAGTGTAAAGGCGCCAGAGGAGCCTGGCCGATATCTGGCGACCATCGACGCGATGGAGGGCCGCGGGCGGGTCTGGTTTGTTTTTTCGCACAACTGCAGTTGGTGCCTGGTGGATGAGGAAAAATTCTTTATCGGGCATTTGAACGACGTCGGTCACATGATAGATCATTTCTCTTCCGAAGGTGCCGCCGTGTACCTCTACGATCTGAAGTAACCGGTACGACAATCGCGCCGCCGTCAGCCGCGCTGCGCATGCTCACGCCCGTAACTGCGGACAATGAAGACCGGAATATCCAGGGCATGGCGCACCGCGGATACCGTCTGGCCGAAGACCAGGTCGTCTATCCCGCTGTGGCCGTGCGAGCCCATGATCAGCAGGTCGATGCCAGCCTCGTTCACGGCCTTTGTAATCTCTTCAGCGGGGCGGCCGTGCAGCAGCCGATATTCCACCGCCAGGTCGCGCTCTTCGATTTCGCGCGTCAGATTTTCGAGATAGGATTCGTCTTCGGCGCCGTGACGGCTCCAGCTGTGATGGCCCAGCACCATCGTTCCCGGCGTGTCCACCACGTGCAGCAGCGTGATGCGGGCCTTGTGGCTGCGAGCCTCCGTGACGGCGGCCGAGACGATAACGGCGTCTCCGGCCGCATGCTGGAGCGCCACGCCGATGTGCTTTATCTGCAAGGGCTGGATGGCGTCGGCCACCAGGTGGGCGTCGGTCGTGATGGCGCTCTCCCAGGTGCGGCCGGGGCGAAAAAGAGGATGGAAAGTAATATAAGCCAGGGCCCCGAGCAGCAGGCTCAGCGGCAGCGCGGCCACCATCCACAACCAAGCCGGACCGCTGCCGAGCCAGCCCGAAAGTGCGTCGAACACCAGCTTGAGATTCAGGGCGACGATCACCACCGCGATGCTCCAGGCGCTGATCTTGATCCAGGTGCGGTTGGCGAAGACACCCATCTTACGGGGGTCGGAGGTAAAATGAATCAGCGGGATGGTGGCGAACGGCAATTGGAGGCTCAATATGACTTGCGACAGGATCAGCAGGCGGTAAAGGCCGTTGTCTCCGGCCACGGCGATTACGACCACGGCCGGAACCAGGGCGACGCCGCGCGTGAGAAGCCGCCGCAGCCACTGACGCATTCTCAGGTTGAGAAACCCCTCCATGACGATTTGGCCCGAGAGCGTACCGGTGATGGTCGAACTTTGGCCGGCGGCCAGAAGTGCCACGGCAAAGGCGATGGGGGCAACGTTCGTGCCCAGAAGCCCGTCGAGCAGACTGTGGGCCTGTTGGATTTCGGTCACGAGAATGCCGCGGCTGTGAAAATCCGCGGCTGCCATGATCAGGATCGCGGCGTTGACCACAAAAGCCGCATTGAGGGCCACCGCCGAATCGATAAGGTTGAACCGGCAGGCTTCGCGCTTGCCGGTGATGGTGTCGGACACGGCGCGTGACTGCACCAGTGAGGAATGCAGGTAAAGGTTGTGCGGCATGACCGTGGCGCCGATCATGCCGATGGCCACGAAGAGCGCAGACGGGGGCAGGTGCGGGATGAAGCCCGAGGCGATGCCGCCCCAATCGGGTTTGGCCAGATAGACCTCGATCAGGAAGCAGCCGCCGATCGTGGCCACCAGCATCACGATGAAGGCCTCCATCTTGCGCAGGCCGAGGCGCTGGAGCGCGAGCAGCAGAAAGGTGTCGAACGCGGTCACCGCGCAGCCCCAGAGCAGCGGTAGGCCGAAAAGCAGATTCAGGCCCACGACGGTGCCTAACACCTCGGCCAAGTCGGTGGCGGCGATGGCGATTTCGGCCAGCAGCCAAAGGAATATGTTCAACGGCCGCGGATACTCGCGCCGGCAGCCCTGGGCCAGGTCCAGGCCGGTCACGATGCCCAGGCGCGAGCACAGCCCCTGGAGCAGAACGGCCATCAGATTCGACATCAGAAGCACCCAGATGAGCGTGTAGCCGAAGCGGGCGCCGGCCTCGATGTCGGTGGCCCAGTTTCCGGGATCCATATACCCGACACTGACGAGATAGGCGGGGCCCACGAAGGCGAACAGCCGGCGGAGCGTACCGCGCTTTTTCACATCTATTTTGGGGCCGTAATCGATTCCGTCGGCTCGATTCGGCGAGGCAGGCGCTTTCATACAGCTTTATCCCCTCCAGGCTGGAAAGTCTCCTTAATGACCTGTTTGTAAGGTGATTGTCAAACAGTGACTTCCACCCGCCGGCCTGAAATGGATTTTATAGGTTTCAATAAAGTTTTTGGCCATGTTGTCGGTCGTTGGCATATGACTTTACAGCCGCCGCCCTCTGGCCTTACCAAAATCTTTATTTTAAAGCCTATTGTTTCAGGCCCCCGCCCCGGGGGAACTCCGAGGTTGCAAGAGCCGAGGGCTTCAGAGCCAAGGCATCAAGGGACTTTATGTCCGCCGCAGCCGGGAACCCGCTACGACCAACCATCCAGCGGAAAAAAGACCATTTAGGGATGGACACTGGCTCGGTAAAATATTAAAGTTTTAACTTGTGAGCCTATGCGGGGAGAGGGAATGAGGTAGACCCATGAAACAGGAGATCACCGGGCCGGTTGCCGGGGGCGGGCTGATACATACCGAAAGCTTCGCGGAAAAGGTGCTCAACGCTTCGCTCAACGGCATCTACATCTATGATGTCCATCTGGGCCGCAACGTGTTTATCAACGACCAGTACACCGCCCTGACCGGCTACACGTTCGAGGACCTCTGCAAACTGGACAAGGACCAGTTTCTGGCACTGTTTCATCCGGACGACCAGCGGCTGGTGACCGGGAAAATGGAACGGCTGGCGCGCAGCAGCCACGAGATGCTGGAAAGCGAGTACCGTTTAAAGACCAAGGACGGCCGCTGGATCTGGTGTCTCTCGCGCAACAGGGCCTTTGCCCGCGACGAACAGGACGGATCGGTCTCGCAGACCATCGGCACGTTTCTCGATATCACCCAGCGCAAGAAGTCCGAGGAGGCCCTGAGGCAAAGCGAGGAGAAGTTCTCGAAGGCCTTTTATTCCAGTCCCACCTTCTTATTCATCAGCGAACTCGAAACCGGTGTGTTTGTCGAGGTCAACACCGCCTATTGCGAGCTGACCGGCTACACCCACGAGCAGATGATCAACCGGTCCTCCGTGGAATTGGGCATCGTTTCCGCCCAAAAGCGCTCGGAAATCATCCGGCGGCTCAAAGAAGCCGGACGATTGAAGGACATGGAGCTGCCGATCGTTACCAGGACCGGCGAGGTCAGGATCTGTCTTTTCGCCGCCGAGCTGATGGAATACCAGGGCCGGCCCTGCCTGATCTACTCCGGGTTCGACATCACCGGGCGCAAGCATGCCGAAGAGATCCAGCGCGGATATAAGGAGCAGCTCGAACGGGAGGTCAGGAACCGGACGGCCGAGATCGAACGGCAGTACGCGCAGCTCGAAGAACTGAACCAGCTTGTCAAGCAGATGGCGCAGCATACCATCCGGGCCATGGAAAAAGACCGCCGGGCGCTGTCGAAGGAAATTCACGACAGCATCGGCGGCAGCCTGGCCGCGGTGAAAATCATGCTGGAAACCAGGCTGCTCGACTTCGACCGTTTGCCGCCCGACGGCATCATATCGCTCGAAAATATCATCGGCTATCTGGCCGACGCCATTCAGGAAATTCGGCGCATCTCTTACCAAATGCGCACCCTGGTTTTAGATGATTTCGGCCTGGCCGCGGCCCTGTCGGAGAACATCAAGAAATTCAAGGAAGTTTACCCGAAAATCGATATCGTATCCGCGATCGATATCACCGAGGAGGGCATTTCCGATGACATCAAGATCGTTGTTTATCGGGTCGTTCAGGAAGCCTTGAACAATATCGGCAAACACAGCGGCGCCGATCGCGCCACGATCGTTTTGTCCGAATCAAAGGAGCGGATAGCCCTGCGGATCGAAGACAACGGTCGTGGATTTGATTTTGCAAAAGCAATGGACACTTATCAGCCGCTGCAAGGATACGGAATGTACAGCATGAAGGAACGGATCGAGATCTGCAAGGGGACCTTCGAGGTCACATCCGCGCCGGGCAAAGGAACCCTTCTAACATCGTCGATACCAAAGGCCGCCGTGTAGGGGCGCACTCAAAAGGTCAACGGCCTTCGGCCAAAGCCGAGGGCTTGGGGTTCAAGGATTCAAGGATCCGGGGGACCGAGTGAAAAAGACCCTTCGAGCCTTTCCTTGAACCCTTGGCCCCTGGACTCCTCGGACCCTTGTGCAACATCAACCATCTACAAGAGAAATTTCTCCAGCCGTTACACCTTCCTGACGTTTGACAAAAAAAGGAGGGATTGGCTCCCTCCTTTATCAAACCTGACGGTTTTTTTTTATTTACAGAAACGCCCGGCCGAAGTCCGGGCCTCTGCACTCGCATGGCGCTACACGCGCCCGCCCATGACCCCCGGCTGTTCATCGCGGTGCTTGGTCCAGGAGGGGCTGTCGGAACTCGGTGAGTTGAAGGGCTGCGAGGAAATGCTGCCCTGGCGTTCCTCCTCACCTTCGCGGACGCGGTCACGGCATTCGCCTTCACAATGACCGGTGATATCTCTTTTCGGCATGGTGTTATCCATTTTATGTATCTCCTTTAAAGTGCTTATTTTTTATTAAAGAGGGCTGCCTTTTCGTCAACGACATGGCGGAAAAAACGTTTTTAAGGAAAGCGGTTCATCCCGCGGCAACCATTCATATCTTTAAGATGTGACCCTTTGCGTAAAAATCAAGACAGCTTATCGAATTTTTTTAGGAAGGTTTTCCGTTGAACCCTGACAGTTTAAATGACCATCAAACAGCTTCAACACGCTAAAAACGGTCGAACATCGCGTCGCCACGGGAACGCCGATGGCGCAGGAAAGGATGATCATGCTTAAGAAAAGACGGCTTGGAAGGCAAGGATTGACGGTTTCGTCCCTCGGACTGGGCTGCATGGGGATGAGCCAGTCCTACGGTGCTGCCGATGAGAACGAATCGGTCGCCACGATCCATCGTGCCATCGAACTTGGCGTTACGCTGTTCGACACCGCGGAGGCTTATGGTCCTTTCGCCAATGAGGAGCTGCTGGGCCGGGCGCTCAAAGGGCGGCGCGACAAGGTGATCATCGCGACAAAGTTCGGTTTTTTTTTCGATAAGGGGAAGATCGCCGGCCTCGACAGCCGGCCAGATCACATTCGCGAAGTGGCGGAAGCCTCCCTGCGGCGGCTCGCTACGGACACCATCGATCTGTTCTACCAACACCGCGTCGATCCCGCGGTGCCGATCGAGGACGTTGTCGGCACGTTGGCGGATCTGGTGCGCGAGGGCAAAGTGCGCTTCATCGGTCTTTCAGAGGCGGGGGAGGACACCATCCGCCGCGCGCACGCCATCCACCCGATTTCCGCGCTGCAAAGCGAATATTCGCTGTGGGAGCGCAATCTGGAGCCGCGCCTCATCCCGCTCCTGCGGGAACTCGGCATCGGTCTGGTGCCTTTCAGTCCGTTAGGTCGTGGTTTCCTGACCGGAAAGGTGAAACGCGCCGACGAGTATTCGCCGGACGACTTCCGGCACGGCGACCCGCGCTGGCAGGGGCCTCATTTCGATGTCAACCTGCGGGCGACCGCCGTTTTGCGGGAAATGGCCGTGCAAAAGGGCGCAACGCCGGGGCAGATCGCGCTGGCTTGGCTGCTGCATCAGGGTGCGGATATCGTCCCCATTCCCGGTACGAAGCGCCGCCGCTACTTGGAAGAGAATGTTGCCGCCGCCGCGTTGAAGCTCGCTGCCGACGAGATTAAACGTTTGGATGAGGCACTGCCGCCCGGCGCTGCGGCCGGAGCGCGTTACAACGAGCAGATGATGGCCCTGGTCGAGCGTTGAAGGCTTGTTGACGCCGAACCTCAGCCGTTTCACGCAATCGCTTATCCAGGTGACATCACATCCATGAATTGCGGGTTACGGGCCACGAGTTGTGAGTTCTGAGTTTCAAGTTTCGAGTTTTCCTATCGACCGGTCGGCCCGTGCCGGCCGAATATCAGCCGGCTCAGCAGGACGGTGCCGGCAAAGAACGCCAGCAGCAGGGCCGTTTGCGGAATGACGCTCCGGAGGCTGCCGTTGCGGGCAAACACGTCGACCAGGGCGTTCAGCCCCCAGGCCAGCGGTGAAAAACGGCTGATCTGCTGCATCGGTTGGGGCATGGCGTACACCGGCACCATGATGCCGCCGACGGCGGCCGCGATCACAACCGATACGGCGCCGAACATGGAGGCCTGCTCGTAGGTACGGGCGATCGTTCCCAACAGGATCCCGTAACCGGCGGCCGCCAGGGCGGCGGCGACGACTATGGCGGCGATGGCCAGGGGGGCCGATCCGATCTCCAGCACCGGCGCTCCCAGGAGCGGCAGCACGAATTTTCCCACCGCCAGGATGAGGGCGAACTGGATGCAACCGACCAGCACATAGGCGCAGACTTTTCCGGCCAGAATGGTCAGGTAAGACACCGGAAGGCTCATCAGGCGCAGCAGCGTGCCTTCCTGTTTTTCCCGGATAAGGGACCCGCCCATCGGCACCACGATAAAAAACATGCCGAAAAGGGCCCAGGCCGGCACGTTCTGCTGAACCGAGGAGGGCAGTTTTCCGGCGTTTGTCCGCGCCGCCTGCCGGGTCTCGATTTCCAGCACCCGCTGGCGGCCCCACACCGGGTTCAGTGGCGGCAGCGCCACGCCAAGTTGGGTGCCCGGAGACTTTGGTAGACGATGCGCCGTCTGCTGCTGAAGGATCTCGGAGACCGCCTGCGCCTTCATTTCCAGTTCGAGGGTGAGCAGGATTCTGTAAAGCGCGTTGGTGACCGAAGCCCGAAAGGTACCCTGCACCAGGGGATCGAAGAAAATGGTCACGCGCGTCAACTCGGAATCAGCGCCGTCTTGGCCGTCGCCGGGGCCAAAGGCGGCCGTGATCTGCCGCTTGACCCGGTTTTGGACGGCCGCGGTGGCGCCGGCGGGGATCACCACCGCAAACTGAAAATCGCCGTCTTGCACCGCGGCCCGCGCGGATTCTTCATCCACCGGCCGCCCGTTGACTTCCCTTGAGATCACGAAGGAGCCTGATTGGCGCAGCTGGCTTTCGATAACCTCGGCCAGCAGCTGCCGGTCGTAATCGACAAACAGGACCCGGATGGCGGTTTCGCCGGTCACCTTGAGAATGTTTTCCTGAACCAGCGAGACCACCACCACGAGCACGGCCGGCATGAGAAAAAGAACCAGCAGCCCGGCTCTATCGCGGCTGAGAAGCAGCAGTTCCTTCACTATGGCGGCCGGCAGTCGTGTCACGGCAAGTCAATCCCTCAACTGTTTGCCCGTGAGCCGCAGAAAAAGCCCGCCCAGGTCACTGCAGCCGGGCTCCCGGGCGATCAATTCCGAGGGCGGCCCCTGGCCGATGATCTCGCCCTGATCGATTATCGCCACCCGCGAGCACAGCCACTGGGCTTCCTCCATGTAGTGGGTGGTGTAGATCATGCCGGTGCCCCGGCGCGCGAGCCCGGCCAGCATCTCCAGGATCATGTGGCGCGACTGGGCGTCGATGCCGACCGTCGGCTCGTCCAGAAACAGCAGTTCGGGATTGTGCAAAATGCCGGCGGCGATGTTGGCGCGCCGCTTCATGCCGCCCGAGAAGGTGGCCACGCGCTTGGCGGCGCTGGCTGTCAGGCCGACCAGATCGAGGCACTCGGCGGTGCGGTCTTTGAGCCTGCGTCCCGTCAACCCGGCCAGCCGGCCGAAAAAGTGCAGGTTCTCGCGGCAGGTCAGGCTCGGGTAGAGGGCGATTTCTTGCGGCACCAGCCCAAAATGCCTTTTGGCGCGCCGGGTCTGGGTGAAAATGTCGATGCCGCAGATGGCCACCTCGCCGCTGTCGGGCCGCATCAGAGTGCTCATGATGGAGATCGCCGTCGTCTTGCCGGCGCCGTTGGGGCCCAGCAGCCCCAAGGCCTCGCCGGCGTCCACATGCAGATCCACATCGCGCAGCGCCGGCGCAGTGTCGCCGGGATAGGTCTTTCGCAGCTGCCGCACGACGAGCGGTCGCTCCGGCCGCGTCTTGGCCATGGGATAAACTCTCAGCAAGGTTGATTTTTTGGATCGGGACGTGTAAAAATGCTGCTTTTGAGTGCATATATAACCTAACGGGGATCAACCGGATACAAAAAAATTGAAGATACTGCTGGTGAATCCACCCAATAGCGGTCGTAGCATCCCGGAGGAGGCTTACGGCATTACCACGATCAAGATGATCTTCAGGGGCGAGCCGCTGGCCCTTGAGACCATCGCCGGAAACCTGGGCGGGCACGAGGTGCGCATCGCCGATTTGAAGGCCGATCCGCAGGCTCTGACGGGTGAGTTTTCGGCGTTTGCACCGGAGGTGGTCGGCATCACCGGGGTGACTTGCGAAGCCAACGCGGTGGTGAAAATCGCGGCGGACGCGAAGCGACGCTTCAACCCGGTGATCGTTGCCGGCGGGCACCATGCCAGTTGCGATCCCCAATATTTCAACCGCCCGGAAATCGACTATGTCGTTACGGGGCTGGGCAAACTGAGCTTTCGTGAATTGGTGGACGCGCTGGGGAGGGGTGCCGCGGCCGGGGATATTCCCGGCGTGGCCGCCACCAGTCCGGGAAGGCCCCTTTCTTTCCGGCCGCGCAGTTTCACGACCGCGGACCTGGTCGATGACGCCGCCCCGCGCTATGACCTGGTGGCGCAGCATCGCGACAAATACGTGATGAGCGGTGTCGGCGGGAAAGTGGGGTTCGTGGCCACGGCCTTCGGATGCACCCACCGCTGTCTTTTCTGCTCGATTCCGGCCATGACCGGCGGCCGCTACCTGGCGCACGGCATCGAGGCCGTCCTGCGAGACATGCGCCTGCTCGAAGATGTGCCCCTGATCCGCCTGGTGGACGCCAACACCTTCGGTGATATCGACATCGCCGCAGCGCTGGGCCGGCGGATCATCGCGGCCGGGCTTAAAAAGCACATCGTGGCGGATGTGCGCGCCGACACCGTGGTCCGGCATCCGGATCTTTTCCGGCTCTGGCGGCAGGCGGGCCTGGCGGCGGCGGTCATCGGCTTCGAGGAGATCAGCGACGAGCGCTTGGCGCAGCTGAACAAGCGCACCCAGGTCGCCACCAACATCGCGGCCATGGCGATACTGAAGAAACTCGGCATCCGGATCATCGGTGATTTCATCGTCTCACCGGACTATTCAACCTCTGATTTCGATGCCCTCGAACAATTCGTCAGGTCCCATGCCATCGATCTGCCGCTGCCGGCCATCCTCACCCCGATTCCCGGTACGCAGCTCTACGAAACATGGCGTGCGAAAATCACCATTCACGACCTGGATTATTACACGTTCACCAACGCCGTGATTCCCACCCGGATGGCGGAGAAGGAATTTTACCAGGCCTATGCGGGCCTGCTGGAGAAATTCATCGGAAAGTTGAAAAACTAAGTGGTCCTGTTCTTAAATACGGTGACGCACCGAGATAGCCGCGGCGCCCGAGAGGCAAGGCGCGCCGAGCAGCGCAGCGCATCGGGATGCAGCGGTCATCGAATGCCACCGTATTTATGAATAGGGCCATTGTGGAGAAGGTTTCTTTTATGGACGTCTTTATCAACGACATTGCCGCATTTCTTCCCAACGAGCCTGTCGACAACGATGCCATCGAGGATGTGCTGGGCCGGATCAACGGTGCGGCCTCACGGGCCAAACGGATCGTGCTGCGAAACAACAAGATTAAGACGCGCCACTATGCGCTCGATGCCGCCAGCCGCCGCCTGACCCATACCAATGCCCAGTTGACGGCCGCCGCCATCCGCGGATTGAAGCCTTACACCGGCTTCAGCCCCGCCGACATCGAATGCCTGTGCTGCGGCACCACCTGCCCCGATCTTCTTTTTCCGGGGCACGCACTGATGGTGCTGGGCGAACTGGGGATCGATGAATGCGAAGCCATCTCGACCGCCGGCATCTGCATCTGCGGCATGACGGCCCTGAAGTTCGCCTTCATGAACGTTGCCGCCGGCTTGTCTGCCAACGCGGTGGCGACCGGCTCCGAGCTGGCGGCCTCTTTCATGCGGGCCGAATTCATGGCCGCCCTGAACCCGGCGGGCGACGAGGCCGACTTGGCCGGCCAGCCCGTGCGCGCCTTCGATGCCGATTTTCTGCGCTGGATGCTGTCGGACGGCGCCGGGGCGGTGTTTTTATCCGATCGGCCGAATCCCGGCCAAATCGCGCTTAAAATCGAGTGGATCGAGCACAGTTCCTATGCCGGCCGGCTGGAAACCTGCATGTATTCGGGCGGTGTCAAAGGTCAGGACGGACGCGTCATCGGTTGGCGGGAGACGGAGGACATCGCGCCCGACGCCAGGCCCTACCTCTTCGCGGTGCGGCAGGACATCAAGCTGCTCGACAAGCACATCGTCGGCACGATGGGCCGGGCGCTCGCGAACGTGGCGGCCAGGCGCGGGATAACGCCGGATGAGATCGACTGGTATCTGCCGCACTACTCCTCCGCCTATTTCAGACCCCGATTTTACGACGAGATGAAGCGGATCGGATTCGAAATCCCTTACGAGAAATGGTTCACCAACCTGGCCGCCAAGGGCAACACGGGCAGCGCGGCCATTTTCATTATCCTGGAGGAGATTTTCCACGCGGGTCATTTGGAGAAAGGGCAGAAGCTGCTGTGTTTTATCCCGGAAAGCGCGCGCTTTTCGCACTGCTTCATGCTGCTGACGGTCGTGTGAGCCCCGGCGGCGCCGGACAGCTGCCGGAACGCGGGCGGGTTTGTCTGAAGGGAAAAACCCTCAGCCCCATTGAGGGATTGTGGATGCACGCGGAAGTCATTTTTCGAGCGCCGCCAGAACCACCAGCCCGCTGTCGCCGGCGATGCCGTGTTTGAGGCAGCCGATGTTCCGCTGATCATTTTTCCCGTCCGCATGCAGAAGGGGTGTCTTTAGCCACCGTCCCGCGGACCCGGGCAAACTGAGCCGCTCGTCTTCGAGCAGGATCGCGGCCGCGGCGATGTCAAAGGCCGAGCCGACCGGCAGGCATCCGTAAAGGTGGGTAAAGGATACGCCGGGTCGGTCTTCTTCGGGCCGTAGCGTGCGCGGGTTATCGGAATTGACGATTAGCACCGCCCCCGGCGGCATGGTGGCGTGATCGGCCCCCGCGCCGCCGACCCCGGCGTAACGGACGCGGGCATAACCCCGGGAGCCCGCCGGTTTTTTTTCGAGGACGAAAAAAGCGCTGCCCTCGCCGACCGGCGCCGGGGAGGACGCGGCGCCGGTCGGCAACTGCTGCGCGTCGTAGCCCATCGCCCGCGAGAACTCATCCGCTCCGCCCACCAGAACCGAATCGACCCGGTCTTCTTCGAGCCACTGGCAAGCCGTCAGGAATGCCAGCGGAACGGACATATCGTACTGGTTGATGGTGAGCGTGGGGCCGTGTTCGTTTAGAAAGGCGGAAATGTGGGCGGCCGCGGCGCTGTGGACCGAATTGGCGAACCGGATCGGCGAGCGGCAGGGATCGTCTTCATCGACGGTTGTGTTCAGAAAATCGAAGGTGTCGCAGGTGGATCCGTAACCGGTGGCCACGATGATGCCCATCCGTCCGCGGCGCTCCGCGTCCAGCCGGGCATCGGCGAGTGCCAGGCAGCTGCCGAGCAGTGCCAGGCGCGTGAAGCGGTCGATCCGCCGCAGCGCTTTTTTCGGGAAGAAATCGGCCAGGGGGGTAATGTCCGCCAGCAAAGCGTCGACATCGGCCCGTACGTGGGCCGTGCGGATCCTAAACGCCCCGGGCGGACCGGCGGTGTTGCCGTGCATCGCCGCGGCCAGCGCCGCCACGCCGCAGCCGAAGCCTCCCACCACCCCGATTCCCGTTACGACGGCCGTCATATGTCAAAGTCCATCCGGTGGTTTATTGATGCGATGTTATATTCCCAGAACGAGCGCCGCATTGGTGCCGCCGAAAGCCAGGGTGTCCGAGAGCGCGACACGGCCGGTGATGGCCGTTGCCTCGGCGGCCGGTGAGACCGGCAGATCGGGATCGGGCGTTGAAAACCCGGCGCTGGGCGGAATTTCCCCACGCTCCAGGCAGGCGACGGTGAAGACGGCGTCGATGGCGCCGGCCGCCCCCAGCGTGTGTCCGACCACGCCTTTGGTCGAAAAAAACGGTGCGTCTGCAAACATCTCATGAAACAGGTGGGCCTCGATGCGGTCGTTGTCCAGGGTACCGGTGCCGTGGGCATTGATAAACGCCATGTCCGCCGGCGTCAGGCCGCCGGCCTGCAAGGCCTCGTTCAGGGCCAACCGCAGGCCTTTGCCTTCCGGATGCGGCGAGGTGAAGTGATAGGCATCGCTGGCCGTGCCATATCCCAGCAGGCCGGCGCGCGGCCGCCGGCCCCGGCGGCGGACTGAATCTTCGGCTTCAAGGATCAGCATCGCGGCGCCTTCGCCCAGGTTCAGTCCATTTCGTTCGGCATCGAAGGGCTTGCAGGGCGCGCGGTCGGAGTTCATCAGTGAAATGAACCCGTTGTAGGTCACCTGGTACAGCTCGTCGACCCCGCCGGCGATGACAGCATCGCAGATGCCGCCGCGGATCCAGGCGGCCGCCAGTCCGATGGCATCGGCACTGGCGGCGCAGGCATTCACCACCGTCTGGCGGGGGCCGGACAGATCGAACTCGCGGGCGATGTGAACCGCCGGATTGCTCAAGAGAAAGCGGTGATCGGGTGTGATAACGGGAACTTGCCCCGACGGGGCCGACTGTCGCAGCGCGCGGTTGCCAATGGATTCGTCCACCGAAGAGCCGATGCAAACGCCCACGCGCCCGGCGGCCAGCCGCTCGCGGTCCCAACCGGCATCCGCCAGCGCCTCAGCCACCGCCATCAGCGCCATCTGAGTGTTGCGCAGGCGGCAGGCCTGCCGAAACCAGCTTTGATGATAAAAAGGCTGCGTGATTTCGAAAACCGGGTGGGCGGGCGGCGAGGCGATGGCCAGCCGCGTGGGCGGGGCCGGACGTCGCTGCCCCTTGAACAGATTCTCGACACATTCCGGCACATCGAGGCCGGCGGCGCACAGGCACCCCATGCCGGTGATGGCGACGGGCCGCAGACGCTTCATGCCGCCCGTCTTTTTTCGATGAAGGCGGCCAGGGTGTTGATCGACTGCAGGGCCGGTCGCCCCTCTTTCATGTCGCGGATTTCGACCCCGAAATTTTCTTTTATCTGGTAGACGATTTCGATCGCATCAACCGAATCGAGCCCGTATTTGTCACCAAACAGGGCGTCGTCGTCGTCGATGTCCGCCGGATCCACATCGATGAGATCGAGTTCGGCGACCAGAATTTCTTTGAGCCGCTCCTTCAGGGCCATGGTGTCCATTCTGATTTTCTATTTCCTGTCCACCCATAAATGGTTTTTTTTCCGCTGGGCGGTCGGTCGCAGCGGGTTTCCGGCTGCGGTCGGACTTAAGGGACGCCTCGACGCAAACCCTTGAGTGGCCTTGTCCAGCGAAAAAAATTCTCATTTATGAATTGGACACACAAAAGTGCCGAAAAAGATCGTGGATGGGCACTATTTCGTTTCGGTCTGTAAACCCAGGTCAGGAAACCGCGGCCCTCAACTCCTTGAACAGCTGCTCTTCCTGGGCGGCGCAGTTTCTGAGGATGGTTGCCATGGCCGGATAGGTTTCCGCCTGTGAGGCGCGGTTTTTACAGATGCGCGAGCCGATGAGGGCAAATTCGCGCCACTGGTCGCCCGCGTCCGTCATTTGCCGGGACAATTCGAGCAGACGGCTGTTATCGAGTACCGGCGCGCTTTCCTGGAGAAAAGCGGCATAGAGAAAGCGAAAGCCCGCCCCGCCGGTGCCGATTTCCTCCTGCATGCGGATGAGGTGGCCGATGTTCAGGGCCGCCTTTTCCATGCCCAGTTTCTGAGGCCAGTGCTGCACCCTGTCGGCCAGGTAGCGGATGCCCTTGACGCCGATGAATCCCAGCGGTGCCCGGGTCATGGCGTTGCACACCGCCTTGATCCCCTTGATGATCGCGCCGCGCAGGTCGATGTGGTCGGGAGTCGAGGTCACGAAGTACATCTTGCCTTTGGGCGCCAGGGGGCCGTGGGCGAAGCGGGCCTTGCGCAGGTCCTTGGCGGGGCAGGTGACCGGTTCCGGAAACACCGGATCGCTGATCAGGTAGTTACCGTTGCTGCGGCCGTAGGCGACCAGGTTGTGCATGTTGAAATGAAAACGGTAGCGGCGCGGAAAGTAAGTCAGCCAATAGGCGCCGGTTCGACAGCCGACCGGCGTTTGCTCTTCGAGCTTGCGGTCCAGGGCGGCCATGGCGCTTTCAGGGCTGCGGAACTTTTCCCACTTGATCTTGACGTTCAACCGCGCGGCCACCCGGTTGATGATCCGGCCGTTTCCGGCGCGAAACGTGGTCAGCGGGAGGTGGTTGAGCCGGATAAACGGGAAATAGCCGAAGAAAAGCCCGCCGCCGATGCCGAAGGCCAGCGGTTCGCTGAGAGTCAGCCCGTAGTGGGAGAGCAGGTTGGCGGCGACGCCTGACTCGCAGTGCGCCGCCTGCCGGTGGGTGAAGGAAATTTTTATGTCGGTGTCAGTCCGCATGCGCCTGTGATTCCGAGAGGTCGGGAATTGTTTGGAGCGCTTCGCAGGAGATGCCGAAGATGTCGGCATAACGCTCGAGCAGGCCGTGGTCGAGACGCCTGAAACCGGCCGGCTTCAGGTGGCGGCGCACCCGCCAGCGGGAGAGCCCGGCATAGCCGGCCAGCAGGCCGACGTCCATCAGGTTGGCGGCCATGTGATAGGCCAGCGGACTGCGCTTGCCGGCCCGGACCTGCTCGATTTCCGCGGCGATCTCACGGCGAATCTGCTCCCAGGCCTGCTGATTGACAATATTCTTCGGCTCCCACCCGAGGCTGGGCGCCTGAACGTACTTGCCGTCTTCGTCGACCGCGTAGGTGATCTCCGACTGCCCCCGGTTGAGGCCGATGTCCTGAGGCACATCTTTTTTTTGCATAAGGGGAAAACCGTGCCGGTCGCTGGTTCTGTTTTCAGGCGGGCAACAGGATAGTCGAAAAATTGCTTTCCCGTCAACGCTTTTGTCGGCCGCGCGGTATGGACCCAACTTGTGTCCGGCGCCCCATTTTATGACGGGACGTCATTCACTCAACGAAATTTTAGGGGATTTCAGGCAATTGGCGTGATGGTTATTTTTCGCCGTAGAGGATGACGTCGTCGTGGCGCCAGATACCCAGGATGCTCAAACGCTCGATGTCGGCATAGTAAAGCGTTTTCAACCCGTGGCGTGTGGCAATCTCACCGATGGCATTGGAATTGAATTCGGCATAGATGCCGTAACCGGAAACCGGCTCCTTGATCCGGATGACTTTTCCGCTGCCGGCGGCTTCAGCGGTCGGCGTCCGGTCAAGATCGGCCGTCAGGGGGTACTTGACACGGGTGTAGACCGCACCGACCAGGACCGCATGACCATTGGTGACCACGGCACCGCACCCGGCCGACAGGAGCGCGGCAAGGGCGGCCAGGCATGCCAAACCGTGTCGTTTCTGCTCGAACATTTTCGCCCCCCGTGCGGGTCGATCGTTGGCGCCGGCGTGCGGCTAATCCCCGTAAACCACGATGCGCCAGCGGGTGTAGAGGCCGAAGAGAACCTGCACGACTTCCTGGTCGGCGTGATTCATGACCGTGATTTGTCCGTTTTTGGCGGCGGCGCTGTAACTGGCATCCCCCCAGGCCACCAGCCACAAAAGGCTGTAGGCTTCGGCGGTCCCGGTTTTCGACCCCAGCTCGGTCCGGTTGAGATCGGTGTCATAAGGTGTCCGGATGTTGACGAAGGCGCAGCCCTGGAAAAGCAGAAACACCAGCCCGATCACCAAAACAGCGAATCGACGTCTCATATTGCCGGTCCTCCCGGAAAATTAAAGCTGTGGCCCGGGGGCCCCGGACCGTCCGGACCGCACCCCTGATGCCGTCTGTGCCACACTTGGCACCAAAAGCGCCGGCGGTCAAGACCGAAAGTGACCCACCGCGCCGGTGGTGGCGGCCGTTGACACGCGCCGTGGTTTCACGGATACTGGCAGCGATCATCGTGCCACCCGAGTGCATCAATGACAATGCCCGCCGCGGTTTCGGCGCGGGCACCGACGGGTTTCCGACATAATGAAAACGAGCAATGTCATCTTGTTTCAATCCAGGGAGCGCCTGCAGCAAAAAGCGCGCGCATATATCGAAGACCCGCCGCGCTTCCTCGAGGAACGGGGGCAGGCCGTGCCGCTGCTCCTCCAGGCACTCAAACTGGGCGATCCGGACCTCAAGCGCGAGATCATGCTGCTGCTGGGCGGATTTGCCGGGCCGGATGTCATCTGGCCGCTCTTTCGCCTGTTGACCGATCCGAACGAAGACGAAGAGGTACGCCACGATGCCGCCGTTCAACTCAGCGTGACCGCTTCCTTTCTCAATTCACCACAGGAGCTGATCGACCAGCTGGTGGCGGCCCTGAAGAGCACCGATCCGGTGACGCGGGCCGCGGCCGCCTTCGCGCTGGGATGGCGGGGCAATGGCGCGGCTGCCATTGCCCTGATCGACTGTCTGTACGACCCGGACCCGCAGGTGCAACAGGCGGCCGTGAACGCGCTGTCGAACCTGGAGGATGACCGCGTCCTGGGTCTTCTCATAGACCGGCTCCATCACGCCGCCCTCGAACAAAGACGCGGCATTCTCTACAATCTATGGCGGTTTGCGGGCCAGCGGCGGGTCGTGGCCGAGGAATACCGGTGCGTACTGGCGTGCCCGACAGACGAGCTGCGGACCGATGCCCTGATCCTGCTCGGGATGATCGGGGGCATCGAGCATCGAGGGCCCGCTTTCCGCAATCTCTTCAAGGACCCGGACGCGCGCATTCGCGAGTTGGCCTTCAAGGAACTGGCGGGTCTGCCCCCGCCGGAGCTGATGGCATTTAAAAATGACATCCAAACCGGTCTGGCCGATCCTGAACCACGAGTGAAGCGCGCCGCCCTGAAAATTTTCAAAAAGATCCCGCCGGCGGAGGTGTAGCGCGATGAAAAGAGCCGGGGCCGCAAGTCGAGAAAATTCGCCGTTTATCAATGCCCGGTAGGATCTTGTAAACCAGGGCAAAGCGGATATCAGGGCAACCTGACTATCCGGACAACTCACAAGAGAGGACCTTCGAAACGCTCTTTGAGCGAACATCTCACTCCCGCGTCCGGGACGGCTTTCAGCCGCCGCTGAGCTTTTCGTTCGATTGGACCTGATACAGCTTGGCAATGCTTAAATAAAATAATCCCATGACTTCGCTTCAGAAGTTAATTTACCCGAACTCGAAAAGCTCAAGCGCGGCGACAGGTGCTCAATCGGAAAAGCGAAATAGGTTGCGACGCGGGTCTGGATCGAACCGGAGATGTTCAACGGTCTGTTTACCGGCAGACTGAATGACGATAACGCCGGCAACCAAAGGAGAAAAAATATGCACCATGTTATGATCCACCCGTCATCTTACGAGAGTTGCCGGGAAGCGGTCGAGCGGGCCTTTGCGCTTTTCCCGCAGGAAATCGCCGGGAAAAAAGTCGTCATAAAACCCAATGTTCTCCGGTCGTCCCAAGCGGAAGAGCACATTGTGACCCATCCGTCTTTATTGCGGGCGGTAGTTGAGAGGGTCGAGCAGATGTCACCGGCGGCCATTGCGGTCGGCGACAATCCCGGTCTGTTCAATTACGGAGACAACGAGAACAGTTTCGAGAGAACCGGGCTGATGGATGCGGCTAAAGGCTATTACCGCAACTTCGGCAACTCGACCCGGCACCTGGCCTTCAATCCTGACTTCATGCCCAAGGTCGGGATATCCAGTGACATCCTGGACGCCGATATCCTCATCAGCCTGCCGAAATTTAAAACCCACGGCCTGACCGTTATGACCGGTGCCATCAAAAACAGCTACGGGATCCTGCCCGGGGCCCAGAAAGCGCGGCTGCACCAGATTGCCGGCACACCGGCGCGTTTTCACGATGTGATCGTAGAGGTTTTCCGCCTGCGGGTTCCGGATCTTTTCATCATGGATGCCGTGGTCGGCATGGAGGGCAACGGCCCGGCCTCGCCTGAATTAAGAGAGATCGGCCTCGTGCTGGCCGCCGATAATGCCGTGGCCCTGGACGCGGTGGTTGCCAGAATGATGGGGCTCGATCCCGGGCGCCTGCGCTTTCTTCAAAAAGCAAAGACCATGGGGCTGGGGGATTTTGACGCGGCGACGATCAAAATAGACGGGCAAATGCGGGTTCTGCCCGATTTTAAACTGCCGCCTTTGGGCGGGGAGGCCATTTCAGGCAACCCGGCGATGCAGGAATTGATGCAAACAAAGACGCGGGTCAGACCCGTGGCCGATCCGGAATTGTGCACGGCGTGCGGCACCTGCATCGAGCATTGTCCGGTATCGGCTCTCGCGATGCCAGAAGAGGTTCCCGTGGCTGACCCGGAGATTTGCATCACCTGCTTTTGCTGCCAGGAGATCTGCCCCGAAAAGGCGATGGCGTTGCAGTGAAGCCACTCCTGGAGGGTGATTGATCGATAGAAGCGTCAGGTGTCGCTTAAGTAATTCAAGATCAAAGCTAAAGCTTGACACTATTTAAATCAAGTAATACTACTACAGGTAATACATAATACCTGAGGACGATCACCCATTGCGTGTTGGGGTGAATTGGTTTTGGCGTTCTGGTGTGGAGGAGGGTGCAACAGCTTTTATCGCGACAATTTGAAATGTCTTCGGGAGCTCGGTGAAACCGGGCTGAGAGGGACCCTGGGGCAAGGGGCCGACCGTTGAACCTGATCCGGGTAATGCCGGTGGAGGAAAAGGACAGAACGCATGCCGACCTTCACCGGGTCGGCTTTTTTTATGCCCCGGGGACGGGTAAAACCAGAAGAAAGCGGGGTGCGGATGAACATCGAGCCGGTCAAAATCGAGGATAGGAATCTCGGCGGATTCGATTACTTCTTGCTGTGGGCCGGCGTGGGGATATCGCTGGCCGAAATCTGGGCCGGCGGGTTTCTGGCCCCCATGGGGTTTTGGGCCGGAGTGGGGGCCATTTTTCTGGGGCACCTTGTCGGCAACACCTTCATGGCCTTGGGCGGCGTCATCGGATCGGACCACGGGATCATGTCGATGGTGTCGGTGCGGCCGGCCTTCGGCATCCGCGGCTCCAACCTGGCGGCGGTCCTGAACATCGTCCAGCTGATCGGCTGGGCTTCGATCATGCTCATCATCGGCGGCCGCGCCGGGGCCATGCTGGGAGCCTCGGCCGGCGGGCTGCTGGCCACCGATCAGTTCTGGATCATCGCGATCGGGCTCGGGACCCTGCTGTGGGCGCTGTGCACCGGCAGGACGATCTGGAAATTCATGCAGACCGCCGCGGTGATCGCCCTGCTGCTGGTGCTCCTTCCGATGACGTGGCTGGCGGTCGGCGAGTTCGGCGACCGGGTTTTTACCGCAAAATCGCAAGGGTTGCCTTTTATGGTCGGCCTGGACCTGGTGATCGCCATGCCGATCTCGTGGATGCCGCTGGTGGCCGACTACGCGCGCTTTGCCAAAAAAGGGGCGCCGGCCTTCTGGTGCAGCTGGTGGGGGTATTTTCTGATCTCCTCCTGGATGTACCTGCTGGGGCTGATGGCGGCGCTGGCGACCGGTGCACTCGATCCGGCCGCCCTGATCCTGGAGATCATGGGGCGGGTCGGGCTGGCGTTGCCGGCCCTTGTCATGGTGATCTTCTCGAGCATCACCTCCGATTTTCCGGATGTCTATTCGACAACCTGCTCGATGCTGAACATATCGCGGCGGATCGGTGCGACGACCATCATGTGGGGGGCCGGGATCCTTGCCATCCTGGTGGCGCTGGTATTCCCGATGGAGCAATACGAGAACTTCTTGCTCTTCATCGGCGCCATGTTCGTGCCGCTCTTCGGCGTCGTCCTGACGGACTATTTTCTGATCCGCGGCCGGCGGCTGGATCGCGAAGCCCTCTACGCCGCGGACGGCAAATACTGGTACAGCGGCGGTTTCAACCCGGCCGCCATCGCCGCCTGGGTCTGTGGCTTTGCCCTTTACTGGCTGACCGTCAAGTTGACGAGCCTGGGCGGCTCGCTGCCCTCGATTCTGTTTGCGGGCCTGGTCTATGGATTCCTGATGCGCCGTTACGGTGAGGCCCAGCCGGACGATAGAAAGCCCGAGGGCGTGTAGGCCCTGTTCACACGGCCTCCATTTTTTTGTCGAAGGCGCGTTTATTTTCCTCCAGGGCCGCGCTTTGCCGCTCGAGGTCTTCGAAAAGACGGTCAATGGCCTCGCGGCAGGCATGCATGGACTGGGAAAGCGCCGTTATTTTTGTCCCATCGCCGCTCTGGCTGGCGGCCTGCATGTCCACCGTGAGCGCCTCGAGCCGCTTTTCATGAGCGTCGATCTCATTTTCGATCCGGGCGGCCTCGCGCTCGATCGGCCCCAACACGCGCGCGCGCTCCGCCTGCAGTTCGGAGCGTCGCCGCCGCAACGCCTTCTTGTTGACCTTTTCGGGTTTCCGCTCCTTCGCAGTCCCACCGGCCGCCGCCGGAGCCACCAGCGCCTCTTCCCGCCAACCGCCTTCGGTCAGGAAACGCGCGTAGCCGCCCTCGAAGATTTCGATGCCCTCCGCCTGAAACACCACCAGGCGCCCGGCCAGGGCGTGCAGGAACATTTCGTTGTGCGTCACCATGACCACCGCACCGTCGAAGTTGTCGAGAGCGGCCAGCAGCGCGTCACAGGATTCCATGTCGAGATGGTTGGTGGGTTCGTCCAGCAGCAGGAGGTTGACCGGCGTGGCCAGCAGTTTGCCGAGCATGACCCGGCTTTTTTCGCCGCCGGAGAGCACCGCGATTTTTTTCAGGGCGGCCTCGCCCTCGAACATCATCGCGCCGCAGATGTTGCGGGCGGCCTGCCGGCCGATTTGCGGATCGGCGTACAGGATCTCCTCTTCGACCGTGCGCTCGTCCACCAGCGTTTTCAGGTTGGTCTGTTCGAATGCGCCGGGGACCACTTGCGGGTTGTAGCGCAAGTTTCCCGCCTGCGGCGCGAGGGCGCCGGACAAGAGCTTGAGAAGCGTGGTCTTGCCGCGGCCGTTGCGCCCGACGACGCAGATGCGGTCGTTTTTAGCGATCGTGATCCCGAAGCCGCGGATCAGGGGCGGCTGGCCGGGGTAGGCAAAAGAAAGGTTCTGAGCGGTCACCATCTGACGGCCGGAAAACGGCCGCGCGCGAAAAGAAAAACCGAGCGACTTGATTTTTTCGAGCTTGTCGGGTTTTTCCATCTTCTGCAGGGTTTTGATGCGCGATTGAACCATGTTGGCCAGGCGGGCCTTGGCGCGGAAGCGGGAAATGAACAGCTCGATGTCCTTGCGGCGCCGCTCGTCGTTGACCCTGGTTTTTTCGTGCACCTCCTCATCCTGGGCGATCTGGGCGTAGTATTTCTCTGTGGTGCCGGTCATCTTGCGCAGTTTGCGCCGGTGAATGCCCATGGTGTGGGTGACGATACTGTCCATGAAACTGCGGTCGTGGGTAATCAGCATCAACTCGCGCGGCCAGGAGAGAAAAAAACGCGCCACCCAGCGGATGGAGGCGATATCCAGGTAGTTGGTCGGCTCGTCTAAAAGGATCAGGTCGGGTTCGGCCACCAGCGCCTTGGCCAGGTTCAGACGCACCTGGAAGCCACCCGAGAACTCGTGCGGGGCCCGTTGCAGGTCTTTTTCCGAAAAGCCGAGGCCGGCCAGGATTTTTTCAGCCCGCCAGATCTGGTCGCTTCCGTCAGCCGGCAGGCCGGCGGCGGCTTCTTCCAGGATGGTTGCCCGGGAAAAGTCTATGGTTTGCCGGACGTGAACGATGCGATACCCTTTGGGGACGTTGACCAGGCCCTCGTCGGGTTCTTCCTCACCGCCGATGATGTTAAAAAGGGTGGTCTTGCCGTGACCATTGCGGCCCACGAGTCCCAGCCGTTCGCGGGAACTGAGCTGGAAAGCCACATCCTCGAAAAGGACGTGCTCGCCGAATCTTTTTGAGAGATTTTCAATGCTGATCATAATTAATTCGGGCTTGAAATGGATTGACGCATATGTTTTACGGGTCCGCCGAAAGGGGACATAAAGTCTGCCGTCGGGTTAAAACCATCGGTTTGCCGGGCCGGATCGGCGCTTTATGGGCGATCCCGGCCCGAAAAAGATCGCCCCATGATAGCGCACCACGCGCTGTTCTTCAACCGGTCGGGGCCCATTCGGCACCATTGCGGTTTTCCGGCCGCCCCCGGCGGAAGCGCGCCTGAAGCTTCTGCCTGCCGGACGGGACGGTCTGCCGGCGCGCAATGAACTGATTTCCTTAAACTTGCGAAAAATCGCCCACTTTCGGATCGGAAAATGACCGGGACCTTAATAAGATTGCTGATGGGCACGAACTTGACATAACCACGCTATCCATATATAAATTCATGGTTTATTCGACCGACAGTGTGACAAAGCCATCTTAACCACAGGCAGGGATCCTTTTGATGAACCGGTCAGCATCCATCGCCTCACCGCTGGCGGCCCTGGGCCGCTACTGCATCGATCTGGTGCGGGAGATGGGCGCCGTCATGATTTTTTTCGTCCAGGGCTTTGTCCGGATTTTTTCGCTGCCGACCATTTTTTCCAAGACCGCCCAGCAGATCTATTTCATCGGGTCGAAGTCGATTTTCGTCATCTGTCTGACCGGCGCTTTCACCGGCATGGTTTTAGGCCTGCAGGGCTATTACGTTCTGGTCAAATACGGCTCCGCCGGCTCGCTGGGATCGGCCGTGGCCCTGACGCTGGTGCGCGAAATGGGTCCGGTGCTCACGGCGATTATGATCATTGCGCGGGCCGGATCGGCCATGGCGGCCGAAATCGGCATCATGCGGATTTCCGAGCAGATCGATGCCCTGGAGACGATGAGCATCGATCCCATCCAGTATCTCGTCAGCCCGCGCATCGCCGCCGCCCTGATCAGTTTTCCCTTGTTGACCGCCCTTTTCGATGTCATCGGTATTTTCGGCGGTTACCTGACCGGTTCGCTTCTGCTGGGGCTCAGCTCGGGCATCTACTTTTCGCGGGTCGAATCGAGCGTCGCCATGGTGGACCTTAACGGCGGGTTCATCAAATCGATTGTGTTTGCCCTGGTGGTCATCACCATCTGCTGCTATCACGGGTATTACACCCACCTCCGGTCAAATGGCCAGGGGGCCAAGGGGGTCAGCTTTTCTACCACATCGGCCGTGGTTCAGTCCTGCGTGTTGATTCTCGTGACGGATTACGTGCTGACCTCTTTTTTGCTGTGAGAAGACAATGGACCGCCCCCTGATCCAGTTCATAGATGTCCACAAGCATTTCGGCGACAAACGGGTCCTTAACGGCATCGACCTGAGCATCTACGCCGGCCAGATCACATCGATTATCGGCAAGAGCGGGGTCGGCAAGAGCGTGCTCCTGAAGCACATGATCGGTCTCATCCGGCAGGATGCGGGCGATATTTTTTTTGACGGCCGGCCGCTGGGGGCCTTCGGCAAAAAGGAGCGCGAAGATCTAAAAAGAAAATTCAGCTACATGTTCCAGGGCACCGCTCTTTTCGATTCGATGACGGTGTTCGAGAACATCGCCCTGCCGCTGCAGGAAAAAACAGGCCTGCCGCGGGAAGAGATCCGGCGCCGGGTGCACCAGAAAATGGAGCAGCTCGATTTGCGCGCCATCGACCATGAATATCCTTCCCAGCTCTCGGGCGGCATGAAAAAGCGCGTGGCGCTGGCCCGCGCCCTGATTACCGACCCGCAGATCGTGCTCTTCGATGAACCGACGACCGGGCTCGATCCGATCCGCAAAAGCGTGGTTCACGGCATGATCGCGGATTACCAGAAACGCTTCGGGTTTACGGGCGTGATCGTCAGTCACGAGATTCCCGACATTTTCTACATCTCGCAGCGCATCGCCATGCTGGAAGACGGCCGGATTCTCTTCGAAGGCACGCCCGATGAAATCCAATACACCAACGAGCCGGTGATCCAGCAATTCATCAGCGGGCTCGAAAGCCGCCGGGACGAGTTGACCGGATTGGCATCCCAGCAGGCCGGCGATCGCAAATTCCATGAAGAGATGACGCGGCTGCAGAGCCACCAGATCGCGTTTTCGATGGTGCTGCTGACGGTCCGCAACATCGACCAGATCAACGAAACCCTGGGCCGCAAGGCGTGTCAGACGGCCCTCAAGAATTTCGCCCTGCAGCTGCAGGGCGAAATCCGGATTACCGACACCTGCTCGCGGTACGGGCTGAACAAGATTCTGCTGGTTCTGTCCAACACGAACAGCGATCAGGCCCGGGCCTTCTGCGCCAAGCTCAACCGGCAGATCAGGGGCGAAACGATCCTGACCTCTCCGCCCGGAGTGGACATTTGTTTTACGGTCGGGGTCGGTATCGTCGAGGTCCAGCGCGGCAACACGATCGACGGCATTTTGTCGACGGCCGAGGCCAACCAGGAGAAATTGTTTGATTTCCGCGTCTGCTCGCAACAGGAGGAAAGATGAAAAAATGGTCCGTTGAGGTCGCGGTGGGCCTGTTCGTGCTCATCGGCATCATCTCTGTCGGGTATCTGACCATCCGCCTCGGCAAAATGGAAATCATCGGCGACAATTACTACACCGTTACCGCCCGGTTTCAGTCGATTGCGGGCCTCAAGACTGGTTCCGAAGTGGAACTGGCCGGTGTTCCGATCGGCAAGGTCGAAGATTTTTCGCTGGACCAGGAGCGTTGGATGGCGCTGGTCCGGATGAAGATCCTGAAGGACATCGTTTTGAGTGAGGATGTCATTGCTTCGATCAAAACCGCCGGTTTGATCGGCGACAAATACATCAAGCTGTCCCCCGGCGTATCGGATGTGCCGCTCAAACCGGGCGGGATGATCACCGAAACCGAATCGGCCCTTGATATCGAGGAGTTGATCAGTAAATTCGTGTTCGGCAAGGTCTGACACCGCGGGAGGGAGCGATGAAGGAGGCGGCCGTGAAAAATGGGCTCTGGTGTTGTGCGATCTTTCTTTTGGGCGTGATGGCGGTGCCGGCGATGGCCGGGGCGCCGGTCGATGCGCTGAAAGGACCGGTTGACAAGGCGATCCAAATTCTCGAGGATCCGCAGTACGACGATCCCGTCCGGCGGGACGAGCTGCGCGAGAAGATCCGGTCGGTGACCAACGCCATGTTCGACTTCGAGCTGATCGCCAAGCGAACCGCCGGGCGGTACCATTGGGAAAAAAGCATGACGCCACCCCAGCGCCGGGAATTTACGGATCTTTTTGCCGAATTTCTGGGCAACAATTACCTGTCACGCATCAACGGGACCGTCAAAGGGCTCAAGATCGAATACGTCGACGAGGTGGTGGACGACGCCGGTAAAAAAGCCAAGGTCAAAACCAGAATTCCCCGAAACGACGGCGATGTCAATGTCGATTACAACCTGTGGCTCAAGGACGGCAACTGGAAAATTTATGACGTGTACGTCGAAGGCGTCAGTCTGGTGCAGAACTACCAGACCCAGTTTTCCGACCTGTTCAATAAAGAATCGGCCGCTCAGGTCATCGACCGGTTGAAGCAAAAGATCGGGGAGCAGAAACAACAGGAAAAAACCAATGGGTAAAGACGCAAGGCAAAATAACCCGGCGCTGCGGGCGGCGATGGTCCTCCTGCGGCGCAGCGGCCGGACAACTCCCTCTTCAGGTGACGCCACCGGGGCCGGCGTTGCCGACCGGGCGTGTCGGCACCCGCAGCGGCCGATTTTTTTAAAGCGTTCGAAATCGCGGACAATCGCCTGGGCGGCCGCGCGCGCTCTGGTTATCGCCATGTTGCTGTCAAGCGCCCCGGTGCGCGCTGCAAATAATGTTTCCGGCTCGGCGGCGGCCGCGCCGGGAACATCGTCGGCTCCCGATCAGACCCATCAGACCGATCAGACCGATCAGACCGGCCCGGGCGAGCCGGTCGAGGCATCGGCGCCGGCCATCGATGACGAATTCAATTTTCCCTCGGAAGAGGCCCAGCCGGCGGTCCGGATAGCCGATCCCTTCGAGCCCGTCAACCGTGTCGTTTTCCGGTTCAACGACCGGCTTTACTTCTGGGTGCTCAAGCCCGTGGCCAAGGGCTATAGCAGGGTGTTCCGGGAAGATATCCGCCAATGTGTCGCCAATTTTTTCAGCAACGTGCTCACCCCCGTGCGCCTTGCCAACTGCCTTTTGCAGGGAAAATTCAAGGCGGCCGGAACGGAAACCGCGCGCTTTTTCATCAACACGACCATGGGAGTGCTCGGGTTCGGCGATGCGGGCAAAGAGATGTTCAACCTTGAAATCAGCGACGAGGACCTGGGGCAGACGTTGGGCGTTTACGGCATCGGCAATGGGTTTTTCATCGTGTGGCCCCTGCTGGGACCCTCCACCGTTAGAGATACGGCCGGCTTCGGCGGCGATCTCTTTCTCAATCCCCTCACCTACCTCGAGCCGACCGGGCTGGCACTGGCCGTGGGGGGCTACCGGCGGCTGAACGACCTGTCATTTCGGTTAGGTGAATACGAGGCCATCCTAGCGGCCGCCATCGAACCCTACACGGCGGTCAGAGACGGATATATTCAATTCCGGAAGGCACTGGTCGCACAGTGAGCATCGGGGGTGAAAAAAGGGGCGGGGGTTCAGGGTTAAAGGTTTAAGGTCCAAGGTAGGTTCAAGCGGGTAGGTTGGGGTGCGTGTAACGAACCCCAACAAGAAATGATGGAACTTCGCCGGTGTTGGGTTTCGCTGCGCTCAACACAACGAGGGTGTGTGATTTTGGCGTCGTTTCACCAAAGGGGTCTGGGTTCAAGGTTCCGGGTTTAATGGTCACTGTCGAGACCGGTTCCAAATTCCTAATTGCGGTATCAAGTTTCCAGTATCAAGTTTCAAACTTCCAGGTTCCAATTTCGAAGTCGTTAATACAGGGAGGGAGCATGAAGGTATTGGTCAGTGACAACCTGGGTGACATCGGAATTCAAATGATGCGGACAGCGGACGGGTTGGAGGTGGATGTCAAAACCGGAATGTCCCCCGAGGAATTCAAGTCCATCATCGGTCAATACGATGGCTTGGTGATCCGCAGCGCCACCAAAGTGACAGAGGATCTTCTGGAGGCGGCCGCAAAACTGAAGGTCGTCGGCCGGGCCGGCATCGGGCTCGACAACGTCGACATTCCGGCGGCCACCAAACGGGGCGTGGTCGTCATGAACACGCCGACCGGCAACGTGATCACCACGGCCGAGCACACCATTGCCATGATCATGGCTCTCAGCCGCAACATTCCGATCGGAACCGTCACGCTCAAGGCCGGCCAGTGGGAGAAAAAACGGCTGCAGGGCCGGGAGGTTTTCAATAAATGGCTGGGCGTGATCGGTTTCGGAAAGATCGGCTCGATCGTCGCCGACCGCGCCCGCGGACTCAAAATGCGCGTGATGGTCCACGATCCCTTCGTTTTGCCTGAACAGATCGAGAAAGCGGGTTTTAAAAGCGTCGGTCTGGAGGAACTCTACCGCAGCGCCGACCTCATTACCGTCCATGTTCCCAAGGTCAAGGGCACCGAGAAACTGATCGACCGGGCGGCTTTCGCGATGATGAAAGACGGCGTGATGATCATTAACTGCGCCCGCGGAGGCATCCTGGACGAAGAGGCGCTCGATGAAGCCCTGGCTTCGGGCAAGGTCGCCGGCGCCGCGCTGGATGTCTTCGAAAAAGAACCGCCGGGTGCCTGCCGGCTCTTCAATCACGAGCGGGTCATCTGCACGCCGCATCTGGGGGCCTCGACCTTGGAGGCCCAGACGAATGTCGCCATGGCGATTGCCGAGCAGATTATCGCCTATCTTAAAGACGGCACGATCATCAACGCGGTCAACGTTCCGTCCATCACCGGGGAACTGCTCAAGAAACTGGGGCCCTACCTCGCACTGGCGGACCGCATCGGCCTTCTCCAGGCCCAACTTTCCAGGGGACCGGTCAAAAAAGTCGAAGTCATCTATGAAGGTGATTTCAACGGCCTCGATTTATCGCCGGTGACCACGGCGATGCTCAAGGGGCTCTTGACCCCGATGGTCCGGGATGCCGTGAATTTCGTCAATTCGGCGGTGATCGCCAAGGAAATGGGCATAAAGGTCATCGAGAGCACCAGTGCCGAGTCGGACCATTTTATCAACCTGATGTCGGTGCGGGTGGGCACTACCGACATGACCACCACGGTCGCCGGTACCATTTTCGGCAAGAGCGACCCACGGATCGTCAAGATCAACAACTTTGGGCTCGAACTCATCCCGGAAGGCCACCTGGCCCTGATCTACAACCAGGACAAGCCGGGGGCGATCGGCAGTATCGGCACCACCCTCGGCCGGCACAGCATCAATATCAGCCGCATGCAGGTGGGCCAGGACCAGGATGGTGAAAACAACATTATCTTTCTCAGAACGGACACATCGATTCCGGCCGACGCCTTGGAGGAGCTGCGGGCCCTGCCGCAGGTCAACACGGTGACACCGCTCGAGTTGTGACAGATGCCCCGGTCTAAGATCCCGGTAGGGGCGAAAGATTTTTCGCCCTTACGAGACAGTCAGTCGTTCTGCGCACCCGGTCATTTCGTCGCCGGCGCGCCGGTTTAAACCAGCTTGCTGCCGGTAAGGTTGGGCGAAAAATCTTTCGCCCCTGCATACGTGACCCATTTTTCAGTAACCGTGGCCGCTCGAAAGGCCATGACCGTTTCACAGGAGGCCAACATGCCCGACGAAGAAAAGGGATTCAGCATCAAAGACCGCCGCCTGTTTTCCGGCGAAGAAAGCGAAAAGACACCCAAAGAGGACATCCCCGAGGGCAGTCCCCCGGCCGGTGAAACCCAGGCCCCGCCACGGCCAGAGGCTGGCGCCCGGGACGGTGTCGAGGGCCTCGAAGACATGCCGCTGCCGACGCTCAACTTCCCGACGTTTATTCTTTCCCTGAATGCCTCGGCGCTGCTGCACCTGGGGGCGATCGAGGACCCGGAGACCGGACGACCGTCAAAAAACCTGCCGATGGCCAAGCAAACCATCGATATCCTGAGCATGCTGGAGGAGAAGACCCGCGGCAATCTCTCCCGTGACGAGGAAAATATGCTCAAGAACATTCTCTATGACCTGCGGATCGCCTATGTCAGGGAGAAACCCTGACCGGCTTTACCGGTTGTAAAGGCGTACCCGAAAACCATTTAGTGACTTATTCCCGCATGCCCACAAGTGATTTGCCCCGTGACGTGGCTGTCCAAGTCCGCCGGACCTGCGCCGAGAAAACACGGCTTCCATGATTCGAATCAGCGCTCCGGCCAAGATCAATTTGTTCCTGCAGGTTACCGGCCGACGGCCGGATGGATACCATGACCTGTCTACCCTGATGTGCCCCCTGGAGCTGGCCGACCTCGTCCGGCTGGACCCCGGGGGGACGCGCGTCCAGGTCATCTGCTCGGATCCGGCCGTTCCCGCCGACGACACCAACACCGCCTACCGCGCCGCCGACATTTTTTTCGGCAACCTGGCCCGGCGCCGCCGCCGGCACTTGGACGGTGTGACGATCACCATTGACAAGAGAATCCCGACCGGTGCCGGTCTGGGGGGTGGCAGCAGCGATGCCGCGGCGGTCTTCAGGGGCCTGAATCGTTTTTTTAAATATCCGTTCCGGCTTCAGGAACTCAGCGAGATGGGACTGGCGGTCGGTGCGGACGTTCCGTTTTTCATATTCGGGCAGCCGGCGCTGGCGACCGGCATCGGTGAGCTTCTGGAGCCCTGCCGGCGGTTGGCGTCCTATCGGGTGTTGCTGATTTATCCCGGCATCAGCGTATCGACGGCCGAGGTATACAAAAATCTGGATTTAGGATTGACAAAGTGTAAAAAAAAACTTAAAGACTTCGATTTGAAACGGCGCCCCTTCGATCCGGCGCTGCACCTGTGCAACGACCTGGAAACAGTGACACTGAGCCGGTATCCGCAGGTCGGGGCGGCCAGGCAAGCCCTTGAAGGACGCGAAGCGCTCGGCATTTCAATGTCCGGCAGCGGTTCGAGTGTCTTTGCGCTTTTTGCCGATGATAATACGGCCCACCGTGCCCGCCGGGATCTCGAAGGACAAACCGACGGGTCGGTGTTTCTGACCCGGCTCATCGTCGATACAAACGTCGGCAGTCGGTAAGATGATACCGGAAGGCGATCGGAGAGATTCAGTTTAAGTATCCAGCCGCCGGCATCATTTTATTTTTTGGGGCGTCGTCAAGCGGTAAGACACAGGACTTTGGTTCCTGCATTCGGAGGTTCGAATCCTCCCGCCCCAGCCAAAAGCCCTTACTGACGCCGAGGACGCTTTCGGCTCCTTTCAGGGCGGCCGGTTTTCGGCGGGATAACGTCAGCAAAAAAAACGGTAGCGGTCATGAGAGATCTGGTTATATTCAGCGGTAATTCCAACCTCGACCTTTCCGGGAAGATCTGCCAGTACCTCGACCAGCCGCTGGGCGGGGCCATAGTCAAGACGTTCAGCGATGGCGAGATTCAGATCGAAATCGATGAGAATATCCGCCAGAAAGACGTTTTCATCATCCAGTCCACCTGTTCGCCGGTCAACCATAACCTGGTTGAACTGCTGCTGATGATCGATGCCTGCAACCGCTCCTCCGCCAAAAGGATCACGGCCGTTCTGCCCTATTACGGTTATGCGCGCCAGGACAAGAAAGTTGCCCCGCGGGTACCGATCAGCGCCAAACTGGTGGCGGACCTTCTGACGGTCGCCGGCACCAAACGCGTTATCACCCTCGATCTGCATGCCGGACAGATCCAGGGCTTTTTCAGCATTCCGGTCGATAACCTCTTCGCGGCACCGGTGCTGATCGACTTCATCAAATCAAACTTCCACGACAACCTGGTCATCATTTCACCGGATGCCGGCGGGGTCGAACGCGCACGCGCCTTTGCCAAGCGCCTCGATGCCGATCTGGCCATCATCGACAAGCGGCGTTCGGCACCTAACAAGGCCCAGGCGATGGCGGTGGTGGGAGATGTCCGCAACAAGGTGGCCATGATTCTCGATGACATGGTCGATACCGCCGGTACGCTAACTGAGGCCGCGACCGCCGTCAAGAATGCCGGCGCCAGCGAGGTCCATGCCAGTTGCACCCACCCCGTGCTCTCGGGTCCGGCGATCGATCGCATCGAGTCCTCGTGCCTGAAAAGCCTGGTTGTTACGGACACGATTCCGCTCAAGCCGAACGCCGCCGGCTGCGCTAAAATAAAGGTGCTGACCATTTCGGCGCTGGTCGGAGAAGCCATCATCCGCAGCCACAACGGCGATTCGGTGACATCACTCTTCATTTAGATTGCGTCAATTGAAAAAGGAGCCCAAGATTTGGAACAACTTCAGTTAGCGGCAACACTCCGGCAGACCACCGGCAACGGACCGGCGCGCGTGCTGCGCCGCAGCGGCCGAATGCCAGCGGTGCTTTATGGTCCCGAAACCGACGCGCTGCTGTTATCGGTGAATATACATGAATTTGAGCTGATCCTTAAGAATCACAACATCAACCAGATGGTCCTGAACCTGGTCATTCAAAACGGAGAGTCTTCCACGCGGCCGGTCATGGTCAAGGAACTGCAGGCTCATCCGGTTTCGAGAAAGCTCATTCATGTCGATTTCTACGAAATCAGCATGACCCGCAAGATCTGGGTCAATGTCCCGGTCACGGTCGAGGGAAAATCGATCGGCGAAGAACGCGGCGGCATCGTGCAGGTCGTGCGCCGGGAACTCGAAGTATTGTGTCTGCCCGGTGAAATTCCGGAATCGATTGTTCTGGACATCAGTACCCTGGACATCGGGGATGCGATTCACGTCGAAGAGGTCAAGCTGCCGGAAGGCGTTGAAATTTCGGCCGACACGAACTTTACGGTTGTGACGGTCACCAGCCCGAAGGCCGAAGAAGAAGAGGTGGCCGAGGAGGGTGAAGCCGAAGTGGCCGGGGAGGCCGAAGAGGCGCCTGAAGAGGGCGAAAAAGAGTGACCGTCGTGAAGAGTCGGGACGAGGCTGCGGAATCCTCAAGAGGTTTTGCCACCGACGATTCGCCATGGTCCTGCCGCCGGTATTCGGATGGATTCAACGACCCGAATATCTGAAGCGGATTTGCGGCTGGTTGTCGGCCTGGGCAATCCCGGTGATGCCTACCGGGATACCCGCCACAACGCCGGTTTCAAGATCGTCGCGGAGCTGAGCCGGCGCTTTGCCATAACGCTCGACAAGAGCAAGTTCCAGGCACGTTTTGGCCGGGGACGCATCGAAGGCGTCGAGGTGGTGTTGGCCCAACCCTTGGCCTTCATGAACAACAGCGGGCCCCCGGTCAGGCGCCTTGCCGATTTTTACAGGATTTCCAACAGTGGTCTGCTGGTCATTCATGACGATGTGGACCTATCATTTGGACGATTAAAAATCAAAGAGAAAGGAGGGCATGGAGGGCACAACGGATTGAAATCGTTGATGAGCGTCTTTGGGAGCGGTGAGTTCGCCCGCCTGCGCATCGGCATCGGACGGCCGGCGGAAAAGGCCGACGTCACGGGCCACGTTCTGGGACGGTACTCCGTTACCGAGTCGGATCTGCTGAGCCGGATCGTCGACAGGGCAACGGATGCGGTGGTGACCGTTCTAACCCAAGGGCTGCAGGAGGGAATGAACCGTTTCAACGACAAAAACTTTCTGGCTTCGCTGTAAACATTCACATTTTAGATGGAGGAGAGAATGAGCTACAACTTACCGTTGATTTGTGCGCTAGTCGGTCTGGCGGGTGTGCTTTTCTCGATCATCACCGCGAGCGTCGTGAAAAACGCACCGTCGGGCAATGAAAAGATGAACGAGATTGCCAATGCCATCAAAACCGGCGCGATTGCCTACCTGAACCGGCAGCTGAAAAGCATGGGCATTGCCGCCATCGTCCTTTTTATCCTGGTCGCGGTCTTTCTGAATTTGAAAACCGCCATCGGGTTCATCTGCGGTGCGACGGCATCCTTCATCGCCGGCTACGTCGGCATGCGGGTTTCGGTGATCGCCAACGTCCGCACGGCCGAGGCCGCGCGCGGCGGGCTTAAAAAAGGCCTGGCCATGGCGTTCAAAGGCGGGGCGGTAACCGGCATGATCGTGGCGGGCCTGGCCTTGACCTCGGTTGCGGGTTTTTACGCCATCCTGCTGGCCACCGGAACCCCGGTGCGCGAGGCGGTCATCGCCTTGGTGGCCCTCGGATTCGGCGGCAGCCTGATCTCCATTTTCGCCCGTCTGGGCGGCGGCATCTTCACCAAGGGTGCGGATGTCGGTGCAGACCTGGTCGGTAAGGTGGAAGCCGGGATCCCCGAAGACGATCCCCGCAACCCGGCCGTTATCGCTGACAACGTCGGCGACAACGTCGGCGACTGCGCCGGAATGGCCGCCGACCTGTTCGAGACCTATGCCGTTACGGCGGTTGCCGCCATGCTGCTGGGCAACCTCTTGTTTCCCGACCAGCTGATCGCCACCGAATTTCCGCTGGTCCTGGGCGCGATTTCCATCGTGGCCTCCATCATCGCGGTCGGCTTCGTCCGCCTGGGCGCCAACGAATACATCATGGGGGCGCTCTACAAAGGGATGTTCGGCGCGGCCATCCTCGCTGCGATCGCATTTTTCATCGCCTGCCAGAAGCTGATGCCGACCCTGGAGATTCCTGGCGTGCGAATCATCACCCCCATGGCCGTTTTTTACTCGGCCCTGGTCGGTTTGGTGTTGACGGTGGTCATCGTTATTATCACGGAATACTACACCGGTATCCGTAAGCCGGTCAAACTGGTGGCGGAAGCCTCCACCACCGGTCACGGCACCAACATCATCGCCGGTCTGGCGGTCAGCATGGAAGCCACCGCCCTGCCGGTTCTGGCCATCTGCCTGAGCATCGGGGCCGCTCATCACTTTGCCGGCCTTTACGGCATCGCGATGGCCGCCATGTCGATGCTGTCGATGACCGGTATGGTCATTGCCATCGATGCCTACGGCCCGATCACCGACAACGCGGGCGGCATCGCCGAGATGGCCGGTTTGGACGAGAGCGTGCGGGCCGTCACCGACCCGCTGGACGCGGTCGGCAATACCACCAAGGCCGTCACCAAGGGCTATGCCATCGGTTCAGCCGGCCTGGCCGCGCTGGTCCTCTTCGCCGCCTACACCCAGGAATTCGCCCTGCACGGCGGCGGTGAGAAACTCTCTTTCGACCTGAGCAACGTCAACGTCATTATCGGGTTGTTCCTCGGCGGGATGCTGCCGTACCTGTTTGCCTCTATCTCCATGCGCGCAGTCGGCAAAGCCGGTGGGGCGGTCGTGGACGAGGTGCGCCGCCAGTTCCGTGAGATTCCGGGCATTATGGAAGGGACCGGGAAGCCGGACTACGCGGCCTGCGTCGATATCGTCACCAAGTTCGCCCTCAAAGAGATGATGATTCCGGCCCTTCTGCCGGTTGTGGTGCCGGTTGTCGTCGGGCTGCTTCTGGGCAAAATCGCCTTGGGCGGTCTCTTGATCGGCAGCATCGTCACGGGGCTGTTCCTGGCGATCTCCATGACCACCGGCGGCGCGGCCTGGGACAATGCCAAGAAATACATCGAAGACGGCCATCTGGGCGGCAAGGGCAGCGATGCCCACAAGGCGGCGGTGACCGGTGATACGGTCGGCGACCCTTACAAGGATACCGCCGGTCCGGCTATCAACCCGATGATCAAGATCCTGAACGTCGTGGCCCTGTTGCTGGTCCCGTTGCTGATTAAAATGGGATAAGGGCTCAGCGGGCTGTTCCAACCGCTTAATACGCCAACAACCAAAAAAGGACCGGCACCCGGCAACGGGGGCCGGTCCTTTTTTTTATTGATTGTCGGGTGAGGGCGTGGTATATACTCTTGGTTATTATTTTATTAATATCACTCAGTTTGATTCGATTGCCCGCCCCGGACGGTTAATGTGCATCTTATTTTTGCCATGGCGTTCATCGTAGCACTGGCCGGCCCCGGCAAGCACCAGCCTTTTTTGCTGCCGATATGGAATTGATTTTTAATCGACCGGTATCAGGTGGGTAACTTTTAATCGGCAGGGCGAAACTTCACGAATCGGTGGACAAATGAGCAGTAAAAAAGCGAGCGGGCAGGCCAAAACAATTTTGAAAAAACCGAAGGTAAAAGAGTTTCGCGTCGGCGACCTGGCCGTTTATCCGGCCCACGGCGTCGGAAAAATCGAAGCCATCGAGAGCCGTGTGGTCAACGGCGAAAAACATGATTTCTACATGATGAAGGTCCTCGAAAACAACATGCTGATCATGATTCCCATCAGCAACGTCGACTCGGTCGGATTGAGGGACATCATCGACAAGAAGGAGATCCCCAAGGTCTACGAGGTCATGAAGGCCAAAAAGGAAACCCTGAACGACAACCAGACCTGGAACCGGCGCTATCGCGATTACATGGACAAGATCAAGACCGGCTCTCTTTACGATGTGGCGGAAGTTTTCCGGGATCTTTCCCTTCTGAAACTGACCAAGGACCTGTCTTTCGGAGAGCGCAAGCTTTACGATACGGCTCAAGTGCTGCTCGTCAAGGAACTGTCGACGGCCCGCAAGACCGACGAAGAAACGATCATCTCCGAAATCGAATCGTTTTTTGCCCCGGCCGAGGTCCAGGTTCCCAGCCTCTAGTTTTCCTTCCAGAATGCCAGTCACCGGCCCTTTTCACTTTGTCGCCGAACCCGTCGATGCGGGAATGCGCCTCGATCTGTTGGTCGTCGCGCATATCTCCTTCCTGACCCGTTCGCAGGCTGCCGGCCTGATCCAGCAAGGCCGGATCACGGTCAACAACCGGCCGAAGAAGCCCGGCTATCGGTTGCAGGCCGCAGACCGGATCGCCGGGTGCATACCGGAGCCGATCGATGTGGCGGCACAACCGGAACCGCTCGATCTGGATATTCTGCACGAAGACGACGATATGATCGTGCTCAACAAATCGGCCGGCATGGTCGTTCACCCCGCTCCCGGGCACGCATCCGGCACGCTGGTCAATGCCCTGCTGCATCATTGTCCGGGCATCGGTCCTATCGGCGGCGAGCTGCGGCCGGGCATCGTTCACCGTCTGGACAAAGACACTTCCGGGGTTCTTATCGTCGCCAAGAATGCGGCCGCGCATGCCCATCTGGCGGCGCAGTTTGCCGCGCGCGGCATTCGTAAAATCTATCTGGCCATCGTCTACGGCGAAATGGCCGAAAACAGCGGCGTGATCGCGCTGCCCATCGGGCGGCACCCGGTGAACCGTAAACGCATGTCGACCCGCAGTCGCAAGCCGCGCGCGGCCGAAACCCGCTGGACAGTCCGTGAACGGTTCAAGGGTTTGACGCTGCTCGAATTGAACCTTAAAACCGGCCGCACCCATCAGGCGCGGGTCCATTGCGCGGCCGTCAATCATCCCATCCTCGGCGATCCGGTATACACCGGCCGCAATGCCGGCCGGGGGTTGCCCGCGGCGCTCAGCGCGCTCACCCGGTCGGCGGGGCGACAAATGCTGCACGCATGGCAATTGACCTGCCGTCACCCGCGCCGGCAGGCACCGGTTTGTTTTGAAGCTCCGCTGCCCCAGGATATGAATCAGCTGATCGCCCACCTGCGCCGCTTGTCGGCATCTGGCCAAGATTCCGGTTCTCCGTCCCGATATCGTTGAAAAATTTGCTTCGTTGGTGTAGCTCAGATATGGCGTCGCCATTAACACAACGCCGCGATGGTGTCATAGAGGAGGTTTGCAGATGGTTCACCAGCCCTTGTGGCATGCCATGCACCGCGAGGAGGTTTTAAGGGAACTCGAGACCGATCCGCTCAACGGTTTGACGCCGATTGAGGCCCATCGCCGCCTGGAACGTATTGGGGCCAACGAGCTGAAACATGAAACGGCGGTGTCACCGGTGGCCATATTTCTCCATCAGTTTAAAAACATCCTGATCGTCATCCTGATCGTCGCCGTCATCCTCTCCGCCCTGGTGGGCGAGTTGGTCGATGCCGCCGTTATATTGGTCATCGTCGTCTTCTGCGCCGTGCTGGGATTCGTGCAGGAGTATCGCGCCGAAAGGGCCCTGGAAGCGCTCAAAAAGATGCTGGCGGCGACCGTGACGGTCATCCGGGATGCCGCGACAGTTGAACTCGAATCCACCCGCATCGTTCCGGGCGACATCCTGGTGCTCGAAGCGGGCGATAAACTGGCGGCCGACGTGCGGCTCATCGAAAGCCATTCGATCCATTGCGACGAGGCCGCACTCACCGGCGAATCGGTTCCGGTCGAAAAAACCATCCACGCCCTGCCGCAAGGCACGGCGGTGCAGGACAGGAAAAATTTGGCCTTCACCGGCACGACGATCACCTTCGGCCGCGGCCGCGGAGTGGTCGTCGCCACCGGCATGCTGACCGAATTCGGAAAGATCGCCGATCAGGTCGCCGCGATCGAGGTGGATAAAAGCCCGCTGGAGAAGCGTACCGACGAGATCGGAAAATGGCTGAGCCTGATCTGCCTTGCGATCTGCGGCCTGGTGGTCGCCATCAGCCTGGGGCGCGAGGTGATGGTCGGACGAGTCGATACGGCCTTTGTCCTGAAAATGTTGATGTTTGCCATAGCACTGGCGGTGGCGGCCGTGCCCGAAGCGCTGGCGGCGATCGTTACCGGTGCGCTGGCCCTTGGCATGCACGCCATGGCGCGCCAGAATGCCCTGGTCAAGAAGATGCCGGCGGTCGAAACGCTCGGATGCACCACCGTCATCTGTACCGACAAGACCGGCACCTTGACGCGCGGTGAAATGACGGTCCGGCGGTTGTATGCCGCCGGCCGGTCGATCGAAGTCAGCGGCACGGGTTATGATCCGCAAGGAACCTTCAGCGATACGCAAGGACGGCCGTTGACTGTCGATGCCGGGCTCGAGCACCTGCTGGTGGGCGCGGTGCTGTGCAATAATTCGGAACTTCGCCGCGGCGATGACGGATGGACCATAAAGGGGGACCCGACCGAGGCCGCCTTTCTGGTCGCCGCCGCCAAGGCCGGCATCTCCATCGAGCAAATGCGGTCCGCGCACCCGCGCCTCGACGAGGTTCCCTTCAGTTCCGAGAGAAAGTGCATGACAACGCTTCACCGCCAGCAGGACGGACGGCCGATGGCCTACATGAAAGGGGCCCTGGAGGTAGTGGTGAACTGCTGCGCCCTCATGGTCGAAGCCGGTGAAACGGTGCCACTGACCTCCGAAAAGCGGGCGGGCATCCTGCACAGCGGCACGGCCATGGCCGGTGATGCCCTGCGGGTGCTGGGAGTGGCCTCCCGGCATCTCGACGGGGCCATTGGCCCGGACCTGGTGATCGAGACCGACATGGTTTTCCTGGGTCTGATCGGCATGATGGACCCGCCGCGGGAAGAGGCCGCGGCCGCCGTTCGTACCTGTCGGGAAGTCGGCATCAAAACGGTCATGATCACCGGTGATCATCTGTTGACTGCCGTGGCCGTGGCCCGGGAACTCGACATTTATCGTGATGGGGACCTGGTGCTGACCGGCAAGGAACTGGAGGAAATGTCCGAGGCCCAGTTCGCCGATCTGGTCGACAAGGTCACCGTCTACGCCCGGGTCTCTCCGCTCGACAAGCTGAAGATCGTGAAAGCCTGGAAGGCCAGGGGGGATGTCGTGGCCATGACCGGGGATGGGGTCAACGACGCCCCGGCGCTGAAGCATGCCGATATCGGCGTCGCCATGGGCATCAGCGGCACGGACGTGGCCAAGGAAGCAGCCGACATGATTCTGAGCGACGACAACTTTGCCACGATCGTCAGCGCCATCGAACGGGGACGCTGGATCTACGACAATATCAAAAAATACCTGGCCTACCTGCTGCAGTGCAATGTCACCGAGGTGATCGTCATCGGCGGCATCGTCCTGGCGTTCGGGCCGGAATTATTACCCCTGCTGCCGGCCGCCATCCTGTACATCAATCTGGCCTCCGACGGCCTGCCGGCTCTGGCGCTGGGCGTGGCTCCGCCGGACAGGGACATCATGCAGCGCCCGCCGCGCAATCCCCAGGAAAGCTTTTTCAGCTGGGACATCCTGTCTTTCATCCTCAGGGCGGTGGTCATCGAAAGCCCGTTTTTTTTCCTTATCTTCTACCACAACCTGTCGGATCTCACCCAGGCCCGCACGATGATCTTTTTTCTCTTCATCGTCGTGGAGTTCGTGATCGCGCTGAATTGCCGCTCGCTGACCTACAGCATCTTTCAGGCCCCGCCGCACAAGTGGCTCCTGGTAGCCCTGGGCTGGGAACTGGTCCTGGTGGCCGTTCTCGTTCAGATCCCCTCTGTGCGCGCGGCCTTCGGCATCACCGCCCCGACCCTGTCCGAACTGGCGACCGTTTCGGCCGTCGGACTGCTGGTTTTCATTCTGATCGAAGCCACCAAGTTCATGTTGAGAAAAAAACAGGGAGTCGGGCGGTCTCACAAGGAGTGATTTTGGGGTCGGGCAGCGCTAACGATCTAAAATGATACAGGCACCAGGATGTTGACATCGGGAAGGATCACGGGGCGCCCATGCCCTCCTCCAAGTCGCTGGACCGATTCAAATCAACCCCCGGAAGAATACCACCCGAAGCTTTGGATACCGGCAGCACCACTCGTTTTTCTCGACGGGCCTTTGGCTTTGAAAGGATGAGCGTCAAGCCGTCTTCGACCAGGGAGGTGAGCGTGCGCCCCTGTTCCGACGCGTGTTTTTTGGCCCGCTTCAACAGATCGTCTTTTATTCTAATCGTTGTCCTCATGTGTCAAAACATATCTCTGATGCATCAGTATATCAACCAAGGAGAAGGGAAAGTGGACCATGAGCGCAGAAAGACATTTTGACTTGGACGGATTTATCTCCGGGGACATGACTTATCATGCCTGAAAATCGTCAATTGACATGAAGGCGTTCAGGTTATATTGCGGTACGATTCATCGGCCGGAATGCATTTGTCAATCCGCAACTGCCTGGCGTTTCCACGCGTATACTGCGTGATGAAAGCGATATCAACATGAACGAATTTTACCGGAACTGGTTTCTGGCCAGCCGCCCGTGGTCGTTTACCATGACGGCTATTTCCGTGGCAGTGGGGGGGGCCATAGCGGCCGCGGACGGGCCGTTTTACTGGGGGCTGTTTTTTCTCTCCATCAGCGGTGCTGTGTGTCTGCACGCGGCCACCAACCTGATCAACGACTACTATGATGTGAAAAGCGGCGTGGACACCATCGAGGTCTCTACCGCCCAGTACCGGCCGCACCCGTTGGTGGAGGGTAAAATACAGCCCCGTAGCGTGCTGACGGCCGCCTACCTTCTTTTTGCCCTGGCGACCGTAATGGGTCTCTGGCTGACGGCGGTCCGCGGCTGGCCGCTGTTGGCCATCGGCGTGGCGGGACTCCTGGCCAGCATCGCTTATACCGCACCGCCGGTCAGCTACAAATATGTGGCGCTGGGCGAATTGTCGGTGTTTCTGATGTGGGGGCCGCTGATGGTGGAAGGGGCTTATTTCGCTCAGCGCGGGACTTTCAGTGCCGATGCCCTCTGGATCAGCATCCCCTTCGGAGTCCTCGTGGCGCTGGTCCTGCTGGCCAACAACCTGCGCGACATCCAGCACGACAAGAACCGGGGCATCCGCACCATTGCCATCTTCCTGGGAGCGCAAAAAGGGTTCATCCTCTATGCGGTGCTTGTGTCGCTGGCCTACCTGTCCATCTTGGTGATGGTTCTGTTCGGGCCGTTGTCATGGTGGTCGCTGCTGGTCTTTTTCTCCCTGCCCATTGCGGTGAGGCTGCTCAAACTCATGGCCAAAAAGATTCCGGACGATGCCGATGCCCGCACCGCCCGGCTCGATACCGCATTCGGGGTCCTGCTGGTCATATCCCTGATCATGGAGGCATTGATTTGAAGCCGGAAGAAAAAGGCGGGTTGCCGCCGGTGGTCGGCACGGTTGCCCTGGCGGCTGTTTTGTGGATTTTCACCTTCTATGTTCAATGGGGAATTTTCTGGTACAAGATTTCTGCTTCCGCACTCACGTTAACGGCGCTGTCGTTTTGCTTTCAATCCCCACGTGCCCTCCACCTTAAGTTTGATCTGCGAGCCGCCGCCCTGGGTATGGCTTCCGCTGTCCTGCTGTACCTGGTCTTCTGGGCGGGAAAAACCGTCGCGTCGATGATCCTGCCGTTTGCCGGTGACCAGATCGGCTCAATCTACGAAAAAGGGGAGGCGACCTCCATCTGGAAGATCGCCCTGCTGCTCTTTTTCGTCACCGGACCCTGCGAAGAACTCTACTGGCGGGGATTCCTTCAACGCCGGCTGATGGACCGATTCGGAAATAGACAGGGATGGATCATTGCCACGCTCCTTTATGCCGGCGTGCATATCTCATCGCTCAATTTCATGCTGATCGGGGCCGCCGGTGTCGCCGGCGCCTTCTGGGGCGCCATGTACTGGCGCTTGAAAGACCTCACCCCGGTCATCATCTCCCATTCCATCTGGAGTACGGTTATTTTCGCCATCCTCCCGGTACCGTAAAAATACCCCCCGCGTCTGCCTCAAACAAGGCGCAAGATCTCAGGAACGCCGTGTCGAAGTTGCGCGGAGGCAAAACAGCCGATGTTTACTATCAGCCAGCTCGATTTGTGCCGGAATCGTTTGATGACTGGTAGCAATAGCGGATCACGACCAACACTATGGCGAGAGCACTTTAAGTTGAGTAAAGTATTCACGGTAAAAACCTCGATCTCTCGTCAACAGCTGATCGCACTGAATCCTGGCATGTCCTCCAATCAGAAAATCAGATGCAATACGGTTTCTGCATCCCCCTTTCTGCCGATAGGTAAACCAGCACTTTGCCGCGGCCAAAGCCGCTTCCAGGTTCATTGCAGAATATTGGACTCCTATCATCTTCATTGCCTCAACGACTTTATGACAAGCGTGTCCATAGACCGTGGCCACTTCGGCCCAGACGACATCACTGGCAACTATTGATCCGTTCAGAAGGCATTGTTTCAACAGCTCTTTTGAGCGTGGACCGTAAATCGGGTCCGGCTCCAGAACATCTACCAAAATATTTGTATCCACTGCAGTAATCATTCTTCCCCACGCAGCTCCTGCATGACCTCATCCGTACGACGACCCCGTCCGAGTAGACCGTATGCAGCCTCCACGCCGGTTGTCGCTTCGGCCTTAACGGCGACAAGCCGTCCGTGGTCCTCCGAAAAATCGAGCACCGTCCCCGGCTGGATGCCTAATTTCGCCCTTAAGGCTTTGGGAATCGTCACTTGACCTCTTTCTGCGACTTTAGCCTTCATATCCCATCTCCATCACTTTCGTAGTATGAATAATATTGGTATGTATTCATACTTGTCAAACATATTTACAAGTTTTAGGGCATACATCTTATTTTGGTTCACGGAACTGCTGATCGCTCGACCTATGACACGACGGCTATTTTCTGCCGGCATTCCCAAGCCACAGGACAGCGGGCGTAATATCGAACAGGCCGAATACGCAATTGTATTCGGCCTGTTTCACTCAGTGGGTGATTTAAAGTCGATATGATCGGAAAGCCTATCCCGGTTTTTTTTATGCCTCCGGATTGTAGCACAGCCGGCAGCAGGACAGGCAGCGGCGGGACTCGGCCCGGGCATCGGCCTCGCTGAGAACCAGGTCGGTTTCATCGAAGGTCTTGATACGCTCGGCGACCGGCAGTTCGGGCATCTCGGCCCGTTTGGTCTTCTGGACTCCGGCGACATTCTCGAAAAGCGACTCGGGGATGTGCTTCTTGCGCAGCGACCCGGCCACCGGTTCCACCGGCAAGCCGGCAAGGAACAGGTGGATGGCGCGGGCCGCGCGGCGGCCGCCGCCGATGGCCTCGACCACCAGCGAGGCGCCGGTGTAGGCGTCGCCGGCCGCAAAGACGTTCGGGATGTTGGACTGGAGTATTTCCGGGTTGGCGTCGATGGTGCTCCAGCGGGTGACGCTCATCTCCTTCAAGCGGTTGTCGGCCTCGATGAAGCTGACGTCCGGTCCCTGGCCGATGGCGGACACCACCATGTCGACTTCCATTTGGGTTTCGGAACCTTCGATCGGCACCGGCCGCCGCCGGCCGCTGGCATCGGGCTCGCCGAGCTCCATCTTCAAAAATTCCAGATGGGTGGCCCGTCCGTTTTCATCGCCGATGATGCGCGTCGGCGCGGCCAGGAAGTGAAACTTGACGCCTTCGTGCTCGGCCGCGACGATCTCGACCTCGTTGGCCGGCATTTCCTTGCGCGTGCGGCGGTAGACGATCGATACCTCTTCGGCGCCGAGCCGCACCAGGGTGCGGACGCAGTCGATGGCGGTGTTGCCGCCACCGATGACCGCGCACTTGCGGCCGATGCCCGCCTTGCCGGACGGCTGGCCGGCTTGCTGGTTGAGCGCGAATTTGGTGAGAAAATCGATGCCGGTGTAGCAGCCCTTTAATTCCTCGCCCTCGACTTTCAGGCTGTAGTCCCGCCAGGCGCCGATGCCCATGAAAACCGCGTCGAAGCCTTCGGTCTCGAGATCCGCCAGGGTGAAATCACGGCCGAGCTTGACGTTCGGGCGATGGTCGATGCCCAGGTTGAGAATGCCGTCGATCTCCCACTGCAAGACCTCCTTGGGCAGGCGGTATTCGGGGATGCCGTAGCGGATCATCCCGCCCAGCTGGGGCATCATGTCGAAGATCGTGGCCCCATGGCCCAGGCGCCGCAGGAAGTAGGCGGCGGTCAGACCCGCCGGCCCGCCGCCGATGACGGCGACCTTCTTACCGGTGTCGGGCGCGCAGGGGATCGGCAGGCGTTTGCCGCTGGTCATTTCGTAGTCGGCCGCAAACCGCTTCAACTGGTTGATCGATACCGCGTCGTCCTCGATGCCGCGACGGCAATAGTCCTCACACGGATGCGGGCAGACCCGGCCGCAGGCCAGCAGCAACGGATTGCGTTCCCGGATGGTGTTGACGGCGCCCTCGTAATCGCCCTCGCGGATGCAGGCGATGTAGCGCGGGATGTCGATTTCGGCCGGACAGGTCTGCTGGCAGGGGGCCAGGGCGTCGTCTTCCTGGTTGAAGTGCAGCAGCCGCTGGCTCATGGTGCGGACCTGCAGGATGGATTTCGGGCAGGCGGTTTCACACGCGCCGCAGCCGACGCATTTGGTTTCGTCCACCACCGGATACCCGTCCGGGCCCATGTGAATCGCATCGAAGCGGCAGGAGCGGATGCAGTCGCCCAGGCCGATGCAGCCCACGCGGCACTCGCGCTTGCCGCCGGCCATGGCGGCCAGGGCCCGGCAGCTGTTGACGCCCGCATAAATATACTTGTCGTCGGCCCGGTCGCCGCCCTGGCAGGTGTTCAGGGATTTGAGCGGCTCGACGGTGCCGGGGTCGATGCCCATCACCGCCGCCACTTGGACGGCGGCTTCGAGACCGGCCACCACGCACACGCTCGGCGAGGCTTTGCCGTCAACCACGGCCGCCGCCGCGCCCGAGCATCCGGGATACCCACAGCCGCCGCAATTGGCGCCGGCCAGCAGACCCTCGATTTCGGAGATGCGCGGATCTTCATAAACATAGAAGACCTTGGATGCGACCGTCAGCATGGAGGCGCAGGTGGCCCCCAGTCCCAGCATGACCAGAACGGCTTCTATCAAGGTAACCTCCAATTGAAAAGCGGTAAGAAAAGTATTGAGTCCGGCCGATGGCTCCGCCCGCGATTCGGAATCAGCGGATGAGAAGTAAACTAAACCAGGATTTTCTTGTCAACGTTATGTCATCGGCTTTAAGATAAAGATTTGGCGAGGCCAGAGAGAGGCGGCTGTATAGTCATACGCCAACGACCGATGACACAGCCAAAAACTTTATCTTGAAGCCTATAGTGGTTCGGCGACCGTCGATCCGAGTGATTGTGAACAATTATCGAACAGGACTCTTCCACGGTTGATGTCGAGCGGGGACACGCTGACGCTTGCCAACGTGTCCTCAATTGCCTGCGGCCCCTTAGCCGGATGATCGGAAAGGTTGACGAATTTTTCGAATGATGCTGGTGGCCGGCTACACCCAGCCTTTGAAAGCAAAAAAAGTCAGCGACAGGATTCCGGCCGTGATCAACCCGATCGAGGTATCCTGGAGCGGCCGCGGCACGCGGGCCAGCAGGATCCGTTCGCGCACCCCCGCAAACAGAACCAGCGCCAGGCCGAAGCCGGCCGCATAACCGAACGAGGCGACCAGCGTCTGCAGGAAATTGTACTCTTCGTTGATGTTGATCAGACACACGCCCATGACGGCGCAGTTGGTGGTGATCAGCGGCAGAAAAATGCCCAGGCCGGCATAGAGCGCCGGAATGCTTTTCTTTAAAAACATTTCGACGAACTGGACCAGGGAGGCGATCACCAGAATGAAGGCGATGGTGCGCAGGTACTCGAGACCGAATTTTTTCAGCACATAGGTGTCGACCAGCCAGGTCATGGCACCGGCCAGCACCAGGACGAAGATAACCGCCATGGCCATGCCGGTTGCGGTCTCCATTTTCTTGGATGTCCCCAGAAACGGGCAATTTCCCAAATACTGGGCCAGCAGGATGTTGTTGATCAGGATGCAGCTGATGGCAAGTACGAGGTAGTCGGTCATGGGAAATCTCCTATTTTTTACCCAGCAGGTTCATGACGCAGAGCATCAACCCCAGGGCCATGAAGGCCCCGGGAGCCTGAATGGCAAACTCGAAGGGCTGAAACGAGGGCCCCATGATCTGGATCGGCTTTTCCCAGATCGTCAGCGTGCCGCTGCCCAGAAGTTCGCGGACGGCTCCTAAGGATGCCAGCGCCAGGGTGAAACCGATGCCGATGCCCAGGCCGTCGGCGGTGGAGGCGATGACCCCTCTTTTTGACGCAAAGGCTTCGGCACGGCCGAGCAGGATGCAGTTGACCACGATCAGGGGAATGAAGATTCCGAGCTTGAGAAACAGCGGGTAGGTGAAGGCCTGCATCACCAGTTCGACGACCGTCACGAAGGTGGCGATGATGATGATGAAGCACGCGATCCGGACCTTGGAGGGAATCACCTTGCGCAGCATCGAGACCAGGATGTTCGAGCAGATCAGCACGAAGGCGGTCGCCACGCCCATGCCGATGCCGTTCTCGACGGTCTTGGTAACGGCCAGGGTGGGGCACAGGCCCAGAACCAGACGAAACGGCGGTACTTCCTCCCATAGACCCTTGGTAAATTCCTGTACGAGTGTTTTGGCCATCATTATCTCCCGTGTCTACTTGGAAAAAGTCTTGGCTTTATCGGCTATCTCGGGTTTGAGTTTCGCATAGATTCTGCCGGCTTCCGTCAGGGCCGCCGCTACCCCGCGCGAGGTGATCGTGGCACCGGAAAGAGCGTCCACCTGACCACCGTCCGGCTTGACCTTGAAGGTTTCCTCGATCGTCTGGCCGGGAAACTGGGCCACGAAACCCGGCTCGGTCTTGGCGCGCGAACCCATGCCGGGGGTTTCGCTGTGGGTGGTCACACCGACCCCGGCGATCTTGTTGTCCTCGAGGTTCACCCCGACCATCACCCCGATGTCACCACCATAGCCTTTTCCGGCGCTCTCGAAGGCTACCATTTTCGGCTTGCCGTCGAACACGCCCACGAAAAAGCTGTGTTCGATACCCCCATCCTTGAGTTTGAAGCGATCGGTGATCGGATCGTTGGCGGCGCCTTTCAGGATGGCCTTGATGGCGGGACCTTTCACGAACGTGAGCTGCTGCAGTTCGATCTGGTCCTTGGTGTTGTCCTTGACGTAGGCCAGCAGGCCGCCCGAAACGAAGCTCAAGACCGTGAGAACGACGACCATTTGAATCATTTCACGCATCCTAGACCACCTTTCCTACCGCCTGAGGCCGGATCTTGTCGACCAGGGGTTGAATCAGATTGATGACGAGAATGGCATACAGCACCCCATCGGCGTAGACGCCGATGTTTCTGATCAGCACGGTGACGATGCCGCCTGCCGCACCGTAGATAATCATCGGCAGGAAGTTGACCGGTGATGAGGAGTCTTCGGTGGCCAGAAAAAAAGCCCCGATCAGCGTATAGCCGGTGAGCAGATGGAAAAAAGGATTGGCGAAGCGGGCCGGATCGACCACGTAAAAGATGGTGGCCATCCCGAAGATTCCGGCCAGGAAAGAAACCGAGATCTCCCAGCGGATGAACCCCCGCAGGATCAGGTAGATGCCGCCGGCGATCAAGCCCAGGCCGAATCCGGACCCGATCCCCCCCGCCTGGCGGCCCAGAAGCAGATCGAGGTAAGAAAAGTTTTTGATCGCGTTGACACCGAAGGCCTTTAACTTCACCAGCGGTGCGGCCATCATGAAGCCGGGATCGTAATTGACCAGGGCGGCGTCGAAGTCGAACAGGTACTTCCAGGATATGGCCACGATGGCCACCGCCAGCACGACGGGGTTGAAAACGTTGCCGCCGATGCCGCCGAAGATGTGCTTGCCGAGCACCACGGCGATGAAGGTGCCCGTTAAAACCGCCCACCAGGGCAGGGTGGCCGGCACCAGCATGGCAAACAACAGGCCGATGAGCGCCGCGTTGCCGTCGCCGATCGTGATGGTGCGTTTGGTGACTTTGTTGATGGCCAGTTCCCAGCCGATGGCGGAGGAAATCGACAAGGCCACGACGGCCAGGGCCGGAACACCGTAAATAAAGAGGCCCATCAGCACGGCCGGCAGGGCGGCGATCATGGTGTGGTAACTGCGCTCGGTGATGTTGCTGCCATAGTGCCAGAAGGGCGCATGTGAAACGATGAACTTTTTACGACTGGTCATTCGCCGCCTCCGCTGCTCTGGTCCGGCCGAGTTCGAATTTGGCCAAACGGATGTATTGAAAGATCGGTATTTTCGCCACACACACGAAGCTGCACAATCCGCAGTCGACGCAGGAGTAAAGATCGTACAGGTCCACGGCGTCCTCGTACTGCCCGGCTTCCAGGAAGCGCACGAGCATGTTGACCGGTATGTCGACCGGACAGATCCGGACGCAGTCGCCGCAGTTGATGCAGGGATAATCGGAGACGTACGGCACATCGGCCCGATCCTGCACCATGACGGCGCCCGTTTCGGGCGTGACCGGAAAGTCTTCGGTATATATGGCGGCTCCGGTCATGGGGCCGCCGATAATGAGCCGGTCGCGGTCCGCCAGGGTGATGCCGAGGGTGCGCAGGATGTTGCCGATGGGCGTTCCGATGACGGCCGAGACCAGTGTGGCGCCGCCGGCCTTGTCGACCACCGTGATCAGTTTCGTCGTCGGAAGGCTCCCGGTTTTAAACGCCGTGCCGATGGCGGCGACCGCTTCGGCGGTGACGAATGTCACGCCCAGGTCCTCCGGCGTCTGGCCGGCTGGAACGACCCGTTTCAGGACGTCCTTCATGATCATCGGGGGCAGTGCGGCCGGGTATTCGATGGACACCCGCTTCATTTCGGCGCCGATATGGCCATAGCCCTGAACGGTTTCGCCCGGAACGGCAATGACAATCTTTTCCACCCCGGTGATCTGCTTCAAAACGGCGATGCCGGCCTTTACCTCATCCAGACGCGCCTTGATGACGAACTGGTTGGTGGTGACCAGCAGGTCACTGTCCCCGCCGTAGATCACGATTGTTTCGATCGGCACTTCCGGATCGACGAATTTATTCAACAGCGGCGCCCCGGGCGCACTGACCAGATAGTCGAGCGCGGTTTCGAGCGCCGGCAGTTTGGACTGTTCCGCAAATCGGTCGTCGGTTTCGGCGGTTTCGTTCACGCCGACCTGCACGGCGGTGTAGGTTTTGCCGAAGTCGCCGATGTGCGGGGCCAGCGAGAGCACCTTGCCGCTGACGGTGGCGATAACACCGGGCCCACCGTTTCCGGACAGGGAAAGTTTCTGGCCCCGTTTCACCGCATCGCCCACCTTGAGGCCGGCGTCATTTTTGCCGTCGAAGGGTGCTTCGATGAGAAGGGTTGCCGTCTCGGGCGGCGGGATGGGGCGCAACTCCGGAAGCTCACCGGTCAGCAGGGTATACTCGAGGCGGGGCGTTGCGAGTCCGAAAAACGTTTTTCGTATCATGGGTCACCCTTTTTGGTTTAATGGCACACATCAGGGGAACAAAAAGTCGGGCAGTGATCCGGCGCCGGCTTACAACACGTGACATGAATTGCAGTCAACGGGGCCTGCACCGACCGACTTGTGGCAGTCGATGCACTGGGTGTGGTAGGCGTCGACGCGCTTGGCCACCTCGGTTCCCTCGATATCGCCCGCATCATGGCATTCGAGGCAACTTTCCGGTACGGTTCCCTCCACGGGTTCCGCGGGGTGGCAGGTGCTGCAGGCTTTCAGAGCCGACTCGTCTTCGGGTGGATGGTGGTGGCAATCGTAACAGGACACCCCGTAGCCGGATTCGGCCAAGTGGGTTTTATGGTCGAAGAGCACTTTACCGGCAGTGGTTTTGTAAAGGACACGTATGGGTTCGTTAGGCGGCTTGGCGGAAAAGGCGGTGTATGCGTAGCTTGCGATTCCCACAACGAGCAGGACGATCGCCAGTTTGTAGGCCAGTTGCAGTTCTTTCCCGGAACGAGACATATACATTCCTTTCAAGGGCCAGGCGGTGTTAAAGAAGAACGGGCGCAAAATGACGCAAATCGACTATCACAATGAAATTGTCCTTTCAAGTAATTTTTTCGGGGGAAATGGCAAAATACCACCCGCACGGAAAGGGATCGACAGGCCGCCGGAGAAGAAAACGGGCGTCGCGTTAACGGCAGATGCCGCAGCGGCGACAGTCGTCCATGGGGCAATCAGGGGCAGGGCGGCCGGCCAGCGCGCTCTGGTACTCGCGGATCAGAAAACTTTTTTTAACGCCGTGGTCGATGAAATCCCACGGCAACACTTCAGCGACCGGGCGCGGCCGCAAGACGTAGAAGTCGGCGTTGAGCGGGGTTTCCTTGAGGGTTTGCGGCCAGTTCTGCCGATACGTGTGGGCCAGCTCCAGCAGGCCGGCGACCCGGCGGTCGCCCCGGGAGAGCAGCGCCTGGATATAGGCCCAGCGCGGCACGTCCGCGTGAACCCGGACATTGGGCACCTTGCGCAGGCCCTGCTTGACCGTCCTGATCTTTTCCTTCAAAGCGGTCGTATCGTCCATGGCAGCCCACTGAAAAGGGGTCGCCGGCTTGGGCACGAAGCAGCTCAGGCCGACGGTGATCTCGCCGATCCGCTTCCGGCCGCGGCTGTGGCTGAGAAAGACGTGTTTGATCCTTTGGCACAATCCCACAATGGCCGCGATGTCATCCGCGGTTTCGGTCGGCAGGCCGATCATGAAGTAGAGTTTGAGGTTCGGTATGCCCCCGGCGACCAGAAGGGCGGCGGCGCGCAGGATCGCATCCTCGTCGATGCCCTTGTTGATGACCCGGCGCATCCTCTCCGAGCCGGCCTCCGGTGCGATGGTGGCCGTCTTGACGCGGTTGCGGGCCAGTGCGGCCACCAGGTCTTCATCGAGCGCATCGGCCCGCAGGGAACTAAACGATATCCGGACCTTATCCGCCTCCGCCTGGCGGCAGAGTTCTTTGAGTCCCGGCAGATCCGAAACCGCCGCTCCGACCAGGCCGATGCGATCGGTGAGGGCCGCGCCCTGGCGCAGGCAGGCCTGCAGCAGCGACGGCGGCCGGAAGCGGGGCGGACGGTAGGTAAACCCCGCGCTGCAGAAACGGCAGCCGTGGGGGCAGCCCCGGCCGACTTCGATCAGAAAGGTGCTCTCAAAAGTCGTGTGGGGGGTGATAACGGCGCTGCAGGCGGGCGTGCGGGACAAGTCGGCCAGGTAGGGCCGTTTAATAACCGCCGGGACGTCGGCCAACACCTCGATGGTGGCCAGGGTGCCGCTCCCGCCGTAGACGGGGCGGTAGAATTGGGGGACGTAAACGCCCTCGACCTGGCGGGCGCAGGCCGCCAAAAGGGGTCTTCGGTCCCGCCTTGCGGGAAATCCGTTTTCCTGCAGGCACTCGATGAAGGCCGCGAGCATGGCTTCGGCTTCGCCGATCAAAAAGCAATCAATGAAGCGCGCCAGCGGCTCCGGATTCAGCCAACAGGCGACTCCCCCCGCCATCACCAGGGGGTGGGCGTCTTGACGCTCACGTGATGGCAGGGGGAGGCCTGCCGCGGTCAATACGTCCAGTATGTTCGGGTAATCGTTTTCGAACGAGACCGAGAAGGCGATGATGTCAAAATCGGTCAGCGGCCGGCCGGTCTCGACCGATGTGGGGCGCATCGCGGTGGGCGCCGGCTCGTCGGGTAAAAATGCCCGTTCGCAAACCACGCCCTCCAAACCGTTCAGCAGGCGGTAAACCACCTGAAACCCGAGGTTCGACATCCCGACCGCGTAATAATTGGGATACACCAAAACGACCCGCAGGCGATGGGGACCGTTTTTACGGATCGTTCCGACTTCTGCGGCGACGGGATCGCCGGGGCCCTGCCGGGTTTTCTTTTTCATGGAAACCGCTCTCGACTGCCGTTTGACCGCCGCCTATGGCGGGCACGCTAAGACCATGCCGTCACTATAGGGACGCACCAGTCGATTGGCAACGTGGCGGAGGCCCGGCTGCCGCCGGCGACCCGGCCCGGGCCGGTCAATCGGCCTTGCGCCGCAGAAATGTCGGCACGTCCAGATCGTCGCTGTCCACAACGATGCCCCGGTATCCGCGGTAGGTCGCGCCGCTGTTTTCGCCCACGGCTTCCTTCTGGCGGATGAAGGTCGGCACCTCGAAGTCCTGGCCGTGGTTGAGATCCGCCGGGGTCAGGTCGCGCACCTTGCCGCGCAGCTTGACTTCTTCACGTCGACCCCGGATGGTCGTTTCCGCGGAGCCGCCGATGCCGGTGGCGATCAGGGTGACGCGGATTTCCTCGCCCAGGGTGTCGTCGATGACCGTGCCCCAGATGATGTCGGCATCCTCACCGACCTCGCTGTAGATGCGGTCGGAGGCCTCGGTCATTTCCTCCATGGTGAGATCGCTGGTGCTGGTGATGTTCATGAGCACGCCGCGGGCGCCGACAATGGAGAGATCTTCCAACAACGGATGGCTGATGGCCCGTTCGGCGGCCAGCACGGCCCGGTTCTCGCCGCTGGCGGTGCCGATGCCCATGATGGCCATACCGGCTTTGGACATGGTCGTCTTGACGTCGGCGAAATCCAGGTTGACCAGGCCCGGCATCATGATCAGATCGGTGATTCCCTTGACCGAATGCAACAGGACCTCGTCGGCCCTTCTGAACATCTCGATCATGGTGGCATTCTTGGAGGCGATACCGCGCAGGCGGTCGTTGGGGATCGTAATAGCGGTGTCGGCCATCTCCTTGAGGGCCTCCAGGCCTTCATCGGCCTGACGCGAGCGTTTGCGCCCCTCGAACGAAAAGGGTTTGCTCACCACGGCCACCGTCAGGGCGCCCAGGTCCTTGCAGATCCGGGCGATGACCGGTGCGGCGCCGGTCCCGGTTCCGCCCCCCAGGCCGGCGGTGATGAACACCATGTGGCTGTCCTTCAACAAGTCGCGGATCTCCTCTTCGCTCTCGATGGCGGCCTGACGGCCGACCTCGGGGTTGGCGCCCGCACCGAGGCCTTCGGTGAGCTTTTCGCCCAGTTGGATCTTGACCGGGGCATTGGAAGTCTCGAGGGCCTGGGCATCGGTGTTGGCGGTGATGAACTTGACCCCCTGGAGCTTGCTGGCGATCATGTTGTTGATGGCGTTGCCGCCGGCGCCGCCGACTCCGATGACCTTGATTTTTGCCGATTTTTCATTGTCAACAAACGTGAACATGTGTCACCCCCTGTGTGAGTAATGATCCGGGTTGCAGAAAACCGGCCGGCGAAAGATATCGGCGTTTCCCCATGTCCGCCTCGCTATCCGCCGGGCGGCAGCCTTGATCCCGGATCGTTGGATTGTCATTGCGCTTTAATTCCCGATTCATCCCGCGGCCGGCTGAGTGACCCGGCCGCGGTCCCTTGTTGATCCCGCGGTTACACCACTTCCTGAAACCAGCGCTTCATGCGGCTCATGATGCGGTTGAAGATATTGTTGTCGCGGATTCTGAATTTTTTGGCACTCTGCCGCTTGGCCCCGTAGATCACCAGCCCGACGCCGGTGGCGTACATGGGATTGTTGACCACGTCGATCAACCCGCTGATGCCGCGGGGCTTGCCCAATCTGGTCGGCAGCCCGAAGATCGACTCGGCGATCTCGGTCGCACCGTCGAGCATCGAAGAACCGCCGGTGAGAACCACCCCGGAAGTGATGGAATTCTCCTGGCCGGCCCGGAAAATTTCGCGGTTGACCAGGGTGAAGATCTCCTCCATGCGGGGTTCGAGAATTTCCGCCAGGATCTGCCGCGGCAGCTTGCGGGGACTGCGGCCGCCCATGCCGGGGATCTCGATGTTCTCGTCGTTGCGGATGTTGGCCGCCAGACACGTTCCGTAGCGGGTCTTGATTTTTTCGGCTTCGGCGTGCGGCGCGCGCATGCCGATGGCGATGTCGTTGGTCAGGTTGTTGCCGCCCAGGGCCAAGACGAAGGTGTGCTTGATGTTCTTGCCCGAAAAGACGGCCAGGTCGGTGGTCCCGCCGCCCATGTCTATCAGCGCCGTGCCGAGGTCTTTTTCCTCGTCGGTCAGCACGGCCTCGCCCGAGGCCAGGGATTCGAGCACGATGTCGCCGACGTCCAGGCCCGAGCGGTTGGCGCACTTGACGATGTTGTGGGCCGAGGTCACCGCCCCGGTGACGATATGGATCTTGGCTTCCAGCCGCACGCCGGCCATGCCGACCGGGTTTTGAATGCCGGCTTCGTCATCGACGATATACTCCTGGGGCAGCACGTGAATGACCTCGCGGTCCATGGGAATGGCGACCGCCCGCGCGGCGTCGATCACGCGCTCCACGTCTTTTTCCGTTATTTCCGGGCCCTTGATGGCCACGATGCCGCGGCTGTTGAAGCCCGTGATGTGGCCGCCGGCGATCCCGGCATAGACGGAGGAGATCTCGCAGCCGGCCATCAATTCGGCTTCTTCGACCGCCTTCTTGATCGATTCGACGGTCGATTCGATATTGACGACCACGCCCTTGCGCAGTCCGATGGACGGATGGGTGCCGATGCCGATGATGTTGAGCTTGTCACCGGAGACCTCGCCGACCACGGCACAAATCTTGGTCGTTCCGATATCCAGTCCGACGACGATTTTTCCCTGTCCCTGCATAGTACCCATCTCCTTTTACGGTCGTGTCCACTCGTTGGCGGCACGGTATTCAATCGCTTGTGCGGCGCTCTAAGTGCCCGTTGCGCCTTCCCCCGCCGCCTTGTCGCGCGGCTCCACGACGATGCGCTCCAGGTTGCTCAAGTCCACGGTCTCCATTTCCCGCCAGCCGCCCGGCCCGCGCTGCGCCAGATAGGCGAGCAGCCGCCGCAGCACGCCGTATTTCGCGGCGTAATCCTGGAAGCCGAGCCGGACGGTCTGCGGACCGTTGCGCGTTTCCAGGCTGATGCCGGTCTGGCCGTCGACCACCAGGCGGACCAGATTCCGGTTGGGGATGACGCTCTCGGCCGGAACTCCGAGCCGCAGCACGGCGAGAGCCTCCGCAAAAAGAGACACCGGGCCCTGGTCGCCGGGCGTGCGGCTGACGACCGCTTCCGGGGCTCCGCCGGCACCGGCCGCTGTCGGCCGCAGGTCGATATCCGCGTAGCGCAATCCCGCGACCACCGGCAGATGGTCGGCTTCGGGCGGCGCCACCTCTTTGAATAGGCTGCCGTCATCGCCGAGCAGGAACTTGCGGCCCAGGTCGACAACGGCCAGGGCGCGATGCTCCCGAATGGCGACATGAATTTTATCCGGTATGTCGCGTCGTATCTGCACATCGGCGATCCAGGGGTCGGCCAGCAGCCGCTTGCGGGCGGCGACCGTATTGACGGCCAGGATGTTGGCACCGGGCAGGATGCCGGCCCGTTCGCAGACCTCTTCGCGGTTCAGGTGGCGATTGCCCGTTACGGTTATCGCCTTGGTGCTGAAGGCCTCGCACTGGGTGACCGCGTCGTGGCAAAAAATAAAAACGATGCTGAGCAGGACGACGCCGATGGCACCGGCCATCACTTTCAGGACGGCGGCGGCCAGGTGTCGTTTTTTGACCACCCGCTGGCGCTTGAAGCGGTTTTGCCGGCGTTTAATGCCCAACAATTTTTACCTCCGGCACGAGATCGACCGCAAATTCGGCGGCCACGCGGCCCTGAACCAGATCCATGAGGGCCAGGATGTCGGCGGCGCTGGCCCCACCGGCGTTGACGATGAAATTGGCGTGCTTTTCCGACACGCGCGCACCGCCGATTTGCCGGCCTTTGAGGCCGGCCTTCTCGATCAGTTCGCCCGCCGATCGACCCGCGGGCGGATTTTTGAAGAAGCACCCCGCACTCGGCTGGTCGATGGGCTGCTTTGCGGCCCTTTCCTTCAGGATCCGCCCGGCCTCGTTTGCCAGCCTTTTCTTGTCGGCCGGTTTCAGGGCAAAAGTGCCGTCGACAATGACCGGATCTTGGCTGCCCTCCGCCGCCCCGCCCGGCTTCAAGGCCAGCCGGCGGTAGGCGAAATCCAGTTCGCGGCGATCGAATCGCACCCGGCGGCCGTCGGGTTGCAGGCACGCCAGCGACTGCAGGACATCCGCTATCGACCCGCGGGCCGTGCCGGCATTCATGACGATCGCCCCGCCCACCGTCGCCGGAATGCCCAGCGCAAAGTTCAGCCCGGCAAACCCGTGCTCGATGCAGTAGCGGCAAAGAACCGGCAGTTTGACCCCGGCCTGGGCGGTGGTGCGGACCCCGGCGCTGCCGGCGGTCGACTCGATTTTTGTCAGGCAGCGGCGCAAACTGATGACGACCCCGGCGATGCCGCCGTCTTTTACCAGCAGATTGGACCCGCTGCCGAGGATCAGCCAAGGGATGCCGCCGGCCCGGCACCCGGTCAACAGCTGCGACAGGGTGTCGGTGTCGGCCGGTGTCACCAGAGCCTCGGCCGGCCCGCCGACCCTGAACCAGGTATGCCGTGCCATCGGCTCATCGAACCGGACCTGGCGGCCGAAATGCTCGCTCAACCAGTTTTTGTGCCGGTCATTCATCGCTTCTGCATCCGGCCCCGCTTCCGAAACGGGGCAGAGAAACTTGAAACCTAAAATTAAGAATTCGTACTTCGGAACCTAAAACCTAAAACTTAAAACCCGTCACCCATCACCCCCAGGACCTCTTCGCCGACCTTCCACACGTCACCGGCGCCGAGCGTCAGCAGGATGTCGCCCGGAACCAGGGTTTCCTGCAAGCCGGCGACGGCCGCCGCCAGGCTGTCCCGGCAGACCACCTCCTTGTGCCCGTGCAAACGGATTCCGTCGCACATGGCACTGCTCTCGACGCCGGCCAGCGCCTTTTCACCGGCCGAGTAGATCGGCAGGACCACCAGCACATCCGACTGGTAGAAAGACCGGGTGAAGTCGTCGAAAAGGGCCCGGGTGCGGCTGAACCGGTGCGGCTGGAACACGACTACCAGGCGCCGGTCGGGCCAGGCTTCCTTGGCGGCCTGCAACGTGGTTTTTATCTCGGTCGGATGGTGCCCGTAGTCGTCGACCACCAGGATGCCGTTGACATCGCCCTTGATTTCCAGGCGCCGCTGCACACCCTCCACGGTTTCGAGCGCCGCCTTGACGGTGTCGAATGCCAGGCCCAGTTCCAGGGCCACCGCCACGCTGGCCATGGCATTGTAAACATTGTGAAGGCCGGGCAGGTTCAGCCGGATGTCGCCCAGCATCTCGCCCTGGTGGTACAGGGCAAAGCGGCTGCGCAGGCCTTCGACGGTCACGTTGCGGGCCTGAATATCGGCCTGGGTGCTCATTCCGTAGGTCGTGTAGCGTTTCTTTATGGCGGGGATCAGTTCCTGAATCGACTCGTTGTCGAGGCACAGGACCGCCAGCCCGTAAAAGGGAATGCGGTCGATGAAACCCAGAAATGCGGATTTGATCGCCTCCAGGTCCGGGTAGTAATCGAGATGCTCGCGATCGATGTTGGTGACCACGGCAATGGCCGGCGACATTTTTAGAAAGGAGCCGTCGCTCTCGTCGGCTTCGGCGACGATGAAATCGCCTTCGCCCAGCCGGGCATTGGTGCCGATGCTCTTGAGCTTGCCGCCGATCACCACGGTGGGATCGAGTCCGCCGCGGTCGAGCACGGCGGAGATGATCGAGGTCGTGGTGGTTTTACCGTGGGCGCCCGCGACCGCGATGCTGTATTTGAGCCGCATCAGTTCGGCCAGCATCTCGGCGCGGGGGATGACGGGGATCGAGGTCCCGCGGGCGGCCTTGACTTCAGGGTTTTCGGCGTCAACCGCCGAAGAGACGACCACGACATCGGCGTCGGCCACTTGCTCTGCGGCGTGGCCCTTGAAGATGCACCCGCCGAGGCGCTGCAGCCGCTCGGTGATGTCCGATGACTTCAGATCGGACCCCGACACGGTGTAGCCCAGGTTCAGCAGCAGCTCGGCGATCCCGCTCATGCCGATGCCGCCGATGCCGACGAAATGAATGTGATATTTTTTACGGTACATGGATAAACAGCATGGTGTTAAGTTTAGGTTTTAAGTTTACTATGACCTCAGGGCCTTGATCCGCCACCCGACTTTCACCCCTGACCGGTTATGATGGTGTAGCAGTCGTCGACGATCAGGCGCGCGGCTGCGGGGCGGCCGAGTTTTTTGGCTTGGGCCGCCATCTGTGATAGTGCCGTCCGGTCATTTACGAAATGCGCGATTCTTTGCGCCAGGCCGGCGGGGGTCAATTGCTTTTCGGCGATGATCTCGGCCGCGCCGCGGTTTGCCAGGGCTTCGGCGTTGAGCCGCTGGTGGTCGTCCGCCGCAAAGGGAAACGGTATGAAAAGCGCCGCCTTGCCCACGGCGGTGATTTCGGCCACCGTGGTCGCTCCGGCGCGGCATATGATCAGATCCGCCCGGCGGTAGTGGCGGTCCATGTCATCGAAGAAGGCGGCCACCACGGCGCTGACGCCCAGGGCGGCATACGCCTTGCGGACGGCGTCCTCGTCCGCCGCCCCGGTCTGATGCACGATGTCGAGCCGCGCCTTTTCCCGGATGAGCGGCAGCGCGGCGACCACCGCCATGTTGATGGCGTGCGCGCCCTGGCTGCCGCCGGCGATCAGGATGTTCAGGGCGGTCGTCTTTTCCGGTCTGTTTTGTTCGTCACGGGCGGCAACCCCTGAGGGCGTCAGGATTTCCCGGCGCACCGGGTTGCCTGTCCAGCGGACCTTTTCGGCGTCGAAACGGCCGGCCGTGTGTTCGAATGCGACGTAAATCCGACGCGCGAAATGGGCCAGGAACCGGTTGGTGATTCCCGGCAGCATGTTCTGCTCTTGCAGCACCACCGGGATTCCGACCATCCGGGCCGCCAGCACCACCGGCCCGGCCGCATAGCTGCCGACGCCCAGTACCAGATCCGGCCTGAAGCCTCTGATGATCCGGTGCGACTGGGCCACGCCCACCGGAAGGAGCGCCAGCGATTCGAGCGTGCGCCCGAGGCCGCGCCCCTTGATGCCTGTCACGCTGATGGCGGCCAGGGGGAATCCGGCACGCGCAAGCGTCTTTTTTTCAAACGCATTGCCGGTGCTGACGAACAGGACCGCGTTTTGGGCATTGCGGGCCATGAACTCCCGGGCGATGGCGATACCGGGAAAAAGATGCCCGCCGGTGCCACCCCCGGCAATCACAAGGCGCGGCGCGCGGTCCGCGGCCGGAGGCGCGGCGCGAAACGGACCCCAAACGGCTTTTTTAGCGTTAAACAGCCGCATGCGCACTCCTGCGTTTGCCGGCGGCGGCCCGTCGGTCGGTGGAACTGATGTTCATCAGGATGCCGACCGCCGCCATATTGACCAGCAGCGACGTGCCGCCGTAACTCAAAAAGGGCAGGGTCAGGCCCTTGGTGGGCAGCAGGCCCAGCGCGACGGCCATGTTGACGCAGACCTGAAGAACGATGCCGACCGTCAGCCCCAAGGCCAGAAATGAGCCGTAGGTGTCGGAGGCATTGCGGGCGATGCCGATACCGCGCCACAGGATCAGTCCGTAGAGCCCCAGAATAATGACCACACCCACCAGGCCGAGTTCCTCGCCGATGACGGAAAAGATGAAGTCCGTGTGCGGTTCGGGCAGGTAAAACAGTTTTTGATACCCCTTGCCGACTCCGGTGCCCCACAGGCCGCCGGTGCCAAAGGCCATCATGGAGTGAATGATCTGGTAGCCTTCGGCGCTCGGGTACTGCCAGGGATCCAGGAAGCTCATCAGGCGCTTCAGGCGGTAGGCGGCATGGATCAGCACATAGTAGGCCGCCGGCACCAACATCATCACAGTCATCGCCAGATAGGCGATGCGCACGCCCCCGACAAACAGCATGATCCAGGTGATGGTGGCCAGAATGACCACCGAGCCGAAATCGGGCTGGGTGATGATCAGCACCATGAACAGCGCCAGCACGGCCATGTGCGGCACGTATCCGATCGAAAGCACCTTGATCTGGGCCTGCTTTCTGTCCATCGAATAGGCCAGGTACATAATCAGGACCAGGCGCGCCAGCTCCGATGGCTGAAAGGTCACCGGGCCGAGGCGCAGCCAGCGGGTCGAGCCGCCCGCCTCGACACCGAGACCGGGGATGTGAACCGCGGCCAGCAGGATAAGGGCCACGGCCAGCAGCGGATAGGTCAACAGCCGGTACCAGCGATAGGGCACGTGCCGGCAGACGATCAGCATGGCTGCCCCGGCCAGGGCGAAGATCGCCTGCCGTTTCAAGAACAGGTAACTGTTGTCATAGGTTTCATGGGCAATGGCCGAACTGGCGGAATAGACCATCACCACCCCGATGCCCACCAGAAACAAGACCGGAAAGAGAAGCCGGAAGTCGTAGGCCATCAGCGGATTTATCGGTTTTTTTTCCGGCACGGCCGGCCTCACGTTGCCTGCGTGTGTCTTTCGACGTGGCGGCGGAAGTCTTCGCCCCGGCGGGCATAGTTTTCATACATGTCGAAACTGGCGCAGCCGGGAGACAGAAGTACGACGTCTCCCGCGGCGGCAATGCGACGGGCGGTGTCAACGGCTTCGGCCATCGAATCGGCGCGGCGGATGCCGGCGGCCCCTTTTAGGGCGGCGGCGATCTCCTCGCCGGCTTCGCCGAACAGGATCAGTTGCTTGACGCGCCGGCGAACGCTCTCTTCGAGGAGTTTGAAATCGCCGCGTTTGTTGCGCCCGCCCAGAAGGAGTACGGTCGGCGCCGTGAAACACTCGATGGCGCGGCGCACGGCATCGACGTTCGTGGCCTTTGAATCATCGTAATAACGGACGCCCGCGACGGCGGCCACGAATTCCAGGCGGTGCGGCAGCCCGCCGAACTCCGCCAGGGTGTCCGCGACGGCCGCCATCCGGCCACCGGCGGCCAGGGCGGCCAACCCGGCCGCCGCGGCATTTTCGAGGTTGTGGCCCCCGAACAGCTTTATGGCGGAACAGGGCACGCGGGCCGTTTGCGGATCCGAACCGGACCCGGTCCAGCGGGTCCGGAAAACAACCGCCGACTCGGAGATCAGGGCCCCTTCGGCGCCTGACGGCGGCGCGCCGGCATCGATGTGGCCGAAAAACAGTTTCCGGGCGGAAATCGTGGCGGCCATCCGCACCAGCCGGTCGTCGGCGCCATTCAGGACGGCAACATCGTCGGGACCCTGATTTTCGAAGATGCGCGCCTTGGAGCGGGCGTAGGCGTCGAAATCGGGGTAGCGGTCCAGGTGATCTTCGGCGATGTTGAGCCATACCGCCACCTTCGGCCGAAACCGCTCGATGGTGTCGAGCTGGAAACTGCTGATTTCGGCCACGACGACCGCCGCCTTTTTCCCCGCCGCGACGTAGCTGATCAGCGGGGTCCCGATGTTGCCGCCCACGAAAGCGTCGATGCCCGAGCGCCGGAGCATCTCCCCCACCAGGGTGGTGGTGGTGGTCTTGCCGTTGGTGCCGGTAATGGCGACGATCGGGGCATCGATAAACCGGGCGGCCAGCTCGACCTCACCGATCACGGGGATGCCGCGCGCCCGGCAATCGGCCAGGGGCGCCGTATCGTGGGGCACGCCGGGGCTGATCACCACCAGCTCTGCTTCCTTGAGCACTTCCGGCCGGTGGCCGCTCACCTCAAGCGTGATTCCCTTGTCGCGCAGCGCCAAGGCCGCGGGGGCCAGGTCGGCCTCGCGGGCCGAATCGGTCGCCGTCACCAGCGCCTGTCGCCCGGCCAGAAAAGCGGCCACGGCGGTGCCGGAGGCCCCGAGCCCCACCACCGCTATTTTTTTGCCGGACAGGTGCATAATTAAAAATGGTTTTAAGTTTTTGGTTTTAAGTTCTGGGTTCCGGGTGACAGGATTTGAGTTTCAAGTTTCAAGTATCCCTGTCTTTTCATCTCAATTTGAGCGTGCTCATCGCCAGCAGCGCCAGGGCCAGGGCGATGATCCAGAAGCGGACGATCACCTTGGGTTCGGCCCAGCCCTTCAGCTCGAAATGATGGTGCAGGGGGGCCATCCTGAAGATGCGGCGCCCCTTGGTGGCCTTGAAGAAACCGACCTGGAAGATGACCGACAGGGCCTCGATCACGAACAGCCCACCGACGAGCACCAGCAGGACTTCCTGTTTCGTAATGACGGCGATCGTTCCCAGGGCGCCGCCCAGGGGCAGCGAGCCGACATCGCCCATGAACATCTGGGCCGGGTAGGCGTTGAACCATAGAAAGCCAACTCCCGCGCCGGCCATGGCGCTGCAGAAAACCGCCGCCTCTCCGCTGCCGGACACATAGGTAATCTGGAGGTAGTCGGCGATCTTGACGTTGCCGGCCACGTAGGCAAAAATCATGTAGGTAATGCCCGCGATCACCACCGGCCCGATGGCCAGCCCGTCCAGTCCATCGGTCAGGTTGACGGCATTCGAGGTGCCCACGATCACGAACGCCGCAAAAACGACATATCCCCAGCCCAGGTGCGGCGAGATGTTTTTAAAGAACGGTATCGTCACCTGGGTATTGAAATCGGGCCGCGTGGTGACCAGCACGCCGGCCATGACGGCCACCAGGGTCTGCAGCACCAGCTTGCTCCGGGCGCTGAGCCCCTTGCTGCGTTTTTTAACCTGCATCAGGTAATCGTCGATGAAACCGATGCCGGCATAGCTGGTTGTGACCATCAACAGGATCCAGACATAAAAATTGGTCAGGTTGGTCCACAACAGGGTCGAGACCACGATCGCAAAAATGATCAGGGTGCCGCCCATCGTGGGGGTGCCGGCCTTTTTCAAATGGGCCTGCGGCCCGTCGTCGCGGATGTACTGGCCGACCTGCATCTCGCGCAGTTTACGGATGAACCAGGGCCCCAGGATGAAGCAGATCAAAAAAGCCGTGAGGCTCGCATAGATGGCCCGGAACGTGATGTACCGAAAAACGTTGAACGCCGATATGCTGGTGTGCAACGGGTAGAGGAGGTGGTACAGCACGGTTTTCCTTATCTATAGGCTTTAAGATAATGGTTTTGGCTGTGTTATCGGTTGTTGGCGTATGACGATACAGCCGCCTCCCTCTATCCTAGCCAAAACCATTATCTTAAAGCCAATATTTGAAGTTAACGGGTTTATTTTAGCGGGCTGACGCCCGGTTTTGCCGGTTCGCGATACATCGAGGCCGCGTAGGCCCGGTGCCCATCGGGTAGGCCTTATGGGTCCGTCGGCCATTGCTTGAGTCCCCAGACGATGTCTTCCATGGCCATGGCCCGCGAGCCCTTGACCAGGACCCAATCCCCCGGCTTCAGGGTCTGGCGGAGCGCCTGCAGAAGAACTTTCTTGGTCCCGGTGACAATCGCCGCCGCATCCATTCCGGCTTGGCGGGCGCCGCGGCCCACGACCGCGGCAAATTCGCCCGTGGCAAAGAGGCCGTCGATGCCTGACCGGGTGCAAAGGGCGCCCAGTTCGTCGTGCAGGACCTGCGCCTGGCGTCCCAGTTCGCGCATGTCGCCGGTGACGAAAAAGGCCCGCTGCTGCCGGCGCAGGGCGGCCAGGGTCGCCAGGGCAGCCGCCATCGAACCGGGATTGGCATTGTACGTGTCGTCGATCACATGGATGCCCGATTGGGTGGTCAGAATGTTCATCCGGTTCTCGGCCGGCACGAAGTTTTCGAGACCGGCCTTGATCTCGGCCGGCGACAGGCCGATGGCGCATCCCACCGCCGCCGCGGCCAGGGCGTTCGAGAGCATGAAGGCGCCTGGAATTTTCAGCTCGATCGGCACGCGGCCGCCGGGCAGCACCAGCTCGAAGCGGCTGTCGCGGGCGCCGGACTCTATCGACTCGGCGTGGATATCGACCTGCGGCGTAAGACCGAAGAGCAGCACCCGGCTTCTGGACTTTTTAGCCAGGCGCATCACCAGCGGGTCGTCGGCATTGAGAACCGCTGTGCCGCCCTCATCGAGCTTCTCCAACAGTTCTCCCTTGGCGCGCATGACCCCTTCGATGGAGCCCACCCCTTCCAGGTGCGCCGGCGCCACATTGGTGATGACACCGATGTCCGGACCGCAGATATCGGCCAGGGCGGCAATCTCGCCGGGAGCGTTCATGCCGAGTTCGACCACCGCCCAGCGATGATCCGGACGCAGTTCCAGCAGGGTCAAGGGCAGCCCGATATTGTTGTTGAAGTTCTTGCGGGTCGACAGCGTGGAAAAGCGCTGCGACACGACGGCGGCCGTCATTTGCCGGGTGGTGGTCTTGCCGTTGGAACCGGTGATGGCCGCCACCGCCACGGTGTTGCGCCGGCGATGGTATGCGGCCAGCCGGCCCAGGGCCGCAATGGTGTCCTCGACCCCGATGCAGACCACGTGGCCGGCGACCCATTTTTCCCAGGGCAGCTCGGCCAGTTTGGCCCGTGCCAGCAGCAGCCCGCGACAGCCCTTGCCGACGACATCTTCCGCAAACCGGTGGCCGTCGTGAGTCTCACCCCGGATCGCCACGAAAAGCTCCGCCGCGGATATCCGGCGTGAATCGATGCCGATGCCGGCAAAGCGGGTGCCGGTGTCAGGGCCGAGCGCCTCGCCGCCGGTGGCCGCGACCACATCGGCGACGGTCCACGCCTGCGGCGGTGGGTGCGGCGGGCTTTGCTGACCGTGCGGCGGCCTCATTCCGGGGTCCCCTGTTTGGATGCCGCAGCCGTCAGCGCGGCCAGAGCCTGCGCCGCCACGACGCGATCGTCGAAGGCGATGGTTTTATCGGCCAGGATCTGATAGGTTTCATGCCCCTTGCCGGCAATCAGCACCGTGTCGCCGGGCCTGGAGGTGGCGATGGCCAAGCCGATGGCCGTGCGGCGGTCGGGTTCCACCACGTAGCCTTTTTGCGGTGTGCCGTTACCCAGTTCGGCCGCCCGATATTCCCGGATCGGCACCTGTCGCGCGCCGGCCAGGACCTGATCGATGATCGCCAGCGGGGGCTCGGAGCGCGGGTTGTCGGAGGTCACCACCGTCAGGTCGCACATCTGCGCGGCAATCTTGCCCATCTGGGGGCGTTTGCCCCGGTCGCGGTCGCCGCCGCACCCGAAGACGCACACGAGCCGCCGACCGGCGATGGCGGTCAGCGCGGCCAGAACGTTGCGAAGAGCCTCGGGCGTGTGGGCATAGTCGACGTAGATAAACCGGTCGCCCTGCGGGCCGACCGGCTCGAGGCGCCCGGGGATAACGGCCGTATTCTCGATTCCGGCCCTGATGGCCGCCGGCGCGATGCCCAGGGCGACGGCGACGCCGGCCGCGCACAGAATGTTCTCGCCGTTGTAGCGGCCCACCAGCGCGGAACGGAAATCCACCGCGGCCGCGGGCAGGTCGATGCGGCCGGCGATGCCCGACAGGTCCAGGCGTGAGAAGTCAGCGCGCACAGTATTCTCCGGCGCGTCGCCGACCGTGACGATTTTCACGCCGGTGATCCGGCTCAGCTCTTCACCCCGCGGATCGTTGCGGTTGATGACCGCTGCGGCGTAGTCGCGCTTGGGACCGGAACGCAGATGCTCGGTGAACAATTTTTTCTTGCAGCCCCAGTAGGTTTCCATGTCCTTGTGGTAGTCCAGGTGATCCTGTGACAAGTTGGTGAACACGCCCACGTCCAGCCAGCAGCTGTCCACCCGGTGCAGGTCCAGGGCATGGGATGATATTTCCAGGATCGCGTGGGTCACGCCGGCTGTGCCCATATGCTCCAGAATCCGCTGCAGGTCGAGGGATTCGGGCGTGGTGACCGGATTGTCGAATACCTGACCGGCGAAGCGGTAGTTGACGGTACCGATCACTCCCGGCCGCAACCCGGCCGCCAGCAGAATGCCCTCGATCAGGTAAGAGGTGGTCGTCTTACCGTTCGTGCCGGTGATGCCGACCACGACCAGCTTGCCGGACGGGTGGCCGTAGAAATTCGCCGCCAGGACCGCCAAGGCCTTACGGGAATTCTCCACCTGGATCAGGGGCGCCGCCACCGGGTGATCGACCGGTTTCTGGGTGATGACCGCGACGGCGCCGTTGGCCAGGGCCTGGTCGATGTAATCGTGGCCATCGGCGGCAAAACCTTCGATGGCCACAAAAAGCCCGCCGGGCTTGACGTTCTGGGCCCGGGAGTGCAGGGAGGTAATATCCGGATCCCACCCGAGCATGGGGGCGGCATCGCCCTGACGGCGGGCCCGCCGGTCGTTGACGCGGTCGATGCGAATGGCCCCGATCAGGCTGGCGAGTTTCAAATTCGTCCCTCCGGGCCCCCGGCGGCCGCCAACTGGCCGTCGGTAAGGTCGGGATGAATATTGAGGTAATTCAGGGTTTCCTGGGCGATTCGTCGGAAGGCCGGTGCGGCCACGACCCCGCCGTAATACTCCTTGCGGGGTTCGTTGACGATGACCAGAACGGTGATGGCCGGGTCGTCGGCCGGCGTGAACCCGACGAAGGACGCCATGTAGCTGTCGTCGGAATAAGTCCCGTCCGGGCCGATCTTCTTGGCGGTGCCTGTTTTACCGGCCACCGAATATCCCTGCAGCGCGGCCCGGGTCCCCGTGCCGCCTTCGGTCACCACCGTCTTCAGGATGGTGCCGATCTTGCGGGCGGTGTTCTCCGATACCACGCGCCGCACCATGTGCGGCCCGAACGACTGCAGGGGTTGATTGTTCTGATCCGTTACGGTTGTCACGAGGTAGGGTTTCATCAGGACGCCGCCGTTGGCGATCGCGGAAACCGCCGTGGCCAGTTGGAGCGGAGAGGCGGCCATGCCGTGTCCGAACGAAATGGCGCTGGTGTCCATCCGGCTCCAGTGCCGATAGTTGGACAGGCTGCCCGGTGATTCGCCGGGGCAGTCGATGCCGCTCTTGGCCCCGAAGCCGAATTCCGCCAGAAGGTCGTGCAGGTGCTTGGGGCCGACGATTTCGCTGATTTTAATGGCCCCGATATTGCTGGAATACTTGACGATCTGCTGCAGGGAGAGCCAGCCGTGGGCCGACACATCGCGCACGGTCTTGCGACCGATGCGGTAGGCGCCGTTTTCACAGAAGTAAATCGTGTTCGGCGAAGAGTCGCCAAACTCGATGGCGGCGGTGGCGCTGAATATTTTCAGGGTCGACCCCGGCTCGATCGCATCGGCGACCGCCCGGTTGCGCCAGGAAGATGATTTGAAGTCGCGATAGGCGTTCGGATTGAAAAAGGGATACTGGGCGACGGCCAGAAGCGCCCCGGTCCCCGGTTCCATGACGATGGCGATGGCCGAATCGGCCTCGAATTCGGTCACCGTGTCTTCCAGAGTTCTCTCGGCGATGAACTGCACGGTCTGATCGATGGTCAGGGTCAGGTTCTTGCCGCCGAAATCCTGGACGTTGCCGCCGCCCGAGACGAACCGATTGCCCAGGGCGTCGCGCAGGAAGGTGGATTCGGTTTCGGCGCCTTTCAAAACGTCATCGTAATAGTGCTCGAGGCCTTCGAGACCGGCGCCGTCGACCCCGGTGAAGCCGATGACCTGGGCGGCCAGGGTCTTGTTCGGATAAAAACGGTTGTATTCGGGCACGAACCCGATCCCATCCAGGTTCAGTTCCTTGACCTTTTCGACTTCGCGCGGAGTGGCCTGGCGCTTGACCCACACAAAGGTTTTCTTGGACCTGAAACTTTGCAGGAGCGTGCCGCGGTCCACGTTCAGCGGCTTGGCCAGAGCCGCCGCCGCCTTGGCCGGATCGCCGAGGCGCGCCGGGTAGGCGCCGATCGAGGTCACCTGGATGCTCACCGCCAATTCCGACATCCGGCGGTCGAAAATGGTGCCGCGCTTGCCCGCTGTTTTAACGGAAGCCTCGTACTGGCCCGCCGCCAGCCGCGACAGCCAGGATCCACGATACAACTGCAGATAGGCGGCTTTGGCGCAGATGACCCCCAGGAACAGGCCGAAAAAAATGCCGACCGTCACGACCCTGAAGCGAAGGTATTTTTTTTCTTTCAGATTCATGGCAATGAAATGATTTGTGCGGCGCGCGGCATGGCCAGGCCGAAACGATCCTTGGCGATCTTGACGATCCGCTCGGGTGATTTCAGGCGCGCCAGCTCGATTTTCAGAGTATTCTGCAGCATGACCTGGCGGTGCTGGGTTTCCATGGCCCGGCTGGTTTCGTACCCGAGTTGCGTGCATTGCACCCGGAACCAGGTATAGATCAGCAACTCGGCAATGAAGGCCACCATCAGCAGGGCCCATATGCCGGCGTGCTGCAGATAAGGGGCCTGTGCGCGTTTTTTGTTCATCGCCACTCCTGGTCTTGTTGGGGCGGTTATCGGCTGCGCCCCGGCATCAGGCGCCGGCCGGGGAAAGTTTTTCCAGAACTCTGAGTCGGGTGCTGCGGGCCATCGGGTTGGCGTCAACCTCTGGCGGCTGCGGCCGCACGACTTTGCGGGTCACGATGCGGGCCTGCGGCAATTTGCCGCAGACGCACAGCGGAAAATCCGGCGGACAGGTGCAGCCACGGGCCAGGGCGACGAAGCGTCGTTTAACGATCCGGTCCTCGAGTGAATGGAAAGAGAGCACGCACAGCCGGCCGCCCGGGTTCAGATAATCGACGGCGAACGAGAGAAACTCCTGGAGCCGGTCGAGTTCGCGGTTGACGGCGATGCGCAAGGCCATGAACACCCGGGTTGCGGGGTGGATTCGGCGGCCGTACCGTGCCTTGGCGGGCAGCGCCCCGATGACGATGCGGGCCAGTTGGCCACTCGAGCCGATCGCTTCCTTCTCACGGGCGAAGACAATTTTGCGGGCGATCGACCGCGCATGCCGCTCTTCGCCGTATTGCTTGAAAATCGCGGCCAGGCCGGCTTCGCTCTCTTGGTTGACAATTTGCGCGGCCGTCACGCCGGACGCGGTGTTCATGCGCATGTCCAGCGGCTCGTCGCGGTTGAAACTGAAACCGCGGCCGCCGGCCTCGATCTGGTGCAGGGAAAGACCGAGGTCGAGCAGCAGGCCGTCGACGGCGGAGATGCGCAATCGCGCCAGAATACCCGGCAGGTTGACGAAGTTGTCATGAACGATGTGGACATGGGCGCGGCAGTGTTTCAGAACGTCGCGGGAATTTTCGACGGCATCGATATCCTGATCGATACCGATCAGGGTTCCCTCCGGCACAATCTGTTCGCAAATACGGCGGGCGTGACCGCAGCCGCCCAGGGTGCAATCCGCATAGGTCAGTCCGGGCCGGCAGTTCAGATAATCGATCACCTCGCTCGCCATTGCGGGAAGATGGTGATATCGCATTCACTTACAGGCCTATGCTGGCGATGATCTCTTTGACTTCGGGCGCATCCCGGTCTTGTTCGAAGCGGGCGCGTTCATTTTCCCACTTTTCCCGGTCCCAGATTTCGAAGTGCCCGACCACGCCCACCAGGACGATCTCCTTGGTCAGGCCGGCATATTGCCGCAGCGTGGGCGGTAGCAGGATCCGGTCCTGTTTGTCACAGTAGCAGTCGGCGGCGTTGCCGATGAATAAACGCCGGAAAAGACGCAGATGATCGTTTTTCGTGACCAGGGAATCGATTTTCTGTTCGACCTTGTTCCACCCTTCAAACGGATAGGCCACCAGGGCGTTATCCAGCGTGGAGACCATGACACCGGGGCGGTCACCGTTTTTAATCGGCTCTTTGAAACGCGCCGGGATGATGACCCGTCCCTTGGCGTCGATGTTGTGATATGAAGAGCCCCGAAAAGACACGTTATTTTCCCTTATTTCCCCAAAGACCCACTTTTAACCACTTTCGCTATAATTTAATGGTATTTTGGAGTGAATGTCAAGAAAAACGTTTCATGAGGAATCTTTTTTTATAATAATTAGTGTATGTTAAAGTATTACATGAGCTAGTGGCGCAGAGTGGATGATAATAAGCAAATTCGATCAGTTAAGGCCATAATCCGCCTGAAATGACTGTTCGGGATGGATAATTGTTCTTGAAATTTCAGCTCCGCCCCCTGTAAAACTAAAAACCGCAAAGATGCCGGCGATAATTCCGAAAATGGCGTGGAGGGCCGAATGCGACGAAAAGACAAAGAGGTCATTGACCGTGGCGAAGTTGAATCGATCATCGAGGAATCGCTGGTGTGCCGGCTGGCGATGGCTGGCGAGGCCGGTCCCTACATCGTGCCCCTTAGTTTCGGCTTCAGGGACAACACCCTGTATTTTCACTCCGCCGCAGAGGGCAGGAAGATCGACATGCTCAGGGAAAATCCGCGCGTGTGCTTCGAGTTCGACGGCGACACCGCGGTGCGCACCGGCGTGAAGGCCTGTGATTTCAGCATGCAGTACAAAAGCGTTATCGGATTCGGAACGACCGTTTTTATCGACTCGGCGGCCGCCAAGCGCGAGGCCCTCGATATCATCATGGGCCACTATGCCGACGGAGCGTTTGATTATGCCGCTGCGCGGGTCGATAAAATAGCGGTTTTCAAGGTCGAGATCGACACGATGACCGGCAAAGCGTCACTCAAATAGGGAACATGGTTTGAAATTTCCGTACGGTCCGGAACTATACTGAATTGCATAGAAACTGCGGAGGGCATTCAATGGTCACGACGGTTAACACGAAAAGGGCAATCATTGAGCGTATCCAGGAGGCAAGAGAGCGACTTGCAACTTTGAGTTAATCGAGAAGCGCCAACAGAACCGACGGAAAGGGGAATAGCGTATGAGTATCAATGTGGTCGAAAAGATCGACACCCTGGTGACGATAAAGCATGTTCTGGTGAGCGTGTCGGACAAAAGCGGTCTGGAGACCTTCGTGCCGCGGCTGCTGGAGATCAACCCGGGGCTGAAGATCTTTTCCACCGGCGGCACCTTCGGCCGGTTGAAGGAGATTTTAGGGGAACGGGCCGAAGCGAGCCTGACGCCGGTATCGGCCTACACCGGGCAGCCGGAAACCCAGGGCGGCCTGGTCAAGACGCTCGACTTCAAAATTTATCTCGGCCTGTTGACCGAAACCTACAACGGGGCTCACCAGGCCGATTTGAAGCGGACCGGCAGCGTGCCGATCGACATGGTCGTGGTCAACCTGTATCCATTCAAGGAAACGATCGCGCGGCCCGGTGTGACCGTGGAGCAAGCACGGGGAAATATCGATATCGGCGGTCCCTGCATGATTCGGGCGGCCGCCAAGAACTTTATCCGGGTGGCCCCGGTCGTCGATCCGGCCGACTACGGCCGCATCGTATCGGAACTGCGAGCCCACGACGGTCGCCTGCCGCTTGACCTGCGCTTCGAGCTGGCCGGTAAGGCGTTTGCGCACACGGCGGTCTATGACCGCACGATCGCCGATTTCATGGCGGACCGCAGCTTCGCGGACGTTGACAGGTGTTACAAGGAGGGTTAGGCCCGTTGAGCCCGTTGAGTCCGTTTGTCCAGCAGGCGGGAGTGAACGGCACCGGCCGCTGGCGCTCTGAAAGACGGTTTTAGGAGATATTGTCTATTGACGATTTTCAATGGACGATTGAGGTATTTTGTCGTTTGTCTAAATAATTCAAAATTAAATGTTGGACGGTCGATGCTCGGCATTTGTCTGTAGACACGTCGTCTCGTAGGTTGGACTGAGCGGAGCGATGCCCAACATCGGCGAAGGACTCGTGATCAGTTGTCGGGTTTTGTTTCACTCACCCCAGCCTCTTTTGGGGGGGTCCGAGTTCAATTATCCGGTGTCGAGTTTCAATTCTTTTTCACCAAGGAGACCACCATGGCCGAAGATCTCAAAAAAATGTACCGCACCATCGTCGACGATCATTTTCCGTCCCGAATGGAAATCAGCTTCATAGAGGAGACGGGGCGTCAGATGCTGGTTTACGAAAAAGTCCTCTGGACCATCGATGGCGAGCAGAAGGGGCTGCGCTACGGGGAAAACCCGGGCCAGGAAGCAGGCCTCTACAAACTGGTCAATGGCAACCTGGTCCTGGGGGCCGCGGAATCGATCCAAGCGGGCCGCTATTTGGCATCCGACATCGAACTGCTGCAGTCGGGCAAGCATCCGGGGAAAACCAACCTGACCGATGCGGACAATTCCCTGAACATTTTGCGCTATTTCATGGACCGGCCCACCGCAGTGATCGTCAAACATAACAACCCCTGCGGGGTGGCGCGCGCCGACTCCCTGGAGGAGGCTTATCTCAAGGCCAACATGGCCGACCGCGTGGCGGCCTTCGGCGGCTGCATCGCCCTGAACCGGCCGGTCGATCGGGCCACGGCCGAGGCCGTTAACCAGCAATACGCCGAGGTCGTCGTGGCGCCCGATTTCGAAGAGGGCGTGATGGCCATCTTCGCCAAAAAGAAAAACCTGCGGGTCATCCGGATCGGCAACATCGCGCGCCTGGAATCCTTCGTCGGCCAGCGGGTGGTGGAGTTCAAATCGCTGATCGACGGCGGGATCATCGCACAGTGGTCTTTTGTGCCGGTTTCCCGCAGCCGCGAGGCATTGAAAACGGCCGAATGCGAATACAAGGGGGAGCTGTACCGCGTCAAACGCGGGCCGACGGACACGGAGGTCGAGGACCTTCTCTTCGGTTGGCTGGTCGAGTCGGGGATCACCTCGAACTCGGTGATCTACGTCAAGGACCAGGTGACCGTCGGTATCGGCACCGGGGAGCAGGACCGGGTCGGGGTGGCCGAAATTGCCCGTGACAAGGCCTACCGCAAGCTGGTCGATCGGTACTGTTTCGAAACCTACGCCACGGCCTACAACGACATGCAAGACACGGACAAGCGCGATGAAATCGACGACCGGGTCGCCAGAGAAAAGGGAGGGCTGATTGGTGCGGCGATGGTCAGCGACGCGTTTTTTCCCTTCCGTGACGGGATCGACGTCGGGCTGCGCGAAGGGGTTTCGGCCGTGGTCCAGCCCGGCGGTTCCGCCAACGACTATCAGTCCATTGACGCGTGCAACGAGGTCGATGCCACCATGGTCTTCACCGGTCAGCGCTCGTTCAGGCACTGAACAATCATGTCCATGGCGGCCGCCACGAAAACGACCCGCCGGCAGACGAGAGGGGCACTTGCGCTGCCGGCGGGTGCAAATTTCAGCTTCTGCGCTTCAGATGACTGTGAAAAGACGCGGCATACGGCGCCCGTCCAGTTGAAAAAATCAAGCCACCGCGGTTCCCGTCACCGCCGATATGAATCGGTAGGCCTGCCAGATGATGTACATAGCGGAACCGAGCAGAGTCCACAGCATGGCGGTTGCGAACGGTACGAACAATAGGCCTTTGATATTCATAATTTCCCCTTTTCAGCCACTTTTTCATCAACTGGGGCCGGGTTTTATCACCGGCGGGTCTCTTTTTTTCACTGCTGCCGGACGATTGGCGTGACGCGTCAGCCCGACCGGATAGGGACTTTTCAATCAAAAGGCGTGCCAAAGTATTTATGACCGGAAATGTAATAAATAAAAAAGGTTACAAGGAGGGGGCTTAAAACGTGGCCAAATTACTTTAGAAAAGCGGGTACCCAGAACTGAGGAGACAACTACATAAGCGTTTACAGGGCACCACATCTGCGGTGTTGTCGGGCACTTGACGTACACAAGTACGCCGGCGCGCCCGACGCCTTGCATCTGAGGCACCCTGCAAACGCTTATGAACAGGCGTTTCGAAGAATACAGGGCACCACATCTGCGGTGTTGTCGGGCACTTGACGTACACAAGTACGCCGGCGCGCCCGACGCCTTGCATCTGAGGCACCCTGCAAACGCTTATGAACAGGCGTTTCGAAGAATACAGGGCACCACATCTGCGGTGTTGTCGGGCACTTGACGTACACAAGTACGCCGGCGCGCCCGACGCCTTGCATCTGAGGCACCCTGCAAACGCTTATGAACAGGCGTTTCGAAGAATACAAGGGCGCCGCTTCGGCGGTGTTGTCGGGCACTTGACGTACACAAATACGCCGGCGCGCCCGACGCCTTGCATCTGAGGCACATTCTAAACGCTGATTATCAGGTGTTTTGAAGCGCGGCGGACGGATTTAGAAAATCGATTCTCAATTGACTTCGAAGTGAAGGCTTTCCAGCACCTGGCCATCGAGCGTGGCGATGTCGACCTGCCATATGCCTTTGTAACGCTTGTCCGCGATGGTCTGGTAACTCCAGGTGCGCCAGGAGTAAGACCGGACATTCAGTTCGACGTCGCTGATCTTTTGCCCGCCAAAATAATAGATGTGCCGTATCTTGGTCGGGTAATTTTTGGCGTTAACCAGGTTCCAGACATACACGCGCGCCGTCGACCAGGGAAAAGAAGTGCCCACCCCGGCGGGCATCCGGTCTTTGACGGTTGAGGAAATGCTGGCTTGCGCGACACTCAGGTTGGCCGGGGCCGGGCGCGCCGGCGGTTGCGCGGGTACCGGTTGCGGACGGGATTTAACACTCGCCTCCTTACCGGCGGCAGCTTCCTTTGGAGCGGATTTGACCGGCGGCGCCGGGGATTTTACCGGCCGGATGCTCTTGCTGCTGGAAACACTCGGAGAGCTTGCGACCTTTTTTTCGGCCACCGGGGCACCGGCAGTGACGCCGACCGCCGCTTCGGAGGGCGGTGGGGTTTTCAGATCGGCGGGGGCCGGCGCCGGCAAAGAAGCGACCGCGCCCGGCTTGATCTTCACCGGCGGGACGGCGGCCGGAGCCGCCATTTGCGGTGGCGGCGAAATGTTTTCCGCTTCCGGTTTGACCGCTACCGCCGGTTTTATATCCCTATCGTGTGGCGCGTTCACGGCCGCTGTCGGGAGCGGATTTTTCTGATAAATGAACAGGTGGTAGACTCCGAAACCGGCCAGGACCAGAATGCCGGCGCCGACCAGAATCCCACCGCCATAAAGCCATGTGCGCCGGTCGCCAATCAAGCGGGTTATGCCACCGGTGCCACGTGCCGCCTTTAGGGCTGGAGCCGAATTTCTCAGAGAGGACCCGGCTATTGCCAGCCGCCGGCCACCGACCTTCATCGAGTTGCCGGCGGCCCTCCAAGGAGAGGTCATCGCGGTCGGAGAGGGAATTGCGGCCTTGAGGGCTGCGCCCGCTTTTTGCAGGCCGGCCGAGATTTTTTCGGCCGGGGCCGAAAAGGCGTCCGATGCCAGGAATCCTGCTATTGACGCGGTGATTTGCGATGTGACGGAAGCGAGGCGATCCTTGATCGAAGGTCCTGTTTTTTCCTCCACGGCGGCGGGGGGGGGCACCGGCGTGGCCGGCTCAGGCCTTTCGGTTTGGAACGCTTCGGCCGGCCTCATCTGCTCCTGCAGGGAATTGTATAACTTGAGGGCCTCATCGGCGCTGCTTCCGATCAGACGCGCATAGGATGAAATGTAGCCCTTGATATAGGGGCCTTGCGGGAGTTTTTCGTAGTCGTCTTTTTCGAGGAAATCCAGGTAAAATTGGGAGATCTTCGTTAATTGGGCGACTTCACCCAGACTGATATTTTTGGACTCGCGCTCTCTTTTGAGGTAAGTGCCTACGGTTTGCATTGGTCAGTCTCCAAAGTTCCAACCATCTTGAGTTCACTTTGAAAACAAATCCGAAATCGGATCGATAGAGAAGGCCACAAATCCGGCGGCATGCTTCCGGGAAAATACGGCTGAGATGATGGCTGATATAAACGTATCTCTAAAAAAATCAAATTATTAAGCGGACAAATGGTTTGCGGGCGCAACCGGCGGAAATCGTGTTATTTTTTCCGCCAGCGGGTCGTCTACCTTTTTAGCGTGACATCCGGCGAATTGTCAAACTAAAATCTGAAACCCGTTGTGAGCTTGCCGATCACCAGATTTTCTTGAAAATGCCTTTCACGCCTTCGCGAACCCCCTCGACAATAGACTCCTGGGTCTGGTCTTTGGCGGCGTCGCCGGCTTTCTCCGTTGTATCCGTCACGAAACCACCATCTTCTTTTTGCGCGGGCGCCGGCGTCCGGCGGGCGGGCATTTTACCCATATCCGGCATTGCCATCATAGTGACGTTAGCCGGCAGCTGGTAGATGGCCATGTCGAGAGACGGCTTCTCGACCTTCTCAAGCCGCATGTCATTGCCATATCGCAGCATGCCGCCGCGCTTTTCCATGTCGGCCGACTTCAGGCTTTAGGATAAAAGTTTTGGCTGTATTATCGGTTGTTGACATATGACTTATTCAGCCGCCGTCACCCGGATAAGCCGTTGCGTGTCGCAACTGAAACTCATTACAAACGGGCGGCAGGGGCACGGCGCGCCATACCCCTGCATAAGATGTGGCGTTTGGCATCGATCCGGGGTCCGGTCCAAGACCCCGGCAGGGGCAAAAGATTTTTCGCCCCTGCGTGACGGTCAGCCGCCCTGCGCGTCCGCTCACGGGCTCCGGCGCGTCATCTTATGTACTGACCTAACCGACTCAACTGACAAAACCGCTTTAACGTTACACTGAATTGTCATGCATCATGGCGGCCCGAAGGGTCTTGACCGTCCTTTACTGATATGACGCGCAACTGCATTTGTAAACCCGATGCGCACCATTGGTGCCGATCAGCGGGCCGGTGTCAGGCGGCGGCCTCGATGAACTCGCCCAGGGCGTCGTCGATGTCGGCGGCCGTGATGTGGTAGTGGGTGACGGCCCTGAGCCGGCGCTTTCCGGTGGCCAGGACGCGGATGCCCCGGGCGGCAAGCCTTCTGGCCAGACGCTCGGCCGGCAGGTCCGCCCTGTCGCTGTCGAAGAAGACGATGTTTGTTTGCACGCGATCCAGGTCGACGGCGATGCCCCTTATGTCGGCCAACCCCTCGGCCAAACGCCGGGCCATAACGTGGTCTTCGGCGAGCCGCTTAGTCATTTCCGTCAAGCCCACGATCCCGGCCGCCGCCAGGACGCCGGCCTGACGCATGCCGCCGCCCAGGAGCTTGCGGGACCGGCGGGCTTCCGCAATGAAGGGCCGCGTCCCGCAGACCACCGAGCCGACCGGCGCCGCCAGCCCCTTGCTCAGGCAAACGCTGATGGAATCCGCCGGCGCCGCCAACTCGGCGGCGGTCACGGACAGGGCCGCGGCGGCATTGAATAACCGCGCGCCGTCGACATGAACTTTCAGCCCGCAGCGGTCTGCCAGCCGGCGGACCGATTGCAGGTAGGCCGTGTCCAGCGGGCTGCCGTAGCAGCGGTTGTGGGTGTTTTCGAGCATGATCAGGCGCGTGCGCGGGAAATGGACATCCTCCCCGCGAATGGCCGCTTCGATGTCCTCGATGAGGATTTTTCCGTCGGGCTTATTCGGCACGGTTCGCGGATGGATGCCGCCGACCGCGGCCGAGCCGCCCTGTTCGTAATAAAAGATGTGCGCCTGATCGCCCAGGATCATTTCGTCGCCGCGGCCGCAATGGGTCAGTTGACTGACGAGATTGGCCATCGTCCCGCTGGCCACGAAAAGTCCGGCTTCCTTGCCGAGCCGTTCGGCCGCCATTTCCTCCAGGCGCCTGACGGTGGGGTCTTCGCCGAAGACATCGTCTCCAACCTCGGCCGCCGCCATGGCCTGACGCATCGCCGGCGTCGGCAGGGTGATCGTGTCGGACCTCAGGTCGATTTGCCGATGGCTCATTTTTTCACGCCTCACATCGTCGTGTCATTGTCGGTTGTTCAAGCGGATTCATACACGGCTCACCGTAAAAGAAATCGGGTCGGCCGGCAAGGATTTTAACCTATCTTGACGAATTGTTTTATAAGCGTGTAATAGGGATGGCGTACCGCCTGGAAGAAAGAGGTTGGCCCGGGCGATGGCGAGCTGAGCGCCGGCGCCGGGGAAAGCCAACCATCACGGCGACATCGACGATGAAAGGAAGCGGGATCATGGGCAAACTCTTGTGGCAACCATCACAGCAACGAATCGCGGCCAGCAACATGCATCGTTTCATGACGGAGATCAACGCCCGCTTCGGCCGTGATTTCACCGAATACGAGGATCTGTATCGCTGGTCGATCGACAACATTCCCGATTTCTGGGCCACCCTGTGGGAGTTTGCCGGCATCATCGCCTCCGCGCCTTACGCGCAGGTGATCGACGATCAGAACAAGATGCCGGGTGCCAAATGGTTCAAGGGTTCCCGGCTCAATTTCGCCGAAAATCTCCTGCGGTACCGGGACGACCGGCTGGCGCTGATCTTCAAGGGCGAGGCGCGGGAGCCGGTCTATATGACCTATGCCGAACTCTACCGCCAGGTGGCCCGGTTGGCCGGAGCTCTCAAGCAGGCCGGAGTGCGGGCCGGTGACAGGGTCGTGGGATTCATGCCTAACATGCCCCAGACGATCATGGCCATGCTGGCGGCCACGAGCATGGGCGCCGTCTGGTCATCCTGCTCGCCGGACTTCGGCATCAAGGGCGTGCTCGACCGCTTCGGACAGATCCGGCCCAAGGTGCTCTTTACGGCCAACGGGTATTCTTTCAAGGGCAAACAGTTGGACTCCCTGAATCGGATCGGCGCCATCCTGCAACAGCTGCCCTCGATCGAAAAAGTCGTCGTGGTGCCCTACACGCAGGATCAACCGGATATCAGCGGCGTGCCCAATGCGGTGATGTTCGACGATTTCATCGCCCCGCCAGCCGACCTCGACATCGATTTCGAACAGCTGCCCTTCGACCATCCGCTTTACATCATGTACAGCTCCGGCACGACCGGGCTGCCCAAGTGCATGGTCCAGTGCGCCGGCGGGATTTTGATCCATCACCTGAAGGAATTGCTGCTGCACACGGACCTCAAGCGCGCAGACCGGATTTTTTATTTCACCACCTGCGGTTGGATGATGTGGAACTGGCTGGTCAGTTCCCTGGCGGTCGGCGCCACGGTGGTGCTCTTCGACGGCAACCCGTTTCATCCCCATCCTGGCGCCTTGTGGGAGGTGGCTCAGGACGAAAAAGTCACGGTTTTCGGCACCAGTGCCGGTTATATCGCGGCCCTGCAGAATGCCGGCGTCAAACCCGGTGAGACATATGACCTCGCGCCGTTGAGGGCCCTGCTCTCGACCGGCTCGCCGCTGTCGATCGAGGGGTTCGATTTTATTTACGGTGAGGTCAAATCCGATTTGCAGCTGGCATCGATTTCAGGCGGTACCGATCTCAACGGCTGTTTCGCGCTCGGAAACCCGATTGGGCCGGTCTACGCCGGCGAGCTGCAGTGCCGGGGGCTGGCCATGAAGGTGGAGGCCTACGACGAAAACGGCCGCCCGGTCATCGGCATCCAGGGCGAGCTGGTCTGCTCGAAGCCGTTTCCCTCCATGCCGATCTACTTCTGGGACGATCCGGACGGCACCAAGTATCACAATGCCTATTTCGACGTTTATCCCCATGTGTGGCGGCACGGGGACTTCATCCTGATCAACGAACACGGCGGGGTCGTCATCTACGGCCGGTCGGATGCCACCCTGAATCCCGGCGGCGTGCGGATCGGCACGGCTGAAATCTACCGCCTGGTGGAACAGGTCGAAGAGGTCGAGGACAGCGTCGTGGTGGGGCAGCACTGGAAAAATGACGTGCGGGTGATCCTGTTCGTCAAGATGGCGCCGGGCTGTGAGCTGACCGATGAGGTTCGCAACAAAATTCTGGGCATGATCCGCGACAACGCCTCGCCGCGCCACCTGCCGAAGAAAATCATCGGCGTCCCGGCCATCCCCTATACCCTCAACATGAAGAAGGTGGAACTGGCGGTGAAAAAAATGATCGAGGGCAAACCGGTCTTGAACCGCGACGCGTTGAGCAATCCGGACATCCTGGAATACTACGGGAACCTTAAGGAGTTGCAGGAGGATTAGAACGAAAAAGTCAGACATCTGAAACGGGAACTCCGCAACTCGGCCTCCGGAGCTCGTCAACGGTAATCCTTTCATTTTTTTCACGGGATCCCCTGCGAGGGGCTTTCATCATCCTTCGGCGGTCGGGTTGTGTGGGGTGCTACCGCGGAGAGGCCAATATGAACGACACAGTCACCATTCATCCGATCGGCGTGATTCACAACACGGACGTAGAGGTGCGGATCGATATTTATCCGGCCTTCACGGCTGGGCTGCTGGGCCTGGAGCAGTTCTCGCATATCTACGTGCTCTACTGGCTGCACCACAACGACACGCCTCAGGCGCGCGGTGTCCTGCAGGTCCACCCGCGCAAAAATCCCGCCAATCCGTTGACCGGCGTTTTTGCAACCCACTCGCCGCGCCGGCCGAATCCCATCGCCCTGTCGAGATGCCGCATCCTGACGGTCGCGCCCGAGAGCATCGTGGTCGACCGGATCGATGCCGAAGACGGTTCGCCGGTCATCGACATCAAGTCCTTTTTCCCTTACGATGACCAAGGGCCGGTCCGGGTTCCCAACTGGCAGTGAGCCGTCACCGCTTTGGCCAGTCCGGGCCGCCGCCGGCAAATCAACCATGCCAGTCGAACTCGTCGGTCAGATAGACCACATTACCTACACCAGCGAAGAAACCGGCTTCACGATCGTCCGCGTCAAGATCGAGGGCCGGGGTGAACCGGTTTCGGTTGTCGGCACCCTGCTGGCGCCGACGGTGGGTGAAGTTCTGCGCATGACCGGCGCGTGGGTGCGCCATCCCAAGTACGGCGAGCAGTTTAGGGTCGAGCGGTATCAGAGCAGTGTTCCCGTCACGGCCGACGGTATCCGGATTTACCTCGGATCCGGGATGGTCAAGGGCTTGGGACCGGCCATGGCGCAGCGGATCGTCGCGAAATTCGGCCGCGAGACGCTCGAGGTTATCGGAGGGGCCGTCGACCGCCTGGCCGAGGTCGAGGGCATCGGCCCCAAGCGCATCGCCCTGATCAAGGCGGCCTGGGACGATCAGAAGGAAATCCGGGACGTCATGATCTTCCTGCAGTCCCACGGCGTGAGTTCGGGCCATGCCACCAAGATATTCAAGCAGTACGGCGGCCGGTCGATCGCCATGGTCAAGCAGAATCCCTACCGGCTGGCATCCGAGATCTTCGGCATCGGTTTCAGAACGGCCGATCACATCGCGCAGCAACTCGGTTTCGCGCCCGATTCCGAGCTGCGGGTGGCAGCCGGGATCCTGCACGTGCTCGATCTTCTGGCCGGCGATGGCCATGTGTTTGCGCCGCTGGAAAACCTGGTGGCCGAATGCCGCAAGGTGCTGGCCATCGATGGCGGCGGCATCCGCGCGGCGCTCGATCAACTGGCCGGCGCCCGGCGCGTGGTTGTCGAAGAAGTACAAAAGAACGCGGGCGGCGCCGCGCGCCAAGAAACGGCGGTCTATCTGACCCATTTGTTCGTGTGCGAGTCCGGGTTGGCCGAGCGCTTCAAGGCACTGCGCGCGGCGCCCAAGAGCCTGCGCGCCGTCCGGGGCGAAGAGGCCTTGACGTGGGTTCAGCGGCGGTTGGCGATCGTACTGGCCGAAAATCAGGTCGCAGCCGTCAGGGCCGCGCTGACCCAAAAGATGCTGGTGATCACCGGCGGGCCGGGTACCGGCAAGACCACCATCATCACCGCGATCCTGCGGATTTTCGCGCGGATGGGCGCCAGGGTCCTGCTGGCCGCCCCGACCGGGCGGGCGGCCAAACGCATGAGCGAGACCTGCGGTCACGCGGCCCTTACCATTCACCGGTTGCTGGAATACAGCCTGGCCAAGGGCGGGTTTCAGCGAGACGAAAAGGACCCGCTGACGTGCGACCTGCTGGTCATCGACGAGGCCTCGATGATCGACACGGTGCTGATGTACCACCTGCTCAAGGCCGTTCCGCAAGGGGCCACCTTTGTCCTGGTCGGCGATGTCAACCAGCTGCCGTCGGTCGGGGCCGGCAACGTTCTGAAGGACATCATCGATTCGGGGATCACGGCCGTCGTGGAACTCAGCGAGATCTTTCGCCAGGCCCGGCACAGCCGCATCGTGGTCAACGCCCACCGGATCAACAGCGGCTTGTTGCCGGAAGGGATGCCGGCGCCTGCGGCCGGTGCGGCGCCATCGGATTTTTATTTCATCCAGCAGGAAGACCCCGACAAGATTGCCGACATCATCCTGGAGCTGGTCAGGGACAGGATTCCGCGGCGTTTCGGGTTTGATCCGTTCGACGACATCCAGGTGCTCACGCCCATGCATCGCGGCGCGATCGGTACCGACGCCCTGAACCGGCGATTGCAGGAGGCGCTCAATTCCGGCCGGGACCTGATTCGGCGCGGGGAGCGCGAAGTGCGGTTGCACGACAAGGTCATGCAGATTAAAAACAATTACGACAAGGGCGTATTCAACGGAGACATCGGGCGGGTCAGCCGCATCGATCCGATCGGCGGCGAGCTTGTCATTTGTTTCGAAGACCAGGCCGTGACCTACGCGTTTTCGGATCTGGATGACATTGTTCTGGCCTACGCCATATCGGTCCACAAGTCCCAAGGGTCCGAATACCCGGCGGTCATCATCCCGGTGGCGACCCAGCATTTCATGCTGCTGCAGCGCAACCTGATGTACACGGCGGTCACGCGCGGACGCCGCCTGGTGGTGATGGTCGGCACCCGCAAGGCCCTGGCCATCGCCGTCAAGAATTCCGAGCCCCGGCGACGCTGCACCCGGCTCAGGGACCGGTTGGCGGTGACCGGTTCTTTTTAAATGCCCCGGTCCTTACATTATAGGCTTCAAGAAATAGGTTTTGGCAAGGCCCGAGGAAGGGGGCTGTATCGTCATACGCCGACGACCGATAACACAGCCAAAATCTTTACTTTATCTTAAAGCCTGTAGAAATCCCTGCCGCACCGCGGCAGGGATTTGGCTGATGTACGATTTGTTGAACCTGCGTTTGGCGATCAGCGGGTCATCTTGGCCACGACGAACCCGGACTGACCCCGCTTCAACAGGAGCATGATCGGTTCGCCTTTTTTAACCTGGTCCATCTGCTTGCGGAAGTCTTCCATGCCGTTGATCGACTTATGGTTGATCTCCTTGATCAGATCGCCCTGCTGGACCCCGGCCTTATCCGCCTTGCTGCCGCCTTCGACGGCCGTTACCAGAACGCCCTTCTCGGACTCCTCGTATCCAAGCCGCGTGGCCATGTCCGGCTCCAGGGCCTGCAGGCTCAATCCCAGCTTGTCGTCGCTTTCCGAATCCTTGCTGGCCAGCATCTGCTCTTCCTGGCGTTTGGCGGTTTCGACCGCAACGGTTTTTTCCCTTCCGTCACGCAGGATGGTGATGTCGGCTTTCTGGCCGACGCCCAGCGCGGCAATGCCGCGTGACAGCTCGCGGCTGCTGGTGACCGGCTGCCCGTTGACGGCCTTGATAATGTCATTGACCTTGATGCCGGCCTTGTCCGCCGGGTCACCTTCGAAGACCTGGGTGACCAGAACGCCGGTTTCGCCTTTGACCTTGTAATACTCGGCCAACTCGGGTGTCAGATCCTGAATGCCCACGCCCATCCAGCCGCGGGTCACCTCGCCCTTGGTTTTCAACTGGTCGATGATGTCCTTGGCCATGGTGATCGGGATGGCAAATCCGATACCCTGGCCGCTGGCCACGATCGCCGTGTTGATACCGATCACCTCGCCGTTCATATTGATCAGCGGCCCGCCGCTGTTGCCCGGATTGATCGACGCATCGGTCTGAATGAAATCATCATAAGGACCGGAACCGATGATGCGACCCTTGGCGCTGACGATGCCGGCCGTGACCGTCTGCTCGAGTCCGAAAGGACTGCCGATGGCCACCACCCAGGTGCCGACGGCCTGGTTGTCGGAATTGCCGATCGGCAGCGGCACCAGGTCGGTGGCGCCCTCGATTTTTATCAGGGCCAGATCGGTTTTCGGGTCGCGGCCCACGACCGTGGCATCATACTCTTTCTCATTGGCCAGGCGGACCTTTATCTGATCGGCACCTTCGACGACGTGATTGTTGGTGACGATAAAGCCCTGCTTGTCGATAACGAAGCCCGATCCGAGGCTGCGCTGCTTGAACTCCTTGGAAGGGCCTTCTTCGGGGGCACCGAAAAAGTCACGGAACGGATCACGCTCCCGACCGCCGAAAGGGCTGCCGAAAAAGTGCCGGAACACCTTGCCGCCGCCCTGGACGGTTTTCTCGGTTCGGATGTTGACAACCGCCGGCCGGGCGACTTCGGCCAGGTGGCTGAAGTTTTCGGGCACCATGCGCGGGGTATCTGCGGCCTGGAGGTGCGGCGCGGCAATGCCCACCAGAAATGCGACCATGACCATTAACGCGTAAACACCGGTGCTGTTGGCTTTGAATCGTGACGGACTCATATACAATTTCCTTTCTGTTGATACGCTTCCTGCCGGAAATGCCCGGCAGTGGCGGACGGAGTGTTGCGACCGACAGGGTGACATGGACCGCATCGTGAGGCCTTTGACCGTTCTAATATATAACGCGAATCGGTCCTGGCAACCTGTCGGCGGTGATATGCGGCCATATTCTGGCGAGGAAGGTAACACATGAAGATGATCGCAGGATGACCGCAACATTACCGATTGGTCATCTTTCCGACGGCAGTGACACGATAAAGACGGCACCGCCGGGCGGGTTGTTTCCCAGACGGATATCGCCGCCATGCGCCCGTGCGATCGCTCGCGCCAGGCTGAGCCCCAGGCCGGTGCCGGGCTGCGAGCGGCTGTGGTCACCGCGGTAGAACCGCTCGAAGATATGCGGCCGGTCCGCCGGTGAAATGCCGATGCCCGTGTCGCGTAAAATGAAGGTGGCGCGGTCGCCCGCCTCCCGGCCAACGGAGGCGGTGACGGTGCCCCCCGTGGGGGTGTACTTGAGAGCGTTGTCGAGCAGATTGGCGACCATCCGCTGGATCAAGCCGGTATCGCCCCGAACCGCCACCGGTGGGGATTTTTCGTACCTCAGGCGGAGGCGCTTGTCTTCGGCCATCGGGCGAAACAGTTCGCAGGCTTCCCGGACCGTTGCGGCCAGGTCCACCGCGACCGCCACCGGCTGGTCGACCCCGGCTTCGGCCTTGGCGATCAGCAACATGGTGTTGATCATATCGAGCAGGCGGTCGCACTCTTCGATGGTGCCGGCCGCCATGGCCTCGAACTCAGCGCCGGAGGTCGCGGTGGTCAGCGTCACTTCCGCCAGGCCGCGAAGACGGGTGATCGGGCTGCGAAGATCATGGGCGATGTTCGCCGTCATCTCCCGGATGTTCGCCACCAGTTGCTGGATCCGGTCGATCATGCGGTTGAAGGTAACGGCCAGCTGATCGATTTCATCCCCGCGGTCGGTCACCGGCACCCGGCGGTCCAGGTCGCCGTCGGCGATTTGCCGGGCAGTGCGGGTGACGGTCGCGACGCCGGCCAGGGCCTGACGCGCCATGACCCAGCCCGCCCCTACGGCCAGCAGGATCAACAGGGCCGTGACCGCCAGAAAGATGCGTCTGAAGGCGATCATCATGCCCGTCTCGGTTTCCATGCTCTGGCCCGACTGCAGGATGAGGCCGGAGCCGATAAAGGCGTACAATATTCGGACGCGCTGTCGCGCCGGCGGATTTTCGATCGTTTCGAATACATGGCCACGGCCTTCCAGCAACAGTTTGATCGCCGAACGGCTGACGTGGATATTTTGCCAGTTGGACATGTTGGAGGAGGAAAAAGCGGTGCCGCTGGGATACAGAAACCGCAGAAAGACCTTGCGCTGACCGGTCTCCTGGGCTTCGGTCACGGCCATTTGCCGCACGGCATCGATGCCGTAGAGGTCCATCAAGGTGGAGAATTGTTGCGCCCGCTTCAGCAGGTTGTCGTCGGTTTGCTGGCGCATGACGGATTGGGTTGAAAGATAGAACAGCAGAAAGGCCATCGCGGCCGAGACGGTCAGGATGCCGGCATACCAGAGCGTTAGCCGCAGGGCCAGGGAGCGCTTAAGTTCAAGGAATTTCCTTAAGGACATAACCGACTCCGCGAACCGTGTGGATCAGCTTGGTGTCGAATCCCCGGTCGATTTTATCCCGCAGCCGACTGATGCGGGCTTCGACCACGTTGGTCTGGGGATCGAAATGATAGTCCCAGACGTGCTGCATGATCATGGTTTTGGAAACCACCCGGCCGGCATTGCGGATCAGGTAGGCCAGAAGTGAAAACTCGAGGGGCTGCAGGGCCAGCGGCCTTTTGCCGCGAGTGACCTCGCGGGTCATCAGGTCCAGCGTCAGGTCCGCGACCTTGAGCCGCGTCGGTTCGGCGGTGCCGGTGGCCCGGCGAACCAGGGCCTGGAGTCGTGCCAGCAGCTCCGTGAAGGCAAACGGTTTGGTCAGGTAGTCGTCGCCGCCGGCCTGCAACCCCCGGACACGGTCGCTGACCGCATCGCGGGCACTGAGAATGATCACCGGCGTGTTGATCTTTTCGCGGCGCACGGTTTCGATCAGGGACAGGCCGTCGAGCTTCGGCAGCATGATGTCGATAACCGCCGCGTCATAGGGCGCACTCAAGGCCATCTCCAGGCCTTCCTGCCCGTCGCGGGCGTGGTCGATGACGTGGCCCGCCGAGGTGAGTCCCTTTTTGATGAAGGAGGCGATTTTAACATCGTCTTCGACCAATAAAATGTGCATGATCGGCCTATGGAAAAGTTGGCGCCCGGTTCCGGACTGTCGATTGCCGGCAGGAACCCGGTTTTTCGAAACCATATGTGATAGGGGCAGCCGGTGTCAAACGGGACCCGCCGTGTGCGACTGGCCGCTCCTTTTTTCAACTTGACTTTTTGGGCATTATGGCTGATATTTAAACGTTGAAAGTGATGATAACACCCGTTTGGCGCGGTAGTGAACGAGGAGGAGACGACAATGCCGGTATATGAATTTGAATGCCGCTGCGGTCAGGTGACCGAGGAACTGACGAAGATGGACACCCGCTCGATTACCTGCCCGAAATGCGGGGAAAAGGCCAAAAAAATAATTTCGGCCTGTTCCTTTGAGCTCAAGGGCGGCGGGTGGTACGCCGACGGCTACGCTTCAAGGAAAAGCGGCGCGTCATCGGACTCGACTAAATAAATTGGACGCCGGTGGCGCCGGTTCTCCTGCAAAAGACCGTCCGGCGGTCACTTTCGATCAATGGAGCGCAGTGGTTCACTCATGGCCGCTGCGCTCTGCGTTTGGGGGGCTGACTCCTAAAATGATGACTACAGTATGCGTCCGAAGTTCGTAGCGTTCAAGCGCTGATGGCATCGGGTCCGGTCCAGGATTTCGGTAGGGGCAAAAAATTTTTCGCCCCTACTAGTTCAATCCCGCGGGACTCAACCGACATCCATGGCCGCCGCCGACATGAAATCATGAGCGGTTAACGTGCAAACTGGGTCATATCCCTCACAACAACCCGCAACTCGTAACATGCAACCTTTTCCCCGGACCCGCTGAGGCCTCTTTAATGCAAACCGCGCTGACACCCTTGACGGCGATTTCACCGGTTGACGGCCGGTATCGCGACAGTACCGCAAGGCTGGGCGACTTTTTTTCGGAAGCGGCGCTGATCAAATACCGCCTCATGGTCGAGGTGGAATATTTTATCGCCCTGTGCGACCTGCCGCTGCCGCAGTTGGCCGCGTTTGACGGCGCGCAGGCGGCGGCGGTGCGCCGGATCTATACCGATTTTTCAGCCGCGGATGCCGGGCGCGTCAAGAACATCGAAAAAATTACCAACCACGATGTCAAGGCGGTCGAGTACTTTCTGAAGGAGAAATTCGACCAGCTGCACCTGTCAGCCTTCAAGGAGTTCATTCACTTCGGCCTCACCTCCCAGGACGTCAACAACACCGCCGTCCCATACGGCCTGAAGAAAGCCTGGCTGGAGGTCGTCAAGCCGGCGTTGATCGAGGTCATCGAAGCATTGACCGACAGGGCTCGCGCCTGGAAAGACATACCGATGCTCGCCCGCACCCACGGCCAGCCGGCTTCGCCCACGCGCATCGGCAAGGAGATCTACGTCTTCGTGGAGCGATTGAACCGTCAACTGGACCTGCTCGAATCCATTCCGTTCACCGCAAAATTCGGCGGTGCGACGGGCAACTTCAACGCCCACGTCCTGGCCTATCCCGACATCGACTGGTTTGCCTTCGCCGAGCGCCTGCTGCGTGACCGCCTGCAACTGGTGCGTTCCCGCACGACGACCCAGATCGAGCACTACGACAACCTGGCGGCTTTTTGCGATAGCCTGAAACGGATCAACACCATTTTGATCGATCTGGCCCGGGATGCCTGGGCCTACATTTCCCTGGAGTACTTCAAACAACGAATCGAGCCGGGCGAGATCGGCTCCTCGGCCATGCCGCACAAGGTCAACCCGATCCATTTCGAGAATGCCGAAGGGAATCTGGGCGTGGCCAACGCCCTGTTTACCCACCTGTCCGCCAAGCTTCCGGTGTCACGGCTCCAGCGCGACCTCACCGATTCCACCGTGATCCGCAACATCGGCGTACCGCTGGCCCACACGCTGATCGCACTCAAAAGCCTGCTGCGTCGGCCTGGACCGGCTCATCATCAACGAGGAGGCGATCGGCCGGGACCTGCGCGACAACTGGGCTGTGGTGGCCGAGGCCATTCAGACCGTGCTGCGCCGCGAGGGATACCCCGAACCCTACGAAGCCCTGAAGGCGTTGACCCGTACCCATGCCCGCATCGACCAACACACGATCGCCGCATTCATCCAGGGGCTGGATGTCAGCGCCGGCGTCAAAGCCGAACTCCTGAAGATTTCGCCGCAGAATTACACCGGTCGGTGTGAGTTTTAGCAAGCGTTCACTGGAAACCGCATCGGCGAAGTTGTCGGGGCACTTGACGTAAAAAAGTACGCCTGCGCGCCCGACACCTTTCACCTGCAGCTCCCTGTAAACACTTACAATCAGGTGATTCGAAGCGCACCGGACCATGCAACCCCGTGTATAGTTACGAGGTTTAGGGTCCGCCGGGTTTTTTTAAAAAATCAGGCGATGATCCCGGACAATATATAACAAAATGCCTTCCCGTTTATTTCAAGATGACGACGGCCGCTGCCGCCCTGTGCCGGGCGCCGCTCGCGCAGGCAACCCGCCATGACCTTCGATCCCGCCTGGCATCCGGTGGCCGGTTCGCGGAGTCCCCGCCGGTGGTTCCTCTTTTGCCGTGACCGCCTCCTGGTCCGCTACGGCAAGGATCGGACCGTTTTACCGTATTTCACCGAGGTGCCATTTGCCGACACGGCCCCCTGGCATCCGCAGTACCTCGGAAGCCTCGACGGCATCGATTGCCTGACGGCCGAACTGGCATCCGACACGCCGCTGCCCGCCGGGGTCGAACTGCAGCCGGTCAGGCGGTTGCTGGGCGTGATCGACGACGAGGTGGCGGCGGTGGCCGGCCGGGCCAACCAGATGATTCACTGGGCGCAGACACACCGGTTCTGCGGCCGCTGCGGGCATCCGACCCATGATGCGCGTGACGAGCGCGCCAAGACGTGTCCGGCCTGCGGCCTGGTCAACTACCCGCGGGTATCGCCGGCGATTATCGTCGCTGTTCTTAAAGCCGGCCGCATCCTGCTGGCCCGTTCGACACGGGTCGGTGCGAGTTTTTTCAGTGTCCTGGCCGGATTTGTCGAACCCGGGGAAACGCTGGAGGAGTGCGTGCGCCGCGAAGTCCGTGAAGAAGTCGGGCTGGGCATCACCGCGATTCGCTATTTCGGCAGCCAGCCGTGGCCGTTTCCGAACACGCTGATGGTGGGTTTCACCGCCCGCTACGCCGACGGGGAGCTTCGATTGAATCCGTCGGAAATCGCCGCCGCCGACTGGTTTTCCGCCGGCGCACTGCCGCCGGTTCCCGGCCGATGGAGCATTGCCCGCCGGCTGATCGACTGGTTCGAGGCATCGCAAGGGGTGGTGACCGAGTAAAAGTGAGGCCAAGGACAGAAGGGTGCGCCGCGGTCACCCTTGTTTTTGCTCGGCCATGACCTCGCTCATCCAGGCGCTGATGAGCTGCAGGGCGACCGATTTTGCCTCGGGCCGTAGAATGGCCTGGTTGTTGCGGTCCGTAACCGATTGGATGTAGGGGTTGTTTTCGAATTCGTCGATAAAGACATTGTCGATGATAAACTGATTGAAGGCAACCGGGTCCTCGATCGCCTCTTTATTCTGTGCTTTGCGGCGGAACATGGACTTGGTGTACTGCTTGAGTTTAGGAACCACTTTTTCACGGAAGTGCTCGATCTGATCCTCCCGGATTCCCAGTTGATCGGCCAGTTGATCGGCCAGGAGCTGATCGGCTGGAACGGCTCGGCGGTCGACGAGCTGCTTGATCCGCAGATCGGTCAACTCCGGCGCCAGCAGCTTGACCAGAAAAAGCATTACGCTCTTGTTGGTTTTCAGTTCATCGAGGGCATAGTTCGACAGCACCCGCGGCAACTCCTCCTCGAGGATCTTGTCAATGCGGTTCTCGACGGGCTCGCCGGCGGGCGCCGCCCGGGAGAGCAAGGCGAACTTGCGCGTCAGCAGCGGAATGATGTCGGTGGCGAAGGTTTCCGCATCCTCCGGGTCGATACGCAGATGTCCGGCGAGTTTCAGCAGTTTACCGGATGGCGGGCCGGGTGATACGCTGTCGTTTGTCATAGCGAGTTATTCAGGACTCCGTTCTCAATTGGCCTCTTCTTGCCCCGGTCACACCTTCCGGATCGATTCCGGCAAGGAAATTTGGTAACCCTTCTTGGGGGGGCTTGCAACGTTTGGTGCGCTTCAAACCACCTGATTGTCAGCGTTTACAGGGTGTCGCAGATGCAAGACGCCGGGTGCGCAAACGTACTTTTGGACGTAAAGTGCCCGACAAATCCGCCGATGCGGTGCCTTGTGAACACTTATGAAGTTTGACCTCATTTCCCCATTTTTGTCAAGTACCGCCATCGGCTGACAGCCGCGGCCAGTCGCAATTCCCGCCGGAATTATAGTCCGGTTGATGGTGCCAGGAGCCTGGATTGATTTAAAGAATGCCAGCCGGAAATCGACCGGACCCCCCCATTAAACTACGATATTACCTTCTTTTTCGATTTTAGAAATAGCGATAACAAAAGGCAGGCCACGGCTCCTGCCAGGCAAATTGAAAATGCGTTTTTGAAGCCAGACAGGGTATAAAATTCTCCGACTCGGCCGGCGCGATCAAGAATGTTTCCGGTCAGTACCTGGAAAACAGCTACGCCTAAAAAGGGCGCAGGGTTGATAATACCCGAAGTCAGACCCAAGCGTTTGGCAGGGGTGATTTCCCGAATGATCCCCCAGATGCAGCTGATAAACCCCCCGATCGTTATGCCCATCGCAACAAAGATAATGGTGAATCCGAAGATCTCCAACCGGTCAAAGGCCACCACAATAGCCAGCCAGCAGAGGGTATAGGCAGCCGTTAGGGCCGTGAACACGCGCTTTTGGTTGATGCCGAAACGATCGGGCAGCCAACCAAAAACGGGTGCTCCAATGATAACCCCGATGGGTATCAACATGTTCAGTTTGCTGGCCAGGATACGGTCGATATCCAGCACAGTCATTAAAAATGGCGTCGCCCATAATCCTTGAAGGGTCACCGCCGTACCGTAGACACCGAAGAAGATGGTCGCCACCAGCCATAACTGTAAAGAAGAGACAATGGCGACGATATTGCCCATCAAATTTGGTGACGAGGTTCCAGATGGATCGGAGAGCCCCTGGGCCAATTTCGTCGATACTGGAGGGTCGCGGGTGATGGTCAGCATGAGAATGGCCATTGCCAGAGTAATGCCGCCGATGAGGAAAAAGGTAGGACGCCACCCCCATGTACCGGCCGCCCAGGCCAGAGGTGTCGTGGCGACTACTGCACCGAAATTGCCCACGGACATAAGCAGTCCCACCATGGTGGTAAATGCTTTCTTGCTGAACCACTGGGACAATGCCTTGACTGTTGGAACATAAACGCCGCTGACACCGAAGCCTATTAATGCCCGACCCACAGACGCCCACCCGATAGACGGTGCCATGCCAAAGATGAAACATCCTGCAGCGGCTGTGATCGACCAATAGGCAATTACCCGCCGCGGGCCGATGCGGTCCGCCAGATATCCAACGATGGGCTGATTGAAAGCATAGATGTAAAAATACATGGACGACATGAAACCCAGAGCTGTGGCCGTGGTGTTGAATTCCGCCAGCAGATCGGACGCAATTACAGATGTGGAAACCCGATGAAAATAGACGAAAAAATAGATCAGGCAAATCACGGTAAAAACCACCCAGCGATGGGGATCGCGATATGGCGCCTCGGCAGGTTGAATCATCAAGGCCGGTCCTTTCCGCATTTTTTTTAGGAACGGTTTGCCATATCAAATGCGTGCTGAGATGTACATTCGAGATCTTCAACATCCAACCAATCGGCCATCAAGGTTTGTATTGCATCTCGCCGGCTTTGATTTATCCAGCCTGTGGTTTGCTTGGAATGTGCCATTACAGCAATAAGATTAAAGTCTTATCTGTTTGATGCGCCTGTCATTCTCAAAAGCTCTTATTCGTTGTGATAATGGTTGAGATTATAATATCGATGCGGTGGGCACTATCACCTCGTTTAGACATGATCTGCGTCACCCAGATTTAGCCTGCCGGTGATTGCCGGACTGACGAGCGATGCGGTTTGTAGGGCGGACACGGAGCTAAGGGATAAAAAATGCGGATAAAAAAGTACTTGCATCATCCGCTTGGATGGTGAAACGCCCCCTACATGATAAGGTTGCAGCGGTGCATATAGAGGCGAAAAATCGCAAATTTTGATGGGTTTGTTTTTGGTGGGATTATCTCAATAAATCACAAGCCTAATTTTTCGATTGATAGCTCCGTAGAATGATATGTAATCACAAGTTTCGCTGAATCTCTGATGACCACAATATATGAGTGTACAGGGGATTAAAAATTTCGATTCGTATAATGTCAAGAAACCATTAACCGGGAATGGCTTTCGGTATTATAATGAAATTCCTTGCATTGGTATGGAAAAAATAAATTAGAAAATTCATTAAAAATTGTTGGGCATTTGTGTTTCTGCAAAATATCCAAAGAGACTTGTATAATATTTTGAATATGTGTTATAAAAAATAAGTAACTGCCTCAGACTTCTGGCATTCTTGACGGGTTATAGCGTGGAGAATAATTTGCCTAGAAATTTGAAAATAATCAGGCTATTTTTCATACAATTTCTCATTATAGGACTCTTTGCAAACAGTCTGTTGCCACAGGCGTGTCTTTGCGGAGGAGCATGTCTGCATGGTCTTCAAGGTAAAGAAAGACCAAGTATGAGTTTCTTATTTCATACTCGCTGTTTAGGAACTCAATGCAAAAGTTGTAATTTGGAGGACATACAAACCATTAAGGCGTCAAACGCTGCCCATTCGGCAGCTAAAATTGAAATACCTGTTACTCCATCCATTTTTTTCAATTTATCGGGTTACCAGTCCAATGTCGATTTAATAAAAATTATTTTTTCCCGCCACAATAAATCTTTAAAAACTCAATCTCTACCAGTATATCTGCAAAATCTCTCTCTTCTTATATAATTCGACCTGCACATTTTCCATCCTGAACACTCTCTGTTCTTATACTATCTGATTTCCATTTCAGGCTTTGTCTCCAGTTGTTAATGAGGTAACAGGCATACAATGCAAACAATAGCTTATAAAATAGCCGAGTATAAAATTATCGAGAGCGTGTACGGTGATTTATTGTGGGAATGCCATTTTGGTTTTGGTACTTTGAAAAATGGAAAATGCTTTATAAATGGAGATATTCTTTATTTAATACCGAGCGATAATACGGGTTCTGGATTTTTAAAGGGAGAGTTTCTGGATCACCTAAACAAATTACCGAAATGGGAAAAAACTAAATACTACTGCACGAGCTACAAGATTTATGAATGTAAATCCGGCAAGATCAAACCATTTCTTGAGAAAAGAGACAACCGTTCGCAGGATGAAACCATTCTCCAAAAAAATGAATTAAGTCAAACAGAGGTTAATAAAAACAATCTTATATCAGTTAAGTCTTATAAAGCTGGAGAATTTTTCTATAAGCTACACCGGCATGAAATCATAAAAAGAATAAACGGTCAATTGTTTTGGAAATCATACAGCGGTTTGAAAAGTTTAAATGAAGGAAGATGTTTTATAAATGGTAGCATCTTGTTCCTTGAACACGGTGAAAACAAACGAACCGGATTTTGCAAAAAAGAATTTCTGGAAAAACTTATTCAATTGCCCGACTGGGAGGGAACCAAATATTTTTGTAAGAGTTACGCTATTTATTATTCAGATACAGGAAGTATATGTCGAAGTTTAGGGCAGGATAAGGATTTAAAGAAGAAAATGTATACTAAAAACGATTCTGTTAACAACAAGACGTATCGAACTGGAATAAAATTTGAGCCAACACTTTTTAAAAGGATTGTCACAAAAGATAAATTAAAAACTTTTTTTATCGTTTTTAAATTCCTTGTGATACTGATTCTGAAAATACTGGTTGGATGTTTTAGGCTAATACATAGACTCACCAGGGAAATTGATAGAAAATTTATCCGACGCAGAGGTTAAATTCAAATTGTTAAGATTCATATCATCTTTAATCAAACTGAAGGGGGGAATAAATATGAAACATTCTACCAAATACATCATATTTATAATTTCGGTTTTTTTGACATTCAGTTTAATTCTCGATGCTTTTTCTGATGACGATCACAAAAAAAGGTACCGGTATCGAGGAGGATCCCAAAAGATTGATGATGATAGCACCGGTCATGACAACAACGACCAATTGAAGCCGGTGACAAACCAAACATATAAAGCAACATGTGGCGAGTGTCATTTCGCATATCAGCCGGAGCTGTTGCCGTCCGCCTCATGGCTGAAAATCTTAAGCCAACTCAATGATCATTTCGGAGAGGAAATTGAGGCAGACCCCGATACTATAAAAACCATTTCAGACTATCTTAAAACCAATGGCGCGGAAAACTCTACAGCAAAGCGCTCGGTTAAAATAATGAAATGCTTGGGAAACCAGGTGCCCTTGCGGATTACAGATATTCCTTATATCCGTAAAAAGCATCATGAATTGGACCCCGCAATTTTCAAGCGTAAATCCATTGGATCGTTAGCGAACTGCGTAGCATGCCACACTACCGCTGAGAATGGAATATATGATGATGACGATGTTAAGATTCCCAATTGAGGCGAAGATAACAAAGTTGCTAATGTCGACGAAAAAACGACGCAGATTTTTATACCGTATTTTGCAAACACCAAAGTATCAATCATTTAAGTGAACAACGGCCTGCTGCTATTAAGCGAAACGTTTAAAAACTCTGAAACCATGAATGCCAACTACCAGATATTATGGTTGGCCTTTATCGCTTTCGATTGTGATAAGATCAATCTACTTGCCGTCAGTTCCACTTTTTATTTTACGATTCGAGTAATCATCTCCGTGGCCTTCCCATATGGATTCTTGGCCGATCGGCACCGCGATTGACAAGCGGCCCGGAAATGGTTTAAACGGGGGCGAGACAAAAAGATTTCATTGAGATATGCACCGCCGGCTTAGCAAATGAAAGGATTGAAAAAATGAAGAAAGACGGCTCACCGATGGCAAGCGCCCTTCTGGTGGCGACCACGCTGGTCGCGATTTATCTGTTGTTTGTTCTGGTTTTCAGAGCGCCCAATATCCAGGAGGCCGGCTCCGGGCAGCATTTGACCACTGCGGCGGTGACCAAGAAAATGGATGACCATGGCGTCGCGGCGCATCCGGCGGCCATCGGTCAAGAAGCCGAAAAACGCATTCAGAAACCCGGTCTCGATGCGGTGCTTAAACTGCTCCAGTCCGGGAACAAGCGGTTTTACTCCGGCAAAGCCTCCCATCCCCAGGCCGATGCGGCTCGTCTGGCCCTTGCGGGCCGTGAAAACCAGGGCGACTACGCCTACGCGACGGTGATTACCTGCTCGGATTCCCGCGTGCCGGTCGAATTGATTTTCGATGCCGGAGTCATGGACATTTTCGTCATCCGGGTGGCGGGCAACGTGTGCGACACGGATGAGATCGGGTCGATCGAATACGGTCTGGCCCACGTCAACACGCCGGTGCTGGTCGTTCTGGGGCACACCCAGTGCGGTGCCGTCACGGCGGTCACACAAGCGGTTCAGGGCCACGGCCACAAGCTCGAGCGCAATATCCCGGCCCTGGTGGACAACATCGTGCCGGCCGTCAAACGCGCCATCGAAAAGCATGCGGACGTGCAGGGCGAAGCGATCATCCCCTACGCGATTGAGGAGAACGTGTGGCAGGGTGTCGAGGACCTTTTTACAAGAAGCCCGGCGGTGCGCGCCATCGTGAAAGAGGGCCGGGCCAAAGTGGTCGGGGCCATTTATGATGTCGGCACCGGCAAGATCGAGTGGCTCGGCACCGAAAAGGTCGATGAAATCATGAAACGCGTGGAAGCATCTCCAACCAAGGAAACAGAGGCGTATGCGGCCGAGTGAGCCGCGAGGGACAGGTGATCATTGTAGGGGCGAAAGATTTTTCGCCCCTACACGCTTCGGTGCATTGATTACAGACATCGTGGCGGCCTAGAAAAGCATGATTGTCTGAAATCGACAGAATTCCGTCAATAGTCAGTCGTCAATCGACAATATCTACCCCCGCCGCGCTGCACGTCATAAAAAGTCAATTTTAGCGCTGGCGGCCTTGACGACGAAGATGCGTTCGTTGTTACTCTTTTTTTCGGCGGGGGTTATGTAAAATCCCTGGCGATCGGGCGAGTAGCCGGTGGTGTAGCCGACGATCTGCTCACCGTCCTGGAATTTCACGCGTATCTTGCGGCCGCAGCCGCTGAGGTCGTCCTGATACGCATCGATCCGATTCTTGTTGCCGGTCAGGTCCCTGACAAAAAAAACGGCTTTCAGCTGGTCTACCTCCACTGTCAGAATCCCGCCGTCCTCGGTTTCCAGGTGAAATTGGCTCTTGTTGGGGAGAAAATCGCTGGTATTCCCCTTGAGAATCTCACCGTTCCTGAACCGGGCCACCACCTTGTTTTTTCCCATGGCATCCTCCGTGCCTGTTAAACCGCCTGAACAGTTGACTCTATTTTACCATAAAATACAACAAATTCAAAACCCTGTATGTTTGGGGCGTCGGAGGCGCCGCTGCAATAGGGTCCGGCTATCGGTCACTTGGCAGCGGCTGGCGGCCGGATTGAGAGGAAAGGTAAAAGGTGGTAAAATCAGGCAATGCTCCATCCGGTCCATCACCGGACCGGATGGAAACAAGGGAAGGCAATGACAATGGCCAGATATTTCGGTTATGCGGTGTGCGTTCTGGTGGCGCTGCTTTTTCTCGAATGGTTTCAAATCATCGACGTGCCGTTTCTGGACATACCCGATTTTACGAGAGGCAAAAAGGTGCTGTTGGAAAAATCCGGCGATTCCCTGCCGCAGCGGTTGGGCGACTGAACCCCATAGTGGCTCAAACAACAGAGCAATGTATGGCTTTGGCAACGTTGCGGGTGACTATACAAGTCAAAAAGCCATCGTGTCCTCGACGATAAAAGCCGAACTGCGCACGGCGATGCTCCCTTTCTCGACCCAGATGCGCACCATCAACACCGCATCTCCGTCCAGGCTGACGACATTCGGCAGTTCCTCGACATACGAAATATTTTTTTTCATGAATTCACAGAAGATCGTGTTGGCGCTGCAAGGGTCCAGGATCAGGACCACGCGGTGATCGTCGTAAGGGTGCTTCTGGGGCGATCCGGTGAAAGCCACGTGGGTTTTTCTCAGTTCCTTCGGATTTTTCGGACGTTTGTAGGCTTGAATCTCAAACTTTTCGGCGGCCTTCAGGAAATTCGAACTCCCCATGGTCATGCCTCCTCGATGATAGGGTTAAACAGGCTTCCGGCCGGCACCGTCGTCGGCCGCATCAGCCCCCGATTTCCGGCAGCAGGTCCCGCAGGGCCTGTTCGTCGACGATGCCGAGCTTGCGGGCCACTTTCGGCTTGAGAAGGGCGAAAACGCCGCGCGCTTCCGCGCACACCTCCTCTTCGGGGCCGTAGAGCCGCCCCTGCAGGATCGCTTCCCGCTCGTTTTTGATTTCGACGATCCGGCCGACGGCCCGCAGGTGTTGGCCGATATAAACTGGTTTGCGGAATTCGACGTGCATGGATTTGGTCAGGATAATCGTCTTGAGCAGGTGGATGGCGGTCCAGCTCATGATTTCATCCAGGATGGTCGACGTCACCCCGCCATGGACCAGGGTATTCCAGCCCCGCAGGTGATCTGGCACGCTCAGCCACGAGACGACCGAATTCTGATTGGCAAAAAACCGCATTTTGAGTCCCGCCGGATTGGCCGGCCCGCACGCAAAACACAAGTGGTTCTCCTGGATGGGCAGGGCCGTGAAGCCCGGGGGCGTTTTCATGGTGAGCGATGTCCCTTTAGAGCGGCGTGGCGGCTGTCACCGCGGCGCTTATTGAGGTGTTGACCGTATCATTCGGGTTTCTTGAAAAGCATCAGATAGTTCACGGCCGGACTGCCGCCCAGTTTTTTTCTTTTGAGCACCGGGTTGTAATAGAGACCGGTGAGGTCCTGGTGCCGCAGTCCCGCAGCAAACGCCCAGCGGTCGAGTTCCGACGGCTTGACAAACCGGCGGTAGGCATGCGTCCCCTTTTTGACGATCCCCAGAATGTATTCGGCCGCCACGATGGCCAGCAGAAACGATTTGACGGTCCGGTTGAGAGTGGCGAAGAATACGGCACCACCGGGCTTGACCAGTCGGCCGCAGGCCCGGACGATCGAGGGCGGATCGGGCACATGCTCCAGAAGCTCCATGCAAGTCGCCACGTCGTAGGTGCCGGGTGATGCGTCCGCCAGTTCTTCGGCGGTTGCCAGCCGATAGGCGATCTTCAGTTCGCCCGCTGCGGCATGCGCGCGCGCGGCCTTCAGGAGGGCTTCGCCGGCGTCGATGCCGGTGACCTCGGCCCCCAGCCGGGTCAGGCCTTCCGCAAGAATTCCGCCGCCGCAGCCTACGTCGATGACCTGCGCACCGGCCAGGGGCACGTGGTCGGCGATATAGGCCAGCCGCAACGGGTTGATGTCGTGCAGCCCTTTGAATTCACCCCTTTTGTCCCACCAGGAGGAGGTCTGGGCCTCGAATTTGCGAATTTCATCGCGGTCTATGTTGGGAATGCCGGCCATCAGAGGTTCAGGGCGGAGCCGTCTTCACGGGTGGTCCGTGCGGAAAGAATTTTCAGGACCTTGGCCTGCGGCAGGACCACGAAAGCCCAGAGCTGCGACAGGAGCATGCCGGAAAGCATCAGGGTGCAACCGAGAAGGCCGCGGGCCGTCAAGCGCTCTCCCAGGACAATCCAGCCGCCGATCGCGGCAAAAACGGCCTCCAGGCTCAACAGGATGGCGGCATGCGCCGGATGGGCATGACGCTGCGCGACCACCTGCAGTGTATAGGCCACGCCGACCGACAGGACGCCGCCGTAGAGGACCGGCAGCGCCGCGCGCCAAATGCCCGCCACGGTGGTGGTTTCAACCACGGCCGAGGTCAGCAGGCTGAGGGCGGAACAGACCGCGAACTGGGTGAAGGCCAGTTTCAGCGAATCCGTGCGCGGCGCCAACCAGCCGATGAGCAGCACATGCCCGGCCCAGAAGAAAGCGCCGATCAGCACCAGAAGATCGCCCGCTGCAATCGTGAAACGGGCGGTGATGCTCAGCAGATAGAGGCCGACCGCCGCCAGCAGGACGCCGATCCACGTGCCGGCGTTGGGCCGCTGCCGGAAGAAAAGGCCCAGGACCGGGACGATGACGACATACAGCCCGGTAATGAACCCGGCGTTGCCGGCCGTGGTATACACCAGACCGACCTGCTGCAGGGAAGCGCCGGTAAACAGCAGCAATCCGGCCAGAAAGCCGCCCCACAGGATGTTGACCGGACGCCGGTCAGCGGGGGGCTGCACGGACCCGCGGCCGTGTTTCAGGATGAAAGGCACCAGAACCAGGCTGCCGAGGGCGAACCGGATGCCGTTGAAAGCAAACGGCCCCACGAAGTCCATGCCGACCCGCTGCGCCACGAAGGCAAACCCCCAGATCGTTGCGGTCAGCAGGAGCAGGACGTCGGATTTGAGTGTCGGCGATGTCATGATAAACGCTTGTAACCCCTGTCCCGGAAAAGCCGGAATCCGTTGAGCCCGTTTGGTCCGTTGTGTCCGTTGAGCCCGTGGGCCATGAGTCACGCGGTGACGCTTAACCGATTCAGGCCGGAATTGGTGACATCCTGAATGTCAAAAATTGACCATAGCTTTCCGTCTTTGCTCCGTCAAGGTGAAGATAGACAGTAGACGGCGAAAGGCCGGTGGCAAAAGGCCTGATCGGCGACTCGGTAGGGGCGAAAAATCTTTCGCCTTGCGTGCTCGATCCCGCCGTCAGCCTTGATTTTTCGGTGCCGCTGGCCTATTAGAGAGCATGATTGCCGATCGTCTTTCACCTGCCAAGGAAACGCCGTCATGATCGACAACCGCTATATTGCCGCGGCCATTCATGCGGGGGAAAAATCATGAGACTTTTGGCCGGAGGTATCACCCTTAGTATCATGCTGATGGCCGCTACGATTTTCGCCGGCCAGGAAGGAAAGGAAGGGGCGGCTGTCGTCGCCGCTGAAGCGCGCTATCATGTATGCTGATCTTTCGATAAAAGCCTACCTGGCGCGAGCGGGATCGGCCGCACCGGTCCCCGGCGGCGGCAGCGTGGCCGCCCTGGGCGCATCGCTGGCGGCGGCGCTAACGCAAATGGTGGCCGGACTCACGGTCGGGCGCAAAGGTTTCGAGGCGGTCGAGCCGGAGATGAAGGAGGTCCTCTCCGCCGCGGCCGCGTTGGAAAGGCGGTGCGTCGCGGACATCGACCGCGACCCCGAGGCCTACGGGCAGGTGCTGGCTGCCTACCGGCTCCCCAAGGGGAGCGCCGCCGACAAAGCGGCCCGCGGCCGGGCCATCCAGGCGGCGATGAAACAGGCCGCCCTGGTCCCGCTGGCGCTGGCCGAGCGCGTGCGGCGCATTCTGGAACTGGCCGGCGCGGTGGTGTGCAAGGGCAATCCCAACGCCGTCGGTGACGGTGCGGTGGCGGCCATGATGGCCCGTTCGGCCGGTTTGGCAGCGATTCACAATGTCCGGATCAATCTGGCCGCGATCGATGACGGCGACTTCGTGGCCGAGACGATGCACAAGATAAACCGGCTGGAGCAAGAATTTGTCGACGGCGAAAAGGAAATCCTGCAAGCGATCACAGTGTAACGTGGGGCTCATTGCTGCCGGCACTGTCATAAGCCGCCGTTTCAGCCAGGATTGACGGCGGATGAAGAAGTCCACGGCGGTTTTCGGCGTTGCCACCGCGCTCATGGCAGGCGTTTACCTCCTCGGCTGCGTCTTTTTGTGGTCGCTGCAGGGCCAATTCATCTTCAGGCCCAGCCGCGACATCATACGCACACCGGCCGATGTCGGCCTGGCCTACGAGAACGTGTTCATACCGGTGGCGGGCGGCAGCGGCGCCGGCGAAAGGGTGCACGCCTGGTGGATTCCCTCCGTGACCGCCGCGGGGCCGGCCCTGATTTATCTGCATGGCAACGCACTGAACATCGGCGCCAATGTCGAGCACGCCAAACGGTTTCACGGCCTCGGGTTATCGGTTCTGTTGCTCAGCTACCGCGGATACGGCCGCAGCGACGGGGATCACCCGTCCGAGACCAAGGTTTACCAGGATGCCGAAGCCGCCTGGGGGTATTTGGTAGGCAAACGCCGCCTAGCCCCGGACAACATCCTGATCTACGGCCATTCCCTGGGCGGGGCGGTGGCGATCGAGCTGGCCGTCCGCCACCCGGAGGCCAGGGGATTGATCGTCGAGTCGACCTTCACCTCCATTGGTGACATGGCCGCGCGCAGCGGCGCCTTGCGGATTTTCCCGCTCGATCTGATCCTGACCCAGAGCTTTGATTCCCTCTCCAAAGTCGGCCGCCTGCGCCTGCCGGTGCTCTTTCTGCACGGTACCGACGACAACGTCGTGCCGCCTGAAATGAGCCGGCGGCTCTACGAGCGGACCCTCGCTCCCAAGCGCCTGCAGTTCATTGCCGGCGGTGAGCACAACAACAGTGCCCAAATTGGCGGGACGGCCTATGTGCGGGCCATCTCGGAATTTCTGGAGACTATCGCCGCTGGCGACCGTCCGACGGGACGGCGCGAGAAACCCTCTTGACCCGCACCCCGCAATAATGCCAACCATCAAAATTGGGACCCGTTTTTCATGTTCAGTTGCGAAAGGGGGCCGTTCGGCGCGGCAGGCGCAGGCAGAAAATTAGGCACACCAGTGATGCGGTCGCCGAAACCCAGAAGACCATCGATACGCCATGTCCGACGGTTTCCTGGAGGGTCTCGAGGGCCTGCGGCGGTATCAAGGCCTGAATATCGGGACGGAAAATCTGCTCGACGTGCAGACGGATCTGTTCGGCGAGCCCCGCCGGAAGTCGGTCGCCGAGTCCGGACGTGGTCAATGCATTGATGAAGCGGGCATTGAGCAGGCTGCCCGATACCCCCACCCCTATCGTCCCGCCGAGTGTCCTGGCGAACTGCTGCGCGGCGGTGGCAGCCCCCAGATGATCCGCCGACAGGCTCTCCTGCACGATCAGCAGCGAGGCGATCGACACGAACCCCATGCCGATCCCGGCCAAAGCCAGAGCCATCGAAAAAAGCCACATCGATGTCGTGAAGGTCAGCGTCAGAGCGCTGCCGGCCATCAGCAACAGAGCGCCGGCCACTGCGAACCGGCGTTTATTCACGCGGTGGGCCATTTGACCGCACAGCAGCGCGCCCCCCGACCAGGCCAGGCTCAGGGGGATCATGGCCACGCCCATTTCGGCCGGCGATCGGCCCAGCGCCCCCTGGATGAACAGCGGGCTGAAGGCCGACAGGGAAAAGATGGCAAAACTGCTGAAAAAAGCGGCCGCGTTGCCGGAGCTGAATCCGGGCCGGTCGAGGAAGTCGATCGACAGGATCGGATCGGCGGCGCGCTTTTCGGCGAAATAAAACGCGACGCCTGCGGTCAGTGACAGGGCCAGCAGCCCGATGACCGGCGGCGAGTGCCAGGAGTGGTGGTTGCCGGTCATCAGAAATACCGTCAGCAGGGACAGGACCGTCACGGTCAGCGTGGCCCCGCCGAGCAGATCCAGGGCGGCGCGGCGCCGTTTGACGCGCGTTTCCTTGAAATAAAGATAGATGCCCAGAAAGGACAACAGTCCGAGCGGCAGGTTGATGAAAAAAATCCAGCGCCAGGACCAATAATTGACAATGAAACCGCCCATCGGCGGTCCCAGGACGCTGGCCAGGCCCCAGACGAAGCTGGCGATCGACATCATCTTGCCGCGCTTTTCGGGTGCGGCGATATCGGCCAGCAGAATGTACACCAGGGCGAAGGCCGCGCCGGCGCCCACGCCCTGCAGCGCCCGCGCCACGATCAGCTGAACCATCGAGGTCGCCAGGCCGGCCACGAGCGAGCCGATCATGAAAAGGGCGATGGCGGTGCCGAAGAGGTGTTTGCCGCTGTAAATGTCGGCCAGCTTGCCGAAAATCGGCAGGGCGATCGCGCGGCTGAGGAGGTAGACCGAAAACACCCAGCTGTAGAGTTCCAGGCCGCCCATGTCGGCCACGATGGTTGGCATGGCGGCGCCCATCACCAACGTGTCGAGGGCGCCCAGGAAAAGCGCCAACAGCGCCGCCGCGATGATGTAGGATCGGTCCTTGCGGGTCAGATCGTGCACGGCGACGATAGTCGTCGTCGCGGACTGTTTGCTGGCGGAGGTGGTCATTTTGGGGGTCGAATTATCTTTGGCCGCAGAATAAAATCGCCGCTGACCATGGGGCGGCGGAGCGGCGGTGAAACGGTGCTTTCTCCGGTTCGAAAGGGCCGGAAAAAAAACGGCCGGCGATGCATCTTTTTCCGCCGGCCGCTTTCTCTTGAGTTGTGCTGCGCGGTCATCTCCCTACCCGTCGGCAGCGTCGGTGATGGTGGCCTTCAGCTTAGGCTATCCTTCGATCGTGGCGGTTACCACCCGCTCGGCTCCATCGGCATCATCGGTCACAAACGCCACCTTCAAGGCTTCGTCGATCCGATCCACGGTCACGAATACGAGAGTGTTGCGGACCTCGTCGGGCAGGTCATCCAGGTCTTTCTCATTGCGTTTGGGCAGGATGACGGTGGTGAGCCCGGCGCGATGCGCGGCCAGAATTTTCTGCTTGATGCCGCCCACCGGCAGCACGCGCCCCCGCAGGGTCACCTCGCCGGTCATGCCGACATCGCCCCGCACCGGATGGCCGCTGAAGAGGCTGGCCATCGCCATGGCCATGGCGACGCCGGCCGAGGGGCCGTCCTTGGGGACCGCTCCGGCCGGCACATGCAGGTGCACGTCGGTTTTTTCGAACCGGGTCGGATCGACGCCCAGTTCGACGGCTTTGGAGCGCACGTAGCTGTGGGCGATCTGGGCGCTTTCGCGCATGACCTCCCCGAGTTGACCGGTGAGCGTGAGCTTGCCGCGGCCGTTCATGCGCGTGGCCTCGATGAAAAGGATGTCGCCGCCGACCGCCGTGACGGCCAGACCGGTGGCGATGCCGGGAATCTCGATGTTCTCGGACAGCTCGGACTCAAATTTCTCCTTTTTGAGATAGTCACGCACCAGCTCCGGGGTGATAATCACGTGCGACCACTCCTGGGCCGCGATCTTGACGACGCCCTTGCGGCAGACCGCCCCGATCTGCCGTTCCAGGTTGCGAACACCGGCCTCACGGGTATAGTCCTGAATGATTTTACGCAGCGCTTCGGCGGTGAAGGTGATCTCATCCTCGACCAGGGCGTGGGCCTTCAACTGCCGCGGCACCAGGTGCCGCTGGGCGATCTGGAGTTTTTCGTATTCCGTGTAGCCGTCCAGTTGGATAATTTCCATACGGTCCCTCAATGGCGCCGGGATCGTTTCGAGCTGATTGGCGGTCGTGATGAAGATGACGTCGCTCAGATCGAAATCAACATCCAGGTAGTGATCTCTGAAAGCCTTGTTCTGGGCCGGGTCGAGGACTTCCAACAGGGCGCTGCTGGGATCGCCGCGCCAGTCGACGCCGATTTTGTCGACCTCATCGAGCATGAACACCGGATTGCGGGTCCCGGCGCGCTTGAGGGCCTGAATGATGCGCCCCGGCATCGCGCCGATGTAGGTGCGGCGGTGACCGCGGATTTCAGCCTCGTCGCGCATGCCGCCCAGGCTCATGCGAGTGAACTTGCGGCCCAAGGCCCTGGCGATGCTCTGACCCAGGCTGGTCTTGCCGACGCCCGGCGGACCGGCGAAGCACAAAATAACGCCCATGGCCTCGGAGGTTTCGGGCTCCTTGTCCTTGCCGGGGTCCTTGTCCGCCGCGCCGGCACGTTCCTGGATCAGCTGGCGCACGGCCAGGTACTCGATCAGGCGTTGTTTGACGTCTTCGAGCCCGTAGTGGTCTTCGTCGAGCACCGTTCGCGCACGCCCGATGTCGGCCTGGTCCTCGCTGGCCTTGCTCCACGGCAGATCGACCAGCCAGTCCAGGTAGGTTTTTATGACCGAGTACTCGGCGGCCTGTGGTGACATGCCCTCGAGCCGCTTCAGTTCGCGTTCGGCCTCCTTGCGGGCTTCTTCCGGCAAGGCCGCGTCGTCGATTTTCATGCGAATCTCATCGGTTTCGGACCGACCCGGCTCGGTGTCGCCCAGCTCCTTCTGGATGGCACGCAGCTGCTGCCGCAGGTAGTATTCCCGCTGGGCCTTGTTCATTTCCTCGCGCGCCTCGGATTCGATCTTCTTGCCGATCGTGAGGACCTCTTTTTCGCGCGTCAGATGACCGATCAGCCGGCGGTATTTTTCTTTGAGGGAATCGAGTTCAAGAATCTGCTGAGCCTTCATCACTTCCAGCCCGGCCCCGCTGGCCACCAGGTAAACCAGGTAGCGTGGATTTTTGACCTGGGACAGGTAGTCGCCGACCTCCTTGGGAAACTTCGGCGACAGCGCCACGACCTGCTGGGCCAGCTCGCGCAGGCCGCGCTGCAGGGCATCCAGCTCGAGATCCGTTTCGATTTTGTCGGGCGCCATGGCGATATGGGCTTTCAAGTAAGGCTTGTCGGAGAGCCAGTAGTCGATCCGAAAGCGCTCGATGCCCTGGACGATGACCTGCAGGCTGTTGTCGGCCGAGCGCGTCACGTGTTCGACCTTGGCGATCGTTCCGACTTCGTAGGTCTGCCCCGGCAGGGGCTCCTCAATTTCCGGATATTTCATGCCCACCAGGCCGATCAGACGATCGCCTTTCAGGGTATCGTTGACGAGGGCCACCGACCGCGGGATGCTGACCGACAGCGGCATCATCGAAAACGGGAAGGCCACCGTGTTGCGCAGGGGCAGGATCGGCAGCTCGCTGGGGATATCGGTTGTCGTGCGCGAAGGGTCCACCTGATCCGTTTGGACCTCGCCGGGATCGGCGGTGCTGTTGGCTGTCTTGTCTGTTTCGCTCATTTTTAAATCACCTTATATAGGCTCAGGCCGCGAGGGCCCGGTTGTTTTTCATGGTGCGGAAATCATTGATACTGCTTGATTTCCGCGGCATGTCTCTATCGTTCGAGTCTTAAAAATAATGCCAAAAGAGGTTTTGTAAAGCGCCGATCCGCGTCCGTCTCAGCCGGGTTGCCTTCATCGGCTCTCTCAGCGGGGAAGGCGATTTAAGGGTCCACGCCGCAGCGCCAGCACAGGGCGGCATCAATCGAGGCGACCTGCCTGGTTGACCCGGACGAAAAGATCGGTCAGCACATGCTCCATCCCCTCATGCGGCGGGGGCTGAGACGGGATGAGGCCGGGGGTGTACCGACGCCGGCTGTAAGGTTCGAGAAGTTCGGGATTGCGGCTGAGGACATGCACCGGCACGGACCACGAGGCCTGCGGGCCGGTGACTTGGGCGTTGGGCTGGTGGTCACCCATGATGATGATCAGGGCGTCGTCGTGGACGAAGTTCTCGAGAAAGCCATGGATGACTTCCAGGGAATAGGTCAGGGCGGCGATGTAAGCCGCGGGCACGCCGGACATGTCGGACCAGGTCAGCGGAAAGGTGATCGGCTCGAGGGCGTCGAAGACGCTGCCGTCGCCGAGACGTGACCAATCCGAGAGGTAGGGCGGCAATCTTCGGAAGGGGGCATGGCTGCTGCCGAGCACGAAACTGATAAAAAGCGGCGGCCGGCGGTTGGTCATTTCCCGGCGCCGCACGACATCCATCGCGAATTGATCCGGCATGGGGGACCAGTCGAAGGCGGGTCCGCGGTAGCCGAACACCGGCTGAGTGTAGATCCGTTGGTAACCAAAGAAGGACCCCTCCGGCCACGGCCGCACGGTACCGGGCATAACGCACACGGTGCGGTAGCCGGCGGCATTGAACCGATGCACGATGGTGCCGACCGTCGATGTCAACAGCACCCGGTAGGCGAGCGGGCTGTCGATGCGCAGACCGCTGACGGCGCTGGCGTGTGCCAGCCACGACATCCCGCCGAAAGTAGGTGAGGTGACGAAGTTCGACGCGATCGCAAAGCCGGCCGCGGAAAGATCGCGCTGCAAGCGCTGCAGCACCGGTCTGAAGAGGTCGTAATGTTCGGGTTTGGCATAAGCCGTCCCCCCGTATGATTCGATCAGAAACAGGTAGACATCGTTATTATTCAGTTTGGAGATGGCGCCGACCGGGTCGCCGGACGTTTGCCCGGTCTGCTGCTGCTCTATAAGAAAGTCACGTCGATAGTCGTCGATCGTCAAAATGAAGCGGATATCTTCGGCCAGGCGCTGCAGTGATCCGAATGCGCGCCCGGCAGGTGTCGCTGCTCCCGCAACATGATGCATGCCGGCCATGACCAGCAGGGCCAGCGCGGCGAAGCCCCAGAACAGGCGCCTTTGCCGCGGAATGCGCAGGAAACCGTGCGCAACGGCCAGAGACCTGTGGATGCTGATACACAGCAGGAAGACAAAGACGATCAGCAGGAAAAAACCGGCGGAAAAAATGACGGGCGATACACTCTTGTAAAGCAGGTGCACCAAGTCCGGCAGAAAGACTGCATCCAGGGCCAGATTGAACGGACGGTTCAAAAAATGAGGTGCCAAAAGGTCGGCAAGTGTGAAAAGACGTATCAGCAATAGGAACGCAATCGCGGGTAAATGCCAGAGGGGATGAAATGGCAGGTCCCACCGGGCGGCCGCGGCCATCACCGCCAGCAGTAGGATAATTTCACCGGAAGGAATCAGTAGAGCGGCCAGAAAAGGATGCCAAACGAACAGGCCGCCGTTCATCAGAACGTTGAGAAAACTCCAGGCCGCAAACAATTCGAGGGTCTTGCGGATCATCGGTATTCAGCCCCGGTCGGGGGATTCATCGCCGCTTTTTGCGGCGGCAAAGCCGGTTCAGATTCAAATGATGACAGCCGTCCGCTCATGTTTGGTCGTCTTTGACGATCTTCTCGCTTGAACCGCTGTCGGCGATTCATCGGGCGACGGCGATCTTTCCCGCCTTAGGATCAACGCGCCGCCCGGTGCTCGCGGTCGCTTGTTTAAAGGTAGGTGATTTTTTCGAGGTCCTTGCAGCGGCGCAGGGCTTCCAGCAGGCCGACCGTCCCGGTCATCATGTTGTCGCCCCACGGCGCTCCGAAGGTGATCGGCAGGTGCGAGGCGTCGACGAGGCGGCGTTTGGGGCCGGTCGCCAGGATGATGTCGAGCTTGTCGAAGCCGACGGTGCGGCGCACATAGGCCCCATGGCCGCCCTCCTTTAATATGTCCTCCAGGGTCAGCCGCCCGTCGGCCAGTTCGCGCAGCAGGGATTCCAGCCGGCGCAGCGTGAGGTCACGGGTGTGGTACTCGAAAAAACCGGCCAGCTCTCCACCGACCAGCGTGGCGCCGACCGTGTGCGAGGTGGCGATGTCGAGAACCAGCGCGTTCTTTTCGGCACGGGCGAGCGGATCGACGGATGCGCCGAGAATGGCGGCCATGCCGCTGTCCATGACGTAGACTTCGTCGGTGGGCAGTCCGGCGGCGGCGGCGGCCGCAATCGATTTCAGCCGGTTGAGAGTCGCCGGCACCTCGGATCCCGGATAGAGCAGGAGGTGGGGAAAGGGCTGGCGGTTCAGGACGCGGGTGTTGATGTCATGCCGGTAGACCAGGTGCGAGGTTCCCGCCGGCGGTACCCCGTGGTCCTGGGCGCAGACGGCCACGGCGTCGAATTCGAACGGGACGCCGAAGGCGCTGACGATATGCCGCAGCCGATCGACGTCCAGGTCTTCGAGGACCAGGTGGGTGGCTGACGGCTGCCGTGACAGCTCTGCGGCCGCCGCATCGTCGACCACATCGATCCCCCAGGCGCGAATCTGCTCCGGCCGGTGGCTCAGGGTGGCGGCGGCCGAGGTCGACATGACGACCCTGGCCTCTGTGGCCCGTTTGCGCAGTACCTCCGTGACCGGCCCGCCGCCCATTTCACCGCCGGTCACCACCAGGTCGCCGCGCAGCCCGGCCGCCCGTTCAGCCACCGTTTGCACCGGCGACTTGACGACGGCCTTGTAGTGCTGGGCGGCGGAAGTGTCGTAATACAGGATGTCCATGGTTCCCGCGCCGATGTCCACCATCAAAAAGCGGCTCATTGCCTGACCTGCCTATCGGGTCGTGTCATATTTTTTAAGTATCCCTACAGCCGGATGGTTTCACCCCTCTTCGGGACCAGGACCGAATAGCCGTTCTCGCGCAGGTGGCCGGCAAACGCCAGCGCCTGGTCCTCCTCGCCGTGCACGACGGCAATGCGCTTGATGTTCAGGTTGGAATCCTTGAGAAAACGCAGCATTTCGTGTTTGTCGCCATGGGCGCTGAATCCGCCGAGACTGGCCACATGCGCCTTCAGGGGATAGGTCTTGTTGAGAAATTTCAGCAGCGGCGGCGGGCCGCTGCGGCCGGAGCGTTCGTAGGCCGTGCCCTCGTCGAAGATCCGCCGGCCCAACGTGTTTTGCGCCATGAAACCGACGATCAGAATGGTGTTTTTTTCGTCGTGAATTTTATGGCGCAGGTGGTGCAGAATCCGGCCGGCCTCGCACATGCCGGAAGCGGCCAGCACGATGTGCGGTTTTTTTTCACGGTTCAGCCGCATCGATTCTTCCACCGAGGCGACGAAATGGACTTGATCGAAAAAAAACGGGTTCCGGCCGTTTTTGAGAAAGGTTTCCTGGGCATCGCGGTCGTAGACTTCGGGATGTTCGCCGAAGACCCGGGTCATATTGACGGCCAGCGGGCTGTCGACATAGATCGGGACGCGCGGCACGGCCTTTTCATCGTAGAGTTGATGCAGCACGTACAACAGTTCCTGCGTGCGGCCGAAGGCAAAGGCAGGAATCAGCACCGTTCCCCGGCGGTTGACGGTCTCGATCACAATTTTTTCGAGCTGCGGTTTGAGCGCCGCCACCGGCGCGTGCGTGCGGTCGCCATACGTGCTCTCCATGATCATCAGGTCCACGTCGCGGTGCTGTTCCTCGAAATTAAACACCGGGTTGCGGACGATCGGCTTGTCGTAGCGGCCGAGGTCGCCGGTATAGCAGACGGTGACCGGACGCCCGTTTTCCTCGACGCGGACCATGCTGATGGCCGATCCGAGGATGTGTCCGGCGTCGTAAAACGAGCAGGTCATGTGGGTGCCGACGGCCACCGGGTAGCGATAGGGGGTGCCGTCGAAGGCGGCCAGCGCATTGCGGGCGTCGGCGCCCGTGTAAAGCGGCTCGATTTTTTCCAGGCGCAGCCGGTCCATGAAGTCGTTGATGACGGCGGCATCCAGCTCGTGGCGGTTTTTCTTGAGCGTCTGCTTGACGTCCGCCGGCCGGCCGCCGACGTTCATGGCCTTGCGCTGGGAAGGCTTCATCTGGTTCAGGGCCCCGCGCAGGGTTTTGTAATTCAGGTATTCGGCGTCCGACTCCTGGATATGGGCCGAGTCGGGCAGCAGATAGGAACTGGCCGCGGCCGTGGCCCGCGTGCAGAAAACGCGTCCGTTGAACCCGTCTTTTACCAGCAGCGGGATGCGTCCCGAGTGGTCGATGTGCGCGTGCGACAAAATAACATTGGCAATGATCTGCGGATCGAAGGGCAGGACCCTGTTCCTGGTCTCGCTTTCCTTGCGGCGGCCTTGAAACAGGCCGCAATCGAGCAGCACCCGATCGGTCGTGGTGGTCAGCAAGTGCAGGGACCCGGTCACCTCCCGCACGGCACCGTGAAACGTAACGTCCATAGTTAACTCCTCGCTTCCTTAGGGGATGGCTTGTCCGGCGGCGATGAATTTCGCCCCGCCGGTTCCTCCGGCCGGCCAGTCACTATACCCCAGGCCGACCGACTTGAAAAGGCGTGCTTGATTAAGGATGAAAATTTGTGTAAAATATGGAGCTTAGGGATGGTGAAAGGCAAAAGGCAAAAGGTTAAAAATTCAACTTTCATGAAACTTTTAAACGTTTAACCTTTAGTGCGGAATCTTCAGCATTCTGTTTATGCTCCACTCGCGGCCTCATTGAGGCCGCGAGTGGTTAACCCGTAAAGTGAACCTGGCGCGACATCGAAGGGGGCACCTTGACCCGGATCAACGGTTGCCAACGCGGTTATAGGGGCACGGCGTGCCGGGCCCGTGCGGGATCGTCTGGATTCGCACCATGCCGCAGGAGAGATTGGGACCATGACCGAACAGATTAACACGACGGGAACCGGCAGCACCAGCCGGGAGCTGACGGATCTATTGATCGGCCTGAATGTCACCCGGGATTTCTTGACCCTCGTGGAGCTGCTGGACGCCCTGCCCGACATACAGAAAACCCCTTATAACGTCACCCGCAGCCTGTATCAGGCGATCTCCGCGGGCCGCGACATCCAGACGCTCGGCACGCAGTTGGAAGGTTTTTTCGGTCCCGCCAAAAAACCGGCCGGCAAGCCGATGCCGGTGAAGTTGCGGTTCAACGCGACCCTGAAATACCTCAACGGCATCCGCGAGGAGCAGGCCCTGTATCTGCGCAAGGCCGGCCGGGGGTTTTATTACGGCGCCCTGTGGCCCTGGCATAAAAACCCGGGCAACATCACCGTGCATCTCGGTTACTGCCCCAACAAGATGAGCGGTCGGGACGTCGACAATTTTCAGCGGCTCGTCAAGACAAAAATCTTGAACTCCCAGATCTTCGACGCGCTTTCCGAACGGGCCGGCGGAATGGTGCAGGGCATCAGCCTGCCGTCTTTCCTGCACATGGCCCAATTCGAAAGGCTCACCTGCACGCTTGAAATCAGCACCACCGGTGCACGGGGCCATCTTCATCTGTGCGACGGGGAACTGGTCGCCGCCGAATCGGGCAGCCTGAAAAACAAGGCGGCCGCCTACGAGATCCTCAGTTGGGACAGTTCGGAAATCGTTTTGCGGGATGCGGCCGGCCGCAGCCGAAACGAGATCAACCAGCCGCTGATGGAAGTTCTGGCTGAAGCCCTGCGGCTGCGCAACGATAAAAAAGGCAAGAATGAGGTGGCGCCGGCCGCGGCGGCATCGACCCTCAACATGTTGGCCACCGATCGCTACCAACCGCTGCGGGAGGCGCAGCGGGCGCCGAGACTCCGGTCGCTGAAACTAATGGTTGGCGTCCTGGCGGCCTTGCTGGTGATCGGGGCGATCGGGACCTATGGCAGCCGTTACCTGAAGGCGCGCCAGCTGTCAAAAGAATACCGGGCCATCCTTGAACGGGTCGAGGCCAGCGCGGATCTTGGCGAGAAGAAAGTGCTGCTGCAGTATTTCATCGACTCCCATGCCGACAGTGTCTATCACGACGCGGCCCAACAGAAGATCCGCGATTTGAAACAGGCCGCCGAACGCGAGAGCTATGAATTTGTCACCGCCGAGGTGCAGAAGCTTCCCATCGACGGCCATTACGAAGCCGCGGCCGCGGCCCTGTACACCCAGTATCTCGAGAAATATCCCGAAAGCCTGCGGGCCGCAGAAATTCAGCGGCAGATGGACGGGATTCCGGCCCTGATCGACGATTTCGATTACGCCCGCTTGGAGGATGTTGCACGGCTCGATTCAAAAAAACGGATCGAGGCCTACCTGGGTTATCTGGTGAAGCACCCCGGCGGACGGCACCGCACCCAGGTCGAGGCCCTGGTGTCCGACATGAGCGAAGAATACTACGGGCATCTGATGAAGAGCATGCCGCAGTGCGACCAGAGTGGCGACTGGGGTGACTGCATCCTTCTTTGCGGAAGCTTTTTGAACAATTTCAAGAAAAATTACCGTACCGCGGAAATCGAAAACCTCAAGCTGGTCATGGAGGACAAACGCGATGTCGCCGAACTGATGGGGACCGTGCAGCGGCTCGGAAACAAGTTCGAATCGGCCCGTAACGTCCTTAGGGACTATCTCGAAAAAAATCCGGGATCGAGCCAGGCCGCGCGGATCAGAAACGATATCGCCCGCCTCGACCGCAACCTGCGGGAGAGCCGCGAGTGGGAGGCGGCGGCCGGCTATAGTCAAAACAGTCAACACAGCCTGTCCGACCGCATCAATTACATCGGCCAATACATTCGCCTGAATCCGTCCGGAAGGTTCGAACCCAGCGCCCGCTTGCTGCTGAGCCAGCTTCAGAACGAAAACCGGACCCTTTACCAGGAGCGCATTACCGAGCAGCGCCGACGCCAGCAGCTCGACCTGGCGCGGGAACGACAGCGCCTGGAGACGGAAAAAAATAAAATTGCCGTGCAGATCCGCCAGGCCGGCCGGCGGTTTGTCGTCAACGGCCCCGACACCTTCACCGACACCAGAACCGGTCTGACCTGGAGCCTGCTGGACTCATCAGCCGAACTGGGTGACTGCCAGGATTTCGAGGACGCCCGCACTTATGTCGGCGCATTGTCCGCCGGCGGCTATCACGACTGGCGCCTGCCCTATGGCAGCGAACTGGCCGAACTCTACAAGATGCCGCCCTACTTTCCGGGACAAGGCGCCCCCTGGTACTGGACCGCGGAAGTTTTTGCGAAGGGCTACAAAAAGGAGGCCTTGATCGTGACCTCGATCCGGGAAAGCGGCTTCAAGCGGTTTCATCACGATCTCAACGCCTGCGGCGCGGTCCGGGCCGTGCGGCCATAAATTCGCGCTTCTCGTGCTTTTATCGCAGGTCGCGCAGCCGTTCCAGTCCGCCGGTTGTTTCGGTGATGCGGATACCGTATTTTTCATCCTTTACCAGAACAACGCCCCGCGCAATCAGTTTGTTGTTGGCCAGGATGTCCACCGGTTCGCCCTCCAGACGCGACAAGGCCACGGCCGATCCGGGTCCCAGCTGGAGCAGCTCGTGAATCGTCATTTTGACGCGTCCCAGCTCGACCGTGATAGCGAGGGGGATGCCGAGGATGACATCCAGGTTCGATTCGTCGCCCAGGCGCGGGGCGTCCCTGTGATCGGTTTCCACCGGTTGTTCTTCCGTGGTAACTTCCCTTGGCCTTTGCGGTTCGGCGGTCATCGGCGCTGCGGTTTGGTCTTTGCCATCGACCGTGTCACCGGCAGTCGCGCTGTCCTCGGGTGAGGGGTCACCCTTTTCCGGCGGGTGATCCCCGAAAACGGACTTTTCCACTTCCGCAGTCGAAGTGTTCTCGGGCTTGTTTTTCATCGGCAATTCCAGATCGTGAGGGCGCTCACCGGTTCAGGTCGACGACCACCCGTCCGCTCACCCGGCCCTTGAGGATCGTTTCGATCAGCGGGTCCACCTCTTCGAGAGAAACGGTTTGGCACAGCTCGCCGAGGCGCTCGGGTTTCCAGTCGGTCGCGAGTTTTTGCCAGATCTCCCGCCTCTGGCCCATCGGACAGGCCACCGAGTCGATTCCCAGCAGGTTGACATCGCGCAGGATAAACGGGAATACCGTCGTTTTCAGTTCGGGGGAGGCCACCAGTCCACAGCAGGAAATGGACCCGCCGTACTGGGTCGTCTTGAGGGCGGTGGCCAGGATGTCACCACCGACCGTGTCGACAACCCCCGCCCAGCGACCCTTCAGCAGGGGACGGCCGGAGGTGTCGGTCGCCTCCTCGCGGCTGATGACCTCGGCGGCGCCCAGGTCCTGGAGAAACGACTTGCGGTCGGTTTTGCCGCTGACGGCCACGACGCGAAAGCCGATCCTGGCCAGGATGGAAACTGCCAGGCTGCCGACGCCGCCGGTGGCGCCCGTGACCAGGACATCGCCCTGATGGGTTTCGAGTCCGTGATCGATGAGCTTGACGATCGACAGGGCGGCCGTGAATCCGGCGGTTCCATAGATCATGCTCTCCATCAACGAGAGGGTTTCCGGGCGTGGGACGACCCAGTCGGACGGGACGCGGATGTACTCGGAAAAACCGCCGGAGGTGTTCATACCGAGATCGTAGCCGGTCACGATGACGTCCTGGCCGGGGGTGAATTGTGACGAGCTGCTCTGCGCTACGCTGCCGGCGGCATCGATGCCGGGGGTGTGAGGGAATTGCCGGGTCACGCCCCGGTTGCCGGTGGCCGAAAGGGCATCCTTGTAGTTGAGGGAGGAGTAGTTGACCTTAATCAAAACGTCGCCGTCGGGCAGATCGTCGATGGACTTTCGGGCAATGCGGCGAGTGAAGGTGTGCTTGTCTTTTTCTTCGACGACCATGGCCTTGAAGTCAGTAGTCGACACGATGATCTCCTTTCTGAAATAAATTTTTCTGGCAAAAAATTTATGAAACGCAGCAGAGCTGCTCGGAATTCCAAAAAAAATACAAAGGCAAGCCCCACCCGAACATGATGGAATAAATATAAATAAGTTTAATTTGGTTTAAGTCTCTGTGAACGCCAAGAGCGTGATTTCCAGAGACCTCAAAAAAATTGTACGCAACCTACACCCAATTCCAGTGATAAGGGACTCAATCGGGGATCGATGACAAACACCGGTAAAATTTTATCCACATCCGGAAATATGTGGCGGACCTCTTAAATTTCCGTTGACATTGTAATACAATATTTATACAATAATATCATGAAAAAAGACATCGTTTACAGCATTCGAATGAGTATCCTCGTCCGCGAAGCTCTGAAGCGGGCGGCCAAGAAGGAACGGCGCACGGTCGCCTCCCTATTGGACAAGATCATTCTCGACTACCTCGAAGCCCAGCGTTACCTGCTGCCGCACGAAACCGGGTCCGACCGCCGCGGCCATCAGAGAAGCAAAATAACCCTGCCGGCGAACACGACCATGGACATCGACGGCCACCGGGACACCTTTCCGTGTGTGATCACCGACATCGCCATGGGCGGCGTCTTTGTCACCTACCCGAAGGGCTCGAAAATCAAAGAGGCCTTTTTACGGGAACTGGATCGCTTCAACCTTTCCTTCCGGCTGCCTCAAACCGGCGAGCAGCTCGAATTTCAATGTGATGCCCGGCGCATGGTGGAAGTGGACGGCGAGATTCAGGTCGGCGCGATTCTCAATGACCCGGCCGAAATGGACCTCTCGAAGCTAAAAACCTACCTCATATAAGTTGTGCCGGTTGAGCTCGTTAGCCCGTTGATCCGGTCGGGTCAATTGAGTCGGTTATGCTCGTTAAGCTGTTGACGGGTTGATATCCTCTTTAGAATCGCTGTTTTCCGCTTTGCGAGTTTCGAGTTTCGAGTTTCAATTTTCAAGTATCACGTTTTAAAACTGTTCTTCCTCGGTGGAGCCTGAAAGGGCGCCGACCGAGGTCGCACCATCGCTCACCGCATTCATCACGCGATCGAAATAGCCGGTTCCGACGAATTTCTGATGGGTGGTCGCCATGTAGCCGTCATCGGTGCCGTGCTTGAACTCCTCCTGCTGAAAGCGGGAGTAGGCCAGCATTCCCTCCTTGCGATATCCGAGCGCCAAATCGAACATGCCCATGTTGAGGGCGTGGAAGCCGGCCAGGGTGACGAACTGAAATTTGTAGCCCATGGCGGCCAATTCCCGCTGGAAGCTGGAGATGACGGCTTCGTCCAGTTTGGCTTTCCAATTGAATGACGGCGAGCAGTTGTACGCCAGGAGTTTGTCCGGATGTTCGGCATGGATCCCTTCGGCAAACTTGCGCGCCTGTTCCAAGTCGGGGGTCGAGGTCTCGCACCAGACCATGTCGGCATAGGGGGCGTAAGCCCGGCCGCGCGCAATGGCGGCTTCCACGCCATTTTGGACATAGTAAAACCCTTCCGAGGATCGGGGCTTCGGAAGTATGAACGGCTGGTCGCGCTTGTCGATATTGCTGGTGACCAGCCGCGCGGCATCGGCATCGGTGCGGGCGACCAGCACCGTCGGCACGCCGCAGATGTCCGCCGCCAGGCGTGCGGCGATCAGTTTGGTGATAAACTCCTGGGTGGGGACCAGGACCTTGCCGCCCAGGTGGCCGCATTTTTTGGCCGACGCCAGTTGATCCTCGAAGTGGACGCCGGCCGCGCCGGCCGCGATCATCATCTTCATCAGTTCGAAGGCGTTCAGGGGGCCGCCGAATCCGGCCTCCGCATCGGCCACGATCGGGGCATACCAGTATGGCCCTTTCTTGCGGCAGTCGAGCACCTGGATCTGGTCGGCCCGGCGCAGGGCGTTGTTGATCCGCTGGACCACGGCCGGCACGCTGTTGGACGGATAGAGGCTCTGATCGGGATACATCTCACCGGCCAGATTGGCATCGGCCGCCACTTGCCAGCCGCTCAGATAAATCGCCTTCAGGCCGGCCTCCACCTGCTGCACGGCCTGATTGCCGGTCAGCGCTCCGAGGGCCGGGACGTATTCCTCCGCGTTCAAAAGTTGCCAGAGCCTTTTGGCGCCGACCTCGGCAAAGGTGTGGCTGACGTGCAGGGTCCCGCGCAGCTTCAGCACATCTTCGGCCGTGTACGGCCGGACCACGCCCTTCCAGCGCGGGTCTTTTTCCCAACTTTCGGTAAGCTCGGTGACCTCGTCGGGCAGCACCTCGTGGCAGCAAAGCCGATCACATATTTCGGCCGCGGCTTCTTCGACTGTCTTCATTTTGGTTCCTCCCCCTCAGTGGTTAAGATGCACATGGCGGTTATCGCGTGGTCCGTGAATCGCCGCCCGCCGCGCGCCTGAAAACGGCGGCGACGACCCTCAGCCCCCCAGCGGTCAATCGAGATACTCGTAGGCCCGCAGAGTCAGGAATTCTTCCAACTCGCCGTCAGTGACGATTTCCTCGAAAAGGCGGGCCGCCAAATCGTAGCGGGTGGTGTCGAACTGCTTTTCGCCAACCTCGGTGCGGATGTTCGCCATTTCCTCTTTGATGACCTGTCGCACCATGTCGGCATCGACCTTGCGGCCGTCGCTCAGAAGGCCGCGCGGATGATGGATCCACTGCCACACCTGGGTGCGGGAAATTTCGGCCGTGGCGGCATCCTCCATCAGGTTGTAGAGCGGTACGCACCCCAAACCGCTGAGCCAGTTGGCCATGTACTGGATGCCGACGCTCACGTTGGTCCGCAGGCCCTCGGCGGTAATCGTCCCGGAGGGCAGTCGCAGCAGGTCGGCGGCCGCCACCCGCACATCCTCGCGCAGTTTATCGATTTGATTCGGCGTCGGCATGGCCTTGTCGAACTCTTCGCGCGCGATGGCCACCAGGCCCGGATGGGCCACCCACGTTCCGTCATGGCCGTCGGCGGCCTCACGGGTCTTGTCATCGCGCACCCGTTGCAGGGCGGCCTGGTTCTGCTCCAAATCGTTCTTGATCGGGATCTGGGCGGCCATTCCGCCCATCGCATGCACCCCGCGGCGGTGGCAGGTCTTGATGGCCAGAAGGGAATAGGCGTGCATGCAGTGGCGCGTCATGGTGATCTGGGCCCGATCCGGGAAGATGTAATCGGACACATTCCGGAAGCGCTTGATAAAGCTGAAGATATAGTCCCAGCGGCCGCAATTGAGACCGGCGGCGTGCTCCCGCAGCTCGTACAGGATCTCGTCCATTTCAAAGGCCGCCAGGATGGTTTCGATCAAAACGGTGGCCTTGATGCTGCCCCGGGGAATATCGAGCTGTTCCTGGGCCTGGATAAAGACATCGTTCCACAACCGCGCTTCCAGGTGGCTCTCCATTTTGGGCAGGTAGAAATAGGGGCCGGTGCCCTTGGCGAGCTGCCGGCGGGCATTGTGAAAGAAGAAGAGGCCGAAATCAAAGAGGCTGCCGGATATCGGATGGCCGTCGACGCTGACGTGCTTCTCCACCAGGTGCCATCCGCGGGGGCGTACGATGAGGGTGGCGAGGCGATCGGCCAGGCGGTAAGATTTGCCTTCCGGGCTCTCGAAAGCGATGGTTCCCTCGACCGCGTCCCAGAGGTTGATCTGCCCTTGAATGGTGGCCTCCCAGGTCGGGGCATGGGAATCCTCGAAATCGGCCATGTAGCAGGAGGCGCCCGAGTTGAGCGCGTTGATGACCATTTTGCGGTCGACCGGGCCGGTAATTTCCACCCGGCGGTCTTTCAGGTCATCCGGAACCGGTTCGATCGTCCAGTCAGCAGCGCGGATTTCTTTAGTTTCCGACAGAAAGTCCGGCAGCTTGCCGGCGTCGATTCCGGCCTGAACCTCCTGGCGCCGGGCGAGCAGTTCCTTGCGGCGGGTGTCGAACCGGCGGGCCAGGCCGCCGACAAACGCCAGGGCCTCCGGGGTGAGAATCCGTGAAAACTCGGGGGACACGGGTCCCGTGACCTCGATTCCGTCGACTGAGGTGTGCGTGTTCATCTGAACCTCCCCTTTAGGTGAAAAGTTGGCTTTAGCATAGCAATTTCTAAAACAATGTAAAGAGGACCCGCAGGGCGCAAAGGCATCGGCGCGAGTGTTTCAACGCCGCTGCGGCCGGCCGGCGCCGCCCGCCATCGGTTTGGCCGGGACCGCTTGCGCCAGGCGGTATTGCGGCGGGTAGGGCAGGACGTGGATGATCTCGCCGGCGTCGATCGCTGCTTGAGCCGCGCGCCAGAAGTCCACGCCGAAAAGGTCGGCATGGTGCTTGAGGAACACTTCCCGTAAAGGGGGCGCCAGGCCCAGAAAACGGGTCAACTCTTCGGGGAAGACGTCGTTTTCATCGACAAAAAACCAGGGGTCGCTGGCCATTTCGTCCTCGAAGCTGCGCGGCGGGGGCAGCTTTCTGAACCGGCACGCACTCAAGGGACACAGTTCATCGTAGTCATAGAAAACAATGCGCCCGTGGCGGGTCACCCCGAAATTCTTGAGTAGCATATCGCCCGGGAAAATGTCGCTGACGGCCAGGTCCTTGATGGCATTGCCGTAGTCGATGACCGCCGCGGCCGCGGCCTCAGGCTCGGCGTCCGGCAGGTAGATGTCCAGCGGGGTCACGCGCCGTTCGACATAGGCGTGACGTAAAACGACCTCGTCCTGGTTCACCTTTACGGTGTCGGCGGCTTCGCGCCGCAGCTCCTCGAAGAGATCGTCCGAAAACCAGCAGCGGTCGAACTTCAGGTACTCGAAACTGTGGGCTTCCACCAGCCGGCCGGCGCGGTCGTGTTTGAACACGAGATCGTATTTTTCCATTACGGCCCGGCGCGTGGTGCTTTTGGGATTGCGAAACCGGTCGCGGATCAGCTTGACCACCAGATCATCCTGGGCCATGTTGAAGACGATCATGACCATGCCGCGCTGGCCCGGTGAAAATTCGAATTGTTCGCCGCCGCACTCGCGGGTGTAGCGCATGATGTCGCGGTAAAGCTCGGTCTTGCCGTGCTTGTTGTAGCCGATGGCGGTGTAGAGTTCGGCGGTGCGTTTGTGGGGCAGGATGCCCTTTAAAAAATGGACCAGGTCGCAGGGGCGATCAGCGCAGACGAGAAAGTAGGAACGGGTGAAGGAAAACAGGACACTGAGGCTGTCTTGGTCCAGAAGCACGGCATCGACCACGATGCCCTCGGGCGGATGGTGCAAGGCGATGGCCAGCGGCAGGGGACCGGTGGCCGTGACGATGCGTCCGACCAGATAGGCGGCCTTGTTGCGGAAGAAGAGACTGGCGAGCGTGTCGATGCGCTCGATGTCAGGCGGCGCGCCTTTTTCCGCCAGAAGAAATTCAATGCGCTCTGCGACTGCGACCGCCTGGCCGGCGGGATCCACCAGCTTCGATCCGCAGCCGCAGTCCGCCAGCAGGGCACGCACCGAACCGGCGAGGCCGGCTTCCGGAAAATAGCTGCGGCACAGCTGCCTGACGCTCGGTGTCGGCGGTGCATCGAAATCGGGGTCGACGAATTCGATTTGCGGGTCGACGCCGACCGTCGAGAAGACCCGGCGGGTGACGGAGTTGAAGAAGGTTTCCGCCAGTTCGCGATCATCCTGGTGAAAGATGCGCCCGGAGTAGACCGCTTTCATACCGGCCCAGATCAGTTTGTCTTTGACGCGCTCTGCCAGAAGCCGCCGGACGATGTCTTCGATTGAATCGACCGCCTGGCGGTAAAGGTCCAGGCGCGCCGTCGCGTCGTCGTGCAGGCCCTGCCAGTCGCGGTCGAGAAACCGTCGGGCGGCGTGGCGCGTTATCTCTTTGAACGAGGAGTGAAAAGCGTTGAACCGCTCCAGGATCGCCTGGGCGCCCAGGTTGGCCAGGCGGCTGTCGGAGAGAATCTGGTTCATGCCCTTGCCGTCACGCCGCGCCGTGCTTGCTGCCGCACCCGCACCCGCAATCACATCCGCACTCGGCCGCCGCCGCCATGGCGCTGATGATCTCGCGGCCGCCGGCCGGTTCAATTTTTTCGACGCGCACCTTCAGGTGGACCTCGGCCGCCGACGGTATCTTGACCAGGGGGTGGAGGTGACCGAAGGTCAAGGCCGCTTCGTTGGCCCGGACGCTGATCGCAACGACGTCTCCCGTCGTTTTGCCGGCCAGGGAATATTCAAAAGGTGTCAGGCCTGCGGTGCCCAGCCCGTAGATGAATGTCAGGCACTGCGGCTGGAGAGGGGTGCCGGCCTCGGTGTCCGGAGTTGCCGCCTCAATCGTCAGGGTGATTTTCTTCAGGTGGTCGGCTATGGCCGGTTCTCTCGAGTCTGGCATGCGAATCCCTCTCTATAGCGTTTCGTTGTCAAAATAGGGCGGCCGGGCGGGTTTGGCAACCGCAAAGATTTTTTTCGGGGGTACGGGTAGATCCCGGCCTGAGCGCGAACCGGCCGGTTCGGATGATTACGGCCGGCGGGAGCGCTGCTCAAGATCGGCAAAAACCGCCCGGACCTTCTCGCGCGTGCACTCCGGCGCGGCGCTGTTGTCGATTACCAGCGTGGCCCGTTTTTTTTTCTCCTCGATCGGCATCTGCGAACGGATGCGGACCAGGGCCTCGGTCGGCGTGAGCCGATCCCGTCGCATCAGGCGCTCGAGTTGGAGGTCTTCGGGGACATACACCACGATCAGCTCCGCCAGATCGCGGTCCAGGCCCGCCTCGATCAGCAGCGGCACATCCAGAATCACGACGGCCCGTGGCTGAAGGCGCTTGATTTCTGCGAGCCGCCGCCCGGTTTCCGCGGCCACCTCCGGATGGACGATGGCTTCGAGCTGCGCCTTTTGCCGCGGGTCGTTGAAGATGATCGCGCCCAGTTTCTGGCGGTCGATGGTGCCGTCGGGCAGCAGAACACTTTGGCCGAAGCGGGCCGCGATCCGGTCCCGGGCCGGCTTCCCCGGGGCGATGACATCGTGCGCGATCCGGTCCGCGTCGATGACCACGGCCCCGGCTTCGGCGAAAACGGCGGCAACCGTCGATTTTCCGGTCGCGATTCCGCCCGTCAATCCTGCAACAATCATCCGCCCCTCCCTTATAGACATTAAGATAAGGGTTTTGGACGGCGTTATCGGTCGTCGGCGTATGGACCTATACAGCCTTCTCCCTCTGGCCTTGCCAAAACCCTTATCTTAGTAACGGTTCAAATGCGAAAGAACAACTCCTAATTGACTGTGCCGAATATGCTTGACAGCGGCAGGGCATGTTTTTAATGACACCGTGAAAGGGTATGATACGATAATCGCACCAAACGCCCATACGATCACCGGACTGCAGGAGGACTGACGATGCCGGAATTTACCTATCAGGAAATGTTTCCACTGGCCGAAGACACCACCGAATACCGCCGGTTGACCGGCGAGCACGTTGCCGGTGCGACGTTTGACGACCGGGAGATGATCAAGATAACGCCGGCCGGACTGACGCTTTTGGCCGAGCAGGCGTTTACCGAGGTGGCCCACCGGCTGCGGCCCTCCCACATGCGGCTGCTGGCCAAAATTCTGGAGGATCCGGAAGCCTCGGACAACGACCGCTACGTGGCGCTGGAAATGATCAAGAACGCGGTGATATCCGCCGCCGGCGTTTTTCCGATGTGCCAGGACACCGGCACGGCGGTCATCATCGGCAAAAAGGGCCAGCAGGTCTGGACCGGCGGCGATGACGAGCGGGCGTTGTCGGAGGGGGTGTTCAACGCCTACACCCGCAACAACCTGCGCTACTCCCAGAACGCGCCGCTTTCCATGTACGAGGAGAAAAACACGGGCTGCAACCTGCCGGCCCAGATCGACCTCTACGCCGTTAACGGAGCGGCCTATAAATTCCTGTTTATCGCCAAGGGCGGCGGTTCGGCCAACAAGACCTATCTCTATCAGGAGACCAAGGCGACCCTGACACCGGAAAAGCTGGTCGATTTTATGCAGGCCAAAATGATGTCGCTCGGAACGGCCGCCTGCCCACCGTACCACCTGGCGTTCGTGGTCGGCGGCACCTCGGCCGAAGCCACCCTGAAGACCGTCAAACTGGCGTCGGCCGGGTATCTGGACGGCCTGCCCACCGCCGGCAGCCCCGCCGGCCATGCCTTCCGTGATCTTGCGCTCGAGGAGCGGCTGTTGCAGCTCTCGCGTGAGTTGGGCATCGGGGCCCAGTTCGGCGGCAAGTACTTCTGCCATGACGTGCGCGTCGTGCGCCTGCCGCGGCACGGGGCCTCGTGCCCCATCGGGCTGGGGGTCAGCTGCAGCGCCGACCGCAACATCAAGGCCAAGATTACCGCCGCGGGTATTTTTATCGAGCAATTGGAGGAAAACCCGGCCCAGTACCTTCCGGAACCCGCAGAGGCGGTCGCAGAGGCGGTGCCAATCGATCTGGACCGACCCATGGACCAGATCCGGGCCGATCTGAGCCGCTACCCCGTGGCCACGCGACTGCTTCTGACCGGCCGGATCGTCGTGGCGCGGGATATCGCGCATGCGCGGCTCAACGAACAGCTTCAAAAAGGCCGCGGGTTGCCGCCGTACGTCAAGAATCACATCATCTACTACGCCGGCCCGGCCAAGACGCCGCCGGGCCATGCCTCGGGCTCCTTCGGACCGACCACCGCCGGTCGCATGGACCCCTACGTGCCAATTTTTCAGGAGCAGGGCGCTTCACTGGTGATGCTGGCCAAGGGCAACCGTTCCAAATCCGTGACCGAATCCTGTCGAAAGCACGGCGGCTTCTATCTGGGCTCGATTGGCGGCCCCGCGGCCCGGCTGGGCAAGGAGTGCATCACCGCCGTCGAGGTCCTCGCCTATCCCGAGCTGGGCATGGAAGCTGTTTATCAGATCACGGTCAAGGATTTTCCGGCCTTTATCATCGTGGACGACAAGGGCAACGATTTTTTTGAAAGCCTGCTGTGATGAATAAGAATTTAATAATTGATTCAATTTCATAAACTATCACTTTACAAACCGGGGGGCCTTGACTTAAATAGAAAAGTTCGGTTCAAGAAGCCACCAAGATCCCTGGTAGGGGCGAAAAATTTTTCGCCCCTACCAGACAGTTAGCCTCTCTGCGCATCCGCTCATTCGGACTCTGGCCCATCTTTTCATGCATCGTGGCGGCCCGCAGGGCCATGACTGTTTTTATGCGACTTATTGGCCCTTTAGGTCATAAGAATTTCGTCTGCTAATACCTTCAAGCACAAAGGAGCACCCGTATGGCAAAGCAAATGAAGACGATCGACGGCAACACCGCGGCGGCGCACGTGGCCTATGCCATGAGCGATGTGGCGGCTATCTATCCGATAACCCCCTCCTCGCCCATCGGAGAGATCGCCGACGAGTGGGCCGCCGCCGGCCGTAAAAATATTTTCGGTCAGAGCATGACCGTGCGGCAGATGCAGTCCGAGGCCGGTGCCGCGGCGGCCGTTCACGGCAGCCTGGCCGCCGGCGCGCTGACGAGCACCTTTACGGCTTCGCAGGGACTGCTGCTGATGATCCCCAACATGTACAAGATGTCCGGCGAACTGCTGCCGGGTGTCATGCACGTCACCGCGCGGGCCATCGCCGCCCACGCCCTGTCGATCTTCGGCGATCACCAGGACGTCATGGCGGTGCGCCAGACCGGCTTCGCCCTGCTGGCGTCGGCATCGGTGCAGGAGGTCATGGACCTGGGGCTGGTGGCCCACCTGGCGGCCATCGAGTCCAGCGTCCCCTTCCTGCACTTCTTTGACGGATTCCGCACCTCACACGAGATCCAGAAGATCGAACTGATCGATTACGAGGACATGGCACGCCTGATCAACCGTGAGGCGGTGGCGCAATTTCGGGCGCGCGGGACCAATCCCGAACGACCTGAGCTGAGAGGTACCGCCCAGAATCCGGACATCTACTTCCAGGGCCGGGAAGCGGCCAATCCTTACTACCTCAAGGTCGCCGGCATCGTCGCCGATTACATGCAAAAAATCAGTAACCTGACCGGCCGGCAGTACAAGCTTTTCGACTACGTCGGCGATCCGGCCGCTGAACAGGTCATCGTATCGATGGGCTCCTCGTGCGAAACGATCGAGGAGGTCGTCAACTTTCTGGTCCAAAAGGGCCAAAAAATCGGACTGGTGAAAGTGCGCCTCTACCGGCCGTTCTCGGTCGAGCACCTGTTCGCGGTGATGCCCGCCGGGGTCAAGCGGATAACGGTGCTGGATCGCACCAAGGAGCCGGGCGCGCTGGGCGACCCGCTCTACACCGATATCTGCACGGCCTACATGGAACGCAGCCAAACGCCGAAGATCATCGGCGGCCGTTACGGGCTTGGCTCCAAGGAGTTCAACCCCAGCATGGTCAAGGCGATTTTCGACAACATGGCGGCGGCCGAACCGAAGAACCATTTCACGGTCGGGATCATCGACGATGTGACCCATACCTCGCTGGACGTCGAACCCGGCTTCGACGTGGCACCGGCCGGCACCGTGCAGTGCAAGTTCTGGGGCCTGGGGGCCGATGGGACGGTCGGGGCCAACAAGAGCGCCATCAAGATCATCGGCGACAACACCGACATGTATGCCCAGGCCTATTTCGCCTACGACTCCAAGAAATCGGGCGGTATCACCATTTCGCACCTGCGCTTCGGCCAGACCCCGATCCAGTCGACCTACCTGATCGATGCGGCCGACTACATCGCCTGCCACAAGGACAACTACGTCGAGATTTACGATGTTCTGGAAGGGGTCAAGGAGGGCGGGACCTTCGTGCTCAACTCCAGCTGGTCGCTGGCCGACATGCAAGAAAAACTGCCGGCCCGCGTGCGCCGGACCATCGCCGCCAAAAAGCTCAAATTCTACAACATCGATGCCGTCAAGATTGCGCAGGAAGTGGGTTTGGGCGGCCGGATCAACATGATTATGCAAACGGCCTTTTTCAAACTGGCCAACGTGCTGCCGGTCGAGGAGGCCATCAAGCTGCTAAAGAAGGAAATCGAAAAATTGTTCAGCCGCAAGAGCGAGAAGATCGTCAAGATGAACCACCAGGCGGTCGACAAGACCCTGGACAATCTGATCGCGATCGACTATCCCGCCGCCTGGGCCCAGGCCACCGACCATCCCACGGGGACCAAGGCCGAGCCCGACTTCGTCAAAAACGTCATGCGCCCGATCCTCCTGCAGCAGGGCGACAAGCTGCCGGTCAGCGCGTTCAGGGCCGACGGCATCTTTCCGGTGGACACCTCCAAGTATGAAAAACGCGGGGTGGCCATCAGCGTGCCGCAGTGGATCATGGAAAACTGCATTCAGTGCAACCAGTGCGCCATGGTCTGCCCACATGCCGCCATCCGGCCGTTTCTGGTGACGGAAGAAGAGCTGGCCGATGCGCCGCAGGGTTTCGAAGCCAAGAAGGCCCTGGGCAAGGAGCTGAAAGACGACTACTACTTCCGCATCCAGGTCGATACGCTCGACTGCTACGGCTGCGGCAACTGCGCCGACATCTGCCCGGCCAAGAAAAAAGCCCTGGTGATGAAACCGCTCGACACCCAGGTGCCGCTGCAGGTCCCGTTGTGGGAGTATGCAATGGAGCTGCCGCTGCGTGACGACAAGTTGAGCCGCAAGAGCATCAAGGGCAGCCAGTTCTGCCAGCCGCTGATGGAGTTTTCGGGCGCCTGCGCCGGCTGTGGCGAGACACCCTACGCCAAGCTGCTGACTCAGATGTTCGGCGAACGGATGGTCATCGGCAACGCCACCGGCTGCACCTCGATCTGGGGCGGTTCGGCCCCCGCCATTCCTTACTGCGTCAACCAGGACGGCCACGGGCCGACCTGGGGCAACTCCCTGTTCGAAGACCCGGCCGAGTTCAGTTACGGCATGTTCCTGGGGGTTTATCACCAGCGCCTCAAGCTGGCTGACCTTGCGCGCCAGGCCATCGCCGGCGAGGTTCCGTCCGAGATCAAGGAAGCGCTGCAGGGGTGGCTGGACCATATGAATGATCCGGAGGGCTCGCGCAAGTTCGGCGACAAACTCAAGGCGTTGCTGCCGAAACATGCCAACAACGCGCTCTTAAGCGACATCCACGCCATGGCGCGGCTCTTCACCAAGAAATCCTTCTGGATTTTCTCGGGTGACGGGGCGGCCTACGACATCGCCTTCGGCGGCATCGACCACGTCATGGCCTCGGGTGAGAACATCAACATGATGGTCTTCGACACCGAGGTGTACTCGAACACCGGCGGCCAGTCCTCGAAAGCCACGCCCACCGGCTCGGTGGCCAAGTTCGCCGCCTCGGGCAAGAAAACCACCAAGAAGGATTTAGGGGCAATGATGATGAGCTACGGCTACGTCTATGTGGCCTCGGTGGCCATGGGCGCCAACAAACAGCAACTGGTCAAGGCGCTGGCCGAGGCCGAAGCCTACGACGGACCCTCACTCATCCTGGCCTATTCGCCGTGCATCAACCACGGCATCCTGCGCGGCATGGGCCACAGTCAGGACGAGGAAAAGCTGGCCGTGGAATCCGGCTACTGGCCGCTGTACCGGTACAATCCGCAGCTGAAAGCCGAGGGTAAGAACCCTTTTACGCTCGACTCCAAGGCGCCCGACGGCAGCCTCGACACCTTCCTGAAGGGGGAAGTCCGGTACGCCTCGCTCAAGCGGGTGTTTCCGGAAGAGGCCGAGAAACTCCAGACCCGGCTGGGCGAGGAAGTGGAGGCGCGCTACCAGGCGCTCAGGCAGTTGGCCGATCCGACGGTCGTCTGCCCGGCGGAAGCCGGCGCGTAGTGCAAAAAAGTTTTCCTACTATCGGATGAAACTAAAGGGGGCTGTTTGACGCTGTCAAACGGCCCTTTTACTCCACCTTAAAACCAAACCGAGTTTCATCATCCCCCGTCAACACCATCCGTGTCACCATTCCGGCAAATGGATTTCCGAAACAACAGAGTCGATTCGTCCGATTCCTTTTCGTGCAAGCGCTGCGGCACTTGCTGTCGCAAGGGCGGCCCCGCTTTCCATTTATCCGACCGCCCGCAGATCGAAAACGGAATCATCCCGCTGCGGTACCTGATGACCATCCGCAAAGGCGAGCGGGTCAATGATCCTGTCCGGGGCGTCTTAGAACCGGTAGGAGCCGAACTGATAAAACTTAAGGGTGGTTACGATACCTGGACCTGCACCTTTTTTGACGGCCGGAATTCCGGCTGCCGGATATATGCGGATCGTCCCGTGGAGTGCCGGCTATTAAAATGCTGGGACACGACCGATCTGGAAACCATCTATGAAAAGGATCGCTTGACACGGCGGCACCTGCTGGAAAACGTGGCCGGGCTCTGGGACCTGGTGATGTCCCACGAGGAGAAGTGCAGCTGGGGAAAACTCGGCGAGATGGTGGCGCGCCTTAAAAAAGACGGCGATAACAGCGCGGGCAAGGTCATGGCCGAAATCGTCGCCTACGATCGTCACCTGCGCCGTCTGGTGGTGGAAAATAGCGGGATCGACCCGCAGATCCTCGATTTTCTCTTCGGCCGCCCGCTGGCAAAGATCCTGGCGATGATCTAATCCGTGCCTTCAGCGGTTTCAATAAAATCACGGTTCGGTTTCCGGTAAGCTACAGCGGTATTGATGGCATGTATCTCTTTATCAAGCCGGTCGGCAAGTTACAGCCGCGTTTAGCCACGGACGATTGGGATCATTCGTTTTTGTCATACACCGTCCTTTCAAATCGTTTGAGATCTCATCAATATGCAAATTCATCCTTACCGTTTCGAGCACCATTCCATGGCCGCCATTTGTAACGGGTCCCAGGGAGACGACAGCGGCGGCGTGTAGGATAGATCCAGGTCGCAAAGTGTCTTCACTGCCATGCTGTGATAAAGGGCGGTGGCAACGATGTCGGCCCGTTTGGAAACCTCGGAGGCCCGATGGCCGACCAGTTGGACTCCGAGCAGACGTCCGGTTGAGCGATCCCCGGTCAGACGGATATGCAATTCCCTGGCACCTGGATAATACACTTTATGGTCCCAAGAGGTCAGCGATGAAGAGTATTTCCAGCGGATGCATCACCGAAAACGGCAGCAGATGCTGAAATTGCAGCCGGCAGCTCAGGCAATCGGTGATAATGGCTTCGGGCGCTGCCGCCGCGTCGTTCATTTGCCGGACGCAGCGCCGCCGGTTGCCGGATTGCAAGTGACGTGGCACACACCGGTAGGCGTCGTCACCGCGTAGGGGAAATATTTACGTTTGAACCACAGGGCCACGTTGACCAGGGCGATGAGCACCGGCACTTCCACCAGGGGGCCGATCACCGCGGCAAAGGCTTCCCCGGAGTTGATCCCGAACACGGCCACGGCCACGGCGATGGCTAGCTCGAAGTTGTTGGAGGCGGCCGTAAAGGACAAGGTGGTGGTCTGCTCGTATGTGGCCCCCAGTTTGGTTGACATGAAAAAACTGATCAGGAACATCACCAGGAAATAGATGCACAGCGGAATCGCGATGCGCACCACGTCCAGGGGCAGCTTGACGATGTATTCACCTTTCAGGGAAAACATGACCAAGATGGTGAACAACAAGGCGATCAGCGTCAGGGGGCTGATCTTGGGGATAAATTTTTCAGTGTACCACTGCTCGCCCTTGGTCTTCAGCCCGATAATGCGGGTGATCAGGCCGGCGATGAAGGGAATACCTAGGTAGATGAAAACGCTTTCGGCGATCTGTCCGATCGTGACGTTGACGGTCGCGCCTTCGATGCCGAACAAACCCGGCAAAACGGTGATGAAGAACCAGGCGTAGACAGAGAAAAACAGCACCTGGAAAATGGAGTTGAAAGCCACCAGACCGGCGCAGTACTCGGCGTCGCCTTTGGCCAGGTCATTCCAGACCAGGACCATGGCGATGCAGCGCGCCAGGCCGATCATGATCAAGCCGACCATGTATTCGTGATGGCCCGAGAGAAAAGAAATGGCCAATAGGAACATAAGAACCGGGCCGATGATCCAGTTCTGGACCAGCGACAGAGCAAGTATCTTCATATCCCGGAAGACGAACCCCAGTTTTTCGTAACGCACCTTGGCCAGCGGCGGATACATCATCAGGATCAGGCCCACGGCAATGGGTATGTTGGTGGTGCCCATCTGGAAAATATTGATGAAGTCCCGCACGCCGGGATACAAATAACCCCCGAACACCCCGACCCCCATGGCCAAAAAGATCCATAGCGTGAGAAACCTGTCTAAAAAGCTTAAATTCTTGATGGTTGAATCCGCCATTTTTCCTCCTTTTGCACTTATTTCCCCCAATTACCGTTCATTGCCGGTTCGGGTTGTAATATGCTTTCTATATTCCCCCAGCAGAACAAAAGCATCTTCATCCAATGATACCTGGAGAATCCAGCGTACCTCTTCGGTTTCCAGGCGAAGCCGCACCGGTTTCAGATTCATGGTTTTTCTTCTTCGGCTATCGGATCGCAACAGACGACCTCCCTTATCTTGATGGTTACCGACACTCCCGTGACTGTTCATGACCGGAAGATGAAACAACCGCCGGTCGGAAGAAAAAGACAGACAGGGTCAGGAAGACCGATACGGCCAGAAAACCGATGTCTCGGGCCACGGTCCACAGGTCAGCAGGCCCGGCGGCGGTTTCGGTCGAAAAACAGCCGCAGTGGATATCCAGCCCGCGGACATGGTTGAAAACCAAGGCACCGATGAAAACCAACAGCAGCCCGGTGCTTGTCACCGTCGCCCCCGGCAGCCAGAAACCGGTGATCAGACACAACCCCAGCAGCAATTCCAGCCAGGGCAGGACAAGGGCCGTCAGGTTGACCGCCATGTCCGGCAGGATCTGGTAATTGTAAACGGCTTGGGCAAAGGCGTGGGGATGCAAAATCTTGTCATAGCTGGCGTAAAGGAACACTGTTCCCAGCAGCAGGCGCAACGCAAGAAACACAATTTGTTGCATCCTTTGACGGATTTGGACATCCTCGGGCACGCTTCTTTCCAGCGTTTTCGAAATGCTGCCCGTTCCCCCGTTGCAAGCCATTGCACACAGAAGGGTGCCCTGGCCACAGGAAGAGGTTTCAAACTGAAGCACCGGGTGGTCGATGCGGAAGCGGTGCAGCAGTTCATGTTTGATGCGGTCGGTCAGATGCTCGGTACGGCTGACCGGCTGATCAGGCACCACCACGTGACAGGAAAATGCGGTGCTATCGGAGGAAACCTGCCAGGCATGCAGGTAGTGAACTCCCAGGACCTCCGGCAGGCGGCACAGGTGTTCACGAATCGCTTCCAGGCTGATATGGCCGGGAGTGGCGTTCATTAGCACCGCCGTGGACTCCTTGAGAAGGCCCCATCCGTTTTTCAAGATAAACACCACGATCAAGACCGACAGCAGCGGGTCAAGCCAATACCACGGATAAAAAATCAGCAAGACACCGTTGATGAGGACTGCCACCGATGTGAGCAAATCCCCCACCATGTGCAGAAAGGCACCGCGCACGTTCAGACTGTGGGCCGCATCCCGGTGCAGCAGCCAGGCCGACAACCCGTTGCCGACAACGCCGACACCGGCCAAAATGATCACGACGAGGCCGTTGACCGCCTGGGGATGAAAAAAGCGCTCAACAGCATGATAAAGAATAATCCCGGAAGCCCCGGCCAACAGCAGCACATTGATCAGGGCGGCCATGATTTCGGCCCGACGGTAGCCAAAGGTGTTGAACGCCGTGGCGCCCCTGCGGCCGATGCGAAAGGCGATGTAGGAAATCAGCAGGGCCGTGAAGTCGCTGAAATTGTGCACGGCATCCGAGATCAGGGCCACGCTGCCCGCCAGCAGGCCGCCGATGATCTGGGCCGTTGGAATGATCAGGTTCAGCGCCAGGGTGACCAGAAGCCGGGGACCGTTGGTGTCCTGCAGCGCCGGGCCGTGATGGTGTCCCGCGCAGCCTTGGGCGCTGTTTTCCTCTGGATGGTCATTACACACGCAAATGTTTCCCTCGGGTACATGTTCTTTTATGCTCTGTTCTTTGATCATGGCATCAGCCTCCCAACTCTGTCGGCAGCCCGGCCTGCTGCCATACCGTCCAACCGTTGATCAGCACGCGGACGTTTTTATAGCCCATTTCCTTCAGGAAAAGGGCCAGCTCGTGGCTCAGGTCGCAGCTTTCCCCGTTGCAATAAATGATAATCGTGGATGCGCTCTCCAGCCGCTCGGTCAGTTCCATGAAATAGCGGTCCACCTCCTGCCAGGGCAGGCTCAAAGCGCCGCGGACATGTCCCTCGGCATATTGGTTTTGCGGCCGGGCGTCCAGGAACAGGACCGCTTGCCGCTCAAACAAACCGGCGGCTTCGTCAAGGCCGATGACCAAGCTCTCGCCGGCGGCATCGGCGAAACGCGCCTGCTCCGACCAGTCCCCGACAAGCGCAAGTCCGTCGGGGCGAAGGCTGTTGACCGCGATACCGATCACGCACGCCGTGATGACCAGCAGCGGAACCTGCCATACGGCCTGTTTCAATTTTTCCCGGAACATTGATTCGCCTTTCTAAAAATCATGCCCAGCTGACGAATGGACTGGCGATAAAATAGATGCCCAGCAGGGCGATCACCACGCCGGCACCGCGCCGAAACCACATGCCGGCCCCCTGCCAGGCGCTGTTTTCGGTTACTCTGCGCACCAGCGCCGTGGAGCTTCCGGCCACGGCAATCGGCAGGCAGTGCCCTACGGCAAAGAGAATCATCATCACCGACCCGGCCACGATCTTTTGCTGCACGGTGACAATGGCCAGAATGGGCGCGATGAAACCGAAGGTGCAGGACCCTGACAGAATTCCGTAGGCCAGGCCAAGTCCGAAAGCGCCGTGGATGCCGCGCAGGTTGAGCCGGTAGAGCAGCGATCCGGACATGGAGCAGGCCTGAACGCCCAGCATGCCCAAAGCCACCCAGATCAAGATGATCCCCACTATGACCTGCCACCAGGACCCCACGTCGCCTAACATGCGGCCCAACAGTGCACACACGATGCCCACCACGGCGATGGTAATGAACAATCCCATCGAAAAAGCGATGGCGTACCAAGCGGCCCGGCGCGGGTTGACAGCGGTCTGCTGGCCGCCCACATAGGCCACGATCAGCGGGATGGAGGCCAGGTGGCATGGAGAAAACAGCACGCTGACCATGCCCCAGGCAAAGGCGCCGGCAAAAGCGATCGCCGATCCTGCCGTCATCCATTGATTCACTTCAAGAAAAAATTGGTCGAACATATCGTTTTCAGCTCCTTGCTTCAGTGCTTTGATCGTCAAATAGGCATCCCCGCGCTCAGGACACCCCCAGCCGGGTCAGGACCTCCACAATGCGCTTTTTATCCATGAACCCGGTGTTTCGATGCACCTCCCTGCCGTCGGCGTCAAAAAAAATCTGGGTCGGGATGGCGCGGATACCGTATTTCATGGCCTGTTCCGGATTTTTCCAAACATCGATGAAGATGATGTCGGCCCGTCCGGCGTACTCTTTTTTCAGCTCTTCGATGATGGGCGCCATCATCTTGCAGGGAATGCATTCCGTGGCGCCCAGATCGATCATGGTCACCTTCCCCGGTGTCGGACCCGCGGCCGGGCTGGCTGATGCGGCGGTGGGGGCTTCATTCGGTTTTGAAAAAAACTGCGACCGGACGGCTCCCACGGCGGCCAAGACCACGAGGACGCCCAACAGGACCATCGCGAGGCGCTTTTGGTTCTTTTTCATTGTTTCACCCCCATGGCCGCCAGCAGTGTGTCTTTGTCCAGGGGTGCCAGCACCGCGGATTTGAGCAGGCCCGTGGCAAGTCCGGGATAGCGGATATCCACTGTGGCGGCGCCGGCTGTCCAGGGCATGATCATGGTCAGCAGGAACAGCGGCCATATGACGCCGGCGTGAAAAAAGTATTTGGGGCTGATAATGTCGCGCATGTTGCAAAAATTCCTTGTTCGTCGGCGATGTGGAAACGGCCGGTTGAGTTTAAAATTCGTTTATTTGCGGGCCGAAAAAGAAAGTTGGGGGCCGGGCAAGGGTTGAATGCACCTGTCCACCAACTCTCGCGGTGGAGTCAATCAACAGATGTATGCGCAGTGAAGGGAAAGCAAAGGAGGGGGGTAAAACGTTGAAGGAAATTTAAGAACGTGCCTGCCACCCCGCAAATGGCCCGAACCCGCAATAGGCTGCGTGCCACCGGCAAGCCCCGGCATCGAAAAGATATTGCGCATTTCATCCTGGGGTCGCCTGGAGAATGTGTCGGGCAGCAGGTACACCTTGCCGTTTTGGGCCTGGCAGTGCGTTACATGGCATTTACCTGCGGCGGTCTTGGCAAAGCCGCCCTTTGAATGGTGCTTGGTTTCACAGGCGTTTTTAGCGGTCTTAATTACCAGGGTCGCGCAGACACCTGCTGAGGCCATGCTGAAGATAACGGCCATGGTGATGATAATGATGAAAAACCTGTTCCGCATGCGCTGCCTATACTCCCTGATCGGTTAAACGTTCATGTGTTAAAAAATGCAAGCTTTTCCTGTGCCTTTATCGGCTCTTGAAAAGCGGATCATAACGGGTAATACGCCCGCTATTCAAAATCGAAATTGGCCAGATAGCCGGAAAGTTTCGTTCGCTTTTCCTCGTTCAGTTCCGGGCAGTGCTCCGCTCCCCGGCCGCCCTCCATCACCTGGGCGGCAAAGGCCATGCAGGTGGGCTGGCCGCATTTCTTGCAGCTGGTCTTGGGGAGCAGCTTCAATATTTCCATCAATACCGGTTTGGTCTTACCCTTATAGCAGGGCGTGATCGCATCGCGATTTTCCCACGTATGGTTAATCTCGTTTTTCAGCCACTCCAGGATGCGATCCGCTTCTTGTTCGTCTTGGAGCGCGTTAATGGCGATCTCCCGCGCCCCAACCTTAATAATTCTGCCGTGATGATGAAACATCACCTCCGGTGGATCGCTGAAATACTGGGTGCCGCCCAGACCCGCGTTCAGATAGGGCAGCACCTCGCCCACATCCTCGTTCAGGTGCGCGATGCAATGCACAGACGTAAAATTTGGGTTGCACTCGGGACGAAAGATGGTCTTGATGTATCCGGTCAGCCGCATCGCGTCACCTCCTCTTTCATTCAGCAACAGAATTTGCAGCCGCATCCAACCGCAGGTGGCGCACTGTCAGCCGGGCTTGATTGGCTCGCGATCCGCTTGACCGCCGCTTTGACACGGTCGATATCGGCGCGCTGCAGGTTGAAATTCTTGTTCTTCTCGATGCCCTCGTCGGTGATCACCAGGTAGTGTTTCATCGGCACCTGGGCGTTTTCCAGAATCGCCTTGGCGCAACCCACCTGGCAGCCGTCTATTGCCACTATCATCGGCACATCCTTGGCCGGCTGGACGAATCCGGAAAGTTTGCCGCCGATGCCGGCCAGGCAGAACATCTTGCCGAATCCCTCCTGGGTCAGTTCCACGGCGGCCTGGTTAGACAACTGCCCCACGTTGGAGCCGCCCGAACAGGCCAAAATCATCACGTCATTACCACCCTCGCGACAGGTCTCAGCCATCGCATCCTCCTTATTTTCCAAGCCAGGATTTAACATCCTCTTTACTGGGAATCTTGCCCACCGACTTGACCTCACCGTCCACGACCACCGCCGGTGTACCGAACACACCGTATCCGGCGATCTTCATCACTTCGGTGACCTTTTCCACATCGGCGGGCACACCCGTTTCGGCCAACGCTTCCTTGATCACTTTTTCCGTCTGCTGGCATTTGGGGCAGCCAGGACCCAGTACTTTGATTTCCATGATGATTTTCCTTTCTGTCTGTTATGTCGGTTATGTCGGTCGAGTCCGTTACGTCAGTTCGGTCAATCAGGTCCGTTGGTCGGCTGGGTCAGTTGAGTCAGTTAAACCGATCAGGCCTGTTTGTTTATTTCCAACAGCCATTCTTTGATAGTTCCCTTTGACGGCACTTTGCCGGCGGCCTTTACCTTTCCGTTGATCACCAGGGCCGGCATGGCCATCACGCCGAAGGTGCCGATTTCAACCGGGTCGCGCACATGCTCCAGATCGGCTTTGATCTGCAATTCCGTCATCAGGGCCATGAGGTCCTGCTCCAGGCGTTCGCAGTTGGGGCATCCGGGGCCGAGCACCTTGATCTGTACCAGGTCCGGATCGATGGATTCTTCGAACGGTTCACCCACGAACTTTTTGTATTCTCTCAGAAATGCCGTTTCATAGGCATCCTTGACCTTGGGCACGATGTAGTTCTTCTTTGACAGCCGCGCCATCAGCTCGTCCGTTATTTCCGCATCCGTTTTTCCGGCACTCTCCCCGGCGACCTCTTCGAGGGCCTTTTTCAGCCCGACGATACCGGTCCTCTGCCCGGCAACGATGATCTGGGCAATGTCATCGGCAGTCATAATGTCCTCCTCCCTTTTCATGCATAGAAGTGTCCGTAAATAAGACCGCTGATGGTGGCCATCACCACCACCAGGCTTACATAGGCGACGGTTTTTTTGGTGCCCATCACGCTGCGAATGACCAGCATGTTGGGCAGGCTCAAGGCCGGTCCGGCCAGCAGCAGCGCCAGGGCTGGGCCCTTGCCCATGCCGGCACCGATCAGTCCCTGCAGGATGGGCACCTCGGTCAGGGTGGCAAAGTACATAAACGCCCCTACCACCGAGGAAAAAAGGTTGGCCGCTACAGAGTTGCCGCCCACCAGGCCGCTGACCCAGCGCGGATGGAATCATCCCCTCGTGTCCCGGCCGTCCGAGCAGAAATCCGGCGACAAGCACGCCGCCGATCAAAAGCGGCATGATCTGCTTGGTGAAATCCCAGGTGGCCAGAAACCAGCTCTCGGTTTCTCCCCGGGTGGTGGTTGTCAGCACCGCCAACGCAACGATGCCGGCCGAAAAGGCAATCAGCGGCTCGTGCGGAAAAAGAAGCGCCAGGACCAGAACCGCGGCAGCCGCCAGGACGACTTTATAGGCTTTAACGCGAAACCACTTTACCAGCAGCATGCCCAAGCCGATGGCGAAAAGACCGGTCAAGAGCCATTTGACACCGTAAACCGCGTTCCACAGACCCACCGGTTCTTCGGGCTTTCCCCAGGTCGCAAAGATCAGAATGCCCGCCATGGTTGCAAAATAAACGGCATTCTGCCACAGCGGCCGCTCAACTTCGGGTTCAGGCATGTGCAGGGCCGCCTCGGCCTTGGCCTGTTCTTCTTTTCTGAACAGCAGGTGCATGATCAGACCGATAAAGACACTGAAAATGACGGCACCCGCGGCTCTCGCCAGACCGAGTTCGGGGCCGAGTATGCGGGCTGTCAGCACGATGGCCAGAATGTTGATGGCCGGACCGGAGTACAGAAAGGCAATGGCAGGCCCGAGTCCGGCCCCCCGCTTCCAGATGCCGGCAAAAAGAGGTAAAACAGTGCAGGAGCAGACCGCCAGGATAGAGCCCGACACCGAGGCCACGCCGTAGGACATCACCTTTTTGGCGCCCGCCCCCAGGTATTTCATGACGGCGGCCTGGGAGATAAACACCGAGATGGCGCCGGCGATGAAAAGGGCCGGCACCAGGCAGAGCAGCACGTGCTCCTGGGCGTACCACTTGGTCAGGGCCAGGGATTCGATCACCGCCCCGGTAAACCGGCTGCTTTCCAGCGGCAGCCAGAAAATGACCAGAAAAACACCGGTGATGATGCTCAAAGGCTTCCAGATGGTTTTCCAGTCGATCATACTGGGTTGTTCGGGTTCTTTTTCCGCGGCTTCCCTGGAGTCCGCAAGCGTCTGTCTTCTTTCGGCTATTGATGCATCGTTTCCCATTGTTAATTCCCCCCCGTTCATGAGCGACCCTCCAGACTCAACCGTCGATCGATGGTTGGGTCGGGATGGTCTATTTAATTCATAAATCGAGATATAGTTATATTAATGTCCAGTTTTCAGTTTTTCACGCAGATCTCAAACCGGTTGAGCTGCGGGACCTTTTTTACCAACTCGAAGATTTCCGGCTCGTCGTTGAGCCAGTGTTTCAGATTACCCAGGAGGCTCGCCGCATAGGCGCTTTCCCCGCCGTCGGCCAGGTGGTAATTAACCCATAGACCATCCTTCTTGAAACCGACCAGTCCGGCTTCCTCGAGAATTTTTAGGTGCTTTGAAACCGTTGGCTGGGAAATTCCCAAGGCGCATTGCAGCTCGCAGACACACAGCCGCTTGTGCTGCAGCAACTTGACGATTTTGACCCGGTTCGGATCGGAAAGGGCTTTCATCACTTTTATGAACGCTCTCATGGCATCTCCTATATTCTTGTTTGGCAATATATAAATTCAGTTTTGCGGTGTCAAGGAAAAATTTTATTGGGGGAAAGCAGATTTTCGTTTCAGTGATAGCAGCGTGGTTTCAGTGTACCGGCTGTATATTTTTCGTAATCTCTGCGCGAGATCGACGGAGCCGCTTCAAAGATCACGTTGCAAGGGGCTCGGTTTCCCGAAAAGCTGGAGAAAATGACCGGTCTGTAACAGGGACGATGGAGGTGGTTCTGTGAAAGGGCGCCTCTCGAGTGATGCTTCATTTGAGAATTGCCCATCAGATAGGGAATCCATCATGAAAGCGGTTAATCATATCAAAGAATTAAACCATCTTCTACGATTTCTACACAGAACGGCAAAGGCAGGAGGACCCCAGAAAAAAAACTACCGGTCTCTTTTTTTTCAGGGGAAAGCCGGAAGCGCCATTTGCCATTGTGTGTCCTGGGGGCGGCTTTACCTATGTCGGCTCACTGCATGAGGGTTTCCCACACGCTGTAGAACTGAGTGAACGAGGATATAATGCCTTTGTCCTGAAATACCGCGTGGGAAGTGGGTTAAGGGCCACCGAAGACCTTGCGGCAGCCATATCTTGTATTTTCAAAAATCAGAATGCTGATGCAATCCGCCGGTATCGATCTGTTGGCTCTGATCAACGCCACGTGTCGTTATCTTGGCATCGAAGAAAAGGAGCTGACCCGGCCGACCAGACGTGTCGAGATCGCGCGAGCACGCGCACTAATCGGCCATGTGGCCACGCGGTAATTGTTTATTTCCGGAAGCGAAGTGGCCCGCCGGTTTAATATAGATGTCCCCTTAGTCCCCCTTAGTTCCCCGGCCGTCGCAAAGGAATTTTAAGGCGCGTGGTTCGATCTGCACCGAAGCCGGTGTTTATAGCTTACCCTTCAACGGCGCGAACCGTCCCGTTGCAAGTTTATTAGTGGCTGGGTGTCAACTTTAAAAGGCGGCCCCTGGGCCCGTCCTCGAGCGCGTACAAAGCCCCTTGGGGCCCCTGTTCGACCTCGCGTACTCGCTCACCCCATTTGAAGCGTTCGGCTTCTTCGGCAGTGTTTCCTTTCAAATCGACATGAATCAGGGCTCTGGATACGAGTCCACCGATAATCGCATCGCCTTTCCAATCGGCAAACATGTCACCGTCATAGATAACAAGACCGGACGGAGCGATGGAGGGCACCCAAAACGTCCGGGGGGCTTCGAATTCAGGACGGGTGTCATGATCGGGGATCGGTTCACCCGAGTAGTGGTCGCCGTTCGAAACGATCGGCCAGCCATAATTTTTTCCGGCAATGATCAGATTCAACTCATCGCCATGGCGCGGACCCATTTCATGGGCCCACAAACGTCCGGCGGCATCGAAATCAATGCCCAGTATGTTGCGATGACCGACGGTCCAGAATTGCTTTGCAATCTCACCACGATCCTTCCACGGGTTGTCTTCGGGCACCGTTCCGTCGTCGTTCAGACGCAGCACTTTGCCAAGATTACCGTCAAAATTTTGGGCCGGTGCAAATTTCTGACGGTCTCCGGAGGTGATGAACAGTTTACCGTCGGGGCCAAACGCGATGCGATGGCTGTAATGTCCTTTTCCCGTAACCTTTGGCTCCTGAACCCAGAGTATCTCCACTGACGCGAGCTTGAGCGGCCTGTTTTTCAGATCGAGCTTTGCGCGGACAACAACTGCACCGAATGCGGCCTTGTCTTCCGCGCGTTCGGCATAAGACAAATAAACCCGGGAATTGCGTTCGAAGTCGGGATGCAGCACCACATCGCCCAAGCCGCCTTGACCGCCATAGGCGACTTTCCACAAGCCCTGAACTTCTGTTTTCGATCCGTCGGAGGTAACATGCCACAGCACCCCTTTCTTCTCCGTGACCAGAAGAGCGCCATCGGGCAGGAACGCCATGGCCCAGGGTTCATCGAAAGCAGCGATTCGCGCGGCCGCAAGCTCGGTTCCCTGCGTGCCCTTAATAAGAAAGTCTCCGGCTGCAACCGGCACGGTGATTGCGACGTTGATCAGTAAAAGAACAATCAAGCGCAAAGGTTTGAACTCTTTTTTTGTTTTTACCGATTTCATGACCACCCTCTTCGGCTTAAGCGTCATTGAATCCCCGGTGGCAGGTTTCCTGTCCCTTCTCGCACTTTTTATAGCCTTAGTTATCCGTGCACGACTCTAATTATGAAGAAAGTGGATCCCTGTCCCTCCGGCCAGCCAGGCCAGGGCAATGACAGCCAGCCAAAACAGAATTTTTTCGCTTGTGGAATCACCGCCCATGCTTCCGGATTTGCCCCGTTTTATTTTCCAAAACAGAAAGATCAAGCTGACCCCGCCGAAGAAAATGTTCAAGAAAAAAGTGTAATCAACCTTGAAAAATTCGCGGTCGGTGACGCTTCGGGCGGCGCCGGCGTCCGGCAAAAAGCCGAGGGACGCAAAGCCATAGTGCATCAGAAGGGCAGCCGCCACCAAAACGATCAAAAACACCCCCAAGATATACAGCGCCAAGTTTTGATTTCGAGCACTGCCGCTGTCGTATAAATCCTTACGGCGAGTTCAGGGTTTTTTTCTGCCGGTTAACGCCGCCGTGCACAGCCTGTCGTCATCGTCGTTCCTCGGACCCACGGTTTACACGGCATTGTTTAATACTCGAATGGCAAACCGTAAAAAGCCGGTAAATTCGCCCCTGGAGCGATGTACCACATCATTGTGAAGGGCTATTCGTGCCCATGGTGCTCAATCGGAAGGAAGATTGAACTTGTAGCTTACGCTATCTTCGTCGGTTTCGGAGTTTCTAAAAGCTGCGCCAATAGCAGATAATGCCGCCTGCTACTCTTGCTTAGATGTATTCATCGTAAAGGTGGGTTAAAACCAGTTAAAACACTTCGACCCGACCATGGCTAACACGGCTCTCCTTGTGCCTGGTCCTGTGTATATTTAGAATCCGAGATGAGTGACAGTTCGGCCTTGGCAAGCTCTCGGCCCAAATAGGCGGCATGGTCCAGTTGCGAAATGAGATTCTTCTCTACCAAGGCAGCACAAATGCTTGCCGAATCCATTCCTTCAACCATGTTCATGAGCCGTCCATCGTTGCTGTAATGTTCAACCAGCAAAGGATACTCTTTTCCTTTCATTACGATAATCACGAAATAACCTGCCGGATCAAGTTTCAGACGCTTAGCGGGCTTGGCTTTCTGAAGCTCAACCAAATCGACCTTCAGACCAGCCTCGTACGGTTGAGTCGCCTTTTTATTCAATAGCTCCAGCCGATTGTTAAGTTCGGATATGTCATTTCTGCCGATCATGTCGACAACCAGAATTTGCCGCCTTAGATGTTGGGTTTCGCTTTCACTAAGGTTTTTCAAAACTGGCCTGGCACCGCGTGCACCAATTATTCTCTTTTTCTTGTCAACTCCATTGCCAAGTAAATTAATCAGGGCATCACCTGGTAAATGGCCTTCTACATCTTCACCCCACAGGACCAAGTGGCGGAGGAAGGGATTTGATATAAGATTCTTAACAAGATGTTCAGCCCCAAGGTTCTCCGTAGTGATGTTTCCAATAATTGCAATTTTTGAATAAAGAGAGGCTAAAGCCGGATTATCCAAATCAACGCCTTTTAATACCGCCAACGCAATCGATTTCGTAGCATTTAAAACGCGATAATCTCCAGGCTGTACCGGCCAGTTTTTGACTGTAAAGTCATCGGGTTTGATTAGTTCAATCTTGAATGGGGTAACTGCGTAATAATCATCCGCATCCAGGCTATCAAAAACCTCGTTGAAAGTGTTGTATGCCGGAACCGGCAAACAAGGCTTGCATCCCAGTCACCCGTGCATTTTCAGCAAATCAGCCTCTCTGATCCAGCGCTCAAAATCATTCTCGATCTTGACCAAGCTATAATCAGACTCGGTTATTCGGAGTTTCTTAATCTTTTCGAAAACGCTGTTTAGAACATCTCCATAAAGGCATGAACATGAGCGGCACTTTTCATGCTTCAAAATGTCTATAAACTCAGCGTGAATCTCCTTAACAGCTCTGATTTTCTGTTCATTTCGTAAATATGATGTAGTTTTCATGATTCCTGATTCTCCGATTCAAGATGATATGCCCATCCCTTTACTGGGTGCTGAATGCTGTTGACCCGGATAACTGAATCCTACTGAAAAAAGCCGGAAATGTATTTGTAGGCGGTAAAAATGATGATAGTGCTTAACATCCACTTGATGACTTTTGCTGGAACATATTTCTGAAAACGAGCACCCAGGTACATTCCAACGATTCCACCCAGACCGAATAATGAGCCAAGTAACCAATCCGGCGCAACCGACAT
>CAWAAN010000001.1:0-338974 GCA_963779885.1 uncultured delta proteobacterium | reverse complement strand
TTTGATTTGTTTGTTCCAACCCTTACCAGAATCAATTGAGATGCCTCTTATGGTTTTCCGGGATTGCGCCCAACACTCGAATGTCTTCACAGCCGTTTCAGATAAGGTCCTCCCGGTTCGGTCTTTACTTTCCTGGTAACTGCTCCTGGCTTGCTGCCTGAATCGCTGCGACGATATCTTGGCTGAGCTTGGCCAGCGCCCGGCTCTGGGCCGCCACCAAGGCGGTATAACCCGATCCGCTCACCGGTTCGCGGATGCGCGCGCGGCTCACCGTGAGCGGCTGTTTGTCCTCTCCGCCAAGAAGACTCCAGCGCGCCACCAGCCAGGCGTCTTTACCCAATTCTCCATCAAAACGAACCACATCCAGCACAACCTGATAGTCGATCGGCACGGACCGGCGCCAGGGATAAATGTAAATTCGGTCGGTCGGCACCAGGAAACCGATGTTTTCGGCCAGAACATTGGTCAGGTTGTCCCCGAAGTTACCGGCCCATTGATCGTAATCGGCCACGGTCATCCGGTTGTCGCTCGTGCGGGTGACCAGCTTGGACTGGTCGACGTAATCGGCCAGCTTGACCGGGCCGATGCCGACGGAGGGATTTCGCGCCGTGCTCTCACTTTTTGACACGGCCTGGTGGTCCGACATCGGCGTGAGCGTGTAAAAACGGGTCGATGGACTCTTGCCCAGGCAGCCGGCTAAAAAAATAAACGCGATCGCCGCGATGGTCAGCAGACTGCGAAAAAATGGCGTCTCTCTCATGCTATTTTCCTCCGGATTTTTCCTTGCCCTGGATCAGGGCCTCGGGATGCCGTTCCAGGGTGTCGGCCAGCTGCCGAAACGAGCGGGCCGCATCGGAAATCTCCCGCAGGGTTTTCTCCAGCTCGACGATCAGCGGGGCGTCTTCGCTCATGACCCCCCTGACCGCCGACAGGGTCTTGTCCAAGCTGCCCGTCAGCGACCCCAGCCGTGCATCGGCGTCCCGGGCCAGCTGGTCGAAATCATTAATGGTGTTTTCCGTCTTTTTCGCCAACGGATCCACCTGGCGATCCACATTGTTGACCAGCTTGCGGGCATCGCGAATGGTACCGCCCAGATTGTCGGCCAACGGATCTATTTTGCCCCCCACTTTTTTTACAACCTGTCTTAACTCCTCCAGAGTATCTTTCAGGGCCAGGACACCGGCGGCCAGGTCCGGGTTGTTGACGAGGCGATCGACCCCGGCCAGGGTATTTTCCAGAGAATGCTGCATCCCCTCCAAATCGAGCTTTTGAAGGCTCTGGGCCAGCCGCTCGGTAGTGGACGGGATGGTGGGGATCTCAGGGTACTCTGTGCTGATGTTCTTTAGATTGGCGGGGGTTTTGGGATAGAAATCGAGTTCGATCATTAACTGCCCGGTGATGAAACTCTGGGTTGTCAGCACGGCCCGCAGACCCATTTCAACGAGTTTCTTCGAAGTCTTTCCTTGCATTTCAGCCGTCCTCTGACCCCCTCCAATCACCTCGAATCGATCCGGCTCGATGGCGACAATTACCGGAATGTCCACCTTTGTCTTGTTAGGTTCAACGCTGAGTGTAATGCTTTCCACCGAGCCGATCTGAACGCCCTGGAACAGCACCGGCGCGCCCACGTTCAACCCCTTGACGGAGCCGTCGAAAAAGAGAATGTATTTATTCGTCTTCTTGAAGAACTTGCCCGAGCCGAAAACCACCAGGCTGGCGGCCAATAGGATTACCGCGACGACAACAAAACCGCCGATCATCATCCTGTTCGCTTGCTTGGCCATCTGTGTCCATCCTTATGTCAAGTTTAAGATTTCTCGCCGCGGGTTAAGAACAGCCGCAGCGTGGGGTCCCTGGTTTCGGCCAAAAGCTTCCTGGGGTTGCCCGTGGCCGTCATGGTCCGCTTGGAGCCATCCAGGAATACCGAGTTGCTCCCGATGGCGAATATGCTCGCCAGCTCATGGGTCACCACCACCATGGTGGTCCCCAGGCTATCGCGCAGCTCAAGGATCAGATCATCCAGGCGGCGCGCGCTCACCGGATCGAGCCCGGCCGAGGGTTCGTCGAAAAAAAGAATCTCAGGATCCAGCGCCATCGCCCGGGCAATGCCGGCCCGCTTCTGCATCCCGCCGCTGATCTCAGAGGGGTAGAACTCCTCGAACCCGGCCATACCCACCAGCGCCAGCTTCAGCTTGATCACCTCGCGAATCTGGCCGGGGCTCAGGTCCGTGTAAGTCTCGAGCGGCAGGGCGATGTTCTCGGCCAGGGTCATCGAACTCCACAACGCCCCGCTCTGGTACATCACCCCACCCCGCCGGATGATCCGATCGCGGGTCGGCGCATCGGCACCCCAAAAATCTTGCTCACCGTAGAACACCTGGCCTTTGGCCGGGGACTTCAGGCCGATCAGGATCGTCATCATGGTGCTCTTGCCGCAGCCGCTGCCGCCCATGATGATGAAGATGTCCCCGCGGTTGATCGTGAACGTCAGATCCCGCATGAGTACAAAATCCCCATAGGCCATGGTCAGATCCCGCACCGATATATGGGCTTCTTTTTCAGTCATATCCTATTGTGTCCTGACGCGACGGTGTCAAACCGGCTCAATCCCACGGCGGGACTCAACGGGCCAACCGGCTCAACGGGCCAACGGGCCAACCGGCCTAACCGACTCATATCCCCAGCAGATTGCACAACACCGTGATCACGGCCGTGGAGACGATGATCCCGATTATCGCGGTCACAACCGCCGAGGTGGCCGCACCGCCCACCGCCGAGGCGCTGCGCCCGCACTGCATGCCCCGCATGCAGCCGGACAGCGCCACGATCACCCCGAACACGATCCCGGAAAATATCCCGATGCCCAGGTTCCAGAGATTAACCGCCTTGGCGGTCTCGTTGTAATACTGAATCAAACCGATATCGAGCATACCCACGCCCACCACCATGCCTCCCAGGATGCCCATGACGTTGGCGTAAAGACACAAGAGCGGCATCATCAGCGCCAGGGCCAGCATGCGCGGCAGCACCAGAAACTCCATGGGTGATATGCCCAGGGTCCTTAAGGCATCGATCTCCTGGTTGACCTGCATGGTGCCCAGCTGGGCCGCAAAGGCGCCCCCGGTTCGCCCCGCCATGACGATGCCGGTCATAATCGCCGCCATCAGGCGCACCATGGCGATACCCACCAGGTCGGCCACGTAGATCTGGGCCCCGAACAGCTCGAGCTGAATGGCGCCGATAAAGGCCAGGATCAAACCCACCAGAAAGCAGATCAAAGAGACGATCGGCAGCGCCTGGCCCCCGCAGGACTCCACGATAAGCCACAGGTCGCTTTTCCGGTACTGGGCCTTGCCGCGCAGCAAATTCAGAAAGGCGATCACCGTATCGCCGATAAACGCCAGCATCTCGCCGGCCGATCGGAAAAAATCGACGGTTTCGCTGCCCACGTGTGAGAGAAACGGTACTTTCCCCTCGGCCTTGCGGGCGTCTTTTTTCGCCGGCACCGCTGCGGCCAGCGCCAGAAGTTTCCGGGCCCCCTGCGGCAGGCCGCTCTCCTCTATGGTGATCTTTTTCTGTGCGCTGAATTCGCTCACCTGCTTCAGGAAAATCAGCAGCCCGCTGTCCCACTCGGCCAGTTCCCGGGTGTCGAAGGCGATTCTAACGATCCCCGGCATGCCCTCGAGCGCATGCAGCACTTCATCGGCCGACGGCAGTTCTTGCCCCAGCTTCCAGCTGCCGGCCAGTGCCACCGTCAGCGTGTCTTCAGCCGATTTCTGAAACTTCAGTTCAGCGGGCACCGGCATTGCACTTTTTCTCCTTTTTTTAAACCATCATGGCCATATGAGCGCCACGGTGATTAAAATTCTATTTTCGGGTTAAATCTCAATTGAATGACCGGCTCCGGGTTAAGCGTTTAAAGATGTCACCGCGTTATTACCTTATATATTGAAGTGGTTATAATGAGCTTATACAATCATCTCTATTTTAAATAAAAAAAACATCGATCGAATTTCGAAACAGGAAATCCTTCAAGTCAGGATCGTTTGCGAGAGTATTATTCAGCTGATCTTCATTTACAAAAAACGTCTTGACCAACACGTCGTAGAAAGCCTTATCCGATGTAACGTCCAAGGGACCCGGAAGGGTTTCGATAAGTTCAGCGATGAAACTCAATGCCGATTCAACCAGTTGCCTTAACTTCTTTTTATGTCCGCTAATCAGACGTATCTTTGGGTAAGAATTGTCCAAGACCAGTTCGATCGCATCCTGAATATCCGGACGGGTTGATTCTGCGGTCAATCCCAGCTTTCCTCTGGTGATTTTTATCAATTTGCCCACAGCGGTTCTCTAATGATGTCAATTAAGCACGACCATGTTTTACCCCTGCATAGAACTTTTTATCTTCTGGTTTTCACGCAGCCGATGGGCGAAGGCTACCGCAACGGCACAAGAGGCCAGCCGGGCTTCGGCCGAATCCGCCCGGCTGGTCAGAATAATGGGAACCCGCGTGCCCAAGACAATACCGGCCAAATCGGCTCTGCCCAGATAGGCCAGCTGTTTGGCCAGCATGTTGCCGGCCTCCAGGTCGGGCACCAGCAGGATGTCCGCTTCACCGGCCACCGCTGAATGGATGCCTTTGATCAGGGCGGCCTCTTTGCTGACGGCATTGTCGAAGGCCAGGGGGCCATCGATAAGGGCCCCTTCGATTTGCCCTCGATCGGCCATTTTGCACAAGGCCGCGGCGTCGATGGTGGCGGGGATCTTCGGGTTCACCGTTTCCACTGCCGAGAGAATGGCCACCTTGGGTTGGGGGTTGTTCAGCGCGTGGGCCAATTGAATGGCATTTTTGAGAATATCGACCTTGTCTTCCAGGGTCGGGTAGATGTTGATGGCCGCATCGGTGATGAAGAGCGGCCGCGGATAGGTGGGCACGTCCATGACGAAAACGTGGCTGATCCGCCGTTCGGTGCGCAGCCCTGTGGCCGACGGTACCACCGCGCTCATCAGTTCATCGGTGTGAAGACTGCCCTTCATGAGCGCTTCGGCCTCGCCCGAGCGGCACAAGGCCACAGCCTTTACCGCTGCGTCATGACTGTGGAGCGCGTCCACCAAACGATATGGGCCGATGTCCAGGTTCAGGCTCTCGGACAGGGCGCGGATTTTGGCTTCCGGTCCAACCAGGATCGGATCAATCAGGTTGGCCCTGGCTGAATCGATGGCACCCTCCAGGGCCTCTTTGCTGCAGGGATGGCACACGGCGACAGGAATCGGCTCCCAGTCATCGACGTAGTCAATCAGCTTTTTAAAAGCGGTTTTGCGGTGCAGATGCAGGGTGGCGTAAGGCGAGCCGGCATCGGTCAGTTTTCTGGTGGGCGCCTTGACCCTGGCGACACCGGTGATGATATCCTCACCGCGTTGATTGACCGCCCGGCAGTCGAACACCACACTGCCGTCTGCGGCATTCTTGGACGTTGCCGTCACGGTGATGGTGAGCGTATCGTCCAGTTCCACCGCATGGTGGAACTCGAAATGTTGCGACTGGTAGATCGTGCCGGGTCCCGGCAGGTCGTTGCCCAGCAGGCTCGAGATCAGGGCCCCGCCCCACATGCTGTGGCCGACCAGCTTGTGGCGCTCCAGCAGCATCAGCGCGTACTCGTCGCTGAAATGGGTCGGGTTCATGTCGCCCGACAAAAGCCCGAACAAATCGATATCCTGTTTGGTCAACATCCGCTCCATTCGGGCGCTGTCACCGATGTGAATTTCATCGAACGTCTTGTTGGTGATCATTTTGTCACCACCTCTTTCTTGGGAGATTTTGAAGGCTTGCGCCCCGGTTGTTTGACCGCGGGAGGGAAGGGGAACAGCCGTTCCAACTCCGCCAACCGACGCTGTCCCTCCTCGCTCAGCGACCCGCCGGCAGTGGCGACATTGCGGATATATTCCAACAGCTTCGGCCACTCTTCTTCATGACCTTTGAGCAACTCGGGAATCAGCGCCACCGCCCCTATTTCATCAAGCCGGAGCATGAAATACTGTTCGCGAAGATCCTGCTTGAATTCGGCCAGGGTTTTTTCCGCACTGTGTTCAGCCCTGATCCGGCGCAGCATCTCGAAAGCCCTTTCGTCGGCCGCCTTCTCCGGCATGCGGACATAGACCAGAGCGCGAATCGCTGCCTCGCGCGGCCCCCCTTTGTCCATTTTTTTTCGCAGCTCTTCGATCCGGCGGTTGACGAAGGCCGTGTGCTCAGGGGTCGTACCGGGATGCTTTCTGGGCGGCTCGTCCGATGCCGGCAGACCCAACAAGGCTTGCAACCAGGATTGGGCGTACACTCCGAAGAACATGTCCTCCATCATCGCATCCCGCCATTCCCCAAAGGTCTCCAGGCTCGACTTGATCCAGTCCGAGAAGACCTTTTCCCACTGCAGAAAAATGTTGTCGGCGGCCACCGGTTGGCGATTCTCCTCAACCGTTGCGGCCATCGCGGCCAGCGGCTGAAGCGCCGGATTGCGGTCGGAGAAAAGCTCATAGCCGACCCGCAGCGGATGCGTGCGTCGCAGCCATTCGGCGCTCTGTTCGGTGGCAACGGCGCGGATGACCGGCTGCGCCGCGGTGCGGTAGAGGCCGTTGGTTACCTCGGACAAACGGGCCACGGCGGCAAAGCAGCGCTCCTCGTCCGGCGTGTTCCCGCCCAGGGCGCGAATGTCCTCCAGGGTTCTGCTTTCGAACCGGGAGATGTGGTCTCCGGTCACAAGGCCGACATTGGCCGCATCTGGGGATTTCTTCTGGATGACGGCCTCATAGAGCCCGGGAGGCAGACAATCGATCAGATCGATGTTGTTGGCGAACTCCTGGTGCTCCTTCTTGGCCACGCTGCCCGAAACAAAGATTCCCAGATGGCCGACCGTTTCATGCACTGCGTAGACAATCGTCTGGCCGGCGGCCAGGATGTCGTCCTCACTTTTGTAAAGGTCGAGAATCCAGCCGAGCGCCTGCTGGGGCGGGGTGATGTTGTCGCCCTTGGAACACAAACAAATGATGGGCGAGCGGATCTTTCTCAAATCCAACTGCACGCCGTCGCCGGTAACCATCTCGGCGGTGCTCAGCTTGTTGCCGACAAAGAGGTTGTCGACGATGTACTGCATCTCCTTGCCGGAGAGAATTACGTGTCCCCCCCACCAGCGCTCGAAGCCCAGATAGCGGGGCGCCTCGGTATCGATATTGGCATAAAGGTTGTATTGCTTGGACCACAGGGTGTTGGCCGGGTTGAGGCTCTCGAAGTTCTGCACCAGCCAGGCGCCGTCGAACTGCCCATGCCCGAGGTCGCTGACCAGGGCCGTCAACCAGCTGCCGCCCAGCAGGCCGCCGGTGTAGCGCATGGGGTTGATGCCGCGCACACCCGCCCAGTAGGAAAGGGGTGATCCGGCCACAATCAGCGGACCGCACAGATCGGGGTATTTGGCCGCCAGCATCATCAGCGCCCAGCCCGCCTGGCAGTTGCCGATCACAACCGGTTTGCCCTCGGCCGCGGCGTGCAGGTCCGCGACCCGCTTGAGGAAAACCGCCCAAGCCTCGATCACGGCTTCGATCGTCTGGTCCGGCTCGGGCATTGGCGTAAAGCCGATAAAGTAGCAGGGATGTCCCGCCCGCATGGCCTCGCCGATCTCGCTCTCGGCCTTGAAACCGCCGATGCCGGGCCCGTGGCCCGCACGGGGATCGATCACGACAAAGGGCCGCTTTAGATTGTCAATGACGGTCCCCGCAGGCGGGTGTATATTGACGATGCCGTAGTTCACAGGTCGGGGCAGCGTGCGGCCGTCCAGGACCAACTCGCCTTCGAACTGCAGCACGTGGGGGACCGTCTGCGCCATGTGCTCCAGATACTGATTGCCGCGCCGGCGCATCACGTCCCAGAAGAGCACCGTTCGCTGCCCGGCGTCGAGCAGATAGTCGGCCAGTTCTTTGCTTCCAAGAATCGGATTGACGTTCTTTATCTTTGCCATTTAGTCCTCCTTTCGACCCAACAGCAATATCGTTGGGTCGCTGCTTAATTTTTGATTTTTGACTTACGCCATAATGCTGACCCCGCCGTCGACATAGACGGTCTGTCCGGTGAGGCGCCTTCCGTAAGGCGTCGCCAGGAAGGCACAGGCGAATCCCACATCCATGATGTCCACCAGTTCGCCGACCGGCGAGCGCTCGACGGCGTCATTGAGCATGCGGTCGAAGTCTTTCAACCCCGAGGCGGCCCGCGTCTTGAGTGGACCGGGTGAGATCGCGTGCACCCGGATCTTGCTGGGGCCGAGCTCGTAGGCCAGGTAGCGGCAAACCGCCTCAAGGGCCGCCTTGACCGGTCCCATCACGTTGTAGTTGGGAACCACCTTTTGCGCCCCGTGATAGCTCATGGCAAACAGGGTCCCGCCATCTGTCATCAGCGGCGCCGCCAGGCGCGCCATGCGGATGAAGGAGTGGCAGGAGATGTCCATGGCGACCGAGAAGCCTTTGGAAGAGCAGTTCAGCAGCCCGCCCTGCAGGTCCTCCTTGGGTGCGAACGCAATGGAATGCACCAGGATATCCAGGTGACCCCACTCCCTTGCTATGCGATCGAACACGGCTTCAAGCTCACCTTCTTTGGCAGCATCCATCGGCATGAACATCGCCGCCTCCACTTCTGTTGCCAGGGGCTCGACATGCGGTTTGGCTTTGTCGTTGAGATAGGTGATCGCCAACTCGGCGCCCACCTCGCGGAAGGCCCTGGCGCAGCCGTAGGCAATCGAGTGCTCGTTGGCGATGCCGACCACCAGAGCCTTTTTATTTTTAAGAACCGGTCGGGGAACCTCTATTTTCATTTTCCTTCTCCCTGTATCGTTTCAAGCAAGCGTCGGGTATGACGCGCAATCATCAGTTCCTCGTTGGTGGGGATGACCCAGAGGGCGACGCGGCTCGAGCCGGTGCTGATGCACCCTCGGCCCGCCGTGTTGGCCGCTTCATCGATGTCGACGCCCAGCCACGCGGCGTCGCGACAGACGCGGCTGCGGATTACCGGAGCGTTCTCCCCGATGCCGGCCGTGAATACGATGGCATCCAGCCCTCCCATAGCGGCCGCCAATGAGCCGAGTTCGCGGCGGATGCGATAAAGAAAAAGATCCACGGCCAGCCTGGCCTGGGGCGCTTTGCTTGCCAGCAGGGTGCGCATGTCGCTTGAAATGCCGGATACGCCGAGAAGGCCCGACTGAGTGTAGATGAGCTTTTCGATCGCGCGGGCGTCCATCCTGCGCTGATCCATGAGATAAATGATCACGCCGGGGTCGAGCGAGCCGCTGCGGGTTCCCATCGGTAGCCCTTCGACCGCCGTAAAGCCCATGGTGCTGGCAATGCTGCGCCCCGCCTCCAGGGCGCACATGCTCGTCCCGTTGCCAAGGTGCAGCACAACGCTCCTGCCTTGCGCGGCCTTCGGATCAATGTCGGGCAGGATCGAGGCGATGTATTCGTAAGACAACCCGTGGAACCCATAGCGCAAGACCCCGCCCTCCCGCAGCTCGGCGGGCAGGGCAAACATCTGGGCCACATCGGGCTGGGTGCGGTGAAAAGAGGTGTCGAAGCAGGCCACTTGCGGCAGCTCGGGAGCGCGCTCCAGAGCGCGGCGGATCGGAGCGAGATTGTGTGGCTGATGCAGGGGGGCCAGCGGAATGAAGGTTTCCAGCACCTCGAGCACCGCCTCATCCACCTGAACGGGTTGGGTGTAGGCCATGCCGCCGTGCACCACCCGGTGCCCGATGCCGATCAGTCGATCGCCCGGCAGCTCCGACCGCAAATGGCCGATCAGATGGTCGAGTGCCCCGTCGTGTCCCAGGTTGAGGCCGGCGGGCCAGGACTTCTCGGCTTTCATCGCACCGTCAGGCGCCTTCGAAACAAAACGCGCCGCGGTGTAGAGCCCTTCGACTTGGCCCCGGACGTCCGGCTCAAGGGTTTCGCCGCGCTCGATAAACAGCGAAAACTTGATGCTCGACGAGCCCGCGTTGAGAACGACAATGGCGTTGGACATGGCGACTACCTTTCTATAGAGTCGGTTAACTTACGATCGCCTGTTCGCAAAATTTCCGGTTCAGTGCGGGTTGCCCCGCAAGAATAAAGATCGTCAATTGCCAATGGAAGCCGGTTGCAACTTTCGACTAAGATATTGTTTATCACGCCGCAGCTTCCGCCAGCGATAACGTCACGTGCGTGACGCCTCCTTCAGAACTCTTTTGCATGGGCAGCCCGCTGCGGGAAAAGACGGTCAGCATCGCTTTGTTTCCCGAAAGCACCTCCGCCTCGAATTGGGAAACGCCCTTTGCCCGCGCAATCTGCGCCAGATGTCGCAGCAGGCGGCCGGCGATCCCTTGACCATGATAATCCTCCTCGACCGTGAAGGACACCTCCGCGCTGCGCAGGTTGTTTGCAGCATCAAAGGCCGCATAGCGTCCCCCTGCGATGATGGTTTCGTTCCCTCCTTCCCCGACCGTAACCACTAGGGCGACCACGTTTTCGAAATCAACCTCGGTGGCGGCCTTGAGCTCTTTATCGGTCAAGTCTTTTTTGTGTTGGAAGAAACGCGTGTAGATCGATCCGGATTCGAGGTTCCGGAAGGCTTCGGAAATTCTGTCCTTGTCGTCGGTCCGAACGGACCTGATCCTTACCGCGGTGCCGTTCTTGAGCGTCTCGATTTTGTCGTATTTTGCTGCGTCTATCATGCCGGATACCCCCTGCGGTCGAGTCAAAACCCCGCCGCGCTTTTTTTGACGACTATTAAAGTTCCACCCTTAACAGGCTTTGCCTGCCGTGTGCATTGGTTCAAAAGCATCAGCCCTTTAGTGTCACGCAGTCCTTACCCAAATGATGAAAAGAAGCGCTTCATGGTCTTCTCCTCTCAACGCGCTGATGTGTTTCAGGGGATAAACCCTGCATCCATCAACGGTTGCGAGGTCACTGCGGCTTCTGCGGTTTCAATCCAGCCGCCGCCCATCGACTTGTAGATGTCGATCAGTGAGCGGAAAACGGCATTCTGGCTTGCGGTGAGCGCCAGTTCGGCATCGAACAGACTGCGCTCGGCGTCGAGCACTTCGAGGTAGCTGGTAACGCCCTCGTTGTAGCGCATAAGTGCCAGCCGCTTATAGTTTTTCAGCGCGTTGACCTGCCTGGTCAGGGCCTGGAGCCGCTGTCGCGATTTGGCGCGGTCAACCAGCGCATCGTCCACCTCTCGGAAAACGTTCTGCATGAATTTTCCCCAAAAAAGAAGACACTGTTAAAAGCAAAAAGCTGTATCTTTTTTTTTGCCTGGCACAGCCACTCAATCCATCTGCGTCGATCTCTTGGGAACTTTAGAAGAAATTCTCTCTTATGGCATCGGTAGATTATATACCAGACATGGCCGGGAATATAATGTCTTTTGGCACGAGCCATTTTTCCTCGAGTCCCTTAATGGAGCAGTTTAAGTAAAAAACCGATGGATTAAGAACGTTTCAGAGACGTTATTGAGGCGTTTTATTTGCTATGTCAATTACTTAGCGTGGCCCGCCCCCAACTCTACACCAACTCTACAATACCCCGGCCCGCCTTGCACTTATTGAGCGGTGCAAGCCCCAAAGATCACGATTCCTTCTTCCCGGTTAGCAAAGGTGAGTACTGCCTTTTCTGTAGCATGATCGATTGCAAGTGTCCAACCCATGCCCAGCTCGAATCCCTGCATAGTGATCTGTTCGTCGCTCTTCTCCATGAAAAGAATCTGGGTCGAACGCTTCGTGCCAATGATTTCCTTCTTTACGAAATCAATCCGCAGAAACTGTGGAGCCCCGATGCTCTCTGGCAGACCCCGTTCGCATTTCTCTCCAGGAGCACAACTGACTGCCTGGATGGTCGCGCAGATGAGGGGCCGAGGCCCTCAACGTCGATGTCCTGATCGATTATCTTCCTGACCTGGCCAACCGGGTCAGCGAGAAGGTCTTCGTGATGGTGCCGATGTCCTGATCGATTATCTTCGTGGGTAGGCGATTCAAGCCCCGTCCCGGGCTCCAAGTCCGATAAGCACTCGCTATGGCAAGTCAGCGGGCGAGGGAAGAGGGCCCCGTTCCTGGGCCTGGCTCGCGAGCCTGCCTTGCAAGAGCCTGCAGGTCGGTTTTCCCGGTCGCCAAGAGCGGCATCTCGTCGATGAAGTAGATACGGCGCGGATGGGAATACGCGGGTCCGCGCGTCAGGTAGTAGTCAATGAGTTCCTTCTCGCCGAGGTTCGACTCGACGTTGCGCACGACGAAGGCCACCGGAACCTGGCCCTTCACCTCGTGGGGGACAGGAACGACACAGACGTCCCGCACTTCCGGATGAGTGGCGAGGATGTTCTCGACTTCGGCCGGGAAGACGTTCTCGCCTCCCACGTTCATCTGGTCGTCGACGCGCCCCCTGAAGGTGAACCAGCCGTCGGGGTCGCACGACACCATATCCCCGGTATGCACCCAGCCGTCCCGGAAGCGCTCCGCCTGGGCGTCCGGCCGGTTGTAATAGCCGAGGGCGTTGCACTCGCTCCGCACGACAAGTTCCCCCGCCTCTCCCTGTGGCAAAATGTTCCCGTCGGAGTCGATGACCTTGCACTCGAAGCCCGGAAGAGCGGGACCGATCGTGCCCAGCTTGTTTCGGCCGCGTGGGTTCAGGGTGATGATGGGCCCACACTCCGTCAGCCCGTAGCCTTCGATCACATCGACACCCGGCAAGGTCAGGACCAGTTCGTCGAGAAGCGCGCGTGTCATGGGAGCAGACCCCACTGCGATGAACTCGAGGCTGGAGGCATCCACGTGCGTTCTTTGCCGCGCGGCAGCCAGAATCAGCTTGTACGTGGCCGGTACACCGGTGGTGTACGTGCAGCCGAGCGTCTCGATCGCATCGATCACGCGCTCCGCGTCGAACTCCTTGAGAATGACCACCGAGCCGCCCTGGCTCAGGCACGGGAGGAGTCCCGAGGCAGTGGCGTTCATGTGGAAGAGCGGCGTCGACAACAAGACCCGTGAGTTCTCGTCGATCCGGTTGGACTCCACCTGGAGCTGAACGTTACGCAGTAGCCCACGGTGCGCGAGAAGAACCCCCTTGGGCCGTCCGGTCGAGCCCGAGGTGTACGCCTGGATGCAGACGTCGCTGCCGGCCGACCCATGATCGCAGCGTTCGGGCGAAGATGAGGCCAGCCAGTCCTCATAGCTTCGAAGCGGACCCCGGTCGGCATCGACGACGATACCGACCTCGGCAACCCCGTCGGCCAGGCAGGCGAGGACGGATTCGGCCTTCCCGGCGCTGCCGAAGACGATGCGACTCCCACAGTCTCGAGCCAGCTCGATGTGCTGCGGCGGCTGGAACTTGAAGTTGACCGGGACCGCTACGGCGCCGGCCCTGACGATACCGAGCAGGACTTCGGGGAAGCGGATGTCGTTCTCGAAGATGACGAGGACGCGCTCGAACCGCTCGACTCCGAGCGAGATCAGCCCATTGGCGACCCGATTGATGCGCTGCTCGAGCTCTGCATACGTCATCGACCGCTTGCCCTGGATGAGGGCGACTCGCTGCGAGTCTAGGGATAGGCCGGTGTCGCACAGCCGCGCGAGGCTGGACGCGTCGTCATCGAACATATTCGTCATCTCCATTTCACTCGCCCAAAACCACGCCGAGGCCTTCTGCGACAAGTCGAGGGTGGTGTAACTTCCATTCTGTAAATTCAATTTAACGCGTGGCTGATTTTTTTGATGAGCGTGCGAATCAAAAAAATCAGCCACGCGGGCGCCTGCTTGAAAAGGTGGGCCAGTTCGGTTTCTTTTGTAAGCGTCTTAAAACCTTCAAAAGGAGCCTCCCATGACCCACCAAGATCAATCTATCGAACTTCTCGAAGCTGTCAAGTTGGAATTCCCCAAGAAAAGTTGACAGTGAATCAGTGTTATTGGCCGACCACGGCTTTGAAGGGATGGCCAACGCCATCGAAATCCTCCTCAACGAAGCCATGAAGCTCGAACGAACCGAATATCTCCGCGCCAAGCCCTACCAGCGGGTCCAGGAGCGTCGATCGTATGCCAACGGATTCAAGGACAAGACCGTCAGCAGTCGCCATTGTAAACCTTAGCTTAGCCCTTGGCTGGAAGTTCTTGCAGTACCCCTAGATCGGTTAGACCCCAAATCATCAACTGAATCGCCAAAGCGACTAGCAATAATCCCACAATACTTGACACCACTTTAAGCGCTGCCTGGCCTATCGCGCTAAGAATCCGATGAGCGCCGAGAAAAAAGATAAAGTTGAATGCCATGATCCCGAGTATCAATCCTATCATTAACACCAATTCACTCGTTCCGGGTGCGGCTGCAGTTAAGGTAACAATCGCAACAAGGCCCTGAGGGGTTGCCATCAATGGCATGGCCAGAGGGTAAACGGCGATATTGGTCGATGCTGCCGAATCGGTCTTCGGCTCTTCTTGTGACTTGCTGCCAATCACCATTTCGAGTGCATAGAGCACCAAAATAAGTCCCCCTGCCAGCTTCAAAGCGGGAATCGATACGTGAAACGCATCCAGCAGGAATTCGCCGGCAATCACAAAAAGGATTGCGACGACAGTTGATGTTAGCACCGTTCTTATAGCGATGCGGCGCCTAAAGCCGGCATCGGCATCGGCTGTCAATGTAACATACACGATCGCCGATTTGAGCGGCCCCAGGGTGATTAAAAAAATCACCAACAGATCTACTATTCCAAAATTCATCTTTCTATCTCATATGTTTACGTGTTTTTTTATTTTCTCATCAGGTCAGCCCAAGACTGAAAACCGATGACTATTTAGCCTTCCAGTTTAAGGGCGCCGTCCGACGCCATGTGTCTCTGGACGATCCGCTCCATCCGGTCTCTTGCTCTTTCGGGGCCTCCGATCTGCCCAATCCGTTAGATGTCCAAAAGTAGGCGCCATCATCGATCGTCTCCCGCGCCAGCAGTCGGCTCGCTCGCGCCGTGTTTTTGGCGTCCCGCGCCTCCCTATGCAGCCTGTCGAAGTCGGATCGGAGCGGGATTGATGCGGCCATGGAGAACACCCTCCTTCTAGCCATGTTTAGTCACGCCACGATCTTCAGCGGCACCCCCCTTCGACAATCAAACTTGGTGGAAGTCGGTATTGCCCCGTCTCACGCGGCGCCATCACTCGGCCCCTGGGAGAATTTGGGCGCATCCGTGCCTCTGTCGGGATCAGAATGTCCCTCGGGCTCGCAATCCGAACAAGGCGACAACATCCCTGTCGGGGTTGAGGGCCGGATTCCCAACGATTTGCAGGTTGGGCGTGATCTGAACGTTCTCGGTAAGCTGGATCCTGTAGAAGACCTCGCTTATCAACTGGTCGTCGAGGTCGACCCCGAACGTATCCGAATTAGGGCGGCCCCAGTTGAGGCCGACGCCGAGAAGGTTGCCGCCGGGCTTGTTCTGGTATCCAAAACCGCCGCTCACCGACACCTCGTAAAGGCCCCCGCCTTCATTGGCCCAAGCGGCACGCAAGAACGGCAACCAGTGCCCGTCCACAACATGGGAGACAGACACATTGACGCCCCATCCGCTCTGCGTGCCGCTATCGTCACTCTCATCTTGCTGCCAGACCGCGATATGCGCATTGTCGAACAAAAATCGCTTGCCACCTCCGGTGATCCCGATCTCCGCGGTCTTGAAGGTGTTGAAGTCACCGAAGAAAGTCCCGAAGCCCTGAAACATGGATGTCGGCTGGAAACCGGCGTCGATGATGCTGGCTGCCGCATAAATGTTGTCGGTCAGATAGCCGCCGACCATCGCGCCAAGCGCGGCGTCCGGCAACACGATCATCGTGTTTGAGCCGATCGTAAAGGCGAGATTGAAAAAGCCGGTCCAAGGACTGGCCAACGCGTAACCATCGAAATATTCCTTCATATCAAGAAAGCCGACACGAAAGAGAGCGCGGTCGTCGGCGAAGTCCTGCTTCCAATAGAGAGTGGTCGCGCGAAAGCCGTCGTCGTTGAAGACGGGTTCTGGCGAACCGACGAACCCGACATCGAAGCCGAAGGCAGACGGCGCGATGTCGGTGTAGGCGTGCCGGTTTTCGATCTTGAACACAACGCTGCCGGTGTTCGCCGCGCCGCGGTTCAGCAACTCCCAGGAGCCAAAGAAGCGCGCGACCCCAGAGGCCGAGGTGTCGTCGCCGAGGCTGCCGGTCGCGGCGAAACCCACTGCGAGGTAATCGCCGCCGAAGCTGAGCCCTGTGCTCTCGGCGATACCGGCCTTCCATGCTTTCCACGCTTTGAGGATATTGAGATTGAGTAGATCCGCCTTCTCCTCGCGATCTTCGCGCAGGATAGTGGTCACCGCTCGGGAGCCGCTCAGAGGGTCATGGTCAAAAGCATTTTGCACCGGCGCCCCGGTGCGGGAGGCGCCCTGGTCTGCGTCCTCCGCGAAGGCAGTTTGCCAGCACATAAAGAATGAGAGCACAGCCAGTAGCGCGACTGTCAGCCTTGGTGACAACAGGGCGTCTGCCGCACAGTAAAGGTGCGCAGGGAGGTGCTGGGCGTTTCGCTCGGCTCTCAGACAAGAGCAACAGCCGACCTGGTCGAGGCGTCTGCGCATCGTGCTGAGGGAGGACTGCAGGAAGCTAATCATTTTAATTTCCTTTAAACTCTGGCTTTCTTTTCTCTACAAATGCTTTGGTCCCTTCCGCCTTATCATGAGACTTAGAAACTACTCCAAAGACTGCTGCTTCCTTTTTTAGGCTCTGTTGCAAAAAATGTCAATTAGTAAAAGCTCCTCAATTGTGAATTGAAAATGATTTCATAGCACTTCTACGATTTTTTGCAACAGAGCCGTCGATAGTATTCAGGCCGCCGCCGCCCACCTCTTCGGGCAACCCCAAGGCAAGAAGGCCGAGGTCCTCGGCCTTCTTGCGCAATTCGTTCGCCAACTCAGGCCTCACCACCTGAGTCTCTTCGAGCCCCGCTTCGTACGGGGCACGAGCTTATTTTGGAAACATGCAGCCAACGAATTTTGAGGTGTCCAGCGGGTCTTGAAAATTCGCTTTGCGCTTATTAATGAAGGCGTCGGCTCCCTCGCGGAGGTCCTGCGTACGCTGTAGCACATCGAGCACGTCAAGCAGCTTCGCGATTGCCTGCTCCTCGGGCAAGTAAATGCCATACCGCAACACCTGCTTGACGGCACAAATGGCCTGCTTCGGAGCACTTGCAAGCCTTGCAGCAAGTTTTTGCGCGTGTGCGAGCACCTCGCCCTTAGGCTTAATGTGATTGGCGTAGCCCCAGGCGAGCGCTTGCTGTGCATCGATCATATCGCCCAGCAAAAACAACTCACTGGCGCGGCCAATACCGATACGCCGTGTTATACGCACTGAGCCTCCACTGCCGGGTATGGCGCCAAGGTTTATTTCGGGTACGCCGAATTTTGAATTTTCCGCGACCACTATGATGTCGGCGCCGGCTGCGAGTTCCATGCCGCCGCCTAGCGCATAGCCTTCAATGGCCACGACTGTGGGTTTCGGGAAATTGGCGAATTTGGTGAATGTTTCGTTCTCAGGAGCGAGCTTGCGAGACACGACGGAACCGTCCGCCAAGAGTCCGGGAAATTCCTTGATGTCGGAGCCGGTGCCGAAAGCGCGGTCACCGTCGCCTGTGAGTACAATCGCTCCTATCGCTGGGTCAGCTTCCAGGCTGGTCAGGGCCTCGTCCAACTCGCGTCTCATATCCAGTGTCATCACGTTCATCGGCGGGTTAACCAGGAAGATTGTTGCCACTCCGCCATCAATCTCTAGGCGTAATTTTTGGTATTTTTTTTGATCACTCATTTTTTCCCCTTTAGTTGCTATAAGTCGTATGTGAGTTACACCCTAATCATTTTAGGATCTTGTAAAAACTGGGTGTCTTTTCTCTACAAATGCTTTGGTACCTTCCGCCTTATCATGAGAATTAGCAACGACTCCAAAGACAGTTGCTTCCTGGTGGATACCATCTTTATTTGACATATCATTACCCTCATTCATAACTTTTTTCGCACTAGCAACGGCAAGTGGACCATTTCTTCCTATAACTTTTAAACAGTCAACTGCTGCTTGCAGACAGCTTGCTTTATCATCTGATATATTATTCACCAATCCCCACTCATAGGCTTTATCAACATCTATAAAAGTGCCCGAATAGATCAGCTCTTTTGCCCGGTTTCGACCAATGTATTTTGGAAGTCTTTGGGTTCCACCAAAAGCAGGTAACACACCCCATTTAACCTCAGGTTGTCCAAAAACTGCTTGCTTCGAAGCATAAATGAAATCGCAAGACATTGCCATTTCACATCCCCCACCAAGTGCAAAGCCTTGAACACAGGCAATAACAGGCAGGGCCAAGTCTTCCAGTGCCAAGGTGACGGCCTGTCCTGTTTCGGCAAAGACTTGTGTTTCTTGCGGAGTCATTGCAGACATAGCAGCTATATCTGCACCTGCCATAAAAGCTTTATCTCCAACACTTGTTAGAATAGCGCCTTTATATTTTGAAACATCGATGTTTTTTATCGCATCCAACATCTCATCTAACACCGTTTTATTAAGTGCATTCAGCTTGTCAGGCCTATTTATTTCTAAATAGAAAATATTATCTTTTTCAAATGTATTGATTGTTTCATAACTAGTAGTCATATCTTCCTCACTTTGTTTAATTTTTGCGCTTCTTATTGTTTATGTTTCTGCTAGCTTAATCTCGTCTCAGACTTCCTCCAGCCGCGTCTGCGGCTGGAGGTATCAATTGCATTCATCCTCGTTGGATGATCAATCGCAACCCGAGTACGCCGTCACTTGTGTCAAACAGGACACTCATCCGGCGCTCTTACTTACCGTCACCCGCGGCCAAACCAAGTTCGCGAAGGATCTCTTCGGTGTGCTCACCTAGCTGTGGCGGCATTATTCTCACAGTAACAGGGGCGTCACTGATCTGAACGGGGCAACCGATGGTCGTAATTTTGCCAAGAATCGGGTGATCTATATCTATTAACATATTGTTAATCTTCGTTTGCGGGTCATCCATTACGTCACTCAATTTGCGTACCTCGGAACAAAGTACATCCTGCCCTTCAAAACGTGCCAAAGCTTCTTCCATGGTGTATTTGGCAATTTCCTTGCGCAGTGTGTCCTGTATAAGCTTTTTGTTTTTGATCTGAGAAGCCATATCTGGGTAGGGTATGGTAAGATCATCTATTTCCATTGCAGCGCACATAGCCTTTAGCGGGTTGGGCATAAACGCTCCAATCACCACAATTGGTCCATCCTTGGCCTCGGAGTGAATAGCGAGTGGCATTGCCGCCCAGTTCAGAACTTGTTTGTATTTGCTCCAGTAGGCCGCTTCCTGCAGTTGCGTATGAATCATCGAATCATAAAGACACACATCCACTTTTCTACCAAGGCCGGTTTTTTCACGCCCAATCAACGCGGCCATAATGCCCTGACAGAGATGCATTCCGCCGGTATAATCGCAGATAGCTGTTGGAACTATCGATTGTGGAACTGACGGGTCCGCGGTCTCATACATGAAGCCCGTTACAGCTTGGGCCACCATGTCCTGCCCAGGTTTTTTGACATTTGGTCCTTCAGGTCCGTAGCCTGTTGCGGACGCAAAAACAATACGTGGATTAATTTCTTTAAGCTTCTCATAGCCGAAGCCAAGCTTATCCATCACACCAGGGCGAAAATTGTTTACGACCACATCCGACACTTTGACGAGCTCATAAATAACCTGCTTTCCGGCTTCGCTTTTCGTATCAAGTTCCATCGAACGCTTGTTGCGATTCATGGCTACATATGTCGGATTGTTCGTTGCCTCTAGAGAGGTCCCGCCAACGGTATGCCGACTCAGGTCACCTACGCCCGGGCGCTCGATCTTGATTACATCGGCACCAAAATCAGCGAGCTGTAGAGTACCAATGGGACCCTGCTCAGCCTGCGTGAAATCAATAACTCGAATTCCGTCTAACGGAAGGTTTGAAGTATCTTTCATGAATATATCTCCTTAGATGATGGTTAGATGATGGTTCGCTCACCCTGTAATATCGGGTGAGCGAACAGATTCAGCGGTAATCTTAGTCTTCGGTTTCGTAGTAAAGTATCCACTCAGCATAAAGTGCTGGCTTTTCCTCACCTTCAATTTCAACGGTTAATGCAGTGATGAACTTGCAATTGTGCTCATCCTTCCACTGAACATCCTTAACCTCTCCGTGTATGCGTACCCGCTTACCAGTGTGTACTGGGGCCAGGAAACGAATCTTATCATACCCATAATTAAAACCATGCGGCATATTCTCAGGCACTGGAAAGTTAGCCATTATGTAAGGTGTCAACCCCAGCGTCAACAAGCCGTGAGCAATGGTTCCACCCATATCAGTTTTTGACGCTTTTTCGGGATCAACATGCATAAAGTAGTCATCCCCTGTACAGTGGGCAAATTCGTTAATGCGATCCTGCCCAACTACATACCAATCGGTTGGTTCAACTTTAGTCCCAATGAAATTAACCAACTCTTCTTTAGGTACGATTTTATTCGCCATGCTGCTCTCCTTTTTTTAGTTTAATTAACTTTCGCAGCTTAATTTAAGTCATCTTTATGACCAGGCTGCGAGAGACTCTTTGAAAACTCGATTCTGAATTGAAAAGAAAGTATTGCTTTCCATCCTGCCTGTAAATCGACCAAGAGGTGTATTTTAAGGGCAGATGGTCTACACCTTTCGGAGTATGGGACAGCATTGTATGTCAAGCTAAAAAAAAACACACAGGATGTTGCGTTTTCCCCGGCCCGGAACGGGCGTGAGCGACCTGGAGGTTTGGAGATCTGAAGTCGATTGGGGGGGCTTGAGGGCGCATCACCGCCGGGTGGAGCGGAAAACGACCGAGTCCGGACAGAGCGATCCGTGGAGACCCGCCGCGGAGAAGATCCGGGCAGTCTCAGAAATCCCACTGGACAGGTGGAAGCTGGCTGAACTCATTCTCGTAGGCCGGGGACAGCTGCGAGAAGGAGGGATCGGGCGGGCTTTCGGGAACCGGTGGTGGGGAGTGCGCCCTGGGTACGGGCCGGGCGTTGGCGAGCCACAGGCCCAGATGCTCGAGAATCTTCCGGATCACCACCGGGTCATGGATGAAGGAAATCACCTTCATGCGGCCGCCACATGCGGGGCACTCCAAAGGGTCCACTTCATACACCCTCTGGATGAAGCGGGCCCAGGCCGAGTTCTTGCCCAGCCCCTCGGCCGCCGCCTCCGGCTCCAAGACGGTGGGCAGAGGCTCCTCCCCCTCCTGCTGCTGCTTACGCCGTTTTCCCCTGGAAGCGTTTGAGAGAAAACCATAGTAGCGGACCGACTGCTGTCCCCGGCCGGGCACGTGGGTGCCCATGGCGGCCAGCCATTCCAGGGCGTCGTATGACTTGTGTTCCTTTCCGTCCTTGGAGCGGTACTGGACCCGGGCCTGGTCCGGCAGATATTCCATACGCTCCTGGGAAAAGGAGGAGCGGATCAGGTAGGCCGAGAGCCGCTCCAGGGATCTCTTCTCCCAGGGCAGAATACGCGGCCCGCAGTAGACGTTGAAGCCGGAGTGGCGCCAGCGGTCCATGATCCGGATGGTCTCCGGGGAGATCCTGCCCTTGTCCAGAAGTATCCTCAAGAGCCTGTGGCGGAAGATCCGCTCCAGCGCCTTCATGGGGAATCGGGCAGCGACCCGGGACAGGCTCTTGCCGTAGAATGCGCCGTCCGTGGCCAGGATGTGCAAGTGGGGGTGAAACCGTTCCGGGAACTCCCCGAAGGATTGCGTGGCCACAACGGCCCCGGGTTCCGGGTCTGCCTCGGGGACCGCGGCCCGGATGACGGTCCTTAGGGCCTGCCAGCCGCAGCGGCTCAAGTCCACGAAAAGTCTTCGGTCCCGCAGGAAGAAGCGGCGGAGGATCTTGGGGATGGACAGCACGAAGTGGCGATAAGGTACGGGTGGCAGCACATGGGTCAGCACCCACTCACCGAAGGCCACGGAGCGTTTCTGATGGCAGGAGGGGCACAGGTATCGCCTCTTGCAGGAGTAGGCCAGGATCCTTTCCGTGCCGCATTTGTCGCAGCGAATCCGGGCGAAGCCCTCATGGAAATCCCCACAGGCCAGGTACCGGACCATGACCTCCTTCAGATACGGTCGCCAGAAACCGTAACGCTTCTCAAACCGCTCCGGCCAGAGCATCTCCAAGGTCTCGTAGTGATCCTGCACGCACTGGTAGAAGGGCGACAGGTGGGGCTTTCGGGGCCGGTAAATCGGGTAGGGTTCGGCCATGGGTGCGAGAAGGAGAAGCCAGGTGAAAGGAGCGGATCAACCTTTTGGGGAGAGACCCGGGGCAAACGGCATGCCAGCGGGGATGGCGACGGGTACGAGACAGCGCCATGCGGTCCTTCCGGAGCGGTTTTGCGTGAAAGCAGGTTCGGTACGGCGCCTCGAATCGGGGAGAAGTCAATCGGCCAGAGATCTCATTTGTTTTGTTTTCATCTTTGCGGCTCCTTTTCTGTGCTCTGTGATGCCTCGGCCAGATACTGATCCAGCGGCATGAGCGGATTGTTCGAGTGAGTCAATTCTTCCGAGAGCGCCTGAGCTGCGGCGATCATTTCCGCCGTTAGGCCGCGCGTCGCTGCGAGATTTCGTTTGGCATTGTTTTCGGGTGACTGATCCGCGCTCGTGCCTTCTTTGGTGGTTGTGACCCCTGCGACGATCTGGCTCTGCGACCGTCGCAGGGGGCAAGCTCGTGAGGATCGCTACTTCACCGGCTCGGGGTCTCCAATCTTCCAGCTCCTGTGTCCTTCTCCAGTGTCTGAAAGGGAAGTGCAAGCCGTGGGAGGCAGCAGTCGATCTGGCTTGCCGCTTGTCCTGTCGATCATTGCGTGGCTTCGGACACACGCATCACCTCCTGCGGTGTGCGAACGGCTCGCCGGTTGCGCATGGCGCTGCCCAGCCCGCCTACTGCGGCCCCGATGGCTGCCTTTCGGTCTTCGCAGATCGGGCTCTCCGGGCTCTAGTTGCCACCGAGGATCGACTTCTGGATGAGGCTCGGTATCACCGGGGTCACCACGATGCGGAAGTTGGCCCGCTGACCGAATGCGTTCGGGCTCACGACCGCGTACTCGAGTGTCCCCTCGATCTTGATCGGGATGCCGCCGAGCTCGATCGTCTTTGCGACGAATAGCCCGACGGGCACCGTCCACTGATTTCCGGACGACGCATTGTGGTTGTAGGCGATCGTCGGATTAGTGCCGACCTGCCAAGCGCCGGGCAGGTTGTAGGCAAAGGAGTAGAGCAGACTCAGCTTGCTCGTCGTGGCGTTGGCCGCAGTCCGATCGCTCTGGCTTCCAATACCGAAGAAGTAGTTTGGAAAGACGAGGGCCGTCCACTTCTCGGTCTTGTATCCGAGCGCGACCGCCGGACCAACCGAGTATTGATTGGCACCGAGCTTGGTGTTCGTCGCGCTGGGAAACTCGAAGACGGGGCCAGCGGCGAAGATCCAGTGTCCGAGCATGCGCGCGGACGGGTTGAGGAGCAGTGGAAGCTCGATGTCTCCCAGCCCGCCGATATGGTCGAAGGCATCCGTGCCGGCTGCAGGGTCGGGGATGGGTTGGCTGAAGATGATCGGGATGACCGGCCGCGTGATCAGCTTCCACTGGTCCTTGCCGGATCCATAGAGCGGAATGGGCATCACGGGCTGGAAGATCACGTTGCCGCCGACTTTGGGGCTTCCTGTGTTCAGGTCACCGTCGTAGAACGTTGGGCCCTGGAAGTTGAGCACGAGAGCCCAGATGTTTGCGGTCGGGTCGGCGAGCTTGGCGCCAATGCTCCCGAGGCTGCCGTGCTCGGGCCGATTGTGGTCCTTGTCACCATCAGGCTGCACGATGATTTCGTGCCTCGAGCCGTCGGCCGCCGGTTGAGACCAGGCGGGCGTCGCCAGAAGTGCCAGTGCGCCGACAAAGCCCACCAGCACCAGAGATCTACGCTGCTTTGTCATGACTCTTCTCCTACCATTGACTCTTCTCCCGCCATTGACTCTTCTCCCTCTATTGGAAGGCGCGTCCATTCGCCATCCTGGAGCTGCTCCACGACCCCAGGAACGGGGCCCTGTGGATAGTAATTTGCTTCTCGGTGGGAAGCGAATAGCACGGTGCGTAATTGTATGTCAAGCAAGTTCAATTAACTTTCGCAGCTTAATTTAAATCATCTTTATGACCGGGCTGCGAGAGACTCTTTGAAAATTCGATTCTAAATTACAAAGAAAATATTGCTGTTTATCCTGCCTGTAAATCGACCAAGAGGTGTATTTTAAGGGCAGATGGTCTACACCTTTCGGAGTATGGGACAGCATTGTATGTCAAGCTAAAAAAAAACACACAGGATGTTGCGTTTTCCCCGGCCCGGAACAGGCGTGAGCGACCTGGAGGTTTGGAGATCTGAAGTCGACTGGGGGGGCTTGAGGGCGCATCACCGCCGGGTGGAGCGGAAAACGACCGAGTCCGGACAGAGCGATCCGTGGAGACCCGCCGCGGAGAAGATCCGGGCAGTCTCAGAAATCCCACCAAAGACATTCCGACTCAGATCACCCACACCCGGGCGCTCGATCTTGATAACATCGGCACCAAAATCACCAAGCATTTGAGTGGCAGCGGGGCCAAGCTCGACCTGCGAGAAATCCAGAATGCGAATTCCGTCTAACGGAAGTTTTGAATTATCGGTCATGGTTATATCCTCCTTAGATGATGAATTGTAATTAATATCTCCTGTAATATCGGGTGAGCGAACTCATTCGGTAATAAAGTAATTAATCCATTCGGCGTACAGTGCTGGCTTTTCCTCACCTTCAATTTCAACGGTCATACCAACCTTGAACACGCAGTGGTTCTCTTCCTTCCACCTGACATCCAGAACATCGCCGTGCACGCGTACCCGTTTACCTGAGTGTACCGGGGACAGGAAACGAACCTTATCAAACCCATAGTTCAGACCATGTACCATATTCTCGGGTACTATAAAGTTTTCCATCATATTAGGTAGCAACGCCAGCGTCAATAAGCCGTGAGCAATGGTTCCACCCAAATCAGTTTGTTTCGCTTTTTCTACATCAACATGAATAAAGTAGTGATCCCCTGTGCACTCGGCAAAGGCGTTGACAGGTGCTTCATAGTGCCAGTCTTGCTCGCAAGCCAAAGACCCAAATTGAACTTTCCTGGGGGTTGAGGGCCGGATCGATGATTAGCTGCACGTCGGGTGTGACGGTCAACACCTTCATCACCTGGAACCGGTAGTAGATTTCGGCCGTGTACTGGCCGTCCAGCCCCGGGCCGAAGACGTCCTCGTCAGGGCGGCTCCAGTTCAGCCCTACGCCCAAAACATCACCCTTCTTGCCGGGATAGTAACCGAAACCGGCACTGACCGAACGATCCCACAAGGCGCCGCCGTCTTCTGAGTATCCGGCGCGAAAGAACGGCTCCCAGGTGTCTGCGAACAATCGACTGAAGGAAAAGGCCACGCCCCACCCGTTGGGCACCTGTGCTTGTTGGCGTTCATCGGCGTGCCAGGCGGTCAGATGGATGTTGTCGGAAAACCGTCTTTCCCAGGAGGATATCCAGCCGATCTCGATGTGGGTGAAAAATTCGGATTCGCTGAAGAAAGAATTGACGCTATCCCCAATGTCGGTGGGATCACCGTTGGCATCGGCAATGCCGGCGACGATATAAAAGTTTCCCATGGGCATCACGCGCATGGCCGCGCCCAGACCCTGGTCGGGTGCAGGGATGGTCGGGTTGGTGGTAAAAGCATAGTTGTTGAAATCGGTCCATGGATTCACCAGACCATACACATCGACGTAGTCGGTGACGTCCACGATACCACCCACAAAGGCCAGGCGATTGTTCAGGAGATGCTGGCTCCAGTACAGATTCGTCAGGGCCCAGCCGATGCTGGAAAACGTCACGGCCGTCAGTCCGGCATACCCGATTTCGCTTCCCAGGCCTCTGGGAGCGATGTCGGTACCCAGGCGGTGGCGGTTTTCCACCTTGTATATGAGTGTCCCCGTATTTTCTGAGTCTTTTCCGACAAGGGTCCATTGACCGTACGCCCGGAAAACGCCGCCGGCCGCCTTGTCTTCTCTCAGGCTATACGCCTGCCTTAGAAAGTCAATGACGGTGGCCGCAATCGATGCCTGAAATGCCACGATGATCGTCCGGGTTAAGGTCATCCTAAGGTCGACCAATGGTGCTTGGACGAATAGTAATAGAAGAAAGCAACCCCATCAGCAGTGTTGCCACTTTGAGAAAACAGGTTCTTTCACTTCACTGGCAGCGTCAGCAATGGTTTTGCACCGGGAACATTGCCCACGACTGACTCAAACAGTGCATTGAGGAGCGCGAACGATATTCTGGATGTTAAATCACTTGAAGCAATGTAGAACCAATATCCACGGTATTTTATCTTAAGCCAGGCGTCTGAAGGAACATTCGGGGAAACTAGAATATGAAGCCAATCGCCATCACTAAGAGTAGGGTCGCTTACATAGCCGCGAGACAAATGCGCTTCGGGCACCTGCACATAGGCAGAGGCAAAGAATAGCACTTCCAAGATTGATCGGTTGTTAAGAACAATCTCGGCAAGTTCCCTCCCGGGCTCATATACCTGGCTGATCTGGCCCGATTCAGTGCGCAGCTGTTCTATGCCTGAACTCGCCGTATCTACGATACCGAAAGAATACTTTGCCGGATCCAGATTTAACAATTTCCGCAGCCTTTTGGCCCGGGGATCATCGTCCGATCGCTTCGAAAAACGAAGAAACAACGGCTTGAATAGCTTGAGCGGTTCAAACACGTTCGGGTCGTCACGGGTCATGAATTGCAGGCCATACGCCAGACCCTCGGGGATCGCCCTCGTGTTCAATTTGTCGAGCGGAATATTTCCCGCCCCCTTGCTGCTTTTTACACCATAAGCCAGATCGACCAAGCCCGCCCTGACGAGTTCGTTAGTTTCCGTCCATAAATGGCCCTTTTCCGCAATTTCGGCGTCAATCGGCGGAATCGCTTGTGCGGCATACAGCAGTATGCCTCCGCGCAATTCCTTGATTTCCTTGAACTTGCGAAAAATTGCACATTTCTGGATCGGAAACTTGCCAGTGCCCTTCATGAAACCGCGGATGGGCACTCGTTAATGAGTTTGAGGGGCTCAATGAAATCGTTATACGTAGTGGGCGTGTCTATGCCATAACCGACCTGATATTCCCTGTTTCGCAAGCGATTCATCTTTTTTACGCCCACACGAAAGACTCGAGTCGAATCCCATCCCGATTGCGACAACGCTGTCAGTTGATCTGCGCCCATCGGTGCCAGGAGCCGATCGAAATATTCGCGCGAATCATAGAGCGCCCAGGTCACGGTTGGCGTCTCAGCCTACGATACGCCCCCGCTCCGATACGTCCCGAGAGCACGACCAAGCCGTAGACGAGCATGCTGAATACCGTTGCGTACAGCGTGTCGGGCCAGCCACCGCCCAGAATCGGTGCCAGTCCCAGCCCTACCAGGGCATAGCCGATCATGCTCGCAAGTCCCCCCCACGGGGGCGGTATCCGTTCGATGGCATCAATACGAGCAGACGCGTCTGCGAGCGACACGGTTCCGGCGTCCACCTCATTCAGAAGGTCACCCAGCCGGGCGAGCTTGTCGAGATCGAGATTGGGAGCCGGCGTGGCGATGACCTCGACGCGCTGAGGCAAATCGAGGCTTTCCCGCAGGACAAACACGATTTCAGACGGGGTCTGGCCTGATAGCCCAGTTTTTTTGAAAGGCCCACGAGGAACATCTCCAGTCGGCTTGCGGTGGCGCCGTATTTGTGGGCTGACACCCCCACCTTGACGATGAATCGCCAGGCATCCGCAAAGGGAACCTTCGGACTTGTGGGACCTTCGGCTGGATCGGGGCTGGTATTCGCATTGCTCATTTCGACACTCCATCGACAACCGTTTTTTAGGTAGCCTTTATCATCGCCCGTCGGCGATGAAACACCATCGTTCCCGGAAAGCATAACGAGCCATCCGACAATGCCGCTCTCAAAATCGGTTTTGGCCCGGAATCAGGATGCGTACGGCCACGCCGCACAAACTGGCCAGCTGGAGGGCATTGACGATGGAATCGTCAGGGACGAAATAGGGACTGGCGATTGGTCATTTTGTCATTTTTTCCATCACGGACAGGGCTTTCTCTTTGGGGTTGTCCAGGCAATATTCCACAAAGCGGTCGGTGGCCTCACCGAGCTTTAGGGGGTTAAACTTAGTGGTGCCTTTCTTGCCCAACACAAACGCGTGAAAACCCACAATCGCCATATCACGGTCTCCGCCGGACATGCGCATGACATCCTTGCAGGTGTAATCGTTCAAGTCTTTGATCGTCTCTTCTTGCCCCATAGCAACACCCACTGAACCGACACTGAGTGAAAACACCAGAAAAAGCGTTGCCCACAAACTCTTCGAAATTGTCATAATGATCTCCTTTTTTTATACTTTGGGCTTATATAAACATTTTCTACCATTGCACCCGGCCTGCCATGCAGTCATCATAGGCGCGGCGGCGCAGCTCGTTGCTGTTGACACCCCGTTTGACTCCACCGGCAACTGCTCCAAAAGCGGCTCCCCGCTTGGTGGTTTTACTGCTATCACCAATGATGGCGCCGAAAATTCCTCCACCAACCGCTCCTTTTGCTGCACCACCCAACATGCTTCCGCTGTATCGTTCTGCATAATTGCGGGCGTAGGCATCACAATCGGAAGGCGATGGTTTGGCGTTTTGGGCGAATGTGGCCTGAGCGACAAGGATTAACGCCGAGACAATACATAAAAGGTTCACCAGGCGATTGATATTTTTGTTAAACATTTTCCATCTCCTCCTCTGGCCAATCGTTGGTTGGCATTGAAATCATAACCTATCGCAATAATCGGGAGACCTTATTGCCCGAAGACAAATCACATTTTTGATCCACTTTTCAATAATATGCGGCAATCGCCGATATTCTGACCGAGGGCATGAATGTCGATAAACCGCAGTACAACCACATGACCGGTGGCGTCGATGGTCTCCTTTCCTTTGATCGATTTATTTGTGATGATGGCAATGGTACCGTTTTTGATGCCGACATTGGCGATCCTGTCGTACTTCGTCTCCGGGTCCATCACCCGGCCGCTGTTGATGACAAGATCGTATAGCGCCGCAGACGCGTGTGGCGCCAGCGTCAGTGCGATAATAACAAAAACCATGGGATAAATTTTAATAATCATCTTCTCCCGAAAATATCTAATTTCGTATTGAAGTGGTGTCTTAAATGATCGCTGTCACACTAAAGACTTGTGAAAAGCGGTCTGACGTTTGCCGGCATTCGAACAACGCCGTCAAACAGCAATATGATGTCTGACACGGTTTGGAATAATACCCTTAATGCCCATGGGTGTCCGGCTGTACATCGGGTGCATCCATTCTGGTGGGCTGCGAACCAGGCACACCGCCGCCGAAATCGACGGGCGAGGCGTAGTACGTATTGTGCCAGCCATCTACCGTGATCGGTTCAAATTTGCTTTTTTCTCGCTCATAGCGGATCGGCTGGCCGGGGTTGACTCCTTTGAGTACCTTCGAGTCCTTTACGACGATCATGCCGTTGACCACGACGTAGGGGATGCCGGTCGAGGGAAGTGTTCCCTTTTCGTAAGTGGCGTTGTCGGTTACCTTCTCAGGATCGATTATGGTGATGTCCGCCACCATTCCCTTTTGCATACGGCCCCGTTCCTGCATTGCCTTCAAACCCATTTTGCCAAGAGGCACAGCTGAGTTGTAACTGGACATGGCGATTATCTGCATAAGGGGAATGTTGTTCTCCCGGGCCAGACGAAGTGATTTGGCATAGCTGCCGGAAACCCGAGGATGGGTGTTGGGCAATTTCTCGTACGGGGTGTCCCAGGTAAGATCGGCATCCGGGAGCATGGGCATACCGTCGGTGACGATCGATACGCCCGGCAACCTCAACCAGTCGAGGATTGCCGACTCAGGCATCTTGAAGACGAGTATGGGACGGACGGGGTCCTTTTTGAGCATTTCTTCGCGACTCTTCTGCGTGTACCACTCGCCGGTCGCAACATCCTGTAGAGTATCTTCGTACTTATAACCCAGTTGTTTGACCCACACTTCGGGTTCCAGAAAGACGGCATTCAGCGCAGTGGAGCCGGCAGCATAGGGGTAAATTTCGCCCCATACGTTCATGTCACGCTCCCGCATCCGTACCAGCAGCTCGTGTACCAGGTTATAGCCGGGATTGTTGAAATGGCAGGCCAGCGCCGGAGCACCAAGCGCTGCCGCGTTGGCCAGCAGCTCCTGGATGCCATTGGCCTCCGTAGTGTCGGTCCCGGGGGTATATCGAAAATGGGCACCGGTCTGCCGGCCATAGCGCCCGGCCAGCCGTTGCAGTTCGAAAAACTCCCGGGGAGATACGCCGTCGCGCATGTAGCCGAGGGTGGATCCGATACCCAGGCCGCCGGCGGCCAGACCCTCATCAAGAAGTTGAAGGATTTTGTTGCCTTCCTCCAGGGTAGGCCGCCTGCAGCACCAGCCCTTCCCATGTCGGCTTTCTACAGCGCTGCGAACGTCTTGAGCTCCTGTGAAACCGTCGAGGGCTTCGGCTCGGGCAAACTCATGGGCGACAGCCTGACCATAGTTCACCTGGTTTTTCCCTTCCCGCGACTTGTACCACTGGTCCATATAGGGTCCATGGGTGCCGATCTCCAGGTCCAAAACTGTAGTCCGGCCGTCGCGCAGGGCCAGCTTGTTGGCCCAGGGCCGGTCATTGTGAAAGTGGGTGTCGATAAACCCCGGCGCCACCACCAGCCCCTTGGCGTCGATGGTCTCCTTACCTTTGATCTTGTCCTGTGTGATGACGGCGATCCGGCCGTCCTTGACGCCAACGTTGGCTACCGCGTCATACATGGTTTCCGGGTCCATGACCCGGCCGTTGATAATCACCAGGTCAAAGTCTTCTGCACCGGTCGCCGCCCAGGCCATCGAAGGAATGCTGGCCGCCACGGCCACCGCGGACGCCGCGCCTAAGAACTCGCGGCGCGTGATGCCCGATTTACCCTGTTTGGCTTCTTCCAATGGGCCCACTTTTTTCTTCATGTCGATTCTCCTCTCATGTTGGGATTGTCTTTTAACGATCACATAGATCCGCTAAACTACCGCCCCTTGATCCAATTTTCGATGAAATTCGGGACAACTGGTGTGATGTTGATTCCGATCAGCCACTCTGGTCCGAACAAGTCGGGCTGTACGATGTAATAGTTCGTCTCGAGTTCGATCTTGACAGGCATCTTTCCGAACATGACAGTTTTACTCACAGTCAGGTTCAGGGGGACAGTCCATTCCTCGGCTTTCCAGTCGTAATTCATGATCGGCGAAGTGCCTATGGCCCAGCCGTCTCCGGGCAGGAATTTCAAGACCGCTTGAAGCTGGGAAACGCTGTAATAGCCGTCATCACTCCAGCCGGTAACATCCCAGAGATGGCTGGGAAATAGTCCCCATAGCCCCCATTTATAGAATTTAGCGATCAACCCTTCGGGGCCGAGCCGCAGTTGCTTGCTCCCCACGTCGCTGTCGGTGGCTGTCGGCAATGAGCCGACCATGCCAAACGCCCACAACCAGCCGCTCTTCTCCGTCACGCCATAGCCAATGTCAAAACCGATGTCGCCCAAGGCGGTAACACCGGAGAAGTCCATGCTTTGGGCATCGAAGACCGGCTGGTCGACGAGCAGGGGAATGGCGGGCCGGATAAAGAGATTGGCTTTCCCCCCACTCGCCGTAGGCGCAAGGCTGAATGGGAAAACGGGCTGGAACAAAAGTGTGTAATTACTTTGATCGTCGGCATTCGGCAGATCGCCCGTGTACCACCTGAATTGATTTTTGAGTGTCAGGCTGGCTAGGGGGTTGTTGGGATTGGCCAGCTCCTTGGCTACTTCGTCGGCAGATTTACCGCGATGTTCTTCGGTGAATTGAGGTACGGAGTCACCGGAAAGTACTCCGCGCGGTGTTGACTCGCGCGCGGATTCGGCAGTGCTGGAGTCTTCCGCCCCGGCCGGCCCGATTAATACCAGTCCAAACACGATGGCAATAAGATAGTATGCGAGCCTTGTCATTTTTTGACTCCTAATATTACAGCGTATTTTTATATATCTTCCCGTCTACATGTCTCCGGAGGTCAACGTCCCCGGCGGTACTTCGGCCTTTGCCCTCGCTGCAGCCGAGCTCGACACACAGACATTTGTCTTTCAGATTGTTCAACCGCCCGCTAGCAGCTTGGCCGCAGCGCGCATAAATCCTGGCGCATAATCAGTTCCGGAGGTATTGGCAGCCGCACCAAATCCCATCGCGCAAAAACCACGCTTCGGATCCACATATATGCCCTGACCGTTGTTGCCGTGCTTGAACATGCCGCCGTCCTCGAAGATGTTGTCCCACTGGACGCCATTCACCGGCGGGGCATATCCAAACCAGGACGTCGCCATCTGTTGCTCTTCCGTCCCTTCAAAGCACTGGGGTTTCCCGGTCTCCTGAAGGATCTTCATCATCGCTTCAGTCACGACGGGCTCCTTTGCCACCTTGTTCCAGCTTGGCGTGAAGAGCAGACCGTAACGAAGCATGTCTTCAGCAGTCGTGCTGAACATACCGTAACCGACACCCGTACCATCAGGCGCAAGGCACAGACTGGCCGGGAAACGGAAACCGACTTTCGACCACACCCTCTCCTGAAGAATGACACCAAAGGGCTGCTGTTCGATTTCCTCACAAATAAAGTGTGAATGTTCAGTTTTTATGTTCACAAACCAGACTCCGGACGAATAAGGGTGTAGCCGATCACTATTCCAGCAAAAATGGTCATGGCCACCACGAACATCTGCAAAAACTGCTGTGTACCGAGCAGCAAATCCCCTCCAGCCATGGAGGCCAGGCCACGAAAACCGATACTGCCGCTGACCAGCAGGACGATGGCGGGAATGAGCACAATCGAGCTCGGTCGCCCGGTCTTCCTGGCCCAGAGATTGGCGACGACCACCGCAATGATGGTGCCGACCAGATTGCCCAGGTTGCTGTCGAGGAGTGCACTCCCGGCCAAAATCCCGAGGTAAGCAATGCCGCAAACCAGAGCGGCCCATAGAAGATCCCGGTGCGAGGTTTGAAACGCCAGGCACAGCCCTACGATGATGGTGGGAACAAGCAGCCACATCCAAACCGGCTCAACTGGATTCGCAGACCCCATTGCTACCAATGGGATGACAAAACCTGCGGCGATGACGCCAAGCCATCCGCCCGCGACCTGCTTGAACAGGCAGATCAGGCCACTCATCAGGTTTGCGGTGCCTGATACAACGTGCTGCGCGGCCAGTTCCCCGGCCCCGAGGCTGATTGTGTATCCCGGAAGGATGATCGCCACGGCCGAGAGAATTACGAGAACGAAATTGAGCTCCGGCACCCAGAACTTGACCACGGTGGACAGAACGCCGACGACAAAAGCCGATGAGAATGGCAGCCAGTCTGACGCAAAAGGTCCGAGACGTGCGGAAAGCAGGACCAGTCCGTAAACAAGGATACTGAACAGCGTGGCAAAAAGCGTGTCAGCCCATCCGCCACCAAGAAGTGGCGCTAACCCCAGGCCGGTAAAGGCATAACCCAGCATGCTCGCAAATCTGCCCCACGGAGGCGGCACCTTGTCAATGGCGTCGAGCCGGGCAGCCGAGTCAGCGAGCGTCAGCGTGCCGGCTTGCAACTCCTGCAACAGGTCACCCAGGCGGGCTAATTTGTCGAGATCGACACCCGGAGCAGGTGTCGCTATAAACTCGACGCGCTGAGGTGAATCGGGGCTTTTCCGTAAAGCAAACACGATGTCTGACGGGGTCGACCTGAATACTCCCTGGTAGCCAAACTTCTTCGAAAGGCCAACAAGGAAGGTTTCCAGCCTGCCCGCAGTGGATCCATATCGATGGGCCGCGAGTCCAACCTTGACGATGAATTGCCAGGCTTGCTCGAAGGGAACCTTCGAACCTTCAGAGAATTCTGCTGGACCATCTCCGCGCCCCAGCAAGCTCTCTGGTGAATTTCCTGTCGAAGCTTTAGATTTAGAACTCTGCATATTTTCCAGTCTACTTATAGTGAATTCCTGTGTGGCGATTGTTGTATTTTGTAAAATATCAATATTTCCTTGCCTGTCTGTAAATCACAGCCCTTCAATGCTTGTGAAGATGTTCAGCTCCCCATCTCGGGGCTGAGCCCGTCAGAAAGTGAACGGCGGTAGCAACGCATCGCAGGCAACAGCCCAGCCAGCAAACCGGCCGCGAGCAGCCCCGAAAACAGTGGCACGATGGTTCTCCCGGAGAATGCAGCGGACAGACTCAGTCCATAGTGCTGGACCAGCGTGCTCTCCACTGCCGACAAGGTTAACGCCGCAAAAAATATCCCCACCACCACGCCGCCAAGGGTGAGCAGAAAGGCTTCACCGATGATCAGCAGAAATATGTGCCGGGGCCTCGCACCGACAGCACGCAACACGGCCATTTCGTGACGGCGCTCTTCCAGGCCACTCCAGAGTACGGTCAGCATCCCCACCAGCACCACAATGATCACACACCATGACATGCCACGCAGTACATTCTCGGCCACGCCGACAATCTCCCATAGCTCCAGCAGTGCCGGCCCCGGCATGACAGCGCTGAGTGGCTCAGCTGGCCAGTTGCCGAGTCGCGCCTGCATAAACAGTGCGGCCGCGCGCTGATCGAGGGCCACCAGCATCGCCGAGATCCGCTCCGAAGCCTTAACCAACAGGCGCGCTTCTTCGGCGCTGAGCTTGTCAAATTCCTCAGGGGGGCGCCCATCTACCCAGTCGGCATGCATCGCTTCGATACCAGCCAAACTGACATGGACCGTACGATCAACCGCCGTACCAGTGCGCTGCAGGATGCCGACAATACGGAATGGTTTGTCCTGATGGCTGTGCTCCTCATCCATCGCGGCTTCCAGACCATGCTCAAGCTCGATCTGCTGGTTCAGCTGGTAGCCGAGCCGCTCAGCGACCTCGGCACCGATCACGGCGTCGAAGATATCAGCAAAAGGTTTTCCTGCAGCAAAGGCCAGCGGCTGCGACCGTCCATAACGGAAATATTTGAAATAGTCTGCCTCGGTGCCCATCACCGGGTATCCATGGTGCGAATCCCCGAAACTGACCGGCAGCGCCCAGGTCACCCCGGGAAGTGCTGTTATCTGGCGGTAGGACTCAAAAGCCATCCCGCGTCCCGGCGTGCCGGTGCGAAAGACCACCCCCATCAGCATCTCAATCGAGCCGCCGCGCGGCCCCACAATCAGGTCAACCCCGGAAACGCTGCGCGTGAAGGCTTCGCGGGCCTCGGTCCGGATCTGTTCGACGACGATCAGCACGGCAGAGCCCAGACCGATGCAGGCAACCGTCAGCAGCGCAACGAAGCGCCGTGAACCGAGACTGCTCCAGGCCAGGGTTAGCAGAGAGCGCATCAACATAAGCCCCCCTCCAGCGTCAGGTGTCGTTCAAAATGCGGGCGCAGACTGGTATCGTGGCTGACGAGTACGATCGCGGTCTTGGCGCTGCGCGCCTCCGAGAAAAGCAGCTCCAAAAAGGCGGCGCGATTGTTGGCATCAAGCGCCGAGGTCGGTTCATCAGCGAGCACCAACGAGGGCCTTCCAATCAACGCCCGTGCGGCGGCAACCCGCTGCTGCTGGCCGACGCTCAAGCGCGCAGCACGACGAAGCTGGATCTCCTTGGCTCCGAGCCCGAGGGCTGCGAGCAGGCGCCGCGCTTCATCCTTAAGTCCACCGCTGCTTTCGGCCGCCTTCTGCCGTGCCGGCGAGAATCGACACGGCAGAAGGGTGTTTTCCAGGGCACTCAGGTAGGGGACAAGGTTGAATTGCTGAAAAATAAAACCCACATGGTCAGCCCTGCGCAGATCGCGCTGGGCTGCGGTCAGCGCCGCCCAGCTCTGACCGAGGATTTGAACCTCTCCCCGCTGCGGTAGCAGCACCCCTCCAAGCAATTGCAGTAAGGTGCTCTTGCCTGAACCGCTTGGTCCTTCGAGCAGCCAATGCTCATCTGACTCGACATTCAAATCTGTTATTCCGATCTGGAACGAAGATGATGGCCAGGCAAAACTCAAATTTTTCACCGCAAGAACAGACTCCAACTGCGACTCAGACAAGGGTGTAACTTCGACCTTCGCAGTCTGTGGTGCAGAGCGAACCTTCAAGATCCAGCTTAGGTGCGGTTTGAGCCTGTTTGTTCATCAAACTATCTCCATACTATTTTTTATACAGTTCAATAGCCTCGGCCTCCAGCGTGTAGCTGCGCGGAATATCTGCGCTGCCATCAATCAAATAAAGTTTCGTTGTGCCAATCTGTGTGCTCATTTTTCCCTGTACCCATACCGGCGTAAACCGTCCATCGACCTCAATCCCTTGCGCAAACGTCACCAGTACGATCTGATTGGCTGGAGGTACCGGCTCATGAATGCAGGCCCCGACGTATGGAACGAGCAGGAATTCCGTTATCTTCAGTCCATCCATCTCGAGTGGCAGGACATAGCCGGCGAGCCGTACCTGCTGTTCGTTCAGGGTTTCGTTGGCCGATTCCATCGCGTGCTTTCGCTTGGCGGCAATCTCTCCGCGCAAAGCGAGCAAACCATCAATATCGATCTGGTCCTTTTCAAGCCGCGTTAAAACGTTAGTGAGCCTTTTCGCTTGTTCTGGTGTAATGTCCACCCCTTCCGACTGTAGCTGCCTTGTTCTGGAGACCACCACCAGGTCGAGTTTCTGATCATGGGTCAGGTTGAGGAAGGGATCATCGAATTTCTCGAATTGCGGGACAAGATCCTCCCATGTGATTTGCCACGCATTTTCGCCGGCGGCGCCCGGTGCGCTGGTATCGAGGCAGACCAGAAAAACAGGGATGCCAGCGCGTTTTACACCAGTCCACCTGCCAAAAATTCTTCTTTTTTGAATACTGGATATCAAACCGTAAGTTCCTTTTGCAGCAAGAGTTTTACATATTGAGAGAGTTCGTCATGTATCATTTTTTCTCCGCATAGGCCCTGCCTTTGGCTGGATGTATGCATGTGCATCCAGCCAAAGGACCTGAGCAAGTTACGGCGCTTACCGTTAATCAGAATAATGTCGGGCCTCAGACCTCCCTCCATCACGCCCAGCTCGCCCGGGGATTACTTACTGATTCGGATCAAACACCCTCGGGTTTACTACGGCGTATTACGGGTGTGCAAAGCTCTCTTAGCATCTACCCTCACTGGATCTATTGTCGATCACGGGCTAAAATTCTCTTATTGTTGGCGGCATGGCTATACCTACTGCCTGAAAAACTTTGCCGCACACGCCCTCGCACTTGCTTCTGATCGCCATTCGTCTGCCGTTTTCTTCAATGGTCACTTGCTGAAGGGCTTTCAAATCCTGCTTGATGTCAGCCCACTCCAGGACGTGACCGGCAAGATTCAGTTGCCGTTCAAGCTCTTTGCGAAGCACCAGGGCAAGGAAACTGCAAAAGACATGACCGCGAATGGTTCGATCGCGCTGATGAAAGATCGGGCGCGTATTGAGCAGCGATTTTATGTCCCGAAAAACTTTTTCTACTTGCCACAGTTCTTTGTAGTTCAGGGCGACCTTTTCCGCCGACATTTTCGTATTGGTCTCGAGCACCCATTTGCCGTCGAATCGGGATTCGCTTTGAACCTTTTCTTCATCGATACTCACACTGTCTTTTGCGATTGTCAGATACTTACGGTAGCCCTTGTTACCAACGAGGCTCTTGGCTCCGCTTTTAATCTGCTCTTTCAGCGCTGCCAGGATCACTTCACGGTCACGGGCCTCTTTTCTCGCCTGGCGAGGGTTGTAGCAAACGATGTATCGATGATTGTTATGCTCCACCTGTTTGACTTTAAGAGGTTCGGGATCTTTGCCATCACAGCTTTCGGGTCGAACTTCTTTGTAACTGCCGGGATGCGAAAGAACCACATTCCGAATTTCTTTGACCTTTCGCATACGCGTGCCGAGAATATACGGAATCGTGTTTTCAGGATTCTCCAATTGACGGATTGTTTCGGCGCTGATCATGCCGCGATCGGCAACAATGCAGATACGCTCGATATTGAAACGCCGCTGCAGTTTTGCGATGATCGGAAGCAGAGTTTTAACATCAGTGGTGTTGCCCGGCCACATCTCGCAGCATATGGGCTGGCCCTTATCGTCGATAACCGCTCCGACGACCATTTGTTTAAGATCCGGGCGATGATCTTTGCTAAAGCCTCTACGGCCGATCGTTTCCCCTCCGCCGCCTTCGAAATAAATCGATGTGGTATCAAAGAATACCAGGTCCAGTTTCGTGAAAAGATCACACCGATGCCGGAAAATATGCTCTTCAATCAAGTCCTTGTTGCATCGCGGTGCAAAGGGCGTTGCATCTTTTTGGTTCTCGAGTTCCTCCCCCAGAAAGGACATCGCGCGGTACAAATGATGCAGGCTCAGCTCTTGGGCTCCATCGAGGATATAATCCCTTTGCCAGCGACTGCAGGAGCGATCGGAGCCGGAAACCATCAAGCGGTGCAAGACCGTTACGAATACGGCGCGTTCGACATCGAACTCGAACTTACGACCTGCCAGTAAGGTCTTCAGAGCGGCTTTGATGCCTGATTGTTGCCATAACCGTTCGAATATCAGAGGCGGTCCGATCTTTTTGGCGTCGGCCGATATGTCGCTTTTGCCCGAAAGGATCAACAAGGCTTGCTCAGAGAACCTGGAAAGCGAACGGATAAGCGTCTCGACACGCTGTTTCTCCTGAAGCTGGTCCAAGCGCCCGACGGTGGCAATCACCTGTTGTTTGACTTTGCCCTTTTCTTTATGATTTTCGACAATTTGCAGGTACTGATAGGGGCCGGATTTTTTGACTCGTGCAAACATGAAAGCCTCCTTGATGAAAGGACACCCCCAGATTAGGCTTAAAAACCAAGTATGTCAATGGTCTTGGCGGGGGATGTTTGCACTACCTTACTGCCAAAATTTCAGAACCGCTTTTAATAATTTCAGTTACTTAAAAGTTTTTAGCGCCCATTTTTGAAGGTGTACTGTTAAACTTCAGTTAAAGCGTTAGTGAGCCTTTCAGTTTGCTCTGGTGTAATGTCCACGCCTTCCGACTGTAGCTGCCTTGTTCTGGAGACCACCACCAGGTCGAGTTTCTGATCAGGGGTCAGCTTGAGGAAGGGATCGTTATATATCTCAACTTGCGTTACAAGATTTTTCCACGTGATTTGCTGCGCTTTTTCCGTGGGTGCAGCCAAGGTGATACCGGCGAGGCCGACGAGAAAAAGCAGCGAAGCCAGAGTGTATAGCGCCAGCCATCTGCAAAAAATGCTTCTTTTGGAAATTTTTAATGGCACTGCGTAAGCTCCTTTTGTGAAAATAGCTGCAGTCAGTTTGAGAAAACCCTTCATTTACAGATTATTCTCTGTATAGGCCGGCCTTTCTGCATGTATGCAGCCGGTGTATCAGCGCTCGGCGCCGGGGGTGACCGTTTTCTCGGACGCACCAACAACGCCATTCCCGCCCAAATCTTGCCGTCGGTCGACGGTGTTGGCGTATAAAGTCCAGCCGCTGAACATGCGCGCCTCTCCATCGACTACGTATATGGTGGTATCACTCTCTTCTGCTCGGAGCTGACCCGAGACCTGAACCGGTACATAGACAGACTCGCTCTTCGGGTCGTCCAGCAATCTCACCCGCACGAGCTTGTTCGGCGGAGGGGTCGGAAGATGGCTGCACATGCCCACCTGAGAGACCAGGTAGCCGAAGTACGTACCATCTGCGCCCTGCGGTGCAGGGATCAGATAGCCCGATAGGGTAACCTCGACCTTGTCCAGAGCGGGGTTGGTGGCCATGAGCGCGTTCTTCCGCTTCCTGGCCACGTCCCAGCGCTGGGCTAAAAGTGCATCGATGTCCTGACCGTTGATCTCAAGCGTGTCCTTCGCCGCGCTGCGCAGAGCTTTGAGACGGGCGCGCTCATCTTCAGCAAGATCATTTTGCGAGAGTTTCTGATCCAACTGAATCAGGATCTTCAACTCATTCAGCAAATGGGGGTAATAGTGGGGGGGAACCATTAACAATAGCCCCCCCAGCTCGCCCGGGTATCACTCACTGATTCGGGTCAAACACTCTTGGATTGAGAGACAATTCGTCTATATGGCCTTTAGCCATGACCGGAAAACGGATCGGTTTACCTGGAAAGACCTTTTGCGCCACGGAATCTTTCACCACCACGACACCGTTCACCAATACATAAGGCATTCCGGTGGTAGGTATTGCTCCCATTCCTGGTTCATAGGTAGAGTTATCTCTAACGGTATCTGGATCGAAAACGACAATATCAGCATCCATACCTTCTTGCATGCGTCCTTTTGTTTTGAACTGAGGGATACCGCCCAACTCGTCAAAATACTTGGCGTGCAGGTAGCTCATTTTGGAAATGGCTTCCATCAAAGGCATGATCTTGTCTTCGCGCACCATGCGCAGCACCTTGGCGCGTGTCCCTGCGCTGCGCGGGTGGACCGACTTGCCTTCATAGGGTGAATCCCAGGGGTAGTAGTTGCCTTTTTCATCCTGGATAGCCATACCGTCAGAGACAACGACCACTCCTGGCTCCGCCATCCAGTTACCGATCTGTTCTTCCGGGTTGTTGTAAATCACAATCGCCCTGCCGGGATCATTCTTGCGAACGTCTTCATACATCGCTTTGTCCCAACGGGTGCCATCAAGGTTCGAAACGTCCGAATAGGTGATTCCCATTTGAGCCATACTTCCTTCCGTAAGAATATCGGTAGAAGCAATGGTAGAACCAGCTGCATAAGGGTAAACCTCACCCCATACCTTGGCGCCTCTTTTTTCTCTTGCGGCGTTAATCAAAGGAATGGTGTATTCCCAGTCCATGACGGAGTTCAGGTGTACTGCCATAAAAGGCGCATCCAAAACCATGGCATTGGCCAGCATCTCCTGTATGCCTAATGCCCCCTCAGTGGGTGGACGAATACCTGCGAAGCGTACATGTCCATTTGAAATACGGCCGTATTTTGCCGCCAACTCCTGGTATTTATACAATTCGTACGAGCTAACCCCCGTGGTCATATAACCTACAGGAATGCCCACGCCCAAGGCTCCTTGGCGAAGGCCTTCGTCGACATAGCTCATAATCTTGGTCATCTGCTCTTTATTGGGCAAGGTTGCCGACCAGCCTGGCTTGCGTCCTTCTTTCTGGGCCTTTGCGGCGGCGCCAGGCACCACTGAGACGGAACAGGCCGCCCATGTCATTACCACCAGCCGCTATTTCAGGACCGTCCAGCACCGATACACGGGCAAGCGTTGCGAGCACGACCATACCGTAGTTGGCCTGGGTTTTACCCTCGGCACCTGCATACCATTTAGCGATATCACCGGCGCCTGCTTCAAAATCCATCTGAGTGGTCAAGCCATCACGCAAATTAACCTTGCGACTAAACTGATCGGTAGCGTGCTGGTGCCCCTCAATAAAGCCTGGGGCTACGACGTGACCACTGGCGTCGATGGTTTCTTTACCGCTGATTGCGTCCGTGGTGATAACAACAATTTTGCCATCCTTTATCCCAACATTGCGCACGCCATCAAAGTTGGTCTCGGGGTCCATCACCCTGCCGTTGTTAATAACCACATCATAATCGGCGGCCACTGCCGGCAGGACCATCATCAGGCTTAGTGCCAACAAGCCGAAAAAAACTCTAAATCGTTTCATTTTCATTTCTCCTTGTTACGGTTGAGAACCTTGAGCAGGGTTCTTGATCAGTTTACTGAATAGTGTTCTTGTAGATTTTGCCGCCCTTCATTAACAGTGTCGCCATCTCTGCTGTGTTTAGTGTCCATTTTTTTCCTCCCAGCAATAGCATCTGTTTGTTTGCTGTTTCGTCATTCCCCGGCCAGCATCTTTACCGCAGCTCGCAGGTAACCCAGTGAATGGTCCGGACCATGTTCCCCTTCGTTCGGGCAGAGCGCAAAATTGATCCCGACGAAGTCACGAGTCGAGTCCACATACATGCCCTGGCCCATGTTACCGTCTCTATTTGCCGGCAAAATATTTGGCGGCGTTGCGCAGGTAACCTGGCGAGTGATCGATCCCAGAGATTTCGTCAGGGTTGGGCGCGAGACCGAAGTACATGCCACAGAAATCACGGGCCGGGTCGACGTAGATACCCTGTCCCATGTTCCCGTGCTTGAACATGGCGCCATCGCTGAAGACATGGTCCCACTGGGCCGAGTTGTAGGCAGGGACTTCGCCGAACCAGTCGGTGCCGTATTGCTCTTCGGTCGAGCCCTTGTAGGCCTCGGGATTGCCCATGGTCTGGATGCTTTTCAGCAGCCTGTCCGAGATGATCTGCTCATCCGACACGACATTCCAACTGGGCGTGTAAATCATCGTGTAGCGCAACAGGTCCTCGGGCGTAGTGTTGTGCAAACCGGCGGCCAGTGGAGTTCCGTCCTGCGCGAGCCCGCAAATGAACGGGTTCTTCGCCCCGATCTTCGACCAGACCCGCTCGTTCCAAAGGTCCTGCCACCGCATTCCGGACACATATTGCGTCGCCAGCACCAGCGTCTGAGTATTCGCGCCGGAATAGCGGAAATGTTCGCCTGCGGATTCACCCGGCAATGGCTTGGCATTCTTGGATATCTCGCGGAAATCGCCCTTGTTCAGCTCGAAAGCCGACGTAAACCAGTTTGCGATCCACGATTTAGGGTTCAGTAGGTTTTCGATGGTTTCCTCAGTATCGAGGCCGTTGGACATGTTCATCACGTTCTTGACCGTCGCCTGCTCCCAGGCCGTTCCTCTGAGCTCGGGCACGTAGGTCGGGACCGGCTTGTCCAGATCGATCTTGCCCTCATCAGCAAGCATCGCGACAAGCAGGCCAACCGTCGGTTTGGATGCCGACATCCAGATGTGGATATCGGTGGGATTCATGCCCGGATAGATCTCGAAAACGACTTTGCCCTTATGGGCCATCATCATCGCCTGAACCTGACGCTTGCCGACCAGATATTCCTTCAGCGGCGGCGTGGGTGTGCCGTCAACAGCGGTATAGGTCAGATCCAGAATTGACGGATCGATCGCCCGCTCAAGCTTGGAAAACTCCTTCGGCGGAGCGACGTAGGAGCAGTGGAAGAACTCGGGGATATTGAGGTTGTAGTAGATGGAATCTTCGTTGCCCGACTGCCAGTTGGGAAAACTGTAGTTCTTGGTCGCCTTTTCGATGAATTCCAGGGACTGGGGCTTTTTCCACCTGGCCATCGGGCTGTCGACTTCAAGCGGCTCGAAACCGGAAGCGCCGGCTTTTACTGGCCCCTTCACAGGTGCGCCATTTTTAGAGTGTTTTGTGTCCATTTTTTTCTCCAGATAATCGTATATGTTTGTTTTATGTGAGCGCGCTTTGGCCGGAGCCAAGGACTTGCACCATCTAATGTGAGTGTGTCTGCACGTCGTGAACCGTGGGCCCGCGCACGAAACGCGCCCGAACCCCTTGATGATCAGTCGAAGCCGAAGGTCAAAGGCTCGCTCATGCGAGTCTTCATATGGTTCGTGCCAGGCACAGGCCCATCATCCCCGAGGTAGAAGCGGACGGTGATTTCGGGCTTGGACAAATCACAATTGGTATTGATCAGCGTGCGTTCCTCAAACGCCGCCTCAGCCTTCTTGTCGTCGACAAAGGCGCAGTGGACAACGTCCACCAAATCCTTCGCATCCGACTTCTGAAACGGACGCTTTCATGTCTGCATAGGTTTTATCCAAAAGGTTCATCCGGTAGAAGCTATTGTGCTCCGCCTCGTTCTCATAGGCCGGGTAGGAGCTGGGATCGGTGTAAGTGAACAGCGGGTGATTGGTGCAGAAAAGCGGCTCGCCCGGCTTGCGGTCGACGAAGACATAAGCCTGGGATGTTTTGTCGATCTCGAAAACGGTGGCATTGCCCTGACGATCAGCAATGAGCATATGGATACACATACCAATCTGAATCACACGACTGGTGAGGATCGCTTTCTTGGCTTCCTCCACGGTGGCGCAATTGCTGAGAAGGTACGCGCCAAGCTGCACGTCGGATAAACCGTTGGCTCTACCCCCAGCCATAGCCGCGGCACCTTCGCCTACGCCATTTGGATCGGCGAAGGTTGTGAAATACAGCCCCTTCTCATTGATGCCGTCGATGAATGGAGTCAGGAGGTCATGGCCGCCGACCAGGATGTTCCTGTAGCCTTTGTTGGGGTGAAACTCGATGACATTAGCCCGCTCTTCGCACCCATGGGCGCCCTCAGGTGGCGTCTTGCCGAGAAGGGTGCTCCAGGCCGGTAGCGGGAACAAGTCGTGGTTGCGGGCGGTATACACACCTTTGCTCGTGTCGCTCTTCTCAATAGGTAGCACGAGCCCTGAGCAGGCGCCGAATTCGAGTGTCTGGCCCCGAACACAGTCGTAGACGTCGTAGGGCAGACTGCAGGTGTCGTGGATATTATCATCTTCCGCCAGACCAAAGGCACGACGAATGCCCTTGGAACGTTCGTTCATTTCCGGCCAGTTACGCCGGAAAAACTCCCTGACGCGCTTCGCCGTAGATAGGATCGTCATATTTCTCGAGTGTGCAGTCATATTTTTCTTTTGCGAGGGAAGCTAATTCGTAGCCTATTTCCTCGTCGCTGCCTGAAACAATAATATGATGTGGTTTCGCATAGTTTCCCTCGGTGAAAGGGAAAAGAGGTTCGTTTTTTAAAATTGCCACAACAATCTCCTTTTTGGATTGATTGCTTTTATTGAGTGAAATTGACCTAACGTCTATTTCCAGACCTGTTTGAAGACACGATACACGTTGCCACCAATGACCTTGCCGCAATCCTCGTTGGAGTAACCATGCTCGAGCATCTTGTCCACTAATGCTGCGATGAACTGATAGGGAGCGGGGGTGGGAACTCCTTTTTCGCACATATCCTGGAACATGTGTCCGCCTCTTGGATCGGGGAATATCGCATCCGCCAGAGGTGTCTGACCCGATTCGGAAGTGACATACACATCGGGAATGAAGTCCGACCCGTAACCCACGTGATCGATGCCCACCAGGTTTACTATGTGATCGATGTGTTTGAATATGATGTCAGTGCTTACGATGTCCGGGTTTGTTGGATCCACAAAACCACCCACCGTGTTTATACAATGCACGCCTCCGCTTTGAGCCAGGGCCTTGGTGACTTCGTCGGTATGGCATCTGGGATAGTCATTGATGGCTCTTGCACCGGAATGGGATGAGATTACCGGAGCCGAGCTCCGCTCAATTGCATCCAGGGACGTATTGATACCCGTATGGCTCACATCCACGATCATTCCGTATTTGTTGTAGGCATCAATCACGGACTTGCCATAGATGGTCAGATGGCCATTGTCTGGTTCGAACGCTCCATCGCCTACCGGGTTCCGGCTGTTGTAGGCCAACAGGCAATAGCCGTAACCCAACTGCCGCAAACACTCACGCGTTCCGGGTCGCCTTCCAGGATGTCGGTGCCTTGATGAATGAATTAGATACCCAGCTTGTCTTCTGCGATGGCCTTGTCGATGTCGGCAGCCGTTCTCACCAGCCAGTTGGTATTTGTCCGGACGCTCATGGAACTTTGCCAAATAGAGCTCAAGGGCTTTCATGGTTTCAACAAAGCTCGCACCGAGGGCATCTGCAGTCGTGCATGCTCCAATTGTCTTAAAACCTGCAGCCTTGATCTTGTCCATTTCGTCGTGGAACTCGGGTGCCTGCGGCGTGCTCCACTGGATCGGGACTACCCCTGAGAACAGGGTGTCAATGGCCATTGATTTTTGAACAATCTCCTTCGCCTTGTCCGTGGATTCATATACGTGCAGCCTTTGCGGTGTCTTGTAATAGGCCGCTCTTTTTTCTTCTTAGGTCATATTTTCTTTCATCGGATTCCATTCTCCTTTTTAAAAATTACAGGGTTCGAAGCATTACGAACCAGTTACCTAGTGAAGAGTGTTTTTATAGATTTTCACTAATCCGTAATATTAAAAGTCGTATTTGCGTCCAGCGGATAGATAGGACTCTTTAGCTGGGTATGTTTGAAAATACTTATGTCGCGACTAGTGGTTCCGGGAACATCAGCGATCAACAACTTGTCGGTGAAGTTTTCATAGAACGCTCGAAAGTGCATCCCGCTTTTGACACCTATAACGTCATATTCCTGAATGATGATGCCATGTGGCCGTCCCTGCGTATCATCATAGGTCTGGCATAGGCCGGATATGACGATAACATCCACCGTATTCACCGCTTCGATGACTAATCTGGCGGTAGGACCAAGCTGGAATGGGCCGTTGAAAGCGGTTCCCCCGCGAACGGTCTCATTCCCATCCGAAATCGACTTGACATAGGCTTTGGTTTTAATCGGTTGGCCTGCCAATGGCTCAAATTTGCCCCCAAGGCTCACATCGATTGTCGCTCCGACACCGGCAGCGACTGCGGCCTTTGCGGTTTCCGGATCGTGTATGGACATGAAAGCGACTTTCCCCAAGCCTTTGGTCTCCATAAGGGCCTTCAGCAGGTGGGTGCCGCCACCTCCGGCTCCGCCACCCGGATTATCCGCAGCGTCCCCAATCACGATCGGGGTATGGTCGATGACATCGCCTTTCGTTGGCAATTTACGAACATAGTGGCCGTCCTTCTCGAGCATGGCCAGCACAGTGCTCATAGTTTTGTCCAAAGGTTCCAATGGGATGATGGACTCTTTCCGGTGATCCCATATCCACTGCGCCAGTTCGTCCACCAGTTCTTGTGCCTGCTTGAGGTTATTTTCGGTAGTGACCATCGGGTACACGCCACAAAAATCGCTGTCCTGGTATGGAAAACCATGCATAACAGAGCAGTTCAACACGCCGGGCCGCTTTTCGATTTCAATGCACTTTTCTTTAAGTCGATTTGCAAAGGTGCCCTCCTCTTCGGTATTACTCACCGTCATCATCAGTGGCACTTTGTAATAGGCCGGGGTGGGATTAGACTCTCCTGCCAGGATCGCAGCGCCACGATACATGGCATCACGCGCACATGCATTCATATCCATATGAGGATATTGTTTGCAGGCACTGAAGAAATTCATATTGTCCTTCATTTTATCTGTGATCTTGCCATGCAGGTCGCCCGACCAGACGATCATCGTGTTCTTTCCGACCAGGGCTCTGACCGACTCCGCTAAGTCTCCTTCAAGATCGTGTGTGCTATTTACCATACCTCCACCGTGAACTGAAAGGTAGACGATGTCCATCGGCAACTGTGTTTTCAGCGTGTCCATGATCTCCTTTTTCGCATCTTTCCAAGCCTGATCGTTCACTGTGCTAAAGCACCAGTCTGGATAGAACAGGACACCCGGGAGCAACTCCCAGCCCTTTTCCTCGCACACATCCACTGGCCCGCCAATGGCAGTTCCCCTAAGCGCTTTGATTTCATTGCCCCGGAAAGTGCGCATTCTTTCAAGCGTGGTTTCGCCCATGCCTTCGGTGAGGTAGGTGTTGGTTTCATGGAAAAAACCAACATAGGAGACTCTTAATTTTGTTTTATCTTTCATTTCATTTAAGTGATGAACCAAAATTAATAATTGGGTTTATCTAATTTGAAACCTATTTCTCGAGACGGAAGATCCGGTGCTGCATGCTAAGGAACGCCGGCTTTCCAGACTTGTCACGCAGCAACTCACCAACCGTTCCTTGAAAGGCACCATCTGTCATGATAACCATGTCTTTACCCGCGCTACTCATCGAAATCGGTGGAGGGTTCTTATAAATTTGGACTCCTCCTAGTGGTTTGTACAAGCGCTCAGCCATGAGCTGGTCGTTGTCAAAATAGATTTTGTAGTCTTCATTATCCCCTAACCAAAGACCTTCGAAAGGTTCAAGGGAACTACGATCTGCAGTGATTGCAACCAAGGGTATTCTCTCAATATCTAAATACTTTTTGAGAGCCAGTGCGATTACCGCATCGTACACCTCAATACCACGGTCGCTGTTCGTAAGAACAACGATCCCAAATTTCTTATCCGGTGCAAACAGCATCTTGGCGGTAGCCCCTGCCGACCGACCGGCATGAAAAACGGTTCGCACACCGCCGATATCCTCAACGAACCACGTAACGCCGGTGTATTCACTCAGCTCGGCTTCGACCAAGGGTCTGTGCGCCATGTCCAGCAACTTTGGAGACAACAGTTGACTGCCGTCCTTGTCCTTACCGTCAAACTGAAATTGCATCCACTTCATCATATCACTGACATTACTGAGTATGCCTCCGGCCGGATAGACGATGCGCGGAAAAGGCGCAAAGCTGACCTGAGGTTCGGACGGCCCGTCATATACTCCGGCATGGCCAACAGCAAAGCGGTCTGCCATTAGTTCCGCCATGAAGAAGGAGGTGTGCGTCATGCCCAGGGGCAGAAACAACTCGTCCTTAACTTTTTGTTCATAAGATTTTGCACGGCTTACGACTTGAATGAGGCGTCCTGCAATGATGAAGTTGTTATTGTTGTAGGCCCAGACCTCGCCATAAGGTGTGCGTTGCGGTAGGAATCGAAAAGCCCGTACGGCCTTCTCCAAGGCATCTTCCCCCGAACTGGGATCCTCAAAGTAGTCGCCTTGCCAGCCAGTCCGGTGCTGGAAAAGGTCGATGACCTTCGCCTTTTCTGAAGCCTCTCTATCCAGGACCGAAAACTCCGGGAGATACTTCCGAACCGGGGCTTCGAGGTCGAGCTCTCCGCGTTCTGACATTTTAAGAACTACGGTGGTCGTAAAAGGCTTCGTCATGGAACCGATATAAAATACGGTGTCTTCAGTGACAGCCTGAGGATCGTCAAGATTGGTAATGCCGAGGCCGGCCATTTGGACCTTGCCATCGTGAATGATCCCAATAGCTATACCTGGGACTTTGATCTCGTCCATGAGTCGCTGAGCTTCGCTCCTAATTTCCTCAAACCGCGTGTCCATGTTTTTCTGGGCAGCTGCCGGTTGAACTGCAATAAATAGCGAAGCTATTGCAATAAACAATAGTGCTATGTTTCGTTTCATGGATCTTCTCCTTGTTCTTGTCTGCATACATCGGCAAGGTAATATTCTTGGCTGGGACCCCCTCCACGGGACTCGTACGTCTTGCGTGTCATCGATTGGTCCGTGAGTTTGCGTTGGCTGGGACGCACCGGCAGAGCGTGCGCCCCAGAGAGGTTTATCCACTTATTGCTTCGCCACCGGAGCCAGGTAGAAGTAGTCGAACATCATGCGGGCGATCTCGGCAATCGCCCGATCCCTGTCGGACGCGGATGTCTCGCTGCTGTTGGTGAACACCGCGATGGCAAACCGCCGACCGTCGGGGAGCGTGACATAACCGACGTCATTGGCAATTCCGCCTACGGTTCCGGTCTTGTGGGCGACGGGCGTTCCCATCGGCAACAGCCCCTTGATGTCGGCCAGCGCCGGTGCGCGTGCGCGACATGACCCCCAGCAGGAACTCGCGGCTTTCCGGGCTCATCGCCGTGCCACCGTCGATGGCAAGCAGCAATTGCAGCATCGCAAGGGGCGTTGTGTGGTCGCGGGGATCCGCCTCGAAGTCCGGATTGCGATCAGTCTGCTCCGTCCACAGTGCCGGATTGTTGCTGACGGCCTCAGCGACAGTTTCCGGCGTGGCCGGCCCCGGCAAGCCGTAGAAATCCCGGAGAATCTCAGTGGTTAGCCGGTCAACCCTGAAATCGGTGATCCCGAGCCTGCGCAGGTTCTTGGTCACCGCCGCTGGCCCGCCGGCCAGCCCCATGGAGACGTCGGTCGCCGTGTTGTCGCTTTCCGTGATCATCACCTCGATCAGGTTCGCCACCGAGAGCTTGATCCCGGGGTGCGGGAATGTCTCGGCAAGCGCAATTACGCCGGTGACGAACATCTCGGGTGGCACTTCGACCAGTTGGTCGAGGCTGAGTTCCCCTTTGTCCACGCGCTCCAGCACGGCGGCCGCGATCGCCACCTTGTAGGTGCTGGCCATGGCGAAGGTTTCATCGCCATTGAACGCGATGACCTTGTCGCCGCCGATTTCCTGCGCCGCGAAGCCTATGCGCCCGGCAAGCCCCGACGCGATCTGTTCGATCGCGGCACCAACAGATTGTCCTTGCGTTGTCTGGCCGTATGCCGGGCCGAAGGTAGCCGCCGCGGAAACCGCGAGGGCTACGATAACATGACGATATTTCATTTTTGGTTCCTCCTTCTGTGAGATGAGGTTTGGGACTGTCCCGTTTGATTTTGAAAGACCGTGACGGCTGACCGGCAAAAACACCAAGCAGCTCATTTTATAAATTATTATGTTATGCTGATATTATTCTTTTTTGTTAAGCAATGCCCCTGCACCAGAGTCATCATGAATATGAATGTTTGAAAGACCTGGATTAACTCCAATAGTATGCTTCATCTTCCAATTATCTTTATCAAGCGGTGTAAATCTTCCTTTGGCTTCTACTGGGAAACGAATTTCTTGCCCAGCTTTTACAGGCAATACTTCACTGTCTTTTACTACTATAACACCATTTACAATAACATAAGGAATACCTGTAGTAGGGGTGCCATTTTCCCCTATTTTAAAAGTGGAATGATCGGTTATGGTTTCAGGGTTAAAGATGGTAATGTCTGCAACTTTTCCTACTTGAATTCTTCCTCTTTGCTTCATAGCCTCAAGCCCGGAATTACCAAGGTGTAAAGCTGACCAATAGCTTGATTGTGCAATCGTAAACATTAAAGGAACGCCTTGTTCACGAGCCAAACGAAAAGATGTACCACGCGTACCAGCCGTTCTGGGATGGCCTCTATAATCTGACCAATCCGCTTCCCATGGTAATGATTCTCCATCGGGACCAACACCAACCATGGCATCAGCTGCTATAGTCATATGAGGCATTGTTAAAAAACTACTCATCCAAGGCTTCCGGTATGGAAATACTACTACAACCGATCTTCCTGGTTCTTTTTTCATCAATGCTGCATAGGTTTCGTTGGTAAGGAATGCATTATCAATAGGGTCGAAGATGGTTTCTTCGTATTTGTAACCACGCTTTTCTACCCATTCAGAAGGTTTCAAGAAATCTGCAGTAACTGCTGTTGCTCCAGCAGCGTAAGGATAGTACTCTGACCACATATTCAATCCCTTAGCTCTTGCTAACTGTAGTTTTTCTTCAATTTCCCACCACCCATAATCATTGTTATGGCACATTAAAAATGGTGCATCTAATAGCATTGCATTGGTAAACATCTCATCAAAAGCTATTGGCGCTTCGGTAGGTGGTTCGTTTAATAAATGATATCTTGTATGAGAAGCTGTAAGACGACCATAATTAGCAGCTACTTTTTGAGCCATAAAAACTTCGTAACTACTTGTTCCCATACTTATGTAAGCAACAGGAGCTGCCATACCTAATGCACCTTGTCTTAGATCTTCATCTAATATTTGCATCGTTCTATTCATTTCGTCCAAAGTTGATCTTGTTGATGCCCATCCTTGAACTCCATCTTCTGCAGCTTTAGCAATGTATGGTCTTGCACCAGCATAATCCATTTGGCCAACCATGTTCAATTCAGGGTCATGAATAGCCATTCTTGTCCACAATAAACTTGCAGAAGTACCATAGTTCACTTGCCACCCCGTTTTTGCTTTTTCATCATACCATTCTTTAACATTGAATGATCCGGCTTCAAGGTCCATCCCAGTAGTTACACCGTCTCGAAGTGCCATTTTAGTACTGAAAACATCCAATGAATGGTAGTGTGTGTCAATAAACCCAGGAGCAACCACATGCCCGGTGGCGTCGATGGTTTCCGTGCCTGAGAGTGGCTGCTTACTGATGGCAACGATGCGACCTTTGGTTATGCCAACATTGGCAATATCATCAAACATCGTTTCGGGATCCATGACACGCCCATTATTAATGACGAGATCATAGTCTTGTGCCAGCGCCGGAACGGCTAAGGCTGTTATGCAAATGAGTAATCCCAGCCCACGGGTTATACGTTTTCCAGTATTCATAATCGTCTCCTTAGTTTATGATGTTTTTGTAAATCTTTCCGTCCTTCATGATGATAACGAAGTTTTTATGCGGATCGGCAATGAGGTTAATGTCTTCCAGGGGATTTCCGTCGACCAAAAGCAGGTCGGCATAAGCGCCTTCTTTAACCACACCGTTCTCGCCGGGATAGGGATCGCGAGGCCCGGAACGCTTCATGATCTGATAGTTCTGGCTGGTCGCAATCTTCAGCACTTCCCACGGCTCGAAATAGCGGACGAGCTTCGCCAACTGAGCCCCCTGACGCTCTGCGAGTGCCGGATTACCCTGTGTATCTGTCCCAAATCCGAAGAGCAAGTCATATTTCTTTGCTAACGCGAAGGCATTATCGGTTCCTGAGATCAGTTGCTGGTATTTTTTTTCCTGAAATGAACCTGGAGGCATTGGGATGGCATCCTCATCGTCATAGAAGGGCTGCATGCAAACTGAAGTACCCGTCTTCTGCATAAGTTTTGCTGTTTCCTCGTCAATCAACTGGCCGTGCTCTACATTACGGACACCGCCGCGGATCGCGTTCTGGATCGCCTTCGCGGAATAGGAGTGAACGGTCACATAGGTGCCCCAGTTCTCCGCGACTTCAACCGCTGCAGCGATTTCATCGACGGTGTATTGCGATACGTCGAGTGGATCCGAGGGGGAGGCGACCCCTCCACCGCCCATGAGCTTGATAAAGGCCGCCCCACGCATCAGGTTCTCGCGCACGCGCTGCATGACTTGCGCCCTGCCGTCTGCGATCGCGACCGAAGCCATTCCTTCTTGCGGGGTAAGATCCCGTGAATAACTTCGAGGGATATCAATCGTGCTACGGAAATCGCCATGTCCACCCGTTTGGGAGATCATCGAACCCGCAGCGTAGATCCGGGGGCCAACGAACAGACCCTCGTCGATTGCCTCCTTTAAATCAAATACAGGGCCGCCCGGGTCTCTCACTGTGGTGAAGCCCCGCATAAGCGTCTTTTCTGCCCCATTGGCCGCCACGAGATTCAGTTTGCCCGCACCAGCCGCAAACACGTTCCCACTCATATAGGCCGCCATGCTGTGCCAATGACAATCTGTAAGGCCAGGCATCAGCGTGCGCCCTTCACCGTTGATGATGGTCACATTATCGGTTTGCGTAACCGTCAAAGGTTCTTTGGATATTTGTTTGATGAGGTTTCCTTCAACCAAAACATCTGACTTGAACCGTTTTTCGGATACACCATCAAATACCTGTACATTGGTAAAAAGTGTAATGGGTTTTGGCTTTTCTTGAGCGAATAGCCCTGAGCTGATAAGGCAAAGTGCTGATACTAATACTATTGTTTTCATAGTCGTGACCTTAGTTGATGGTGTTGTTCATAATGAATTTCAGATTGTCACTGTCGGTTACTTTACTGTCCCATGTAAGATGTCCGAACGGCATACGCCGGATGGTTCCAAACATGTGACCTCTTCCAGGCTCAGGCGTAAATCATAGAGCGTGTCAAGCACGCCTTTCAGCGCGGCTTGATCGGGCAACCATCCCTCCAGTATGGTGTGGACCGAAGAGACGGCGACAATTCGCATGCCTCCCAGTCGATCAATCCAGCTTTCGGGCACGCTGCCGTGCAACTTGATTCGGTAATTGGCGGGTTTATCCAAGACAGTCACCATGATGTAATAAAAAGGTTGTTAGAAGCGTTCAGAAAAGAGCGAGCAATGGGAAGATTTGGAACAGCAGATTTTCGGGATCAATAAAAACGCTATGACCAGGCTGTGAGAGACTCATTGAAAACTCGATTCTGAGTGAAAAAAAGTATTGCTGTCCATCCTGCCTGTAAATCGACCAAGAGGTGTATTTTAAGGGCAGATGGTCTCCACCTTTCGGAGTATGGGACAGCTTCTATGTACAGGCTTTTAAAGCGGCGTGGATGCTGGTGGTGCCAAATTTGGTGCACAGGAATAGGAAACACGAATGAATAAAATGGCGGATTGACCGGTTTTCGGTCTTATGAGACCAATCACCTGTCGGCTGGGGCAGGGAGGTTTTAATTATCGTTGACGATACCGATTTGGCGAAACATCTTTAGAGCTTCGATACGGTTTTTGGCATTCAGTTTTTTGTAGATGTTGTGCAGATGGGTCTTTGCGGTCGCCGGAGCGACAAAGAGCCTTGCGGCGATTTCCTTGTTGCTCAGACCTTCAGCCAGTAATGGTATAATTTCGATTTCACGCCGGGTGAGAAGATGATACGGGGGTCGCTCATGGATCCGTGGTTTGCTTGTTGCATCAGGCTCTGAGTGTTCTTTTCTGCGGTGCTCCGCCTGGCATGCTTCAAGAGTTTGTTGCGCATAGGCCTGGCCGGGTTGGTGTTGGACAAGGATTTTTAGAACGTCTATCATCGGCATACCCAGATCCACGAAAGTTCGGATCCAATTTCCCGATTCGGCCAGCTCCAGAGCGGTCTGCAGGTGATTGAGGGCGGCAGCTTCATCCCTTTGTTTGTGACAAACCAGGGCCAGCAAAGCCAAAATCTCGATGTGCACATTTTTGCGATGCACCCGCCGCATCTGCTCATCCATTTCAGAGAGTCGTCTGCGGGCATCCCTCAGGCCTTGCTCCGCGTTTTCGGCCAGCAGGAGTTTGATCGGCGTCAGTTTCGGAACATAGAAGAGCCACGGCAATACGTAAACATCGAAATCGGCATGCTTGCAGATTTGCTGCGCCCGCTGGAGTTCTCCCCGCCGAAGGGCAAATTCTGCTTCAATGGCCTCGATAATGGGTAAGACCACCGCATGGTTGTTATCCCGGCAAAAAGCGCGGGTTTGGTCGAAAACCTGGGTGGCGGCCGCTTCTTTGTCCTGCGAGAGGTAAATGCACGCCAGGATGAAACCGGCGTGGACCACATACGAGGGATTGGCTGTGTGGCGATCGTCAAATACCTTCATGAGAGAAGGCTCGGCCGCTTCAAGTTCGCTACGCAAATAGTGCCCGGCTCCCAGAAAGTAATTGGCAAGTGCCCGGGTATGAAAGAATGGAAAATCCTTGATGCACCGCAGGCATTCCCGGGAGGCATTCATCGCCCCGGCCAGGTTACCCTCCATATATTGAACGGCGCAGAGAGAAAAATGGAATCTCGCCTGTATGTTGGTTGGCCAAATCGGATTCGACAAGGCGGTTCCGAGTGACGCAACAGCCTGTTTGCCATTCCCCATCATCTGAAGACAACCAGAGATAATAGCAATCCCTAAAGACCGGATCTGCAGCGCGTCTTCCGGGAGATAATCCAAGGACTCCTTGGCATGAGCAAGACCGGTTTGCGCATCGCCACCGAGCATTTCAACGAGGCTCTGCAGCACAAGCACTTCACCCTTTAGCACGGCATATGTTTCCGATTTGGGAGAAAGTGCAGCCATCATTCCTGTTGCGTTCTCGGTAAACAATTTGAGTGCCGCGTAATTTCCCAGATTGACGGCGATGAAGGCTCGTGTGCTTATCAACAGTGGGCTTTGCGCCACCTGTTTTTCCGGCAAAAATGTCAGCCAGCGTCCCAGGCGGACAAACCGGGAGGCGTTCAACAACTCATAGCGTCTGTCGACGACCAATTGAATGACAGCAGAAGTGTCTCCTGCGGCCATTAAGTGTCCGATGGCCTCTTCAATCTGATCGTTTTCGGCAAACCAGTTGCCTGCAGTCCGGTGCAGTTCGGCGATCTGATCCGCCGTGCGCTTTTTGCGCAGCACTCCTTTGAGGAAACTTCGAAAAAGATGATGATACCGAAACCAATACCCTTCGTCGTCCAGGGTCACGACAAACAGATTGGCGTCTACCAGCCACTGGATGAACTGTTCGACGCTGATTTCCGGTGTCCCGCTGCGTTTGTGGCTTCCTGCTTGGTGCATTTTGCGGCACAGGGGCGGACAGAAGCGTTCCAGGATTGAGGTCTCGAGCAGATAGGACTCCATTTCGGGATGCTGTCGGGATAACACTTCGGCCACAAGGTACTCGGCAATGTGTACTGAGCTTCCGCTCAATTTCTCTAAGCGCAGTTTTAGATTTTTATGCCCCCTAAGATAGAGGCCGGCCAACCGCAATCCCGCCGCCCACCCTTCGGTTTTGGCTTCCAGAAGGGTAGCCGTGTCGTCATCAACGGCGACATCGAGCATCCGGCTCAGAAAGGCCGCCGCTTCATCGGGCGTGAATCGCAGATCCGATGCCCGGATATCTGTCACCAGCCCGCGGCCTCGCAGGGTGGCAATCGGCAGTGAGGGATCTTTCCGTGTCAAAAGCACCAAATGCATGGTCTGGGCCGGATGCTCCAGCAGTGCGGCAACCAGATCGTTGACGGACGTTTCTGTAATGCGCTGGTAATCATCCAAGACGAGGCTGAACGGCTCGGGCACCTGGTGCAGGTCATTGAGCAGGTAGCGTGCCAGCTCGTCGGTAGGCGGCAGCCGGTCGGCGTCCAGGAAGGTTTCGGTGCGCAGGTGGATTTTGTCAAAGACCTGTTGAATCGCAGCAAGCAGATAGCTCAGAAACTGGCGCAGCTCGTTATCGTTCTTATCCAACGATACCCACGCGCAGGGATAGTCACCGGATGCAATCCAGCGGCTGGCCAGAGTGCTCTTGCCGTAGCCGGCCGGAGCAGAGATCAATGTCAATGGCCGTTTGCGTCCTTGGTCGAGTCGTTTGATCAGGCGGTCCCGCGGCACAATGTCAGACGCCACAGATGGCCGATTCAGCTTGGTATGTAACAGGGCGTATTTCATTTCAAGTTTCAGATATTGAAATGACGGTATTACCTGTTGATCAGCTACAATGCCCACCTGCCTGTTTCGGTCTGTTCACCAACCGCTCCGGGCGGCAACACCGTCCAGCGTCTGATTTGTTATTAGGATACGCAAAGAGTCGCAGTCAAGCATTAAATCACATAATATGGGCGGGTATGGGATTATTCAATAACTTTTTACATGTGTTGCATCTGATTTCGACGTCAACAATAGCGATAACTTAACAAACGTTTGATGCATCGTGCGGTTTCTGTTAGTGACAACTCACCGCATCATATAAAACTATTTGATTACCAGATCTGAAGTTTCCCACTTTTATATATCGGCGAGCAGCGGAATTGGAAATAGCATGACCGGTCCGAGTCCCCAACGACCCCAGGATTGGTTGAAAACGATCAGATCGAACAACACAAGTTCGCTCAGGCCGCTCTCTCCCGACGGGCTTTTCGTGACGATGGGCAGCGTCGCGCGGGCGATGTGGTTCAGAGAGCCGGTTTTAAACGGAACCGCCGAGCGCAAGAGAATGGCATTGCCGCCTTCGCCGTTCAGGTTGTGGTAGTCACCGGTGTAAACGTTCTGGATCTGGACGTTCATGAGCGAGGCCGTCGGGTCATTGGCAGCTTGGTCCAGGGCCTGGCCGACTTAAGCCGGTTCTTCGGCATAAGCTGCCGAAAAGGATGTAAACAGGCAAAAAAGAAAAATCCTTACAAATAAATTGAAACTCCTCATCGGCAAAATCCTCTCTCGTCTTCTACGCGCCTTCAGCGGGTTCTACCGCTTTCGGTTGAGCCTCCGGCCCATCCCGGTCCGCAGCCCAGTTCGACGTTTGCTTTAGCGGGACCGGGGTTGAAAACAAGAGCCGCATTCGGTGAGGGAGCCTGTTCTTTTCGCTGCCGCGCAACCGCTGATCACGTGGACCGCGGGCTTTTTTTATTTCAATGATACGGTTACCGTATTGATCTTCCCGCTGAACCTGAATGGCCGCCGGTCAAAATAGCTAAGTGATACCATCGATCCCAGGTCCACCCCGACGTCGAAGGTCTCGGTGGCGGTGAAGGCAGCTGGAACCGTTCGCTTCAGATCCGTCGTGCCGACTTCCGTACCGTCTACGAACAGCCTCACCGTCCCCGCCTGACCCGGTCCCTTTATGGCCGTGAGGACCTCGATGGTGTGCTTACCGGCCCTTAGCGGGGTCGCACTGCGGGCCGTGTAGTGCTCGATGATCATCATGTTGTACTCGTAGACAAGTTGCCCCTTGTCCATGTAAAGGGTCAGCCCCCCACCGGAGCCGCCGACCGCATAGAGGACACCGCTGGCTTTCTCGCCGGTCTCAACCTCAAGAGTGACATGGGTGCTCTGACGTCCCACGCCCAATGCGGCAAACTCCGGCATCCTTTTAGTGTTTTGGCTGAAGTGCCACGTTGTGTATGGGGTCTTGATCCGGTCCTCGGGGTGAAGCCTGAGCCAGTTTCCCGCGCCGATCGGAAGGCCTTGTTGTCTTCGGCCAGCGCAAGGAAGCTTTTTTTCATCTCCTCGAGCTTATCCGGGTATTGGGCGGCCAGGTCCGTGGCCTGCGAAAAATCATGGCGCAGGTCGTACAGCTCCCACTGGTCTTTGGCCGAATCCCAGTTGGCGATGCGTTGAATGGAGCCGGGCGTGTCCCAGGGGATGAAGGGTCCTAAGGTGCAGGCCATCCAGCCGTTCTGGTAAATCGCCCGGCTGCCGTTGTTGTCAAAGAACTGGGTATTCTTGCGCGTGCCGGCGGTCGGCTCTTCAAAGGTGTAGGCCAGGCTGATGCCGTCCATGGGCAATTGGTCGTCGCCGTACCATCTTTGGGTGCGGGATGTTCAGGATCTCGTAGATCGTCGGGGCGATGTCCACCACGTGGTGGAACTGGGAGCGCATGTTTTTGTCCGGTTTGATCCGCCTGGGCCAGGAGACCACCATCGGATTGCGGGTTCCACCGAAGTAGGCGCCCAGAAGCTTGGTCCCCTTGAAAGGCGTGCCGCCGGCCCAGGCCCAACCAGCATGATACATGTTGTCGGTCCTGGGTGAACCCAGGCACCTCCAGCCCGCCGATGCGCTCGAGCGCCGCCATCTGCTTCTCGACCGTATTGGGGATGTTGTTTTGTGCGAGCAGCTCGCTGATCGAACCCTGCTGTCCCTCCGCACTGGAGCCGTTGTCACCGAAGATATAGAAGATCAGGGTGTTCTCACGCAACCCGCGGTTCTCAAGGCCCGCGACCAGCCGGCCGACCTGAATGTCGGTGTGCTCCACAAAGCCGGCAAAGAGCTCCATCAGCCTGAGTTGAAAAGCTTTCTGATTCTCGGGGACGCTCTCCCAGGACGCCATGGTCGCATCCCGCTTTGTAAGCTTGGTGCCGGGCGGAATCACCCCCATCTCGAGCTGCCGTTTGTAAACCCTTTCGCGATAGGCGTCCCAGCCGTCGTCGAACTTGCCCTTGTACTTGTCCGCCCACTCGGGAAAAATGTGGTGGGGGCCGTGCACGCCGCCCGGTGCCCAATACATGAAAAAGGGCTTGTCGGGCGAAAAGGCCTGGTAATCGTCCAGCCACTTGAGGGCCTTGTCGACCATGTCCTGCGTCAGGTGATACTTGGGATCGTGTTCCGGCGGTTCGATGTGGGTCGTGTTCTCGGTCAGGCGCGGTTCCCACTGGGAGGTCTCGCCGCCCAAGAACCCATAGAAATAATCGAAACCGATCAACCGCCCCGTGGGCCAGCGGTCGAAGGGACCGACCTGGGAGGTTTCGTTGTGGGGTGTGTTGTGCCACTTGCCGAACGCAGAGGTGGCATAACCGTAATAGCCCAAGACCTTGGCCAGCGAGGCGCTGGTCGCGGGCCACACGCCGGTGTAACCGTCCCAGTCGTTGCCCAGGGAAGCGATAACGCCGGCACCGACCCGGTGGTGATTGCGTCCAGTGAGTAGCGCCGCGCGGGTGGGGGAGCACATGGCAGTGGTGTGGAAGCGGTTGAACTTGATTCGCAATTCCCTCACTCTTTTGATGTTGACCGGTTCGCCATGGTTTTCATGACAATAAATAGCAAGCAGCAAGTAGGTGATCAGGCCTGCCAGGATTTGTACCGTCAGGCCATACTGACTTCTTGCAATCAGGCGATAGACGCGCAGATGACGTTTCCACCAGGCAAAGAAGTTTTCGATGCTCCATCGCAGCTTATAGGCTTCAGCCACCTGCTCGGCGCTTAAATCCCTGCGATCTGTTGTGATCCAATAATCGACACCGTCAACATGATAGCCGACCAGCCGCAGAGATTTTTGTGATTGATTCTTATTTTCTTCGGTGCCCAGCACCACTTCGGCAACAAAGATAACGATACTGTCGGCATTGATGTGATTTTCTTTGATAACGGTTTTGGTCGTATTAGTAGCCTTTATGCGGATGATAAAATGCTTGCCTTGATCCTGCAGGTGACCAAAAAGGGCGTGTTCCTGGTAGCCCCGATCTGCCACCGCTGTCTGGCCGGCGGAGGTGGTATCAACAAAAGGTCTTTCGGCCCCGTTGCCGTCTGAGAAGCTTATTTTCGATGGGATGCCGTGATTGAGGTCGAAACACAAATGGATTTTGGCTTTTTTCGAGTTCTTTCGATAATCAGCCCAGTACATGGAAAGCGTGGCATCGATCAGTGAGCCATCAAGGGCGACCAGGTCGCCGAGCAGTGGGCATTTATTGGGCAGTATGCAACGAGCCTTTTGGCAGAGCTGTTCATATACAAATTGGAACTGCTCAAGCCCCCTTGAGTTGAGGGTCTCAAAAAAGCTGCTTTTCTTGATGCCGCCTTTCGGAGCGATATTTTCACGGGCATAGTCATCCTGCTCCAGAACCTGCAATCTGCTCCCTGAGCCGAGACAATTACCGTGTGAACACCAATTTTCAAAGGCAAAAGATAAAGGCAGGGATTTCTAACCCTGCCTATCAAATCATTTTCAAATCCACAGTTATTTTTTTGGTATTTCCATCTCCCCTTCTAATTCCAAGTACGATTGCTTTGGGGCAATTGAGTATTGATTCCAGGTTCCTCCCCCCTTGATTCCTTCATATTTGCCGGTGCCCTTTATATAGGTAAATGTCCCCTTCCAGTGGCCCTTTCCGACTATTTTTCCTTCCCAGGTTCTAAACTGTTTATCGCCATCTTTGTCTATATCCGTTCCATATCCCTTGCCAGATCCTTGACCGGTTTTGAAATTCATATCAATTGTGCCGATACTTGTAGAAGGATGTTTTTCACCTGTAGTTTCATTAAAATAGAATTGTTGACTTTCATTAAGGGCGATGACATGTCCTTCCTCGTCTCCCACCTCTATCGGTTCCCACTTCACCATATAACTTGAGCCGTGTGCTTTAAATTTTTCGCCAGCTATTGCACAGTCAATAACGGATATTCCAAATACGAAAATTATAATAGTAATCATTGCAAAGGTTTTATACTTTGACATTTTTTACCTCCTTTTAGAAAATTAAAAAGACGGAATATCTAATGCGAGGGGAAAAGGGAATAAGTGATTGGAAATCAGCTTTATTGGGTCGCAGGTGTGCAGATCAATCGGTGATGTCGAATTGTATTTCCCAAAGACACCATTAATCTAAAACGAAAAAGCGTGTCAATATCAAAATGTTGATCGACCAAATTACCCCCGATGATGCCCTTTCTTTTCTGAACAACTCTACCGATGGCTCTTGAGTAAAAAAGGGCAGCCCATGTTACGGCTTCCCTTTTTTTGTTGCGGAGTTCATGTATTATCGCCGCGGAAATCTAAGCTCCCGTCCCAACCCGGTTTGCTTTTCTTTTAAAAACGCCCTGTCTCTGAACCGGCAAGCAAGGGCGTCGGGTCAGCTCACCTCCACCTGTTTGGCTCTGGCCAGTGCCGGTTGCAGCATGGGGGCGCCGGGTCCCGCGCCGGATACCATGCCGCCGTGGGACGAAATCTCGAAATCCGGATAGGCATTGCCGCCGTGTTCCACGAAATCCAGTCCCTCCAGCTCTTCTTCCGGGGTGACGCGCAGACCGATGGTCTTGGAAAGCACCTTGAACATGAGGAAGGTGGTCGGGAATACCCACAGGAAACAGGTCGCGATGCCGAGCAGTTGAACCCCGATGGCCGACAGCGAGAATCCGTCGATGGCGAAGATGCCGGCCGAAAGTGTTCCCCAGGCGCCGCAGACGCCGTGAACCGAGATGGCGCCGACCGGGTCATCCACCCGGATCTTGTCGAAGAAGAGGACCGAAAACATCACGAGCACGCCGGCAACGGCACCGATGATGATGGCACTGCCGGGCGTGACGGTGGCGCACGGGCTGGTGATGGCCACCAGTCCGGCCAGGGCGCCGTTCAAGCTCATGCCGATTTCGGGCTTGCCGAACTTGATCCAGGAGGCCAGCATGGCCAGAAGGCATCCGGCGGCGGCAGACAGGTTGGTGTTGACAAATATCAGGGCGATGTCTTTGTTGGCGGCGGTGGTGGACCCCGGGTTGAAGCCGAACCACCCCAGCCACAGGATAAAGACCCCCAGGGCCGCCAGGGGCATGTTGTGGCCCAGGATCGGCTTGATCCGGCCGTCTTTGGTGTACTTGCCCAGGCGGGGGCCGAGGACGATGGCCCCGGCCAGGGCCGACCAGCCGCCGACCGAGTGCACCACGGTGGAGCCGGCAAAATCGATGAAGCCCAGCTTTTCCAGCCAGCCGCCGCCGTTAAAGAGCCCGCCCCACGCCCAACCGCCGAAGAGGGGGTAGACGATGGCGCTGATTACGAGACTGTAGATCAGGTAACCGGAGAACTTGGTCCGCTCGGCCATGGCACCCGAGACGATGGTGGCCGCCGTGGCGGCGAACACAGCCTGGAACATCCAGAAGGCCAGCACCCAGGGATCGCCGCCGATTTTGAAATCACTGAGAAAAAAGCCCGTGGTGCCGAACCAGCCGGTAGGCGACTCGCCGAACATGAGGCCGAAGCCGATCGCAAAGAAAGCCAGGCTGCCGATGGAAAAATCCATCAGGTTTTTCATCATGATGTTAACGGCGTTTTTGGCGCGCGTGAAGCCGGTTTCAACCATGGCGAAGCCGGCCTGCATGAAAAAAACCAGGGCCGCGGCCACCAGGGTCCACACATAGTCCGCGTGGGTCTGCACCAGCTCGATGGCCGTGCGGTTGGATTCGAGTGTCGGTGGTTCGTCACCGGCCCAGGCCAGGGTGAAGTTGACGACGACGAGAAACAGCAGGGTAAAAATGACTTTTTTCATGGTGGGTCAATGCCTCCTTCCCGATGCGATGAATGACGTCGCTAAAGGGGTGATTAAAATTTAGATGGCAGCCGCTCCGGTTTCACCGGTCCTGATCCTGACCGCCTCTTCCAATGACGAAATAAAAATCTTGCCGTCGCCGATCTTGCCGGTTCGGGCGGTCTCCTTGATCACCTCGACGACCTTTTTCGACAAGTCGGCCGCGACCACGATCCCGATTTTGATCTTGGGAACGAAATCGACCTGATATTCGGCCCCGCGGTAGATTTCCTTGTGCCCGCGCTGGCGGCCGAACCCTTTCACTTCGGTGATGGTCATCCCGGTAACGCCAATCTTGTTGAGGGCGTCTTTCACGTCGTCCAGTTTGAACGGCTTGATAATGGCTTCGATCATTTTCATGTAGCATCTCCTGTGGCCTGAAATAAATGAGCGGTTATTGTCTCTGACGCGACTATTGAGCAAGCCATGTGCCAAAAGGCAAGCAGGCGGCGATATTGACTCTAAGTATCTGTCAACACTCGTAGTATAAATAGCACAAGCCAACTGTACGGCGAACTAAATATTACATTTTTGCGATAATAAATTTTATTTAATACAAATTTGTTTTTTTATTGCGGCGCACGTCACTGCGAAGCGATGAACGGGGCGGGAAATAGTTTGCAAAAGACGGGTTTGAAGAATCATGAAAAAAAAACAAATTCTTTTTTTTAGCATTTATGTTTTCGCCGGGTCCGGGTTGGATGAGTTAAGCTTCACAGGATGATTCACAGCCAACGGGCTAAACGGGCAGTCTGGCTAACGGGTTCCGGCTTATCCGGGTTAGGGAGGGCCACACGTCATGGTCGAGCGAACCCTGAAGGAGCGTGGCGGCGCCGTTCGCCTCGTCAAGTTAGCGGAGAAGCTTGGGGCTGCCGTCTGGGAAGTGGTGGGGGATTTTAGAAGAAAAGGTCGGTCCGGCCAACAGCCGGGCCGCAGGCAACGACGCGGCGCCGTGCATTGACCCGTCCTATCGGTCCGGCCGGGGGCGGTCGAAAGTCAACCGACCCGGTGTTTGAACGATTCCAGCGCTTCGGCCAGCAGCCGTCGGATGAAGGCCTCCTGGTCGCGGGCCGTAAGGTCCCGAAACGTCGCATAGGCGGCATGGGCCGGCGATAGTTCCGGCGGACTTCCCCGGCTCTCGGTCTTAAGGCGCTCGGTCTGCCGAACCAGGTCGACCAGCGCGCGGTCTTGGCAGGCGAACCGCACAACCCAGCCAAGCCGACGCATCAGTTCGAAGCGCACCTGGTCCGCCAGAAAGAGATGGGCATCGACGACCTTCAGTTGGTTCTGCTTGTCGAGCGCGTAGAATTCCGCCGCCTTCCCGAGATCGAGCGTCCCCATGATGATCTCGTAGAAAGCGAAGGTCCCGGCGTCTCCGGGCCGGGCTAGGAACAGCAGGGTTTTGTCGGATAAATCCGCCAGCCGGCTGGCGGCATCATAGGTCTCGTTGAAGCGTCTTTTCCAGGGCCCGAAGGCCCGGTCATGGAAAAGACGCTCGCGATAGATGTTAAGGTCGACGATTTTGGTCATCGGTCGCGCAGGTCATTGGCCGTGATTTTTTCGAATGGTACGGGACCGCAGCGGTAGCCGAACAGCCGCCGCCTTCGCAGCTCGGCGGCCACCGCTCCGAAAACAACAGGCCCGGTTCGTGCCGCCGCATCCTCTATAAAAGAATCGGCGGCGCAAGTCAAATCGCCAAAGCGGCCTTTTGGGTCAACGGCCTTCGGCTAAGGCCGAAGGCTTGGGGTTCAAGGATTCAAGGATCCGAGGGGCCGAGTGAAAAAAATCCTTCGCGCCTCTCCTTGAACCCTTGGCCCCTGGACCCCTCGGACCCTTGGGGCCACATCAACCATAAAACTGTCGCCTTGGTTTAGAAACGAGAGTTTGTCTCCATTTCCGAGGGGACAATAGACTTGACCAGTAAATAAATTGCCGCTATGGTGACAACCAAGGCTGGCCCATAATCAAAGGAGTTTCAAATGCCCGTTGTTACGATCTCCCGGCAATTCGGAGCCGGCGGCAAAACGCTGGCCGACCAGCTCGCCGCCCGCCTCGGTTATGACGTCGCCACCGAGGGCATCATCGAAAAACTGGCGCAAAGCACGCAACTGTCCAACGACAGTATCCGCTCATTCGAAGGTGAAGAAAACGCCAAACTCCTGTCGCCGTCTTCCAGCAGTTTTGTCCGGCGAATTTTGGACAAACCCAAGAATATCATGGACGAGCAGCAGTATGCCCGGCTTCTGCATCAAATCATCCCCAAGATCGCCGAGCGGGACAATGTCATTATTCTCGGTCGCGGGGCTCAGTTCATCCTGAAAGACCGCAAGGACGCCGTGCACGTTCTTCTGCTGGCCGCGGAATCCGACCGGATAAAGTTCATGCAGGACCATTACGGTCTCGCCCCGGACGACGCCCGCCAGGCCGTCATCAAAAAAGGCAAGAGGCGCTTGAAGCTGATGCGGCTTTTTGACAGCGCCGATTACGATCAGCCGGTGCATTACGATCTGGTGTTGAACATGTCGAAATTGAGTTTGGAGCGCGCCCTCGACCTGATTTGTGCCCTGGTCGTTTCCTGATAGATCAGGTGCAGCCCTCCGCCTTCACGCCGGGGCTATTATTTCGCCACCCCCACGTGCAAACGATTCTCTCCAGCAGCAAATTCCGTCGCCGGCGCGCCAACGGCATCGAACGCTCGGCCCAATCGATGCTCCTCGATGCCGGCAACGGTATCCGCCTGCTGGGACGGTTTTCCACACCGCCGCCGGAAAACCCGGCCACGGGCATCGTCATCGTGCTTCACGGCTGGGAAGGAAGCGCTTTTTCCACCTACTGCGTGCGTACCGCAGACATCCTGCTCCGAAACGGCTACGCGGTTTTAAGGCTCAACTTCAGGGATCATGGCGGCAGCCACCATCTGAATGCCGGCCTGTTCTACGCCTCGGCCCTCGAAGAAGTCTATCAGGCCGTTCGCCGGGCGGCCGCCGTGATGCCCGGCCGCCCGGCTTTTTTGGTCGGTTTTTCACTGGGCGGCAACTTCGCGCTGCGCATTGCCCGGCGCTGCCGCACCCAACCGATCGAAAACCTGCGACACGTGGTCAGCATCTGCCCGGTCCTCGATCCGGAGAATGCGACCGCCAGAATCGATGCTATTCCCTATATTCGATTTTATTTTCTGAAAAAATGGCGACGCTCGTTGCGGCGCAAGCAGGCCCTTTTCCCGCGGCTCTACGATTTTAAGCGGCTGTCGGCCGAAAACTCGGTGCGCAAAATGACCGATGAACTGCTTGCCCGTTACAGTGATGTCGGATCGACCCGTGATTATTTCAGATCCTATACCCTGCTGGGCGAAGCGCTGCATCGGATATCCCTGCCCCTGACTCTCCTGGCGGCCGCGGACGATCCCATCATCGCGGCTGAAGATTTCGCGCGGCTGCGCCTTAACCGCCACACGTCCTTGTCGATTCAGCGCCACGGCGGCCACAACGGTTTTATCCAAGGCTTTGGCCTGCAATCCTGGTACGAACCGCTGCTGGTGAACCTCTTTAACGATGTGCTGGGATACCCTTCACACTCTATGACCTATCCCCTACAATCCATTACCCCTTTCCAGTGACATTGCAATATCGGCGCTCGTGCCTATGTTGTTCGTTACGAAAATATCGCTCACACATTACAATGCGCCCGAATAATTCCTGGACAGCGGGGGACGACTCGTGTCATGGCCTCGCGGCGCCCAACGGCGACACCCCGCATGGGGCGGGATCAAAGGAGAACTTCTATGGGTGAAGACAAAACAGTGAAGATTTTGAAAAGTGCCATTCTACTCGAAAAAAGAGGCCGCGCCTTCTACACGACCGTGGCCCAGCAGACCGATAAGGAGGCTGTCCGCCGGTTTTTCGGCCAGATGGCCGATGAAGAAAAAACCCACATCCGCATTCTGTCCGAGCAGTATAAAATCTACCGTGAAACGAAAAGTTTCAAGGCCGGCAGCTATGGAACGGAAAGTGCCGGTGCCATAGCCGCAACGGTGCTCACGCAGGATCTCAAGGATCAGATTTCGGCCGCCGGGTTCGAGTCGGCCGCGATTGCGGCCGCCATGGCCATGGAAAAAAACGCCATCACGCTCTATTCGCAACGGGCACAGGAGGTAGGCGACCCCAATGAAAAAGCGCTGTACGAGTGGTTGGCCGCCTGGGAAAAAACCCACCTGGAGTTTCTGGCGACGGTCGAGCGGGAAGTGACGGAGAAAATCTGGAACGATAACAACTTCTGGCCGTTTTAAGGTGCCGGGTCAAAGATAAATCGGCGGCCGATGCACTGAGACCCGGGAACGGTTCACTTAAAGTTTTCCCGACCGCCCGTCGTCACAGGGCTCGCCCATGTCTTCCATGCGCGATTGTTCGGCGGTTTCGGTCATGCTGCAAACCGGCAGGCGTTCGGCTTTGGCCATGGGGTGTTGGCAGCAATCCGGAGCCTTCGCGTCGGAGCTTTCCACGGTGACCTTGCGGCCACAACTCTTGCATTCGTAGTTTGTATCTTTAGCCATGCGGGCCTCCTGATAGACAAGATTATTTTTCCGAATTAACGTGCGGCGATAGTATGAGATATTTCCCGACGTGTCAAGTCGCCGAACAATGAGGCGCGCTGAGGGCGCGATCTCGCCGCGTCCCGCGCGAGACAGCGATTCTATTGAACCCCCGGACCATTGACAAGCGTGCCGCCGAAGCCGTATTGACGCTGCAGAAGCTCGATCGTCGGGGGGCTGACCTTCAGGCGCCGGATGTCGTCGGGCCCGATCCAGCGGGCCTCGCGGGCATCATCGCCGGGTCGGATGATGCCGCCCGCATACTCCGCGCTCACGTCCACGATCACGTAGTGATAACGGACCCCTCCGCGGTCATCTCGTTCGATCACATCGAAGGTGTGCACCGGTGGGCCGGCGCGGACAATGAGCCCCGTCTCCTCCAGGATTTCCCGTTCCGCGGCCGTTTGCAAACATTCCCCGAGCCGGACCTTGCCGCCCGGAATAGCCCAGAGGTCATCGGAGGGGGGCTGTCCCCGACGAACCAGCAGCACCCGCCCTTTGTTGAATACCACCGCTCCGACCGCCACCACCGGGCACCCAGGATAGCGACCGGCTGCGGGCGGCACAGAACAATCGGCTGTTTCCGACATGGAGCCTACCTTTTGAAACGTCGTTTTCAGCGATAATAAAAGATGAAACGCTGTGAAAAGCCGCGGAGATATTATGCCGGATTTGACGGTGACCTTGATACAAACCGAGTTGGAGTGGGAGGACGCCGCTTCTAATCTGCGCCGCTTCGATCGCCTGATCGGCGGGCTTGAGACCGCCACCGACCTGATCGTTCTGCCGGAGATGTTTACGACCGGATTCAGCATGAACGCCGCCGCGCTGGCGGAAGAGATGAGCGGACGGGCCGTCGGTTGGCTGCAAGAATCCGCCCGGCGCACCGGCGCCGCCGTTGTCGGCAGTCTCATCATCGCCGCCGACGGCCGCTATTACAACCGACTGTGCTGGGCGCGCCCGGACGGCACCCTGGAAACCTACGACAAGAAGCATCTCTTTGGCTACGCGGGCGAGGACCGCACCTATACCGCCGGCGGTTCGGCGCTTCTGGTCGAATTGAAGGGCTGGAAGATCCGGCCTTTCGTCTGTTACGATCTACGGTTTCCGGTCTGGGTACGCAACGGCCATCTTGCCGACTACGATCTGGCGCTCTTTATCGCCAACTGGCCGCAAAAAAGAGCCGCTCACTGGAAAGCCCTGCTGCCGGCGCGGGCCATCGAAAACCAGTGTTTCGTGATCGGCGTCAACCGTATCGGCTCCGATGGCAACGGCCTCTGCCACAGCGGCGATTCGTCGATCATCGACCCGGACGGAACGGTCTTGTTCCAAAACGCCCATGCCCCCTGCGTGTTCACGCTGACGCTCGAGCGCCGCCGGATCGACGCCTGCCGTAAGGAGTTTCCGGTGCTACGGGATGCCGATCAATTTGCGCTGCGGTAAACTTCAGTATCCAGGTTGACCTGCGTCTTCCAGTACGGGTTGATCAGGTCCTCGAAAATAGAAATGGCGGCGGCCGAGCCCTGGCCGGAAGCCGTCACGATCTGCTTGTAGCCGCCCTCCACGTCTCCGGCCGAGTAAATGCCGGCAATGTTGGTCCGGTGCTTTTCATCGTGCTTGATGAAGCCGTCTTCGTTCAGCGCCACGCCGATCTTTTGGGCCAGCTCGACCGAGGGCTCGTAGCCGATGGCGATGAAAACCCCATTGGTCTTGAAGGGGTGCTCTTTGCCGGTGGCGCTGTCGACCAGCAGGACATCTTCGACTCTTTCCTTACCGCGTATTTCTTTGATTTCGGTGTTCCACAGCACCTCGATGTGGTTGTCGAAGAGTTGCTTGGCCAAAAAGTCCTGGGCCCGCAGCTTGTCGCGCCGGTGAACCAGGGTGACATCGATACCGATGTGAAACAGGTGCAGAGCTTCGGTCACCGCGCTGTTCCCGCCGCCGACCATGATCACCTTTTTGCCCCTAAAAAGCGGCCCGTCGCAGGTACTGCAGTAACTGACTCCCCTGCCCGCCAGGCGCTCTTCGCCGGGTATCCCCAGATGGCGATGCTTGGCACCGGTCGCCAGCAGCACCGCGCGGGTCTCGAATTTGCGGCGGCTGGTCTGAACGACGATGGGCTCTCCGGGTTGAATGTCCAGCACGGCTTCGCCGGGATAGATCTGGACGTATTGCAGGGCATGGCTGACCATGATGTCCACCAGGGTTTTGCCGCCAACCTGGGCGAAACCGGGATAGTTCTCGACAATCGGCGTGGTGGCCACCTGTCCGCCGAGTGCATCACGCTCGATGACCGCGGTGCGCAGGCCGCTGCGTTCGGTGTAAATGCCCGCGGCCAGGCCGGCCGGACCGCCGCCGACGATCACGACATCGTTTGTGACCAGTTCGGCATCGCTTTCGGGAATGAAAATGCTCTGCGGTTCCATTTTCTGGAGCGATAGGGCAAACACTTCTTCGCTCTGCGCCCCCTGACCGATGAGGATATCGTTGGCAAAGGTCTGCGGCACGCTGTGGGCGTTGTACTGATCGGCCAGGTCCGGCGCGCACTGGATGTCGACGATCTCCACCGACACCATGTCCGGCATTTCGATCGCGGCCCGGATGGCGTTGACCGCCTGCTGCGGGCAATAGGGACAGGTGGCGCTGACAAAAACCTTCACCTGGCGCGGCGAATCGATTTTTTTAAGCACCTTGAGCGTCTGATCGGTCAAGTTGCTTTTGCCTAAACCGACGAAAATAAGGGTTTCGAGAAAGGTGCGGCCTTCTTCTCCCAACGGGGCGCCGATCCAGCGGATGTTCACCCGCTCCGGAGCGATCAAGAGGGTCGGCGACCGGTCCACATTCCACTTGCGCGCCAGCTCATGCGCCATGGGATGTTCGCGAAAGGTGATCTTGGATGTCAACTCCCTGAAAGCGCGCACGATCTGGCGATTGGTCTGGGCGAAAACATCGTCGCGGCCCTGTTCGACAAACATGTAAATCGGTATATCGTTCGGCAGTTTTTCAAAGGTCTGCTTCAACTGGCGCATGAATTGATCCTGGCTGGCGGCGGCGGCCGGGCTGTCCGTCGGGGTGGCATGTTCCACGGATTTTTCCTCCTTGGTGGTGATCGTCAGACACTTTTTGTGCCTGAAATCACAATGATTTTATTAATTTAACGCCACAATACTAAGTATCGCCCTCCCCCGTGTCAACCGGATGGAAGTTCGGGGCCGCTCCGGGTCCCAGGGTCATGGCAAGGCCCTCCGAGACCGTCCGGCGACGCTTTGAAACTCTTGCGGCCTGGGCGCGATTGGCACCGGAGGGCCTCGCCACCTGAAAAAACGGCCAGCGGTGTGCGGCCTTTGCCGGCTGCCCATGGCCGGCAACCGCAAGCTGCGCGGCCCGTGAGGCGGGTGCGCTAAAAGTGCGCGGCCGGCTTCTCACCGGCCGCAGCGCGCAGCAAAGCCGCCGCCAGGACCAGATCTTCGGCGGTGGTCACCTTGATGTTTGATTTGCTGCCGCCAACGAGAGTGACGGGATGTCCCAGACGCTCGACCAGGCTGGCGTCGTCGGTGCCGGCATAGCCGTCGAGGATGGCGCGCTGGTGGGCTTCCACGATGAGCGCGTAGCGAAACACCTGCGGGGTCTGGATGAGCCAAAGGTCCGTGCGGTCAATCGTCTCGGCGATGGTGGCCGCGCCGCGCACACGCTTGAGGGTATCCTCGGCCGGTATGCCGGGTGCACAGGCGCCGCTGGTTTCGGCGGCCCGGATGCAGGCCGAGATCAGCGCCGGTTCTACAAGCGGCCGCACACCGTCATGGATGGCCACCAACCCTTCTTTGCGATCAAGGGACCGCAGGCCGTTATAGACCGATTGCTGGCGCGCCCGGCCGCCGGCAACGCATGTCACCGGTTTCTCAATGTGCCCGCCGGACAGCAGGCGGCGGCACTCTTCGAGATCATCCGGCGGCACCACCACGCACATCTGGTCGATCAGAGGGCAGTTATCGAATTTTTGCAGGGTGTGCACGACCATCGGCCGGCCGGCCAGCGGGAGATATTGCTTGCGCGTGGTACTTTTCATCCTCAGGCCAAGTCCGGCGGCCACGATAACCGCAGATACCATAATGCATCACTTTAAGTATTTAAGCTCGCGGGGCAGCGGCACCCCCTTGCCTATCGTGTCTTCGCCGTAATTGACCCCGGCCAGGATCTCGATGTCCTCGAGGGCCCGCACATCCCCTTCGAACCTGACCTGATCGAGGTTCTCCTTTTGTATCTTGCCGCCGGCCCATTGAATGTCGAGCACACTGCTGGCATCGAACCGGTCCTGCCCCACGACCAATTCGACTTGCCCGCCGTAGTGCTGCACGATTTTGGCCAGCAGAAGGCTCGGCCGGCTGTGGAAACCGAGTTTGACGGGAATGCCCACCACGATCGACCCCCTTTCGATGTTCTCGTTGAGGATGTCCCCGGCCAGCTTGGTGCCGATGTTGAGAAAGTGACAGGTAAAATAGAGGCCGTAGTTGATCGTACGGTCCAGCAGGGCTTCGGCGTCAACCAGCAGCGCCAGTCGCTCCTGCACCTGTTTGTAGGTATTTTTGTAACCGGCATCGTAGAGGTGCCGCTCATAAAAATGAAGCAGCCGGCCCATGACCTGAAGCAGGTGAAAGACAGCCGAAAAGTTGCCGCGCAACTGTTTGAGCTTGCGGTTGCCGAATCGATACCCGCCGTGGATCACATAGGTGTCGAAGGAGGATTGCAGGTTGTGGACCAGCATCTCGAAGCGCCGGACCTCGACTTCATTGATCTTGTCGGGCACGATGGACCGGATTTCCTCGATGCCGTAGGCTTCGTAGAAGCGGAACTGGTCAAGGGTTTTTGCGATGCGGATAAATTCGCTGGCGATGTTGACGATGTGTTTTTTCTGCTGATCGCGATTGTCGTCATCGATGTCGTAGGGCAGGAGGTCGGCGGTCACGACCTCGGGAAAGATCGTAATGTCGACAGCCTCGGCGGGCTCGGGAATGTTCAGGCGCCGGGCTTCCTCGATGATGATTGGCGCCAGGCTTTTCAGCGTATTGGTCAAAAACGCGAAGGTTGTTTCGCCTTCGCGTTTGAAGTTTTCCATATTGACCAGATCATAATAGACAAGACGGTTCAGGATGTGCTTCTGAGAATAACAGGCCAGGCTCAAGTGCCTGACGGCCGCACTCAGCTCCCGGAAAAAATACCAGTCGGAATTGTTCTTGGCCCCGTGGAAATCGAGAAAATCTTCCAGCAGCTGCGAGTTGGAAATCAAGGCGGCATAGAGCTTTTTGCTGATCACGCCGGGGGTGGAACGCTCGTCCGTCAGAAATTTGCAGTATTTCAAATACTCCTGGGTAAAAATCCTGACCCGCTCGGCGAAGGTGATGTCACAGGTGTAAGGAGCATCCATGGTGCCGCATCCCGAAATTTTAAAACTAAAATGGAATAGATTTAACAGCGTTAACAAGGACAGGGCGGCCGGAGTGGTTCGTAAGCCGAATTCTGTTCCCACGGCCGGTTACCCGGCCGTGGGCGACGATCATTCATCTAAGGATGCCGATTGCCCGGCACCTCTTGCGACCTACCCGGGAGCTTGGACGGGCCGCCCTCGAGCACTCCCCTATTTGGTCTTGCACCGGGTGGGGTTTACCGAGCTTCCCCGGTCACCCGGAGAACTGGTGCGCTCTTACCGCACCGTTTCACCCTTACCCCGCACGGGTGTGCGGGGCGGTTTGCTTTCTGTTGCACTTTCCTTCGCGTCGCCGCGACTCCACGTTATGGAGCACCCTGCCCTGTGGTGTTCGGACTTTCCTCCGGACGAACTGGCCGTCCGGCGATCGTCTGAACGACTCCGACCGCCCTGTGTCTTATGTGCGAATATAGGGAGATATTAGCGGATTTCCAGGTAAATGCAAGACTTGGAATACAAACAAGCTTAGTCGCCTGCGGGATAAATCAATCTTTCGCAGTGGGGACAGATGAGCAACTTGTCGAAGTGCAGCAGGTCGTGATACATCTGCGGCGGCAGATTGACGTGACACCCGCGGCAGACGGCGTTTTTGACAGCCGCGATCGCCACGCCGCCGCTGTTTTTCTTGACGGTTTCATAGGTTTTCAGCAAATCCGCGGGAACGGCGGCGATGATCTCGGCGCGTTGAGCGTTCAGACGGTCAAGTTGTTGCTGCGCCTCAGCGGCGCTTTGGCAGATGAGGTCATTTTCTTCCTCGACGTCTTCGGCCAGCCGCTGGACCTCGTCTTTTTTAGCGCCAACCGCAGCGGCCGCCAGGTCCATCTCCTCCAGGCACACCAGCATACGGTCCTCGACGGTCGAAAGTGCGGCTTTCAAATCATCGATCTCCTTCAGCGACGATTGATATTCCTTGTTGGTCTTGACCGCGCGTAATTTCTCTTCGCTCTTGACGATCCGCCCCTGGATCGCCTTGGCATCCGACTCCAGGGCGCGATAGGCCTGTCGGACGTCACGCGACCGGCCTTCTTCAATGACCACGGCCTCTTCGGCGGCTTTAACCACCCCCTCCAGCTCGGCCTGCTGCCGCGGATAGCCGGCGAGCTGGGCCTGAACGGACGCTGTTTCGATCTCAACTTCCTGGAGTGTCACCAGGGTGTCGAAATTTTTCTTGAGAGTTTCGTCCATGACGCCCGCCCGCCCCTCGCCCCATCGTTGAGGTTATAAATATGAAAACGGTTCTTTTTCCAGGTCGCAGCCGCTGATATCGACATCGAGTCCGGCCGCGGCGGCGGCCGCCCGCAGTCGCCGGGTCAGCTCGGCCACAAAAATGTGCTCGGACGAAAAGTGCCCGACATCGATCAATCCGCGTCCGGCCGCGGCAGTGTCGCGGGCATCGTGGTATCGCAGGTCGCCGCTGATGTAGACCTCGGCCGCCGAGGCCAGAAAGCTCGGCAATAGGCTCGCTCCGCTGCCGGTACAAATCGCTACCCGCTTTACCGGCAGGTGGGGGTCGCCGGCCACTCGCAGCGTTTCGACGCCAAAGGTTTGCTTGACCGCAAGCGCCAGCGAGGTCAGGTCGGTCGGTTCGGCCAATTCACCGACCCGGCCGAGCCCCTGCATCGATTCGGCGGGGCGAAGGGGATAAACATCGTAGGCCATGGTCTCGTAGGGATGAGAGGATCGCAGGTGCGCGATGACCCGCGCCAGATCGCGCGGCGCGACCACCGCCTCTATTTTGACTTCGGCCACATCGTTGACGCGTCCGCGCTCTCCCGCATACGGCGCGGCGTCTTGACCGGGCTTGAAAGTGCCTCTTCCGAAAGTCCTGAAAGAGCAATTGCGGTAAGCGCCGATGTCACCGGCCGGGCTCTCGAAGAGCGCTTCCAGCAGCCTCTGCTCGTGTTCCACCGGCACGAACACCACCAGTTTGAAAACGCCGGCGGGCGCCGACGCCACGAGGGCCGCGAGGTGCGTCAGTCCGAGCCGGCCGGCAAAGATGTCGTTCAGCCCGCCGGCGGCACTGTCGAAATTGGTGTGCGCCGCATACACCGCCAAACGGTTTTCAATCGCCTGAAAAATGCACTGCCCGACCGGCTTGGCGCCATCGAGGCGTTTGAGCGGTTTGAAGATAAGGGGGTGATGAGTGACCAGGAGATCCACTTTATGGCGGCAGGCTGCCGCGATGACCTCCGGCAGCGGATCGAGGGCCGTCCAGACCCTCTTGATGCGCCAGTTCCTGTGCCCGACCTGCAAGCCGACATTGTCCCAGGACTCGGCCAGAGCGACCGGCGCCAGGTTTTCCATGATGTCGATGAAATCGCCTACCGTAGCGGACATGGACCACCTTTACGTGCCAGACGACACACCTGTTCCGGGCTCCTCGAAGTGCCGCCGCAGCCGTCCGGAACCAAATAAAAAAAGCGCGGCCGACCTGCCGGCAGCCCCGCCTCTTTCCGAACCGATCCGGTTCACCCCGACCGCCGTGCTCCGGTTGGTATTCGGAAAAAACCGATTCCGGAATTCAGGCTGAAAAAAATCTTTCTAAGGGGCATGGGCCCACCTGGGATCGAACCAGGGACCGACCGGTTATGAGCCGGTGGCTCTACCAGCTGAGCTATGGGCCCTCAAGTGTTAACGATGACGGCATTATCCTTAAAAGAAGCCGGCAAAACAAGGTGTCCGTCGATACCGGTGCATGCCGTCGCGGATCGGTGTGGGCTCCGCAGTCATGATGGCGACCACGGCAGTTGCCCACCGTCACCGGCAAGGCATTTTCGGAAAACGATCCCTCTTACCCTTATAGGTCGCCGTTGTCAAGCGCCACACCGCACGTTTCATTCGATGCTATCCATGATGGGCCGCGAGATAACCTGAAAAAAAGCAGGAGACCGGGGGGGCGGTTGCCGGAGGTGGCAGGTTTTATGGTAGGGGCGAAAAATTTTTCGCCCCTACGGGATAGAGGTCCGGCACCGGGGTCGATACCGTTATAAAAACAAGGTTGTCAGGTTTCGATGAAATGCTTGAGCTTACGGCTGCGGGTCGGGTGGCGCAGCTTGCGCAGGGCCTTGGCTTCGATCTGGCGGATGCGCTCGCGGGTGACGGCGAAATCCTGCCCGACCTCCTCCAGGGTATGATCGGCCTTTTCACCGATACCAAAGCGCATGCGCAGCACCTTTTCCTCGCGCGGCGTCAACGTGGCCAGCACCTTGCGGGTCTGTTCGGCCAGGTTGAGATTGATGGCGGCATCCGAGGGCAGCATGAACTTCTTGTCCTCGATAAAATCTCCCAGATGGCTGTCCTCCTCCTCCCCGATCGGTGTTTCGAGCGAGATCGGCTCCCGGGCTATTTTAAGCACCTTGCGCACCTTCTCGAGCGGGATCTCCATTTTTTCGGCAATTTCCTCCGGGCTCGGCTCGCGACCCTGCTCCTGAACCAGGTAGCGGGAGGTGCGGATCAGCTTGTTGATGGTCTCGATCATGTGAACCGGAATGCGGATGGTGCGCGCCTGGTCGGCGATAGCCCGCGTGATGGCCTGACGGATCCACCAGGTGGCATAGGTGCTGAACTTGTACCCCCGGCGGTATTCGAACTTGTCAACCGCCTTCATCAGACCGATGTTGCCTTCCTGAATCAGGTCCAGGAACTGCAATCCGCGGTTGGTGTACTTCTTGGCGATGCTGACCACCAGGCGCAAATTGGCGCGGGTCAGCTCGCTTTTGGCCAGTTTGGCCCTCTGCCGGCCTTCCTCGACATTGGCCATCACCCGCTTCAGGGTCCTGTTTTTCGTTTTGAGTTCCTTTTTACGCTCCTGGATGGCCGATTGGATATTGACGATTTCCGTGTACAGTTCCGAGAGCTCCTCTTTTTTGAGAGCGCAGAGCTGACCGGCCCATTTCACGAAATGGGTTTTGGACTTCAGGTTGTTGCGGACCTCTCCCAGCGGTGAATTAACCGCGCCGGCCCGCCGCATAAGGTTCTGGCTCATGCGGTCGAACCACTCGATTTGATCGATAATGCGCTGCTCGATGTCATCGATGATGCTCCCCTCGAGACGCCATTCCTTCAGCAGTTCGAAAATTCTGGCATTGCGCCGTTTGATGGAGCGCCTTACGCGCCGGCTTTCGCCCGGCTCCAACTCGTCGAAAAAGAGTTTCTCGCGAAAAGCAATGTTTTCGAGGTGAATTTCCCTGATCGAGCGAATCGTGTTCAAAAATTTTTCGGTCTGCACGGCCTCATCAACGTACGTGTCGCCCTCGTCGATGTCCCGGAGGACGTATTTGGGCCGCAGTTCGGCCTTTTCAATACGGTCGCCGAGTTCGAGGATCGATTCGACGCCGTTAATAGTGTCGAGCACGGCGCGCAAAACTTCCTGTTCGCCGGCCTCGATTTTCTTGGCAATTTCAACTTCACCTTCACGGCTCAAGAGGGTCACCATGCCCATTTCGCGCAGATACATCTTCACCGGGTCGGTGACCGCCCCGAAATCGGTCACGGCGCGCTGGCGCTCCTTGATTTTGGCCTGCTTGAGTTTTTTGGCCTGTTCTGATTTTCGGGCGCTTTTTTCGTCCAGGATGTCGATCTCGTGGTCATCGAATAGAATCAGCGTCTCTTCGATCTGTTCGGCCGACAGCATGTCTTCCGGCAGGACTTCATTGATCTCGTCATAGGTGAGATAGCCCTGCTTGGTGCCCTTGGAAATCAACTCCTTCAACGCTTTTCGGTTGATTTGCGCGCCGCCGTTTTTTTCGGCGGTCTTATCGTCGGTCTTCTTGGCCGGCAAGCTTGAGGACCCATTCGCTGCGGCCTTTTCCTGACGGCTGTTTTTTGTATTCACCCGTACTTTGGCGGATTTACTAGTCATTAATGTATGCCTCCCCCGCGTCCTTCACCCGTTTCCCAAAAATGTCCATCCAGAAACAGCTGCCCTGGTTTCAGTCCAAAACCGTAAATAATTAAAGGCGGCCCGGCACTATTCGGTGTATCCGTGCCCGGCCGCGGCCCAAACCCCCGCCCCCAGCGGCCGCTACACGGTTAATGTCCAAAGGTCACCTACCGGTCGCGCAGAGCCATTTTTCTTTTTTCACGCTTGACCGCCAGGGCCTGCTTTTCGATCAGAAGTTGCTCGACCAATTTGTCGTCCTTTTCGTGCACGGCGGCCTTGATCCGGTGTTCGATATCGTGATGACTCCGGCGCTTACGCGCCGTTTCCACGAAATGCAGAATCTGCTTTTCACACCCTTCCAAGTCCCAACTCTCCGCATGGATGGCCGCGTCGGCAATGGCCCGCCGGTCCGCGTCGTCCGCCAGGCCCGCCATGACATCCGCCAGCCATCGATTATCGGCGGCGGCGCTGGGAGCAGCGGTTGCCGGGGCGTTGTTTTTCCAGCGGTCGTAGACCTCGAGAATCAGCTTTCCGAGCCGGGCGAGAAACGGATCTTCAAATAAGGCCAGAGCATCCAGGCGAGCGAGGATTTTGCTGGCGTGCGGCACCTGCAACATCATGGCGATAATCTGTTTTTCCACCCGACTGCCGGCACCGGCGGCAAACGCGGCTCGCTGGCCGGAAACCGTTGCCACTGCCGGCTCGGCCATCGGCATACGGCGTGCGTCGGGCGAGCCGCCGGTCGCCTGACGCAGTTTTTCCAAAAGGGCCCGCTCGTCAATCTCCAGCCGCTCGGCCACCATCCGCACATACAAGGACCGGGCTACCGAGTCGGAGACGGCATTCAGCGGTCCCTTCAGTTTGCTCACAATCCGCACGCGACCCTCGACCGACAGGCCGTTTTCTTTGATGGCGCTCTCGAGCAAAAAAGGTATGATGTCAAGGGCCTCTTGGGCGGCGGCGTCAAAAACGTCGGCACCGTACTCGAAGATAAAGCTGTCCGGGTCGTAGCCGGATGCTAAAACTAAAATTTGCGCATTGACGTATTCTTTGTCAAACACATCGATGCTGCGCCGGGCGGCCTTGATACCGGCGTCATCGGAGTCATAGACCAGAACGGCCCGGCCCTTTTCACCGACACAACCGCGCAGCAGCCGCACGTGTTCGGTGGTCAGCGAGGTCCCGAGTGTGGCGACCGTATTGGCAAGGCCGTGTTGATGCAGTGCGACCGCATCGAAGTATCCCTCGACGATAAAAACCGATTCGGACTCCCGGCAAGGGGCTTTGGCCAGGTGCAGTCCGTAGAGGGACCGGCTCTTGTTGTAGAGGGCCGTTTCAGGAGAATTGAGGTACTTGGGAAGGGCGTCGTCCATGACGCGGCCACCGAACCCGATGACCCGCCGGTTCACATCTGAAATCGGAAACATGATCCGCTCGCGGAACCGATCGTAGTAGCCGCCGCTGTTTTTCCGCGGCAGAACCAACCCGCTTTTTTCGATGATGGAGGCCGGCAGGTTTTGGCCCATCAGGTGTTTGCAAAGGTGATCCCAGCCCTTGGGCGCAAATCCGATCTGAAACTGCTCGATCGTGGCCCGGGTCAGCCCCCGTTTGGCAAGGTAGCTGCGCGCGCCTTCGCCCGCCGGCCCGTCTGTCAGGCTTTTTTGAAAAAAATCCATTGCCAGGCGGTTGACGGCCAGCAGTTGCTCATTTTCATCGAGACGCCGCCGCTGCGCGCCGCTCATGCGCCGCTCCGGCAGTGTGATCCCGCAGCGGCGCGCCAGGTCCCGGACGGCTTCGGCGAAGCTCAGGCCTTCCTGCTTCATGACGAAGGAAAATACGTCGCCGCCTTCTCCGCACCCAAAACAATGAAAAATCTGTTTGTCGGGACTGACGGTAAAGGAAGGGGTTTTTTCGGAGTGAAAGGGGCAGAGGCCGAGATAATTCTTGCCGCCTTTTTTCAGCAGCACCACGCCGGAGACGATATCGACGATGTCGGCGGCCTGTCGGATTTCGGCGATTTTTTCGTCAGGGATGAAACTGGTCAAAAAGAACATCCTCCACTTCTTTGGAACATGCGAAATCGTCCTGTAATGGAGGTGATTAAACGGAAAGAAAACCAGCGATTTTTTTGTTAAATGATTGAATGAATCAGCGGAATAACATATTTTATCAGTAACATATTGTCAAGGCTTTTCTATAATTCGCTTTTACCCCTGTGAAGGGTCACGGTCGGCGTTGGCACTGGCGATGGCTTGTTTCAGATCTACCGTACCGGCATAAAGGGCCCGGCCGACAATCACGCCGCACACGCCGTCGGCCTCCAGCGGCAGCAGGTCGAGAATGTCCTCAAGGGACGATATTCCCCCGGATGCCACCACCGGAATCGCAACCGATTGCGCCAGACGGCGCGTTTCCTCGATGTTCACCCCGGTTTGCATTCCATCCCGGTGAATGTCGGTAAAATTAATGGCAGCCAGCGGGCAGTCTTCGAAGCGGCGTGCCAGATCCACGGCGCGGACCGGCGTTGTTTCGGTCCAGCCCTCGACGGCCACCATCCCGTTGCGGGCATCGATGCCCAGGACGATGCGATTCGGAAACCGGCGGCAGATGGCCTTGATCCGATCCGGATCCCTGACCGCCGCCGTGCCGATCACCACCCGTGCAGCCCCGGCCTCCAGGTAAGTTTGAATCGTGTGCTCATCCCGGATCCCGCCCCCGATCTGAACATCGACCGCGACACTGTCCAGAATGGCGCGGATGGCGGCCGTGTTGCGCGGTCCTTTTTCGAAGGCCCCGTCGAGATCGACGACATGGATCAGCCCGGCCCCCGCCTCGGCCCAGCGGCGGGCCATGGCCGCCGGGTCATCTGAAAAGACGGTGACATCGTGCTGGCGACCTTGCAGGAGACGCACGCACCGTCCGGATTGAATGTCGACAGCCGGTATGATGATCATGGCAGATTCAGGTGGCTTTGCTTAAGAGATTAGAGACGATGCGGCGGCGTGCGCCGGGTCAGGTGCGCCGTCAGTTTTCGGGAAACTTATCGAGCAGCTCGGACAGGCCGCGCAGCGCCATGTCATCGGCCGTGACCCAGCGTCCTTTCCGTTGCCAGAAAGCCGCCATGTCGAAAAGGTTTTCGGCCAGAGCCCGCTGAGTCTCGTCGATGTAACCGAACCACAGGTCCGCGCCGTCTGCCGACCGAATCAAATGGATGCTGAACGCCACCGACGCCGGCCGTGATGCGGCATAAGGGGTGCCGATCCGCTCCTGATAGCGGTAGATGTAGCCCGTCAAAACGGCATCCGCCCCCGCCGATCGTCCGGCCTGGGACAAGAGCATCCTTTCCGTGGGCCGGTCCTTGCCGGAAGGCGCCCGGCTGTCGTCGAAAGACCGGTCATGGGTGATCAGGGTGGCGGCGGTGCGTGGCCCCAGCAATTCGACCAGACGCTCGCTCAACTGTTCAGCCAATGCCGGCGGTACGGGGCCGGCTTCGAAGTAATAGTCGCACAGGGGGCACTTGATCAACCCGGTTTCGCCGTAAATTTTGGCGCGGTCGTCAAACGGCAGAACCAGTATCGAATCGATACCGGCGGTCGACCCCGTCCGGACGGTCTTGACGTCCGCCGAGGTGCAGCCGGCGGCGATGAGCCAAAAAAGGCCAAGCACCAGCCAGCGCCCGCGACGGCCGCCGCCATGCGCGGGTTTCATGAATTTTGACCCGTTATCAAAGCGCGCCTTTCGTGGAACGGACGCCTGTGATCCGCCCGTCGAATGCCGTCGCTTCATCCAGTGCCCGGCCGGCGGCCTTGAAGATCGACTCGATCACGTGGTGCGGGTTTTCGCCATAGTGGACGTTGACGTGCAGATTCATGCCGCAGCGATTGGCGAAAGCCCGGAAAAACTCCTTGGCCAGGGCAATGTCGAACCGCACGCCGCTGCCGGTCAGGCCGGCGGCGTTGAAAACCAGAAACGGCCGGTTCGACAAATCGACGCTGACACTCGTGAGGGCCTCGTCCATCGGCGTGACCGCATGGCCGTAGCGCTTGATTCCCGAGCGATCCCCGAGGGCCTGCCGGAAAACGTCGCCCATCACCAGGCCGACGTCTTCGACCGTGTGATGATGATCGACATCCAGGTCTCCATCAGCGGTCACTGTCAGGTCGAAAAAACCATGCGCCGCAAAAAGGGTCAGCATATGATCGAAAAACGGGATGCCGGTCGTTATGTCGCCGCCGCCGCTGCCGTCCAGATCCAGGGTGAGGTGGATGCGGGTCTCTTTGGTGGTGCGGGTCGTTTCGGAAGATCGCGTCATGTCGCCTTCAGCTACCTCACATCGGAAAAGAATCGATAAAACCAATGACAATAGTAATGGTCCCGCCGTCAGCCGTCAACGGCCGCCGTCGGTTCCAGGTCTGACAACAGGCGGCCGCCAACTCAGGCCGTTCGTCGCCTCAAGAACAACTTCACGAACCGGGCCGACAAACGAGAGCCGGTGGCCGACTAAAACTAACTACCAATAATTACGACAGATTCTTGCGATAAGTCAAGTATGAATTGCGCCGGAACACGGTAAATTTGATGGGTTCCAGCGCCTCCGGAAGCCCGCTGGTCCAGAGCCGATGCCAAACCGGCGGCCGCCGGGTCTTGAGGAGCCGGCTGAATTGAGGTATGTATAATCTAACCCGGACAAGCCGGAACCCGTTACCAGGTTTGCCCATTAGGCCCGTTTAGCCCGTTGGCTGGGAGTCACCAGATGAAGTTTAAGCAACCCAATCGAATCGGGCGAAATCATCCATGTTAAAAATAGAATTTATTTTTGGTCGATGTAGATTCTTGGCTGATAAACGTTTCCCGAGACCCCAAATGTTTTGTTCCCAAAACACATTCAATTCCGGTGATAAGGGACTAAAAAAGAGACGGCCATAGATACCCGAAACAATTATGCGCATCTCCTTAATGAGGAATGCTTATGCAACCACGCCGAAGCCCATATCACCGGGACTATCTGAGTTGCCCGCGTTACAAGGGGCATCATAAGAAACACGTCGCCGTGTGCGCGCGGTGCAGTTGGAAAGGCGGCTGCACGGCCTACCGCCGCTACCGTCAGCCGGAACTGCCCTTTAAGCCGGCAGTGTCGGCGAATTTACCTCCCGACAGCCTGCCGGAAAAATGAGGCCTTCATCCGCTCACGGATGCTATCCGCGGCAGCATCTTTGCAGGCCGACCCCCAGTTCGCAATGCCAACCGGTATGGCGGCGCTACCGCAGTCAGCGCCCGCTGCCCTGATATTTGCGGTGATATTTGCGGAACTTGTTGTTCCTCGCCGGCCGACCCCCGGACCCAGCAGAGCGAAGTCCGTTCCCTTTCCGAAGAGAAGCCATATCACGAATTTGCCGCAAGTGACCCTTCGCCATGCTACGCAAGCCGGTCTTGCCCCTTACCGGTCAGGCGGTACTTCTGCCTGCTGCTGCGCGGCTTGTCGGGGATTGTCATTTCAATCAACCCGGCTTTCAGTGCAGGGAGCAGATAAGCCTTGCGGAAATGTTCATCGTCTTTAAGCCCCAATGCCGCCTTGAGCTGCTGCCGGGTCATCTCTCCGGTAAAAGCGGAGAGCAATCTAACTTCCGGGGTAACATCCGGTGTTACTTCCGGGGTCGAAGTCGAAACGGCATCCATGATCATCCGCAGCATGAAGGCGATGAAGGGCGCGGAATTGGTCTGGCGGGTGCTCTCCTGCAAGACCTGGTAATACTCGGCCTGATGCTCGAAGATCAGGCTTTCCACCGGGATATCGGCGAACAGGGGATTCCAGTGGACCAGGATCAGGCTCTGCCACAAACGGCCCATGCGTCCGTTGCCGTCGGCAAAGGGTGTTTGTTCATCGTTCAACTCCGAGGCGCATCCATTTTCAAGCCTTCGAATACGCACGAAAAAGCCGAGCTCAACTTGGACATTCAAAACCGTTCGATAACATAACATCTGCTATGCGGCGTGCAAACCAGAATTCAGCACGTTCCGATCCATTCCGACAGGTTCCAATCCGAACCGGTAATTACCCCCCATGAAGGCTCCGCGAAAAAATATTCAGCCACCGTCCGACCCTTTCTCCGTCTCACCGGCAAGTAAGGAATAACCCACAACGGGGAGTGACCGCATGGGCATCAACGACCTTTTTGCCGGCATCATTTTTTCCGCTTCAACAATGGCATTTGCCTGGTCGCTTTGGGTTAGCCTTTTAAGGAACTCGTCAAAACGGCTCTGCATGGACCGATAGTAATTCTCAAGCCAGCAATGCGTGCCTTTGAAAAAAAATTGGTGCTGTTCCCAAAACGGGATTCGAGTGGGCGATGCCGCTGGCGAAGCTCTTGATGTGCTTACGGCCAAATCTGCCTGAATTCAATACACCGCTCATTCTGATTCAGCCTCTACACCTCCTGTTTTTACATGCTCCCCAGACCAGCCTGAATCTTAGCTTCCACTTTATTTCAGGATCGAGCCGTTCCGCAAAATAACGGTCTCCATTGGTTTGATCTCGTATCCCATGGCCCGGTAGCCACGCTGGCGTTTGTCCCACATCCGGTTGAGCTGGGGCTGATCGGTCTCGGCATAGTCGTAGATGCGCACATCCTGCTTGTCGGCGTGTTCCCGGTGCAGGCGTCCGGCGTATTGCTGCAGAGTTCCTTTCCAAGAGATCGGCATGGCCAGCACTAGCGTATCGAGCGGCGGGTGGTCGAAGCCTTCGCCGATCAGGCGGCCGGTTGCGAGTAATACTCTCGGGGCCGCCTCGTCCAACGCATCCAGTTCGGCAAAAACCTCCATTCGCTGTTTTCTTCGACAAGCGGCCATGCAGCACAAAACTGTGTTCGACCTCATCCCCCAGCGCCTCCAACAACAGTGGACAGATGGTCCGTTCGTTCAGTGAGCACGAGCACCTTTCGCCCTTCTCGGTAAGCGGCCCTCACGTCTTTTGCGATGCGCCGGTTGCGCTCGGCATCGTTGGCGAGGATGCGGAACACCTCCTGAATCGGGGAATCCGGCGAGATCTCCGGCGCAGGCAGCACCTTTGGCCAGACTTCCAGTTGGGTAGGAGCGGTTTCGGGTCTATCGGCGCTGTGGCGGATCGGCCCGCACTGCATAAAGATGATCGGCTGATGGCCGTCGCGCCGTATTGGCGTAGCGGTCAGACCCACAACATATTTCGCCTTAACCTGCTTGAGGATCATCTCAAAGGAAAAGGCCGACAGGTGATGGCATTCATCTATGATGATCTGCCCGTATTGGTCGAGCAGTTCGCCCAGGTCTTCCCGCCGTGACAGCGACTGCATGACGGCAATGTCGATCTTGCCGGACGGTTTCTTCTTCCCGCCGCCGATGGCACCCAGGCATCCTTTCGGTAACTCAAGAAATCCGGTCAAACGCTCCTGCCACTGGCGCAGCAACTCGGTACGATGCACCAGCACCAGTGTGCTCACCTTGCGCCGGGCGATCAGGGCGGCAGCTGTGACCGTCTTGCCAAAGGCCGTCGGGGCACAGAGCACGCCAAGCTCATGTTTGAGCATCTCCCGCACCGCTGCCTTCTGATCCTTGCGCAAAGTGCCGGTGAATTTGGTAGTCACCTTTCGTCCCGGCCAGGCGTTCGTCCTTTAGATCCGGACAGATGTCGTTCTCCTGTAACAGGTCGAGCACCGCATCGAGGCAGCCACGGGGCAGACCGATATGCTGGAGAAGTTCTCGGCGCAGCCGATGATGCGCAGCTTGTTCCACACCGGCAGGCGCATGGCCTGGGCCTTGTAGAACTCCGGATTCTGGAAGGCGGCTAAGCGGATCAGGCGGTTGGCCAGCGGCTGCGGCAAATCGGCTTTGGCGATGAAAATCTGGTTGGCCAGCACCAGGGTCAGCGATTTCGGCAGTGGACCAGTAATCCGGGCTGGTACAGGTGATGGACGCTGCCATGGCTTGCTGTCCTCTTCCTCGGTGGCGAAGGCTACATCCAGAGGATGGCGGCCGCCACTGGCCTGCAGGATGGCGTCTTCCATATCCCGCCGGGACATTGGCCTGACGGCTGCCAGAAAGGCCCACTGGTCCGCATAGGGTTGCAGGTGTTCATCGACAAATACACTGCGTCCCGATTCCCTCGGCTGCTTCTGCAGAGGCAGCGCGATCAGGTTGCCGAAGCCGCCCTTGGGCAGGATGTCCTGATTGGGAAACAGGCGGTCATAGCTGGCGAGTGATAATTGCCGGGTGCGGTCACAGGTGTGGCTGATCAATGCGGCCCCGAGCTGCCGGGCCTCGCGGGCCGGGACCGGCTCGGCAAAAAAGATCCAGATGTGTGCGCCGTTGCCGGAGCGGGATATCTCCAGTGCCGCCGGAATGCCGAGTTCCCGGCAGGATTGCATGAAAGCTTTGGCATCCTCCCGCCAGTCAGCCTCGTCGAAGTCAGCCGCCAGAAATTTGCAACTGTCATCACTCAGAAGCGGATAGACGCCGATGGTCTGTTTTCCGGCCAAATGGTCATAGATCACCTGATCGGTCACCGGCAGCAACTGGCGCTGGTTGCAGTCGCCGCATTTGACTCGGGGTTTGTGGCAAATGCCGGGTTTCCACTCGTTGCCGCAGGCCGGTGAATAACCGGACGTGCCCTTGGCCGACTCCCAGCGCTGGGGGTAGACATCCCCTCGCCCCCGGAACAGGCGGCGGAACAAGGCGATCTTTTCGTCGGTGGTGAAATGGGTTGGGGCTGGTGCGGATTCCGTTGGGGCGGGGACGGGTTCAGGGATGACCGGTTCTTCCCAGGCTATACCGTGCTGGTTCAGCAAATCCTTGAGGCGGGCGTTCTCCTCGCGTAGCCGCTTCAGTTCATCTTGTGCATTCAGCCCCTGGTCATTCTTCAGCAAATCCATACTCCGCCATCAGGTCGTTCCAGGTCGGTTTTTCTTGTTCGATTACTTCATAGCGCCTCGCTACTTGCCCTTGATAGACCGAAAGGCCGAGTCGTCAGATAGATGCAGATAGATGCGGCCGTTCAACTCGCCATTTTCGACGACCGCCCAACCTCGGCTGCAAACAGGATCGTTTTCCTCCTGGCCCGACCAAGAAAATTCGAAGCTTGGTGCGTTACCATAAGGCTCCAAGCAACCATCGATATCCCCGTATACACACCCAAACTGAAACTGTCCGGTTCCATCGGAGTCGATCCGGATGTATCCCGGCGCTTCCATATCGACATAATCCTGATCCCACACCTCCATCTCGGTGATACGCCACTTTCCAGTAAATGGTTTTATCTGCTTCATTTTCTGTCTTTCTGAAACCTCGCCTTGTGTCGCGCTCCTAAGTCACCCTCCAGTCAGCCCCCAGGACGTCACAGCTTTTGTCATAGCTTTGTCACAGCTCGCTGTCGCGATAGTTGTCGTGATTTGTCGCAATACTTTGGCGCGATATGTCGCGATTCTATTTGACGAGTTCATAGTTGGATTGGCGGGCAGATCCTGGGTCATGCGGTTGGTGATGGTGAAGTTCGGGCTAAAGCTCATAACATCTTTCACACTTTTCTACGACGCCATGCTGGTGTAGTAGGGTGACGGCACCGTGGCCGAGCACGGCGTTGTCGAGTTCCTGATACTCGCTCTTGGGCAGCACACCGCGCAGGTTCTCGTAGTCGGCCTCGATGGACTCCATGGCGTCGATGATGGCCTTGGAGCGGTCCACGCTGTCGGGCAGGGCCACGAGAGTATCGAACTGGGCCTTGGGCTGCAGGAAGATGGCGCTCTTCTGCGAGAAATCCTCCTTGGCCAGCGGCCGGGTCTTGCCGCCGCGTGTCGGCAGGCTCGCCTCGATGGCATCCTTGAAGCCCAGAAAGCGGCTGTAGGCATGGCGCAGGAAAACCAGGCCCATGACCGGCAGAAAATATTCGTTGCTGGCGTAATTGGAGTTGGCCCGCAGGGTGTCCGCCGCGCTCCAGAGCCGCTTTTCAATGGCTTCGATGTGTTCAAGCTGGGCCATGGTTACGCTTCCTTTCCAAAATACTCTTTGTGCAGGGCCTCGCCCTTGTCCCCCAAACTGCGCAGCAGGCTCTCGATCTTTTCCATCGCCAGAGGCGACGGCTTGGCGCGGTCGTTCTCCCAGCGGTTGATCGTCGGGAAGGTCACCCCGAGCTTGGCCGCGAACTTTTCCTGAGTCAGACCGGTGAGTTTCCGAAGCTTCCTGACCAACCTCGCCATGCTGTGTTGCTCGTCCAATGGATTTCTCCTCGATGAATCTTCTGATTTTGTGGTGGCACTATTCATAACGCCCGATTTATCACATGATATATCATCTATAGGGGTGCAAATGTCAAGCACGACCTCGAAACCCTTATGGAAATACCCGTGACCACCATTCGCAGAAAAAGAAAACCCGTCGCACAACCGGACGCGGTTAGTGGGCGGGCTTGTCAATTTTACCTGGTGGAGATGGCGGGGGTCGAACCCGCGACCTCAGCGTTGCGAACGCTGCGCTCTCCCAACTGAGCTACATCCCCATTAATTAAACGTTACTTTTAACAGAGAAAATCAAATCGGTCAATTTAAAATCTCATATCGATTTGGCACCTCACAGCCGCCTTCACCTTTCCGAGTATATCCCATTCTTCAGGCCAACCTGATATGAGCACGTTTCAGAAAGCGGTTTTCACGGTCCGACAATTTTGTTAAACAGGCGGCTTGTGCTGATACGGTTTAGCAGGACAAATACAAGGAAAATGCCATGACAGCGGAAATCAAATTAAAGGATGCCTTCAAAACATACACGCATGACCAGGACAAGGTCCTCTCCCCGACCGAAACGGTGCGGCGCCTGAAGGCCAAACTCGAGCAGCTCGACCTCGACATCCTCGATCGCACCGTCAGGATCGACTCCGGGCGCCTGGGCATCCCGGTTTTTTTCAGTTACTGCGGCCGGGATGCCGCCGCGTTGACCGGGACCCGGAAGCAGATGGGCAAAGGCGCCACGGCCGAACAGGCCGAGGCCAGCGCCGTCATGGAACTGGCCGAGCGCTTCAGCCTCTTTAGCTTCGCCGGTGATCCGGCCAATTTTATCACGGCCACCCGGCGCGAACTCGCCCAGCCGTCGCTGCCCTTCGAAATGATTGCCGCGTCGGTTCACGACACCTCCGCGGACCTGGAAGCGGCCCGCGCCATCTTCGAAAACCTGCCGCTGAAGTGGACCGGCGCCTGCAACCTCACGCGCCGCGAGACGGTATGGGTCCCTTTCGACTGGTTTTACGCGATCAACGCCTTCAACGGGCCGTCGGCCGGAAACGGGGCGGAGGAAGCCCTGTGCCAGGGCATCTGCGAAATCGTCGAGCGCCATACGTCATCGATCGTCAGCCGCCAGCGCCTTAACTGCCCCGGCATCGACCCCGATTCCGCCGCCGAGCCCCTGGTCCGGCAGATGATAGACAAGTACCGCGCGGCCGGGATCACGGTGCACCTCACCGATTTCACGCTCGACATGGGCATTCCGACCGTCGGGGTCCTGGCCTACGACCCGCAAACCTTTCCGGCCAAGAGCGAGATCGTCTGGACCGCCGGTACGGCCCCGGCCCCCGAAAAGGCCCTGAGCCGGGCGCTGACCGAAGTGGCCCAGCTGGCCGGAGATTTCAACAGCGGCACCCGCTATGTGGCCAGCGGCCTGCCGAAATTCAGCCGTCTCGAAGACGCGGACTTCGTCACCCGCCCGGCAAAAACAGTTGCCGTGTCCGACCTGCCCGATGTTTCCAGCGCCAACATTAAAACCGAGGTGGAACGCTGCGTCGCCGAACTCGCGGCCCGGGACCTGGAGGTTCTTGCCATCGAGACCACTCACCCATTTGCTGGGCGTGCCGGCCTTTTACACCATCGTTCCCGGCGCCCACTTCCGGGAGCGGGCGCTGAACACCGGCGTCGGCATGTTCGCGGCCAAACTGCTGGTCGAAAAACTGGGTCCCGCTCAGGCCGAGCGGGAACTGGAAGGTTTCGAGAAACTTCTGCCCGGCAAGTACTACACCAGTTTTTACCGCGGCACCTGCCATCTGGCGCTGAAAGACCCCCGGCAGGCCTTGCGGTATTTTCGCCAGGCGCTCGACAGGCAGCCCACCCGCCAGGATGCGGCCGCGGTCTATTCCTACATCGGAATCGCCTACAGAGATATGGAAGAGTATCGTCTGGCGCTGGAGGCGCTCGCGCAGGGGGAAAAAAATGATGCGGAGCGAACGGACATCCACAATTTAATGGGGTTTTGTCACTTCAAGCTCAAAGCGCATGCGGAGGCCATCAGGAGCTTTGAAAAGGTTATCGCCCTGGATCCGTCATCGGCGATCGATTATGCCAACATCGCCTCCAACTACCGGGACCTCGGCCAGTTGGAAGACGCCGTGCGCTATTACCTGATGGCCCTGGAAATCGATCCGTCGATCACCTTTGCCCGCGAAAACCTGGCCAAACTCGCCCGGGGCCTGGACGGCACTGCCGGCGGCGGTACCCGCGGGCCATGACCCTCACTGCTCGTTTTCGACCGCCTGCCGCAGCCGCAGAATCCGGTCGTCGATGCCGCCGGCCGCGCGCTGCATCTCCTGAATGAGACCCGCAATTTTCTCCCGATCGGACTGCTGCCGGTCGAAATGGGCGGATATCTCGCTCGTGTCGTTGCTGTAGGCCTGGAACCGCTCGGTCAGATTTTCGACCAGCCGCCGCGCGACTTCCTCCACCAGTGGCAGCAGGTAGGTGAACTTCAGGTTTTCGCGATAATCGGTGAATTGAAACCGCAGGGATTCCTCGGTCAGGCGTTTCATCCGCCGCACCCCCTTCTGGAGCGCCCTGGCGTGCGAGCCGCCGGGGCCGCTTGGCGTGCGTTTCAACACCGCATTGAAGATTTTGACCAGCGAGAAAACACCCAGCGACAAAAAGGCTTCGGTTTTTATTTGGGCCGAATACGCCAGAAAAGCGACCAGCGGCGGCAACTTCAGGCCGGCGGATTCCTTGGCGGCGGCTACCCCCGGCACATCCCGCGCACCCGGATAGCTGTCGGCGCCCCCCACGATGTCCAGGCCGCTCAGCACGGTTTTCAATTCCGACAATCCCTGGTCGACGATGCCCTCGTAGGGCTGGAAAACCGCTGCAAAATGCCGATCTATCTTTTCTTCTTCCTGACGGGTGAACCGCACGATTTCGGGATACACGACCGATGTCATCACCGTATCGAGGGCCAGTTTGAATTCCTGAAAAATCAGGTACAGCGTGTCGAGAAAGCCGTTTTCAGTCAGGCTGCCGTCGTACCGGCCGGCCTCAATTCTGTAGTCGCGAATAAAGCCGACGATATGGCCGGCACACGCTCCGGAAGGAAAATCGAAGAACCGGCTGATGTCGGCCGCCAGCTCTTTTTTAAGTGGCGGCAGGGCCCCGGCAATGCTGGTCGCGATAACCGTCTTAATCTGACCGATGCGTTCCTGCTGCCGCGTCAGACCATCGGCGATGCGGCGTGCGTCGCCGTCGCCACGTGCGAGCACCTCGCGGTTGATGCCGACCCAGTCGCCCACGCCGGCCAGGATCACCCCATGGCGCTCGATCTGACCTCTGAGCATCAATTTATAGCGTTTGCGGGCCAGTCTTTGCCTCAGATCGCCGATAAACCGCTGTTGTTCGGCTTTCGAAAAATCGACGATCTCCTTCTGGCTGTCCCATTGCCCCAGCCGCAACCGGTCCTTTTCGGTCAAATTTTCCCGCAGCGCGGTGAAAAGCCGGTAAAGGGCTGAAAAAGTGTAAATTTCAGGGGCGGAGGCAATCAACCCCATTTCGCCCGACACCCGCGTCCGGAGGGCCTTGAGGTCGCCCAGCAGCTCGTGTTCGCTGATGTCGGTGTTGACCACGAACAACAGCGTCTCGATCAATCCCATTTTGCGAATGATGGACAGGAACTTGAGGTCGGCTTCGCGCACGCCGGTGCGGCTGCTGATGACATAGATGATCAGGTGGGCCTGCTGGAGGTAGTCCTGAATCATGGCCAGGTGCAGGGGGTTGGGCGAGTCGCTGCCCTGGCAGTCGGCAAACTCGGTGCCGCTGTCCAAATTTTCACTGTCCAGTTCCAACTGCACGTCCTTGAGGTAGACCGCCAGAGCATCATCGCTCACGAAACGCCAGTGATCGGTCCAGTTGTCTTCTCCCAGCACCGTTACGGCGTTCTCGTCCGCCAGCAGATCCTGGATCCGCTCGAAGCCATCGGCGTAACAGGTCAACAGAGCCGTGTTCAAATTGCGTGCGCCGCGCGAAACCATCTGGTCGACCGGCAGATCGGCGAGCAGCGATCCGAGCGCCGCCCGCTGCCCGGCGTCGCGGATGTCGAAGCGGTCGCTCGCGATCAGTGCTTTGCCGGCGGGCAACATGGCCAAAGCCGCCAGAATTTCCCGGTCGACCTCGCCCCATGACTTGAATGTGAGGCGGGCGCGGGGATGGCGTCCGGCGCGGATGCGGGTCACGATGGAGGTCACCACCCCGGCCCCGCGCTTCAGGTAATCGCCGCCGAAAAGAGCGTTCAAAAAAGTGCTCTTGCCCGATTTGATGGCGCCGACCACCGCGATGCGAAGGGTCTCCTCGGCCAGTTGCCGTTTAAGCGTCCGGCAGGTGCGCTGCCACTCCTCGAACGCGCCCTTGGGCATGCCCGGCACCGATAATCCGCTCGCCAGCAGCGTTTCGAGCCCGTCGTTGATGTCCAGAAGTTCTTTCTTGTACTCGCGATAACGGTTCATGCTCCCTGCCGCTGTTTGCTTTTCAGGCAGCAGCGTTGCCTTTTTCCGCCCCGTCTCTCACGGGCCCAGTCGGAATTCGGCGGTTGTGCTGTCCGGGGTTTCATGCTATTGAAATCAGGCGGATACGATCGGAGCCCTTAAGCGAGGCGAGTGCGTTTTCGGACGGTTGATATACGGTTTAAAGGAAAACTACAGTCCATGTCGGAAAAACACCCGGAATGCCCGCTGTACAACCCCCTCAATTGCAAAGAATACCACAATCCGAAGCTATGCGCCTTCGTCAGAAAAGACAAGGCGTGTCTCAAGAAAAAAAAGCCAAAGCTGGAACAAAGCGCCGAAATGACCCCCTGACCCTCAAATGGCTTTTATCCTTAAACCGCGAACCTTGAGCCTTCAACCTTGTGCCATTAGCCTTTTACCTCGACACGCCCGTCACTCGCCGCGCTCCAAGCCGTCGCGGCAGCTCGAAGACGCACCACCCCAGCGGGCGGCCGCCTCAACCTTTTTTTTATTACGCATTTCCGGCCGTGGACGACAGCAGTGACGGATCGATGCCCATGCACCGCACGGCCTCTTCCCAGCGATTTTCCGCCGGCCGGCCGAAGATGATCTCCTCCTGGACCGGAAAGGTCAGCCAGGCATTTTCCCGCAACTCCGCCTCCAGCTGCCCCGGTCCCCATCCGGCGCAGCCGAGGCATAAAATAAGTTCCTGCGGCCCTTGACCAACGGCGATCGCCTCGACGATATCGCGGCTGTTGCTCATGGCGAGCCTTGGGATGATCGGCAAACAGGCGTCCCAGGTGAAGGGCGGGCCGTGGAGCAAAAATATCTCGCCGGTATGAACCGGACCGCCGATGTGGATCGGAAGCAAAGCCGCCGCGGGGGCGCACTCTAATTTCAACTCCTTGAAGATATCCGCACCGGTCAACACCGCGTGCGGACGGTTGATGACCAGGCCGAGGGCCCCCTCCTGGTTGTGTTCGCAAATAACCGTCACGGATTGGTTGAAATTAGGATCGAGCATCCCGGGCATGGCCATCAAAAAATGGCCTTTGAGTCCCCCCATCATGCTTTCCATAAGTATCTCCAATCCTGGTAAGCGTGCAGAATGGACCCTAATTACGTTTAACCATGCGGCTTGTCAAGGCGGCGCGCCGGATTTGACTGCCGGACACCATTTGACCTATGGACGTGCGCATGATTCTGATTTCAGGAGACAAATGCGGGTGACGAGGCGTCCTGACCCTCCTCGCAGCCCAGCAGTTCGTAGAGGCTCAAGTCGCCGAGGGCGTTGTGAAGGTTGCGGACCCGGAGCCTGGATTGGGCAGCGCGCCGGGTATTCTCACCGATGATGATGCCGTTGGGATAGGACTTGGTCAGTTCCTGCAGCCTGAAGACCGTGTTGACGGCATCGCCGATCACCGTGTAATCCATTTTCTTGTCGAAGCCGATGTTGCCGACCACCACGTCCCCGGTGTGAACGCTGATGCCGATCGACAGGGCGATGCCCATTTGCTTCTCGAAGCTCTTGTTGATCTGGGCGATCCCGGCCTTCATTTCCAGCGCCGCGGCGGCGGCGTTGTCCGCGTCCCGCACGCTGGACACCGGCGCGCCGAACAGCGCCAGGAACCCGTCACCGAGGTACTTGTCGACGATGCCGTTGTGTTTGAAGACGATCTCGCCCATGACCGCGAAAAAATTGTTCAGCAGCGAGACGGTTTTCTGCGGTCCCATCTCCACCGCCAGCTCGGTAAAGCCTCTGATGTCGATGTTGAGCAGGGTCACGGTCTTGACCTCGTCGACGACGCTGCGGCCGGTGCGCTCGCCCTGGATAATGTTCTCGAGGACCGCCTTGGGCACGAATTTCTGGAACATCCGGCGCACACCGCGTTCGTGTTCGGCCATCGATACCGTCTCCTTGTAAAGCCGCGCATTTTCGATGGCGATGCTCACCGAGGCCGCAATCGACTGGAGCAGGTCTTCATCGTTGGTGGAAAAATCGCCGCTGATCTTGTTGAGGACCTCGATCACGCCGATCACCTTGCCCTGCGAGATCATGGGCACGGCGAGGGCCGAGCGCGTCACATAGCCGGTTTGGCGGTCGACGCCCGGGAAAAAGTGCGGGGATTTCTGGCTGTCGTTGACGATGATCGCCTCGCCGCGGGCGGCCACATGGCCGGCGATGCCCTGGCCGATCCGCAGGCGGAATTTCTTCATCGACGACAGGCGGGTGTTGAAAGCCACGGCCAGTTCCAGTTCGCCGTTTTCGAGAAACAGCAGCGAGCCGGCCTCGACGTTCATCAGGACCCGGACCATGTCCATGGTGTATTTGAGGACTTTTTTCATGTCGAAGGTCGAAGAGGCCAGCGCGCTGCCGACTTGCTTGATTGTTTCCAGTTCGCGGTTGCGCTTGAGGACGGCGGCCGACAGGCGGTTGCGTTCGATGGCGATCGACAACCCGTTGGCGATCCACTCGATCAGGTTCTGCAGGCCTTCGAAAAGCCCGCGGGTCTTGGCGGACAGCGCCAGCACGCCGGTGACCACCCCGTCGCTGCGCAAGGGCGTCAAGAGACACGTCCGGCGGCCGTTTTTCAAAAAGAGTTCCGCCATGATGCCGTTGTCTTCCCCGCCGGCGATCGCCCCCGCGGCCTGGGTGTCCTCGATGATAAGGGTCGTCTCCTGCTTGAGCACTTTTTCGACGACGGTTTCGCTGTAGTCGAGTTGCGCGCCTTTGGTGACATCGGTGGGACCGTGGGCCGCCATGTCGAAAACGGTCAGGCACTCGGGCTTCTGGCGGTTTTTAAGCAGCACCAGCGCGATGTCGAAGGCGATGACGGTGTGCATCTCGCCCAGGACGGCCTGGAGCAGTTCGCTGTCCCGAAAGCTGGAATTGATGATCTTGAAAATCTTTTCAATCGACTTCAGCTGCAGAAAACCGCGCTCGTTTTCCTTGATCAGCCGCAGGTTCTCGAAAGTAAAGGCGGCATTGCTGAGCAGCGGCGTGAGGGCCTCGATGTCCTCGGGTCCGTAAACCCGGGCATCGTCCTTGCGCGAGAGGGTCAGGACGCCGATAATCTCCTTGCTGGTCTTGATCGGCATGCACACGAAGGACTTGGTGCCGTAATGGGGCAGGTTGGCGCGGCCGAAGCGCCGATCTTGTTCGATGTCCTTGACCACCAGCGGCGATTTGTTGATGACCGCGTACTTGGCGATGCTGGTATCGAAGTCGATGCGATCTCCCAGTTTGACGTATTCGCCCAGTCCGACGCTGGCCTTGACCACGAATTCCTTGCGCGTTTTTTTCTCGACGGTCAGCACCGAGCCTAAATCCGAGCGGGTCAGCATCAGGGCCCGCTCCAGGGTGACGTAGAGGATTTCCTCCGGATCGAAGGTGACGTAGCACAGCTCCGAGAGTTCCTTTAGGATCGATATTTCCGAGGCCTTTTTCTCCAACTGATGAAAGGTGCTGCCGAACTGTTTCTGAAGGGCCGAAAAGGATTCGACGATATTCTGAAGCTCGTCCGCGCCGGTTTTTATTTTCTCCCCGGCCATGTCGACAAAAAAGTTTTTCGTCAAATCGCGGGAAATGGTCGTGATTTTGTCGAAAAGGCTGCGGAGGATGATGAAGCCGACCAGCGAAAAGACCAGCACGCCCATGAAGAAAAAGGGGACATACTGGTCGGAGAGAATATCGTACTTGTAGCCGAAGTAAAGAAACCCAAAAACCGGAAAAAGGAAAAAAAGGCCGAAGATGATGTTGAGCTTGTAGGACAGATTTTTGTCCTTGAGTGACCCTTCGCCCAGCCATTTGTCTAATTTCATTTTCTGATCCCTTCAACCGGCAAATCCCGCCGCCGGTCGTTACAACCACCTGTCAAGACTTTAAAATTATACCCGATAACGCTTATTTCTTCAAGGAAAATGGCCGCTTGCGCCCTTGACTTTACGCGCGCGCTCGCCTATAGCACCCCTGGTTCGACCACAGCCCCGCCGGCCCCGCGGCGTCAGTATTGCGCGGCGGGCGCCACCCGGCGCTCACACCGGAAAGGAACCTTGAATTTGACGCACATCGCGACGATTTCCGCCGAACTCGGCCTCGACGCCGGGCAGATCGAAGCCGTTGCCGGTCTTCTGGGCCAGGGCGGCACGGTACCCTTCATCGCCCGCTACCGCAAAGAAGCCACGGGCAGCCTGGATGAGGTGGCCATCACCGCCATCCGCGACCGGCTTCACCGGCTCGCGGAACTCGACGAGCGCAAGGCGGCGGTGTTGAAATCCCTCGAAACCACCGGCCACCTCACCGCCGAGCTGAAGGAACGGGTGTCGGCCGCGCCGACGCTGGCGGTGCTCGAGGATCTCTACCTGCCCTTTCGACCCAAGCGGCGGACCAAGGCGACCGTGGCCCGCGAAAAAGGCCTGGAACCGCTGGCCCGTGACCTTCTGGAGCAGAAGGGCCGCGATCCGGAGCAGCTGGCCGAGGCTTTCGTGGACCCGCAGAAAGGCGTTGAATCGATCACGGCCGCGCTCGAAGGCGCGCGCCACATCATCGCCGAAACCATCAACGAAGACCCACGGGCGCGCGAGCGCCTGCGCGACCTTTTTCTGCGCCAGGGCATCATCCGCAGCAAGGTGGCCACCGCTAAGGAATTGACAGGCGCCAAGTTTCGCGATTATTTCGACTGGAGCGAGCCGGCGGCCAAGGCGCCGTCTCACCGGATTCTGGCCATGCGGCGCGGCGAGAAGGAAGACATTCTCAACCTGGCCATGGGGCCGCCCGAAACCGACGCTATCGCCCTGCTCGAAGACCTCTTCATTCGGGGTGACGGCGCCGACGCCGCCCAGGTGCGGTTGGCGGTCGGCGACGGTTACCGGCGCCTGCTCTCGCGCGCCATGGAAACCGAGCTGCGGCTGGCCACCAAGCAACGCGCCGACGAGCAGGCCATCCGCATCTTCGCCGGCAACCTGCGCCAACTGCTTCTCAGCCCGCCGCTCGGCGCCCGGCGCGTGCTGGGCATCGATCCGGGCTTTCGCACGGGCTGCAAGCTCGTGTGCCTCGACCGCCAGGGCAAACTCCTGCACCACGAGACCATTTACCCGCACCTGACGGAGCGGCAGGACCGCCAGGCCGCCGAAAAAATCGCCGAACTGTGCCGACGTTACGCGATCGAAGCCGTGGCGATCGGCAACGGCACGGCCGGCCGCGAGACCGAGGCCTTCGTGCGCCGGATCGACGGCCTCGAGTCTACGTTGGTCCTCATGGTCAACGAAAGCGGCGCCTCGATCTATTCGGCCTCGGAGGCCGCGCGCCGCGAATTCGCGGATCTGGATCTGACGGTGCGCGGATCGGTGTCGATCGCCCGCCGCCTGATGGACCCGCTCTCGGAACTGGTCAAAATCGATCCGAAGTCGATCGGCGTTGGTCAATATCAGCACGACGTCGATCAGGGCGACCTCAAAAAAGCGCTCGATGACGTGGTGACCAGTTGCGTCAATGCCGTTGGGGTGGATGTCAACCGGGCCAGCGTCGAGCTGCTCACCTATGTCGCCGGCCTCGGCCCCCAGCTGGCCGCCAACATCGTGACCGTTCGCAACGAAAAAGGGCCGTTCGCCGCACGCGCGGAGCTGCTGGGCGTTCCGCGGCTGGGTCCCAAGGCCTATGAACAGTCGGCCGGTTTCCTGCGCATTCACTCCGGCGCCAATCCCCTGGATGCCAGTGCCGTGCACCCGGAGAGTTATGCCGTGGTCGATGCCATGGCCCGCGACCAGGGCTGCGACGTCGCCGAGTTGATGCGGGATGCGCAGCGCCGCAAGAAAATCGATCCCGGCCGCTATGTCGGTGACACCATCGGCCTGCCGACCCTGCGGGACATACTGGCCGAACTCGATAAACCCGGCCGCGACCCGCGCCAGGATTTCGAAACCGTCACATTTGCCAGCCATATCAATCAGATCACGGACTTGAAACCGGGCATGAAATTGCCAGGGGTGGTCACCAACGTCACCGCGTTTGGCGCCTTCGTGGATATCGGCGTCCATCAGGACGGCCTGGTCCACATCAGCGAAATGGCCGACGCGTTTGTCAAGGACCCGACCGCTGTGGTTTCCGTGCAGCAACGGGTGAAGGTGACGGTGCTTGACGTCGATCTGGAACGCAGCCGGATTGCCCTCTCCATGAAAACCGCCCCGCAGCGGGCGACCGCTCCCGCGGAAGTGAATCGCCCCCGCCCCCCACAACGCGGAAAACGCAAACCGGTGCCTGAAAAAAAAGCCAACCGCCCCTTCCACAACCCCTTTGCGGACGCCCTGAAACGCCAACGCCGCCCATAGAACTGAGATTTGAAACGGAGACTTGAAACTGGCAAAGCGGAAACCCGCGATTTAAAAAGGGGATCACCGAGTCAGACCCGACGCCGGCGAGTTTCAACCGGCTCAACCGAATCAACTTAAAAAGGCAGTGAATTCATGCGCGCCGTTATTCAGCGGGTCACGGAAAGCGCCGTGTCGGTCGGCGGACGGGAAGTCGGCCGTATTGGTCGCGGGCTGCTGGTCTTGCTGGGTGTCCACCGTCAGGATACGATGGGCGCGGCCGAGGAACTGGCCCACAAGATTGCGCACTTGAGGATATTCGAAGATGCCGGAAACAAAATGAACCGGTCGCTGCTGGATACCGGCGGTCAAATGCTGGTGGTGTCCCAGTTTACGCTGTATGCCGACAGCCGCAAGGGCCGGCGGCCGTCGTTTGGCGAAGCGGCCGCGCCCGCAGCGGCCCGGCAGCTGTACGATCGTTTCACGGAAAGGGTGCGTCAGGAAGGGATAGCGGTTGAAACCGGGCGGTTCGGCGAAATGATGGCGGTCCATCTGATCAACGACGGCCCGGTGACCCTCATTGTCGATAGCGGGCCCTGAAATCGACCGGTCGGGCGCGCAGACGTACTTTTGTACGTCAAGTGCCTGACAACTCCGCCGATGCGGTGTGCTGCGAACGCATCCCGGTTTTTTCGTAACCGTGTATGGGGTTGTAACGTCCGAGGCGTGTCAAAGCACCGGTTTGTCAGCGTTTGCAGGGTGCCGCAGATGCAAGGCGTCGGGCGCGCAGGCGTACTTTTGTACGTCAAGTGCCCGACAACACGGCAGATGCGGTGCCCTGCAAACGCTGACATCAGGTGATGGACAGGTGATCCGTTAGCGCCCACTGCAGAAACCGGGTGTAGACCTCCCAGCTGTGTTCGCCGTAGCCCCCGGCCATCAGGTAGGCCCGCGGGATGCCGCGTTGCTTCAGGAACTGATAGACGGTCCAGTCGCGCGCGAAGAGCTGCTCGAGCGTCAGCCGCAGGTCGGCGGTCGAGGGCAGTTCGTCTTTTTCATAGGGGTCGGCCCCGGAGACGATCACGGCGATGTCCGGTTTTGGCCGGCGCGCCAAATCCCGCAGGCCTTCTTCGAGTTTGACCAGGTACAAAGCGTCCTCGCCAATGAAGACCGGGATGTCGATGTCGCTGGGAATGAAGGATGGATTGAGCCGGCCGGCTTCATCGCGCTCCGGGCCGTCAAGCGGCCATCCGCGCCCCATGTGGATGCTCAAGGTGACGATTGTCGGATCCTCGGCCGTCAGGGCCGCCGTTCCGTCGCCCTTGTGGGCATCGACGTCGATCACCCAGGCGGTTTTGATGCGCTTTTCAGCCTGCAGCTTGCGGATGGCGATCACGATGTCGTTGAGCAGGCAAAAGCCGTTGCCAAATGACTTCTGGGCGTGATGCATGCCGCCGCCGAAATAGAAGCAAAATCCCTTTTCCAGGGCCACGTTGCAGCACTGCCAGGTGCCCGAAACCCTCTCCAGGATGCGCGCGAACAAGCCGGTCAAGGGCTGGGTGGCGGTGTGCGGGGCGTAGCGGTGATAGCGGCCCTCGCTGTCGATCAGCTCGTAAGTCCGGATGATCTCGGCCTCCAGCGCGTCGGAGAAAAGCCGATCGACATAGGCCGGCTCGTGAACCCTTTCCAGGTCGGCACGCGCCAGCGGCCGATGGTCTTTCTCGACAAACCATTCCGCCAGCCGCGGCCCGAGCACCGGGTGCGTCTCGAGGTTTTCGAATGTCCGCGCGGCCCGGCTGTCCTTGATCGGAATCTGGATGCCGAACTCGTAAAAACTCACCTTTTGCTGCGGATCGTAGATGATCATATCGTTGTGTCGCTCGACGTCCGGGTTTCGCTCCACATCCGGCCGGCGGTCAGGCCACGATCTTGGCGGTGTATTCCGGCGCGCAGCGGCATTCATCCATGCGCCGCAGGCCTTCGAGCAACATATCCATGAAAGTGCCGAGCACGGGAGCCGATTTTTCCTTTTCAGAAAGCTCGGGATGGAACTTGAAGCGGCCTTCGTTTTCGAGCATAAGATCGAAAAAAGCCTCTTTGCCACTCTTTTTTTTGTAGGCCGCCCCGACCAGTTCCCCCTGGCGAAAAGCCACCCGGGCCGTTCCGTCCGGCAGCATCAATGACAACCGACCCGTTTTCTGGTTCAGGTTCAAGGTCTGAAAAATTTCCGCCGGCGGCATTTCCGAGAGCCGACCGAGCATGCCCGATGCGATCTCCTCGGCCACGGCCAGGTTCGATTTTGCCAGGCGCTGAGCCAGCAGCCTGGCAAGGTACATCTGAATCGACGGGAATTTGTTGAGAATCTGCTTGAAGTCCTTGCCGTTGATAAAAATGATCTTGGCCGGTTCGACAACCTTTATGGTCGCACCCACCGGTTCGCCGCTGATCAGGCTCATTTCTCCGAACACATCGCCTTTGCGAAGGGCGGAAAGCCGGACGCCTTCTTCGTCGAGTACGTCCACCGCTCCGGCCAGGATGATGTAAAGATTCTGCGCCGGATCACCCTTCTTCAAAATAACCTCGTTGCGGGCAAATCTCTTGAGCTTCAGAAGGGCCACCATCTCACGGAGATTCTGGTGATCAAGGGCCTGAAATATTGAAAAATTGCTCAGAATTGCGGCCACGGCATCGAGATTGCGGGCGCGTTCTTTGGCGCCGTTGGGGCGATGGCGCAGACAGGCCTTGATCTTGATATGCCCCGAGCACCCGCTGCACGCCGAAATGGTTTCGGGGATGCGGTCGATGCTCTCGTGCTCGATGAGAATGCGGGTCAAATCGCCGATAAGCGTGCGGCAGGATTCCCTTTCATAGGGCGGTGTCACGATGGCGGTGGAGATAAAAGTTTTTTCCTGCTTCAACTCCAGCAGGAGGGCATTGCCGGAGAGTTTGAATTCGTCTCCCTTGCCATAGCAGGGGCACCGGTCATCCTCGACCACCCTGAAAACCACCTCTGAGGTTCGCATACTGATGTCCCGCATACTGGTATCTGATCAATCGATTTCGGAGTTCAGACAGCCCGTTGACTCGGATGAATGACGTCCTTTGGTGTTACGCCAGGGGGACGCCGGCCTTTTGCATGGGAAAAAACAGTATACCATTTTTTTGTTTCGATCGGCAATCGTAAAGCGCTTTTGCGATCGGGCGCCATTGTCGGTAAAAAATGTTATCTTCGAGGGTAAAACGACACCGCAGCCGGAAACCTGCTACGACCGACCGCCTAACGGGAAAAAGACCATTTATGGATGGACACTGATATTGCTCGGGCCATCAAGGCCTTATGGCCTGCGCTCCGCTGAAAAGAAAGAGAAAGGGGGCCGGCTGGCGGATGTCGCTTCCGAAGAAGACGGGTTTGACAAGGCATGATTTTTGCTGTGAACCGAGTGTTTTATTGGGGCCTTTCTTGAAACCGGGGGGTCAACTTGACAAAAAGCCGTCCGGCGTTTAAAGCAGCGTGAACATTTTATGCCGCCCTGAAGGCCGACGCGTATGGCCCTCGGGACCGTCACGGTGTATGATAATTCGGTGCAGATGACCATCGACCGGGCCCAATCCGAAACCATATGACACCCACGGGCCAGGCCCGGACTCGGAGCCCGGCCGCGGTGAGTTTCAGCCGCGCGTCGCAGCGGCTTGGCCGGGCGCAGGCGCCTCACCTGTTCGCACACGAGATCTGACAGGCGTATGTCGCGTTGAAGGAATTTCCAAAATACCGTTTCAACCTCGACCGTCGATCGGGGAGAGACCGGCGCAGCGGCAAGAGCTTCCAGTTTGTCAAGCAACTGGTCAGCGGTCAGCGCACGATTGCCCGGCGTAACAGTGACCGCGCGCGGATCGTTTATTTCGATCGCTACGATTCAAAGCTGATTCGCGTCATTATCGCCGTTTTGGCATTGAGTGTCGCCGATGCCGTTTTGACGGTCAGGCTGATCGGGTTGGGTGCAGTCGAAATCAATCCACTGATGGACTATTATCTCAAGCTCGGTCCGCATGGCTTTCTGGCGGTAAAATATGTGTTGACCAGCCTGTCTATCTTCATCCTGGTCATTTACAGCAACTCCGGCCTTAAAGGCGGCCGGATTCCCATCCGCACGGTCTTCCCCTGGATCATCACCGCCTTTGCGGCCGTCGTGGTATGGGAAATCTATCTGATGGTCAAGGTCGCCCTTTAGTGCCTTACTCCTCAATTCCTGTCAAAAAAACAAGAAAACAGATGGAATATTAGACTCTTATGACATATATATTATCCGAATAGACGCCATCTGAAACCGAAGCCCTTGAATTGGTTCCGGATAGTCCCGGCTCGCGGCGCACGAATGCAAAGTTTGATGACTTCCGCCACGCAGTGTTTGCCCCGCAAGGCGTGAAATCGCCGGAATCTCAGGAGATCTTGAGCCGACTCAAGATGCGGACGCCGACCAGGCAGTGGCCCTCGTAAGGGCCGGTGGGGGCTTTGGTGATGTGCGTGATTTCCGATCGGTGAAATACGGTGGGTTGTCCGGTGGCGTCAAGGCGAAATTGGATCTCGATCTCCTGGCCCACCGCGAGATTGCGCAAGACGACGGAATCGACGGCGACCAGAAAGCACGTCCCGTTTTGAGAAATATCCTTGAGCCGGAATTGTTGAACGGGAATGCCGCTGACTCTTACCACCGCGTGACATTCGGACTTGGCGTCGCCTCTTTCCTCGGCGCGCCGCTCTCCTTGAAAATCCACGGGTTTCTTTTCACTCAAAGCGTATTTCTCCGTTGAAGAATCGACCGTCTTTGCGGCGCATGGAAAAACATAAAGTTTTAAATTAACTTCAAGGGCCCGACAACAACGCCAATGCAAAACCCTACTGTAAACGTTCACAGGGTGCCGCAGATGCAAGGCGTCGGGCGCGCAGATGTGCTTTTGTACCTCAAGTGCCCGACAACACCGCCGATGCGGCGACCAACTGTAAACGTTCACAGGGTGCCGCAGATGCAAGGCGTCGGGTGCGCAGATGTGCTTTTGTACCTCAAGTGCCCGACAACACCGCCGATGCGGCGACCAACTGTAAACGTTCACAGGGTGCCGCAGATGCAAGGCGTCGGGTGCGCAGATGTGCTTTTGTACCTCAAGTGCCCGACAACGCAGCAGATGCGGTAGCCTGTGAACGTTTACGTCATTTTGCACATTAAAGCAAGGTGTCCCGCTGACCGGCACCCAATTTCCGCTGGGTCAATTACCTCATCAAGCTGCGCTATTTCGCGCACCAACAACGCTACCGTGAAATGAAAAGTGACCGGATCATATTTATAACCATCTGGATTTTAATTATAAAAATGTTTTTTATCACTGTGGCACGCTCTTTGCCCGGTCTCCATCCCAAAGCATTCAAATTATCAGAAGGAACCGGGAATGACACATTCAGATCAGCACACTGAAAAACGCCGCGATGACCGCTATGGGTATCACAGCCCGATTATTCGTGAAAACCTGGATACGGGCATGATCGTCATCGGCCGGATGCACAACTACAGCCAGGGCGGGTTCTCTTTCGAATCCAATGCCGTCCTCAAAGCCGGCGACATCGACGTCCTGGGTATATCCGAGTCTCCCTATCCCCGCGGTGTTCCGCTGCATGAATCCCACCGGGTGAAGATCCGGTGGCGCAAAGATCTCCATGATTCCCGCTACCGGTATCTCTACGGGGTCCAGCATCTCGATCCGATCGACAGCGAACCAGAAATCATCGAACGGTATTACTGCGATATTCCGGAATATTTGAACCTGATAACCGGCATGAGCCCCGAAATGAGGAAATACGAAAGAAAACGGTTGTCGACCGCGGTGTACTTCACCGCCCGTCGGCGCCTTTTCAAGGGGCTGTTGCGTGATGTCAGCCGCAGCGGCATCTTCATCGAGACCAGAGACCGGTTGGCGGTGGGACGGTTCATTCGGCTGGTCGTGCCCGGCACGCAATTCGACAACCGTTTTATGCTCAAAGGCCGGGTGGTTCACACCACCCACTCCGGCTTCGGGGTCAGGCTCGTGGGAGTCCAAAAAATGTAATCCGAATGACATATCAAGGCGTATGGGGCATAGTCATTGTTGCCGGTCTTTGACTCTTTACGGACTTAAACATTAGATATTAAAGTAATAAAATATTTTTCCTTCTAACGTGCATGTATTTTGCAAAGTATCATTCAAGAGAAATTCAACCACATCCTCAATTTCTCTGTATTCCTCCTGAAGGGCGGCCATGGTGGCTGCCCTTTCCTTTTTTCGACTTGACTTTGATCGACCGGTTGTGATTCTTTTCAACAGGAGTCGTGGGACCTGCGGTGATCCGGGCCGGCCGACAATGGCTATTCTCAAAAGGAGGAAACAAATGAAGCGAATGGAGAAAATGTTGATCGTTTTAGCCCTGACCGCTGGTGTCGCGGCGACGGCGGCCGCCCAGTTCGAAAAACCCGAGGACGCCATTGGTTACCGTCAGGCGGTCATGGTGGTGATCGGCCAGCATTTCGGCCGTATGGCGGCCGTCGTCAAGGGTCAGAGTCCGTACGACCAGGCGGCCTTCGAAGAAAACGCCGCCATCGTCAACACCCTGGGGTCCCTGCCGTGGGAGGCCTTCATGTTTCCCGGCACCGACAAGGGCAAAACCGATTTGAAACCCGTGGCTTTTAAAGAAAAAGACAGGTTCATGCAAGACGCCAAAAAAATGGAAGCCGAAGTCGCCAAACTCGCCGAAATCGCTAAAACCGGCGATCTGAATGCCATCAAGGCCCAATTCGGAGAAGCCGGCAAGAGCTGCAAGAGCTGCCACGACACCTTTCGTAAATAACTTCAGCTTTGCGGGAAAGATATTTCAGCGCACCAGCAGATACACCGCCCCGGCGGCGGCCGCGGCAATCACCGCCGCCGACCAGGTGCGGCCGGCCGGTGCCGGAGCGGTTCCCTGCCAGGGTCGCCGGCCGGTAATCATCGGGGACAAAAGGTTTTCTCGTTTGACCACAAAATAAAACAGGATCGCCAAAACATGGACGGCGACCAGCGCCACGATCAGCGCCTGGTTCCACTCGTGGACATCGGTGAGCATATCGCTGGTCGCCTTGCTCACCCAGCCATAGAGGGGGCCCTCGGTCATAATGTCGTCGTTGGCGAACAGACCGGTGCCGGCCTGCACGAGGAGCGCCGCCAGCATCGCCAAAATCGACCACCCGCCTAAAGGATTGTGGCCGAAATGAGGTGGCGCCTCCGGGCGTAAAAAACCTCTGGCATAAATCAAAACTGCTTTCGGCCCGCGGACGAACATCGCAAAACGCACCGGGCGGCTGCCCCAAAAGCCCCAGCCCACCCGGAAAAGGAGCAGTCCCAGAATCACGAAACCGCTCCACTCGTGGATCCTCATCGCATTGCCGCCGATTTCAACGGTCACGAAGGACGTGATCACAAAGGCGACAAGCAACCAATGAAACAGACGCGTCGGCAGGTCCCAGACCATGACGAGGCGCGGTGCCGCATCAGACGCCTTGGCATCGATTTCGATGGGGCCGCTCATTTACGGTTCCCTCCCTGGCTTATTCCCGCTTTTTGTCCGGTTATCCGCTCCCGGTATTCTTCAAGTTGAACATTAAGGTTTAAGATGATCCCCGCCCAGAAGGTGCGATCCGTAAAATCGACCGCCAACGTCCGCCGGCCGACATTTTCGACCGTGTCGCCGCCCGACTGCTGTAGAAAAGCCTCGTACTGCGGAATGAATTCCTGTCCCTCGGAATGGTAGCGATCGATCAACGAACGCGCCAGCAGATACCCGAAGGTGTAAGGAAAGTTGTAAAATGTGGTGTCGGTGATGTAAAAGTGCAGTTTCGAGGCCCAGAAATATGGATCGGTCCCGTCGGGCAGCAGGGCATCGCCGTAAACGGCACGCTGGGTATCGGTCATCAGGTCCCTGAGCCGCGATACCGGCACCTCACCGGCCCGCCGCTCCTCGTAAAAAGCTTTTTCAAAGGTGTAGCGTGTGGTGATGTCGAGCAGGAACACCGCCGCATCGGTCATTTCCGTGTCCAGCAGATGCAGCCGCTGGGATTCACCGAGCGAGGGTTCCTGAAGCAGACCGTCCATGAAAATGTGTTCGCTGAAAATGGAGGCGGTTTCGGCCAGCGTCATGGGGTAGCGCCGGGCAAAGGGGCGCATCCCCCGCAGCAGGTGGCCGTGCCAGGCATGCCCCACTTCGTGCGCCAGGGTGGTGACATCGCCGAGGGTTCCGTTGAAGGTCATGAACACCCGCTGCTCTTCGATCACGGAAGAGCCGGTGCAAAAAGCCCCCGGACGCTTGCCGGGCCGCGCCTCGGATTCGATCCAACGGCGCTCGAGCATGTTCCGGAAGTGGTTGCCCAGGTCGGGGTAGACCGCGGCAAAAGCCCTTGCGACCGTTGCGGTCGACGCTCCCCAATCGAGCGGCGCCGATTCGGGCAACGGCAGGGGTGCCTCGCGTTCGAAGAACCAGATGCCCTGGCGGTCGAAAAATCCGGCTTTCAGGCGTAAGATGTCGCGGGCCGTGTCGATATTCTCGAAAATGGCCGCATACATCGCCTCGAGCGTCTCGCGCCGGATGGCCGCCTGAAACAGGGCCCGATCCATGAAGTGGGCCACACGACGGCGGGCGTTGAGGGACATGCGGGTCCCGGCAATGGCGTTCAGGGCCGCCGCGCAGGTGTCTTCTATCTGCCGCCAGGCGCGGTTGCCGCCTTCGAACGCCGCGCGGCCGATTTCGCGGTCCGGGTCCGATAGCAGCGACCGCCACTGGGAAATCGGACGCCGCTCAATTTGACCGCTCTTTGCAACGAAGTCGAATTCCAGCTTGCCCGTCACCTTGTCGTACAGGCGCCCCCAGGCCGATAGGCCGTCGATGTTCAGGTCCGAGGCGAGCGCCTCCTCGCGGCGGGACATGGTGGTACGGGCCCTCTCCCGCAGGCGCTTCAGATAATAGGCGATCTCTCTCAGATGCGGCCGTTCACAGAAGACCTCGAACAGGCGCCTGGGCACGCGTTTGAAGACGCCCAGGACGTCGATTTCGAATTTCTCGAACGCGGCGGTCTGCCGCACCAGCGCCGCCTGCGCCAGCGAAACCGCTTCATTGTGCGCATCGGCGGCCTCGAGACATCCCAGGTAGGAGGCCAGGTGCCCCAGGCGGCGGTAGATGTCTTCGCCAGTCAAGATGAGCGTTTCCCACTGTTCCAGGGTCTTGGCGTCGAAAGTCGTCAGCTTGGAAGACGTGTGCTTGAGCCGCTCGATGTCCTGTTCAAGTTCGACTTTGAAGGCGCGCATCCGCAGCCCATCGAACTCGGGGAAATATGAACTCAAATCCCAGGTCACGCCCATTTTATCAGTCATTTGGTTTTCTCGAAAAAAATCGTCAGTCGGAAAAAGAACAGCTTGACAAAATCAGTAGATAAAATTACCGTTGGTAAGAATTTTAATATTTAGTAAGATTTTAAGAAGGAAACATCATGCCGACCGCCACGGTGACCAGCAAGGGACAAATCGTCATCCCCAAGCCGATCAGGGATCGGTTGGGCCTCAAGCCGGGCGACACCATAGATTTCATCGTGGTCGAAAACGGCGACGTGCTCATTCGACCGGCTGTCAGCGACGTCAGGGCGTTGAAGGGATTGCTTCACCGTCCTGGACACAGGCCTGTCTCGGTTGAAGAAATGAACCGGGCGATTAGATCGCGGAAGGAGAAAGGTTTGTGAACGGCCTGGATACCAACGTGCTGATCAGATATATCACCCAGGATGACGGCCCACAGGCGGCACAAGCCGAAAAAGCAATCGAAAACGCTCGGTCTCGCAACGAAAAGCTGCTCATTCAACCGATGGTGTTATGCGAAATGATATGGGTGCTCGACAGCGCCTACGGAATGACAAAATCCCAAGTCCTGTCGGCAATCGAACTGGTAATGCGGACGGCTCAATTTAAAATAGTCGATAAAGATATGTGCTGGAAAGCCCTGGCCGATTTCAGCCAGAAGAATGGCGACTTTGCCGATTACTATATCGGCCGAACCAACATGAGAGACGGATCCGGAGTCACCCTCACATTCGACAAGGCGCTGACGGACTCCGATATGTTTTCTCTTTTGTAATGGTGCGCCCGGCAAGATTCGAACTTGCGACCTACGGATTCGTAGTCCGGCGCTCTATCCGGGCTGAGCTACGGGCGCGGGTAAACTCATAAAAACGATTGTTTTCAATAGGACAATATCATCTGCGTGTCAATGAGTTTCGTCCCTGAACGTGACACTTTCATTTGAAACCGGCAACCCTTTAGACACGTCAACAGTGTGTTCCTGCCCCCACCAGCCAGTTTTGTAATACTGCTGCATTCGGTGACCGGAGGCCATCGATGGTTTTGCAATGGAAATGATCATGAAACCTTTGCGGAAAAATCCGCATGTTGATTTTAACCCACCCACGCGCATAAGATATTGAATGACCACACAAATTATATGGAACTGGCGCTGGTTGAGGCGAAAAAGGGTGGACAAAAAGATGAAGTTCCGGTAGGTGCAGTGGTCGTCGATGCCAATGGCGGGATTGTCGCCGCTGCTCACAATCGGGTTGTTTCTCTGGCCGATGTCAGCGCCCACGCCGAAATCCTGGCCTTGCGCGCAGCCTGTGCGGCGGTTGGCAATTACCGTTTGCCGGGGTTCACCCTGTATGTGACCATCGAGCCCTGCCCCATGTGCATGGGCGCCGTGATTCACGCCCGTGTGGCGCGGTTGGTGTTCGGCGCGTTCGATCCGAAATGGGGTGCCGCCGGCTCGCTGTACGATTTTGCGGCGGACGAGCGGTTCAATCACAAACCTCAAATCGTTGCGGGGGTTTGCGAAGAGGCTTGCCGGCAGTTGATGCAGGCGTTTTTCCGCTCCAGGCGCATCAGATGAAAATGCGGACGGCTGAAGGCCAAGGGCGCAAGGCCTGAAAGTGGGCGCATTTTTTCGAATCGCAAAGCATCGTTTGACTGCTTGAATCTTCGAATTCTATATCGCTCTTAATATTTTACAAGGAGCAACAGCTTGGCAAACACCGTTATCGTCGGAACCCAGTGGGGTGACGAGGGCAAAGGCAAGATCGTTGATCTGCTGGCGGCGCGCGCGGATGTCGTCGTCCGCTTTCAGGGCGGCAACAACGCCGGCCACACCATGGTGGTCGACGGCGAGCAGTTCATCAGCCATCTGGTGCCTTCCGGGATCCTGCAAGGCAAGACCTGTCTTATCGGCAACGGCGTGGTGGTCGATCCGGCGGTTCTGATCACCGAAATGGACTACCTCGGCGCCAAGGGAATCGACGTGGGCGCCGACCGGATCAAGGTGAGCGAACGGGCCCATTTAATCATGCCCTACCACCAGGCCGTCGATCTGGCCCGGGAAGACCGGCAAGGTGAGGCAAAAATCGGAACCACCGGCCGCGGCATCGGACCGGCCTATGAAGACAAGGCGACGCGACGCGGCGTGCGCTTCATCGATTTGGTGGAAATCGAAACTTTTTCAGAAAAAGTACGCGCGCTGCTGGACGAAAAAAATTTCTATCTGAAAAACTTTTTCTCCGCCGCCACCCTCGATGCGGATGAGATCATCGAGACCTACCGCCGCTATGCCGAACGCCTGACACCGCATGTAGCCAATGTGTCGATCGCGCTCGATCAAGCCATTAAAACCGGCCGCCAGGTGCTGTTCGAGGGTGCTCAGGGAACTCACCTGGACATCGATCACGGCACTTACCCTTTCGTGACCTCGTCCAACACGGTGGCCGGCAATGCCTGCTGCGGCGCCGGTATCGGTCCCGGGGCGGTGACGGATGTGATCGGCATCGTCAAGGCCTACACGACCCGCGTGGGCGCCGGCCCATTTCCCTGTGAACTTTTCGACGCGACCGGCGCCTGCATCCAGGAAAAAGGCGTCGAATTCGGCGCCACCACGGGGCGCAAACGCCGTTGCGGCTGGCTCGACACAGTCATCGTGAGAAACGCGGTGCGCCTCAACGGTTTGACCGGTTTGGCGATCACCAAGCTCGATGTATTGGGCGGTCTCGAAGAGTTGAAGATCTGCAACGGCTACGAACACGGCGGAAGGCGACTGGACGAATTTCCCGCCAGTCTCAGGGTGTTGGCCAATTGCGTGCCGATCTACGAAACCCTTCCCGGCTGGCCGGAGGACATTTCGCTCGTCCGCAATTTCGATGACCTGCCGCAAACGACGAAAAACTACCTCAAACGGGTGGAAGAGCTGACGGACACGCCGATCCAGATCGTGTCGGTCGGGCCGGGACGAGACGAGACGATTGTCCTCAAGAATCCCTTTGCCGCGTGACAAGGGGATTGACAAAGTTTTTCAAAAGTTTTAAACAATTCACCTTGTCATCGGGAAGTGGCTCAGTCTGGTAGAGCACAGCGTTCGGGACGCTGGGGTCGGAGGTTCAAATCCTCTCTTCCCGACCAAACAAAAACAATGATTTAGGCCGGATTCGCAAGAATCCGGCCTTTTTTATCTTGACATTCTGGTGTCCGTTTTGTTCCCCCTCCTTTTGTCACGGAACATAGCAAGGCGCCTTGATTATCCCACCGGTCACAAGGCTACTGCACACCAGTTTGAAGTGACTAACGTGCTTAAAGTGACCTATATGACGAAAGAGTTCAATAAAACTTAATTTAAGGATAATTTTAAAGTTGACTTTAAAATTATCCATGATAATCTTAAACCATGTTTGAGCGGTGGATCTCTGTTCCAAGCGAAAAAAGTTGCCTGATCATAGGCCCGCGGCGTTGTGGGAAAACTTCGCTGCTCCGTCATCGGTATCCGGATCTCAGATATGTGACCCTGGATGACCTCGACTTGCTGGATTGGGCCAAGCGAGATCCGAAAGGCTTTGTAACCAATCTTCAGGGAACAGCCGCCATCGATGAAATCCAGCGTCTGCCGCTCCTGACCGTCGCGGTAAAATATGCCATCGATAATGAGAACGGCCGTTTCCTGATGACCGGTTCCAGCAGCATCGGTTTGCTGGATGCCGCTGCGGACACCCTGGCCGGTAGAATCAACATTCAGGCATTGCCCACCCTGTGTTGGGGTGAACAGCTGGGCCGTCCGACCCATTCAATTTTCAATGACCAAGCCGCCTTCACGGAAACGAGAACAGCCCGGCGAGCACTCCGGCAAGCGCTCTCGTATGGCCTTTTCCCGGAAGTCGCGGCCCTGAAAAAAGACAGCGACCGCCAATCCCTGCTCCAGAACTACAAGAACACCTATTTCACCAGGGATCTCATGCAGCTGTCCAACATCGAGAACCTCGATGGGCTGCTGGGCATTTTCCATCATCTGGCACGGTCGATCGGCTCCCATCTGGAGGTGTCAAACTTTGCCCGCGAATCAGACTTGAGCCATCAAACTGCGAAAAAGTATCTCAATGCCTTAAGCCAAGCCCAGTTGGCATTCAAATTATATGGTTTTCAGTACGGACCGGCAAAACGATATCTCAAGGCTTCAAAGACTTATTTTTCCGACAACGGCATCCTCAGCAGCCTCAATGTAGCTGTCTCCATAGGTCAGCAGATTGAAAACTTCGTGATATCAGAGCTGGAGAAACGCAGAAAGCTGGGTTTCATAAAGGCGGAGCACTTGTACTACTATAAAAGCGCGGCCGGCCATGAGATTGACCTGATATTCGAGACAAACGGCTGCCTTCATGCCTGCGAGATCAAGGCCACTGAGCGGCCCGGTCCCAGAGATTTTCGCAATCTTAGAAATTTTAAAGATCGTTTAAACAGGCCCGTCAAAAGATTCCTGTTCTATATGGGAGATCGATACGAAAATCATGACGGCGTCATAATGATTCCCATAGCGTCCCTTTACCGCGGCCGATAAGCCAGCCTCCCATCTTTAATTCCTCAGCAAACGTTTCAGCGTTAGCTCTCCTGTGGTCGTAAATATTTTTGGGGACTTAAGCTATTCGACGGCAACAAATTTCAAATGAAAATGTTTCAATCGACCATTTCGGGGATCGGGTTAAATGTACCCTCTTTCGCCCAGAAACAGCAGGATTTCCTGGGCCGAATCGTTGGGGGCGAGATTGGTCGTGTCGATACGCAGTTCGGGGTCGCGCGGAATCTCATAGGGGTCGTCCACGCCGGTAAAGCCCTTGATGAGGCCGGCGCGCGCCTTGGCGTACATGCCCTTGCGGTCTCTTTTTTCACAGACCTCCAACGGCGTTGCGATGTGGACCTCCATGAAGCCGCCGTAGGCCTCGATGCGGGCCCTGATTTCTTTGCGCGTGGACTCGTAGGGGGCGATCGGGGCACAGATCGCAATGCCGCGGTTTTTAGTGATTTCGCTGGCCACAAAGCCGATGCGGTTCACATTGGCGTCGCGGTCTTCCTTGGAAAAGCTGAGGTTGCTCGACAGGTGGCGGCGCACGATGTCGCCGTCGAGCAGGGTCACCGGCCGCTCGCCGATTTCCAGAAAGCGCGAATAGAGGATCTTGGCGATCGTCGACTTGCCGGCGCCGGAAAGGCCGGTCAGAAAGACCGTGAATCCCTGACGGGCGGGCGGCGGGTAGCCTTTCTGAAGTTCTTCCAAAACTTCCTGAAACGTTATCCACTCCGGTATATTGCGGCCGCGCTGAAGGCGTTTGCGAATATCGGATCCCGAAAGCGATATCGACTGGACCCCTTCGGGCACCTGGTCCTGCGGCCGGAACTCATCTTCAAAGGGCAGATATACCAATTTCTCGAAAGGCGTGATGGCGACCCCGATTTCGGCGGCGCACTCTTCGGCCAGCCGCCGCGCGGCACCGGCCTGGTAAAACCCCCTACCGTTGTTATCGACGCCGGGCCCGGCGTGGTCGTGCCCGACGATGAAATCCGTACAGCCGAAATTCTTGGCGATGATCACGTGCAGCAGGGCCTCACGGGGACCGGCCATATGGGATGAGAGCGGCAGCAGGTTGAGCAGCAGGGAGTCCGGCGGATAGTGGCGGCTGACGGCCCGGTAGCAGCGCATGCGGGTGAAATGGTCGAAATCGCCGGGTTTGGACATGCCGACAATCGGCAGGACCAGCAGGTTGGCGTGGATCCGGCGCATGGCCTTAATGGTCATTTCGAACTGCGGGCGGTGAATCGGGTGCCGGGTCTGAAACCCGATGATACGCTGCCACCCCATTCTGGCAAAGGACTGGCGGATATCCGCGGGCGTGAGGCGCAGCGGCCGGAAGTCGAAGTGCAGCGGCAGGCTGGTGGCCTCGATACGGCCGCCGATGTAATAATCACCCGTTTTGTTGAGGAGATAATCCACCCCGGGGTGGGCGGTGTCGGTCGTGTCGAACACCAGCCCGGCTTCCTTCAGCTTTCCGATCGGCCAGAGGTCTTCGATATTGAGCACGCCCAGCAGAAAGCCTTCCGGATCGCGCAGGGCCACCGATTGGCCCACCTCGAGCGTCCGCGCCTTGGTTTCCGACACGTCCAGACAAATCGGAAGGGGCCACAGCGTTCCATCCTGAAGCCGCATCCGGTCGATGACCGATTCGTATTCCGGCCTTTTCATGAACCCGTCGAGCGGAGAAAAAATGCCCGCGGCAAGCAGTTCGAAGTCGCACAGCTGCCGTTCGTTGAGGGTGATGTCCAGCAGGTTGGTCGCGATTTTTTTCAGCAGTTCGGCCCGGTCGGCATCAGCCAGGAGGTTGACGAGGTCGCCGCCGTGCGGTTCGATCAGTTGGGAAGTGGTCATGGGGTTCCGTTTTGAGCGTTTGGATCGTTTTGAACGTTGAGATGGTTTGGTTTGAAAATAGAAGCTGGGAATTTGAAGCTGGAAACTTGTTGATATTATGATAATTTAAATATTTTGTCCAACCTTTTTCGCGCACCTCTTCCGGAGTGAACCTGTTTTTGCGGACTCGGGGGCACACTCAAAAAACAGCCACGGCAACCCTTCACAGAATGGCAGAAGAGAAACCCGTTAACCAACGGCATTGACGTATCCGCGCGAGAAGGATATTGACTGGTATCGCAGGATGAAACGCGGCATCGCCATCACCGTTGGCCATCCCGGCCGTTAACGGCCGACACCCGCATCCGAATCTGAAACAAAACCTGATTACCCTATGGACCCAGCCAGCACAGATGGACACCCCCTTCAGACCCGCCACCGGCTTCACTTCGGCGATGCCAGACGAATGACGGCCATCGGCGACCGCAGCATCGATCTGGTGGTTACCTCCCCGCCCTACCCCATGATCCAGATGTGGGACGAGTTGTTCGCGCGGCTCGACCCGGCCGTGGCCAGGGCCCTGTTGAAAAATGACGGCCGTCAGGCATTCGAACGGATGCACGCAACGCTGGATCCCGTCTGGTCGGAAGTTTACCGGGTGGTGAAACCCGGCGGCATTGTCTGCATCAACATCGGCGACGCCGTGCGCACGATCGGCGGCGATTTTGCGCTCTATCCCAACCACGCCCGAATTCTCTCGGCCATGATCGCCCTCGGGTTTCAGCCGCTGCCGCTGATTTTATGGCGCAAGCCGACCAACGCCCCCAACAAGTTCATGGGTTCCGGCATGCTGCCGCCCGGCGCCTATGTAACTTTGGAACACGAGCATATACTGATATTGCGCAAAGGCGCCAAGCGCGACTTTTCAGGGTCCAAAGAAAAACGCCGGCGCCACGAAAGCGCTTATTTCTGGGAAGAACGCAACACCTGGTTTTCGGATGTGTGGATGGGGTTGATCGGCGCCAGCCAGCGACTGGTCGACAACGATATCCGTAAGCGCAACGCGGCCTTTCCCCTCGAATTGCCCTACCGCCTGATCAGTATGTTTTCGGTCGCAGGTGACCGTGTGCTCGACCCTTTTCTGGGCATCGGCACCACCCTGCTGGCCGCGATGGCGACCGGGCGCAACGCCATCGGCTTCGAACTGGAATCAGAATTTCGGCAAACCATCGCGCAGAGTTTGACCGCCGGTGTGCCCATCGCCCACCGGCGCATCGCCGAGCGCATCGCTAATCATTTGAAATTTTTACAGGAAAGAATTGCCGCAGGCCGCACGATAAAGCACCGAAACCACTTTTACGGATTTCCGGTCATGACCCGCCAGGAGGTCAACCTTGCTTTTCATCGTCCCATAGCCGTGTCGCAGCCGGGCGAGGATATGTTTGCGGTCGATTATGACCTGTTTACCATGAAAGACAATCCTTTGCCCCAGTCACCGCCAGCAGGCCCCCGCCCCTCTTCGCCAACAACAGGTCACCCCCAACAGGGCTTGCTCTTCGAATAGGCGTTGAGATAAAGATTTTGGACGGCGTTATCGGTCGGCGGCGCATGACGTATACAGCCTCCTCCCTATGGCCTTGCCAAAATTTTTATCTCAACGCCTATTTAGTCGGCGCCGCAGCCAAGCCAGGCCGGCGCGGCCGCGCAGGTTGGATACCGCCACTGCCAGTGGCAGCACCCGCTCGACCGCCGGCGTCAGGTAGCAGAGGCGCAGCAGGTCGAGGTAAAGATCGTCAAACCGGCTGCGATCGAAAACGAGGTCGGCCCCCTGCCGGTGGAACCCCCAGCGGGCCGCCAGTTTCTGCGCGGCACGCTCCCCTTCCCGCATGGTCAATCTCACGTGAAACGGCCCGATGGGATTAAAGGGCGCGGCCTGTGCCCGGCCAAGCGCCGCGCTCGCCGCCCGGGCCAAATCCTCGCGCCAGGGATCGGACGCAAACCCCTGCCGGCCGGCCGATTTGTCGATGTGATGCGTGGCGATTCCCGGAATGATGTCCCGGGCCTGGTGGCAGGCCACCGGGCCGCCGGAAAAAAAGACCGGCCGCACCCCGAACGGTGCCAGGGAGCCGGCAAAAAGATAGACTTCCGGCACAAGTTCTCCATTTATTTCCAGGCGCCGCAGGCGTGATGTCAGGGTATGGGCCAAAAACCCGCCGGAGCCAGAGGCGGCGTGCATTCCCATAAAAAGCACCGCCGCAGCGCTACCCGGATCGCCGATGCCCGGCACCGGACCTTTTCTGTAGCCCTGGACCACGCGCGCGCGGGGATCGATCAGTTCGGGCAGAAGGTTGTAGCCGGTGCGGTGAAAATCCTTGACGGTGACCCGGCGCACCCCATCGTCCAGAAGGGCGCGCACCACTGCGGCCACATCGCGGGTCATGTCCACGCAGGCCGCGACCCATTCAGGCGTTTTGTAAGCCGCGGCCCTTTTACTCCAACAGCCGGAACTGCCTTCGATGTCGGCAATGATCAGGACCGAATTCACTGTCGTCATTCTGATGCCGGCGCTGGTGCCGATGGCCGGGTCATTCGTTTTGAAATGGCCTGCAGTCGCTCCATCACCGGCGGATGCGAGTAGTTCAACATCACGTACAGCCGATGAGGCGCGAGGTTAGTCAGGTTGTGGACGGCCAGCTTTTTAAGGGCCACCGCCATTGCGGCCGGCTCGCGGGTGGTGTCGACCGCAAAGCGATCGGCCGCGAATTCGTTGCGTCGCGAAAGCATCTGCATGAAAATGCCGGCCACCAGGTCGAGCGGGGTGTAGAGCAGGACGAAAAAGACGAGTCCCGCGTACACCGAGGGCTGCGGCACGTCAAAGGCCGCGGCCAGCGCCGGGTTGGAAATGAGGAGTGACAGCAGGAAAAACATCAGCCCGCTCTGCGCGATAGCCAGCAAAAGGGACTTCTGGATGTGTTTTTGCTTGTAGTGGCCCATTTCGTGGGCCAGCACGGCCACCAGTTCTTCCTGGCCATGGTTTTTGATCAGGGTGTCGAAGAGAACGATGCGCCGATGGCGGCCGAAGCCGGTAAAAAATGCGTTCGACTTGCTGGAGCGCCGCGATCCGTCCATGACGTAAATATTTTCGAGCGGAAAATCGATCGAACGGGCGTAGACAACGATGGCCTGCTTCAGCGGCCCGTCGTCCAATGGACTGAAACGGTTGAAAAGCGGCATGATCCAGGTCGGGGCCACAAACTGCACCACCAGCATGTAGATCGTAACAGCCGCCCAGCAGTAGAGCCAGGCCATAGATCCGGCATATTCGAAAAAGGCGAGCACGCCGGCCAGAAGCGGGGCACCGAGCAGCAGCGCCAGGCCAAGTGCCTTTATTTTGTCCGTGATAAACGTGGCCCGGGAACTCCGATTGAACCCGAATCGCTCCTCAATTTCAAAGGTGTGGTAAATGCTGAACGGCAAAGAGACAGCGCCCGCCAGCAGAGAAAGCGTGCCGATAAACGCCATCCCGGTCGGCACCGGTCCCAGATTCCACGCGCGCAGCCACTGGTCGAGCAGCGCAAACCCGCCACCAAACCAAAAGATAAGCAGCACAAGCAGGTTCACGGCCGAAACCACCCAACCGAATCGGGTGTTGACCTTCAGGTATTGCTGCGATCGTTGGTAGCGCGCCTCATCGTAAAGGTCTTGAAACTCCGGCGGCAGATCCGGCCGCAGGGTCTGGAGGTTCAGAATATCGGCGACGGTGTTCAGCGCCAATTTCAGCAGCAGAGCGAGCAGGATGAAGGCGGTCATTCAAATAATTATTGGGTTTAGGTTTTAGGGTTTAAGTTTTAGGGTTATGGGTAGGGATCGGATTGGATCCTGGGCTTTCTGAGATTCAATTCAGGCGCGGCACGCCGTTTTCTTCCAGAAATTTTTCGAGCACGGTCAACGGTTGGGCGCCGACCAGTGATTTTCCACGAATCATGAAGGTCGGTACGGCGGTGACGCCCCGGCGGACGGCGTGCTCCCAATCCCGGTCGACCGCCAGAGTGTATTCCCTGGTGTGCAGGACCTGCCGGGCCTCGTCGGATGGCAGGCCCGCGGCCACCGCCAATCTCACCAGGACCTCCGGGTTGGCGATGTTCAGTCCCTCCACGAAATAGGCCCGAAATACCGCCTGGTGAAACTCGCTTTCCCGGCTTTTGGCCGCCGCCCACTTGGCCAGTTCCTGGGCCAGACGGCTGTTGTAGGTCATGGTGCGGTTGCCGAAGGGCAGCCCCAATTCTGAAGCCGTCTGCTGCAGGTGCCGCATCATTTCTCCGATATCGATCTGACGACCGGTAAATAGCTCGGCGAGGCTGCGGCCCTCATCCGGTGTTTCAGGATGCAGCGGAAAGGCCAACCATTTGATTTTGACGTCGTGAGTCGTTATTAGTTTTTCAATACGCCCGGTAATGAAATAGCACCAGGGTCAGATAAAATCGGAATAGACGTCCAGCCGGACGAGTTCGGACATGATGGCCTCCTTTCGCGGAATCTTGCTGGCGCGCGCTTCAACCAATACCCGTCCACGCCGGTTTGGCAAAGTCGCTCCGAACCGGGCAAATCACCGTTTCAGCCTAAAAGAAAGGGGAGGCATTGGGGAAGATGCCTCCCCTCTTTACAGAGGAAAGAGAAAAGGGGCTAAGCATGCGGGTAACATGTCCTAACCACTTGAGCAGCAGGCGCTGCCTGAGTTCATATTAATACCACAGCGTGACATGTCAAGGGGGAAAATTCCGAAACTTGAAACTCGATACTTGAAATTGGTAAAGCGGAAACCCGTCATCAAGGCGGGGACCAAATTTGACAACGGCAGGCGCCTCCACCCGGCTTAATGTATGCGTTCGATGAATTCCCAGATGGTGCGGTGGACCCGCTCGGAACCCTCGCCCAGAACGATCCCGTGCCGGTTGAAACTGAGCAGCACGTAGGTCTTGTCCTCCGAGCCCAGCCGCTGGAAAACCCTGACCGAACCTTTCGGATTGACGACGGGATCGTTCTGCCCCTGGATGACCAGGGCGGGCATTTTCATACCGGCCAATTTTGGTTCCAGTGCGTCCATGAAGCGCTCCAGTTCCCTGACGCCGGCAATCGGGTTGCGCGGGTAGTTGATGTGGGGGTTCTCGGATTGGTTCTCGACGAATTTCATACCGGCATCGTCCAGGCGCACCTTTTTCATCAAGCGGTTCCAAACAGCCACCGCCGGCACAAAACGCGCCGAAAAATCCTTTAGCCGCAAAGGTGGTGAAACGGCAAACACGCCGGCCGTGTCGACGACCCGCGCCGCCAAATCGAGCGCCAGTCCGGCACCGTTGGAAAAGCCGCCGACGACCACCCGCCGGCACAGGCTGCGCATCAAAGCGTACGCTTCATCGGCTGTTTCCATCCAGTCCGTGAAACGGGTTTGGGCCAGGTCCTCGGCCGAGGTGCCGTGGCCTTTGACCCTTGGGACATAGACCCATAAACCCCTGCGCGCCAGATATTGCGCCAGTTCCCGCATCTCCAAGGGCGCCGCCATGTACCCGTGGATGAGCACGACACCGATGCGGCGCGAACTGCCGCGAAGCAAAAACGGCCGGCCAACCTCTTTGGGCTTGGACTCTCCTTGGATGAAAAACTGCTCGTAATCCGCATCGAATGCTGTCAATGCGCGGCGCTTCAATGCGGCCGCCACTTTGTGACGCACCCAAAAATCGGGCAGCCAGGCTGTCCGACGCACCAGGCGCTGCAAGGCGGTCAACGGTTCGACGGCGTTGGCCATCACCTCGACCGGGTTGTCGATCCGCGCCCGATGAAAATCGTAGGGTGAAGAGAACTTGGACCGGTCTTTGACCAGGTAGCGACCGTCACGCGTCAGGATTCCCTTTTCGATGGCAATCGACAAGAAATCACTCACCCGGTGGTAGCGGTCGTCGGTCAGCAGGTGCACCTGATCGTCTTTGAGGTTCTGGTGCAGATGCAGGCGATCGATTTTTCGGACGGAGCCGGTCAGCAGGAACAGCTTGCGCCGGAGGGCGTGTTCCCCAAACTTTTTTTGCGGCGACACTCTGAGCAGCGAAGCAAAGAGGTGGTCGTGGTTGACGGTGGTCATGCTATAGATGGCGGCCATATAGCGCTGCATGATTTTCAGCGCTTCCTTGTTCATCCGGCGCTTAAGCGGCAAGGGGTCGTCGAACCGCAACCGGTGACGGGACGCGATGCCCCGCGCGATCGGAGCGCAGGTCAGGCATTCCTGAATTTTAATTGGCTCGCCGAAGCGAATATCGATATCCACCCCGGAAAGGAGCATGGTCCCCTCGATCATGATCTCCTCCACCAGGCGCTCCGAAATGTCGTCGACCAGGTGGGCGGCCAGGGTGCTGAGGCCGTTTTCGCGCGCCCGCAGGGGAAAATAGCTCAGGCAGACCGGCACGATCCAGGTGCCGTGGTCCGCCAGCGTCGCGTCCTCCTTGATCTGGAATTGCTCCAGCAGTCGCCGCGCCTCCGCGGGGTCTTGATCGAGCAGCCGTTTGATCCGCTGACGGTAGAATTCCGTGCGCAGCGCCAGGAAAGCCGCTCCCGTGTGCGGGGGGTGTTTGCCACCGGCATAGGAAATCATGAAGCGGCCCTTTTCGATGATCTTCTTGTTTTTGACCATCCGGCCTTCCGGAAAAATGATCCAGTTGGCCTCGCCGGTGAGAAGGGTCTTGACGATCAGAAGGTCGCGCTCGGGATTGCGGGTCGACACCGCCCCGACTTTTTCCAAATAGGCCCCGAAGGCACCGGTGAAGAATTCATAGCTGGCCAGGGACCACACCGGCACACGGGTGAGTTTGAAAATGACATAGGGCATCAAAAAGGTTTCCATGCGGGTAAAATGGTTGAGGACGAAAATGACCGATCCGCCGGGAATGTTTTCGATGCCGTAGAGTTTGATCTTCGCCTTTGACAGCTCGGTGATCGTCTTGATCAGAAGCCCGGTGGTGCGGTAAGCAAAACGGTTCATCGACGATCTCCGGATTCCGGCGTGCGGCCCAAATGGCGGCACCCGCGTTTCGTGAGCTGCTGTTGACACGGCTTTTGATAACTTCTATTGTATACTTTCGGCTTTTAAAAATAAAGAGGGTCGCGGAGGTAACGTGTATTCAAGGATCCTGATATTACGGTTTCCGGCAGTGACCGCCCAGAAACCGATTGTCTGCTATCTCACCCGAGACTTCGACCTGACATTCAATATCCTGAACGCCGCGGTGCTGCCGCGCAAGGAAGGCGTGATGGTGCTCGAATTGTCGGGCGACAAGAAAAAATTCAAAGAGGGCGTGCGTTACCTCAAGGGCCAGGGCATAAAAGTCGACTATGCGTCGCAGGAGGTCCAGCGCGACACGAATAAATGCACTCACTGCGGCGCCTGCGTGGCCGTTTGCCCCACTGGGGCGCTTTCCATCCAGAGACCGCGGATGACGGTCCGGTTCAATCAGAAAAAATGCAGCGTGTGTGAACTCTGCGTACCGGCCTGCCCCACCAGGGCCATGGAGGTCCACTCCGTCAACCAGACCTTTTTCGAATGAAACCGCTTGTCGCCGTCGCCGTCAGCGGAGGAGTGGACTCCCTGGCGGCCGCCGCCCGCTTGAAATCCCAGGGTTATCCTCTGTTCGGCATTCATTTTTTAACCGGCTTCGAGCCTGAAAACCACGACGTTGCCGCCGCCACGGATCGGATAGGCCTTCCGCTGCACGTGATCGACCTGTCCGCGGCTTTTCGAACCCGGGTGGTCGCCTATTTTTCACAGACATATCTGTCCGGAAAAACCCCCAACCCGTGCCTGGTTTGCAATCCGGCCATAAAGTTCGGGGTTCTGCTCGACTATGCCCGCCGCCTCGGTGCCGAGTATCTGGCCACCGGACACTATGCCCGCATCGTGTGCGACGACCAGCGGCAGCCACACCTGTTGAGGGGGCTCGATCGATCCAAAGACCAGTCCTATTTTCTGGCGTTTTTGACCCGTGACCAACTGGCGCGGGCCTGTTTTCCGCTGGGGGAAATGACAAAAACGAAGGTCATCGAATGGGCCGCCTCAGAGGGCCTGCAGCCGGTTACCGCACCGGAAAGTCAGGATGCCTGCTTTGTCAGCCGCGGCCGTTACACCGAATTTTTGACCGCACAGGCGTCAGCGCCGGCCGGTGGTGACATTGTCGACCGCGACGGCCGCTTTCTTGGCCGTCATGCGGGGCTCCATCACTACACCGTCGGCCAGCGGCGCGGCATCGGCTGTCCGGCAACCGACCCCTACTACGTCCTGCGACTCGACGTTGACAACAATCGACTGGTGGTGGGATCGAAAGCCGACACGTTCGCTGCGACCTGCCGGGTCAGCGGCATCAACTGGATTCAGTCAGAGCCGTCCGGACCGATGCGGGTCTCCACCCGCATCCGCTACCGGCATCGCGCCGCGTCATCTGAAATGACGCCCCATCCGCGGCACGGCGCCACCGTCACCTTCGACGATCCCCAGAGCGCGGTTACCCCCGGTCAGGGCGCCGTGTTTTACACCGGCGACGAAGTGATCGGCGGCGGGTGGATTGAAGGGTAGGAAAAAGGCAAAAGGAGAAAGGCTTTATTTTCTAATGCTAAAGTTTAAGTTCACCACCCTTGGGTGCAAGGTCAACCAGTACGAGTCCGATGTGCTGGCGGTGCGATTCGAAGCGGCCGATCTGGTACCGGCGGGTCCCGGCGAGGCGGCGGATCTGGTCATCATCAACACCTGCACCGTCACGGGCCGGGCCGCGATGCAGTCCCGGCAGACGATCCGGCGGGCCGTGCGCGAGAATCCCGGCGCGCGGGTGGTGGTCATGGGGTGCTATGCTCAGACGGCCCCGGCGGAAATCGAGCGCATCGATGGCGTCGACATGATTGTGGGGGTCGCCGACAAACCGCACCTGCCCGAGTTGGTAATTGACCGGCGCGGCCCCTTGCCCAACCGCGGGCCGGGCCTCGATACACTCCCGGAGGCTGGCCCGACCCATGGTCCCGTCACCGGCAACCGTTCCCGTCCTTTTTTAAAAATTCAGGACGGCTGCGAGGCCTTTTGCACCTACTGCATCGTTCCCTATGCCAGAGGCCCCAGCCGGAGCATTGCGCCCGAACAAGCGATCGAGGGCATCCGCCGCATCAGCCGTGCCGGTTACCACGAAGTGGTCCTGACCGGCATTCACCTCGGCTGCTATGGCAACGATCTCACTCCGCCGACAAATCTTTTGGCATTGCTCGGCCGCATTCGCACCGCCGGGGCCGTCGGCCGGGTGCGGTTGAGTTCGATCGAACCGCGGGAGATCTCCGATGCGCTGATCGGCTTTGCGGCCCATGCCGGCCAGGGGCAGGGCCGGATCTGCCCGCATTTTCACATCCCGCTCCAGAGCGGGGATGACGCTATCCTCAAAAAAATGCACCGTCCCTACACCGGCGGCTTTTTCGCCGAGCGGGTGGCTAAAATTCTGCAGCTGATGCCCGATGCCGCCATCGGGGTTGATATCCTGGCCGGTTTTCCCGGTGAATCCGATGCGTGCTTCGAGCGCACCCGCCGGTTGATCGAGGAACTTCCGGTAGCCTATCTGCACGTTTTTCCTTTTTCGCCCCGCACGGGCACGCCGGCCTGGCACTTTCCGGAAAAAGTTCCGGCAGCGGTCGTGAAAGAACGCTGCCATGTAATGCGGGACATCGGAAAACAAAAGAAATACGCGTATTACCAGAAATTTGTCGGCCGGCCGCTCGAGGTCATTATCGAGAACCGCCGCCACCTGCCGCCGGGGCATGTCATCGGAACGTCGGCCAATTACATCCCGGTTCTGGTCAAAAAAACAAACCGGGGCGACAAAAGCCTTGCCCCTCTAAAGGTCGTCGTTGAAAAGATCGCGCAAGACCTGCGCGTGTTCGGCCAATTCGCCTCATCGAACCACACCCACAGACCATTGCCGGGTCACGCGGCCGCCGGAGTTATACATTAAGCGGTCACAATCTACGCTTTATTAACCCCCACCCCAACCCTCTCCCAGCGAGCGAGGGAGTTAGAGGAAATCGCGGTTGATGACCGTTCAACGTATAAATAAACGGTCTTGATTTCCGCGATCGAATTGTTAGTGTTCTACAACCATGCGTCTGCGGGAGGAACGACAATGAGTGAAAACCTGCCGGAGTTAAAAGAAGACGCCGTTACGGGCATCGAAGAAGAGGTGACCGAGCCGCCGTTGTTCAAGGTGTTGCTGCACAACGACAATTACACCACCAAGGAGTTCGTCGTAAAAATTATCGTCTCGGTCTTCGGCAAATCCCTGGAGGAAGCCACCCACCTGATGTGGGCGGTCCACAAAAACGGCGTGGGCGTCTGCGGCGTCTATCCGTTCGAGATCGCGGAAACCAAGGTCAACCTGGTGACGGCCACCGCCCGTGAAAACGGTTTTCCGCTGCGCTCCACGATGGAACCGGAGTGAGCGCCGCGCGGGCGTTCCAGCCCCTCTAACCCCGCGACCCCACTTCCGGACGCCTGCCACCGCGTCATCGTCCTCAATAACCGCCCCTTTGAGCCCTTCCGAAACCGATCGGCCCGACCACCTTTTTATCGCGCAACACCAATCAAGAAATATATTTCCCGGCTGCGAGAATTAGAGTACACTGACTGCAGATTCAATCATCCGCTATGTCTTGGCGACCTGACTTTTTTGTCACCCTTCAGAGGGGTGCACCGTCCGCTGCGGTTCAACTACCTACGCAGAAGCAAGGTCTCGGGCGCGCAGACGGACGGTTGGACGCCAAGTGCCCGACAACTTTTTTATCCGCTGGAGAGCCCGATGAAAACCCGGTTCAACCACGCCCTTCTTTGTTTCCTCTGCCTGGCGCTGCTCGCCGGGTGCGCGGCCTACACCGCAATGAAAAAACAGGATGACTTCAGCGAGACGTCGCGGTCCTACGAAAAAATGATCTTCTGGTCGGACTTCGACACCGCCGACTCTTTCCGTGATCCGCAGGATAGAGAGGCCCATCCGCTCGACATCGAGGACCTCAAAAAGGTCAAGGTCACCGCCTATTCGGTCAAGAACGTGAGCGTTGCGGCAGATCAATCGGAGGTGCGTCAGGTGGTCGAGATCGGCTACTACCGGATTGACGAGGTCAAGGTGAAAACCATGCGTGATCAGCAGGTGTGGACCTATAACCCGTCTTTGAAACGCTGGTATCTGCACAGCGGGCTGCCACCGTTCGAGTAGCCGGCCTTTCAGCTTATCTTGCGCTCTTTTTTTATCATTTCAAATGCTTCCTGGATCTCGCGAAACTTATCCTGGGCGAATTTGGCAAACTCTTCGGGAAACCCGTTCGAAACGATCCGGTCCGGGTGATATTTCATCACCAGTTTGCGGTACTGGCTCTTGATCTTCTCGTTGCTGTCGTCGGGTTTGACCCCTAAAATAACATAATACTTGTCGGCCGTGGGCGCATAACGCGACCGCAGGCCGTCATAAACGGTGTCGTCGAAACCGAAGATGCGCACGGCCGCCATAATCAGGCGCTCCTCGTGCGGATTTAATTCCCCGTCGGCCACCGATACCCGCAGGAGAATGTCGATCATCAGCCTCAAAATTTCAGGCTGCGCGTGAAACTGACCGAAAAATTGACCGGCAAACTCCTCGAAGGTGTTGGGGGAGTCGATCGCCGTCTGAAAGATGTTCATGGCGACGATGCGGCTGTAGGGGTCCAGGTTAAGGTCCTGGAGCATGAAGCGGTTGATCGTGTCGATTTCGCCCTGGGACACCCGGCCGTCGGCCCGGGCCAGCTTGGCCAGCATGGAAAAGGCCGCCACGAAAAATGTCAACTGCGCCTCCTGTCCGGGAAGCGGCCCGATCGCCTCCTGCGGCAGCTCGGCCAGCTGACTCTGATCATAGGCGTGGCCGAAAGCCGCCCCGGCGATGGCTCCCAGCGGGCCGCCGATGGCAAATCCGATCGTCCCGCCGACTAACTTTCCGATCCACCCCATTGTGGGATCCTCTCCTCATTGTGCGTCATGTCTAGAGGGCCGCGCCAGGCAGTCCGACCGCCGGCAAGGCACCGGTGGCCACTTGCATGCAGGCTAATTCGAACCGCGGCTGCCGTAATACTCGAGGTTTTGAACCACAAAGGATCGCCCGTCATCCTTGAGGTCCATGAAAATTTTGCCCGCGTTCTCGCGCCACTGCTTGTCCGGCGGCAGCCATTTCAATAGGAAATTACCCTCGAGGCGCACTGTTTTCTGCGAACTGTCGTAGGTGTATTGCTGCAATTCGATGCGGTACATGATCGCGTCGATCATATCGAAATTCTTCTGGTACTTGGGCAACAGGCTCGCAAACGGCTTTCCGTTTTCACGCGCGTCCGGCCCGAAAAAATCGTCAAACCGGTTCAGGTCCCTGGACGCGTAAGCGTTGGTGTAATTTTGCAGAAATGAGCGCAGCCGCTCTTCCATTTGCCGGTTTTGGGGTGGCGCTGCGGCGGGAGCTGCAGCGGCCGGCCGCGCGCGGCTGGCGCCGGCCGCGTCCGCGCGCACCGGAGCGGGCGCTGCCGGTGTTTTCTGGTTTCGAAGCGGCTCTGCGACCGCCGTCGGCGCCGGTGGGGGGCTGACCACGGCGGTGGGGACCGGCAGGGGTGTTGCCGCTGGTTTGGGTGAAGTGCTTCCGACCGGTCTGGCGTCCATCTGCGCCGTGCCCGCGGCCGGCAGCAGCTCTTTTTTATCAGCCGGCAGCTCTTTTCTTATTTCCTGGTTCGGGGTCATTTCTTTTTCCGGTTTTGCCGCCGGCAACCGGCTGGCCTCTATTTCGGCAACGAGACGCCGGATCTGGTCCGCACTCGAATCCCCGATGTCAAGGGGCGCTTTTTCTTCCCGGCGTTGCCCTGCCGGTTCGAGAGTCGGTTTCAGTCCGGCGCCAGCACCCTTTTCCGAACCAGTCGTCTGGTCGCTGCGGCCGCCGGGCGCAAAAACGGTGGCACTGTTGTCGACCACGGCCGGCAAATTGTCTGCGGCCGCTGGATTGGGCTCGGACGCAATGGTCAGGGTCCGATCGACGATATCGTAGGGTGGCCGCTGCAAATCGAGGCCGACGCGATCCGGCGCCCGGTCCGGAGGCGCGACCGCCGTTTCCGGCACCGCCGGCCCCACCGCGGGTGGCGGGACATTTTTCACCTCCGCAGGGGCTGTCCGGACCGGCGGCGGCGTGGTCTGTTCCGTCGGCAAGGGGGGCGCCGGTGCCTGTGCGGCTTGTTGGTGGAAAAAAAGGGTCGTTCCGAACCCGGAATAAAACAGCAGGTAAAGTCCCAGGAGGCCCAGAATACCAATGAGGCTGGTGACGGCGAATCGAGACCTCGTTCTGGACCTGCGTAGCGGCGGTTCGGCCACCGCAGACCACATCGGATCCGGCGGCCCCGGCAGGCTCTTAGCCTCTTGGGGTCTCAGCCCGGCCGGAATGCTTAAGTCCCGCTCGCATTCCTCGATCACCTCGGCCCCGATGGACGTGACACCGGCGGCGTAGGCACACAGCAGGGCATGGTCGCAGACGATGTTGATCAACCGGGGGCAGCCGCGCGAAAATCGATAGATCTCAGCGATGGCGGCGGGACTGAAAATGTCCCGCGTGGCCCCGGCCACCCTCAACCGATGACGGATGTAATGGTCACAGTCGCGCTCCGATAAAGAACCGAAGTGAAAGCTAATGACAATCCTCTGCCGGACGGCCCTGTTGCGGGGATCCATCAAAAGGTCACCGAATTCGGGTTGGCCGACGAAAAAAATATTGATCAGCTTGCGGTCACTCATTTCGATGTTGGACAGCAGTCGCACCTGCTCTAAAATATCGTCGTTCAATCGCTGGGCTTCATCGATGATCAACAGGACGTTTTTTTGCACGGCATGGGTTTTCCGGAGAAATTTTTTGAGTTCGATCAGAAACTCGCCCTTGCTGTGAAATTTCCGGGCCATGTGAAATTCGCTGGCCAGAATATTGAAAAAATCAAGGGCCTCCAGTCCCGGGTCCGGAATGTTGGCAATAATCGTCGAGTGATCGAGGTCCTGGATCAACCGATGAATCAGGGCCGTCTTTCCCACGCCCACATCGCCGGTCAGGAGCAAAAACCCCTGGTTTTCGGTAATGGCGTATTTCAGCGCCGCGAGAGCTTCGGTGTGCTTCTCCCCCAGCCAGAAAAAGCGGGGGCCCGGGCTCAGGTCGAAGGGCTTGTCCGTGAGGTTGAAGTGATCGAGGTACATCTTTGCTCAGCCGCCGGTTAAATGCGTTGTTCGGACCGTTGCCACCGGCTTTGACCGGTCGGCCCATCGGATATCATACAAGATTGATTTGCATTATGTCAAAAACCACATGTGGGGTGAAATCAAACTCCCTGCGGGCAGCGGCGGTATCCCGCTGTCAAATTCAAATTTCGTTTTAAAAACGACGGAAAATGCAGGGGCCGACGGGGCGCCTGCCCCGCATGTCGCAAAATTTCTAGCGTAAAAATTTTGACGAGTGCCCATCGGCGATCTTTTTTAGGCACTGTTTTGTGTCCAATTCCTAAATGAGGAGTTGTTCGTTGGGCAAGGCCGCAAAAGGGTTTGCGGCGAGGCGTACTTTAAGTCCGACAACAGCCGGAAACCCGCTACGACCGACCGTCCAGCGGAAAAAAGATCATTTATGGATGGACACTGAGGTGTTAAATCGGCAGCCGAAAGGTGAGTCAGAAAATCGCCGGAATCGGGACCCAACGGCCGTGGAGCCCGGCAGCCGCCGGTTGTCGTCGTGGTGTTTCGTTCACCCCCACCAGGGCCGGCCGGGTGCGCCGGTCAAGGCTACTTGGACCAATAGGCAAATCCGGTGCCGGCAACCGTCAGGCTGAATCCTTTGAAGAATCCGCTGAGTGCGGCCTCACTGACAATCAGGATATCCCGGTCCTGCAAGGCGGTTTCCTTCGCTTCGGCCTGGCTCATGTCGAGATCGATGATCTTTCTTTCACCGGTCTCCGTCATCCGCACCAGCTTGACGACATCTGTTCTGGCCCACGACTCGAACCCCCCGGCCTCGACCAGGCCTTCCTGAACAATGGAATGGCGTTTGATCGGATACACCCCGGGCTTCTTCACGGCCCCATCGACAAAGAATACCCCGGCTTCTGGTACAAATAAGACATCGCCGCCGTTCAACCGGATGTTCAGCCCGGCGCTGCCGTCTTTAATCAGCCGGTCGAGGTCGACGATAAAGGTGTTCGGTTCGCCCTGGACGCCTCGCGTCCGGCGCACCTGCACGATCTGACCGGCCCGCTCGCTCAAGCCGCCGCCCAGGGCGATGCCGTCGAGCAGCCTCTGGTTCGAGAGGTAATCATAGGTGCCGGGATTTCTGAACTGCCCGACCAGGGTGATGCGCTGGCTGATCTGCTCCTCGATGAAAATGCTGACGTGCGGGTCCTTGATGAAGCGCCGTTGATACAACTCCTCGATCGTTTCTTCGGCCTCGATCGCCGTCAGACCGCTGACCCGGACCTCTCCTACCAGCGGCAGGCTGATGACACCGCGCGAACTCACCCGCACGGTCTTGTCGAGTTCCTTGGCCTCGAAGACGCTGACCTGAAGCAGGTCACCGGCTCCGATAAGAAAGTCCCCCGGTTCGCCGCTGAGCTGGGCTTGAGCCAGGATCTGTTCATTGAGGGCATTGATCCCCTGGGACGCTTCGAGAGACGGGACGGCTTTCGGCATTTCGGATGTGGCACAGCCGCCGGCCAGGATCATCACCGCTGAAATGACTATACGCGTGAACGTTCTTTTCGCCGGTCCTGGACGGCCGCAGCCACTATCCATACGTTTTGTTGGCATCACTTTTCTCACCTCGGCAAGTGGGTTGATCGAGCCTCCGAGTGCGTTACGGCGCTGAGGGGCTCACGGCCCCGCCTCCGCCGCCCCCGCCGCCCCCGCCACCGCCGCCCAGACCGATGATCAGGCCGATTCCCGCCACGGCGCCCACGGTGGCCAGGGCAATCTGTTTGCCGGTCATCGAAAACTCTTTTGGCTTTTGCGGCACTTCTTCGGCCGGCTTTTCACCTTCGGAAGGTGCCCCGATGTCCATTTCGGCCTGTGACAGAACCATGCTGTGACCCGCCTTCAGCGTGCTCCGACCCTTGGCGGTCAAGACGTCCAGCGAACCGCCGTCAACGACCCCCAATTCGCTGCGGTTTTGGGTGACGGCCACAAAACCTTTCACCGATGGGTCACCAGTGGCCGCATCGAGCCGAAGGCTCTGGATCGTGACGTTGCCGCCGGGAGTGACGAGGGTCAGGGGCTGTCGCATGCCGGATGCCTTGAAGTAGATGATCCCTTCCTTGACAAAAAGATTCCTCTGGCGGCCGGACGCAGTCGATGAAAAGACACTTTCATCTTCTGCAACAAGAAACAGGTCGCTTAATTTCACGGCACAGCGGCCTTCGGTCGCCAGAGTGGCGCCTTCCGGAAACGGGGCTTCCCTGGTGTAGGCCCCCACTTTCTGGTCCCCCTTGTAAACCACCACTTTAATGGTGGGATAAATCCGGTCCGCTCCCGCCGCCAACACACCCCCCGCCAGGACCGCGGAGACAAAAATAACGATGATGTGCATCCCGATTCTGCCTTTTAAGCCCATGGTCAGCCCCTTTCTGTTCACTTTTTTTACCCCCTCCCCCAACGTTCCTCTTCAGGTCTACGGAAAAACCAATGTATGGTGTTGAGACGCCCGGACACGCGGCCGGCCACCGCGGGCACAGCCGCCACACCGGCTGCGCCCTACCGGTCGCGTCAGCCGGCCGCCAATTGTTTGCGGTCGTCTTCCTGCGCCTGGTAGCTGTTGTATTTCCGGTAGGAGCGATAGTATCCGCCATAGCCGTATTTGCGGCTGAAATCCACCTTGTTGACGATACAGCCCAGGATCGTGCCGTTGATATGGGTGATCGATTTTTTGAACTGCCCGATCGCCTCGCGGCTGGTCTCCCCGATGCTGCTCACCAGCACCACGCCGCCCACGCAGCGGGAAAGAATCAGGGTATCGGCAAATCCGATGTGTGGCGGTCCATCCAGGATGATCCGGTCGTGCCGGCCGAGCAATTCTTTGAGCAAAAATGTAAACCGTTTCGACGCCAGCAGTTCGGCCGGATTGGGCGGCACCGGTCCCGAAAGGATCACCTTGAGGTTCTGGTGATATTTGGTAAAGGTCTTGAGCCGGTGGGTGACATCGGCCAGAAAGCTCGAGAGCCCGTTACCGTTGACCCGCTGCGTGAGGCCAAAAACCTCGTGCAGCCGGGGTTTGCGCAAGTCGGCATCGATCAGAACGGTCCTTTCGCCCGCCGCGGCAAAACTCAGGGCCAGGTTCACCGCCAGTGTCGTTTTGCCTTCGCTGGGCAACGTGCTGGTAATGAGGATGCATTTTGAGCGCGTGCCGCTTCCGGACAGCTGGACGGCCACGCGCGCGGACCGGATGGCCTCGGAAAACGCGGCCCGCGGATGGCGCAGAAATGAGTTCTCGAGCCCGTGCTCATCGGGTTTCGCGTGGGGAATGGTCCCCAGGAGCGGAATCATGAACCGGTCCGGGATTTCGTTCGGGCTGGTGACCGCATCGGCAAAGTGTTCGGCCAGAAAGGCGCAACCGATGCCGCCCAGGAAACCGATGACGATCGCGAGCAGCAAATTGAGCTTGATGACCGGCTTCACCGGCAACAGCGGCAGCTCGGCGCGGTTGACGATCTGGATGTTGCTCGACGACACCCCGGCCATGGATTCGATCTCCTTGGCCCGCTGCAAAAGGCTCTGGTAGATGACCTTGTTGGTTTCGACCTCGCGCGCCACGATCGAGTACTGGGTAGCCCGGTCGTTGAGGTCTATAACCTGCTTTTTTTGAAGCTCGATGCGCTTCTCCATGCCCTCGACGACTTCCTGCGCGGACTCGTATTCGCTCTTGATGGTCTTGAATATCCCTATTTCCTCCGCTCTGATCAGCGCGGCAATGCTGTCCAGGCGCGCTTTCAGGGTCTTCGCCTTGGGGTAATCGTCGTGAAAGGTGGTCTTGAAATCTTCGTAACTGGAATTGAGTTCGGCGAACTTGTCCTTCAGGTTGGCGATCAGGTTGCTTTCCAGGACCCGCGGCACATTGGCATGCCCGTCCTTCAGGGCCTGCCGGTAGGCGGCCTTTTTGGCGATCATGTCCGCCTCGGCGGTGGCAATGGCCGAGTTGAGTTCTTCGAGATGGCGGTAGATGCTGTTCAACCTGGCGTCGAGCGAGACGATACCGGCCTGCTTGGCAAAGTGGTTCATTTGCTCCTCGGCTTTTTCCAGGTTGATCTTGGCCCGGTCTATCTGCAGCATGAGGAAATCCCGGGCGATGCCGGAGGCCTCGAGCCGCTGTTCCATCTTCCAGCCGATAAAGTCCTCGACGAGCGTGTTGACGACCGCCAGTGACAACTGGCGGTCGGGCGAGCGAAAAGCCACCCGGATCAGCATCGACTTGCGGCTCGGGGTGGCCGAGATGTTCTTGGAAAGGTAGGTGACCACTTTCTGGCGTCGCCTGTACTCCTCGGAAATTGCCCCACCGGTTGCGGTGCTCTCGCCGTTGGACGCAAAGGACGCGAGGAGCGTCCTGATCCGACGCCCCAGTGCGAGTCCGCCGTCGCCGAAGACCTCGGCCTCGATCACCGGATGGTGGATCAAGTCGAGCTTGTCGATGACCCGGTTGACGATCGCGCGGCTGCCGATCAATTCAACCTGGGTTTCATAGAATTCACGCGCCTGGGCCTTGGAGGCCAATACTTCCTCGAATTTTGTCACCTGCGGCGTCTCCTGGTTGACCTCGATGACGGCCGAGGCTTCATAGATCCTGGTGGCCGCCAGGGTGAAAATCAACGTGGAGAGAAACGCCAGCATCAGGATGGTTAAAATCAGCCATTTTCTGCGCAGAAGGACATCCAGGTAATCCCGCAGCTGAATTTCCTCGATCTCTTGAAAACCATTGAAAGGGCTGTGGTCCGGCGCCGCAGGGGGCTGGCCGCCTAAGGTGGCCGGCAACCTGGCCTCGAGGGCGCCTTGCCTGTCATTTGCATCATGTGTCGGCATTTATCGACCACCTGTGTTAAAAGTGTCTTCGAAAAAAGGGTCGGCGTCCGGTGCGGCCGCCGTCCGGCGCACATCATCGGTTATCTTTTCCAGCCGAAAATCATCGAGCCACAGCGTCCCGCCGATTTTTGAATCGAAGCGGTTGCTCGGCTGGCGGCGCAGGCGCACGACAACCGCCCGGCAGCCCTCCGGCGGCTCGAATGCGATGGTTTCGCTGCGCCAGTCATGGGTGCCGGTCATCATCGGTCCGGTTTCGTCATAATCCTCCCGATCGAAACCGTATATCTCCAGAAAGGGGCCCTGGTCGGTGGTGAGCCCCCGGCTTTTCCAGGCATAGGTCAGGCGGTAGCCGGCGTGCGGATCGATGGTGAAGATCTGATAAAGATGATAGAAGGAAATGTTCTCGCGCCCGCTGAAGTCGATCTGCAGGGCGTAACGGCCCTGCCGGGCCCCGTGGTCGACGCGCGCCATTTCCCATTTATCGTCCTTTACCTTCCAGGTGCACCAGTCGAAGCCCCGGCTGGTGATATCGGTTTCGAACCCGGGGTTCGTCAGGCCGCCGGCCCCGGTTTGCCGCCGCCAGATCTGTGCGGCGGCGGCGACCTGCTGGTGGTGCAGCAAAAAATGGGCGTATTGCAAGCCGGTTTCCTCGGGCACCGGCGCGCGGCCGGCCATGGCGCGCCAGAGGGTCAGGCTTTCCTCGGTCATCGACCAGGTCATGAGCCATTCGAGGTAGAGCGCCCACTGCTCCGGTGCCAGGATGCCGGCCACATCCGCGGCACTGCCGCCCGAATAGGTGTGCAGGAACTGCAAGGTGTCCGCCACCAGAATCTGGCGGCGCAGCAGGTCATTGGCCAAGCGGTGCACCACCGCCGGCTGGCCGAGTTCTGCGGCCAGCAGCATCTGCGGCCATTTCCAGCGCGTCACGCCCGGCGACCGATCGAGCGTGAAAGCGAGAATATTCTTGGCGCTCAGCGGGCGGTCAAGGGCCGCTTCGGCTTCGGCCAGCCGCAGCCAGCCGTCGAGAAACAGGACGTTTTCAGTGACCGCCTGCCGGAAGAACCCCGCCGCCGCCGCGTTGTCCTGTCGGCCCCAGGCGGCGAGACCGTGAGCGTATTGGGCCGCGGGGATGCGTTTCATGCGGTCGGCCTCCCCGCTGGTAAAAGAGTAAGTGCCGAAACGCACCGTTCGCTGCAGCCAGTTGTGATAAAATGTCCAGCTTCCCAGAAGCAGCAATCCGACGGTTACCGGAATACGCACGCCAAGGTGCTTCCAACTGATCCCCATGGTGCCGATATCTTGTCACCCGTTAATTATTTTTCCAGAATCGCCAGCCGCGCGCCTTTTTGGCACCGGCCATCGGCCCTTTTACGGTCATTGCCGCCACTTTGCCGCCGCACAGGACGCGGCCCGGATTATCGCTGCCGATGAGCGCCAGGTTATCTTCTCCGATCAGGCCCATGATCCTGTCTCTTGCCATTTTCATGGCCACCGGGTCAAGACCCGCTGCCCGGTGACTGTCGGTGGCCAGGCAGTGAATCCACCCATTTTCCGCCATAAAGTGCGCCGTTCGGGCCGCGATCCGGCCATATTGGCCGATGAAGCTGCCCCAGTTGGCCTGCAGATGGACGCCGGATGCCATGAGCCGCTCGATTGCCTGCGGCTCGTCGGTCAGGTGTTTGCAGCGCTCGGGGTGAGCGAGCAACACCGAAAATCCCCTTGAAAGGACCGAAAATATGATGTGCTCCCATCCGCGAGGCAGGTGTAAAAACGGCGGTTCGATCAGCAGCCAAGCCGTGTCACCGAGACCGAGCAGGTGCCCCTGATCCAAAAGATCGGGGATCTGGGGGTCGAGGGCCACCTCCATGCCGGAGACGACCCTGAGGGCCAGTTTTTCCTGCGCGATGGCCAGGTTCAACTCCCTGGTCTTTTGTTTGATCCGATCGGCGGACGGCATCCAGGTGGTCCCCGGGATCATGTGGGGCGTGGCCGCGGCGACAGTGTACCCGTTGGCGCTGAATGCCTTGGCCATGTCAATACTCTCTTCGAGCGTCTGCGGGCCGTCGTCGATGCCCGGGAGTATGTGAGAGTGCAAATCGATCAAGACCGTCCTCGACCATGTCGGGAATGTGGCGCCGCAAACAGCGGCGGCGGCCGCATTTTGGCGGGCGCATCCGCCCTTCGAAAGGATTTGAGGTGCGCCGTGCAGGCGGACAACAGGGCCATCAGAGTGACGAAATACAGTGCATTGGCGGGAATCTGTAAATTGAAATCGAAAAAGCTGTGAAAGGCCAACGACACCATGCCGCTGAAAGCCCCGACGGCCAGGAAAAACCGCTTCGGATCGGCATCGTCGGCATCCAGCTGCCGGATCAAGCGGTAATTTTTCCCGGCAAAATAAACACACCCGCCGACCAGGATGATAAATCCGATCCACCCGGTCTCGATCAGAAGCTGCAGATAGTCGTTGTGGGCGTAGCCGACCGTTTTGTCGGCAACAAAGGCGTGATTGTAGACCTGAAAGACCGTTTCGAAATTATGCAGCCCGATGCCCAAGGGGTGATCTTTGAGAATCGACAGGCCGTCGCGCCAGATGTCGATGCGTGATTTGCCGTCGCCGAGCGACAGGAAGCGCTCGAAAGTCGGTCCCAGGCCGATCGTGGCGCAGTAAACGCACAGGACGCCGACGGTCGCTATCGCCAGCCAACGGGTGCGCCGGGCGATGCGCCGCATGCCCGGCCGCGCCATGAACCAAAAAGTCATCAGGCCGACGGCACCGCCGGTGATCCCTGCCCGCGAGCGCGACAACAGCAGGGCCAGCAGCAGGACGACGATGCCAAGTGCCATTAACGCCTGCCGGTTGAGCCGGTCGGAGGCCAGTTCCCGTTTCAGTGACCGGCCCCGCTCGGTCATGGCCATCGTGACTCCCAGCATCAGGGGCCAGGTCATCTCGATAAAGCCGGCGAAATGATTGCGGTTGATGAAGGTACCGCGCGCATAGCCCATGTATTCATTGAAATAGCCGACCCACAAAACGCCAAGGGAGGGGACCAGGGCCTGGATGACGCCATAGATGGCCTCGATCAGCGCCAGCACGATCATGAGGGTCGTCAGGCGTTCGAGCGTTTTTCCATCGGCGCACAGATGCCGCACGAGCAGAAAAAAGAGGAACAAGCCCAGCAGGAAGGACCACCAGGAAAAAGCCGTCGGCACACAATAACTCAGGGCGTGCCAGTGGTTATCGGCGCCGGTCAGGCCTGCGGCGGCCGTTACGGTCCTGTATCGCAAGGGGCTGAACCACGCCATTGCGACATCCGGCAGCGGCAGGCACTGGAGCAGCGTCACCAGGAAAAACAATCCGGCCGGCAGAGCGACCATCGGACCGGCCACAAGGGCCCTTACGCCGGTGTTGCGCCGCCAGAAATATCCGAGGAAGGCGACCATCATGCCCAGGCTGTAGAAGGACCAGACCCAGGGCTGCACGGCCGCGAAGAGGATCGGCATGGTGGCGACAATGAAAAACATGATACCGGATGCAAGGGTCATAGTCGTTTAAAATTCCAAGAGGTTTAATGTCTACAGGTATTTTTTTTAAAGTCCAGAAGTTTTTTTTTGACATCCCGGCCGGTTCTTATTTTTTTTCCACGCCCACGGCCCGCCGGGGCAAACATCGATGCAGCGCCTTTTGGACACGCTGTCCGCCCGCCGCGTCCGGGTGCGATGAGCGGCGAGGGGGTGTCGCGCAGCGCCGCATGCAGGCCCTGCGCTCGGGGCCGGCCCGCGGTTGCCAAAACCCGGCCGCCCGTGTAAACGATGACCGGTTGCCTTGGCGGTGCGACCATAAAAATGCCGCCCGGTATCTTGCGTTAACCGGTCAGCGTTATTAGATTTTTAGTTTTTAAGCCACTGCGGCACTCCTATTTTTACATTGAGGGAGTTTAAGGCATGCGGCTCAAGGAGCGCACGGCGACGGCGCCGCTTTTAAATAATTCCGGCCTACCAGGGGGACACTGTCAATGCGCAACGTCAATCGGGTCTCGAACACAGTCGCTTTTCCCATTTTCTTTTTCATGCTGTTGATTGCGGGCGTATTCGGGGCGCTGCTCTACTTCGGCACCGCGAAAACCATCGCCGAGCTGAGCCCCCTGCTGGCTTCCGCCGGCCAGGCCTCCGCCGCGCGGACGTGGCATCTCATTTCGTTCTATCATCCCCGGTTCTGGTATACCGTGTTTCCGGCACTGCTGGTGTCGGCGCTTTTGGTGGCGCTCGTGTGCTGGCTCATCGTCCGGTCGCGTATCCGCCGGTTGAATGCGGTCGGCGGCTCAAGGGCCGACACCGCCCCCAAGAACCGCGAGCAAGAAAAAGGGGATGTCGCCGAGCGCCGCATGTTTCTGCACCTCTTTGCAATGATGCAGCAGGAGGGACGGTTGATGGATTTTTTGGCCGAAGACCTCGATCGCTACGAGGACGCCCAGATCGGTTCGGCCGTGCGGGCGATCCATGCCAACTGCCACCGGGTCGTGCGGGAGTATCTGGACCCCCGTCCGATAATGACGCAGGCCGAGGGCGAGCCGGTGACCATCGCCGCCGATTTCGACCCGGGCGCCGTCAAGCTGACCGGCAAGGTCGTCGGCGAGCCCCCGTTCAGCGGCATCCTGCGCCATAAGGGGTGGCGGATCGGCCGGCTCAGGCTGCCCAAGCTTTCCGGCCGGCAAAATGCGGAAATCATCGCGCCGGCGGAGGTGGAAATATAACGATCGCCCGCCGCTGACTCCGGTGGCGCGGGGTATTCCTGCTTGCCAGCCATTGTCACCTCGTTTCCGATGTGCCATAGCGATCGAAAACTTGACACTCGCCACTTGATACTCGGAAGTGTCAGCCTTGACCTCTGAAACGGGAAAACCATCAGCGAGAGAACCCATCATGAGTGACGCGAAATTTATCGTCGGCATCGACCTGGGAACCACCAACAGCATCCTGGCCTACACCCCGGCGGCGGCCGATGAGCGCGGCGCCCCCGCCATTCGCATATTGGAGCTGCCGCAGTTGATCGGCCCCGGGGCGGTCGCCGCGCGCGAGATGTTGCCCTCTTTCATCTATATGCCGGCCGACCAGGACCTTGCCGCGGATGCTCTCGCATTGCCCTGGCCCCGCGAAGGCACCCACATCGTCGGCGAACTGGCCCGCAATCGGGGCGCCGAATTGCCCCAGCGCCTGATCAGTTCCGCTAAATCCTGGCTGTGCCAGACGACGGTGGACCGCAACCAGGCCATTTTGCCATGGGGCTCCCCGGCCGAAATCCCCAAGCTCTCGCCCGTGGAGGCATCGGCGGCCATCCTGGGCCATATTCGGCAGGCCTGGAACCATGCCATGGCCCGTGACGACCGGGACCTGGTGCTGGAACGGCAGGAAATATTCTTGACGGTGCCCGCTTCCTTTGATGCCGTCGCCCGCGAGCTGACCGTCCAGGCCGCGTCCATGGCCGGGTTGCCCGACATTACCCTGCTTGAAGAGCCGCAGGCGGCATTCTATGCCTGGATCGTGGCCGCGGGCGACAACTGGCGCGAGGCCGTCGGAGCCGGCGACCTCGTACTGGTGTGCGATCTGGGCGGCGGCACGAGCGACTTCAGCCTGATCCGGGTCTCCGATGTTTCCGGCAACCTCGACCTGGAGCGGATCGCCGTCGGCAACCACATCCTGGTCGGCGGCGACAACATGGACCTGGCCCTGGCCTATGCGGTCGCCCGCCAGATGGCGGAGTCCGGCCAAAAGGTGGACGCTTGGCAAATGCGCGCCCTCTGGCACACCTGTCGCAGCGCCAAGGAAAAAATCCTGGCTTCGCTGGACACCGCCGCCGTCCCGGTTTCCGTCCTGGGCCGCGGCAGCAGCCTGATCGGCGGCACGCTGAAAACGGAGTTGAGCCGCGCGATGGTCGAGCAGGTGATCGTGGAGGGCTTCTTTCCTTCTTGCGATCCCGAGAGCAGGCCGCGCACGGTGCCGCGGGCCGGCATCCAGGAAACCGGCCTGGCGTATGAGGCCGACCCGGCCGTCACCCGGCATCTGGCCCAGTTTCTCAGTCGTCAGGACGAGCGTCCGCGCGAACTGCCCACGGCCGTTTTGTTCAACGGCGGCGTGATGAAGGCCCGGCTCTTGCAACGCCGGGTGACCGAGGTGCTGACCTCCTGGAAGGGCGCGGCCGGCCTGCGGGTTCTGGAAGCAACGAACCTGGATTTGGCCGTTGCCACCGGCGCCGCCTATTACGGCTTGGCCCGCCGGGGCCGCGGCGTTCGGATCCGCAGCGGCCTCAACAAGTCCTATTATATCGGCGTGGCCGCTTCCCTGCCGGCCGTCCCGGGAATGCCGGCCCCGATCAAGGCCCTGTGCGTGGCGCCCTTCGGCATGGAAGAGGGATCGGCCACCGACCTGACCGAAAAAGAGTTCAACCTGATTGTCGGCGAACCGGCCAAGTTCGATTTTCTCGGTTCCTCGCTGCGCACTCACGATGCGGCCGGATCCCTGATCGAAGACTGGGAGGGCGACATCGAGCCCATCACCACCATCGAAACCACCCTGGACGGCACTTACGGCACCGTTATTCCCGTTTCGATCCAGGTCAGGTTGACCGAGATCGGCACGCTGGAACTCTGGTGCGTTTCACGGACGGACGGCCAGCGCTGGAAACTCGAATTCAATGTGCGGGAAAGGACATGATGCCCGACACCGAGGAGCGCCGGTTCATTATCGGCATCGACCTGGGCACGACCAACTGTGCCGCGGCCTATGTCGATTTGCAGGAGAAAGGGCCGGGACGCCGTAAAATCCGGGTCTTCAAGATCCCGCAGCTCACCGGTCCCGGTCAGGTCAAGCGCCTGCCGCTGCTGCCGTCATTTCTCTACATCCCCGGAGAATACGACATCCCCGCCGATGCCCTCGTGCGGCTCTGGCCGGACCGGGACACCCATTTCGTCGGCACCTATGCCCGTGACCACGGGGCGCTGGTGCCCGATCGACTGGTGTCCTCGGCCAAGAGCTGGCTCTGCCATGCCCGGGTGGACCGCCGCGCCCGCATCCTGCCGTGGGGCGCGGCCGCGGAAATTTACAAAATCTCACCGGTGGCGGCGACCGCGGCCTATTTGAAACACATCCGCCTGGCCTGGAACAGCGTGTGGGGCGCGGATGACAGCCTGCTGTTGGAAAACCAGTTCGTGATCATCACCGTACCGGCCTCCTTCGACGAGGTCGCCCGTGAATTGACCCTGGAGGCGGCCCGGGCCGCCGGCATGGGTGCGGTGCTGTTGCTCGAAGAGCCCCTGGCGGCATTTTACAACTGGCTGATGCACCACGAGAACAACTGGCGCGCGCACGTCCAGCCAGGCGAGACCGTTCTGGTCTGCGATGTGGGCGGCGGCACGACCGATTTCACCCTGATCGCCCTGCGCGATAGCGCGGGAAGCCCCCGTTTCGAGCGGATTGCGGTCGGGGACCACTTGATCCTGGGCGGCGACAACATCGATCTGGCCCTGGCCCGGCGGGTCGAAGCCCAACTCAGCGGGCCGCAGCATTCCATGAGCACGGAGCGCTGGAAAGCCTTGTGCCACCAATGCCGCCAGGCCAAGGAAGCGCTGTTGGGCGGCGCCGCCCAAAACGTCACGGTGACGCTCATGGGCGAAGGCAGCCGGTTGATCGCCGGCACGCAGCACGTGGAACTGGACCGGGGCCTGGTCACGGAGGTCGTTTTGAAGGGCTTTTTTCCGTCCGATGCGGTCGACGAGGGCGCGCCGCCCGCCGCCGCCCGCAAGGGAATCAGCGAATTCGGCCTGCCCTACGAGCCGGAACCCGCCATCACGCGGCACATGCTGGCGTTTCTGAATCGTCATCACCCGGCGGTCGCCAAAATTCAAGGGCAGCCGGCGGATGCTCCCGACCTGATCCTGTATAACGGCGGCTCGCTCAAACCGCCGGAAATCCAGGCCCAAATCCGCCAGGCCTTGCAAAACCGGGCTTCGCGGCCCGACCCGCAGCACCCGCGGGTGCTGGAGAGCCCGGACCTGGACCTGGCCGTGGCCTTCGGTGCGGCCTATTACGGCCTGGTCAAAATCGGCGAGGGCGTGCGCGTCGGCAGCGGCAGCCCGCGGGGTTACTATCTCGGCGTGGCCCGCGCCGAGGGCAGCGGCCCGCCCCCCGCCGCACGGGAAGTGATCTGTATCGTCGAACGCGGCCTCGACGAAGGCAGCCCCATCGACCTGAAAAACAGGGATTTCGAGGTCCTCACCAATCAGCCGGTCAGTTTCGATGTCTTCAGCTCGAGCTACCGCAGCGGCGATCGCAGCGGCGACCTGCTGCCGGTCGACGACTCCTTCACGCCCCTGCCGCCGCTGCAGACGGTGGTCCAGTACGGCAAAAAAGGCGTTCAAAAGGCCATCCCGGTCACCATCGAGGCCGCCTACACCGAGGTCGGGACCCTGGCCCTGTGGTGCCGCTCGCGCATCAGCGAGCACCGCTGGAAGCTTCAGTTTCACCTGCGCGAAAGCCCCGCCCCCGCTGCCGCCGACGACGCGCGGATTCTGGAACTCGCGGTGGTCGAGGCCGCCCGCAGCCACCTGGAACAGGTCCTGGCCGGTGACGAAAAATCCCAAATGCAAAAGCTGGCCAAGGATCTGAGCCGGATCGTGGAGCTGCCCCGCGACGACTGGCCCCTGGGGTTCATCCGCGGCCTGGCGGACGATCTGCTGGACCGGGCGCCGGCCCGCGGCAAGGGCCCCGATGTCGAAAGCGGCTGGACCAACCTGCTCGGGTTCTGCCTGCGGCCGGGCATCGGCGAGGGCCTGGACAAACAGCGCCTGCAGCGGCTCTGGAAACTGTATCAGGCCGGGCCGGTGCACGCCAAAAACCCCCGCGTGCGGCTGGAATGGTGGATCATGTGGCGCCGGGTGGCCGCCGGACTCACGCCGGGACAGCAGCGCCAGGTCTTTCAGGACCTCTCGCCGGTTTTTTTTGACAAAAAGTCCGCCTCTGTCAAAGTGACCCCCCAGGAACGGCTCGAAATCTGGATGGCGGCCGCCAACCTGGAGAAACTTCACGGCAAGGACAAAATCCGGCTGGGACGTCAACTGCTTTCCGAGATCACGCCGCGCAAACTCAAGGCGCAACACCTCTGGGCGCTGTCGCGTCTGGCGGCTCGCGACCTGCTATACGGCCCCGCCGACCGGGTTATCCCGCCCGAGGAAGCCGCCCATTGGATCGGTCAGTTGATCGGGTGGCCCGCAGCGAATCCGACCATGATCGGCCGGACGGTCTCGCAGATCGCCCGTCAAACGGGCGACCGCGCCCGGGACCTTGACGAAGAGATGCGGCAGCGGGTGCTGGCATGGATGGCGGAAAATGGGCTGGCCGAGGAGTTGCAGCGCCGCGTCAGCGAGACGACCCCCCCCGCCCGCGACGATCAGGTGGCCATGTTCGGCGAATCCCTGCCGCTTGGCATTATCCTGAAAACGGTTATTCCCTGAAGTTGGACGGATCCAGTTTGTAGCGTTTCATCAATTCGTAAAGATCGGCACGGTATTTGCCGGCCAGCCGGGCCGCCTGACTGACGTTGCCCTGGGTAAATTCCACCAACTGCAACAGGTAGTCTTTCATGAAGTCGTCCTTGGCTTCTTTGAGGGGCTTGATGCAGTCGTTGTCGGCGTCGCATTTCGGCAGGATCAGATCGGCGCCGATCTCGGTTTCGGACCCCAGGGCGACCGCGCTCTCGATCGTGTTTTCGAGTTCGCGCACGTTGCCGGGCCAGTGGTAGCGCAACAGCTTCTGCAAGGCGGCGGATGAAAAGCCGGTGACCTCCTTTTTCATCTCGGCGGTGTATTTTTTAAGAAAATGCCTGGCCAGCAGCGGAATGTCGTCTTTTCTGTCCCGCAGGGGCGGCAGCTGGATCCGGATCACGTGAATCCGGTAGTACAGGTCCTCGCGGAAGTTTTTGCTTTCGACTTCCTGCTCGAGGTTTTTATTGGAAGCCGTGATGATCCGCGTGTCGACCTTGACGGTCTGCTGCCCGCCGACCGGGAAGAATTCGCGTTCTTCCAGCACCCGCAACAGCTTGCTTTGCATGCTCAGCGGCATTTCGGAAATTTCATCCAGGAAGAAGCTGCCGTTGTGGGCCTGGACGAAGAGGCCCTTCTTGTCGCTCACCGCGCCGCTGAAGGCCCCCTTCTTGTAGCCGAACAACTCGCTCTCCAGCAGGGTTTCCGGAATTGCCGCGCAATTGATGGCCACGAAGGGGCCTTTTTTGCGGGGTCCTGAAAGATGCAGGGACTTGGCGATCAATTCCTTGCCGGTCCCGCTTTCGCCCTCGATGTGGACATTCGAGTCCGTCTCGGCCGCCTGGGCGACCTGTTCCAGGACCCGTTTCATCTGATCGCTTTTGCCGATGATGTTTTTGAATCCGAACTGAACCGCGCAGATATTGCGCAGCGAGCTGACCTCTTTGGTCAGCTCGCTTTTCTCCAGGCAGTTGCGGATCTGCAGCAAAAGCTCCTGATAGTTGAACGGCTTGGTCAGGTAGTTGACAGCCCCGCGCTGCATGGCCTCCACGGCATTGTTGATGCTGCCGTGGGCCGTGAGGATGATAATGGGCAGCTCGGGCTTGAGCCGATGAATCTCGACCATCAGCGTGATGCCGTCTTCATCCTTGAGCCGCAGGTCGACCAGCGCCAGGTCGATCTCGGTGTCCTTCAGTGTCGTGAGCGCCTGATTTGAATTGAGCGCCTTTAACACACGGAAGTTTTCGGCCTCGAGCCGCATCTGGATTACGTTGAGTATGTTGCGGTCATCGTCGACCACTAGAATATTGTTCATAACGCCCTCGTAGATCTCGTGTGGTGATTCAAGGAGTGACCTTGCGTTTTTTTTCTTCGATTTTAATGTCCACTTCCTTGAGCTTGTCGATGTTTTCCTCTAACTCCTTGATCTGTTTTTCCTTGGCCTCGATGGCTTTTTCATAAATATCCTCTTTGGTTTCGGAGAACTTCTGTTTCTGCTCCTGAAGTTTTTTCACTTTCTCCTGCTGATCGCGTTGCTTGTCCCTGTAACGGGATAATTCCTGATCTTTGACGCTCAGCACGCTCTCCAGGTCCTGCAGGTTGCGCAGGGTCATGCTCCACAGCTCAGCCTGCGGCTTGAGAAAGCTGTCCGGATACCGGCTCACGATTGCCCCGAAAGCCTCGCGGGCTTTGGTGAAATCATGTTCCGGATTTTCGGGATTACTGTAGATGAGGCCGATCTGAAAAAGTGCCCGGTCGCCCAGAAGCTGCGGGTAGAGGCTCAGTATCGTCCGGCTTTCCCGCAGCGCGGCGGCATAGTCATCGTTGCCCAGATAATAACTGGCCGTTGCCAGGTGTTCCTCGGTTTTCCAACGCTCCGGCGGAACCATGCAACCGGCTAAAAGAAGAACTGTCGTCAGGCCGCCGGCAATGCGAAATAAAAGGTGCTGCCGCTTCCCGGAGCACTCTTGGCCCATATTTCACCCCCATGATCTGAGATGATGTGTTTGGCGATCGTCAGCCCCAGGCCGGAACCGGCGGTTTTGTGTCCGTTGTTTTCGACCCGGGAGAATTTTTCAAAAATGGTGGTCAGCGACGCGGCCGCAATACCGATGCCCGTGTCGGAAACGGCCACGCAGACAAACTTTTTGGCATGGTTGTAAGGGGCCGCCATGATCCGGACCTGGCCGTCTTGGGGCGTGAATTTCAGCGCATTGCCGATCAGGTTATCCAGCACCTGGCTGATGCGCTCGGCATCCATTCTGATCAACGGCAAGCCCGGCGGCGGTTTGAGTTCCAGCTGAATGCGCTTGCTCTGCGCGATCGGCATCAGCTTCAGCACCGCCTGGTGCAGCAGGGGCGCCAGTTTGGATTTCTGATAGCGGTACTCCATCATGTGCGCTTCCATGCGCGAGAAATCCAGGATCCGGTTAACCGATCGGATCAGGCGCTCGCATTCTTCGCGAGTGATGACCAGCAGCTGCTGCTTTTTTTCCGGGGCGTTGGCGTAAGTGCCCTCGAGCAGCATCTCGGAGGCCTCACGGATGGCCGTCAGCGGCGTCCGGAGTTCATGCGACAAGTGGTTGATGAAATCGATTTTCATTTCATCGAGTTGCTTGAGCCGGATGCTCATCACATTGAAATCGTCGGCCAGGTTCTCGATCTCCGGCGGGCCTTTCATAGAGGGGATCTGCACGTAATTTCCTTCGGCGATTTCCTTCGTTTTTTTCTGCAGCAGCACAATCGACCGGTTGATGCGTCGCGTGCTGAAAAAGGAGATCAGCGTTCCGACCGCCACGGTGAGGATCGCCGTAAACAGCGTCATGTTGAACACGCGCGCGCTGATCGACCCGGCCGAGAGTATTTTTTCTTCACGGCCGTTCTGAACAATGGCGATAATGCCGTTGAGCCGCAGGGCGATGCCGTCCAGCACGGTTTCATTCTGGGTCACATAGTCAGGGCTCGGCTTCGAATTACCTGAATTACCGCGGTAAAGGCGTTTGTTCTCCTCCTCGAACGACTCCAGATACTGATCGTAGAGTTCGCGGATTTCTTTGAAAAGGGTAATTTTACGCGGCGTATCCATCCGGTGTTCGTTTTCATCGAGTCCGGTCCTGAAAAGCTCGCGAATTTCCAGGAACTTATTTTTGAAATCCACGTCCTTGGAAATGTGGTATTTTTTCTCGAAGCTGACCTGGGAAAAAAGCGTGTCCCGCAGATGTTCCATCCGGGCGATGGTGGTCCCGTCAATGGCCGTACCCCGAATCAACCGGTTCAGCAGATTGAGGTTAAGTGACACGTAAACCCCGAGCAGAACCACCAGGCACAAGATAACCACATAACCGAGTGTCAACCGTTTTAAGAGGGTAAATTTCATTGTTACCGCTTTTTGGAAAAATATTCAACCGGCATGCCGCCGATGCGGGCGCGTGCCGGCAGGCAACCGGCCCGTCGCGTCAGAGGATGCCGCGGATCAGCGCCGACCATATTACCTGAAAAAATGTATTGTGAAAACAGCTTTAAAAAGTTCGTTGAATCTTGTTCGCCTTCGGCGAGGTCGCGTGCGGCCTGAGCGCGAATCGCCGGCACCGCCGCAAATTGGCTTCCACCGCGGTTCAAGTAATTCCGGGCGGCGACCGATAATTGAAGATGGATGAAATTCCGTTACTCTGCATACCATACGGCTCCCCTGAAACACAGCCGCCCGCAGGCATCGGAGACCGGGCCGCGTCGCCGTCTGTCGCGCATCGCTGGCCTGGCCCTGTTGCTGGCGCTTTTTATCGCGCATTGTGATCGGCCCCTCTTTAAAAACGACCTGGAGGCGATTCAGGCCCGGGGGCTGTTGCGGGTGATCACCCGCAACAACGGCACCTGTTACTACGAGGGGCCGCACGGCCCGGAGGGCTTTGAATACGCACTGGCAAAAGCTTTTGCCGACCATCTGAACGTTAAGCTCGAAATCCTGGTGATGGAAAACGATCGCGCGATGACCACCGCCCTTCTCGACGGAAAGGCGGATCTGATCGCCGCCGGTTTCATCGCATCCGATGATCTGCGGCGGCATCTGGCCTTCGGTCCGGTCTATCAGCAAATCCAGCAACAAGTGGTGGGCCGCCGGGGCGCCGCCGCCCTCAAGTCGACCGCCGATCTGATCGGACTACCCCTGTGGGTCACCGCCGGGGGCTTTCAGGAAAAACGGTTGAACATCCTGAAGAAACAATACCCGCAGCTCTCCTGGCTGTCCATTTCGGACCATGAATCGGAGGAATTGCTGGAGATGGCCGGCCAGGGGCTCATCCCCTTGACGATTGCCGAATCGACCACCATCGCCCTCAACCGGCGCTACCATCCGGAGCTGTCCGTCTATTTTGCCATCGACAAGGGTCAGAACCAGGCCTGGGTGCTGCATCCGCGCGACTGGCACCTGCGCCGCGCCCTCCACCAGTGGTTCGGGCTGCCGTCCACCGTTTCCTTGTTGGAGCGGCTCAAGGAGCATTACTATGGCCATCTGAAAAAATTCGATTACGTCGATATCACCACCTTTCGCGACCGGTTGGCAAAACGCCTGCCGCCCTTCCGCCATCATTTCGAAAACGCGGCCCGTCGGAACGGCCTGGACTGGACCCTTTTAGCGGCGCAATCCTACCAGGAATCGCACTGGGATCCCACCGCCCGGAGTTTCACCGGCGTCCGGGGCATGATGATGCTGACCCTCGAAACCGCCCGGTTGCTGGGGGTGAAAAACAGGCTCGACCCCCGGGAATCCATTCATGGCGGCACGCGCTACCTGGCCCGGCTTCACGAGCGGATCGCGGCGGACATTCCCGAACCCGATCGGACGTTTATGGCCCTGGCGGCCTACAACGTCGGCTTCGGGCACCTGGAGGATGCGCAGGAGCTGGCGCTGACGCTCGGCAAGGACCCCAATGCCTGGACCGACATCCGGGCGACCCTGCCACTTCTGCGCCTCGGGAAGTATTACCGCCGATTGAAGCATGGATACGCCCGCGGGACCGAGCCGGTCGGTTATGTCGACCGCATCCGCACCTACCACAAGCTCCTGGCACGCTGGGTGGTGGAACAGGACCACCCGCAGGATACGCAGGCGGCAGCCGACCGCCACCCGTCCCACTGAAGAGCTGCCGTGCGAGCGCTCTCAAGGCGAAGGCCGGAACTGCCGGCCCGCCCCCTGGCGCTGCCTGCCGCGGCCGCCGCCACGTCCGCGGGGGGCGCCGAGAAAAATTTTTCTTCCGTTAAAAGCTCCTATCTCATTGACTCGGGACCAAATCATTCTATATTGCTGTCTCGGTCCCGCATCGCACCGGTTCCGTCAGTTGACCGCACCGGCGAAAGGATTTATTTTCGGGCCCGAACCACCGAACCACTTCACGCTGATCGGCTTATTTTTGGCGGCCGGCATGGCGGTCGGGTTTTTCCTGGTTTGCCTGGTGCCGGCTTTCGGGAACCTTGTCCTGTTAACCGGTCTGGTGCTGTATTTTCGGCTGACAGCCGTCACCGTCCTGCAACGAATGATTTACGGCGGCCGGGAATTTGCGTGGCTTCCCAAATGACCGCCCGCCGGCGGGCCGTCGCCGATCGTCAATTTCCTGACAATCCGCAATGGCCGAATAACTTGAATTATTGCGTAATTTCAGGTATATATGTTTTTTAACCGCCTTGGCATCAAACTTGTATATGTTCAGTGGACGTCCGTTTCATCTTCAATGATGGCTTCCGCGGTATGGCGGACCTCGGAAGCACGCCTCCTTTCGGACGCCCCCGGGGCCGTCCCGGCCCCGGGGGTATAACCTCTCCCGGATGTCATTTCTCGACCATATCCCCGCGATTTTGCGGATTTTGCTGATCTTCCTGCTGATTCTGGCGGCCATTCGCAAAGAGGTCAGCCTCGGCACGGCGTTCACCGGCGGGGCGCTGGTTCTCGGCCTGGCGTTCGGCTTGGGACCGCTTCGCATCCTGGCCTCCGCCTTAAGAGCCCTTATCCATCCCCAAACACTGGCCCTGGCGGTGATCGTCATGCTGATCCTGGTCCTGAGCCACAGCATGGAGGTGGCGGGCCAGATGAACCGGTTGCTCGACAACTTCCGCGGGCTGGTCAAGCGGCCGTTGATCAACCTGATCGTCTTTCCGGCCCTGATCGGTCTGCTACCGATGCCGGGCGGCGCCATTTTTTCCGCGCCGATGGTCAAAACCCTTGGCCGCCGCCACCTGTTGACCAGCGACCAGCTAAGCTACACCAATTACTGGTTTCGTCACATCTGGGAATACTGGTGGCCGCTTTATCCGGGCGTATTGCTGACGACCACGATTGCGGGCTTGAACCTCTGGATCTTCGTGCTGGCCCTTTTCCCGCTGACGGTGGTGGCGCTGGCGGCCGGCTATCACCCCTTGAGGGGCCTGATGGCCGCCGTCCCCGATGCGGCGGCCGGTGCCGACGGTGCGGCCCTGCGGCCTTTTTTATCCGAGTTGTCGCCGATTCTGGTGGTGATATTTATCGGGCTGGGGTTGGGGGTTGCGCTCTCGGCGCTGACCGTCCCGAAAGGCTTTTCCATCGCCAAGGAAACCGGCCTGATCATCGCCCTGGCCCTGGCCATTGCCGGCGTCTGGCACAACAACCGTTTCACCGCCGTCCAGCTGCGTTCCGTTATCGTCAACCCCAAGCTTCTGAGCATGTTCTACATGGTGGCTGCGATCCTCGTCTTCAAGGGTATTTTAGAAGACAGCCGCGCCATCGAAGCCGTCAGCGGCGAATTGACCCGCTGGCACGTTCCCCTGGTACCGATCACCATGCTGCTGCCTTTTCTGGTGGGCGCAGTGGCCGGCATCACGATTGCGTTTGTCGGCACGACCTTTCCGATCCTGATCTCCCTGATTCAGGCCATGGGCCACGGTCACCTGTTGCTGCCGTATATGATGCTGGCCCTGGTCAGCGGCTTCGCCGGCGTGCTGCTCTCGCCCCTGCACCTGTGCCTGCTGCTCTCCAACGCCTACTTCAAAACCACTCTGGCACCGGTCTATCGGCTCCTGTGGCGGCCGTGCGCGATCCTGGTCCTGGCCGGCGGCCTCTATTTCATGCTCTTGTGCCGCCTGCTGGCGCATTGAAGCGCTCCGATCAATTGTTGAACAGATTCATGTTCGGTCCGCGGCTCAAATCGGGCGCGTCCCGAAAAAAAGAGGCGAGGATGGAGCGAATGGCCGGCATGTCGGCGGCGGAACAAATCCGGGTGTACAGGCTATGGCCGAAACGAAAATTGGCGGCAAAGTAAAGCGCGAATTTTTTGAAACGTCGCACGGATTTCACCTCATCGAAATACAGCGGCAGAAGATCGGCCAGTCGCAGCGCGGTGTCGGCGTAGATTTCCGGTGGGGCGAGAAACCCGCTGGCCCACTGCGCAAAAACCCATGGTCGGGCCACCGCCATCCGTCCAAGGGCGACGCCGTCGCAACCGGTCAACGCCAGCATGTTGGCGCAATCGGTCCGGCTGAAAACATTGCCGTTTCCAAATACGGGAATCGACACCGCCTGTTTGACCAGGCCGATGTACTCCCAGCGCGGCGGGCGCGACCGGCGGTCCGGCGCCACCCGCGGATGAAAGGTCAGCGCATCGGCCCCGCAGGCCTCGAACCGGCGCGCCAGATCGACCGCCGCCCGTGGGCTGTCCTGCCAGCCGGTGCGAAACTTGACGAAAACCGGAATCGACACCGCGCGGCGCACCGCCGCGACGATTGCGGCCGCCCGCGCCGGCTGTTTCAACAGTGCGGCCCCGCGCTGCCGACGGCAGATGGCAGCGGCGGCGCAGCCGAAGTTGATATCGATCCCCAAAAAACCGGCCTCCTGGACGGTGCGGGCCGCCGCGGCCATGACCACCGGCTCGTGACCGACAATCTGGCACACCAAATGCGGCAACTCCTGCTCCCGCCATCTGAACATGTCCGAGTCCGCCCGCTTTTCGTGGGGGATCCTTGCGGCCGCGCACATTTCGGAAAAAAGCAATCCATACCCGCCGAAGGACGCCAGCAGTTCGCGCATGGCGATGTGGCCTAATTGGCTCATGGGCGCCAGCGCCAGCCTTCCGGATATCGTCCGGTTGCCGACAACCAGCGGCCGGTTCAAAAATTCCGCAAGCCTGTCTGTCATGGATGCACCACCAATAGGGTTCGGGTTCCCACACGCGAAACTCACCGCGGCGGCCGCCACCGCACAATCCATTTGTCTCGGATCGCGCGGGCTGGTATGCTCATGGTTCGAAACCCCGTTACCGAGGAGGGATAAAATGGCCATCAGTGACGATTTCAGCGATCCGCTGGTCGAGGAAATTCTGACCGATGTCGCCGGGACTTTCTTTGAAAAAAGGCGCCAACTGGACGACAAAATCGACCTGTTTTATTCTTACGCGAAAGAGTTGCAGCTCAAGGAGACGAGCGTTGACAGCGCGGCGGCCTTTCTCAACCACCTGCTGCTGCAGGGTCGTCAGGCGCCGGCCTTCTATAAAATGCTCGGCGTGGAAGAGTCTTTTTTTACTGCCGCCGGAACAAGGTCGATGCCCGCAGCGCCGGCGTGTATGCCGTTTGCGATCGGCGCCCGCGCCCGCTTCGTCAAACTGGTCGTCAGCGTCTATGCGGCCCTGCAACACTCCTGCGCCGCCTATCTCCACGGCCGCAGCAGCCCCGAACCGACGGCCGAGCCGCAACCGACCGCAGCCTATTACGATCTGGTGGTCGAAATGCACCGGCTCGTCAATGCCGAGATCAGCCGCGTCAACGACTCGGTTTCTCCCAGCTGCACGCTGCAGTTCGCCAAGCGATTGAATCCGCAGGCCACGCAGAAAGAAAGGATCACCGGCGGCGGCGCCGCCGTACAGTCTCTCGACGAAAAGCTCTGCTACCGTGCCATCGAACTAGATAGCTTGTCGCTTAAAAAATATCCCGAATTGCCGGAGGCCGGCACCGTGCTGCCGGCACTCGAGCGCTTCTGCAATACCCTTTACAAAATGCACGGCCAAGAAATAAAAGCGATTGTGGCCGAGATGAAAACCCAACTGGCCCGGTGTGGATAATTTACACGATTCCGGATGCGATGGGGTCCGGACCTCCGATTCGAGCCTCTCATTGAGAAACAAGGGATACCGCATGCGAAAAATTTCGACCAAAATCCGGTGGGTGATCTGTTCGACGGCTTTCTGGATGACGGCCCTCTGGCTGACGGTTGGCGCCGGCGGTCTTCCGGCAGCCGAAATTCCTGAAACATCGGACAAAAACGCGCCGCCCGCGGCGGTTGAAATCACGGCCGATAAACTGGTCAACCACGGCGATCAAAACTATGCCGAATTCAGCGGGAACGTGGAAGCCGTCCAGGGGAATTTCTCCCTGCGCTCCGACACGCTCAAAATTTTCTACCAAAATTCACCGGCAGCGGGAACCAAGGTGTTGTCCGAGGCGGATTCGATCGAAAAAATAGAGGCGACCGGACAGGTCAAGATCACATCCGATAACCGCCGGGCCGAAACCCAGCGCGCCGTGTACCGGTTGAAGGAGGATGTGATCGAATTGATCGGCGCGAATTCTTTGATCACCGACGGGAAAAACACCTTGACCGGATCAAAAATCACCTGGCATCGACGGACCGGTGACATCACGGTGGCGGGCGGCGAACAGAAACGGGTCAAGGCGGTGTTCTATTCGACCAAGTCCCTGGCACCTGAGAGCCCGAAATCGACCGGCGGCGCTGAAAAACCGCCCCCGCAATGAGAATCGGCGGCCGTATGCTTTCCATGCGCCGTTTCGAATTCGTATTCACCGCGGACGCGGCGGGCGCCGGGGACTTTTTTTAAAAAAAATTATTTTCCTTGGCGACCTTTGCGTCTCGAGCGAGGCGGGCGGCGATTTTCAGGGCCGTTTAAACGGCCGACGCCGGCACGCAAGCCTGTCCGCCAGATTCCCTCATCCGCCCTCGGTTTGGGGAAATGCCGTGTTGGCATACAAATACTCCATCTTTTCCTTGTGCTTCAGCTCTTCACTGGCGATCTTCAGCAGCATGGTGTGCAGGTCACCCTGTGAGTGCAGACGCGCCAGTTCCGTGTAGAAATCATGCGACCGTTTTTCGCGGTGGGCAGCGATGAGATAGACGTCCTGGCTGCGCATCTCTCCGGAGACGGGCGGCTCCTCGAGATATTCGGCAATTTTATACTTGATCGGATCGTTCATGCGCAGGGCCTGCGCTCCGTAGCCGCCATCACGGTAGCCGACCAGAAAATCGCGGTGCTTCTGCTCTTCCTTGGCGATGAACTCCAGGGTGTCCCGGGCCGATCGATCCTGCACCTTGCCACAGATATCCATGTAAAACCGGTAAGCTTCCTCTTCACGCCGAATGGCGATATCAATGACTTCGGCGACACTTTTATCGTTCATTTCCGATCTCCTGTCTTTGGGCGACGTGGCGCTTCATCTGTTGCAGGTCCACCAAGCGCCGACACCTCAGCATCATTGCGATCAATTCCGCCAGACGATCACGGGAACGGTTCCCGGCCAGAGCGGCCAGCTTCATCTCGATGATCCCCAGAGCGTCGGCGAAGTCCCGGCGGTTGGGATTCTCGTGCAGAAGATGGCGGTAAACCTCGGCCGCCAGGTCGTCATGCCCCTGTGCGGCATAGATGTTGGCCATGGTCGCCGTTAAAATCGGGGGAGCGCTGGCTTTCATAAAACCCGCCTTTCCTAAGCTTGTCGGGTCAACGGTCACTTGGCCGGTGCGCGGCCGCCTTTTTCGGCGGCGTTAGCGTCCGTTACGGTTATCGGTTTGGCCGGCTTGACAATCACTTCTTTACTGCCGATCATTCCCAATTCCCGCCGGGCAATGGCCTCGAGGTAGGCGGGATCGTTTTTCAGGCGCTCGATCTGCCGGTAAAGCCGCGCGTTTTCCTTGGCAATAGCGGCATTTTCCGCCGCCACCCCCCTCTGATGGGCCTGGAGACGTCTGCGGTCCATCAAACCGTTTTCGCCGAAAACAATCAACAGCAGTGTTGAAAAAATTATCAAGAGCGCGGCTGTCAACAATACTTTCTGTTTCATCGCCATGGCGGGCCAGGAGTGTAAGCCGCCCCAGAATGAAGCGGTAAAGTTTCTTAAGGACGGTGCCGGAAACCATAATACAAAACCGCAGCCCTCGTCAATCGGATCAGCGGAAACGGTGGTCGCGGCATCGCGTCGCTTTAAAAAATCTTGACAGCGACGATTATATTTAATAATAGAACAAGGTTATTGATTTGATTCATTTTATACCTCAAACCGCTGGAAAAAGGAGCTGTATCATTGGCCAATCATAAGTCAGCCCTGAAACGGGCCCGCCAGAACGACATCCGCCGCCTGCGCAACAAAGCCACCCGGACCCGCGTGAAAAATGTGGTGAAAGACGTGCGGCAGGCCGTCGCCGGCCAGGGCGGCGCGGATGCCGCGGCCGAATTGAACACCGCCAAATCGGCCATCGACAAAGCCGCCAAAAAAGGCGTTATCCACCCCAACACCGCCGCCAGAAAGATTTCCCGCCTGACCAAACACGTCAACACCGCCCGCGGTTGAGATATGGTCGTCTCGGCATATGTTTTCCGGCAGCCGATAGTGTCAACCGGCCCCGAGACATCGGCTCGAACCGGTGAAGGGCTGCAAGGAGCCGGCAATTGCTAGGGCTTTAAGATTAAGTTTTTGGCTGTGATATCGGTCGTTGGCGGTTGACCATACAGCCGCCTCCCCCAAGGCTTGCCAAAATCTTTATCTTAAAGCCTATACGCCGGCCGGGGATCGTCATCTGGTGGACGCGGCTTTAAAAGTTTGATGTCATGCGGTTGTATATCGTTTCCGCCAGAATGCCGGTGGCGATAGCGATCGCCGCACGCCGGTTGGCTTCCGTGACACTCTTATCGGCCTCGACCCGGTAGGGTTGACCGGCCGACAACGCGTCGACGCGCCAGATGTCCTTGCCGCTGGTTGCCGTGAGGCGGGCGGCCACGGTGATGACAACCCGCCGCTCGGCACTGCTCAGCTGAGTGCGCAGCGTGGCGGTGTAAATCTGCACGGTCGAAATCACCCCGGAAAGCTCGGCATCGGCCGCTTGCCGGTCATTCACCAGGACGCCCCGGGGTCCGAAATAGAGAAACTCATTGGTCAACTGAGCCGCCAGCACGCTTTCCACCCCGAGTTCGGAGGTGCGGTTGGTGAAAATGGTCATATAGATCCGTTGCACCCCGGCCGGCAATTCACCCCCCCCGGTAAAACGGTACCCGCAGGCGGCGATGGTGAAAACGGCCAGAATCCCAATCCCGACGACCTTCCCGGAAATATCCACTTGGCACACCCGGCTCTCAAATGACGATGTTGACGAGCTTTTTCTTCACGACGATCACTTTTCTGATCGGCCGTCCGGCCAGAAATGTTTTCACGCGCTGGTCGGCCAGCGCCTTTTTTTTGAGCGTTTGTTCGTCGGTGTCGGCGGCGGTCTCAAAACGGCTGCGGAGCTTTCCGTTCACCTGCACCACGATTTCGAGGTCCTCTTTCGCCAGTGCGCTGCCGCTGAATTTCGGCCACGGCTCCTGAAGCACGCTGGGCTCGTGGCCCAACAACTGCCAGAGTTCTTCCGCAAAGTGCGGGACGATCGGGGCGAGCAGCAACACCACGGTGTCCATGGCCAAGCGCATGGTGGCCACGGTCGGGGCATCGGCCGCGCCCGGCTCGAAAGCCGCCATCGTGTTGAAGAGTTCCATAACGGCGCTGATCGCGGTGTTGAAGTGGAAGCGGTCTTCGACATCGCGCGTCACGCGCCGGATGGTTTCGTGGATCTTGCGATGTAGATCGCGGGTGGCTCCTTCGAGAAGATCGGGCCGGCCGTCGAAGGGTGCCACAGCACCGACCGCATCGATCCACCCCGCAAAAAATCGCCATACCCGTGACAGGAAGCGGTATCCGCCATCGACCCCCTGCTCGCTCCATTCCAGGTCCCTTTCCGGCGGCGCCGCAAACAGGCAAAACAGCCGCGTGGTGTCGGCCCCGTACTTATCCAGAAGCACATTCGGATCAACGACGTTTTTCTTGGACTTCGACATCTTTTCGACGCGCCCGATGGTGACCGGTTTTCCGCACCGGGCGCAGCTCGGCGCCCCGTCGTCCCCGCCGACCTCTTCGGGCAGCAGGAAGCCGTGTTCGGCACAGGCCAAGGACTCCTTGCACACCATCCCTTGGGTCAACAACCGCGTAAAGGGCTCCTTGTAATCGACCAGGCCCATGTCGCGCAGCACGCGGGTGTAGTAGCGCGAATAGAGCAGGTGCAGGATGGCGTGCTCGACCCCGCCGATGTACTGATCGACCGGCATCCAATACTCCACCGCCGCGCGGTCGAACATGGCCCGGTCCTCGTGCGGGCTGCAATAGCGCTCGAAATACCAGGAGGACTCGACGAAGGTGTCCATGGTGTCGGTTTCGCGCCGGGCACCGGCGTGCCCGCACCGGGGACAGGAAATGCGGCTGAAGCTTTCCAGAATCGGCAGCGGCGAGCGTCCGCCTTCGAGCAGGTCGGCGTCTTCGGGCAGAAGCACCGGCAGGTCTTTTTCCGGGACCGGCACGAGCCCGCAGTCCGGGCAATGGATCATCGGGATCGGCGCCCCCCAGTAGCGCTGCCTGGAAATGCCCCAGTCCCGCAGCCGGTAGCTGACGGTCTTTCGGCCGATGCCCTGTTCTTCAAGGTATTTGGCGATTTCGTTTTGGGCCCTTTGGTTTCCCATCCCGTCGAAACGGCCCGAATTGACCAGAATGCCGTCGCCGACGTAGGCCTCGGACAGGGCCGCTTCGTCGATTTGGCTGGTCAGGGGCTGGACCACCACAATCAAGTCCAGGTTGTATTTTTTAGCGAATTCGAAGTCGCGCTGATCGTGGGCCGGCACGGACATCACGGCGCCGGTGCCGTACGCCATCAGGGCAAAATTGGCGGTGTAAATCGGCATCCGCAGCCCGGTCATGGGATTGACGCACCAGGCGCCCGTGAAGACCCCCTCCTTTTCGTAATTCGCCACGGTCCGCGCGGAGCGGTCCTGGAGCGACATCCGGTCCACGAATTCGGCCACCTCCCGCTCCTGGGCGGTGCTGCGCGACAGCGCGAGCACCAGCGGATGTTCGGGCGCCAGCACCATGAACGTCGCGCCGAAAATGGTGTCCGGCCGGGTCGTGAAGACAGCGATGTCGGGCTCCTGCGCATCGACCGGGTTTTCGATCGCAAAACGGATTTCGGCGCCGATACTCTTGCCGATCCAGTTTTTCTGCATCGTGATCACTTTTTCCGGCCACCCCGGAAGCCGGTCGCTGTAAAGAAGAAGATCTTCGGCATAATCGGTGACGCGGAAAAACCACTGCCAGAGTTTCTTCTGGCGCACGGGCTGGCCGCAGCGCCAGCACAGGCCGGCCTCCACCTGTTCGTTGGCCAGCACCGTCCGGCAGTCATCGCACCAGTTGACGAAGGATTCTTTGCGATACGCCATGCCGCGCTCGTACATCTTCAGAAACAGCCACTGCTCCCAGCGGTAGTACTCCGGCCGGCAGGTGGCGATCTCCCGCTCCCAATCGTAGCTGAAGCCCATGCGCTTCAATTGCCGTCGCATGGTGGCGATGTTCTCGTAGGTCCAGCGGGCCGGGTGGGTCTGGTTGGCGATGGCGGCATTTTCAGCCGGCATGCCGAAAGCGTCCCAGCCCATGGGATGCAAGACGTTGAAGCCCCGCATCCGCATGTAACGGGCCACGACATCTCCGATGGTGTAGTTGCGCACGTGGCCCATGTGAATCTTGCCGGAAGGATAAGGAAACATTTCCAGCAGGTAGTACTTCTTGCGCTGGGGATCTTCTTTCACCCTGAACAGGCGGGTGTCGGTCCAGAATTTCTGCCACTTGGCCTCGATGGCCTGCGGGTCGTATTTTTCATCCATCATCTTGTCGTTTCCTCACATCGTCGAAACCGGCGGCGGGACCTTTGCCGATCTATTGTCCATCCATAAGTGGTCTTTTTCCCGCTGGACTGGCGGTCGTAAAGGGTTTCCGGCCGTGGTCGGACCTAAAGGACGCCTCGCCGCAATCCCTTGCGCGGTCTTGCCCAACGAAAAAATCCACATTTATGAATTGGACACATGATAGTGCCTAAAAAAGATCGCGGATGGGCACGATCGAACGGGAATCGCAGTCAAAAAAGTACAGGCCTGCGCTGCCATCGGGCCGGCCGGCCAGGTGCACCCCCCGGGCGCCGCTCCAAATGCCGGAGGATGGGATTCAGAAATGGTTCATGCCACATAATGGGGCGAATATCAATATTGCCCCGGGGTTTATTTCTAAAAATCGTTTGACTTGTCCGCTTCGATTTCATAATCTGCCAGATTAAAAAATTCATCAATTTCCGGCATATGACATTTTATGCCTCCCGGTATGGGAGGCTATGCCGTCGCGGCCTGTTTTTGGCTTCCGCTGCTGCAACGATCGGCATCCCGCCGGTCCCACGCCCGAATCGGACGTCATTTCGAGCCGCTAACCGCAGAGAAACGAGACACCAATGAACAGCAAGATCCTTATCAACGCCGTTGACCATGAAGAGTGCCGGATAGCGAAGGTGACCGACAGCAAGCTGGAGGAGTTTCATATCGAAAGTGCCGCGCGTGAAATTACCCAGGGCAATATTTACAAGGCCATCATCGCCCGCATCGAGCCCAGCCTTCAGGCGGTTTTCGTCGACTACGGCGCCGCGCGCCACGGGTTCCTGCAAAGGAACGACATCCACCGCGATTATTTCCATGACAGCCATAACGGCGAGCAGACCCTGAACGCCGTCGTCAAAAGGGGCCAGGAGGTTCTGGTCCAGATCACCAAGGACCCGATCGCCCAGAAGGGGGCGATGCTGAGCACGCTCATTTCCCTGCCGGGCCGTTACCTGGTTTTGATGCCGGGCAGCGACTCCCGCGGCATTTCCCGCAAGATCGAAGACGAAGAGGAACGCCTGCGCCTCAAGGAGATCATCAACAGCCTGAAGCTGCCCGACAACTTCGGGGTGATCGTGCGCACGGCCGGCGCGGATTGCACCAAAACACAGCTCAGCAAGGATCTCAACTATTTGATGCGCCTGTGGGAAACCATTAAAACCAGTGTCGGCCAGGAAAAGGCCCCGGCCCTGCTCTACAAGGAACGCAACCTGGTGCTGCGGTCCATCCGGGACTCCTTTACCGCCGACATCACGGAAATACAGATCGATGATGCGCCGGTATTTCACGAGGTCAAGAATTTCATTAAGATCATCTCTCCCAAGCACCTGAAAATCGTGAAACTCTACAAGGGCGACCGGCCCCTGTTCACGAAATTTCAGCTCGAAAATCAGATCGCCTCGATTTTCGACAATCGCGTGCCGCTGGTATCGGGCGGCTCGATCGTCATCGAACAGACCGAAGCCCTGGTATCCATCGACGTCAACTCGGGCAAGGCCACCCAGAAAAAATCCATCGAGGAAACCGCCTTTCAGACCAACCTGGAGGCCGCCGAGGAAATCGCCCGTCAGCTGCGGCTGCGGGACATGGGCGGGTTGATCGTCATCGACTTCATCGACATGAAGGAAATGCGTCGCCGGGCCGAAATCGAACGCGCCATGAAAACATTCATCAAGCTGGACAAAGCCCGCATCAAGGTTGGCCGGATCAGCGGGTTCGGCCTGATGCAGATGTCGCGCCAGCGCATTCGTCCCTCGATTGAATTCAGCAGCTACGTGCCCTGCAAATGTTGCCAGGGCAAGGGCGTCACCCCCTCCACCGAAACCCTGGGATTGAGCTTTTTGCGAAAATTGCGCCTGGAAACACTGAAGGGCGAGGTCGCCAGCGTCAAGGGCGTGGTGCCGCCGGAGGTCGCCAAGTACCTGCTGAACCGGAAGAAAAAAGAAATCCTGGACCTCGAGATGCGGCGCAACCTGAACATCGTGATCGAGGGCGACAGCACCATGGCGCCCGGCGACAGCACCATCTTGTGCAACTGAGACGCGTCCAGGCACCGCCCGGCAATTCTCGCCAGGTAAAAAGGCCGGGTGCGCTTTGGGGCGCCGTCGGCCGCAAAATTGCGGCCGGCTATCGCGGTTGACACCCCGCAGCGGTTACGGTATCAGATGGCGCCGCGTACGGCATGTCGGCGCAGGGCCGTCGCGCTTTGATCAACCGCGCCGGCAATTGAAAACGACTCCCGGGCATTGTCGCCCGGCTGTCACCCTGAACGAGGTCGCGTTCTCGGTGAACGCGGCTTAACACCCCCCGGAGCTGCCGAGAAGATTGGCCGGCAGGTTCACCGGTTCATTTGCGTGCCAACGCAGTCAGGAGGTTCGATTTTGTTTGGAATCGCTTTTGCCATGGGTCAGGGCGGCGCCGCCGCCGGGAACGGCGCGGCGGGTTTCACCGGATTCATTCCGTTGATCCTGATGTTCGTCATCTTCTATTTTCTACTGATTCGCCCGCAACAGAAAAAAACCAAAGAACACCGTGAAATGATCGCCACTCTGAAGAAGGGCGACCGCATCATTACCAGTGGCGGCATTTACGGCCGCATCACGGGCATGGATGAGGCCACGCTGACCGTCGAGATTGCCGATAAGGTCCGCGTCAAGATGGCCCGTGGCAATGTCGGCGCCAGGGTTCAGGCTACATCTCCGGAGCCGGTCGAAAAAAAACCCTGAGACCGGTATATTCCCATTTAAATTCTAATCGAGCCCGAAGACTTGTGAACGCGCCGTCGCCATGGCACTGCCTGGTGACACCGCTACAGAAGCCTGGCCGCCCGCCCCGGATTTCCGGACTTCTCGGTGACATGTGTTGCGGAACGGGGGGGTGGCACCACCTGGCCGCAAGTCGCACTGGCTCCTTTGACCGTCCGGGTCAATCCGGGTGACCCTGATCAAAGAGTGTTGCCCCGTGCCGCGCAATGGTGACTCCGGCCGATCGAGATCGGTCGCGCAGCGGCCGGCTGGCGGGTGTCGGTGGTATCGCCACCACTTCTTATAGAGAAAGGAACGGATTGTTGAAGAATTTTTCCTGGAAATGGATATTCGTTCTGGCCGTCATACTGATGGCGGTCGTCTACCTTCTGCCCTCGGTGGCGCCCGGCATATGGCCGCACAAGAAGATAAACCTCGGTCTGGACCTTCAGGGCGGCATGCATCTGGCGCTCGAAGTCGATACGCAAAAGGCCGTCGAAAACAACATCGACCGGATCGGTCAGGAACTGCGGACATTCATGAAAACCGAGCGCATCCGCCAGATCGGCCTGAGCATTCCCGGCAACACCAGAATCGAGGTCAAGCTGCCGGACCGCGAAAACCTCGATAAGTTCGACGCTCTGGTAAACAAGGAGTTTCGCGGCCTGGAAACGACCCGCAAAAGCGAAGGCGATGCCACTGTGGTGACCCTGCGGCTGCCGCAGTCCGAAATCGATAACATCAAGGACCTCGCCGTGCGTCAGGCTCTGGAAACCATCCGCAATCGCATCGATCAGTTCGGCGTCAGCGAGCCGGACATTCGGCGCCAGGGCGAAAACCGCCTCCTGGTCCAGTTGCCAGGCGTCAAGGAAACCGAACGGGCCAAGGACCTGATCGGAAAAACCGCCTTGCTGGAATTCAAGCTGGTGGACGAGGACAACGACGTCAACGCCGCCCTCAAGGGCGGCCTCCCCCGCGACGATGAAATCCTGTACCAGTACGAACTGGATCCCAAGACCGGTCAAAAAGCAAACCAGGTGCCTTTTCTGCTGAAAAAAAGGGTCTTGTTGACCGGGGCCGAATTGACCGATGCCCGGGTGCAGATCGAAAGCCAGTACAACGAGCCGTATGTGTCCATTTCATTCGACAAAAAAGGCGCGCGCGCCTTCGAGAAGATCACCGAGGAAAACGTCCGCAAGCGCCTGGCGATCGTGCTCGACAACCGGGTCTACTCGGCCCCGGTGATTCAGGAAAAAATTGCCGGCGGCCAGGCCCGCATCACCGGTCGTTTCAGCGCCGAAGAGGCCAATGATCTGGCCATTGCCCTGCGCGCCGGTGCCCTGCCCGCCCCGGTTAAAATACTGGAGGAAAGGACGGTCGGACCGTCCCTGGGCGCCGATTCGATTCGCCAGGGCCTGATATCGATGGTCATCGGCGGCATTTTCGTGGTTCTGTTCATGGCCGTCTACTACAAGACCGCCGGCGTGATCGCCGACATCGCCCTGCTGCTCAACATCCTTTTGATCGGCGGCGGCCTGGCCGCTTTCCAGGCGACCCTCACCCTGCCGGGCATCGCCGGCATCATCCTGACCATCGGCATGGCCGTGGATGCCAACGTGCTGATATTCGAGCGCATTCGTGAGGAAATGCAGCTCGGCAAGACCCTGCGGGCCGCGGTGGACGCCGGCTACGATCGCGCCACCCTGACCATTCTGGACGCCAACGTCACCACCCTGATCGCCGCCGTGGTCCTCTTCCAGTTCGGCACCGGACCGATCAAGGGATTTGCCGTGACCCTGAGCCTGGGCGTGATCGCCAGCCTGTTTACGGCGCTGATCCTGACGCGGCAGATCTTCGATTTCCTGTTGATCGGGCGGAACCTGAAGCGCTTGAGCATCTGATCGCGCCGCGGCGAAGTGACCATCGGCACCACCTCGCAACCGTCCCACGGAAACCGTGCTCATTTTTTCATTCAGAGAGGTAGCCTTCATGCAGTTCATAAAACCGGATGTCAACATCAACTTCATCGGGGTCCGCCGCGTGGCCTATGCGGTGTCGCTGGCCATGATCTTGATCAGCATCGCCTCCCTGGTCATTCGGGGCGGACCGGACTACGGCATTGATTTCGCGGGCGGTACCGTCATTCAGGTCAAGTTTTCCGCCCCGGTGGAGATCGATGCCGTCAAAACGGGTCTGGCCGAGAGCGGCATCGCGCAGCCGACGGTGCAGCGGTTCGGCGAGAGAGGCGAAAACGAATTTCTGATCCGCACCCAGGCCGTCACCGAAGCCTCGGAAGGCTTCACGGCCCATCTCCAGGATAAGCTCAAATCGGCCACCGGCAGCGATGTGGACATCCGGCGCGTCGAAATGGTCGGGCCGCAGGTCGGAAAGGATTTGCGCGAAAAGGCTCTTCTGGCCATGTTCTATACCCTGCTCTTCATCACGATTTACATCTCCGGGCGCTTCGAATTCAAATGGATGACCAGCGGCATCATGGCGGCCGCCCTGGCGGGGGCGCTTTATGTCTTCCAGTTGTTTCACGTCAGTGTCCCGATGTTGATCTCTGCCGCCCTGGTCGTGGCGCTGGCCCTGTTCTGGTTTTTGCAGCTCAAATATGCCATGGGGGCGATCGTGGCCCTGATTCACGACGTCACCATCACCGTGGGCATTTTCTCGATCTTCGGCAAGGAGTTCAGCCTGCCGATTATCGCGGCCCTTCTGACCATCATCGGCTATTCGCTCAACGACACCATCATCGTCTTCGACCGCATCCGGGAAAACCTGCGCAAGTACCACAAAAAATCACTGGGCTTCATCATCAACCGCAGCGTCAACGAAACCCTCAGCCGGACCATATTGACCTCGGGGACCACCCTGATCGTGGTGGCCGCGCTCTTTTTCTTCGGCGGGGGCATCATCCATGACTTCGCCTTCGCCCTGCTGATCGGCATCATCGTCGGCACCTATTCGTCGATTTACGTGGCCAGCCCCATTCTGCTGGCCTGGCAGCGGTCCTCCAAAAAGCCATGACCGCTAAAGGATCCCCAACCGCCGCCGGCGTCCGTGCGGGCGATCGCGAGGGTATAGCTGCCGATCGGAGCCTGCATACGCCGCCCTCACGTGTGAGGCCGCCGGCATGACCGAAGCGCTGCGGCCCTGGTTTCGCCTGAAAAGTGTGCCGGGTATCGGCAATCACCTGTTCAAACGCCTGATCGAGCGCTTCGGCGGACCGGAAAATGCCTGCCGAGCCGCCGAGCGGGACCTGCAGGACATCGAGGGGATCACCCCGGCCCTGGCGCGACGGATGAAATCCCACCGAATCGATCCCGCGACAGAGCAAGACATGGCGCTGGCCGCCCAGAAGGGCGTCCGGATCGTCACCATGACCGATCCGGACTATCCGTTTTTGCTGCTTCAGATACCCGATCCGCCCCCATTTCTCTACGTTCGCGGCCATCTCGAATCCCGCGCCAAGGCCGTCGCCGTGGTCGGATCGCGGATCGCCACCGGTTACGGGCTCTCGATGGCCGCGCGCCTCGGGGCCGACCTGGCGGCCTGCGGTGTGACGGTGGTCAGCGGCATGGCGCGCGGCATCGACACCGCCGCCCACGAGGGCGCCCTGCAGGCCGGCGGGCCCACGGTAGCCGTACTCGGCAGCGGTTTGGCGCGAGTTTACCCGGCCGAAAACCGCCGGCTCTTTCAGGCGATCGTCGGCAATGGGGCAGTGGTGTCCGAATTTCCGATGCTCACCGAGCCCGAACCCTATAACTTCCCGATCCGCAACCGGATCATCAGCGGCATGTCCTGTGGAACGGTGGTGGTCGAGGCCGCCAGAAAAAGCGGCTCGCTGATCACGGCCCGGCTGGCCGCCGAGCAGAACCGGGATGTTTTCGCGGTGCCCGGCAGCGTGCAGTCTTTCAAAAGCATCGGCACCCATACCCTGATCAAACAAGGCGCCAAACTGGTCGAAAACGCCCAGGATATCCTGGAGGAAATCGCCGGCTCGTTCTTCACCGACCTTCGGCCGGCCGAACGCCGCCCGCCCGAAAAAAAAGAGCCCCCGCCCCTCTCGCCGGATGAAACCGCCGTGCTCAACGCCCTGGAGCCCTATCCGCTCCACATAGACGATCTGGGCCGGAAATTATCCATGGCCCCCGGCAAATTGGCCAGCATCCTGCTGCAACTGGAACTCGGCGGCCTGGTCGACCAATCACCCGGCAATTTTTTTGCCAGAGTTGACGTCGCCGTGTTCCGGTCTCATAGTCTGGACGAATAATCATCAACCTTTATCGTTGTGAGGTACGGCAGTGACCAAACCCCTGCTCGTCGTCGAATCACCGACGAAAGTCAAAACCCTGAAAAAATACCTCGGCCAGAATTTCAACATCGCCGCCACCGTCGGCCATCTCAAAGACCTGCCGGCCAAAGAAATGGGCATCGATGTCGAAAACGGCTTCAAGCCCGATTATCACAGCATTCCCGGTAAGCAGCGCGTGATCAAGGGGTTGCGGCAATCGGCCGGGGACGCCGGCGACATTTACCTGGCACCGGACCCCGACCGCGAGGGCGAGGCCATCGCCTGGCACGCCGCCGAAATCCTGAAGAAAAAAGGGCGCCGGTTTTATCGGGTCCTTTTTCATGAACTGACCGAAAACGCCATCCGGGAAGCGATTGCCGCACCGCTGGAGCTCGACCACAACAAATACGAAGCCCAACAGGCCCGCCGCATTCTCGACCGTCTGGTCGGATATCACATTTCGCCGCTGCTGTGGCGCAAGGTCAAGGGCGGCCTCAGCGCCGGCCGGGTGCAATCCGTGGCCCTGAGAATCATCTGTGAAAGAGAACGTGCCATCCAGGCCTTCGAACCTGAGGAATACTGGTCGATCACGGCCCATCTGCAAGCCGATGCGCCACCGCCTTTCACCGCCAAACTGGTGAAGAAAAACGGCCAGAAAATCACCATCGCCGATAAAACCGCGACCGAAGACATTCTCGTGGGGCTGGAGAATAAACCGTATATCGTCGATACGGTGCAAAAGAAGGTGACCAAGCGCAATCCGGCACCGCCCTTTACCACCAGTAAGCTGCAACAGGACGCCATCCGCAAGCTGCGCTTTTCAGCCAAGAAAACCATGCTCATCGCCCAGCAGCTCTACGAAGGGATCGAGCTGGGCCCCGGCGAGCCGGTCGGCCTGATCACCTACATGCGTTCGGATTCGACCCGCATCGCGGCCGAAGCCGCTATCGAGGCCGGCCGCCTCATTAACGAGCAGTTCGGCCCGGAGTACGCGCTCGACAAGCCGCGTTTTTTCAAGAACAAAAAGAAAGTACAGGATGCGCACGAAGCCATCCGCCCGACATCCGTATTTAATACCCCTGAAAAAATTGCCGCTTTCCTTTCGGCCGATCAACTGGCCCTGTATCGCCTGATCTGGCAGCGCTTCATCGCCTCGCAGATGCAGCCGGCCCTGATCAACAACGTCGCGGCCTCGATTCTGGTCGGCGAGTACGGATTCAACGCCAGCGGATCGACGATTAAATTCGCGGGGTTCATGAAACTCTATCTGTCCGCCGACGACGAGCAGGGTGGCGCCCGGCAGGAGCTGACCCTGCCCGAGCTGGCGCGCGGCATGGTGCTGGAGCTGTTGAAACTGGACCCCAAGCAGCACTTCACCCAGCCGCCGCCGCGCTTCTCCGAAGCCTCCCTGGTCAAGGAACTCGAAGAAAACGGCATCGGCCGCCCCAGCACCTATGCCACCATCCTGTCCACCATCCGCGAGAAAGGCTACGTCGACTGGACCAAGGGCTATTTCCACCCCAGTGAACTGGGTTTTATCGTCAACGATCTGCTGGTGGCGAACTTCCCGGAAATCTTCGATGTCGCTTTCACGGCCCGGATGGAGGACGATTTGGACCGGGTCGAGTCGTCCGAAATCAATTCGCTCGAGGTTCTCTCCCGCTTTTACGAGCCGTTTAAATCGAAACTGACCGTGGCCGGAGAAAAGATGCTCAGCGTCAAGGGGGTCGGTGTTCCCACCGGACTCGCCTGCCCGCAGTGTGACAAGCCCCTGCACATCAAGGTCGGTAAAAACGGCCATTTTCTGGCCTGCAGCGGCTATCCCGACTGCACCTATTCGCGTGACTACACCCGCGACGAAAAAGGCCGGATTCAGCCGGTCGAATCGGCCGCCGAGGAAGTCACCGACAAGACCTGCGAAAAATGCGGGCGACCGATGGTGATCAAGCGCGGCCGCTATGGTGAGTTCATGGCCTGCAGCGGTTATCCCGACTGCAAACAAACGCTCTCGCTGCATCCCAACGGGCCCGGCAATCCCACCGGCGTGACCTGCCCGGTGAAGGGCTGCGAGGGCGAACTGATCGAAAAGAAATCCCGGCGCGGCAAAATTTTTTACGGCTGCAACCGTTTTCCCGCCTGTGATTTTGCCACCTGGGACAAACCGGTAAACCAGGCCTGCCCGGCCTGCGGCGCCGAGTTCATGGTCGCTAAAACGACTAAAAAAAAGGGGACTTTCCTGGCTTGCCTCAATCAGGAGTGCGGGCATCGGGAAGCTGCGGCCGAGTTGGATTGATGTCAAGCACCTATGGGTTTCCCTTTAGAAATGGCCCTTTAACGAAACTGAGGTGACTGCATAAAATTTGTTGACAAGGCCGGTGGTGCCTGTTAGGGTTTAATCATTAATCAGACTGAGTGTCTTATGAAGAAATTGTCCGCCAACATCCTTATCGGCCTTATTATTCTCCTCGCGGGAGAGATTATTCTCTGCTGCGGGGAAAGGGGTTGATAATGGCGTAGTCAATTTTCACAATCTCAAAAAATCCGTTATCAGCCCCGCGCTGATAACGGATTTTTTTTTGATCATCCGACAGAAAAACTATACTGAAAGGAAACGACCGTCATGGAGATGACCGGCGCCCAAATCCTGATGCAGGTCTTGAAAGAAGAAGGGGTCGACACCATTTTCGGCTTCCCCGGCGGCGCGGTGATCGATATCTATGATGAGTTGGTTAAGACCGACATCCGCCACATCCTGGTCCGGCACGAACAGGGCGCGGTTCACGCCGCGGATGGCTATGCGCGCGCGGGCGGCCGGGTGGGGGTGTGCCTGGTGACCTCGGGTCCCGGCGCCACCAACACGGTCACCGGTATCGCCTCGGCCTATATGGATTCCATTCCGATTGTCGTGATCACCGGCCAGGTGCCCACCCACCTGATCGGCAACGACGCGTTCCAGGAAGTCGATATCGTTGGGATCACGCGCCCGTGCACCAAGCACAACTACCTGGTCAAGCGGGTCGAAGACCTGGGCCGCACGGTCAAGGAAGCCTTTCACATTGCCCGCTCCGGCCGTCCCGGTCCCGTGCTGATCGACCTTCCCAAGGATATCGTCAAACACCGCACCGATTACAACCCGCAGGGACAGGTTTGCCTGAAATCCTACCACCCGACCTACGCCCCCAACATGAAGCAATTGCAGAAAGTCGCCGGGTTGATCGAGACGGCCGAGCGCCCGGTGATTTTTGCCGGCGGCGGCATCATCCTGTCGAAAGCCGCCGCCGACCTCACGGATTTCGCCCGTAAAACCAGGACTCCGGTGACCACTTCCCTTATGGGCCTGGGCGCCTTTCCGGCCACCGATCCGCTGTGGCTCGGCATGATTGGCATGCACGGAACGTATCGCGCCAACCTGAGCACCGGCAACTGCGATTTGCTGATCGCCATCGGCGTGCGGTTTGACGACCGCGTCACCGGCCGGTCCGACGCCTTCGCCTCCCAGGCCAAAATCGTTCACATCGACATCGATCCGACCTCCATCCGCAAAAACATCCCGGTGACCATCCCGGTGGTGGGCGACTGCAAGGCCAGCCTGTGTCAACTCAACGGCCTGCTGGAAAAAACCGACCTCAACGATATCGACCGGCGGCGACGGCCCTGGCTGGACCAGATCGAAAAGTGGAAAAGCACCGCGCCCCTGACCTACGAACAAAAAGAGATCATCAAGCCGCAGTACGTGGTCGAAAAATTGTATGAACTGACCCGCGGCCAGGCCATTATCACCACCGAAGTCGGCCAGAACCAGATGTGGGCCGCCCAGTACTATCATTTCGACCAGCCCGGCCATTTCATCACCTCCGGCGGTCTGGGCTGCATGGGGTTCGGACTGCCGGCCGCCGTGGGAGCCCAGATGGCGTGTCCCGACAAACTCGTGGTCGATGTGGCCGGCGACGGCAGCATTCAGATGAACATTCAGGAAATGGCCACGGCCGTTCAGTACTGCCTGCCGGTGAAGATCGTTATCCTGAACAACGGCTACCTCGGCATGGTCCGCCAGTGGCAGGAACTCTTCTACGAAAAGCGCTACGCCTGCACCGGCATGGAGCACGCACCCGATTTCGTCAGGCTGGCGGAAGCCTATGGCGCCGTCGGCCTGCGGGCCACCCGGCCGGCGGAGGTCGAGTCGGTCCTGAAAGAAGGCCTGGCCATTCCCAGGCCGGTCATCATGGATTTTACGGTCGAAAGAGAAGAAAGCGTCTACCCGATGGTGCCGGCCGGCGCCCCTATAACGGAAATGCTGCTGGTTTAATCCCGCCGGCGGCGGGATTAAACCGGTTGCGCCCCTTGGCCCTTTGAGCCGGTTCAGGACAGGAATTCTTTGCATAGAGGACAGGACATAAGCGCTTTCACTGGATAATGGAGACAAAGCAGTTCCGGCAGGTCACTATTCATTCCAGCTGAATCGGCCAATTTTTCGGGACTCGGCAAGTGACGAACTCAATGATCCTAACGGCCCTAACGATCTTAACGATCCCAACGTTTCCAACGGACACCCCATGAACGAAGAAAAACATATTTTTACCATGCTGGTCGACAACGAGCCGGGAGTTCTCTCGCGGGTGGTCGGCCTGTTCAGCGGCCGCGGTTTCAATATCGACAGCCTTGTGGTGGCCGAAACCATGGACCCCAAAGTTTCGCGCATCACGATTGCGACCAAGGCCGACAAACTGGTTCTGGAGCAGATTGAAAAACAGCTCAACAAGCTGATCAACGTGGTTAAGATCCGCGATCTCACCGGCCCGGAGGCCGTCAAGCGGGAAATGGCCCTGATTTGCGTCAATGCCGCCGCCGCACACCGCGCCGAGATCCTGCGGATCGTCGATATCTTCCGCTGCAAGGTGGTCGACGTCGGCCTGGAGCATTACATCCTGGAAGTCACGGGCGACGCGGGTAAGATCGCCGCCCTGATCAAACTGCTCAAGCCGATCGGGATACAAAAAATCGCCCGCACGGGCCCGCTGGCCCTCAAGCGTGAACCGAATTGACCGGCCGCAGGCGCCATGGATCGTAGGATAGGTTGAACGGAGCGGAACCCTACATCGGCAAGGATCCATGAACCCGATGGAATGTTGGAGTGATGGAATGATGAAATGGTGGGCAAATGAATTCCAACATTCCTTCGTTTTGCCTTCGTTGGGGTTCGTTTCACTCACCCCAACCTACGAAACCAAGCGGGCTCCGGCGCATCATTTTCATGCACCGTGACGGCCGGCAAGCCTTTGAGTGTTTAACCAAAAAATCATTGCAACATATCAACGGAAAGGAACCAGCAGAAGATGGCACAAATTGATTTTGGCGGCACAATCGAAGAAGTGACGACATCGGAGGAGTTTTCCCTGCAGAAAGCCCGGCAGGTCCTGGAGAGCGAGACCGTGGCCGTTCTCGGCTACGGGGTGCAGGGGCCGGGCCAGGCGCTGAACCTGCGCGACAACGGCATCCGCGTAATCGTCGGCCAGCGTGAGAACAGCGGGTCGTGGGACCGCGCCGTTGCCGACGGCTTTGTGCCCGGCAAAACACTCTTTGCGCTGGAAGAGGCGGCCCGCAAGGGCACAATCGTGCAATTTCTGCTTTCCGATGCCGGTCAGGCGGCGTTGTGGCCGCACATCGCGCCCTGCCTGGGCCAGGGCGACGCCCTCTGTTTCTCGCACGGCTTTTCGATCGTTTACAAGGACCAGACCGGCATCGTGGCCCCGGCGGATGTCGATGTGATCCTGGTGGCGCCCAAGGGCTCGGGGCGCACCGTACGCACCAATTTTCTGGACGGCAGCGGCATCAATTCCAGCTACGCGGTCCACCAGGATATCACCGGCCGCGCCCGGGAAAGAGCCTTGGCCCTGGGGATCGGCATCGGCTCGGGCTATCTTTTTCCGACGACGTTCGAAAAAGAGGTTCACAGCGACCTGACCGGTGAACGCGGGGTCCTGATGGGATGTCTGGCCGGCGTGATGGAAGCCCAGTACGCTCTGCTGCGCAAGCACGGCCACAGCCCCAGCGAAGCGTTCAACGAAACCGTGGAGGAGTTGACGCAGAGCCTGATCCGGCTGGTGGCCGAAAACGGCATGGATTGGATGTTCGGCAACTGCAGCACCACGGCCCAGCGCGGCGCCCTGGACTGGTCGCCGCGCTTCCAGGCGGCCGTCGCGCCGGTCTTCGACGATCTGTACGAGAGCGTTGTTTCCGGCAAGGAAACCCGGCGCGTCATGACGGCCAACAGCACGCCGGATTACCGCGAAAAACTTCAGCGCGAACTGGACGAGATTCACAATTCGGAAATGTGGCGCACCGGCGCCGCCGTGCGTTCCCTGCGGCCCGAAAACAGGCGCAAATAGGAGGAGTCATCCTTTAATGCAGAACTCCTGTAGCCGTGAACCCTGAACTTTGTGAACTTTAACCCCAAACCCTGAACCCCCACAACCCAGAACCTTGAACGGAGAGTTTGTCATGGAACCGGTATTGCTTTACGACACCACCTTGAGAGACGGCACCCAGGGCGAAGACATCAACTTTTCCGCCGCAGACAAACTCAAGATCGCCAGAAAACTGGACGATATCGGCATCCACTACATCGAAGGCGGCTGGCCCGGCTCCAATCCCCGTGACAAGCACTTCTTCGAACTCGCCAAAGCGACCACCTTCAAGACCGCCCGGCTGACGGCCTTCGGCGCCACGCGCCGGCCCGGCACCGCCGCCCGGCACGATGCCAATCTGGCGGCCTTGCTCGCCAGCGACACGGCCGCGGTCACCATTTTCGGCAAGAGTTGGAACCTGCATGTGGAGCAGGTGCTGAATATCAGCCGGGATGAGAACCTGGCCATGATCGCCGATACCGTCTCTTTTTTGAAGGCCGCCGGTCGCGAGGTCATTTACGATGCCGAGCATTTTTTCGACGGGTTCGCCCAGAACCCGGAGTATGCGCTCAAGACGCTTCTTGCCGCTCTGGACAACGGCGCCGACGCCATCGTCCTGTGCGATACCAACGGCGGCACCCTGCCCTTTGTCATCGCCACCGTGACCCGCACGGTGCGGCGGCGATTGCAGGAGCACCCGGCCGCGGCCGACGCCGCGGCGCTTAAAATCGGCATCCACACCCACAACGACAGCGGCCTGGCCGTCGCCAACACCATCACCGCCGTAGATGCCGGCGCGGTCCTTGTTCAGGGCACCATCAACGGCTACGGCGAACGCTGCGGCAATGCCGATCTCAACTCGATCATTCCGATCCTGTGCCTCAAAATGAACCGGCCCTGCGTGTCTCCGGAAAACCTCTCGAAACTAAAATCGCTGTCGCGGTTCGTCAGTGAAACCGCCAATCTGGTCCCGAACAACTCGCGCCCCTTCGTGGGCCGCAGCGCCTTCGCCCACAAGGGCGGCATTCACGTCAGCGCGATCATGAAAGTGCCCCAGGCTTACGAGCACGTCGACCCGGCGCGGGTCGGCAACCGTCGACGGGTGCTGGTTTCGGATCTTTCCGGCAAGAGCAATGTCGAGTACAAGGCTCGCGAGTTCGGTCTCGACCTGGGCGCCAATGGATGCGACAGCCGCGAAATCGTCACCCGCATAAAGGACCTCGAAGAACAGGGGTATCAGTTCGACGTGGCCGACGGATCGTTCAAAATTCTGGTTCAAAAATTCACCGAACAGTTCAAACCTCATTTCGAGCTGGAATCCTTCCGGGTCACGATCGAAAAAGACAAGGACCTGCCTTGCAGCGCCCACGCCACGATCAAGATATCGGTCGACGGCCGCACGGAAATCACGGCGGCCGAAGGCCAAGGCCCCGTCAGCGCACTGGACAATGCCCTGCGCAAGGCGCTGGATCGCTTTTTCCCGGGTTTGGACTCCATGCGGCTGGTCGACTTCAAGGTCCGCGTCATCGACGGCCGGGAGGGAACCGGCGCCAAGGTGCGGGTGTTTATCGAATCGCGCGACCACGAAGATATCTGGAGCACCATCGGTGTCTCCGAAGATATCATCGAGGCCAGCTGGCACGCGCTGGCCGACAGCTTTCACTACAAGCTCGCCCGGGAAAAGGACCCCACGCCCAATGGGGCGGCAGCCCGCGGCATTTCTCCCGTGCGCAACGCTGCAGTGCTTCAAAATACATAAACTCCGAAGAGGATCCCGACCATGAAAGCTGGTACTCACGCCGCAGGACTGGTTCCCGCAACCGTCTTGCGGCCGGCCCTCGCGTCATATGTTTCCTCCGATTCCGCAGACCATGAACTGTATTCAATGGGGATTCGCCGGCCCGCCCGGCTTACCTTCTGCTGATTAAACCGCCAGGAGCAAAAATATGAACGATCCGAACCGCGTCATTATTTTCGATACCACCTTGAGGGACGGCGAACAATCACCGGGCGCCAGCATGAACGCCGGCGAAAAACTGCGACTGGCGATTCAGTTGGAAAAGCTGGGCGTGGACGTGCTCGAAGCCGGGTTCCCGGCGGCCTCCGAAGGCGATCTGGAAGCGGTGGCCTTGATCGCCGGCAAGCTGAAAAAAACCGAGGTGGCCGGTCTGGCCCGCACCTCCCGCAGCGACATCGACCGGGCCTGGCAGGCCGTGCGCCATGCCGCCAAGCCCCGCATTCACACCTTCATCGCCACCTCCGACATCCATCTCGAATACAAGTTGAAGATGTCCCGCGAGGCGGTCCTCGAGCGGGCGGTCGAGGCCGTCAAATACGCGACCTCCTTCACCGACAACGTCGAGTTTTCGGCGGAAGACGGCTCGCGCAGCGACCGGGATTACCTGTGCCGCGTTTTCGAAGCCGTCATCGCCGCCGGCGCCACCACCGTCAACCTGCCCGACACGGTCGGTTACGCGGTGCCGGAGGAGTTCTCCGGTCTGGTGCGCTACATCATCGGCCACACGCCCAATATCGGCCGCGCCGTGTTGAGCGTTCATTGCCACAACGACCTCGGCCTGGCCACGGCCAACACCCTGGCGGCCATCGGCGCCGGTGCGCGGCAGGCCGAGGTGACCCTGAACGGCATCGGCGAGCGGGCGGGCAACACGTCGCTGGAGGAGGTGGTCATGGCGCTGCGCACCCGCCGCAATTTCCTGCCGGTCGAAACCGGGATCATATCCGAGCACATCTACCAGACCAGCCGCCTGGTCAGCATGATCACCGGCATCATGGTGCAGCCCAACAAGGCCATCGTGGGGGCCAATGCCTTCGCGCACGAGGCGGGAATCCACCAGGACGGCGTGTTGAAAAACCCCATGACCTACGAGATCATGCGGCCCGAGACCATCGGCTTAAGCACCAACAAGCTGGTTTTGGGCAAACACTCGGGCCGCCATGCCTTGCGGGATCACCTGAAAGACCTGGGCTACGATCTCGCGGACGAAGAACTGGATCTGGTCTTCATGAAATTCAAGGAACTGGCCGACAAGAAAAAGCATGTCGTCGACGAAGACCTGGAAGTCATCATCACCGAAGGCATCCTGCGCACCAAGGACATCTTTCAGCTCGAATACCTGCACGTCACCTGCGGTACGACGGTGCTGCCGATGGCGAGCGTCAAGCTGGCCGTCAACGGCCGCAGCGTCCGGGGCGCCGGCTACGGCAACGGTCCCATCGATGCGGCCTTCAACACGATCGCCAAGCTGACCGGCACCGCCTCGGAATTGCTGCGCTTCACCGTCGGCGCGCTGACCGGCGGCACGGACGCCCAGGGCGAGGTGACCGTGCGCCTGCGTGAAAACGGCCTGGTGTCGCTCGGCAAGGGCGCGGACCCGGACATCATCACCGCCAGCGCCAAGGCCTACGTCAACGGCCTGAACCGGCTGGAATACCTCAAGGCCAACCCGGTGACCGAAGCGACGGCCGTGGTGGCGGTATAATAAAAACACGGCGGGTCCGGGATGCGGGTCTGATCTTTGAAACGCGCATCCCGGACCCGCCATCTGGTAATATCATCACAGCCTTTTTTTCTCACAACAACGCTTGTATTTCTTTACCACATGGGCATGGGCTGTTGCGTCCTCATATTTTTTTTCTCCTGATGTATATCTTATCAGCAGCTTTAACCGCAGTGTAATCCATTAAGCAGGTTGTGCGTGGTAAATAATCGGGCGATATTTAGGCGATAAGATTGGCTTAACTTCTTTTTTGGCAGCTTCGATCCATAGGGACTTGGCTTATTGAACTTCATGCAAAGCTTCATCAGGCGTATCACCGAACGCTGAAAATGCATAACTTCCGCCGGTCACCTGCGCCAAAGCTTCTGCCGAAAGCGCACTCTTTCTAATCCTTGCCCGGAACGGGTACATCGCTCTTACCGACGCCTTCATCATCGGTCTTTTCTTTCGCCCAGGCCACATCATCCGCGTCGGCCTCGAGGCTGTTCTGCTCGCTGCCGCGGTCGATATCGTAAACCAGTTCCGTGAAAAGGGGAAAATGATCCGAGCCGAAAGCCGGCAATCTGCGAATGTTGGACAGGGTGAAATGGTCACTGTGAAAGAGGTGGTCCAGGGGCCAGCGCATGAACCAATGCCCGGCATTAAAGGTGTTGAACATGCCGCGGCCCACGCGCGGATCGAGCAGGCCGCTGATTTTCTTGAACAAACGGGTCGTCTCGGACCAGGCCACATCGTTAAGGTCACCCGTCACGATGACCGGCGCCCGGGTTTCGGCCACGCTTCTCGCCACCATGATCAGCTCCGCGTCCCGTTTGGAGGATTCTTTGCTTTGGGCGGGACTCGGTGGCTTTGGGTGCAGAAAGTGCGCGCGGATGCCGTTTCCCGAGGGCAGGCGCACCAGCGTATGCATCGAGGGAATTCCGGGTTCCATCAGATAATCGATGCGGCTATCCTCGAGCACGAACCGCGAATACACATGCATCCCGTAGAGGTTGTCGAGTGGACACTTGATCGTATAGGGGTAAGACGGTTCAAGCTCATCCAGCCGCGCTTGCCACCAACCATCGGATTCCAGGGTGACCAGAATATCCGGCGAATTCTCCCGTACCAGCTCGATCAGCACCCCTGCCCTGCGGTTGGTCGTTAACACATTGGCGGTCATGATGCGGATCATCCGGCGCTGTTCCGCAGTCACCGCCGGTTTCACCTCGACCGGGTAAAGCCGGGTAAACGGCATAATCCACCACCCCTGGACAACCAGTCCACCCCCGGCGACGGTGACCAACCCCCAGGTTGACCCACGCGATACGTCCAGCCACAGGAATTCCAACAGGAGCAGGAGCAACCAGAGCAGGAAAAGCTGCAAACGTGGAAAATCAAGGGAGCGAACCCACCATTCCTCGCACCGCGACAACGGCAGCAAGGTCAAAAGGGCCAGAAGGCAAGATGTCAGCAGGAAAGTGGCCAGAATCATGATGGACCATATGTGACGTTTCAGATGCCTACTCAGGGCTCACCAATGCCACTAACTTAAAGGATCCCCTTGAAGGTCCCCCTATGAAGAAGGGGGATTTAGGGGGATTTTCAGTGGTCATGAAATATCCCCCCTTACCCCCTTTTTCAAAGGGGGAGAAGCTCAAGCCTTGAGTTAATGGCATGGCAGACTCACCTGCATCCACAATGCGAAAACGCTACGCCCTGCATTAGAATAACCGCTTTTCAAACAGACACAAGGACCCTGACCCCTGAGCGAGAAACCGTTGCCGATCGCTCGAAACGACTCGGCGCATCGAGCGGTATGGCTCTTGACCCATGACAAGATTTAAGCTCGTTGACACTATAGATTCCGCCAGGGTCAATGTTTACAAGGTTGACAACAAAGAGGTGGAAAAATTTCCGGTCGATCTGTATAACCATATCGCCCAAAACGGAATTAGACAACCGACCCTCATGCGCTTCTCCTTATCCATGAGGTGGCCGGTGCGCCCCCAAGACATCACAAACCTTTAAAACTTGATCTTGAGACATCTTTTGCAACAGTTTGATGGCTCTCAAAGTGATTGAGGCCAAAGGGAGGCCGAAAAAAGACCATGCAAAACCCGACGCGCTCAAAGGAGCCCTACCCCGAAAACTTCCCGCATCTGCTCCAAAGTCCTTCAGGCCTCAAAATAGAGGTGAACGCCAATGGCTCCATCCGTCGCATGGACCATGGCGACATTCTCCTGAACCTTTTCCTCGGCACCGAGATCGAGGGCGGGCCCGCCAATCTCTACCTGCGCCGTCATGGAACATCGATGGAGGCCGTACCACTTCTCGGGCCGCAGAGCCCCGCCGCCATTCATCTGGATGAGCGGGGCCTGAGCGCCGGCGGCCAATGGCGTGGCATCCGTTTTTGGGTGGCACTGGTCCTGGCGGAATCGGCACCCGCCTGGTTCTGGCACTTGCGGCTTGAAAACACCCGGCCCACTCCGGAGAAGCTGGACGTCATCTACGCCCAGGATCTCGCACTGGCCCATTACGGCGCGGTTCGCATCAACACCTATTACACCAGCCATTACGTGGATCACACGCCTTTGTCCCATCCGGAGCGAGGCTATGTTCTCGCGTCGCGCCAGAATTTCTCCATGGCCGACCGACATCCCTGGTGTGTTATCGGCACCTTGGGCAAAGGGGTGGGATTTGCCAGCGATGCCCTGCAGTTTCACGGGCTGGCCTCCCGCGCCGGACAAGTGCCCGTGGGGCTGGTCGAAGGGCTGGGCCGCGTGCGACGACAGCACGAGCACGCCATGGCCGTAATCCAGGATGCCCCGGTGCGACTGGGACCGGGCGCGGTGGCTGAAACGGGTTTCTTTGGCTGGTTCGAGGCCGACCATCCCGCGGCAACCTCGGCCGACGATCTTGTTTACGTCGATCAGGCCATGGGGTTGCCCGAAGCGGCGCCGGCCCTCGACGCCGACACGGCTGACGGCCCGCAACCGCCGGCGAGCCTGTTCGCCCGCGCCCCCTTGTTGAATGCCCAGGAACTGGCTGATGCCGACATCGTGGAAATCTTCGGCACCGATTGGCGCGCGGCTGAAAGAGAGGATGGCCAAATCCTTTCCTTCTTCGCCGGCACGCACGGCCACGTGGTATTGAAGGCCAAGGAACTGAGCGTTCTTAGACCCCACATGCAGATCCTTAGATCCGGTCACCGCCTGGTTCCCGAGGAAGCGGCGCTGGCGTCCAACACCTGGATGGGCGGGGTGTTCCATGCCATGGTGACGCAGGGCCACACCAGCATCAACCGCTTTCTTTCCGGGACCCATGGCTATCTGGGCCTGTTTCGTGGCAATGGGCTTCGCATTTTCGTGGAAATGGCCGGCGGCTGGCATCTGCTGGACGTGCCGTCCGCCTTTGAAATGACTCCCGGGCGCAGTCGCTGGATTTACAAACATCCAGCCGGACTCATCGACATCAGAAGCGCCGCCCTTGCCGACCGCCACGAATTGACCCTTACGGCGGAGGTTTTAGCGGGCGCCCCTCTGCGCTTTTTCTTGTCATGGCATGTGGCCCTCAACGGCGATGACGGCAGCACGGCCGTACCCGTCCGATATGTGCAGGATGAAGACGGCGTGTTTGTTCGCCCAATCCCCGAATCCGATGTGGGCCGCCGATTTCCGGAAGGCGGATTCCGGATCGCCCCGCTTGACGGGACGGTCATGGCGCGGATGGGAGGAGACGAGATGCTCTTCGCAGACGAACTTTCCCGCAGCCAACCCTATCTGTGCATGATCAGCGAACCAACCACTTCCATCGGCTTCCGGATCAAGGGTCATCTCGTCTCCGAGAAACTGGAAACACCTGCCGCACAAAGCTATGCTCGATTCTGGACCGATATGACCGGAGACTTTCGCCTCCATCCGCCCGAAGACGCGCCGCTGTCCAGTGCGGCAAAACAGTTTTCAGAGATCCTACCCTGGTTTATCCAGAACACCCTGATCCATTACCTGGCCCCGCGGGGGCCGGAGCAGTACACGGGCGGCGGCTGGGGCACGCGCGATACCTCTCAAGGACCCTTGGAACTCTTACGGGGATTGGGTCGCCTCGAGCCTGTCCGTGAAAACCTGGTCCTGCTCTTCAAGGCCCAGAACCCCGATGGCGACTGGCCCCAGTGGTTCATGTTCTTCGACCGCGAGCGAAACATCCGGGCCGGGGATTCCCACGGCGACATCGTGTTCTGGCCGCTGCTGGCGCTGGCGCAATACCTGGTCGCCGCGGAAGACGGAACCCTGCTGGACGAAATCGTGCCTTTTTTTCACCCGCAAGGAGACAGTCCGGCTGAAAAGGCCCCGGTTTGGCACCACGTCGAGCGCGCGCTGACCGTCATTGAAAACCGGCTCATTCCCGGCACCAAACTGGCGGCTTACGGCCAGGGGGACTGGAATGATTCCATGCAGCCGGCCGACCCGACCATGCGGGAGCGACTGTGCAGCGCATGGACCGTGACGCTGCACTACCAGACCCTCGACACGCTGGCAAGGGCCTGCCGGCGTCTGGGCCGCAGCACGCAGGCAAATCGATTGGCGACCGCCGCCCGCGATGTTCACGATCAGTTTCAGCGTCATCTCGTTAAGGACGGGACCGTTACCGGGTTTGCCTACTTTCATGACGGCAACCGCATCGACTATCTGCTTCACCCGCTGGACAAGGCCACTGGCGTGTCCTATAGTCTGATCCCGATGATCCATGCGATCATCAACGACCTCCTGACCCCGCTGCAGGCGCAAAAACACCTGAACATCATCAAAACCCACCTGCTTGGACCCGATGGGGCCCGGCTTTTCGATCGGCCCATGAAATACCGCGGTGGTCCCCAGAAGTTCTTTCTGCGCGCCGAAAGCGCTTCCTTTTTCGGGCGGGAAATCGGGCTCATGTACACCCACGCCCATCTGCGCTATGCGGAGGCCCTGGCGCACTGCGGTGATGCCGAAGGTTTTTTTCTGGCCCTGTGCCAGGCCAATCCCATCGGCATCCAATCAATCGTTCGCGCCGCAACCCCGCGCCAGGCCAATTGCTACTACTCGAGTTCCGACGCCGCGGTTGCCGACCGCTACGAGGCATTTGTGGAATATGATCGCGTGATGACGGGCGCCATCCCTCTTGACGGAGGATGGCGGGTTTATTCAAGCGGGCCCGGCATTTGGACCAGGCTGATGCTTCAGTCTTTTCTCGGTCTTTGCTGGGAACGATCCGCGCTGATAATTGACCCGGTGATTCCAAGGGAACTCAACGGACTGCGGTTGGAGATGACACTGGCCGGAATCTCATTTGAGGTGACCTATCACATCGCGGACGCCGGCTGCGGCACCCAAGAGTTAAGGCTCAATGGCGGCCGGCTTTCCTTCGACAGGGACGAAAACCCGTACCGCAGCGGAGCGGCCCGCGTCCCCATGGCCGCCGTGCGGGAGCGGGTCACCACGGGCGTCAATCAACTCGCCGTGCAGTTAGGATAGTGCCCGTTCTCGGTTCCCATAAACGAGCGCTGATAAGTTTCAGGTCAAACCGCCAGGTCATAATTCTTTGTGAGGATTTGACCTGCTTCAACGGGGGAGTAAGTCCAGAAACCATTTTTTTCCAGTTCCAGCACCCTGTCATAGGGTTCCAGATTGTCGCGGCCCTCTTGAAAGGTCACGCAGCTGATGCCGTGCCGCTTCAACAGCCGCAGGATCCACTTGACCTGCTCCGGGGCCAGCGCCGTGCCGGGCTTTTCCAGAAAGGCAAACCGGGGACAGGCAAGCAGAACGCGGGCCATCACCAGGAGCTGCTGCTCTGAAAGCGTCAGCACGCTTTCCCAGGTCTGGCGGGTGTTCAGACCGCCAAAACGCTTGGGGATGGAATCGATTCCCAGGCTCCGCAACCCTTCGAAAATACGTATCTCCGGAAATTCGTTGTTGAACAGGTCCTTCTCGCTGGGGTGAACGTCTTCGGGCCAGGGCCGGATAAACAATTCGCGCAGTGAACCGGGTGGCAGATAAGGCCGCTCGGTGACAAAAAGAATTTTTTCCAGTGAGGGACGGACAATATGCCCGTCATTAACGTTCCAGAGCCCGGCCGTGGCGTGAAAAAGGGCCGATCTTGTCGAATCGTCCGACCCGCAGACCAATACCTGCCGGCCATGAGGAATGGTCAGGTTCAGTTCCCTGATAAAGACCTGGTCGCGGGCTGCGGCCCGGAGGGTCACCTCTTTGTAAACCACCTTTTCATCGTCCTTGGGGCCCTGGCTGGCGGATACCTCGACGGCCTTCGCCCGGCCATTAGCCTCCGTCAGCGAACTCAACCGGGCCAGAACGGCCGTAAAGGAGGAAATGGACTGAAACTGGGTGACAATCAGGGAAAACGCCCCCAGCAGATGGCCGAAGGCGATGGCCGACTGGGTAATGACACCGAACTGGACCTTACCGTCGATGAACAGCGGGGCGATGATCAGGGCCGGAATAATTTGAATCAGCCAGTTGTAACCAGTGGTGCAGAAATTGACGTTACGGCTGGTTTTGATAATGTTCAGGAAATTTCCTGTCAGATCGCCCAGATTGCGGATGAGCATTCTGATCAGGCGGCCTTCGCGCCGGCTGAGGGCGACCGACTCGGCGTTTGACCTCAGATGGATCAATGCCGCCCGGAAATTGGCCTCTTTGTCCAGTTGGTCGAAGTTCAACCTTACCAGCCGCCGGCCGATGAAATAGGTCAGGCAGGTGCCGGCCGCCGCGTACAGAACGGATACCAAAAAAAGCATGGGGCTGATGGACCAGAGTACCCCCGAAAAGGCGATAACCGTCAGGGTGCCGTTGAGCAGCATGAGCACAAAGGAGATGGTGGTGGCCGTAAATGCGCGAATATCTTCGGCGATGCGCTGGTCGGGATTCTCGATCTCACCGGCCATTTTGAGACGGTAATAAACCCGTTTATTGGCATAAGCGAGGATGGTCCGGCGCGTTGCCCATTCCCGCCACATCAGGCCGAAGCGCTCCTCGGTGTAACGGTAAAAGCTGCCGGTGAGCGTGGAGGCGGCGAACACGCCGATGTAGACCAGTGCCATCAGCATAAACCCGCTGCGGTCGCGGTCTTCGATGGCGGTCATGAAGTCGCGGCCCACATAACTGTGGAGCACATTCAAGGCATTGATACTCAACAGAAACAAGACGAGCACTGCGATGAGCCACTTGGCCTTACCGCCGACACCTTCAGCGGTAAGAAATATTTTCACCCAATGGATGAAATTATCCCACGTTTCGCGGTTGACCAAGTCCTTTTTCTTCATGCATGTGTCCGAAAGGAGGGGTGAATCTTAGAAACGTATTATAACAAGATGCTGAAAACACGGCAAGAAAATAAGACGAGCGCACTTAGAAAGGATACTTTTGATGACGGATGCAATGGCCCTGCTGGCCCTTTTGATCGGCCTCGAACTGGTTTTGGGTGTGGACAATGTGCTGGTGATCGCAATCTTTGTCGGACGCTTGCCGCCGGAAAAACGCGGGAAGGCGCGCATACTGGGCCTGACACTGGCCATGGTGGCCCGCATCATCATGCTGGTTGTGGTCATCTTACTGGCCGAATTGACGACACCGCTGGTCTTGAATTTATCGGTTCGCGATTTGATCCTGCTTGCCGGCGGTCTTTTTCTGCTCTTCAAGGCGGTCAGGGAAATTCACCACACCCTTTCCCTGGCAGACGATCACTCCGGTACCGGCGGCGGCACCGCTTCATTTGCCGCCATTATAACCCAGATCGTTCTGCTGGATATCGTATTTTCGGTTGATTCGGTGATCACGGCCGTGGGGCTGACATCGGAGTTCTGGATCATCGTCACCGCGGTGATCTTATCATTTGTCGGCATCCTGTTCTATGCCCGGCCCATCGGCGAGTTTATTCTGCGCCACCCGGCGCTGAAGATTCTGGCGCTGTCATTTTTGATCACCATCGGCATCACTATTTTTATGGAAGGCCTGCACAAGCACGTGCCCAAAGGCTATATTTATCTTCCCATGGGGTTTGCGCTCTTGGTGGAGATCCTGCAGATGCGCTACGAACACAACCGCCGGCGGCGGCAAGAGGGCCCTGTGGAGAAGCCGGCGCCCTAGTGTCGTTCAATCTTTGAAGTGTCGTGTCGGCCTCGAACGAGACAAGTGCAGGCACAGAAGAGTTTCAGGGTTTACGGTTCAGCCCTGCCGCTGGTCGCAAGCGACCAGTTTGATCGAGAAAGGAACTGTGCCATTTTGGCGTAGCCTCATACGAGGCTCGAGGGTTCAGGTGTTCAAGCAAGTAGGTTGGGGTGAGTGTAACGAACCCCAACAAGAGATGATGGAACAAAACTTTCACCACTGGCGAGGCTGAACTCAGCGGAAGACACAAAAGGACCTATCCACTCGCGGGCACTACCGATTTACTTCCCCTGCAAGTCGACGGCCAGCTGCACCAGCTTCTCCACCTGGTCGTCCGGAACCCTGCCCCGGATGATGGCCCGGCAGATGCGGTCCTTATCCAGTAGAATCACATTGGCCGTGTCTTTCTGCAGGTCCCAGGCCTGGCGCAGCGAGCCGTCGTAGTCGAAGAGGATGGTGGTGTTGTACTTCTTGGCCTTTGCGCCCGCGATGGAGCGGATGGCAAAGTTCGGTTTCCAGGTGGCCGCGCAGTCGGCGATGCCGATGCCCTGATAGGTTTCACTTGTCAATCGGCCGGCGTCCTTGGCTTTTTTCATGGCTTCGGTGAAGTGTTCGTTCAAATCGGATGCATCCGGGTCGACGTAATTGATTAACAGCACCTTCCCACTCCAATTTGCCATCGTGAAAACATTGCCGTCCGCGTCCTTGAAGGACCAGTCGGAAGCCGGCATCCCTACCTGCAGACCTTCGGCAAAGACCGGAACAGTTAGAGTGACTACCGCCAAAGCGGCCAGCGTGACGATTGCTTTCATGTTTTTACCCCTTTGTGGGTTGGAGGCGTTGAGATCGTTTGATGCGTTGAGAACGTTTAGGGCGTTTGGAGCGTTGCGTCCTGAAGCGGCGGGACTCATCCGTTTCCTGTCTCCAGGCTGCCGATCAGATCGCCGATGCGCGCCATCCGGTTTTCTTCGAGGTAGGCCGAAATGCCGGAGAGGATGTCCATTGTCGCACGGGGATTGATGAAATTGGCCGTCCCGACCTGAACCGCGGACGCGCCCACGATCAGAAACTCCAGCGCATCGCAGGCGGTGGTGATCCCGCCGATGCCGATAACCGGCACCTGGACCGCCTGACAGACCTGCCAGACCATGCGCAGGGCCACGGGCTTGATGGCCGGCCCCGAGAGGCCGCCGGTGATATTGGCCAGCACCGGCTGACGACTCACGATGTCGACCGCCATTCCGGTGATGGTGTTGATCAACGACAGGGCATCGGCGCCCTCCGCCTCCGCCCGGCGGGCGATGAGGGCGATGTCGGTGACGTTCGGCGACAGCTTGACGATCAGCGGTTTGGCGGTCTCCTTCCGGACGGCGCGCACCACCCGTCCGGCCGCGTCCGGGTCCACCCCGAAAGCCACGCCGCCGGCCGTCACGTTCGGGCAGGAAATATTGACCTCGATACCCGCCACCGCCTCGAGCGCCGCGACCCGCCGGGCCAGGGCGGCATATTCCGCCACGGTCTTGCCGTAGATATTGACGAAGACCGGTGTCGATAATTTCTGCAGAAAGGGCAGTTTTTCCGCGACAAAGGCCTCGATGCCGACATTTTCGAGACCGATGGCGTTGAGCATGCCGCAGGCGGTTTCGACAATGCGCGGGGGCCGGTTGCCCCTGCTGGGCACCAGCGAAAGACCCTTGACGACGATGCCGCCGAGCCGATTCAGGTCGACGTAGGTTTCAAATTCCCGGCCGTAACCGAAGGTCCCCGAGGCGGTCATCACGGGATTGCGCAGGCGGATGCCGCCGATATCAACGGACAGGTCGGGCCGGGATGCCGTTGCGGATGCCGTCACGTGCTCCATCGTCCGACCCTTGCCGCAGCGGCCTTTAGAACCGCCTTGATTCGTGCTTCGAGGTTGATGAGATAGGCCGGCTCCGGCTGCTTGGGGCCGGACAGTGGATCGTACTCGCGGCTTTTTATCCGCTGCTTGATACACTCCACATCGCCGTCTTCTTCTATGGCGCAGGCCGACACCAGATTGAAAAAGTCGATGCAGGCCGCCTGCGCCCGCGCCAGGTAATCCACGGCATCTATGCCGCTGAAGACAAAGATATGGCCGGGGCACAACACGTCCGGTGCCAAGGCTTTAAGCCGCTGCAACGATGCCAGATAGCGGTCGTAGTCCGCCAGGCAGTCCGTCACGATGTATCCGGTTTGGTCCGGCTGGCCGGCGGCTTCGGATGACAACAGAATATTGCGGCCCGAAATCCGGTAGCTCAAACAATCCCGGGTGTGCCCCGGGCTGGCGATCACCTCGACCCGATCGCCGGCGGCGATGTCAATGCGATCGCCCTCGTCAACGACATGATCGATGGCGAAGGGCTCGAACCGCGCACCGGGCGTGTCGGTCACACCGATTTGCGCTGCCAGCGTTCCGGCGGCGTGGTTCAGGTTCCGAATCCGTTCGACGGCACTCGGCCGCTGCAAAATCTCGCCGGCCCTGGCGGACGCCACCACCGCCAGGTGCGGATAGCGTCTTTTAAAGGCCGCAACGGCACCGCAATGATCGAAATGGGCATGGGAAATAAAACAATAGGCCGGGCTCCGGTCCCCCAGTATTTTTTCGATCCCGCTCAGATAAAGATCGCCCAGGAGGGTAAGCCCGGCATCGAAGATCGCCGGCTGTGCGCCGTCCAGCAGGTAGACGGGTACGGCCGGATGGCCCACCACAAAAAAATCGTCGCAAATTTGACCGGTCTGTGAAAATACCACGCGCGCCCCCCTGCTGTTAAGGACGTCAGCACCATACACAAAATTGACTCCGAAAACAACGCGGTTCGACAAGATCGTCGCTTCGGTCAACGCTGCCGCATGGAAAAAAAAGAATTGCCCAGCCGGGGGAAATAGATACCGGGTCGTGACCATTTGGAATTACGGGGAAATGTTAACCGGGGCGGCCGTCGGTACGGCGGGCGAAGCGGATCCGGACCGAATCGATACGGGTTGCCGTGTCGCCGATGAAGCGAGGGCGGCCCTTAACAACTCGAGAACAGGCAGCACTGGTTGCGGCCCTGCTCTTTGGCGCGGTAAAGCGCGGTGTCGGCTTTCTTGATCAGGTCCGCGTTGGATGAATCGACTTTGGGCGAGTAGGCCGCAATGCCGACGCTCATAGTGACGAAGATGGCATGCTCGCCGTAGGCGAAACTCGCCGCGGCCAATTTCTCGCGCAGGCGTTCAGCCAAAATGAAGGCGCCCTCCTGAGGGGTCTCCGGCAACAGCACGGCAAACTCTTCGCCCCCGTAGCGGGCGGCTATATCGGACTTGCGCAGGGTTTTCTTGAGCAGTTCGGACATTTCCCTCAAAACGACGTCACCGGCGAGATGACCAAAGGTATCGTTGATTTTCTTGAAATGATCCAGGTCCAGCATGAGCAGCGTGAGCGGAAATTTATACCGTTTGGCACGGTACATTTCTTCGTCCAGGACTTCCTGGAACCGCTGGTAATTGGTCAGTTTGGTCAAGCCGTCGTGGGTGGCGCGTTCATTCAATATTTCGATGCGTTTGTTTTGCTCGATCAGACGGTTGACAAAATCGGATGACAATTGGATCAGCTCTTTGCGGGCGCTCTCGATCATTTCGATATAGCAGGTTTCCGATTCGATCTTGATTTCGAAAACCGGGAATACGGCCGCGGTGAGTTCACCCACTTCCTGCAGCAGCGGTTCCACCTGGAAGTGCTCCTCGAATCCATATTCCTTGGCAATAAGCTCGATCAGGCCGAGGTGGTAGGCCTTGTCGGGCAGGTTGACGAAATCGACCAGCAGGGATGTGAAGTGCAGGAGGCGCGTCATCTGAATGATTTCCGGGCTCACGTTCTTTATTGCCGCCGGAAAATGATGGTGCTGAATCGGCCTGTAAAAAGTTTCCGGCAGCCCCCACTTTTTCACCAGCAGGCTGCCGATATCCATATGAGTAAATCCCAGGACCTGCTGCTCGGCTTCGTGGTTTGGGGACTGGTTTTTTCTTTTTTCCGTCATAACGAGGCTGTATTGATCGGGCATGCACTGGTTCAGGGTCAGGATGCCGATGTTGTGCAGCAGGCCAAGGAAAAAAGCGTCATCCGCCGCCTGGCGGCATATTTTTTTGGCGATCGACTTCATGGCCACGGCGCTGAACAGGGAATCCTTCCAGAACTGGGTATAGTCGAACCCCTCGACACCGGCATTGTGAAAACTCTTGACGACCGAAAAGCTCAAGGCCAGGTTCTTGACCGTCGTCGCCCCCAGCAGTTTGACGGCATGCTGCACGGAGGTGATGCGGGTATTGAGACCATAATAGGGCGAGTTGATCAGACGCAGCACTTCGGCACTCAGGGGTGGATCGGTCGACAGGATTTCGGCCAACTCCTTCAATCCACTCTTCTGGTCTTGAACCGTTTCCAGGATCTTGATGGCGACCCCGGGCAGCGTGGGCAGTTTGCCGATGCCGTTGATGATTTCGTCCATGATGTCTTCTGATCTCACCGCACGTTTCCTTTCCGGACAAACGTTGGTCGGATAATTTAAAAGAGGTTTGATGGCAGCCCGGCCTTGGATGTGTTATCGGGAAACCGGCTGAAAACTTAAATGCCCGCCGCCATCTTCGTGGAAACCGGACGCAGACCCGGAACGCAGGCCATCAGAGGAACTATCGGTTGGACCCTTGCTTTGTCAGCGATTCTGGTACCGTAAGCGGCTAAAGAGATTAAACCGGCGTTTCCTTTTTACTGGAAGGCTCATTGTTAGTGCCTTACTCCTCAATTCCTGTCAAAAAAACAAGAAAACAGATGGAATATTAGCTCCAAAAATTGTTGATGGAGCACTTAACACTCTGTAAACATTGATCTGGGTTGCGGGTGTATCCCGCGTTGGACCAAGTATTGAATGGAAAACTGCGCCCTATTCAAAATATGCAACGCACTTTTAGCGCGCATTTTTTATCAGATTCCTATATGATATTTACCGCATTCACCGGAGTTACCTTGCCAAATGACCATAAACACGAGAGCGCGGCATGATGAACCAAATCACTCCAATTTCCGGGTTTGCTCAGGCACTGCAGGGGTCGTTTTCAACCCTGGAATATCTGGTGGATCGCACCCAGCGGACGTTTCTTTTCTGGGACGCCCTGAGAAAACGCGGCAACAATTACCTGGCGCATCTAAGAGCCGGACAGCCGCCGGTCCTGGTTTTTGACTATGACATGGTCCTCGATGGCCGCACCTTCGCGCAACCGGTCAACTATTCCCTGATTCGAATTCTGGACCGGCGATCCGAAAAAGATACCCCGCCAGTTCAGGCCGATCGCCGGTTGACACGAAAATATGAAGCCGCGGAGCCGGTGCCGGCAAAGCGACCGATCGTTGTCATCGACCCGCGTGCCGGTCACGGACCGGGCATTGGGGGTTCGAAAGTCAACTCACAGATCGGCGTGGCACTGGACTACGGTCACCCGGTCTACTTTGTCATGTTTTATGTCGATCCGGAACCCGCGCAGACCATAGCGGATGTCCACGCCGCCGAGATCCGTTTTCTGGAAGAGGTCGCCGCAAGACACCCCGCTGCCCCCAAACCGGCGGTCATCGGTAACTGCCAGGCCGGCTGGGCGGCAGCGCTGATCGGTGCCGACCGTCCCGATGTGACCGGACCGATGGTCTTCAATGGCTCGCCCCTGTCATACTGGGGAGGTGTGCAGGGCGCCAATCCGATGCGGTATAAAGGCGGGTTGTGGGGTGGGGCCTGGTTGACCTCTTTCTGGTGCGATCTTGGCAAGGGCCAATTCGACGGGGCCAACCTGGTAGCCGGTTTCGAGGATCTCAATCCGGCCAACACCTATTGGGAAAAACTCTACCACGTGTTTTCGAACATCGATACCGAAGAAAACAGATTTCTGGAATTTGAAAAGTGGTGGGGCGGCTTTTTCAAGATGAACACCGCAGAAATCCACTTTATTGTCGAGAGCCTGTTTATCGGCAACGAACTCGAACAGGGCATTTTGCAGCTGAGTGAAGAAAAAGTCATCAACCTCAAAAATTTCAAGGATCCGATCCTGGTGTTTGCTTCCAGCGCCGACAATATTACCCCGCCCCCGCAGGCCCTGAACTGGATTAAAAAAGTCTATGGCTCGGTGGATGAGATCAAAAGCAACGGCCAGGTGATCATTTACATGGTGCATGAAAACGTCGGGCATTTAGGAATCTTCGTCTCCGGCAAGGTGGCCCGCAAGGAGCATCGCGGCATCATCGGTAGTGTCGACATGCTCGATTACATCGCACCGGGCCTCTACGAAATGATTTTAGAAGGCAGTCCCAGCCAGCCTTGGCTGGAAAATTACGATGTGCGATTCGAGCCGCGAACCATGGAGGATATTCTGGATCTGGACGACGGCCTGCAGGATGAGGAAGCGTTTCTGCCGGCCAATACCATTTCACGTTTTAACGACGACATGTATCGCATCTTTCTCAGTCCCTGGGTCAAAGCCGTCATGTCCGATACGACCGCCGAAACGATCCGGCAGCTGCATCCCCTGCGGGTTGAGCGCTACATGCTCTCTGATCTGAACCCCTTCATGCAGCCGGTCAAGCAGTTGGTTGAACTGGTCAAACCCCACCGTCGACCGGTAGCGGAGGGCAACCCGTTTCTGGCTCTGGAAACCGTTTTTTCAGAAGGGGTGCAGACCGGCTTGAATTACTACCGCGACCTGCGGGACCTGACCCAGGAGTTCTGTTTTAAACTCCACTATGGCTCGCCCTGGACCCGTTGGGTTTTCAGCCCTCCGACCCAGGCCGGCCAAGATAAATCGGCGACACCAAAAATCGATAAGAAAACACGCCTCCGCCGCAAAGCCTGGGCGCGGATGGCCGCCGTCGAAGGCGGTTTTGTCGAAGCCGTGGTGCGCATCTTCATCGCAGTGACCGGAGCGGACCGCGTTCTGGACAAACGCCAGTTTACGGTAGCCGAAAAAATCATTCGGGCCGATAGCCGGCTCAGCAAACTAACTGCCGATCACTACAAGGTCATAATCAAAAAACAGGCCAGGGTGCTGGACATGAACGAAAAACTGGCCATCGAGGGGTTGGCCCGGCTGCTGCCGACCAAGCAAGACCGTACCGAAGCCCTTTCGATCGCCAGGCAGATTGCCGACGCGGACCAAAAATCGGCTAAAGGCGAGCAAGCCATACTCGATCGCATCCGTAAAATCCTTGACTTGTGACCCTTATACGAAACGACACCGAAATAGCGCTGCCTTGTAGGTTGGGTTGAGCGCAGCGAAACCCAACATCGGCGAAGTTCCATCATCTCTTGTTGGGGTTCGTTACACTCGCCCCGGCCTACCCTCTCGAATTCTTTAACCTTTGACCTCTCAACCCTCGAACCTCTTATCTGAAACGACACCAGAATGGCACAGTTTCTTTCGATCGAACTGGTCGTTTGCAACCAGCGGCAGGGCTGAACCTGAAACCGATTTCTTCCTACAGACTGATCACGGCGGCATCGCAGGACATGTTGATGAATTCGGCCGCGGTCGCCATGCGGGCGCCTTCGATCAGCTCCGATTCCTTGATCTGCCGCGCGACGGCACAAGGCGTACACACCAAAATAGGCACCTCGTGGGCCTGGAGGTATGTCAGAAGGTCATCGGCCACATCGCCGGTGGCGGCCCGCACGTGCGTTATAATCCCCTCCTTGGCCAGGTAAACCCCTTCGTCCAACAGAAAAAGGGTGGTGTTCTTGCCTTCCTTGTGGGCGATGGTGGCCAAGTGAATGGCGCGGGTGGCCCGGTTGGTGTCGTTCGTACCGCAGGACAATGCTATTACAACGTTGTTGGTCATTTTAACTTCTCCTCTTGCCATCGGGTTGAAAGCTAAAAATCGGTTTTGCCCTTTTATTAGGTGTTTTTGTAATCTGCCATAGGCTTTAAGATAAAGATTTTGGCAAGGCCAGGGGGAGGCGGCTGTAAAGTCATACGCCAACGACCGATAACACAGCCAAAAACTTTATTTTAAAGCCTATATCTTTTCAGCGGCGAGGCCTACAGCGAGTGCACCGGAGCCTGAAACCCGCACAAAATCCCACCATGGCGGAACCCAGTGGGAAAAAACCAATTATGATGGGACACGACTGCCCTTATCATATTCACCGGCGCGAGTGCAATCCAATAGGTTTATAGTGCCCATCCGCGATCTTTTTTAGGCACTGTGACGTGTCCAATTCATAAATGAGGATTTTTTTCGCTGGGCAAGGCCGCACAAGGGTTTGCGGCGAGGCGTACTTTATGGTCGCCGCAGTCGGAAACCCGCTACGACCGACCGCCCGGTGGAAAAAAGACCATTTATGGATGGACACTATATGAAAAGCGTCACTTTGCTCCGGGCGGCTTCCCCCAGGAAATTGGCCGCGCCGGCCAGTGAAACATTGGGATAATCGATGAACTCCTCCAGGCTGAAGCCCATCAGATCCATCGACATTTCGCAGATTATGATCTCGACCCCGAATTCAGCCGCCGTTTGCATGAGATCTGCCAGTGACATCACGCCCTTCTTTTTCATCAGGCCCTTGAGCATGCGGGTGCCGAGCCCGGCCATGTGCATCTGCGATAGCTTGAGTTGGCCGGCACCTTTCGGCAACAATTGACCAAACATCCGGGCGACCAAATCTTTTTTGGTCACGGTCTTTTTCAGGTCCCGCAATACCGACGTCCCCCAGAAGGTAAAAAACATGACAACTTTTTCGTACATCGCCGCCGCACCGGTAGCAATGATAAAGGCCGCCAGGATTCGATCGAGGTCGCCGCTGAAGACGACCATCGAGAGCTGATCCTCGGGCAGATTCTCCTTGACGGACTGCAGCTCTTCTTCCATATGCGCTATCCGTTGTTCGAGCGTTTCCACTCTTTCTTCCATGGACGTGTCGATAGCTTCCAACATGATAACCTCTCTATTGGGTGCGAATACAAAATGGCTTTTAAACGCGACAAAATATTGATTGACCAGCGGGTTGGTCGATTCATTGATCACACGAAAAAACGTTCTTTGTATTTTATACCAGCCCCATCGAAGTTCTTGTACATCAGTTTCAGGCGTTCATTGGCCACTTCAATCATGTGCGGCTTTTCCTGAAGCTCTTCTTCGGTCGGATAACAGGCCAGGCAGCGTTCGAAATGACAGGTGCCTCCCCGGCAGGAGATGACAAAATTGACGGTGAGAAACGTCTGCGAATTTTCGTAATGTACGAAATGCTCCACCGCCGGAACATATTCAAGGTCTATGACCATCTCAACGGGATTGCCTGCCTTGGCGATCCCGACATAGTCGTCTATGGTCAAGACGGCATCGCGTTCTTCTTTGGCCGTGTCGAACTGAACGACCATCTCATTGAGCGCAAAAAGCTTGTCCTCCACGTCGATATCGGCCTCGCGCAACCGGCGGTGATCCCTCTGCAGGTAGCGATTGGCGATCAGCACCGCCTGTGAAACATGGGGACACAAATTGTGCGGGCATCCACGGGCATAGCACTTTCTGAAAGTGTATGGCCGGCTGTCCAGGTTACCGGAGTAGCGACAGAGAAAGACAAACGCCCGAAACGGATTATGGCGATGCTCGAAGTCCACCGGCACAATTTCAAAAGACGTTTCGCAGGAAACCTCGGCACCTCGCCGTCTCGCTCCGATCAGGTCGGTGACCCTTTTTGGCATGACATTGCCCATGGTTTCTTTCATGACGTCAACCTCTGGTCGTTCATAAAAACCGAAATTAAGGGACCTTGCTGCTGATCCGCGATTAAAGTAATAGCGTCGGCGCACCCTATTCCTATTCGGGGTAAATGATACAAGCTGACTGATACACCTTGGTCAGTGATCTTCGGACTGTCCCGAATCGCGCCTTATGCGGCGGCAAAAGTCACCCGGACCGATGCTAATAAACGAACACCGCATCGGACTCGATCGCTTCGACATTCAGGGCGCCGGCGGCGGTTGTTTGCGCGCCTTCGATCAAGTCGCCGGACTCATCGATATTGCGCACCTTGATGCAGGGCACACACACGAGCAGTTTTCCGCCGAGTTCCAGGAATTCAGCCACCAGCTTCTTAACGGGTGGAAAACCGCCCGGTGGCCCCATGTTGTCCGCGTATCCCCTGCGGGCCAGGTAGACGCCGTTGCCCTGCAAAACAACCGCCGCCTTGATATCCATGGCCAGGGCCGCATTGGCCATTACAAACGGCATCGCCGCCTTTTCCGGGTCGTCATTGGCATGGGTGCAAATGTACAAAATCTTTTCTTCTTGTTCAGCCATTTTTTACTTCCTTTCCTCAGTGTATTTGAATCTTCAGTTTAAACCTATGCCGCCGAAGCCCGCTCTTTGACTCTCATCAGATACAGTACCAGCGGCCGATAGAGTTGATGGGTCCACTTGGCAAACGGCACCTCGATCACGAGCATCGGCACGGCAATCATCAGGTGAATGACATAGATGGCGTAAGTGCTCATAGGCATTTCCAACAGACGGGTGAAGTGAATCAAGATGCCGCTGAAGGTGGTCAACCACAAAAGAACCAGAAATGCCCAGTCGGATGAATGGGTGTGCTTGTACACCGTCTTGCTCTTTCGAATTCGGCCGATGATGGCGTAGGATACACCGTAAAGAATTGCAAAGGTAGCGTAATAGCCCAGCAGTCGCACCGGATGCCACAGAGCGTATATTTCATCGCGCTGAAACCAGCGGATTCCTACGACAACCAGGAGAAAAACCGTGGAGTAGCCGGTCATGATCAGCAGATGAACGAGCCACTGTTGGCGCTGCGGTTGTGTCCCACAGGCGTTGAATTTTTTCTGGGTTAAGAACTGAAGCACGAATTCTTTGGCCTCCCGCAGATAAGTCTTCAAGGGGATACCGCGCAGGGACACCCCCGGCGCACCACTGTCTCCGGGGTTGGTGGTCACATTGTATTGGCCAGGTTCTCCCATGACGGCCCTGAACATCCGATAGGCGTTGGTCAATAAAAAGAAGGAGAGCACCGCCAGCAAGATCAAATCCAGGATCTCGATGGTCGTGTTGGGGGCAAACACGTTCAGGGCCACCCGGTCTGTCAGCATCGGCCCGTGAAAGAGGTAAAACCCAAGTCCCACCAGGGCGGCCACCATCAGAATCGCCATCACCTCGAAAATCTTGGAAGTGTAGAACAGGCGCGATATACCCGTCCAATCATACAGGGATGTCAGGTAGCGCCTCAGTCCCATCATGACCTCACCCGGATTGGCCTGGCGCGGGCAGGTCTCACTGCAGTCACCGCAGTAATAGCAGAGCCAGGGTTCGGGACTCTGCAGCAATTTGTCATTGAGACCGAGCTGCAGATAGCGGATCACCTTGCGCGGAAAAGGTGTGGCAGAGGAGGACAGCGCACACACCGCCGTGCAGTTGCCGCAGTTGAAACATGTCGCTGCGTCTTTGACACCGAATTTTTTGAGATTGATCAACAGATCGGGATCGACCAATGCCGACATGATGCGTCTCCCATGAATTGATTGGGTTCAGTTGGAAATTTGATAACGGAAATAGTCCCCGTCCTTCGTTCCCTCGGTAACCGCTCCATATTTGCGCAGCGTCGCGACAAACATGAGAACCTGTGATGCCGGCAGGCCGGTCGCCTGTGCAATCTCCGGGACCGTTTTTCCCTCGTTTTTGATCAGCTCTGTTATGCGCTTGATGATCTGCTGTTGCCTCTTTACCGTCTCTTTGGCCCGACCGATCTGCCAGGCCCTTTCTTCGCGCAGTTTTTTGAGGGCTGCCGGGTCGGTTTTATTTTCTGCGTTCATCACGCTCACTCCCGTGTGTCATCGGTTATCTTCGGTACGATTCTAATGCGATTGGAATTTAGAAATACCCATTGGCTGTGTCAGGCCGCCAGAATGGCATCCACCATCTCTTCGTACTGCTTGAGTGCCCACCCATTGACGTCGATGGCATTCTGCGCGCATTCGCCCACACAGATGCCGCAGCCCGTGCACAGCGCCGGATTCACCTCGGCCCGCTTGACCGGATGACCGTCGGCCTTTCGGTCGACCATTCGAACGGCGCCTTCCACCGGACAGACTTCCGTGCAGCGGCCGGTGCCGCTGCAGCGGTCGAGGTTGACATTCGCCACAAACGGATCGAGTGCCACATAGCCCTTGACAAGCAGGGCGGTCGCCTTGGCCGCGGCTGCCTGAGCGGCCGCGCAGGCCTCCCCGATGTCCATGGGAGCCTGGCAGGTACCGGCCAGAAGGATGCCGGTGTTGGCGACCTCGACCGGCCGTAATTTCGGGTGCACTTCCTGAAGAAAACGATCGGCACCGACCGGCAGTTTCATCATGTCGACCACATCGGTGATGAGATTCGGCACCATTCCGACTGAAAGAACCACCAGATCAACTTCCGCCGTGACGTTTTCCCCAAAGGTCAAAGCGTCCTTGACGGTTATTTTTAGCGGGTGGTCGGAACCGGTTTTTTTTTCCACGAGCGGCGGTGAGTCGGCTTCGTAGCGGAAGAAGAGCACATTGTTGGCGGAAGCCTGATCGTAGATTTCTTCCTGCCCGCGTCCATAAGTGCGGATGTCGCGATAGTACTCCAATACATGCGTTCCAGGAAAAGACCGCCGGATCTGCAGCGCGGCCTGGAGGGTGGCGCTGCAGCAGGTGCGCGAGCAGTATTCGTTCACATCACCGTTTTCATCCGGTTCGTGGATGCCTGGAATCTGGCGGCTGCCGACACAGTGAATGAAAGCCACGCGCCGTATGGCGCGTCCGTTGACCTGCAGCACCTGCCGGCCGTATTCGACCGAGGCCATTTCTCGGATCAGATGCGGCAGGGTGATGACCTCGGGGCTCTCACCGTATCCGTATTCACCGCCATGCGGGGTGTAGGTCTTGAATCCGGTGGCCAGTACGATCGCACCGGTCTCGAATTGAACGTCGCGTCCGTCGCCCGGGAGCATGTCCGGGAAAAACCCCGCAAACGACTGATAATTTCCGGGTCCGGTCCCGGCAACCGCATCCATCGATGTCGCCGGTCGTTGCCGTAGTGTCGTTTTGAAGTTTCCCACATAGCCGTCCATCTGTACAATTTCGGCACCGGTAAAGACGGTTATGCGCGGGTCTTGTACCACGGCAGCGGCCAGGTGGGTGATTACATCGGCCGCTTTTTCGCCGGTCGGGACCAATTCGGTCAACTGCGCCGCCTGTCCGCCCAGAAACGGTGATTTCTCGACCAGAGCCACCGCAATGCCGCACCCGGAGAGATCCAGGGCCGCCCGCATACCGGCCACGCCGGCGCCGATCACGGTCGCGTGCTGCCGGGCTTCGACCCTTATCGGTTCCAAGGCTTGGAGGTTCCTGGCCTTGGCAACCGCAGCGGACACCAATCGGGTTGCCTTGCTGGTGGCGCTTTCACCGTGGTGCACCCAGCTGACCTGCTCGCGGATGTTGGCATGTTCGTAGAGATACGGGTTCAGGTGGGCCCGTTTGATAGCGCCCCGAAAGGTCAGTTCATGCAGACTGGGGGCACAGGAGGCCACGACGACACGATTGATGCGGCCGTCCTGGATGTCCTTCTGGATCAGTTCCTGACCGGGGTCCGAACACATGAACATGTTGGTGTGCGTGACCACCACTCCGGGAATGTTCTTTATATTTTCAGCCAGTTGGTGAACATCGACGTGATCGGAGATATTGCCGCCGCAGTGGCAGATGTAGACACCGACTTTTTTCTCGCTCCCTGCCTTTTGAACCGTTGAATCCATGATCCTTCTCCTGCTCACAGTTGCCGGACACAGCCGCTTAAAGATTTTCACGTTCGCATGCGCGATGGTGGACATGACGCGCGGTCCACCGCCGGAACGTCGATATCAGGCCGCCCGTTCGGCGCTAATCCGCAGATATTTGGCCGCTTCCGTGGCCGCGGCGCCGGCCTCGACGATGGTGTCGACGATGTCTTTCGGTCCGGCGGCGACACCTGCGGTAAAGACGCCCGGCATGTCGGTCAGCGCGGGAGCGATTTTCGGCATCGATGTTTTGATAAAGGCATCGTTGGCGGTTGAGACCGCGCAGACGCCGGCCGGGTTCCAGTCCGGCACCATCCCCAGCGAAAGGACCACCAGGTCGTGTTCGCAAATCACCACCCCGCCGTCGTCCTCCTGGGCTTCATACTGCAAAGCCACCTTCTGGTTTTCACCCTGCTGGATGCGTGCCACCTTGGACTTCACGAACTCGATGCCCATGGCCTTGGCATTCTGATAGAACTGTTCATACCCTTTGCCGAAAGCCCGGATGTCCATGTAGTAAATGGTGATGTCGGCCAATGGCAAGGAACCGGATAGCAGCATGGCCTGTTTAATGGCGTACATACAGCACACGCGGGAGCAATAGCCGACGCCCAGACTCTTGTCCCTGGAACCGGCGCACTGAACATAGGCAATCGACTCGGGTTCCTTGCCGTCCGAAGGGCGGAGCACCCGTTGATATGGACCGTGCGGCGCCAGCAGACGTTCCATCTGCAAGGAAGTGATGACATTCGGAACCTGCCCCTGTCCGTACTCCTTTTTCTGGTTCAACGGCGTCAGTTTGAATCCCGTGGTCAGGATGGCCGTTTTGGCCCGCAGGGTGAGATCTTCCGGACTCTGGAAGTAATCAATCGCCTTGGTCGGGCACACCCTGGCGCACTTGCCGCACAGGGTGCAATTCGCGGTGTCCATCACTGCGATTTGGGGAATGGCATTTGAAAATGGTATCGAGATGGCCTTCCGGAAATTGAAACCGCCCTGCTCTTCATCCGGCACGTAAACCGGGCAGCCGTATTCGCACTGCCGGCAGCCGATGCACTTGACCGGGTCGACATGTCGGGGACGCTGGGTAAAGACGGCCGCGATTCCCGCACCGCTGCGTTCCAGACGCGTGAGGTCGCAATAGGTAAATATGGCGATATTGTCGTGGTGGGCGGCCGCCGCCATTTTGGGCGTGGTAATGCAGCTGGCGCAGTCGAGAGTCGGAAAGACTTTGGAAAGACGGATCATCTTGCCTCCGATCGAGGCGTCCTTTTCGATCACGGCCACACGATAATTCTGCTCGGCCAGGTCGAGTGCGGCCTGGAGGCCGGCGATGCCGCCACCGACCACCAGAGCGTCGAATTCGAGTTCGTGCTGGGTCTTCATTCTTTTTCCCCGCTCATACCGGAGTTTTTGTTGTCGATCGCGCGGGGCACCGCGGTGTTCGGTGTAAAAACGATGCTTTGTCGGACCGACTTTTTACAGGCCACCGATGGTGCTCAAGCCGCTGCCATTTCTTTCCAAACAGGTGGCCCCAGTTCCTGCACCAACGCGTTCATGTCATTGACCTCTTTTAGAAACGACCGGTTGCAAACCGTGCAGATGGCCGTCAGCCGCAGACGCCTGATATCGATGTCCCTGGCCTTCATGAGGGCGTAAACCCGGTCGATGCGCTTGGCCAGGGCGTGGTAGGCCCCTTCATAGGGACACTCCTCGCCGCAGGACATGATGATGATGCCGCTGATGCCCTTTCGGAAGCAGTCCATGTAGAAGTGCTCCGGAAAAAGCGCCGGTGCGCGCACCCGCAGGATGTACGTGTTGGCGGGGTAGGTCGAATGGGCCTGCCCGACTGAATTGGCACCGGGGTAGGCGCAGTTTTCCGTTGCAAGGATGAGGATCTTTGCGTCTGTCGCGCTGGGTGTCGGCACTGTCATGGCAAGTTGTCCTACTTGTTTCTGCGGACGAAGTGTTTGTCGTAGCCATCGACTTCCAGTATTCCCAGATAGTCGTGACCGACCTTTTTGGCCCAGGCCGGAATGTCCTTGCGCGTGCCCGAGTCGGCCGAATAGATCTCCAGGATCTCGCCCACCTTAACTTTACCGATTCCTTTTTTGGCTTCGAGAAGCGGTCCCGGGCAGGCGCTGCCCCGCGCGTCGACGGTGCTGCTGGCTTTAATTTCGCTGAGATTCAATTCTGTCATGCTATCCTCCTTGTTTTTGGATGACGTCCACCGCTCACAAACGGTGTTTATGAAAAGCGTTTGGTTGCAGCGTCCGTCGCGGATGCGACCGTCTTCCCCGGCGCATGCGGCGACCGACCGCTTCAACAGCATTAACCTGAAATACGGACCTTTTTCTTCAACACGGTCCAGACCCACCAGTTCGTAGGCATTTCGGGGAAGCACCTTAAAGAGCTCCGCCGGCGTGTCCGGATCACCCCACAGGACCTCCAGTGAGTCCCCCGGTTGGATAACCCTCAGTGCTTGACTGATCTTCAAAAGCGAAAGCGGCATAAAGGTTCCCCGCAGATCGAGACAATGGGTTGGTGTACAATTCAATTTATTTTCCTTTGCCGCTCATTGTATTGCCCTATGAGCAAGTTGGGTGCCACAAGTCCCCAAAAAAAATCTCCCGGCGCTGTAATGCTATAATATTTAATATTTATAAATACTTACATAAAATTAGGGGCATACTTCATTCAACCTTCCGGCCGAACTGCCAAGAATTTCTTCTGTTGCCTGTAAAAATCCTTGATTTCGAGTGTTAAATTGCTAAAAGATTAAATTAAACATATGTTAAATTTTTAAACGGGAGACCGGAAATGATGGACCAGGAGTTGAATGCTTACTGGAAAACGGTGGTCGATACGATCCACGACGGGATCATGATCGTCGACACTGGTGGCACGATCGTTTCGGTCAACACCGCTTTCGAGGCATTGACGGGTTACCCCAGGGATGACATCATCGGCCGGTCTTGCAAGATCCTGCACTGCAACACCTGCGAAGCCAGACGCGAAAAAACGGATTGTCACTGGTGCCAACTGTTCAGGATTGGAAACGTCCGCAATCAGAGTTGTGTCATGATGCGCCAGGACGGCCGCTATCTGCACATCCTCAAGAACGCGGCCCTGCTGCGCGATGCCGGCGGCGAGGTGATCGGCGGCGTGGAAACCATGACCGACGTGACGGAGCTGATTGAAAAGGACACCCAGATCGAGGCCTTCAGGCGGCAGTTGCGGGCCGAAGACGGCTTCCACGGGATCCTGGGCTCCTCGGCTCCGATGCAGCGCGTCTACGACCTGATCGCCAATGCGGCCCAGTCGGATGCACCGGTGATCATCTTCGGCGAGAGTGGGACCGGCAAGGAGTTGATCGCACGCGCCATCCACGAATCCAAATCCGGGCCGCAGCGGCCCTACGTCAAGGTCAACTGTGCCGCCTTGAACGAATCGTTGCTGGAGAGCGAGCTTTTCGGCCATGTCAAGGGCGCCTTCACCGGCGCCCACAAGGACCGCACGGGCCGGTTCGAGGCGGCCAGCGGCGGCGATATTTTTCTGGATGAAATCGGCGACCTGCCCTTTTCGACCCAGGTCAAGCTGTTGCGGGTGCTCGAGGAGAAAGTGATCGAGCGGGTCGGCGACCAGCGGCCGATATCCATCGACGTCAGAATCATCTCGGCCACCAACCACGACTTGAAACGCCTGGTTGAGCAGGGGAATTTTCGGGAAGACCTTTTTTACCGCATCAATGTCATTCCCATCCACGTGCCGCCGTTGCGGGAACGGGTCAGCGACATTCCGCTGCTGGCTGAGCATTTCTTCCGCCGCATCCAGCTCAAGAGCGACAAGAAAATCAACGGCATCGCCAAGGACGCCATGCACCTGTTAATGGCCCACACCTGGCCGGGCAATGTGCGGGAACTCAAGAGCACCTTCGAATATGCCTTCGTCACCTGCCAGGGGCTCATGATTCAGTCCCACGACCTTCCGCCGGACATTTTTGGACCGCCGACAGCCATGCCATCTGCGACCATTGCCGGGCGGACCGGAGACGAAATGAAAAAGCGCCGGTTGATCGAGGCATTGGAACAAACCGGCGGCAATCAATCGCAAGCCGCCGACATCCTGGGTGTCACCCGCGTGACCGTCTGGAACCAGTTGAGAAAATACGGCATCAACGCCAAACAAGGCCGTTTCGCCAAAAGAACCCTGTAAACTTTTTTCCAATGCTGCCGGAATTTTGGCGTGCAAATTGCTTTTGTTCATCTCAAGGGGTCACTTGGCAATACCTCCATCAAACACCTCCATGACCCCGTCCACACGACGGGGTCGATATTCTTGAAAAGATGGTGTAAGTAAACTTCGTCGATGCCATCAAGGGCACCCTGCGGCCGATACCACACCCTTTGCTGTCGGAGGAAATTCTATGAAGATCTTGGTCGTCTATTCGAGTCAATCCGGAAACACACGAAAACTGGCAAATGCGGTGTTCGACGCCATCTCCGGAGAGAAGGAAATCTATTCTATGGAGAAGGCGCCGGACCCGAGCGGCTTCAATCCGGTCGCCGTCGGCTTCTGGCTCAAGGCCGGCAAGCCCGATCCCCAGACCCTGGAATTTTTGTCAAAAATCAAAGGCCAGCAGCTTTTTCTCTTTGCCACGCACGGCGCAGCGGCCGGCTCGGCCCATGCCGCGAGTGCCATGGATCATGCCAGAAGCCTTGTTCCCAACGCCACGGTGCTCGGCACTTTCAGCTGCCAGGGTGAGGTCGATCCATCTGTATTGGAGAGAGTATCGCAGAAACCCGAACCGCCGGTCTGGCTCAAAGACGCGCCACAGGCCGCCGGTCATCCGGATCAAGGCGACATACAGGCGCTAAAAAAGGAAGTTGAAAAAATCTGGCCATGAAGGTTGATGAATGACGATTGACGATTGACTATTGAAGGAATTCTGTCGGTGACCAGGTTGAAACTCGCAATGAAGAACCGCAGAATCGAGGGTTGAGGTGAGCGGAGCGATGCCCAACATTGGCGCAGACTCGTCATTAATGTTGGATTTCGTTCCAATCATGGCCGAAAAGGGGAAAAAAACCCGATGGGAAAGTGCTCGTGTCATCCGGAGAAAGAAACCAGCTACATGTGCCTGAAGCACGAGGTCTATCTGTGCGACGAGTGCCTGAAATGCCGCGATCCCAAAATCTACTGCAAGCACCGCTCAGCCTGCCTGATCTGGTTTATGCAGAAGCAACAGGGAGGATCGGATACCGAGGCGGAAACTGAAGAGCGGGCGCGACAACGCACCATCAAAGGCTACGCTGCAGGGGCGTAATGCGGGAGGCAGTTGCTCCGATACATGCTGTCAATATAAATAAATGGCTTTTCACCCGGCCGTTAAAGTCGGCGGATGAAAAGCCATCAGCAGCATCGGATGGCCGGCCGGTTTCGGTGACACGGCCCATCCGGGATGATGGTTATGATTTTTTTTGGGCCAGTTCGGCCATCTTGCCGGCGATATCGTCGAAAGCCCGGGTGACTTTCGAGTCGGTGTGGGCCTCGCGGTAGCATCGCCCCGAATCCCCGCACTCCACGACGTTGGGGTCAATGGGGATTCGGCCCAGAAAGTTAAGGCCGAACTGCGCGGCCGTTTTCTCGCCGCCACCGGCACCGAACAGGTCGATGGTTTCACCGCAGTGCGGACAACTCAACCCGCTCATGTTTTCGATCAGCCCGAAAACTTCCATATTGACCCGCTTGCAAAAACTGATCGACTTGCGCACATCGGCCAGGGCCACTTCCTGGGGGGTCGTCACGATGATGGCCTTGGCGTCCTTGACGATCTGGGCGATGGTCAGCGGTTCGTCGCCGGTTCCCGGTGGAGAGTCGATCACCAGAAAATCGAGATCACCCCATTCCACATCCCCGAGAAACTGTTGAATGGCGGAATATTTGATGGGCCCGCGCCAGATGACGGCTTCGTCCTTGCTCTGCATGAGGGATTCAACCGAAACGGCCTTCAGGTTATCCGAATAGCGGGCGGGAGTCAGTTTACCGTTTGGTCCCACTTCCAGCATGGCCGTCAGGCCGAGCATGCGCGGGACATCCGGGCCGTGAAGATCGACATCCATGATGCCGACTTTGAAGCCCTTGTTCGCCAAGGCGATCGAGAGATTGACGGCGGTGCTGGTTTTCCCGACGCCGCCCTTGCCGCTCATGACCAGGAATTTATGTCTGATCTTGCCGAGGGCGCTGTTGATTTTCGCATCCTGCTCGGCATGCGGGTCCTTTTTGGCGGAAGGATCCGGAACCTTGTTCATTATCTCTACCATGAAAAAATGGCCTCCTTACCTTTTGTCCATTGTGGTTTTATTGTTGACAGCAATGAGCTGCCGGCTCCGATCAAAATCGGTTTGAATAGACAGCCGGTGCTTTTGCCGTTCGTTGAAAATGCTCGCGGTCGATACCCGTGACCAGACACCCCGCCGGTAAAACGACTCGATAACGGCCGGAATTACTGCGGCGGGACTGGCGTTTCGCCAATGCCGGTGACTCGATGAAACTCCGTGTAGCCGCATTGCGGGCATTCCGGGGGTCTTCCCGTTCCGCGCGGCTCCTCCCAGTGGTGATCGCAATGATGGCACCGGAACAGGCGCGCCAGATCGACCATTTTAAAGTTTCCCCCCTCGATGTTGATGGCCTTGCAGTTGATGATGGCATCGGCCACCGCTTTGCGGGCGCGCTGGATGATGCGGCCGAAAGTGGCGCGCGAAACACCCATGCTTCGTCCGGCCTCTTCGTGAGACAGTCCCAGCAGATCCGAAAGTCGAATCGCCTCGCGTTCATCCACCGTCAGCCGCACCTCGTCGAGATCCAGCATGGGGATTCCGCGGGGCTTGAAATAGCTGGTATTCGGCTTGAACCCGACAATACGATCCTTGCGCGGCCTGACCATGACCCATCCTTTATGAGATAATGCTCACAACCTAGGGGCTCAGCCCAATTTTGTCAAGGTCTATTTGCTGAAACACCGCACGGCCGACAGGCCCTTCTCCGTCAATCTTCCGTGCTCTGTTTTTCCAGGGCCAACTGTTCGGGCGACAGGGTCCAGAACGGAGTGCCGTCTTTGGTCAACCGGACCTTGAGCGAAAAATAATCCCCTTTTTTAATCTTGGATGCCAGAAAAACATCGCGACCGTTGATTTCGGCCCAGACACCGCGAATTTTTATCTTGTCGCCCCGTTTCAAGCCGATGTTGCCGGGATCGATGTACCAGCTCGGGCACACCTGCACCTCGACGACCTCGTCCGCGGATTCCTTGACCTGCAATGCGACGCCGGGCGCCATGCCGGCCATGGGCACAACCTCGGTCACCTTGACCACCTCGGCCTTGAACGAATCCAGCTCGCTGGCCTTGTAAAACTTGTTGTACGGGCTGCCGGCTTCCCATCCACTCATATCTTTCGGGGCATCGGCCGCCGCGGCCGTCACGGCCGTCAAGCCCATCACAAATAGCATTGACGTCGTCAACCTTACCCTTTTCAATATTTGGTCCACTGCGTCCTCCCTGGCAAGTCCATGATCAACGGCTCTCAGCGTATTTTCGCCGCCGTTTGACCCGTTTTTATGAATATATCGGCTTTTATGATCGATGGGATTCCCCTGGGCGCCAATAGTCAATCGTTATTGCAATGTCTTCTAAAAATTCCATGGCAACCCCCTATTCCGGCGCTCAAAAGTACGTTCCCGATAACATACGATCGTAATTTTGAATGTCGAGTGCGCTCGACCGGTAAGGCGTGAAATCACGGCCCTTTAAAATATTCCGCCCTTCCCGTTCTAAAAGCCGGGCGGGTTGCACCGACTTCGGGCGAATGGGGTCTTAATCCGCCGGCTGCCAGCGGATTTTCTGGTTCTCGAAGTCGACGGTGTAGCCTGAATTGCGCAAAATGTTCATTCCCAACAGACCGCTGAAGCGAACCTCAATGTCCGGCTGCACGTCGTGCTTGATCACCGTTGCGGCGACATTCTTCAAGTCGAGCGGTCCGAGCTTGAGGTAATCGAGCATAATCAGGTCGGTTTCGATGAGATGGCCACCGGCCACCATGGAAAGTCCCTTGCGGTTCGACACGACATTCAGGCTCCGAGCCAAATCGTCGAAAAGCACCAGTTGGGACGCCCCGGTGTCGAGCAGAAACACGGCTTCGGTTTCCTTGAGGCCATAGCCGATGGTGACCGGCACCAACACCTGGTCGGCAATAATGGTGACATCGGTTTCCAGTTCTTTCAGACGCTCCTGCTCTTCGCGCTGCGCGCTGAGCCGCTGTTCCTCCCGCCGGCGGTCGGCATCGGCGTCACGATCTTTTTGTCGCATGACCGCTTTTTCTTCATCGGAAAGATGGTCGTATCGTTCGGTATAGACTTTTGTTTCCTGCTGGTACTCTTCGGGCACCTGGCCGCGGTCGCCGACATAATGAACCTCGCCATCGCGAGTGACATACCGATAAAATTCCGCCGTACAAGGCGTCGGATGCAGAAAAACGACCCCCCCGCAAAGTAGCGCCACTATGGCCGGCAAGACGTCTGGTTTCCTCATACCGTCGCTCCTAAAGGCTGATAAGTCATTTTCGGTTCAAAGGGCCAGCCGATATTGTATCACACGCCCGGAAAAAGATAGAGCGACCGTTAAGACGATACCGCTGTTTATCGGATCAGGCCACAGTAGGCCAAACCGTCTTTGAAAAAAAGACCGGCAAACAGCAGGAGAACACCCCCCAGTATGCGATTTGTGGCGACATAGAAGCTGCTTTGCAGAAAACGGCGGGTTCTGCCCACTATCACCGCAACGGCCAGCTTGGAACCCACCAGCAGAAGGTAGAACCCGGCGATAAAGAGTCCCGCCGTTCCATAACCGTTTCCGGCGGCCTTCAGCAGCATCGGCGCGCCAATCGTGAACCAGAAAAGATACGGGCTCGGATTCAAGAGGTTGACCACCACGCCCTTGTGCAGTGACCGCGGTTGTCGACCTTGCGCCAGGAGCGTCACCCCTTTGAATCGGATACTCCCCCAGGCCAGATAGGCCAGAAAAGCCGCTCCGCCAAACGCCAAAAGCCCCAGCAGGGGGCGGATATCGGCCAGACGGTGGAGCAGGAACACCGCCGCCAGGATTATCGGCAGGTCCGTGAGCAGCGGCGCCAGGCTGACCTTCGCCCCCTCTGTGACCCCGTGCTTCAGGGTTTCCGCAATCACGAGCGTCAACAACGGCCCGGGTGTCAAGCCGCCGCTCAACCCGAATAAAATACCGGAAATGAGATAGACCACCGCTTGCTATAGCCCTTCATGTCGTCCGCCCAGAATCCATGGCAACGAAACGGCACAGGTAGGTGTGATCCCCGATGACATCGGTGTGCGAAAGGGTAAATCCGTGCGGCGTCACGATAGCCGCCACCTGCTGCGCATCAATCCGGATGGGTTCGGGGGGCCGGGCGGACCGGCCTTTTTCTTGAACTCGACACTACCCGAGGGCCACGTCGAGCGTCATCATGACGGCAAATCCGAGCATGGCGCCCATCGTGGCGGCGTCCGTATTCTTGTTGAGCTGTGACTCGGGGATCAGTTCCTCGACGACGACGAAAATCATCGCCCCGGCCGCAAACGCCAGCGCATACGGCAGCAACGGGCGCATGACGATCACGGCCACCGCGCCCAGTACTCCGGCCACCGGTTCCACCACTCCGGAGAGCTGGCCGTACCAGAAGGCTTTCAATCGCGAGAACCCCTCGCGCCTGAGCGGCACGGAAACCGCGGCCCCTTCCGGAAAGTTCTGTATGCCGATGCCGATGGCCAGCGCAACCGCCCCGGCCAGGGACGCCGAGGGAATATCGGCGGCCAGGGCCCCGAAAGCCACCCCGACCGCCAGGCCCTCGGGAATGTTGTGAATGGTGATGGCCATCACCAGCAGAACGCTGCGCCGCCAGCTGGTACTGACCCCTTCGGCCTCTTCCATCGGAAAGCCGACGTGCAGGTGCGGCAGGAGCTTATCGATCCCCCACAGGAACACGCCGCCGGCCAGGAACCCGATCGTGGCCGGCACCCATGCCGGACCACCGGACTCGGCCGCCATTTCGATAGCCGGTGCCAGCAGGGACCAGTAACTGGCCGCAATCATGACCCCGGCGGCAAAACCGAGCATGGCATCGAGCAGTTTGCGGTTGATGGTCTTGAAAAAAAAGACGATGCCCGCTCCCAGCGCCGTTAAAAACCATGTGAACAGCGTGGCGATGAGGGCCTGCGTCACCGGTGAGATGCCTTCGAAAAATGTAAAGCTTTCCATTTTGTCAGTTGAGTCAGTTAGGTCGGTTAGGTCAGTTTTGTCAGTCAGGTCAGTTGGGTCGGTTTAGCCGGTTGAGCCCGTTATGACCGGTTGACCGGTTGATGGATGTTGTCGGTTATACCAAACAGACGTTTATGATCGTCCTGACATGAGGGGAACAAAACCCAACAGAAATGATGAGTCTTCGCCGATGTTGGGTCTCGCTTCGCTCATTCCAAGGACGATTCTGCGGCTCCCTATTGCAAGTTTCAAGTTACCAGTTTCGAGTTTCAAACTGGCGATCGACAAAATTCCTCCAATAGTCAACCGCCAACCCGCCCGCTGCGCTAAAATTTCTCGGCCGCTTTTTCCAGCAGTTTTTGCACGGACGGTTGAAACCAGCAGGCGAGCATTTCCTCTCTTTTTTCGGACCGCCGGCTTTCAAATTCACGGCGCACGGCTTCGGTACGATTCTGCTTGATCAGTTCGAAGGCGCCGCGCGGTTTGTCGGCCAGGGCCCCGATGGCCTCTATCGCCAGCGCTTCGATCTTTTCTTCGGCACCAATTTCATCCACCAGCCCGATGCTGCGGGCCGTGTCGGGATCGATCAGCTCGCCCTTGTATTGAAGGTCTCTGGCCGCGCGCTCCCCCACGGTCCGGGTGAGCATCAACGCCGCCAGGTACGGCACCGGAACACCGATAGTGATCTCGTTCAGCCCCATCAGTTTGCGGCCGGCCGCGATGAGACGGTAGTCCGCACCCAGCGCCAGGATCGTTCCACCAGCCGTGGCGTGACCGGCGATCACCGCGGCGGCCGGCACCGGAAGGCAGTAGAGATCCAGGACGAGCTGGTCGAAGGCATCCCAGAAACGGCTCATTTGTTGGCGATCGAATCGGATCAGCTCGGGCAGGTCGAGCCCGATGCAGAAAAACTTGTTCCCGCCGGCCAGAACGCAGCCGTCGAACTCCGCGGCGACATGCGCCAGGGCGGCCGAAAGCTCCGCCACCAGCACCGGGCCGATCGCATTGGTCACCCCGTTTGTCAGTCGCAGCAGCGCGACTCTTCCCCGAGCCTCAATCGCTACAGTGGTCACTTTTTCCTCCTGATCCTTTCCGCCGCTCTTTTTTCGGCCTCTCGTCGTTCATCATGCGTCACCCGTCGTGCCCGAAACCCTCTGTTGCCGGGAAAGCGCCCGGTTCAGGCTGCCGGTCGTGTACCCCTCCAGGTCCAGGGCCACGTACCTGAACCCCAATTCTTTCAAGTGCTTGACAACCACCCGCCGGGTCTCCGCCGCCATCATCCGCTCGCACTCCCCGGGTGCCAGCTCGATGCGGGCGATATCGCCGTGATGCCGCACCCGCACCGTGGCGAAACCCAGGGCCAGAATGACCTCTTCGGCCGCATCGATCATCTCCAGGGCCTTTTCCGTAATCGGCGTTCCATAGGGGATGCGGGAGGCCAGGCAGGCCATGGAAGGTTTGTTCCAGGTGGGCAGGCCCAAATCACGTGACAGCCGGCGAATATCGGCCTTGGTCAGGCCGGCCTCCACCAGAGGCGCGGCGATGCCCATCTCACGGGCGGCCCGTGACCCGGGGCGAAAATCGCCTAAATCGTCCAGATTGGCGCCGTGGGCAACGTGCTGAATGCCGACCCGCCGGCCGAGGTCGATCAGATCTTCCAACAGGTATTTCTTGCAGACATAGCAGCGCTCGGACGGGTTGGCCAGAAAATCGGCCTGCTGAATTTCCCGCGAGGAGATGATTTTGTGGCGGATGCCCCGCGCGGCGGTAAATTCCGTGGCCATCCGGAGCTCTCTGGCGGGATGAATGGGTGAACGGGCTGTTACCGCCAGAACATTTTGGCCCAATTCGGCGTGCGCCAAAAAAAGCAGCAAGGTGCTGTCGACGCCGCCCGAATAGGCGATGATCAGCGCCGGGTACCCTCTCAGAACGCGTTTCAGGCCGTCTGATTTTTCCGGAAGTCCCATAACGTCAGTCGCGATGTCTTTCAGGGCCTCATTCGAAGACCCTGTGGTTCTCCGTTGTCTGGGAGTGGAATTCTCACCCCCCCCTCGCCTTTGTCACCGTTAGGCCCGGCAAAAAATCAAGGTGGCCGGGCCGATAGGTCCCCGTCCATTAAATGGGATCGTCAGGAAATATCACCGCCCGCTGGCTAAATGAACACAATCGGCTTCAATGGTCAACCATGCCGTTGATGGTAAAATATTATTTACAAAATCAAAAGAGCCATGATAAGTGGTCGGGTGATACATACCGGTAACCGGACAGTGAAGGGGGATTTATGGCCAATGACATTCCGGAAAAACCAGCTCCAGGCGGCAAAGCACCAGCAGTGAAATCCCGGAAAACCAGCCGGAAGTCGAAAACGAAATCCGCAACATCTGCAAAAAAGAAACCCCGTTCCTCCCGATCGAAAGCAGCGCCGGGCAAGGCTGCCGCAAACCAGGCCGCCACCACGCCCCCCCCCGCCACCTCCGGGGAAACCGAGAAGATGGCTGGGGCCATAACGGAGAAAACGGCGCCGAACGGCAATTTATCGGATGGTGATCAGTCCGTTGCCGGCCACAAGGCCCCTCAATTCGAAATCCTGAACAGCGAAGCCGAAAACGAATTATTTTCCCGGCCCGGCACCGTGAGCGACGGGGCCGACGCCGCAGAGAGCCAATCAGACAGGACCGCAACCGACGACAGCGTTTCCCCGGCTCCCAAGTGGGTTCCGGTGCCGTCAGAAAACCACGCCGTCGCTGACAGTTCACAACCGCCAGAGGAGGAACCAGATCCCATGAAGAAAATGATTGTTTACGCCGGTGCAGGGTTGGCCCTGATCGTTTTTTTGATTTTCGTTGCCAGCTTGCAGAACATGAGAAAGTACTATGTGGTCGAACGCGGAGACGCCGTCGAGGTCTGGAAAGGGCGATTTTCTCCAATGGCGCGCGAAAAACTGGCCGTGATACCCGACGTGGAACCGCCGGTCGAAGAAAAAGAGGTGTATACCCGCCAGGAAGTCTATCCGCTGCTCTTCACGCACTTCATTCGGGAAGCCGACGCGAGCATGGAGGCTCCCGGAGTGCCCGACTTCGCCAAAACCAGGAGGATCCTGACCCGGGCCGGTGCGTATGTGACCGGCACCGAAGATCGCGCCATGATCAACAACCGTTTGCAAATGATCGATCGGACGATATTGATCTTCAAGGCCGATCTGGCGGCCGAGAGAGGCACGATCGGGGATCTGCAGGCGGCCCAGGCTCATCTGCTGCGTGCCGCGACCCTTCAGCCGGACGCCGTTCAGGAGAACTTCATTCAACAAAAGATGGCCTCGGTCAAGGATCAGATCGCCCTCCTGAAGGCGGGTCCGGCACCGGAGCAGAAGTTGGAAGCGCCACCGGCGGAAACCGCCCCCCCGGAGCCCAAAAGCGATGAGAAACCGGCCCCGGAAACCGAAACCGCGCCGGAAGAAAGTAAGCCACCGGCCGTGCGCGGCACGACTTAAGTTCTGCTTGCCAGCGTCGGTCATCTTCTTCTATAGTCCCCTCCCGACCTTTCTCTGCCAGGAGGAAGTCGTATTCTCCCCCTCTCACGAGGGGGACGGGGGGATTTTTCTTTGAGACGAGACGACCTGCCGCCGATGGGGGTGGTCGATGATGCCGTCTCAGCCACCGGCACGCTAACCACGGGTATAAATCCGGTGAGTCTTATCTTTATCCATCCAGTAATCATCCAGTGTCCATCCGGGCATTCATTTTTGACACTGCCAAGTATGTGGAAAAGAACGCGGACGGGCACGCCCTGACTGGTAACCGGCCATGACGATAAAACGGCTTCTGATATTCGCGCCGCTGGGTGTGATCGTTATTTTGCTCCAGTCTTATTTCTGGGTCCCCACCTACGAACAGCAGACACGCGGAAATCCCAACCGGCTCGGCACCTATGTGACCGCTTCGACCGGGGATGCCAGCCTGCTCAACCCCATTCTTTCGGCCGATTCGGCCAGCAGTCAAGTTGAGGCGCAGGTGTTCGAGGGCTTGATCGACCGTGACCAGGACCTGCAATTTCGCGGGCGGGTGGCTCACGCTTGGGAGATCACCGAAGAGGCCTACTTCTATGTCAACCCGTATCAACCGCCGCCCGGTATCGATACGGCCGACCCGCAGGCCGTCGCCGACCTGATCCGCGGCGCCAAGGCCGCGCCGGAGACGATGGACCCGAAACTCAGGGCCACGCTCGACCGGATCACCGACATCAGCATCCTGCCGCCCCGCCGGTTTACCGCGCCCCATGCGGCCACGACGGCCGGGGCGCCTTCGAAGTCCCCGGACATATTATTCACGGTCGATGCCCCGGCGCGCATCAAGCTCAGTCTGAGCGACGTCGACCAGAACCTCTTCGTTCACCTGCAACAGGTGTTCGGCGACTCGTACTTCGCGTCTTTTGACAGCGCCCGCTTCATTCAGCCCGACCAGCCGCTGCCGGCCGAACGGCTGGCAGCGGCCGCCCGCGACCTCCTGCCGTCAACGGAACAAAATCCGGTGATCGTTTTCCATCTCCGGCCGGGTGTCCGCTTTCATGACGGCCACCGGCTGGAAGCCGACGATGTGCGCTTCACCTATGAAGCCATCATGAACCCCCGCAACCTGTCTCCGCGCACCAGTGATTACGAACCGGTGAAAACCGTGGAGGTCATCGATCCGCTGACGGTCCGCATCATTTACAAGAGGCTGTATTCACCGGCCATCGGCACCTGGCAAATGGGCATTTTGCCCGAACATCTCCTTGACGGCGAGGCCTTGCGCAGCGAGGCCCGGACCCGCGGTCTGGACCCGCAGAATTTCAATATGCGCGACAGCCGCTTCAATCGCCATCCGATCGGCTGCGGCCCCTTCAAGTTCGCGGAGTGGCTCTCGGATCAATACATCACCCTGGACCGTTTCGAGGACTACTGGGAGGGCGCCCCCAACTACAAGACCTTTGCCTATCGCATCATCCCCAATGTTCTGACCCAGGAGATGGAGTTCTACGCCGGCACCGTCGACAGCTATTCGGTCCAGCCCTTCCAGGTGGCGCGCCTGAGCGCCGATCCGCGCTTTCAAATCTTTTCCGGGCTTTCCTTCGGCTACACATACATTGGCTACAACATGCGCCGCGAGCCCTTCAACGACCGTCGGGTGCGCCAGGCCCTGGGCATGGCCATCGACGTCGACAAGATCATCCGCTACGCGCTGCATGGCCAGGGCGAGCGCATCACCGGCCCCTTTCCGAAACAAACCGATTTTTACGACACGGCCATTGCGCCGGTCCCCTACGACCCGCAGGGAGCGCTGCGGCTGCTGAAAGAGGCGGGCTGGCAGCGCAATGCCGACGGGTGGCTGGAAAAAAATGGCAAACGCCTCTCCTTCACCCTGATCACCAACAGCGGCAACGACCTGCGCAAGTCCATTCTGGCCATTGCGCAGGACGCCTGGAAACAGATCGGCGTCGATGTCAGCACCGATCTCCTGGAGTGGTCGGTGTTCATCCAGGAGCGGGTCAACAAACTCGATTTCGACGCCCTCGTCCTGGGCTGGTCGATGGGGATCGATCCGGACCTCTACCAGATCTGGCATTCCAGCCAGACCGGACCGAATCAACTCAACTTCGTCGCCTTCAAAAACCAGTTCGCCGACGATTTGATCATCAAAATCCGCCAGGAATACAATCATCAAAAGCTGGTGGATTATTGTCATCGGCTGCATGAGATCATCGCCGCCGAACAGCCCTACACCTTTCTTTACGTCGGCAAGTGGACCGCCGTTCTGGACAAACGCATCGTCATCAAGGCCGAGAGGGCCGACGGCGAGGCGGTCTTTGAAAAAATTACGCCGACCAAGACCGGAAACTTTATGTTTTACTTTAATAAATGGATAAAATTACCGGACTTTCCCGTATTTAAAGCTGAAGGGTAGCAGGTCGCCATGATCTCGTTTATCGGGCGCAGCGTCATCCAGAAAATCGTCACCCTGTTTTTCGTGTCGGTGGTATCGTTTCTGATTATCCACCTGGCGCCCGGCGAACCCAGCCAGGTCGACCCGATGAACCCCAAGTTCACGCCCGAGATGGTGGAGCGGTTTCGCCAGCAGTTCCACCTGGACAAACCGCTGAGTGTCCAATATCTGCTGTTCTACAAGGACCTATTAACGGGCCGGACCGTTTCATGGAAGGACAACCAGGCGGTCCTCAAGAAGATCTGGGACCGTTTCCTCAACAGCCTGCCGCTGTTTGTGGTCGGCACCATCCTGACCTGGACCCTTTCCTTTCCGGTCGGCATCCATGCCGCCATCGGCCGCGGCAGCCTGTTCGACCGGGGCTCGACCTTCGTGGCCTATTTTTTAATCTCGATTCCGGGTTTTTTCTTCGCCTACCTTCTTATCATCCTGGTGGTGACGCATTTTCAGGTGCCCGTGATCGGCATGCAGACCTTCGGCATGGGCGACGCATCACCGGTGCACCTGGTCATGAACCGGATCTGGCACCTGCTGCTGCCCTCCATTTTGGGCGCCACCGGGGGGATCGCCGTACTGTCGCGCTACGTGCGCAGCCAGATGCTGGAAGTCGAGGGACAGGATTACATCCGCACGGCCCGGGCCAAGGGGCTGCCGTCCGACGACGTTCACTACCGCCACGCCCTGCGCAATGCGCTGCTGCCATTCGTGACGATGTTCGGCCTGATCCTGCCGGGCCTGATCGGCGGCTCGGTCATCATCGAATCGATCTTCTCCTGGCCGGGCATGGGTCGAATGGCCTACGAGGCCATCCTGGCCAGAGACTACCCGGTCATCCTGACGGTCAACTTCATCTCCGCGGTCCTGGTGCTGATCGGGACCTTCATATCCGACCTGCTGTACATGGTGGTCGATCCGAGGATCCGACTGTGATGCCCAGCCAAACTCCAATACCGCCGTCACCGGAAATCGCGCTCGAGCGGCCCTTGGCGCCGCAGCGCACACTCTGGCAGCAGTTCTGGACGATTTTCAAACAAAACCGCCTGGCGGTGGTCGGCCTGGTATGTTTCCTGGTTTTTTTTACGACCGCCGTGGTGGGCCTGCTGCTGACCTCCGGCAATCGGCCGGTTCTGAACCCGTCGATCATCCGGCTCCAGGAGAAGCTGCGTCCCCCCTTCTCCGCCCCCAACCTGGCGACGCTGCGGCCCGTCGAAGTGCCGGCCCTGGGCGTCTATCTGCTCGGCACCGATGAGCTGGGGCGGGACGTGTTCGCGCGCATGCTCCAGGGCGCATGGGTATCGCTGACCGTCGGCTTCGTCGCCGTGGGCATATCGGTTGTCATCGGCATCTTTCTGGGCGGCATCGCCGGATATTTCGGCCAGAACCCGGTGCGGCTGGATCAGGCCCTGGTGGCAGTGTTGCTGGCGGCCGGCGTCGTCCTGCTGGCCCTGAGCCCCGTCTGGGGTGCGGTGCTGCTGCTTTTTGGCGCCATCGCGGCCTACGGGCTGCATTCCGGCGCGGGGCGCACGCCGCCGGGTCGCCAACCGACCGCCCTTTCGCGCCTGCTGCACTCAAAAACCCTGACCATCGACACGCTGATCATGCGGCTGGTGGACATCATGCTCTGCTTTCCGACCTTCTTTCTGATTCTCACGGTGGTGGCGCTTCTGCCGGCCAGCATCTACAACATCATGATCGTGATCGGCCTGACCAGTTGGATGGGAACCACACGGTTCGTGCGGGCCGAGTTCCTGGCCCTGCGCGAACAGGACTTCGTGGCCGCCGTGCGGGCCCTGGGCGTCGGCAACCTGCGGATCATATTTCGGCACATGATGCCCAACGCCGTGGCACCGGTGCTGGTGTCGGCCACCCTGGGCATCGCCTCGGCCATTTTGACCGAAGCCGGCCTGAGCTTCCTGGGTTTCGGCGTGCCGCCGCCGCATGCCACCTGGGGCAACATTTTGTCCGACGGCCAGAACTTTATTTTCGATGCACCCTGGCTGACGTTCATACCGGGCATCGCCATTTTGGTGGTCGTTTTGGCATTCAACCTCTTCGGGGAAGGCCTGCGCGATGCGCTGAACCCGCGCCTGCGGGAGCGGTGAGGGCCCGTCGGGGCCGGTTAGCCGGTTGTGCCCATTAATCTGGTGCATGATTGATAACTGACTATACTGACTAAACTGACTCAACCGACTCAACTGACCTAACACTCGACTAACGCATCGGACTCATGCCAGACACGGAAACCCTTATCTCGGTCGAGAACCTCACCGTCCACTTTCACGGTGCCGAAAACCGCGTGGCGAAAGCCGTCGAGGGCGTCGGTTTCGCGGTGGGACGTGAGGAAACCGTGTGCCTAGTCGGCGAATCCGGGTGCGGCAAGACCGTCTCCGCCCTCAGCATTCTGGGCCTGATCCGCCAGCCGCCGGGCGAGATCGCCTCCGGCCGCATCCTGTTCGGCGGGCAGGACCTGCTGACGCTGGCCGAGGAGGACCTGCAGCACATTCGCGGCAACCGCATCGCCATGGTCTTCCAGGAGCCGCTCACGTCCCTCAATCCGGTTTTTAAAATCGGCGATCAGATCGCCGAAGCCATTCGCATCCATAAAAAAATCGACGAGGGAGCGCTGCTGGAGCGCTGCGTCAGGCTCCTGGGCGATGTCGGCATCCCGTCCGCCGCCGAGCGTCTCGAGGCCTATCCGCACGAACTCAGCGGCGGGCAGCGGCAGCGGGTCATGATCGCCATGGCCCTGGCCTGCGATCCCGAACTGGTGATCGCCGATGAGCCCACCACGGCCCTGGACGTCACCGTTCAGGCCCAGATCCTGAAACTCTTCAGCCGCCTGCAGCAGAAGCACCGGATGTCGGTGCTTTACATCACCCACGACTTGGGGGTCGTATCGGCCGTTGCCGACCGGGTCTACGTCATGTATGCGGGCATCATCGCCGAACAGGGCGACACCACTCACATCTTCGGTGATGCACAGCATCCCTACACGCAGGGGTTGCTGGCATCCCTGCCCACACGCGCCAAAAGGGGCCGGCGGCTCCACAGCATTCCGGGCGCCGTTCCCGACCCGGCGCACAAGCCGCCGGGGTGCCCTTTTCACCCGCGCTGCCCGCATGTCGAGCCATCCTGTCGGGAGCGCTTTCCGCAACTGTGCGACTACGGTGGCGGCCACCTGGCCCGCTGCCCGGTCCTTTATGCCGGCGGCCGGAAATGACGCCAGGCCGATGAAAAATAGATGAACCCTGTCCCCGCCGAAGACATCATCCTCGAGGTCCGCGACCTGAAAAAGCATTTCCCGGTGCGTTCCGGCTTTTTCCTGCGCGTGACCGGCTGGATAAAGGCCGTCAACGGCGTCGATTTCAAGATCCGGCAGGGCCAGACGCTGGGCCTGGTGGGCGAAAGCGGCTGCGGAAAATCCACGGTCGCCCGCATGGTCATGCGGCTCCTGCAGCCCGACGCCGGCCTGATTTTTTTCCGGCAAGACGATATCAGCCGCCTGCCGGAAAAAGAGTTGAAACCGTATCGCAAGCAGATGCAGATCGTCTTTCAGGACCCATACGGTTCCCTCAACCCCCGCATGACCGTCGGGCAGTCGATCGAGGAAGGGCTGCGGATTGTCGGCATGGCCCGCGGGCGGCGGCGCCGGGATCGTCTGGCGGAATTGCTGGAGATGGTCGGCATGTCGCCCGAGAGCGCCGGCCGCTACCCGCACGAGTTCAGCGGCGGCCAGCGGCAGCGGATCGGCATCGCCCGCGCCCTGAGCGTCAATCCGGCCCTGATCATCTGCGACGAACCGATTTCGGCCCTGGATGTTTCCATTCAGGCCCAGGTGATTAACTTGTTGAAAGATCTGCAGGACCGACTGGGCCTGAGCTACCTCTTCATTTCGCACGACCTGAACGTGGTGGGCTATCTGTGCAACCAGGTCGCGGTCATGAACAAGGGCTATATCATGGAGTACGCCCCGGCCGAAGACCTCTATGCCCATCCGCGGCACCCGTACACCCAAACGCTGCTGGCGGCCATACCGGATGTCGACCGTGGTGAAAACAAAGATACTCAACTCAAAGAGACCGACCCTCAGCCGGGCCCGCCGCCGGCCGGCTGCGTTTTTCAGGATGCCTGCCCGCGGAGCGATGCCGCCTGCCGGCAGCCGGACCTCCCGCTGCGGCCGGTCGCTCAGGATCATTTCGTCCGCTGCTGGAAAATCGGCGCAGACGATGCTGTTCGCATGGTTCCCGAGGAGTGATAAAAGCAGGTTGAGCGGTTTGAAGGTTCACGGCTCACGGTTAAAACTCATGACTCGAAAACAACCACGATGCATGATATTTGGATAAGGCCCAATTTCCCCCTCTTGGAAAAAGGGGGGCCAGGGGGGATTTCTCATGACCATTTAAAATCCCCCTAATCTTCCTTTTTCAAAGGGGGACTTTCGAAGGGGGTTCAGTAAGTTAACTTAATGACGTGGAGTTCCAGGGTTCAAAGGTCAAACGGCATGAAGAGAAATGGAGAGCGTCCGATGACACTGTCGACACCACCCGGCGAAATCGATACCCGAATCCATGACCTTAAACAGCAACTGGAAAAGTCCGGGATCGAAGCGGCGCTGATTCTTCAGAAATCGGACCTGTTTTATTTCGCCGGCACCATCCAGCAGGCCCATCTTTACGTGCCGGTCGACGGCGAACCGCTGCTCATGGTCCGCAAGGATATCGACCGCGCGGCAGCCGAATCGCCGCTTGGCAACATTATCCCCCTCTCCCGGCCGCAGGACCTGCCGGACCTGCTGCGCGCCAACGGCCTCGAGGTGCCGCGCCGGCTGGGCCTCGAACTCGATGTCCTGCCTGCCAATCTCTACCTGGGCTACCGCGATATCTTCTCCGGCAGTGACGTCGAGGACATCTCGGCCGCGGTTCGCACCATCCGCGCGGTCAAATCCGCATACGAAATCGACTTGATCACCGCCGCGGCCGCTTTGTCGGATCAGGTCGCCGAGAGCGTAACGGAGTACCTGCACGAGGGGATCACCGAAATCGAGCTGGCCGGCCTGATCGAGGCCCGCGCCCGCGCACTGGGCCACCAGGGCACCATCCGTATGCGGCTGTGGGGCAGCGAGATGTTCTACGGCCACTTGATGGCCGGCGCGGCGGCCGCCGTGCCGAGCTTCCTGGCCTCTCCCACCGGCGGGGCAGCCCTGAGCCCGGCCGTGGCCCAAGGACCGAGTTTCCGGCCGATCGGGCGCCGCGAACCGATCCTGGTCGACTATGTCTTCGCCCACCAGGGCTACCTGTCCGACCACACGCGCATTTTCGCCATCGATGGGTTGTCCGATGACCTGCTTCGGGCGCACCAGGCCATGCTGAGCGTGCAGGCGATGGTTAAAAAAGAGGCAAAACCCGGCGTTCAAACCGGCGCGGTTTATGACCTGGCGGTGGCGATGGCCGCCGAACTGGGCTACGCCGACAACTTCATGGGCGTCGGCGAACGCCGCATCCGTTTCATCGGCCACGGCATCGGCCTCGAACTGGACGAGTTCCCCTTCCTGGCCAAGGGGCAACGGCTCGAGTTTCAGCAGAATATGATCGTGGCCCTCGAGCCGAAGCTGATCTTTCCCGGCGTCGGCGTCGTCGGGATCGAAAACACCCACGTCGTCACGCCCGACGGCCTGCGCCAGTTGGGGAAATTCAACGAAGAGGTCACTATTGTGTAAAATAGGTTGAGCCGGTTGGGTCCGGTTAGCCCGTTTAACCGGTTGTGTCAGTTGAGTCGGTTAGGTCAGTTTGTCAGTTGAGTCGGTTAACAATCATCCACCAGGTAACGGATACAACCGGCTAACCGGCTCAACTGTATAGGGACTCCGTAACAGCCTCTCACTTAAAACCTAAAACTTAAGACTCTAAAACTCATTTTTAAGGACCCCCATGACCTCTGAAACCCTCACCGCCACCGAGCTGCGCCATCGCATCCGCGCCGGACAATGGCGTCAACCGACCTCGGGCGCGGCGCGCGGCTTCGTTCAGGCCAACCTGGTGATGCTGCCCAAAAGCGAGGCGTTCAACTTTCTGCTCTTCTGCGTCCGCAATCCCAAACCCTGTCCACTCCTCGATGTGCTCGAGGCCGGAGTGTCCGAGCCTGAGATAGCCCCCGGTGCCGACCTGCGGCATGATCTGCCCCGCTACCGGATTTACCGCAACGGGGAATTTGCTGAAGAGGTCGATACCGTCGAGGAGCAGTTCAACCAGAACATGGTCAGCTTTCTTTTAGGCTGCAGTTTCTCCTTCGAAAACGCCTTGCAGGCCGCCGGCCTGCCGATCAGGAACATCGAAGAAAACAAGAATGTGTCCATGTACATCACCAACCGAGCCTGTACGCCGGCCGGCCCCTTTTTCGCCCCCCTTGTCGTCAGCATGCGGCCGATGACGCCCGAACAGGCCGTGCGCGCGGTCCAGATCACCACCCGCTTCCATCAGACCCACGGCGCCCCGGTCCACATCGGCGACCCGGACCAGATCGGCATCAAGGATATCCAGCAGCCGGACTTCGGCGACCCGGTAACCATCCTGCCGGGTGAAGTACCGGTGTTCTGGGCCTGCGGCGTCACCTCGTCCCTGGCCGCCACCTCGACCCGCCTGCCGCTGGTGATCACCCACGCCCCGGGCCACATGTTCGTCTCCGACCTGAGGGACGAAGACATGACGCTTTTTTAAAAGCCCATCCTTTGGTCGATGCAAGAGAAAATTGAACTTTAAACGGACGTACAGACATTTATAAACCAGCTCGAAAAGGGCCAGGGGATAGATCACGAAAAGGCCATGGACAAAATCATACGGCGAGTCCACGAATGAACCATTTTTTTAAATTTGTCTTTTTGCAGTCTTGGTGAATGGTTGTGGAAACGCTCGCTGCCGCTGACAGCCGCCGCGACAAGATGATTACCAAAGGAGATGACTCGATGAACACGCGTGTTTGTTTGGCCGGGGCGGCGGGGTGGGCTGGTTCGGCCCTCTCGCGCGGTGTATTTGAAGCAACGGATATGGATCTCGTCGCCGCGATTTCACGCAGCCATGCTGGGCGAACCTTGGGGGAGGTTCTTGACATTAAAGGCCTTGACACGCCGATCTTCGCGACAGCCACCGAGGGACTCGCCACCTCGCCGGATGTCTTTGTGGAATATACCAAGCCCGAGATTGCGAAGTTCAATGTCCTATCAGCCCTCAGAAGTGGTGCTCATGTTGTTATTGGCACATCCGGATTGAGTGAAAAGGATTACCTGGAGATCGATGAAGCAGCCCGAGAGGTTCGGCGAGGAGTGCTGGCTGTGGGAAACTTCGCGCTGACCGTGGTTCTCCTGCAGAAATTTTCTGAAATTGCAGCCAGGTATATTCCACACTGGGAGATAATCGATTACGCGCATTCTACCAAAATAGACGCACCCAGCGGAACTGCGCGCGAATTGGCGCACCGCCTGTCCAAGGTGAGGGAATCACTCTTGGACGTCGCGCTGGAAAAAGTACACGGTTTAAAGGAAAGCCGGGGAGTCCGATTAGAGGGTTCTCAGATTCACTCCGTTCGCCTGCCGGGATATGTTATTGCAGTGGATACCATTTTTGGCATGCCTGACCAAAAACTCGTTCTGCGTCACGAGGCGGGTTCAAGTGCGATACCCTACGTCGATGGGGCTCTTCTGGCGATCCGGAAAGTCGGCGAACTAATTGGCGTTCATCGTGGACTGGACAGCGTGATGGATTTTTGAAATAGAGCGCTTTAATTTGCCGTTGATTCTATCGTTGAACTTGACAGAAAACCAAAACGGTGTATAACCATGGTGTATACATCATGGGAGGGCCGTATGATAAGGACCCAAATATACTTGACCGATCGTCAACGCGCCGAGTTGGCCGCCTTGTCAAAAACTTTGGGCAAAAAACAAAGTGAACTCATCCGGGAGGCCGTTGACTGCCTCATTGACCAAGCCGGCCAAGGCCGGCGGAAAATCATATTGCACGCGGCGGCCGGAATCTGGAAGGATCGCACGGATCTTCCTGACGTCGTCGCCATGCGGACCAAATGGGACCGGTACTGACCATGGCGGGGTCACTTCTTCTCGACACCGATGTTCTGGTGGCTTTTTTTCGCGGCCACAATAACGCGGTAGCTTTTGTGACCGCGAATTCATTTCGGATCATCCTGTCGTCCATCGTTGTCGCCGAGCTGTATGCAGGTGTGAGAGATGAGGAAGAAATATCCGTTTTAGAGGACTTCGTCTCCCTCTTTCGCGTTATCCCCGTAACTTCGGATATCGCCAGGAAAGGGGGACTCTATAAACGCGATTATGCCAAGTCGCACGGCGTCGGACTCGCGGATGCGATCATAGCCGCTACCTGCGATGCTGAAAATGCAACTTTACAGACATTCAATATCAAACATTACCCCATGATAAAGGGCCTGACCCCACCCTACAGGAAATAGACACCGCAATACCGCTCGACACGGCCGAACCAACGCTTCCGATCCTTGCGAACGTCAGACAAACCGATGACCCACTTCGGACATATGCATTGATTTTTTTTTGATAATCAGAGAACTATGGAAGAAGCACCGCGCACGGTTTTCCGCTACCATCTTCAATCCGTGCGACTGACCTTCGATTAACGGAAAGAACACCGCTTGACGCTTTCATCTTCGGAAATAGACGACCTCAAACTGGCCAAGAAACTTCTCGAAAAACCCGGCTTCGCGGCCAAGATCAGCAAGGTCGTCGGCGCACCGATCGAAAAGGGTTTTGACTTGCTGCCCGGCAGATGGAATGAAGTCGTGAACAAGGCCGCGCACAAATCGATCGAAACCGCCTTTGACGTGGCGCTGCGGACCGTGGCTCACAACCGGCCAGTGCCACCGGCGAACAGGTGGCACAAACTGGCCGTCGGAACGACCGGAGCATTGGGCGGGGCTTTTGGTTTACCGGCGCTGGCAATTGAACTGCCGGTGTCGACCACTATTATTCTCAGATCGATCGCGGACATTGCCCGCAGCCAGGGAGAGGACCTGCATACGCCAGAAGCCCGCGTTCAATGCCTGCAGGTTCTGGCGCTGGGGGGCGGGTCAAAGAATGACGATGATGCCGAGACGGCTTATTTCGCCGCTCGCACGGCAATGGCCAAGGCCGTTTCGAATGCCGCCGCCTATTTAACGAAAAGGGGCCTCTCCGATAAAAGTGCACCGGCGATCGTACGATTTATCGCGCAGATTGCGGCCCGTTTTTCCATCGTCGTTTCCGAAAAACTGGCCGCACAAGCGGTACCGATTATGGGCGCTTTCGGCGGAGCGGCGATCAATACGTTGTTCATCGATCACTTTCAAGACATGGGTCAAGGCCATTTCATGGTCCGCAGATTGGAACGCCATCATGACCCGCTGGACATCAGGCGGATATACGAAGGACTCTAATGGCCGTCACTTTTTAATTGTCTCGATGGGCCTCGGGCAGTGACAGTGCGGACACAGAAAGGGTTCAGGGTCCACGATTCAAGGTTCAAGGTTCGGAATCGGCGGATGAAATCGATGGCGAGGTTTCGGGCGGCGGCAAATTAGACAACTCCCGCACGACAAGACACCATTCGGTAACTCTACAAAGACTTTCCAAGCCGGTCCACGCCAGCGGACATTCATGGCATTCTGATGCGGGTTGCCTCTTTGGAGGATACCTTGCGCGGGAAGATCAAAGCCTGGCGCGATACCGAAAGAAGACAAAGCCAGCGACTCAAAGACCTCGTCGATATCGCCCGCCTGGTTGAAAGCCACCCTCGTCTCTGGCAGCTTCTCGATGAAGATGTAAAAAAAATTGTTCACCAACCGTAGGCTGCGGGCTTTTCGATGGCGCTTGACAGTCCCGTCGGCGTCTTATAAACATTGTCGTGTACGCGCACTGAGCGCACTGCATCGCTGCACCGTCGAACGCGCCGAAAATCCAGCACCGGCCGCCCGGAGGACGCCTCACCCCAAAATGTCACTCTGATGTCAGCCAGCAACGATCATATCGCTCCGGCCGCGTCACTTATCGATCCGGCAGCCATTCACGGGCACCCGGACCGGTCGACTTTCCTTTAACCGTTTTGCCATAAGGAGGAGGACATCCCATGAAAGCGATCGCCAGGATTATGTCACCTTTCATCGTGCTGTTTATCGTCGCGGCGCTTCTGCTGCCCACCGGCGCCCGCGCCGAGAAGGAAATCAAACTCGGTGTCCTCTACCCGCTGACCGGCGGAGCGGCCGCGGCCGGCCGTGAATTAAGGGCCGGGGCCGAACTGGCGGCCGAGATCGCCAACTCCGCCATGGCCGACATCGACATGACCATGGCCCAAAACGCCGGCATCAAGAGCCTGGGCGGCGTCAAAATCACCCTGATCTTCAAGGACCATGAAGGCGACCCGACCCTGGGCGCCGACCTGGCCAAGAAGCTGATTCTGGATGACAAGGTCGACGGCCTGCTCGGCTGTTACCACAGCTCGGTCACCAAGACCGTCAGCGCCGTGGCCGAGCAATACGGGGTGCCCATGATCAACGGCTCTTCCACCTCACCCTCCCTGACCGAACGCGGCCTGAAGTGGTTCTGGCGCACGACCCCGCACGACACCTGGTTCACCAGGGACCTCTTCGAGTTTTTAAAGGGCCTCACCGAGGGGCAGGTCAAGGGCGTCAAGGCCGTCAACAAAAAAAATATCATCAAGCTCGCCTCGGCCTGCGAAAAGACCGAGTGGGGCTCGTTCGTTTCGGAACTGATCGAGCAGTTTTCCAAGGAATACGGGTTCGATCTTCAAAAATCGCTTCTGTATGCCAAGGAAGCCCCGGATCTCTCCAGCGAGGTCCGCTCGCTGAGGGCCAGCCGGGCCGAGGTGCTGCTGTTTGCCTCCTATACTTCGGATGCCATCCTGATGCTCAAGACCTTGAAAGCCCAGAAAGTCCAACCCAAAATCATGTGGGGCCAGGATGCCGGCTTCGAAACCCCCGAATTTCAGCAGACCCTGGGGGAAGATATCGTCGGCGTCCTGACCCGCACGGTTTTTCTGCCGCAGGTCGTCAAGGTCAAACCGCTGGCCGGGCAGGTCAACAAACTCTACAAGGCCAAAACCGGTAACGACCTGAGCGGCGCCTCGGCCCGTTCCTTCACCGGCCTGCAGACCTGGGTCTACGTGCTCGAGAAAGCCGGCTCCACCAAACCGGCGGACATTCAGGCCGCCGCCAATGCCATTGAAATCCCCGGCGACCAGCTGGTGGTGCCGTGGGCCGGCATCAAATTCAGCACTTCGGGCAAGGAAATCGGCCAGAACGTGCTCGGTTCCGGCCTGATCGGGCAGTATCAAAAGGGATCGGACGGGACGGTCGGCCTGGAAATCGTCTATCCTTTCGATGTCGCCACGACCAACATGATCTACCCGTTTCCCGAGTGGAAATAACCCGCGCCGGTTCGCCCGCGTATGGCCCGTCTCTTTCCGCACCATTCGGTGCTGGAAAGAGACGGAATTTATTTTCCACAACGACAGCACTCTGACCATGGACATTCTCTTCAGTTCCCTTGCGGCCGGGATTCTCTTCGGCATGGCGCTGAGCCTGGTGGCTCTCGGCTTGACCATCATCTTCGGGGTCATGGATATCGTGAACTTCGCCCACGGCGAATTCCTCATGCTCGGCATGTACACCGGGCTGCTGACGGCCAAGGGCCTTGGCATCGATCCGCTGCTGACCCTGCCGGTGGCCGCCGCGGTCGGTTTTGTGCTCGGCATCGCCTGCTACGCGGGGTTCATCCGGTTTCTGCTGCGCGGCCCGATGATCGCCCAGCTTCTGGGAACATTCGGGCTGATGCTGTTTCTGCGCAACCTGGCCCTGCTCGTCTTCGGCCCCAACGATCGCGCCGTGCACGAGGGCCTGCTGGTCGGCCAGAGCTTCGATATCGGCCTGGGGATCATCATCCCGGCCACCAAGCTGGCCGCCGCCGGTCTTTCTCTGGCCGCCTTCGCAGGCGTGTGGCTGCTGATGAACCGCACCCGAATCGGAAAGGCCCTGACCGCCACGGCCCTCAATCCGCAAGGCGCACGCTACATGGGCATCTCGACCGAACGGATGAACGCCCTGGCCTGGGGGATCGGCTGCGGGTCGGTTACCGTCGCCGGGGCGCTGATCGTCAATTTCTGGTCCGTAAACCCCTATATCGGCCTGTTGTTCACCATGCTCGCCTTTGCCATCGTGGCCCTGGGCGGCTTCGGCAGCGTGCCGGGGGCCTTTTTCGCCGGCATCGTCGTGGGGCTGATCACCGAACTGCCCGGATTCTGGGATTTCATGGCCTACACGTTCGAATTCGACTGGATGTCGGATGTCCCCATGACGTCCTTTAAGTACATGTGGGTTTACGTGGCTTATTTCGTGATCATGGTCGTGCGGCCGCGGGGATTGTTCGGATGGAAGCACTGAAGAACGCGTTTGATTTTTCCGACTTTCCCCGTTCGGATCTGATGATCGCCGTTCTGGTCGGCGGCGCTTTCCTGATTTTTCCCCTCTTTCCCCACTCGGCCTTCGCGATGGCGACCATGATTCAGTTTTTCATGTTCGCACTTTATGGGATGGGCTGGAACACCATCGGCGGCTACGGCGGTCAGGTCGACCTCGGCAAGGCCCAGTATGTCGGCATCGGAGCCTACACCACCGCGGTCATGCTGATCCGCTGGGACATCCCTTTCTGGTTCTCAATGCCGATCGGCGTTCTTTTTTCCATTATCTGGTCGTTTATCATCGGCTATCCGCTCTTTCGCCTCAAAGGCCATTACTTCGCGATTGCGACGATCGCCACCTCCCTGGTGCTCAAGGACCTTTTCGAAGTGTGGGGGTTCGTCGGCGCCGCGCGCGGCTTGGAGATTTCCCCGATCAAATATTCGCCGCCTGATTTTTGGCGGCTGATCTTCCGCGAAGATGTCTATTACTACTATGTCATCTTCGCTTTCTTCCTGATCGGCATCCTTTACATGAACTGGTTTAGAAAGTCGCGCCTGGGCTTCCAGCTGCGGGCGATCAAGGACAACGAGAGCGTGGCCCAGTCGCTGGGCATCAACGTCCACTGGGCCAAGATCAAAACCTATGCCATCGCCACCGCATTTGTGAGCGTGGTCGGCTCCTTTCATGCCTGCTACATCAAAAACATCGAACCCGGTGACACCATGAGCCTAAACCTGTCGATTCTGATCGCCCTGATGGCCATGCTGGGCGGCGCCGGGTCGTTGTGGGGGCCGATCATCGGCGCCGGCGTCCTGATACCCCTCAAAAGCTATCTCAAGGAGTGGCTGGGCGCCTCGGCGGGCCTGGTCGGCATCGATCTGGTCATCTACGCCGCGATCATCATGGTCATCTCCGCCGCCGAGCCGCGCGGCCTGTGGGGGATCGTCGAGAAAATCCGCCGCCGGAGGTCGCAGTGATGCCGCTTTTGGACGTCCGCAACCTGAGGAAGGATTTCGGCGGGTTGCGCGCCAACGACGAGATTTCTTTCGGGCTCGAGGAAGGCGAACTGCTGGGCGTCATCGGCCCCAACGGCGCCGGCAAGACCACCCTGTTCAACTGCATCGCCGGCCTGCACCCACTGACCGCCGGGCAGATCATGTTCGACGGTACGGATATTACCCGCCTGCCGGCCTTCGCCGTCGCACGGCGCGGTCTGGCCCGCACCTTTCAGGTGTATGCGGCCTCCGGCGACCTGTGCGTTCAGGAAAACGTGATGGTGGGCGCCTTCATGCACACCCGCAACCGCCGCCAGGCCCGGGTGCAGGCCAATGACATTCTAAAAAAGCTCAACCTGGGTGAAGTGGCCGGCGCCATGGTGAGCGAACTGCCGGTCGCGGCTCAGAAACGGGTGACCATGGCGACCGCCCTGGCGACCTCCCCCAAACTGCTGCTGCTGGACGAGGTGGCCGCCGGTTTGAACCCCGGTGAAATCGACGAGATTATGGCCATCATCCGCGCCGTGCATCGTAACATGGGCATCACGGTCATGCTGATCGAGCATGTCATGGAACTGGTGATGACCATCAGCGACCGCGTTATCGTGCTCGATTACGGGCGCAAGATCGCCGACGGCTCTCCGCGTCAGATCGCCGATGATCCGAAGGTCATCAAAGCCTATCTGGGAGAACGTTACGTGCACGACCACATCGGCGAGGCGACTTAGACAATGGGACAGCCGCTGCTCACCGTTGAAAACATCCGCGTGCGTTACTCCGGACTGCCGGTACTGCAAGGCGTCTCGATCGACCTCGCCGCGGGGGAAACCGTATGCGTGGTGGGGGCCAACGGGGCCGGCAAATCGACCCTGCTGCGGGCCGTCATGGGCGCCCAGCGGGCCTATAACGGCCGTATCCGTTTCAATGGGCGCGAGATTCAACGCCTGCGCACCGAGCAGATCGTCCGGCTCGGCATTGTCTACGTGCCGGAGGAGAAAATGCTCTTCAACCCGCTGTCCGTGGCGGAAAATATTCGCCTGGGCGCCTTCGTTCTCAAGGACAGGGCGCAAATAGAAAAAAACCTCGAGTTTGTCTATGCCCTTTTTCCCCGCCTGCGCGAGCGGCGCGACCAGGCCGTGTCGACCCTGTCGGGCGGCGAACAGCAGATGGTGGCCATCGGCCGCGGGCTCATGTCCGGCCCGAAAATACTGATGCTGGACGAACCCTCGCTGGGCCTCGCACCCCTTTTGGTGGACGAGGTGCTCGATACCGTGCGTCAACTGAAACAGGAGGGGATAAGCATCCTGCTGGTCGAGCAGAACGTCCGCGAGGCGCTCGATCTGGCCGATCGCGGCTACGTTCTTCAGACCGGCCGGATCGTGGAAGAAGGTGCCGGAAGGCAACTGTTGGAGAGCGACCGGTTCAGGAAGGCATTTCTGGGCATTTGAATCCGAAAGAATGTGTGATATAAAATAATTTGTACAAAACAAGTATTTAATGATCGGCGAACACGCCGTGGCATATCATGGAGACATGATGAAAATTCTCAAAACCATCTTCGGCTGTTGTTTGGCAACCTTTTTTTTATACGGCTGCGCCACGACAAGGACCTGGATTAGTTCTCCGGAGTACCAGTCCGCCGACAACGCTGTATTTTCAACCCGCCTCACACCGATCAAAGGAGGCGGGCAGTTCATCGATGCGTTTCGACTGGAGGTGAAAAACAAGACTCAGCGGCCACTCGAAATCGACTGGGACGCCACGCGCTATCTTTACGATCAAATGGCCTCGGGTCGTTTCGCCTTCCAGGGAATCACCGCGAAGAACATCAACGACCCGCCCCCCGATACCGTTTTGCCCGGGGCAACGTTGGAAAAGGTCATATTTCCGGTGAGCCTGATCGCCACGCGCCGCGGGCCGGGATACATCGGTCAGGCGGCGTTCAGTGCCGGGCCGGTGCCGGAAGGCCGGAACGGCATTCTGCTGGTGGTCCGCCAAAACGGCAAGGTACTGCGCGAGGAACTGACGGTGACCATAAAGGTGAAGCCTGAATAGCGCTGATGAATATCGACTCAAAGGGGAAGTACACGACTCAAACGACATAGGCTTTTCGATAATGATTTTGACAAGACCAGCGGCAGGAAGTTGATAGTGTCATACGCCGCCGACCGATACCAGCAGCCAAAATCTTTATCTTGAAGCCTATGAATAAACAGCCGGTGGGTTGTTGTTGAACCGGGGCGGCCGGGCGGAAGAATGCCGCCCCGGTTCTGTGATACGCCCCCGGCTCTCGATCAGGCCAGGTGGATCACCAGGAGGCCGGCGTTCATGCGCTTGACAAGCAACTTGATCCCGTCGCCCTTTTTGTTCCGGTCGAGCAGCTTTTTGAAATGACTCACCGATTCGACTCCTCCGTGATGATGTCCCGGGCCTTGATTCCGGCTTTTTCCGCCGGATCGCCGGGCGTTACGGCAGCCACCAGCACACCGGTCTGCCCCTTGGCACCGTAGTACTCCGCCAGGTCCCCCTTCACATCCTGAACACTGACGCCGAACCACCCGCGGGTGACCTCACCGTTTTGTTTCAACTGTTTGATGACATTCTACGCCATGTCGATGGGGATCGCGAACCCGATTCCCTGCCCGCCGGCGCCAGGCTGCTGAAGTTTTCCGGAATCATCGGCACCGGCGCACTCAGGCTCGCATTTGCGATCACCAATCCCGACAACACCAGCAGGCCGGTCATCAGCATAATAATGATGGACCGCGTCAAATTGATAGTTCGTGTCATGTCCTTAATCCTCCTAGCGATTGGTTTAGTGTCGAGGCCCGGTTCATTCGATCCGCTAAAGAATGGGTCTCTGCCGTCGACGGTCTGGTTTATTGCGGTTCGGTTCGATTTCGTTGGCCGATATATTAATGCCCCGAACTTACCAGCACCTTGCACGAACATTACATCCGTGTAATCCGGCGGAAAGGCTATGGAAAGATTACGGTATTATAATCAACGATTCTTCGCTGATTGACCCGTATAAAAGGATCAAGGGGCAGGGTATAATTTATAGAAAGGAATTCATTATGAAGATGATTCAATACGGTTTCCAGAGGTTCTTGAAAGCGACCCTCTTGTGGATCTTTGCACTGGTTAAGCCTGATCGAACGGCTGCGGACCAGGAAAAACAATACCCCCGTGATCATCCTCAGCGCCCGGCGGACCGTTGACGGATTTTCCCCCTGGACCATCGGTAATGGACCGGATCTCAGTCCCTTTTTAAATCACCCACCAAAGGGGCTGACGCCACGGTCGCCCGCCTCCGCGCGTCCACGGGCGCGGCAGGCCGCCTCCACCTCCACCAGGCCCGCCTCTGAAATAAAGCCCTTGCGGGCGGCATGTTCCGCCATGGTGCGGCTGTCGTCGGCCAGGATCAGGTTACCGTGGGCGCGGGCAGTTTCCCTGGCCAGCGCATCGATGAACCGGCGGCGTTCCGGAACACGGCTGACATTGCGGATGTAAATCGCCAGAATGCGCCCGGGATAGTCGCGGACGATGCGGGCATAGATTTCCGGGTCCTTCTGACCGCTGTCGCCGATCAAAATAAACGGCAGATCCTTGTATATTGCCAGCAGCTGACGGATGAGGCCCAGTTTGTGGTCTTTTGCGCGACGCGGCAGGGGGTGATCCAGGGTAATTCCCCAGTATCTCAAAAACAGCAGCGGTCCCTCGGGTATGTCGTTCAAGTGGAAGAACTCGTCCAGCACTTCATAGATGCTCCACGGTCCGCGGGAGACATAGAGCATCGGGTTGTGCTGATCGCCGGAGAGACCGCGGTACAATGCCCGGTAGAACGCCCCGACCCCCGCAAAGGCGGTCCGGCTTTTAGCCTTCGTGAAAAACAGGCGCCACAGCATTTTGATCTTGTTGGCCACTCCGGTGTGCACGACCGTGTCATCGATGTCGCTGATCACTACAAATCCAGCGGTCTCAGGCGCAATAAACACGTCCGCCGCGGTGCGGACACCCGCATCGTCCGGCCGCACCAGTTCGACAATGGCCCGATACCACAAACGATCCGGGTCCGGCAGGTCCTGTGCGTGGAACCGGATGAGGAAAAACCCGAAACGGTCGGTCTGCGCTTTTTGGCGAACGCTGCCGAATCGGATTTCCACGACGGCGCGGCGCACACCGCGGCTCCACATCCGACGCCACACATTCGCCAGGTCCCCCATGACGCCAAGAGTTTCAGTGCGGAGAGGAATGCCCGGCTGACGGAAAACCCGGCCGAATATGCAGACCTCGTCCCGGGAGCCAAACCCCCGGTAGGCGCGGATAATGATCCCGGGCTTTTCCCGGCGCCTTTTGGCGGGTTTGGCGAAGAGCCTCAGAATTTTACGGATGCCATCGGTTAGATTCATTTGTTATCCGAAGTTTCCGGTACACCCTGTGGCCGTGCGGGGCAACAGGATTCGTGAAAAAATAATTTCCCAGTTCACGGTTACAAAAGCCGTGCCGCAAAATGCAACCTTCATCCTTTCGCCGAGGGCCACCGCTGAGTGAACCCCGGAACAACGGCTTTGAAAAAGGCATTGCGAATGAGATTGATCAACGCCTCCAGCGTATCGGCCCGGGGGTTGTCGATCTTTCCGGCAAGGTCCGTTTTGGTGGCCACCACATCCTGGGGAGTGCGCTCCAGCATTTTCGCCAGAACATCGACCACGCCTTCGTAGATCTGCTGAAACAGGTTGTCGTTCTCATCCTGGTTCTGGCTTTGAACCTTGACATCGCGCAGCAGCGGTTTGACATACCCGTAGATATACCGGTCATGAACGGCGACCTCGCTGTACAGGGAAAACCATCCAGCCGCGACGTCGAGCTTCGCATAGGCTTGCAGCAGTTTATTCATCGCGGTCACAGGGGTGTTTTCGATGGCCACCCGCAGGTCGAAATCCGGCCCGTTTTTCTCCGGTCTGAAGGTTCCGTAGACCGCGACGTCGCCCGAACCCATGAACCGGCCCCGCAGCCGCACCGCCGCCGGCCCGTTTTCAAAACCATTGCTGTAATTTTCGACGCGTAAACGGATCGACGAGAGAAAAAGACGGTATTCGGGGTCGCTCTTCAGGTTGATAAAACCGATGTCGCCGCTGGTGAGCACGAGTTTGCCGATCCGCAGCTTGAGCTGGTCGGGGGCGGCCTTTTTTTCCGTCGTCACCGATTTCGTTTTGGATATCGCTTTCGATACGGCCGGATAAACTTTTACGGGATATTTATAACTGCTCTTCAGCCCGTCGACATGCGCCTCGGCAATGTCGATCTGCTTCGTTTTGGTGCTGTATTCAAAAAAAGCCTTCAGGGATTCGATCCGCCCCGCTTGAATCGATAACCGGGTGCGGTTGACGACGGGCCCTAAAGGGGCGAGCGGCAGGTTGTCGACCGTCAGGTGCCCCTTCAAAGCGGGCCGGGGCTGCGCCAGAAAATCCGCGTGGCCGTTGAAGTCGATTCTCCCCTCGCCGAAAACCCGGCTCGACAGATTCACCGTTGACGGGTAAGGGTCTTTGGAATTTTGGATTTGTCGAATATTGCGGGCGATGAAACGAATGTCGTTCAACGTCAATGGTTCCTGGCCGCCTTTTTCGATATAGCTGAATTTCCCCTTTTCGACGCTGAGCAGATTAATATCGAAGGGGGAAATCCGTCGGGTGTGCTGCAAGCCCTTATTTTTCAGCGGAACGTCATCTTTTGCCTCTGTGCGGATATGGTTTAGATCAAGCGTGACCTCGGGATTGGCTAAATGAATGTCGGTGACTATCCGGCCCTGAATCATAGCTTTCAAGGAAACGCGCACCGTGGCCGCTGGAATGGCTATCACCGGAGGCGACCGATGGTGCTGCTGGACCATTCGCAGATCCTTGAACACAAAAGAGAGGGCCAGAGGATGGAGACTGAGATCCTGGGCCGTCACCGTATACCCCTTCAGGCCTTTATTGGTCCGCGCCAGAAGATACTCCCGCAATGGATCACCTAACAACCACGCGGCAGCGGCCAGGAGTCCCGCCGCGACCGCGAAAGCCCCGAAAACGACCAGCAGCCTTTTGTTGTTGCGTGCCATCACCTCTTCTCTCACTCCCCTCCCGCCCCTCAAGATGCTGCCCTGTCCCATCAAAATGATTTTAGCGGAAGAAGGTAAATACCTGCTATTGCCTATTTCCCTGCAATCGATCCGGTAATGTACCGCCCGCTTGCCAGATTATGGGAGGTGCTGTTCGATGCGGGTCCGGGAACTAAATACCCCGGCAGCAAAACAAGAACCGATTCGGCTTTTGAATCGGGTCTCGAACTCAGCTTCCGTCATCCCTATGGGTGAATCGGAGGAGACAAACAGGTGCCGGAGACATGGGCTCCGGCACCTGTTTCATGCTAATCCTGCTTTTTTGAATTGTTGTTTTTCATCATGCCGTCTTTTTTCAGGTATTTGTTATTCTGTTTCTGATTCGGGGTGAGGGTGACGGACCCATCCTGTCCACCCATCGATTGGTTCTGGCCGTGGGCGCCGTAATAGCCGCGGACATCCTGTTCGAATCCCGGTTCCTGCAGGCTTTGCCACTGTTTGTCGCCTAAATTCGGCGCATTCTTGAGCTTCTGCTCATCCAGGCCGCTGATGACGATGGCGTCTTCCTGGAACGTGAACCGCGAAGTGTCAAAGGGGATCGGCACCAACTTGTCATCCATTCCCAGGATGCCTCCGAATGAAACGACCAGATACTGGGCCCGGCCGTCCTGGCTCATAACCACGTCTTCGACCTCTCCCAAATCCTTGTTCTGATCACCTTTCACGGTTTTACCGATGATCTGGCTTGCGCGAAAAGTCTCGTTCGAAACGCCGGCTGATGTATGATCACTGCTGCCGGATGACTGCATGCCGGTTGCCTGATGCTGCTGATCGGTGGTGGATAAAGTCCCTTTAGTGGCTGAAGTCCCCTTGTAGGTCGTGTCCGCCCCGATTGCCGGTCCGATCGCATACGCCATTACAATAAGCAGTGACGCCAAAACGACCAACGTGCTTTTAATATACCCTTTCATGATTCCTCCTCTCTGATTTTTTAAGCTACAGTTCATTTTTGCCTGAGCCGCAGTTAATTCGTCTGTTATTTCGGTTCCACTGCAGACAAGCACAGCTGAATTGCCTCTACGGCCCGCTTTTGCAATTTAAAATAAAAGGCGTGCACATGTCTGTCCATGGGGCATAATCCGTAAATTGAACAGGCTGCCGTAGTAGAAGGGGTGGCGGTTTTAACGCTTCTGGAGTGCGGAAAAAATGACCGGATCGGCAATTCGTTGATCAGGTATTATCTGCCGAATGGCTTTTTAATCAAAGAATTGCGGATGCCGTCTTAGACTGACCTGTCGTTTCTGTACGGCGTTTTTCGACCTCAAATACAGCTCTGACCCCATTCATGATTTTAAGGTATATGTTATCTTTTAACCAGTCCTATGAGTATTCCGATAACCCTTTCAACAGAGTAGGAGGTATTAAATGCCGACCAAGATGCAGGATGACAAAAAAGGTGGAGACGACAGAGTCAAAGAATCGCACGAGAAACAGCAGCAAGACATCGATAAGTCGGGAATCAACAAGCCGGAAAATTATCCGGAAGCCAAAGGGGACACCAGCAAGGACATGCCAAAAAAACCGCCGCGAACGTAAGACGATACCTGGTGCTTGAGAAGAAGGAGCCGACTTCCTATAAACGGCTCTTTCTTGTTAGACGCTTAAGTCACTGATGGACGAAGGCCGCGCGCGCGGGGGCTCGTGTAGTTTGCCGTGTGATATGCCCGACGCGTCCACCTTCAGGGCGACGAATCCAACCGTCCGGTAAAAATTCCTTTCGGGGAATACCGCTCGATGGGAACTGGCAAAAAATCAAAGATTAATGTTAAATTTCAGTTGAGAGGCACGATTGAGGAGTGGGACCATGCCATCGTGGACCAACAAGGAAGAGCGTCAGTACGAACACATCAAAGACAGTGAAAAAAGCAGGGGCAAGAGTCCCACGCGCGCCAAAGAAATTGCCGCCCGCACGGTCAACAAGCAACGGCGGCAGAAAGGAAAGACGCCGCGAAAGACCACTCGGGGAACCGGAAACCCCAACACCAGCCTCGAGAGTCGCTCAAAACAGGCACTCTACAACCGGGCCAAGGAGCTGGATATACCGGGTCGCAGCAAGATGAACAAGGAGCAGCTCGTTAAAGCCATTCGGGACAACAGCTGATCGTTTTTTTCAATGGAGGTCTCGGTGATCCCCACCAACCGGTCATCAAAAGCCATGGAAAAGTATCGATAGCACCAGCATCTCGCAAAAGGAGGCCCTCCTCATGCCCATGTTTCTTGAAAAGATCAAATCCGAAGGCCTGGCCCACTTGTCTTATCTCCTCGGACACAAGGGAATGGCGGCCGTCATCGACCCGCGGCGCGACTGCCAGGTGTATGTCGACCTGGCCCACCGTCACGGTGCCCGGATCACCCATATTTTTGAAACACACCGCAACGAAGACTACGTTGTCGGTTCGCTGGATTTAGCCCGCCGGACCGGCGCCCAAATCCACCACGGCAAGAATCTCGACTTCGCCTATGGTCACCCGGTAGTCGAAGGCGACAGCTTCGAGCTGGGAAGCATGAAGCTGACGGTCCTCGAAACTCCCGGCCATACTTTCGAGAGCATTTCCTTGGTGCTGCGGGACACCGCTTACGGCGAGCAGCCGCTGGCCGTATTCACGGGCGATCTTCTGTTCATCGGCGCGGTGGGCCGCACCGATTTCTATCCGGACCGCCACCGGGAAGTCGCCGGGCTGCAATATGAGAGCATCTTCGGCAAGGTCCTGCCGCTGGGCGACCAGGTGATCATCTACCCCGCTCACGGCGCCGGCTCGGTGTGCGGCTCGGGCATGGCGGAACGCGAATTTTCCACCCTGGGTTACGAGAAGCAAAACAATCCCGGCCTGCAATTCACATCGCGGGAAGAATTCGTGGAAAAAAAGATCAAGGAAAACCCGAAGCAAGCGCCGTATTTCCGCAAAATGGAAGAGTTGAACCAGAAGGGCGCGCCGCCGCTGGACCTGCTGCCGGCCCCCGCCCCGCTGTCGGCAGAACAGTTCGATGCGGCCCTCAAGGAGGGCATGCTCTGCCTTGACCTGCGAAGCCCGGAAGCCTTTGCGGGTGCCTTCATCCCCGGCAGCCTGGCGATTCCGGTCGCAATGGTTCCGGCCTACGCCGGATACTTTCTGCCTTATGACAAGAAAATCGGACTGGTGGCCGATTGCCACCATGACGTCGACACCGCCGTGCGCCACCTCGTGCGGCTCGGCTTCACCGAGGTTACGGCCTACCTGGCCGATGGCCTGCATGCCTGGGAGACCAGTGGAAAAGTCTACGACCGTATCGCCGCGGTGCATGTCGATGAACTGACCCGGCGTTTCGAAGAGAATGCCGCTTTCACCCTGCTCGATGTCCGTGAGGAGGAAGAGGTGGCGCAAAGCGGCAAATTTCCCGATGCCCTGCACATCTTTCTCGGCGACCTGCCGGACCGAATCGACCAGGTCCCGCGCGACAAACCGGTCACCACCTTCTGCGGCAGCGGCATGCGGGCGATTATCGCCGCCTCGATCCTGAAGCAGCACGGATTCGAGCGGGTCGAAGACAACCTGGGATCCATGGCCGCTTGCCAGGCCGCCGGATGCCCGATCGAGGTCGCGGAGTGACCTCGGCCGCCACCGGCGAACGATTCAATGCGGATCACTGAGGATGGAACCGAAAGGGGAACCGCATGACCCTGGACAATTATGCCGTGGTCGGCATGGCGACGTTGATGGTTTTCGGCGGCGCCCTCATCGGTGCGGCCCTCTGCCGGCCGGCACCCGTGATGCTCGCGGCGCCGCGCGGTTGGAAGCCCTATAGCATTGGATTTCCCGTTTACGCCCTTATTTTCCTCTCCTTCGACATGGAAATGATCTTCATGTACCCCTGGGCCGTGGTGTTCGTCGAGCAGGGATTCAAAGGCTTCATGGACATGCTGGTCTTCATCTGCATCCTCTCGGCCGGCATCGCTTACGCCTGGGGCATGGGAGGTTTCAAGTGGGAGTAGTGTTCAAGGCCGCCGCGGTGCTGCTGGTGCTGGTGGCCGGTGCTGCGGCCGCGCACGGGATCGAAGGGCGTCTTCTTAAATCCCGCGCGGAAAAGGGGCCCGCCGGCCCCCTTCAGCTCAAGGCCGATGTGACCATTGCGCAGGCAGACCGCTGGATGTATCCGGCCGGCCCCTTGAGTGCGCTGTTTGCCATTGCGGCCGGCCTGGTCGTCATCCCGTTCGGCCGTCACCTGATTGCCGCCGACCTCGGCATCGGGGTCTTTTACTTCATCGTCATGATCGATTTCACCGTGCTCGGCTTGTCCATGGGCGGCTGGGGCGCCAACACGCCGCAGGGCACCGAGGTGTACTACCGCGCGGTGGCCCAGTTGGTGGCCTATGTCGTGCCGCTGGGCCTGGCCTATATCGGGGCCATCATGATGGCCAAGTCGCTCTCGACCGTCCGGATCGTCGAGGCGCAATCCGACCTCTGGTTTATCGTGGTGCAGCCGATCGGATTTGCCCTCTACCTGGTGACGGCCCTGATGCAGGCCTTCCGGGCCCCCTTTCTGGAACCATTCTCCTTGAAGATAGACGGCGGGGTGCTGCGGCTCTACGGCGGCTGGAAAGCGTGGGTCTGGCGGCTGTCCCTCTCGTCGCTTCTGTTTGCCGTCGCCGCCATGGGCGCCGTTCTTTTCCTCGGCGGCTGGCACGGGCCGTGGCTGCCGGGCGTGGTCTGGATGCCGCTCAAGACGGTCGCCCTGATGGTCCTGCTGGTCTGGCTCGGAACAAAATTCAAGCCCCTGACAACCGACCGGATGCTGCAGCTCTCCTGGAAAATCCTGACCCCGGTGGGCCTGGTCAACGTTCTGATCGTCGGCGGTCTGATTCTTTTAGGCGTGGGGGTGAACAATTGACCCTGTCGATCGGCACCCAGTGGGCCGCGTTTCTGATCTTTGCCGTCATCTCGATTGCCGGGGCCCTCGGCATGGCCACCACCATGAGCATGTTCCGCTCGGGAATTTTCTTGATGGGCTCCTTTATCGGTGTGGCGGGTCTGTTCATCCTTCTGCTGGCCGATCTGCTGGCGCTGCTGCAGGTGATGATGTACGTCGGCGGAATGCTCGTGATGATCGTGTTCATGGTCATGTTTTCCCATGACCCGGGCGGATCGATGATGGCCGGCATGGACATGAGTCCGCCGGAAAATTTCTTCTCGCGGGGCATCCCGGTCGAGGAAATGGAAGACATGGACATGAGCGGCATGTCGATGACGACGCCGGTGAAAAAATATGCAGCCGTCATCGGCCTTGTCACGGTCCTCGGCCTGGTGGCCATGCTGGTGCTCCGGCCGGCGTGGCCGGTCGTGGCGCAAACGCCGTCCACCGCAGCGGCCCGCAAGATCGGCGACCTGCTGATGGGCAAGTACATGATGGCTTTCGAGGGCGCCGGCCTTCTGATCCTGATCGGCATCTTCGGCGCCGTTCTCATGGGCCGGACCGGAAAATTCACGGCGCGCCCCGGACGCGATGACCGGGTCACCCACGACCGCAAGCCGGCTCCGATCGCGGACGCCCCCCTTGAACCAATCCGGCGGCCGACGGTGGAACTTGCGGAAACAAAAATCCCGCAGGCCCATGCCGACGATGGATAAGAAGGTCACTGCACTCCATCAGCCGACTGTAAAAATGATCATTTTTTTATTCCCACTTTGATGTTGAACGTTCGATGTTCGACGTTCATCCGCGCAGAAACCACCATAAACCGGGGGCCCCGATGGCCGTACCGTTGACCGCCTACCTGCTCGTGGCCGCCGTCCTTTTCGGCATCGGCGTCTATGCCGTCATCGCCCAGCGCACGGGCGTGATGATCCTGATGGGCATCGAAGTCCTGCTGAACGCCGTCGGACTGAATATCGTGGCGTTCTGGCGCTTCGTCCGGCCGGACGATTACAGCGCCCAGATATTTCTGATCATCATCGTGACGATCGGCGCTGTTGAAATGGGCATCGGTCTGGCCATCATGATGCTGCTCTACCGCAACCGACAAACGGTTCAGGTGGATAAATACGAGGAGCTGAAGGGATGACGGCCGGCTGGCTCATATCGATACCGGCCCTCCCGCTGGCCGCGGCCGGCATCATCATGGTTGCCGGGCATAGAATGTCCCGCGCTGCCGGCTGGTTGACCGTCGCCGCCACGGCTGTGAGCTTCGTGGTCCTGATCGCCCTCAAGCGGGGGCTGCCCCTGACGGCCGTCACCGAACTGGCGGTGATCGGAGACTATCACCTCACGCTGGGCTTTAAGCTCGATCGGCTGTCCTTTTACACCGCCGTGTTCGTGGCCGCCGTCGCAGGTCTCGTCAATCTTTACGCCCGTGGCTACATGTCATCGGAAGCGGGCCGGGCGCGTTTTTTCGCCCAGATGGCATTTTTCACGGGCGCCATGCTGACGCTGGTGCTGGCCGGCTCCTTTCTGGTGTTGTTCGCGGCCTGGGAGTGGGTGGGCCTGGCATCGTTTCTGCTGATCGGCTTTCACTACCGGGAGCAGGGCGTGCCGGCGGCGGCCAAAAAGGCGTTTTTGATCACGCGCATCGGCGACATGGGGCTGTTGCTGGGCTGGCTCTGGGTGCTGCTGCTCATGGGCACCACCGACATCGCGGCACTTCTGGAAAAAAGCCATCTCGCCCGGTTCGACAGCCGGACGCTGACGGCTATCGCCCTGCTCTTTCTGCTGGGGGCCGTCGGCAAGAGCGCCCAACTGCCGCTGTCCGTCTGGCTGCCGCCGGCCATGATCGGCCCCACGCCGGTGTCGGCCCTGATCCATTCCGCCACCATGGTCGCCGCCGGGGTTTATCTACTGCTGCGCCTTTATCCGTTGTTTGCGGCAGCGCCCATGGCGCTCGAGGTCGTGTTCTGGGTCGGTGGCGCCACGGCGCTCTTCGCCGCTCTGGCGGCCACGACCCAGGCCGACTTCAAAAGGGTCCTGGCCTGGTCGACCATCTCCCAGCTGGGCGAGATGTTTTTCGCCGTCGGTCTGGCCGGCCCCCTGGCGGCATTTTTCCATCTGCTAACCCACGGCGCTTTCAAGGCGACCCTGTTTTTGACCGCCGGAGCCGTGCAGCACGGCACCGGCCACCGGGATTTAGAGTCGCTGGGCGGCCTGTGGCGCAAGATGCCGGTCACGGCCGCGGTCTTTGGCATCGCCGCGCTGGCCCTGGCCGCCGTGCCACCGTTTTCCGGATTTTTCAGTGAAGACCATATCCTTTCCGCGGCGGTCGGTCGCGGTTTTCCGGCCGGTGGTTTCCTGCTGCTGCTTGTCTTTCTGGCCGGCGTGTACATCAGTCGGGTCGGGACAGCGGTTTTCGGCCGCTGGCCGGCCGCGCCGGAACCGGCCGGCGAAGATCCGGACCGTTTCATGCAGGCCGCCATGATCGTTTTGGCGGTTTTCGCGGCCGGTCTGGGCTGGGCGCTGTCACACACCATCGGCCACATGGTTCCTTTCGAAAAACACGGTGCCGAGCTGACGGCCGGCTGGAAAATCGCCGCGGTCCTGGCCGCCGCAACCGGCATCGGCTGGGGAACGACGAGGGTCATCCGCCATGGCCCGGTTCCGGCCCTCGGCACGTTCTGGTCCGGTCTCGAATCCGGCTTGAACCAGGCGACGGGTTTCATCGGGCGTATCGTTGCAGGCTCGACTCGGAGGTTGACGACCGTGGAACGCAGGGCCGACGGGACGGCCCCGACGCTGAAGCCGAACGCGTTCAGCGCCGCCGCCGCATGCGATAACATCGAGGGGCTGATAGAGGCCGGCGCGCAGTGGGTGCGTCGGGCCGCGTTATCTGCGGCGGCCGGCAGCGCGCGCATCGAACGGGCCCTCGACAACGGCGCGGCCGCAACGGCTGCGGCCGGGATGCGGCTGGCGAATCGGACCGATCGGGTCGAGACGGCCGGTTTTTCCAGTGGCCTTAATTCGTTCGCAGCGCTTTTTGGTCGGGGCGGTAAAAGATTTGCTTCCCTGCAGTCGGGAAAGCTCTATCTCTACACGATGGGCCTTTTTATCTGGACGATGCTGGTGATTGCACTGGGATTCGTGGTCTGGGTCACTGTCGGATAGAATCGATAGCTGTCACTTGAGTGATGGAATTTGGCTGGATTTCGATCTTATCCCCCTCCCTCAGTCCCTCCCGCCTGGGAGGGAAGAAATTGCGATGAGTGAGGGAAGTAGTTGTCATCATCGACAATAAAGCTCCGCCCCCCTCATGGGGAAAGCGCAAGTAGGGGTGAATCAAAAACCTCCTCCCCTTGATGGGGGAGGCCGGGTGGGGGTGGATCAAACAGACCCTAAGAGTTATTTTTTCCATATGTTATGGAGCCTTTGCTCATGCTGAATATCGTAATCTTCTTTCCGCTTTTGGCCGGGCTGATTCTTCTGCTCCTGCCGGATTCCCGTCCCGGTTGGATTCGCAGATCGGCATTGGCCGCCGCTGGGCTGAATCTTATTTTCAGCCTCGTCCTGTGGGCCGGTTTCGATCCGGACGGCGCCGCTATGCAGTGGCGAACGACCGTCTCCTGGATTCCGGGCATCGGCGCCACCTATGATGTGGCCGTCGACGGGCTGTCGCTGCCCCTGATCGTGTTGACCGCCCTGCTGATGACAGTCACCATGGTCTACGTGATGCCGTCCGCAAACCGCGTAAAACTGCACGTCTTTTTGTTCCTGCTCATGGAAACCGGCCTGATAGGTCTTTTTTCCGCGCGCGACCTGCTCCTGTTCTACCTTTTTTTCGAAGTCGGGCTGGTGCCGATGTATTTCATCATCGGTATTTTCGGCCACCAGCGGCGCCGCTATGCGGCCGTGAAGTTTTTCATCTACACCCGTGCCGGCAGCCTGGTCATGCTGCTGTCGTTCCTGGGGCTTTACCTGGGCACCGATCCGCGCTCCTTTTCCCTCGCGGAGATCATCGCCGCCCAGCCGCTGGCGGGGCGTCCGGTGGCCGCCACCCTGGCTTTTTTCGGCATGCTGCTCGGCTTCGGGGTGAAGATCCCGACGGTGCCGATTCACAACTGGCTGCCCGACGCGCACGTCGAGGCGCCGACCGAGGGCAGCGTCCTTCTGGCCGGCATCCAACTCAAAATGGGCGGCTACGGCCTGATAAGGGTCCTGCTGCCCACGCTTCCAGACACCGTCGCGCAGTATGGCTGGCTCCTGCTGGTGCTGGCAATCGTCTCCCTGATTTACGGCGCACTGGCGGCGCTGGCGCAGAGCGATTTCAAGCGCCTGGTGGCCTATACCTCCATCAATCACATGGGCTACGTCACCCTGGCGGCGGCAGTCTGGGCGCTGTCGGACAGCGCTTCCGTCCGGCAGCTGGCCTTGAACGGCGCGGTGCTGCAGATGGTCAGCCACGGCCTGCTCACCGGCGGCATGTTCTTCATGGTCGGCATCCTGCAGGAGGCGGCCGGAACGCGGGAGATGTCCCGGTTCGGCGGCCTGATGGGGCCCGCGCCAGTATATTGCGCTCTCTTGGCGCTGCTGGCGTTCGGCTCGCTCGGCCTGCCCGGCCTTTCCGGGTTCATTGCGGAATTCGAGGTCATCGGCGCCGCGCTGTCCGCTTCCCTATGGGCGGCGGTGCTGACGGTCACTGCCCTGGTGATCGCCACCGCCGTTTACCTCAAGGTGCTGGTGGTTCTCGTGATGGGCTCGCCGGCGGCGGACATGCCGGTCGTGGCCGACATGAACGGACGCCAACTGACGGCCGTGGTTCCCCTGGCAGTCCTTTCGCTGTGTATCGGGCTTTTTCCGTATTTTATTTTGCGGGTGGTCGGACACCTGACGCGGTATCTATCCGGGTTGGGAGGTTGAGGTGGACGGCGCTGCGCAATGCCCCATGGAACTCTGGGCGATCATACCGGAACTGATCGTCGCCGGCCTGGGACTGATCCTCGTGCCGGTGGCCGGATTCGCCCACGGACGTCTGCGGTATGTCCCGGCCTGGGCCGCCATGGTCGGACTGGTCCTCGCGATGGGTCTGACCGCGCGCATGCTCGCCTGGGAACCGCTGACGGTTTTTTGCGGCACCTATGCCGTCGACGGTTTCGGCACCGTCTTCAAGCTGATCCTCGAAGCCGGCGCCCTGGTGAGCCTCTTGATCCTGCTGGGGTACTTGAAGGGCCACCCGCTGATCGCCCACGCCCCGCTGGCGGTCCTTTTTTCAACGCTCGGCGGCATGGGGCTGGCCGCGAGCCTGGATCTGGGGCTGATCGTCTTGTTCGTGCAGATGCTGAGCCTGGCCTCCTATCTGCTGGTCGGCCTCGTGCGCGATCAGCCACTGGCGAACGAGGCCACCTTCAAATACTTCATCTATGCCGCCGCGGCGCTGGCGATCATGGCCTACGGGCTCACGTTTCTCTACGGACTGACCGGGAGCCTGAACCTGAACCGGATCGGTGCCGGCCTTCACCCGGATAAAGTCGGGATCTGGATCGCCGTCGCGCTGGGACTCATCCTGATCGGCTACGCTTTCGAGATGACGGTGGTGCCGTTTCACTTCTGGGCGCCCGACGTCTACCAGGGCGCCACGGCGCCGGTGTCCGGTTTTCTCTCCGTGGTGCCGAAGGTCGCGGGGTTTGCCGGCTTGCTGCGCCTGTTCCTGTCGCTCTTCCCCGGCGGCCTGCCCGGCTGGCCGATCGGCATGGCTGTGCTGGCCGCGGCCACCATGATCCTTGGCAACCTGGCCGCGCTGCGTCAGAAACGGCTCAAGCGCCTGCTGGCCTATTCGAGCATCGCCCAGGCCGGCTACATTCTCATGGCGGTCGCCGTGGCGGCGCGCGGCAACGGCGCCCTGGATGCCATCGGGTTTTACCTGGCTGCCTACCTGTTCATGAACCTGGGCGCCTTTGCCGCGGCCGCCCAACTGGAACGCACGCTGGGGTCCGACAGCCTGACCGCGCTGCAGGGCCTGGGGCGCCTGAGCCCCTGGCTGGCGGCGGTGCTGTGTCTCTGTCTGCTGTCATTGGCCGGAATCCCGCCCCTGGCCGGCTTCGCCGGTAAAATCCTGCTTCTGACCGCCGCCATGCAAGGCGGACTGACCTGGCTGGCCGTGGTGGCCGTCGTCAACATGACGGTGGCGCTTTACTACTACGTGGCCGTGGCGGCCCAACTCTACATGCGCCCGCCGCCGCCGGGCGCCGTGGCGGTGCCCGTCGACCCGGTCTCTCAGCTGAGCCTGGGCCTCTGTCTGGCCGGCACCATTCTCTTCGGCGTCTTTCCCGGGTGGCTCCTGGCGCTGACCCGCTTTCTTCCCCGCCTGATCCACTGAAAAACGGGTTGATCCTTACCCGATGCCGGCGCCGGCCACCGGCTTTTCCCCCTCCCTGCCGCCAAACGCTCTCCTTCCCAATTTGAACCCGCTTCACTTTTAAGCCGATCTGTGGCATTCTGGCCTGATCTTGAATCGAAGCCGTCTAAAAATTCTGCGCTGGTCGCTTCCGGCACTCGCCGTGGCGGTCATCGCCGGCATCATCTGGCACATCACGCGCCCGGAGCCGGTGGAGGTCGTCCTGCGCCCGGTCGAGACCGGGCCGGTGGAAAAAATTGTCGCCAATACCCGGGCCGGCACGGTCGAGGCCTGCCGCCGCGCCAAACTCTCGCCCAGCATCGGCGGTCAGATCGCCCGATTACCGGTCAAAGAAGGCGACCGCGTCACGGCCGGCCAGTTGTTGCTGGAACTGTGGAACGAGGATCTGGTGGCCCAGAGCGCCCTGGCCGAAAGCGAAGCGATCTCGGCCGAAGCACGGGCCAAATCGGCCTGCCTCCAAGCCGATGTCGCCCGGCGCGAAGCCGACCGGCAGGTCAAGCTGCGCCGCTCGGGGTCGGCGTCCGAGGAACAGGCCGACAAGATTATAAGCCGCTCGGAATCCCTGCGGGCCGAATGCGAGGCAGCCCGCGCGGCGGTCAAGACCAGCGGCGCCGCGGTGGGGGTGGCCCGCGCGAATCTGGACCGCACCCGCTTGCGGGCACCGTTTGACGGCATCATCGCCCAGATCAACGGCGAGCTGAGCGAGTTCGTCACCCCGTCGCCGATCGGCATCCCGACACCGCCGGCGGTCGACATCGTGGATGTCAGCTGTTTCTATGTGACCGCCCCGATCGATGAGGTCGATGCCGCCGCGGTGTCCGTCGGCCTGCCGGCCAGAATCAGCCTCGATGCGTTCGGCGACCGGCGCTTCGCGGGTCGGGTCCGCCGCATCGCGCCCTTCGTGCTGGACCGCGAAAAGCAGGCCCGCACCGTCGATGTGGAGGTCGAATTCAGCCGGCCGGAGGATTTCAAACACCTTCTGGCCGGATACAGCGCCGATGTTGAAATCGTTCTGGAGGCCCGGGCGGATACTTTGCGGATACCGACCCACGCCATCCTGGATGGCAAGCGCGTTTTCGTTTTTCTGCCGGATCAGAAAGTCATCCGGGAGCGGGCAATCGTAACCGGGCTGTCCAACTGGGACGTGACCGAGGTCATTTCCGGCCTCAAGCCGGGCGAACTGGTGGTGGTCAACGCGGACCGGTCCGGGATCGCCGACAAAGCGCCGGCCGTGGTCGCCAAGGACATCCCGTGATCGAACTGATCGGCATCGGCCGCACGTTTCAGGTCGGCACCGAGGCCGTGCTGGCCTTGAATCAGGTCGATCTCACGGTGCGTGACGGCGAATATCTGTCCGTCATGGGTCCCTCCGGGTCGGGAAAGTCCACGCTGCTGAACATCTTCGGCCTGCTGGATCGCCCCGACCGCGGTGTCTACCGGCTGGACGAGGTGACCGCCACCGACCTGAGCGACGCACAGCAGGCCGCCGTGCGCCGTCACAAAATCGGATTTGTCTTCCAGTTCTTCCATCTCGTGCCGCGCCTGACCGCCGCCGAAAACGTCGAATTGCCCCTGATTCTGGCCGGCGTGCCGCCCGCGGAAAGGAAAAAACGCCTGCTCCAGGCCCTCGATTCACTGGGAATCGCCGACCGCGCCCGGCACCGCCCGGACCAGCTCTCCGGCGGACAGCGCCAGCGGGTGGCGATTGCCCGGGCCACCATCATGCGCCCCGGCATCATCCTGGCGGACGAACCGACCGGCAACCTGGACCGCGCCTCGGGCAGTGAAGTCATCAGGATTCTCGAGGATCTCAACCGCGACGGTAAAACCCTGATCATGGTCACCCACGATCCAGAACTCGGCCGGCGGGCGCCAAGACGCCTGCGGATGCTCGACGGCCGCATCGGTTCGGATTCCGGAAAATCGGCGTGAAAACCCTTGATGTTCTGCGATTCAGTTTGCGGGCCGCGGCCGGCTACCCCGCCCGCACCCTTCTCACCCTGCTGGCGATGGCCATCGGCGTGGGAGCCGTCATCCTGCTGACCGCTCTGGGCGAGGGCGCCCGCCTGTATGTCACGCGCGAGTTCACCTCCCTGGGGACCCACCTGTTGATCGTCATCCCGGGCCGGTCCGAAACGACCGGCGGGCCGCCGCCCTTGATGGGCGAAACACCGCGCGACCTGACGCTCGAGGACGCCCTGGCGCTCCAGCGCAGTGCGGATATCCGGCGCATGGCCCCGATCGCCGTGGGCAGCGCACCGGTGGCCTGGCAACAACGCGAGCGCGAGACGACCATTATGGGCTCCACGGCCGAATTGGCCGACATCCGGTCGCTGTCGATGGCCCACGGCCGCTTTCTGCCGGGCGGCAATCCCTCCCGCGGCTCGGCCGTCTGCGTGCTGGGATCCAAAATAAAGAGCGAACTCTTCGGCAACACGTCGCCCCTGGGACAATGGGTGCGCATCGGCGGCCGACGGTTTCGCGTGATCGGCGTTCTGGTCCCCAAAGGCCAGAGCCTGGGCATCGACATGAGCGACATCGCCCTCATACCGGTAGCATCGGCCCAGATGCTGTTCAACACCTCTTCCCTCTTCCGGATCATGGTGCAGGCCGGCGGGCGGGAGGCCGTGCCGCGGGCCAAGCAAGCCATTCTGAAAATCATCGCGGACCGTCACGACGGGGAGGACGATGTGACCGTCATCACCCAGGACGCCCTACTGAAGACCTTCGACCGGATATTCACGGCCCTGACGCTGACCGTCGGGGGCATCGCGGCCATCAGCCTGGCTGTTGCGGGAATTCTGATCATGAACGTGATGCTGGTCTCGGTGTCCCAGCGGAAAACCGAAATCGGCCTGCTCAAGGCGATTGGCTCACCCCGCGGCCAGATTCTTAGTCTGTTTCTCTCCGAAGCGGCCGTTCTCTCCCTGATTGGATCTTTGCTGGGCGTCGTGCTGGCCGTGACCGGCACTTGGGCCGCCCGGCGGTTTTATCCTGATTTCCCGGTGACAATTCCCTGGTGGGTTCTGATGGCCGCCATCGCCGTCGGGCTGTGCGCCGGTCTTTTGTTCGGCGTTCTGCCCGCGCGTCGGGCCGCCGACCTCGAACCCGTCGAGGCACTTTCCAGGAGATAGCGGACATGGGCTTCGCTGACCTTATCCGGATGTCGCTCGGGGCTGTTCTCAGCCACCGGATGCGCAGCTTTCTGACCGCCCTGGGAATTGCCGTGGGCGTGGCGGCGGTGGTGCTGCTCACCTCATTGGGCGAAGGGGTTCACCGGTTCGTGCTGAGCGAGTTCACGCAGTTCGGCACCAACCTGATCGGCATCACCCCCGGCAAAACCACGACGGTCGGCATTTCCGGCGCCATCATCAGCAACGTGCGCCCGATGACGATCGATGATGCCGAAGCGGTGAAACAAATCCCGGAGGTGATATCGGCTGTGCCCGTCGTGCAGGGCAACGCCCCGGTGGAGTTCGGAAAGCGCAGTCGCCGGAGCTACATCTTCGGCGTCGGGCCGGAAGCGCCGGCGGTCTGGCGCATCAGGGTTGCCAGCGGCCGGTTTCTCCCGCCTGACGACCCGCGCGCGCCACGGGCCCTGGTGGTGCTGGGCAGCAAAGTCCGGCAGGAACTGTTCGGCACCACCAACCCTCTGGGACAGCGCGTTCGGATCGGCGGCGAGAGATACCGGGTGGCCGGTGTGATGGAGTCCAAGGGGCAGATGCTGGGCTTCGATCTGGATGACGCGGTCTACATCCCCGCCACGCGCGCCCTGTCCCTGTTCAATCGTGACAGCCTGATGGAAATCGACCTGATTTATGCCGCCGGCGCCGCCGCGGGCACGGTGGCCGAGCGGGTCCGCAAACGGCTCATCGCCCGCCACGGATCGGAAGACTTCACCATCACCACCCAGGAGCAAATGCTCGATGTGCTCGGTTCCATCTTGAACATCCTGACGCTGGCGGTGGGCGCGGTGGGCGGAATTTCTCTTCTGGTGGGCGGGGTCGGCATTTTGACCATCATGATCATCGCCGTCAACGATCGCACGGCCGAAGTCGGGCTGCTGCGGGCCCTGGGCGCCGGCCGGCGGCAAATCCTGGCCCTTTTCATCGGCGAGGCCGTCGTGCTGGCCGGCATCGGCGGGCTGGCGGGACTGGTGATCGGCACCGGCGGCGCCGGGCTGCTCGGGGTCCTGATTCCGGCGCTGCCCACCCACACGCCCTGGTCCTACGTGGTCCTGGCCGAACTGCTGGCGGTCGTTATCGGCCTGGCCGCCGGCGTCCTGCCGGCCATCCGCGCCGCCAACCTCGATCCGATCGAAGCCCTGCGGGCGGAATAGGACCCATCATTTGTCAATTTCGAAGACCCGGAGCACGCGGAGCCGGGCGGCTGTCCCCAAGCCGGGCGGCAGCGGCCGGCTTGACACCGCCGGGTGCGGCCTGGATCAGCCCGGCATAAATTCCACCAGCGCCCCGAAGGCGGAAAAACCGGCACCGAAGGCCAGGAGCAGCCCTTTTTGTCCCGGCTGCGGCCGTCCCCTGTCCAGGATCTGGCGCAAGACGAAAAGAACGGACGGCGAGGACATGTTGCCGTAGTTCTCGAAGACATCATGCGAAAACCGCAGGGCATCGGCGGGCAGCTCGAGTTTTTTGGCGACCTGGTTCAGGACGAGCGTGCCTCCCGGGTGAACCGCCCACCAGTCGATGTCGTCGCGGCCAAGACCGTGCCGGGCCAATAGCCGCGCCGAGACTTCCGCCACAATCCGCGCGCCGATAACCGGCACCCGCCGGCTGAGCTGGTTGCGCAGGCGGCCGTTTTCCGTCCGATAGCGCAGGTCCTCGCGGTACTGGGGCCACAAGCCCGCGGCAAAGTCCGTAATGCACGCCAGGCCGCCCGCGTGGTTGTCCGGAACCCGGTCGAGCACGGCGGCGGCGGCGCCGTCCCCGAAAATGGAATTGCTCAGGATCAGCTCCGGATCATGGTCGGGGAAAAAGGTGGCCGAGCAGATTTCGACGGCAATGCTCAGAACCGGCCCCGACCCGTTGCGGGCCAGCATGCCGGCGGCGGCTTCGAGATTCGGAACCGCGGCGCCGCACCCCATGCCCATCAGGTCCAGGACTCGAATCGACTGGCCGAGCCCGAGATCACCCGCGACATACGATGACAGCCCGGGACAAAGGTAGCCGGTGCAGGTATTGACGATCAGGCCGGATATCCGGGCGGCATCCACGCCGGCCTCGGCCAGCGCGCGACGGGCGGCGGCGACGGCCGCCGCCCGTCCAAACTTCAGAAAGCGGGTCAGCAGCCGATCGGGATCGGTGGCAAGGATATCCGTGTCGACATCCAGCCCCAGAAAGCGGCCTTTGATTTTTCCGCCCAGAAGAATCCGGCGGTAGAGAGCCGTTTGATCCGGCGTCAAGTTTAGATGCGTGGTGAAAAATTCATAGGCTTCGGCCTGGGTGGCATACAGCGGCGGCGTGGCGGTCCCCAGGCCCCTGAGGAGTATTTTCATGCGGTTTCTTTTTCCAGGAAGTCGACAAGGGCCACGACCCGAAACCAGCGGGCCGTCGTCACGCGGACCGCGGCGCCCTCGATCTGATGCAGCAGAGCCGCAAGTTCACCAACCTTGAAGCCGCGCCGGATGGACAGCAAGGCGTCGTGCCGCACCCCGGCCGGGCTGGCGGCCGACAGCAGCCGCGCCGCCAGCAATGCGCCCCGCGAGCGTAAAAGATCGTTGATCAGCACGCCGCGATGCACGAAACCGCGCAGTTTACGCAGCAGCGAAATGATGCGGGCATCGCTGAAATGGTGGCAGCACATGGAGGCCACGGCATAATCATAGGGTTGGGCCGGCTGGTGGGAAAAAATGTCCTCATGCAGCAGTTGCACTGCGGGATCGCGCGCCCGGGCCAGTTTTCTTCGGGCAATGGCGGCCGCGTGCCGGCCCGTTTCAAGGCAAGTGAACTGCAAGGGCACCCCGCGCGCCCGCGCCCAGCGGCTCACCGCCAACGGGATGTCGCAGCTACCCGTGCCGATATCCAGGATGCGCAGCGGATCGCCGGCCCGGCCGTCGGCCGCTGCGGCGGCCACAAAGCGCCGCACCGGCCGGATGCCGCCAAAATACCGATTGACGATTTCCATGAAGCGGTAACTGGCGGCGGCCAGGTCCGCCTCACAGTCGAAACGGTCGAGATGCTCGATGGCCGTGGAGCGTTCCTCAAACATTCCACAGCGTTCCAGTTGCCATCGATGTTTCGATTTCGGCGTACTTTTTCAACACGGCCGTGCGAAATTCAGGCGCAACCGATACCGCCTGCGCGGCAATGCGCTCGCAATACCCGCACGCCCGGCAATCCATGGCGGCACAGTCGCGGTCGCGGAAGCCCTCCAGAAAGCTTGCCGGGATCCGGCCGGCCTCCACCCGGATCGGATTTTCCGGCAGCGGCGACAGCATGCCCTGTAACCGCGCCAGGTCGCGCAGCGGCTGCAGCCGCAGCGAACTCGCCTGGCGCGGTTTCCAGAAATGACGCAGCGTCCAGAAAGACTCCTTGCGGATCTTTTCCTTAAATCCGTAGGAGAGCAGCAGTTCGGCCAGATTGCCGCTGAAGCGTCCGCTCGCTGTAGGCGCGGACGCGCCGCAGGAGTTCCGCCGACGGAATCCCGCGCTCCAGCAGCTTGAAAGTCGTGAACCCCAGCGCCTCATAGGCCGCCAGGTCCTCGGGCCGGATCCAGGCCGCCTTGATGAACTGCGACACATCGGTCAGGCGCATTCGCGAACAGCGCAGGAAGCAGTAGTCGATAAAGAGCGTGCCCGTGCCGTTGGAGGCATGCGCGAAGCCGTTCTGGTGATAGCTCTGCAGCGGACAGTTCGGCAGGCAGACGTGGTTGGCGATAAGCTGCAGGTCGCAACGAACCGCCCGGCGGATGGCCGCCAGGCGGCTGAAGTTGCGGTTGATCGAAAAACTCTCGAGTGTGATGGCGTCCGCACCCAGGTCTTCCCAGAAACGGGCGCGCCGGGGGGTGTCCACCTGGGCGTAGATCCCGACCCTCACCTTGAACTCCGGAAAGCGGCGTTTGACCAGCTCCAGCAGGAAGGGGGTCGAGATGGTCAGCCGCCGAACGCCCATTTCGCCCAGCCGTTCCAGCAGACCCGTCACCTTTTTTTGCCACGTGCGCGACCATTCGCGGTTGCCGAAACAGGCGCCGTTCAACAAATAGTTGAAGGCGATGCCGTGGTGGTCGAGCAGGGTGATGTAACGCTTGAGGTTTGCCGGCGCGAGCGGTGTCGCCAGGTAGCGCGGCCTGCCGCCGCTGATGCCGTCGGCCGGGAGCTTGCCGTACACCTCGTCGACCGGATACGCCGCGAGCGCCGGCACCAATTCCGGATCGTAGTTCGCCGCCAGCGAGAACCTGAGCGGCGGGACGGATTCCCGCGCGGCGTTTTGCGGCCGGGTCGACATGCGGATCACCTCTGCGGCTGGCGGTTGGAAGATGGGCCCGGCCGGACTTTGTCTCAAAGCGCTATCGGCGAAAACGACTTGATGCGCGAAAGACGCCTGATGCGAAGCCGAACACTTAGTTGCGGCCTTTTTCCCCGATCTCGATTCGTATCAGGACCTCGTTTTCGAAATGCAGGGTACGGATGAATTTATTGGCGCCGAAGTCATAGGTCCACAGGGCCATGCGGATGGGCCCCTTGATCATCCTGGGCAGTTGGTAGCGTTCCTTCTCGTAGTCGAAGATCTGGGAGGTGACGGTGTTACGACCTTCTTCCCAATGGGACTCCGCGGTGGGCTCACCGCAGATCTCCAGCACCTGCGCGGCGGTGTCGCCCACGGAAACCAGGCCGCCGGTGCAGCGCAGCGTACGTTCGGCCGCCGCATCAGTGGCCGGCCATGGCAGTAATATCAGCCCGCCAAGCATTAAAAGGAAGCGGAACCGGGTTGATAGGACAAAAACCGCCGTGATCATTTGGGGTCCATTCGGGTTGTCCGCGCCCACCCTATCGTCATGATCCGAAGGATTGGCGTTGGATCAAAGGCTTTGGCAAGCTAAAAAAAACAGACGACACGGTATGGTAACGCCGGCATCCGGTGATGCAACCTGAAACTTAATCTTTGAGCCGCTGTTGGCGCTTATGCGCTAGAACCTGCCGAACCGCCGCCACCACGTCGGCGGCTTTGGGCAGAACGAAATCCTCCAGCGGCGGTGAAAAGGGCATCGGCACGTCGCGGGCGGCAACCCGCGCAACCGGCGCCGCCAGAAAATCAAACAGCTCCTCCTGAATCCGCGCGGCCAGCTCGGCCCCGAAGCCACCGGTCCGGCAGGCCTCGTGGACGATCACCGCCCGCCGGGTCTTTTGGATCGATGCCGCTACCGTGGCCATGTCCAGCGGCTTGAGGGTTCGCAGGTCGATGACCTCGGCCGCGATCCCCATTTCGGAGAGTTCTTCAGCGGCCTGCCGGCACAGGTAAAAGCCGGACCCGTATCCGATCAGCGTGGCATCGGTTCCCGGCCGCTTCACCGCGGCCCGTCCCAGCTCGATGACATACTCGCCCGCGGGCACCGGCCCCTCTTTGGCAAAGAGCTTCTTGTGCTGGAAAAACATGACCGGATTATCGTCGCGGATGGCCGCCTTGATCAAGCCCTTGACATCGGCGGGCTCGCTGGGGACCACCACCTTCAAGCCCGGCGTGTGCACGAACCAGGCTTCCAGGGACTGAGAGTGCTGGGCGGCGGCCCGCAACCCCGCCCCGTCCGGACACCAGACGACCAGCGGCACCCGCACCTGCCCACCGAGCATGAAGCGGATCTTGGCGGTCTGGTTGACGATCTCGTCCATGCAACAGGTGACGAAATCGGAAAAGTGCAAATCCACCACCGGCCGCATGCCGGTCAGGGCCGCACCGAGACCCACGCCCGCAATGGCCGCTTCGCTGATGGGGGTGTCGATGATGCGATCCGGAAATTTTTCCGGAATGCCCTTGAATTGGCCGAAAATTCCGGCGTGCGCCCTGAGGTCTTCCCCTAAGATAAACACGGATGGATCGCGGTCCATCTCTTCGGTCAAGGCCTCGGCCAGAGCGGCTGAGCAGGTGATGATTCGTTCTGTCATGGCTTTTTTAAAATTCCTTGTCTCGCGGCGGCTAAACCAGCAGGTCTTCGAGTGCCTGCTCGGGTTCGGGCCATGGACTTTGTTCGGCGAATTCCACCGCTGCGGTCAACTCGACGGCCACCGCGTCCCGGATCTTTTTTTCCAAATCAGCGGTCAACACATTTTCACGCATGAGAAAGCGGCTGAAGCGCGTGATCGGATCGTTGTCGTTTTGCCACGTCTCCACGTCCACCGGCCGGCGATACTTCTGCGGGTCGCCCTCGAAATGCCCCCGGATGCGATAGGTCCTGTTTTCGAGCAGGCTCGGCCCGTCGCCCCGGCGGGCCCGTTCAACGGCGGTTTTAGCCGCCTGCCGAACCTGCAGCAGGTCGTTGCCGTCCACGGTCGCACCGGGCATGTTGTAACCGGTGGCCCGCCGGCTGATGTCCTCGACCGCGCAGGCGTCACGATGAGCGGTGGTCGAGGCGAACTGGTTGTTTTCAACGACGAAGACTACCGGCAGCTTCCAGACCGCGGCCAGGTTCATCACTTCGTGCACCGGGCCGCGGTTGGCGGCGCCGTCGCCGAAAAAGCAGACCGCCACCTGGTCGGTATGGCGCATCCGGATCGAAAAACCGGCGCCGGCAATGATCGGCAGACCGCCGGCGACCACGCCGTTGGCGCCCAGGATGCCGAGGGAAAAATCGGCGATGTGCATCGATCCGCCCTTGCCCTTGCAGTAGCCGGTGCACCGGCCGAAGAGTTCGGCCATCATTTTCTTTAAATCGGCCCCCTTGGCGATGATGTGGCCGTGGCCGCGGTGGGTGGTCGTCAGGTAGTCATCGGGGCGCAGACAGGAGCAAACCCCGACCGCCGAGGCCTCCTGGCCCAGTGACAAATGGATGAAGCCGGGAATCCGGCCCGCAGCGAACAGCTCGCCGGCCCGCGTCTCGAACTGCCGGATGGTGACCATGGTCCGGTACAGGGCTAAAAGGTTCTTTTCTTCAGCAGTCATACGGTTTCCCCTCGAATTCCGACGGCCTTGTCTCTCTCCTCAGTCCGCAGCCGTAGCAACCGCCGAGGCGATCCGGTGGGCGCGCTGGCGTTGCAGAAAATATATAACGATCATGATGCCCACGCCCACGACCGAGGAGAAAACCTCGTGCACCAGCATGCAAAGGGCCGCGATCCCGGTGAGCACGCGCTCTGCGACCGTCGACTTGGCTTTGAAATACCCGATGATGGTCGATCCCAGAAAAACCACGCCCAGTACGATGGTGGCGAACACGGAAACGAACTCGATATAGTTAAAGGCGGCCGCGGGGTCGAGCAGCCGTGGCAGCCAGAGAATGATCGGCGAATAGACGAAGGCGAACGGTACATAGAGTTTGGCTGAAGACAGGGCGAAGGCGGTGAAACCGCATTTGAAGGGATCTCCGCCCGAGATCCCGGAGGCGGCATAGGCCGCCAGGGCCACCGGCGGCGTCACATCGGCCAGAACCGCGTAGAACAAAACGAACATGTGGCTGATCAACGGTTCGATGCCCCAGTGCAGCAGGGCGGGAGCGGCGATCATCGAGGCGATGATGTACTGCGCCGTGGTGGGAATGCCCATGCCTAATATAAAGCAGCTGATCGCCGTAAACACCAGCGTGAAGAAGAGGGTCGTACCGTCCAGGGTCGAAAAGCCAAAAAAATCGATCCCATGAACGAAGACCGCCACACCGGAGGCCAGTTCGATGACCGCCGCCGCGAACTTCAGGCCCAGTCCGGTGAGGGTGGTGGCCCCGACGATAAAGCCGACCGTGGCGCAGGCGGCGCCGATGGCCAGGGCGTTTTTGGTCCCCCACTCCAGGGTGTCCAGGATGTCGCGAAAGCCCATTTTGCTTTCTTTGTATGTAATACCGGCGGCAATCACGGCCATGTTGGTTAAAAAGGCCGCCATCGAGGGTTCCATGTCGGCCATCAGCAGTCCGGCCAGAAGGCCGGTGGTGCCGGCGCCGAACAGCCAGCCGCGGCGCTCGCTGCGTCGATACAGCCAGAGAAGGGCCGCCACCGCCGCCAGCGCCCAGGGCACCATGGTCCAGACGGCGAAGGTCAACGGGTTGAACCAGAACAGAACGCAGGGCATGCTCAGGAAGATGGGCACCAGCAGCGGCAGCGAGCGTTTGTGGATCTGGCCGATCGATACCGAATAGTTGATGCCCCAGTAAGCCGCCAGAAAAGGGCTCGAACCGGAAATCAGCAGGTAGACGATCACCACCAGCGGGGTCACCAGCAGGCCCCGTTCCCGAAATACCCGTCCGGCCCTGGGCAGCGCCTCGCGCGGCAAGCCCATCAGACCCTGCTTGAGCGCTTCGAAGTGGACCATCGTGCCCACGGCGAAAAAGTGCAGGAAGGAAGGAATGATAGCGCAGGTGGCGATCTTGATATAGGGAATGCCCAGAAATTCGGCCATGATGAAGGCGGCCGCGCCCATGATGGGCGGCATGAGCTGGCCGCCGGTCGAGGCCGCGGCCTCGACCGCTCCGGCGAAAGTCGAGTCATAGCCCACTTTTTTCATCAAGGGAATGGTGAACGCACCGGTGGTCACGGTGTTGGCGATGGAACTGCCGCTGATGGATCCCAGAAAGCCGGATGAGATGACCGCCACCTTGGCCGGTCCGCCGATGGTGCCACCCGCCAGGGCCAGGGCCAGGTCGATAAAGAGCTGCCCCAGACCGGTTTTGGAGATAAAGATGCCGAAGAGCACGAAGTGAAACACAAAGGTCGCGACAACGCCCAAGGGGATGCCGTAGATCCCCTCGGTGCCCAGGTACATGTGCTCGATGATCCGCTCGATCGAATAACCCCGGTGGGCGAAGAAACTCAGCCCCGGTATTTCCAGGAAATACGGCCCCAGGTAGCAGTTGACCAGCACGATCACGGCAATGATGGCCAGCGGTGCCCCGATGCTGCGCCGGGTGCCCTCGAGCACCATCAGAAAGGCGATCGCCCCCATGACCAGATCCACGTGGGCGGGCATTCCGGCCCGGAACACCAGCGCGTTGAATTCGATGAAGATGAAAACCGAAATGACCGAGGAGAGCACGGCGAACAGCACATCGTAATAGGGAACGTCGTCCATCTGGTAGCTGAACGATCCCGCAAAGATGCCCATAACGGCGCGCAGCCACTGTATAACGAAAAGAGCCGTGATCGACAGGCAGGTTAGAAAAAGAAAAATGCTCCAGAATATCAGTGTTTTGTTGGGATCGTTGAAGACCGTCCCGACATCGATGACCTGGACCAGTTTTACGGCCCCGGCGGCCAGGCCGATCAGCATCAGGGAAAAAAGAATGAAATCCGGATAGGCCAGCGCCGGGTGGGTCCACAGACAGCGACGCTTGAAATAGAAGACCAGGGCGAAGGAGACCGCCGCCCAGGCCACCGTTACGATCGGTGTCAGCGCCAGCAGCTCCCGAAACATGGCGCCCGAGAGCATGGCGCCTATCGCCGCGTGGAAAATGTCGTAGTAAAAGTGCTTGGGTTCGGTCTTTGTTTCCTTGCGGCTGGAATAGAGGAAAAAAACCAGCGGCAGCACGAAGGCCAGGTGAAAAGCCCGGTGGCGCCACTCCTGCAACACCCCGAATCCGGCGGTGTACATATGGAACAGGGACAGGATCAGCGTCATGTAGAAGGTCAGCTTCAGCGTGATGCCGGTGGCTTTGCGGAAGCGAAGTTCCGGATCGTATTTGGACAACTCGTCCAGGTCTTCCTTGAGATCCACCGGAGCGGCAATGGGCTCTGCGTGTTCCATGTCAAAAACTCCCGTGCAAACAGAGGCATCATGATAAGGTTTGGGCAAGGCCGGAGGGCGGCGGCTGCAGCGTCATACCCCAACGACCGATAACACGGAGAAACATTGATTTTAAAGCCTGCAGCAGAGATTCACTTTCAGCCAGGCATACCGCACCGCCGGCATTTCAACCACCGCGATGTGCAGCAGCGTCCGGCCGGCCAGTGAGGCCAGCGCGATGTCGCGGCCACCGTCGATGCGCAGCGTATTTTCGTAGCGCGCGTCCACCCATTGGTAAATTTCGGGCACCAGACGGTGCATGTTGCGGATCATAAAACCATCGCCCCGGCGTTCGAAGACTTCCGCGCCGAACGCGGCGTAAGGCAGGCCGGTCCGGCTTTCGGAAAATTCGGTCGCCACCACGACCATTTCGTAGGCCCGACCGATGGCCAGGTGATCCCAGATGCGGCAATTTTCGACCGAATGCAGAAAACCGAGGGACAGCCGGCGGCCGGGCTGCACCCGCTCGACAAACACCGGCCGGCCGGCCGGTATCGTCTCGATCAAAAGGGCATGCAGCGGCCAGGCCGCCGCCAGCGCCATGGCCGCAACTAAAATGCCACCGGCGATCATCCAGCAGCGGTGCGTGAACGTTTGACTCCTCTTGATGACTCTGACAGGGCTGCGGGCACTATCCGATGCCCTGCCAGAGTCGATGGACACTGCCATCTTTACCCTTTACTTGATCATGCCCTTTTCACGGTAATAGCGTTCGGCACCCGGATGCAGCGGAATCGCCATGCCGCTCAAAGCCGTTTTGAGGGTGACATCCTTCCCCTTTTCATGGGCCTGAGCCATGATTTCGGCACCGGCGGGGGCGGGTTCCGCTTCGCCGCCCTCTTTCTTGCGCAAGACGTGGAAGCCGGGTTCCCACAGGGCCTTGGTCAGGGTGTAGATCAGTTCGGCGTCAACATCGGCGTCACAGACCCACTGCGCCATTACGGCCACGGTTTCGATCGGTGCGCTTTGCCCGGCATAGGTGTCGGCCGGGATGGTGACCTTGGTATAAAACGGGTAGGCGTCGGTAATTTTCTTGATCAGCGCGTCATCGAGACTCAGGATGGTGATCGGGGTGCTGGAGACCAGTTCCATCACCGAGGAGGTCGGGATGCCGGCCGTGATGAAGCCCGCGTCGGCCTGGTTGTCCTGCATGCGCTGGGAAATGCCGGCAAAGCTCAGCCAGTCCAGCGAACCGAAGTCGGAAAAACTCATTCCGGCCTGCTTGAGGATGTTTTCGGCATCGACGGCCGTGCCGCTGCCGCGATCGCCGGGGATGACGCTCTTGCCCTTGAGGTCTTTAATGGTTTTGATGCCGGCCTCCTTGCGGGTCACGATCTGGATGACTTCCGGGTACAGCGAGGCGATGCCGCGCACGTTCTTGACCGGCTTGCCCTCGAACTGATCCAGACCCTTGTAGGCCTGATAGGCGGTGTTGTTCTGGACGAAGGCCGACTCGATGCTGTGCGAGCGGATCAGGTTGAGGTTGGCCGTGGACGCATTGCCCGATTGGGCCGTGACGATCACGTCGGGCACCTTGGTGGTCAGCGCCTGGGCCAGCACGCCGCCCAGCGGATAGTAGGTGCCGCCGGTGCCGCCGGTGGCGATGGCGAAGAATTGCTTGGCCGCCAGACAACCGGGAACCGCCACCAGGCCGGCAAACAGAACGAGAACGATGACAGACAGAATTTTGTGGCGCTGCGACATACTCTTTCCTCCTTTTGCATGATGGTGTAGGGGAACATGGCGGAAATAGACCGCCTGCGTGACAACCTTCCTTGGGGGTGTTTTCTCTCTTTGACTTGAATGTATGATTAATCACTTTTTTTTTCGAATGTAAACAGCCGGATCCGTCAACCGTTGATTATGTCAACTGGAAATGGCAACGCCAGGTCGTAGCCGTTCACGGGGTTGCAAGGTCCAATGCGTCCCAAACCACCTGACTGTCAGCGTTCACCGGCCGCCACATCTGCCATGTTATCGGGCACTCTACGTCCAAAAATATGTCCGCGCGCCCGACGCCGTGCATTTGCGACACACCGTGAACGCTGACGCGATGTCCCTGACGACGGCCCGATTCGCGTATTTGCATTTTAATAAATGGGCTGGTAAATGTTTTTTATGGTTGAAGTTTCAAAATTCACGGTGGAATAAACCTTTTAACGACGATTGGGTAAAACCGACAATGTCCTTCACCGACTCAACTGACCTAACCGACCTAACTGACCTAACCGACTTAACTGACTCAACTGACCAAACCGACTCAGTCATTATCGGGCACCGTGATGACCAGTTCCGAGAATAATTGACCTGTAAAGCGTCCCAAGGAGAACGGCCATGTCTTTTCCGCCGGGAGCGGTTTTTCGCAGACAATTGACAAAGGACCTCGAAACGGCCGCTGAAGCCTCCGGCGTCTGGATCACGACGGCCGGAGGCCGCCGGCTGCTCGACGGTTCGGGAGGGCCGCTGGTGGTCAATGTCGGGCACGGCCGTCCGGAGATCGCGCGCGCGGTCGAGGTTCAGGTACGCACTTGCGCGTATGTGCACCCGACGATGTTCACCGGCGAAGCCGTGGAGACCCTGGCCGCCCGGCTGGCCGCCCTCGCACCGCCGGGTATCGAGCGCTTTTATTTCATGACCACCGGATCGGAAGCCGTGGAAACGGCCCTCAAACTGGCCCGCCAGATCCACCTGGAGCGCGGCGACGCCCAGCGCTACCGCGTTATTTCGCGCTGGAAATCCTACCATGGCCTGTCCATGGGCGCCCTGGCGGCCACCGGCCGCACCGGCTTTCGCACGCCGTTTGCGCCCATGCTGCCGGAGAGCCACCACATCCCGGCCCCCTACTGCTACCGGTGCAGCTACGGACTGACGCACCCGGCCTGCGGTCTGCGCTGCGCCGCAGCCCTGGAGGAGGCCATTGTCGAGCTGGGACCCGCAACTGTCGCGGCCTTTATCGCCGAAACCGTGAGCGGAGCCACCATCGCGGCGGTCGTTCCGCCCGAGGGGTATTTTGGCCGAATCCGGGAAATTTGCGACCGTCACGGCGTGCTGCTGATCCTGGACGAGGTGCTGTGCGGCCTGGGACGCACCGGGCGCTGGTTCGCCGCGGAGCATGCCGATGTGGTCCCCGACCTGGTGACCATGGGAAAGGGGCTGGCCGGCGGCAGCGTCGCCCTGTCGGCCGTGGGCGTTCAAGCCCGCTGGTTCGAAGCCATTTGCAAAGGCTCCGGCGCCTTCGTCCACGGCGGCACCTTTTCCCACCATCAGGTGGCCTGCGCGGCCGGAAACGCGGTTCTGGACATTCTGGAACAAGAAGATCTGGTGGCACGGGTGGCGCGGGTGGGCCCACGGCTGGGCGAGATGCTGTCCAACCGCCTGGGAAACCATCCCCATGTGGGAGACATCCGCGGCATCGGATTTTTGTGGGGTGTCGAGTTCGTCGCCGATCGCGACAGCCGCCAGCCGTTTCCCCGAAAAGAGCATGTTGCGGAACGGATCTGGGAGCGTCTCTACGCCGACGGGGTGCTTCTCTACAAGGCCACGGGGCTGGCCGGCCTCGACGGGGATGCCATGATCGTCGGACCGCCCTTCATCGCTACCAGCGCGGACCTGGAGCAAATCGTCGCGGCCCTCGGCACGGCCGTCGAGGCGGTGTTGGGCGGCTGAAGGTGGAAACTTGAAACTGGAAACTCGGAATCGGAACCTTCAAAGCTTCCGTCGCTGCCCTTTGACTACCAGCGCGCCATAGACGGCAAGGTAACCGCTGGCGGCGGCGAACGCCGCCAGCGTGCCCCAGTAAACCCCGCAGCGCGGGTACATCACCGAAACGCTGAGGGCGTAGAAAATGAGCGAGCCAAGTCCGCGCGGGAAATTTTTTATGATCGTGTTTACGGGCCCTTGCCCGTAACCGACGTGAACGATCAGCATGAGAGGAAAGAGCGTGGTCGGGAAGGCGGAAAAAAGACCGGCCCAGCGCGGGCCGACCCATTTAGCGGCCCCGGTGATTATCACGATGGCACCGGACGCCAGCACGGCCCGCAGCAGAAGGACCCGGAAGATCAACCGGACCGGGCGCTCGATTTGGGCATCCTCGATGTGGCGAAACAGGATGGCGAAAGCCAACGTGGCGCCGACCGTCAACAGCACGGCGCCTGTTTTTGACAGGCCGAGACTCTGCAGTATGGCGATGGCCGCAAAATAGGCCACCGTGGCGGCGGCCGATGACAGAGGAATCGTGGCTTTTTTAAAGTGCAGTCCCGCCCGATGGTAAGCATAAACAAAGCACAGGCTGCCCACCAGTCCGGCGATTGTGTAAACGGCGCTCTCGGCGGCAAAATCCGGACCGACGTCAAGTCCGATAAAAAAAAGGGCGATGGCCGCCCCCAGGGGATAGCCCGACAGGATGCCGGCCACCCGCGGGCTGACGTGTTCCGCCACAACCGAGAGCCCGACCACGATGACGATGGTGACCAGAATTTTCAACACAACCAGCACCACTGCCATCGCCTTTCATTATCGTCAGCGTGAATATCCGGTAGGATAGAGATGAATCTTGACTTGACAGTGTAGTGAGAATATTGCTTGATGACAACCATTTTTGAAAGACGCCCGGTGACCGAAAAAGCCTGCGGCACATCATGACCGAGCGGTTCTGCTTTTGCGCAAGGCACCGCACCCGGCCGTTTGATCCGCGTGGATCGCCGGTCTTCCTTCATCATCGACCATCAAAAAAAGGAGAAACACATGAGATCCGGAAAAAATCATCGCCGGCTGGTTGGGGTGCTCGCCGCCCTGGTGGTCCTCGTATGGCTGCCCGAAGCGCAGGGCGCCGATTTCAAAAAAGAGTACAAGATGCAGGTCAACGTCGGTCCCAACTTCTACTGGGGCATGGGGGCGACCAAGTTTGCGGAGTTGGTGGCCCAGAAAACCGGCGGCCGGATCAACGTCAAACCTTATTGGGGCAGCCAGCTGCTCAAGGGCGCCCAGCTGAAGAGCGCCCAGATGGTGGCCAACGGCGTCATCGAGTGCGCGATGGAGTCGACCATCAACATCTCGCCGGTGATCGAGGCGTGCAACATCTTCTCCCTGCCGTTTTTTATCAACACCTTCGAAAACGTCGACAAGCTGGAGCGCGGCGAGACCGGCCAGGCCATTTTCGCCGCCATGCAGAGCAAGGGCCTCGAGCCGCTGGCCTGGGGCGAAAACGGGTTTCGGCAGATCACCAACAGCAAGCGCGAGATCAAAATGCCCGATGACCTGAAAGGGTTGAAGTTCCGCGTCGTGGGCAGCCCGATCTTCATCGACATCTTCCGGCAGCTCGGCGCCGACCCGGTCAACATGAACTGGGGCGATGCCACCTCCGCCTTTCAGCAGGGCGTGGTCGACGGCCAGGAAAACCCGCTGCCCAACGTCTGCATCCCGGTTCAGATCTGGCAGTACCACAAGTACATCACCCGCTGGAATTACCTGGTCGATCCCCTGATCATCTACTGGAGCAAAAAGGAGTTCGACACTTTTCCACCGGATATCCAGAAAGCCATAAGGGAAGCCGCGGTAGAGGCCGGGCGCTTTGAAACCGCCCTCGCCCGCGCCGGCATCGACGACGGCACGTCTCTTAAAATCCTCAAGGACGAGTTCAACTACACCATGGAAATCCCTGACCCGGTGGCGTTCGTCGAAAGAAAGGGGATGGTGGTGACCAACCTGACCGACGCCCAGCAGAAAGCCTTCGTCGCGGCCACGCAATCCCTCTACGACCCGTGGGTGCCGAAAATCGGAAAAGACATCTACCAAAAGGCCCAGGCCGACATGGCCAAGTAGTCCCGCAAGAAAAAAGCCCCTGCCAATCGCGTGCATGCCTTGCAGGGGCTTTTTCGTGTCCTGAAAAACATGATTGGAGAGAAGACCAGATGACGCCGAGCATCAAGGGAATCCGGATCGATTACTGGCTGGCGGCCGCGATGCTGTTCACGATGGCCGCCATTGCCTTCATCAACGTCCTGAGCCGCTACCTGTTTCACTTCTCGTTTGCCGCCACCGAAGAAATAACCATCAATTTGTTTGTGTGGCTGACGGTGGTGGGCTCGGCCATCGCCTTCGAGCGCGGCAGCCAGTTGGGCATGATGACTCTTTTCAATATCTTCCCGAAGCGCTTCAAAAAAGCCGCCATCCTGCTCGGCGCCGGTTTGAGCGCCATTTTGTTCCTGCTGGTCGACTACTACATGCTGCAGGCCATTTACGATGAACTGACATTATTTCAAGCGACCTCGGCCGCCCTGGACATACCGGTCTGGATTTACTACGCCGGGGTTCCGCTTCTTTCGGCATTTGTCTTCTCGGGCATCTACCGGCATGCGGCCCGCAGCCTGGCGCGGCTCGATGGCGGCGAGGTCCTTTGAGATGGAGGCCCTTCTCATCGGATCGATTTTTCTGGTCCTTATGTTTCTCGGCATTCCCATCGGCACGGCCCTCGGGATCGCCGGCGTCGTCACCATCTATCAGTTCAACCTGGGCATCGGCATGCTGGGCGTCAACTTTTTAAACGGTATCGCCTCTTTTCCCCTGCTCGCCATTCCGTTTTTCGTTCTGGCGGGCGTGATTCTTGAAAAAGCGCGGCTCGCGGCGAAAATCGCGCGTTTTTTCGAACTCCTGGTCGGCAAGGCCGTCGGCGGGCTGGCCATGGTGGCCGTGCTGACCTGCATGTTCTGGGGCGCGCTCTCGGGATCGGGACCGGCGACAACCGCCGCCGTCGGTCTGATTCTGCTGACGCCCATGGTGCGCCACGGGTACGACAAGCACTTCGCCGGCGCCACCATCGCCAATGCCGCGGACCTGTCGATCATCATCCCCCCGAGCATCGCGTTTATCATCTACGGCAACATTACCGGGGTATCGGTCAGCGCGCTTTTCGTGGCCGGCATCCTGCCCGGCCTGATCACCGGTGGCGGAATACTTCTGGTGGCCTACCTGATATCGCGCAAGCGCGGCTATCGCGGCCTGGAGAAGCGCGGATCGGCCCGGGAAATCCTGGTCGCCTTCCGGCAATCCCTGTGGGCGATCCTGACCCCGGTCATCATTCTGGGGGGCATTTACACCGGCATCTTCACCCCGACCGAAGCCGCGGTGGTGGCCGTTTTCTACAGCCTGTTCGTGGCGGTCGTTGTCTACCGCTCCATCACGTGGCGGGATATGATCCACATCCTGGTGGATGCCAGCGTCACCAGTTCGGTGATCATGTTCATCGTGGTGTTTGCCGGCATTTTCTCGTGGGCCGCAGCGGTGATCGGCATCATCGATCAGGCGGCCGCAGCCATTATCCGCATGTCACCCAACGCCGCGGTGATGATCATCCTGGTCAACCTGCTGCTGCTGGCATTGGGGATGATCATCGACGCCATCTCGATCTCCTATCTGGTGATGCCGATTCTGATCCCCGTGCTGGCCGCCTTCAAGATCGATCCCCTGTGGTACGGCGTCATCTTCATATCGGCCCTGGCCATCGGCCAGGCCACCCCGCCGGTGGGCGTCAACCTCTTCACGGCCGCCAACCTGATCGGCGGCAACATCGATGCCATCTCGCGGCAGGCGGTCTGGTTCATCGCCATGGATGTCGCCGTGCTGCTGATACTGAGCCTTTTCCCGGTCCTCTCCCTCTACCTGCCGATCCTGGCAGGGCTCTACAACCCGTGACATTTAGACCGGCTTCCAGGATGAAGGTTTTTCCTTTCCCTGGTATCCTCCGGGTATCGGTAAAGCTGTTAAGGATAATGTTGCGTCGCAAACTCCTCCGATCGCCCCATCGCGATCAAGCTGATCTATGCGGATCTTTATCCTCTATAAGCCGTCTAGTAGATAAACATGCCAGAACAAATTCTCGTCCCCTGCAAGACAACTTTGGGACAGAAGGTGATCGATTTCTCGGCGGCCTGCAGGAAAGAGGGCACTACAGGAGCTGAATACGAGAAACGGAAGAAGGCGCTTTTGAGAAGTGGGCCAAGCTGGCTTTCAGATGCGGTTCATGACAGGCTGTCGCGAAACCGGCCGATCGTTTCCTCCAGACGCCAGAGGGCCTGGCGCGCCTCGCGCATGGTGACAGCGTTGAACCGGAGCCGGTCGCCGGGCAGAACCTGGCCGATCAAGTGCAGATCGGCCGTGATCACGGTCGCGATCTTGCGGTATCCCCCGCTCACCGTTTCTCCCAGAAGGATGATCGGCTGTCCGTCGCCGGGCACCTGAATGGTCCCCGCGACCACGGCTTCGGAGAGAATCGATTCGGCCAGCCCCTCCGCGGCCGCCAGACGATTCCCCAGCAGCCGGATGCCGGTGCGGTCGGAGTGGGGCGACACCCGAAAGTCGGTGTTCAGAAACCGATCCTGCGTCGCGAAATTGAAATGGTCGTCCTGGGGCCCCAGAACAACCCGCAGTTCCCAGTAGCCGCGATAGGCCGGCACGGCGTTCAGGTCGAACCTGCGTCCGGCGGCTTCCAGGTAATACTGCGGTGACGAAGAGCGTAAAATGTCCCCTTGTTGCAGCGGCCGGCCCTTGAAACCACCGAATCCGGAAGAGAGGTTGGTCGATTTACTGCCCATGACTTCCGGCACATCCCACCCGCCGCCGAGAGACAGGTAAGCCCGGCAACCGGCGTTCAAATCCCTGAAGGCGAGCGTGTCTCCTTGGTGTAGGCGGTGCGATTGCCAGATTCCCAGCGGCCGGTCATTTTTATGCCATCCCAGGTCGGCGCCGGTAACGGCCACCACCGCATCGGCCAGCATGACGGCCGAAAATCCCGGCAGGGTGATTTCCAGGACGGCTTCTTCTTCCGGGTTGTCAACCAGAAGATTCGCGATCCGCATGGCGACGCTGTCCAGGGCGCCGCTCGGTGCCACCCCGTAGCGTCCGAAACCGAATCGGCCCCGGTCCTGGACGGTGGTCAGCAGGCCGGGAGCCTTGACTTCCATGACCGCTATGGCAGCCATCCGTCGAACGCCTCCTTTTCGATGGCATAAAAATTGACGGCATCGCCAATGTCAATCGGTGACGGAGGCCAGGCCGCGGGGTCGAAGAGTTTAACGGGCGTGCGCCCGATGATCTGCCATCCGCCCGGGCTGGCCACCGGGTAGATACCGGTCTGCCGCTGGGCGATGGCAACGGAGCCTTGCGGAACGCGGGTGCGGGGAGTTTTCCGGCGCGGCGCGGCAATGGCGGCCGACACCTCGCCCAGGTATGGAAAACCGGGAGTAAAACCGATCATGTACACGTGGTAGGTGGCCGCCGTGTGGTGTCGGACGACATCCTCCGGTGCCATGTGGTGGAGGTCGGCCAACCAGGGCAGGTCCGGCCCGAAGTCGCCGCCGTAAACCACCGGAATCCTGAGGGTCTTAGGCTCAGGTATCCGCGACGGATCGGCGGTTTCCATCAATCGGGCGGTGAGGATCTTGAGGGCGGTCAGCGAAATTTGAAGCGGATTAAAAAGGATCAGCAAGGTGGCATAGCTGGGAATCAGCTCGAGCACGCCGCCAGGCTTTTGATCGAGCAAACTGAAGTAGAGCATCCGCACGCACCGGCTCACATCGCGGCTGATCCCCTCCCCCAGTTCAACCAGCAGGGAGCGATCGCCCATGACCCGGAATTTCGGTTGCGCGTACCTCATGGTGCACAAGCTGAAGGCTTGAGTTCAAGGATTCGAGGGTTCGAGGAGCCGGGGAATAAAAGCTCGCCCATAGAACCCCTGGCCCTCCAACCCCTTGAACTTGTGGCGACAACATTCAACAAACTGAAGCCTGCGCTTGAATGCGACGGTTTTTCTCTCATTTCCCGAAATGCGTTATCCCCTGCATTTTTTACGCATGCGGTGCGTCTTTATTATTAAGTCAAAGGAATGCTTGAGGCGGTCGAATATCTATTCCGGCCGCGGCCAGGGTTTCCCTGATTTTCCGGACCAGCCCCAGCGCCGCCAGGTTGTCGCCGTGGACGCAGATCGTATCGGCCTCGAGCGCGATGTCACCGCCGTCGATGCAGGTCACCTTGCCCTCGGTCGCCAATCGGAGGACCCGCTCAGCCGCCCGGTCATGATCCTTGATGACCGCACCGGGCATGGACCGCGGCACCAGACTGCCGTCGGGGTTGTAGGCCCGATCGGCGAAGAACTCGCAGGCGATCCGTATCCCGTGGCGCGCACCCATGGCTTGCAATTCATCGCGATCGGCCCCGCCGAGAACGAAAAGAACCAGGTCTTTGTCCAGATCGGCCATTGCGGCAGCAACGGTTTCCCAGATAGCCGGATTCTTGACCGCCATGTTGTATAGAGCACCATGCGGTTTGACGTGCTGAAGCCGCACCCCTTCCGCCACGGCAAAGGCCTGAATGGCGCCGATTTGATAGGTGACGTAATCCCTTATCTCACCCAGCGACACCGCCATTTCCCGGCGGCCGAAGCCTACCAAATCCGGCAACCCCGGATGGGCCCCCACGGCCACGTTGTGGTCGCGCGCCAGAACAACGGTGCGCCGCAGCACCATTGGGTCACCGGCGTGAAACCCGCAGGCGATGTTGGCGGAGCTGATCAGCGGTATGAGGTCTTCATCGAGCCCGAGTTTGTAGCATCCGAAACTTTCGCCGACATCCGAGTTGAGATCGATCCGACGGGTTGGCATCGTGTCTCTATTTTTCAACAAATAGTGATGGCTTATATGGTCTATAACGGTCAATTTCAAACTCTTATTTACACCAGTTCCCCTTTACCCTGATTAGGTATACACTTGCAAACACAATTACATGGTAAAAGCATCATCGGGAGTGAACGGCATGTACATTCCTTGAAAAGTTTCACCATGTAAACGCAAGCTGATCGATATTGAAAGCGGCACACCAGATAAGGTGTGCCGCTTTTTGTGAGGTCTAGATAAATCGGGTCGGGAAGGTGGTTCCGTGTTAGCACATTATCGCCTCCTTCTTTTAGATGTGTTTGACACTGAGTTGACAAGAGCCTTGGATGATGACGTTGTCAAAGCGGTCTTCTTCGGCCCCGCCACGGTCCCCATTCTTATCGGTACGATATGATTCAGGTCGCCGTCCCTCTCAAACAACCTTCCTTCGGATTGGCAAGCGTCCTATTCGGCGATCTGGTTCAACAGCTTCTGGGACTCGGCCTGGTATTGAGCCTCCGTGATGAGGCCCTGCTGCTGCAGCGACTTGAGTTCCTTGAGACGCGCGACGGCTGACTCCTGGGAGCTTGACATTGCCGGTGCAGCCGGCGGCGCGGTCATGGTTTCCTTCACCGTGACGGCAGTGGGATGAGCGGCCGCAGCCGCAGCCGCACTGGCTTCCGCCGTTGTCGCGGCAGCTGCGCCGATCCACACCGTGCGTCGAGCGGCCCGGCGCCAGACTCCGAAGATGTCGATGAACAGCGAAGCAGGTCCACCCTTATTCGGCAATGGGCGTTCTTTGTCAATTAGGGTAATGTCGTAAATCAGATCGTCGCCTTGGTACCGTGGGTTCTGCAGCTTGACCACGACGTCAAGAAGATCGTCCTGCCCCTGTTCGAAGACGGAAAGAGTGGCATTGGGCGGGTCAGCGCTGAAACTGTCCTTGCCATCGGCCCAAAGTTTCATGTAGTCTTCCCTGTTGAAGTGCCCGGCCATACGTACCGGAAGGGCCGAAATCGTAGCGCCAAGGAGACGAGGAATAGATACAGGATACACCAACTGCTCAGTTACCACCGCCTCGCTGTGCGCCGCGCCACCCCGCCGACGCTCACCGGCGTTAAGGGTCGTCCGACGATGGCTTCGGCAGTCGAGACGACACTGTGTGCGCCGGGGGTCGTAAGCCGCTCTCCGAGTTCTATTCCACCAAGCCAGATGATCACTGCCAGCAGCACGAAGCCAAATCTTTTCAACACGGTCATTTTGCACCTCCCATCACAAAATTCTCCGGAAATTCATCGGTCTTCTCGGCAATATCCTTCAAATCGATTTTTTTGGCCTTTGTTGGATTTTTGAAGCTGAAATCGTCCACCGCGACCTCGTCTCCGGTCTTCCAGTCCCTGACCTGGATGCTGTATTGCGGGCCTTCGGCAATGAGCTTCGAGGTAATGACATATCGGCAAGGATAGGGTCGATCACCCTGAGCGATCCAAATCTGCCAATCGACCTTATCGGTCCGAAACGCAAGGTGATCGCACTCAACGCCGCCAATCACACCGCTGCCAAGGTCCTTTACATCCACCACCTCGGGCATCAACTGCTCGTAGACATTCGCCATAAGCAAATCTGCCGCTGGAAGGGGCATGTTGTGTTTGACCCTCAACTCGTCGATCAGATGGTCGATTGTCCCGGGGATGTCGACCTGGGCATAGAGGTTCTCGTTCTTGCCGAGCAGTGTCAGCGTCTTCGCGTCAAAAAGCAACTCGGCATCGGCAAAACCGCCGGTGCGTGTGGCGCGGATTTTATCGGGCCGGTTGAGAGTGGCCCTGCCCGAACTCGCCAGAGCGAGTTTCTGAAGATCGGTTGTGACGATTTCGAGGGTGGCATCGTATGCAAACGAGATAACCTTCTGCGCCGCCATGTAATCGGACATGGCCTTGAAGAGGCTCTTGGCATCTGCCTCAGCGGCTCGCGCCCCTGAGGGCGTGCCCATTCCAAGTATCAAGGCCAGCACCGCAGCGGATATGCCAGCCACGGTGACTTTCGCCAATTTTCGGGTTAACATCTTCATCTGAGTGCACCTCCTTTAAGCCTGAGATCCAGTAAACGATTATGGATACTTATCGCTAAGACTGAACATACTCCGATGTTACGATGACGAAATCCTTTTCTGACCGGGTTTCCGGGCCTGCGGCAAGATCCGTGATCATCAGCATCATGCCGGGATGCATCGCCCCAAGTGCCTGTTCGACAAACGCAGGGTCGAATTTAATTCGCTCAAGGGTGGCGCTATCCGTGGACTGCACTGCAACCGTCGAATCCGCATGACGAATAGAGGCTGCACTCCAGGTAGGATGTTTGCCTTCAAGCGTTTTTAACACCAGGACATGGGTGCCCAGAGGTTGACCGGAATTTGCAATGGCGATCGTTTCCTGATTAACGATGTCACCGTCTTTAAGTAAGTAGGATGTCCGATCCGCACCGCTCACCACAACCGAGGCAACCGGCACACGATTCGGATGATCTCCGGCCACAGGGGGCACCGTCTTGGGCTCTTTTCTGCGTTCCCGGGCAATTTCCTGGGCTATCATCTGGTCGGCATCACCACTGAGAACAATGCCCGGATGCACAACGTCGGTGGGGGCCGAAGCCTCATTGGCGATAATGACCGTCGTACCTAAATGCGTAATGTCGAACAGCTTGGCGGAAAATTCCAGGGGCAAATGAACACAGCCGTGGGAACTGGGGTAGCCGGGCACGCCTCCCGCATGCAGACAAACCCCATCCCACGTTAACCGTTCGGTGTTCGGCATGGATGCGTCGTTGTAAATGCTGGAATGATGGTGTCTGTCTTTCTGCAGTATGACAAATACGCCCGTCGGTGTGCGATGCCCTTTACGTCCGGTCGATACTGTGGTGACGCCGATCTCCAACCCGTTGCGATAGACATGCCCCATCTGTTCCGGCAACGACACCAGCACGGCTACCGGCCCCTCCGGTGACAATTCGGGCTCCCACACGTACTCGCCGGGTTTCAGTTTTTGGCCAGGCTTAAGAAAGTGGCCGCCCGGCTTGGTTGCCCAAAGGGGCCGGCACACGCCAAGGAGCGTTGCAGCGGCCATGCCTTGCAGTAATTTTCGTCTGGATACCATTTTTTCAATCCTCTCTGTTAGGCGCCGAATTTTAAACTTGGAACACCACCGGTGAAACCCTTAATTACCATCACCGCCAGCCTGGGCCGCGGAACCCGACTCCGACGCCGCAGCCCACTCCGATCCAGTCGATGAACAGCGATGTCGCGCCGCCGCTGGCGGGAAGTTTGCCCCCAATACGGGAGGGAAAATGTGCCGATATTTCGGCACGAATGACGTTAATTCGGCATCAAGAGGCAGGACGCTGGATGTTCAGTTTCTTCATTTTGGATTGCAGGGTGGTGCGTTTCATCCCCAGGATTTCGGCGGCCCCGCTTTTGCCGGTGATGCGCCAGCCGGTTTTCGCCAGCACGCGCAAGATATGAACCCGTTCGACACCACTTCGCCTCTTACCGCCAGCTTTTCCCATGCCCATGGGTGGATCGATCGGGGGAGTTCGGTACCTTTGGGGACCGGCGCGGCATGTTCCGAGTAAGCCACGTGGGTGATTTCCCATGCCTCCTTATCCGGCAGGACGTGAAGCAACCCGCAGCGGTCGACCTGGGAAAACTCCAGCACCATTTTCAAGGCGTGCTCGATTTCGTCGTCGAGCCGCTCGGTCGGTGGATGAATGAACCGTGCCGACAGATCCGAAATCATTTGTTCAAAACGCAGGCGGTCGCTGATTTCCGTTTCGCCGTCCGACAGGCCATAACTGGCGTTATTCATGGACAATCCTCAAAGGACTCAGTCAGTACGACTGCAGGTTGGGTTGTTAACTTTGGCGGATATGAGATGCTGTCCAAAGTCTTGCCAGGGTCGATGTTTGAAACGACGTGTGCCGCCAATACCAATGCGAGGTCCCTTGAACCAACCTCAATCGTATTTGAGATTGGCAAATATTCGCACAAATTAGCTATTGTGAACTTCACCCGCAACATGGAATTTTTGGAATTTGTGTATTGCAAGTAAAAGCTGATCAATAACGAAGGCCGCACACCAGATGAGGTGTGCGGCCTTTTATGGCCTTAGGACAGACCGGGGCGGGAAGGTGGTTCCGCGCGGCTTATCCGAGATTACTGCAAACCTGCTCACGGCGGTCATACCCCCCGACCACTGCAAGGCGCCGGTTATTTCTTGGCCGCACCGGCCACTGCTTTACGGAGTTCGGCTGATCCGGGATTGCTGACCGAATGCGTCACCAGGATATCGACCGGCGAGGCCGGCTTGCCGTAATACGCCTTGTTCCAGTCGTCCCGTACTTTAATGACACTGCCGTCCAGCGCAAGTCCCGCAAAAGCGCCTTTCGAACGTGAAAACGAAAAAATGTCGGCCATTGCGCTCGACTTGGCCCCGACCCCCACCGGTCCGACCGCAATGGACGTGTCGCCGCCCAGTTTCATGGAGGACGTCAAGAGCTTATCTACGGCCTTCTGGGTCCTGACCATCATAATCACCTCAGCCGCCTCGCCGCCGATCTGCAACCCGAAGCTGACCGAACCGATGGTGTAGAACGCCGGCTGACTCCATTGACCTTTTTTTTCATCGTTGACGATCAGCACGCCGTGTCCGCCGGAGCCGCCGAAGACAAAACCGGCCTTGAGCAGGCTCGGAACAATTAAAATGCCCTTGGCCTCCTTCAGATGCTCCTTCAACCAACTCATGTTCGGATCGGACATGAAGCTCTCGAAGGTCATTCGGGCTTTGTCCACCAGCTGCTGTTGTTCGGATTGCGCCGTCACCGGGGCCGGAATAAACAACCCGACAAAGAATGTGCCGACAAGAATGGCGCAGATAAGATTTCTGACGAGCTTGGAATGTGCATTTTTCATTAGGTGCCTCCTTTTTGTGGACAAAAGCGTCCGTTTTAAATAGGTCGAGCGGCTTTGGTTTCAACTCCCGAAAGTGCTTGCGGCTTGCCGGCTGAGGAGCGACCATCCTTATGGCTGTGATTGACGGGGCCCGTCTCGCGGCCGCAGCCGCACCTACTGAACTCAACTTTTCCTAGCCACCACCTCCTTCACAGTCTTCCATGCCCATCCGTTCCTGCGACTGGCAGTCACTTCCTTTTTCAGGGTCCGGTCGGCGGTGGATTGCTGAGCTTTGTGCTGCACGGCCACGACGTCTAAAACTTCCAGTTGCCGTACAGGGCGAGGTAAACGGTCCCGATATTGTGGTAGGAACCGACGAGGTTGCCGCGTCCGCCGGCTGCGACCGGCAGCGCGCCGCGCTTTTCGGTATCGAGCGTCCCGCCGTACAGGTACTCGGCCGCGAAGCCCCAGAGAAAAGTCTCGCTCGTCTGGTGCTCGGCCCCCACGCCGAAGCGCCAGGCCGAATTCACCGGCAGCAGCGGCGAGACGTTCGCCCCGTCCTGGCAATCCGAATCGTAGGCGATGCCGAAGTTGAGCAGCCACGGCTGGCTCAGCCGGTACTGTGCCCCCATGGCGACGTGCCAGGTGTCCTTGAAGTCGAGCTCGGCCGTGGTGCTGGTCGGATTGGACGTATCGTCGATGCCGAGCTCCACCTGGCCGAACTTCGACCACTGCTGCCAGCCCACACTGCCGAGCACCGCCCAGCGATCGTTCAGCTGGGCGAAGATGCTGCCCATCGCCTGCTGGGGGACGTTGATTCCGACGGATATGCTCGAGTTCAGCAACCCCCTGCCGTTCAGCAGCGCCACGAGACCCGGCGAGATGTTCGAGAACTGCGCCGGCGCTTTGAAGTCCAGGTCCACCTGCGAGTTCCAGGTGAACCCGAGCCGGATATCCTGGTTGATCTCATAGAGCAACCCGAGGTTGCCGCCCCAGCCCCAGTCGTTGTCATCGATCTTGAGGCGGCCGTCGCCGAAGGCGGGATCAACGTTGTTGATCGCCACCTGGTTCGTGTAAATGCCGTACATGGCGGTCACGCCCACCGCGAGCGATAGCTTGTCGGTCAGCTTGTAGGCGACCGAGGGCAGGAACGATATCCCGAGCAGTGTGGCTTCCTGGACGTAATAGCGGCCGACCCAGTTGTCGTTGTAGCTCAAGGGGGCCCCGAAGTTGCCGGTCAGGGCGAACCCGAGCTTGAGATCGGGTGACACGCTGTAGCTGAGGAACCCGCCTCCCCCGAGAAACCACCCGTCACTCCCGACCGCATAGCCGCCATCGTCGTTGCCGAGTTCGGGCGACGTGCGGGAGCCGATCGAGAACTTCGTGTTGCTCCAGAGCACCTGCCCCGCGGCCAGGAACTGGGTGCCCGAAAGCCGCGTCATGCCGGCCGGGTTGGTGAATGCGGTCGAGGCGTCCTGCGCGCGCGCATTATAGCCCGCCGAGGCCAGGCCGACGTCGGCCGTGCCGACCTCATAGGCGATCAAGCCGCCGGCCGTGGCCCGGCTGGAACCGAGCACGAGCACTCCCAACGTCAGCACTGAAACGAAAAAAATGAGTTTGGCGACCCAAATGGGCCCTTTCTGGGTGAACATGAGAACCTCCTTCGGCTTGAAAGTTTGTTCATCAGACACCAATGTCTCATAAATCAAAAGACCGCTACGCCGCTGCTTTCGTTCGTTCCGGGGGGCGAACCCTTGCAACCGTTGCGCGTGCTCTCTCCTCAATTACTTGCTCCAATCCCAGAGCGGCCGCCGCGCACACACCGCGTCACTTGGGAAACAAGAACTGGACCTGGAACCGCAGTTGCCAGTCCGCGCCGTTGTCCGGTGTCACCACATTGTAATAGGTCTGCAACTGGAGATTCAGCGGCAGCCGGCCGAGGTGGACAATCTTTCCGATGCCGCCGCCCAACGGCACGGTCCAGCGATCGCCGCTGTCGGCCTTCCAGTCGGCGGTAATGATCGGGGCACTGGAGAGGTAGAACCCACTGGAAAAATTGTAATTGAGGAACGGCTGGATCAGAAAGTTGCTGTAGCTCGGGTCGCTGCCGGAACCACTCACCGACCAGACGTTGTTGACCAGAGCGCCATAGACCCAAGGGCTGCCTTTCTTCAATTTGAGCGCGACCGCGGAGGCGCCGAGACCCCAGCGATCGTTTCCCAGGCGGTCGTTGCTGTTGGTCGGAAACTGTATTATCGGCCCGGCGCCCCATATCAGGCCTTCGGAGTTCGCCGGAGACAGGAACGCTGTGAACTGGATGTCACCGATTCCGGTAACGCGGTCCTGGCCGGGAGTAAAGCCCGGCTGGGAGATGATCGGCACGATCGTGCGGGTGATGAGGTTCCAGTCCGGGCTGAGTGTTATGGGGATAACCGGCTGAATGTTGAGCACGTACTGAAGACCTTCTTCCGGGCCGACATCGAAGTTGAAATTGTTCTGAAGAGGTACGCTGATCAGGTCGGCAACGGGGTTTTGGACCTTCTTGGCCAGTTCCTCCGCACTCAGATTCTCCGCGGCCAGAAGGGCCGCGTCCTGAATCCCGACGAGCACGAAGCCCATGGTGAACATCATGACGGCCTGCTTAATACGTCTGCCCATTTGTCCTCCTTTTTCTTGTCTATTGGTCCCGGACAGTCCGGTAAAGCAGGGAATGCGCCCGGAAAAAAAATTAACCACCTTGGATTAAAGCCGCAAGCTTGGGTTCAAGGTTTTGCATGGGCTCGTGCTGACACGCTCGACACCGGCCGGGATTACCGGCGGGCGCGGTCGAAGGTGCATCAGGGCAGCGGAATGCAGGCCCCGTATACAATGAAAGCCTCTTCGTCGCCCGCGGCCGTCAGCACGAATCGGCCCGTTTTTTCCGCTATGGCTGCCGTCCAGCCGACGCCCTCGCGCACATTCCGGATGCCTTCGTCCGCTCCCTGCAGGATCAGATTCCCCCCCACGCGCTCCATGCGCCGGATGACGCTGTGGCGGTCGCCGTCGCTCTCCCTGGCCGGCGTCACGCTCTTTTTCTCGAAATCGATCTTGAGAAATTGGGGCAGGGCGACGCTTTCCGGCGCCACGTGGCTGCAGCCATTTTCAAGGGTACTTTCAATCACCGTCACGACCGAACAGAGCAGCGGTTTGGAACCGTCGAAATCAACGGCCGCAGCAACCATCGTAAAACCGAGCAGAAACAGTCCGGCCACACTTGCGGTTAACAGCGTTTTCATATCCACCTCCAGGAAGTAAAAACAGAAGCCTTTGACAGCTGTATTTTAAACTTGGGCTTGCGCCAATATAACGTCACGTTTCCAGCGCCGATTGATCCCTTCCGGCCGCCGGAGCGAAGACTCGTCAGCGTTTACAGCGCTTTGCATCCGCTTCGATGTGGGGCGCCTTGGCGATATTACATATTACCTCACCGCATATCCCTTTGCTTCGAGACATACGGCGTTGGCCCGGTTATAGGTGTCACGCTTCTGCCGGTATTCGGCCGACTGCTGGGCGGCTGATTGCTGCTGGACCTGCGCGGATTGATAGCCGCGCGCCTGGCTTCGCAACCCGCCGAAAACACCGCCGGTGAGGGCGCCGATGGCCGCTCCCTTTCCGGCCCCGCTCCAACCGCCGGCGATTCCGCCGACCGCCGCGCCAAGTGCCGCACCGCCCGCACCGCCTCTAACAACGCCTCCGGCCGCCGAGCCCGGCGGCGGTTGGGAGGCAGGCGCCTGGGCTGGCGGTGGAGTCTGCATCGGATCAAACCCGCTCTGTTTTTTGGCAAAGGAGTGGCAGGTGAACTTGTCCTTCTCCACCTGCTGCTGACTCTGTCCCTTGGCCGGATAAACGATCAGGTCCTGGCCCGCTGCGTGATCCGCAGAGACGGTCAGGAGTGACAGGGCTAAGATAAATTTAATGACTTTCATAACGATCGATCTCCCTTGGCGGTTTTACGCCGGTTCTTCCCTGTGAATCGGTCTTCCTTCCAAACCCCTTTGACTGATGAGGCTGGTGATGCCGCCACCGGTTAGCGGTCGCGTCATAATTCAAGGCTCGATGCGATCCTCTTTCTCGTAATGCAAGAGAATCTCGCGATGGGGAAAAGGAAACGACATACCGACGGCCTGCACCGCATCATGAACGGCGACGGCTACCTCGCTTCTGATCTGCGACCACCCGACAAACTGATCGGTCCAAACCCGGAGTTCGAAGTCGATCGAGCTGTCTCCGAACCCGACAAACAAAGCCCTTGGCGGCGGATTCTTCAGAACCCTCGGGTGGGTGCCGGCCGCCGATTCAATCACCTCCATCACCTTCTGCGGCGCCGCACCGTAGCTGACGCCCACAGGCAGGCTGATCCGGCGAAGCTGGTCGCTGAGGGTCCAATTGGTCACCTGGTTGGAAATAAACTGCGAGTTGGGCACGATGATCTCGGCTCCATGCCGTGTGCGCACAATGCTGGCACGCAAGCCGATCCGCTGCACCTGCCCGTAAAGGTCTCCCACTTCTAGAAAGTCACCCACATGAACCGGCTGTTCGAAGAGCAGTATCAGGCCCGAAACGAAATTGTTCACCACATTCTGCAGGCCGAAGCCAATACCCACGCCGAGCGCACCGAGCAGAACGGTCACCTTGGTCAGGTCCACGCCGAGAACCCCCATCCCCGTGATAAACCCCACGGTCAGGATGGTGTAATGGAGCAGGCGCGAGGCGGCAAAGGCTTTTCCATGGGGAACCCCTCTGCGGGGATAAATGTCCTCCCGCAGCACGAAACGGATGAAACCGGACAGCAGATGAGCGGCCCATATGACGAGGAAGAAGGCGATAACATCTTCCACCGAGAAACTTATCGAACCCCGTTCCACTTTGAGGGCCAACAAGGCCTTGACGAACGACAACGCCGGCCCGAAGAGACCGAGGTAATCCAGCACGCGGATAGTCCAGCCGCCGATTGCGAGCCAGACCAGGACGCGGTGGGTGCGGCGTTCCATGAGGTCCCGGTGGTGGCGCACCATCTGCAGGTGGCTCAGCGGCCGCACGCGGAGAAAAAAAGCCGCCACACCACTCAGTACCTTAACGGACGCAGAGAGCGCCAGGGCCGCGGAGCCGCCGATCAGGATGCCCGACACCATCAGCCGGGCGATGCGCATGTAGCCCAGGAGCCCGGCCGCCAGACCGGCGCCGAGAATGCCCAGGACGACGGCTGCGCCCGACCGCAGGGCACGCAGCCGACGCGCACCGGCCACCTGCGTCAGCGATTGCCGCAGGTGGCCGAAAGCCAGCGACCACCCTATCACCGCCATCCCTGCGAGTGCTTCGAGCACGATCATGGCCTGATCGAAAAACATCGCACCGGCATAGGCGCGCCGGACCGAATCTAAAAAAAACAGCAGCCCCAATGCATAGAGTCCGCCGATTATCCGTTGATCGACCGCCGGTCTGATCAACCGGATCATCGGTGCCAGGGCCAGGACCTCGAACAGATTCCGAACCGTGGGCGGTGCCGGCGAATCGGGCGAGGAAGCGATGAGCAGTGTGACGATGAGCGCCGCGGCGCATGGCCGATCGGTAACGGTGGTGATGATCGTTGAGGCATCGTCCGGCGCCCACCGATTGACATGTCTGCGCATCGTCAGAAACAAGACCGAAAAGGCGATGAGGAGGCCGAAGTGGAATGGCATGCCGTAGAAAGGATCGCGCAGGTAATGGGCGATATCCGCCCATGGGCCGGCGGCAATCTCAGGCCATCGGCCCCGATCCTGGTTACGTCCTCGAACCCACTGCCCGGTGCTCCATATAGGCCGATTCTCCCTTGTGACGAGACCTCCCATCGCTGTCTTCTGGGCTTGGGCGATCTGGGCCAGCGCCGTCTCGCATTTTATCGTTTCATCGTCAATGCGTCCCTGCAGGCCGAGCAAGGCTTTGCGCTGCGGCTGCAAGTTGTTCAGTGCTGTCTCGATTGCCGTCAGAACAGCGGAGATCCGCTGAATAATCGTCGCCGGCGCCTGCGCGGTCCGGGCGGCGTCAAGAGTGAGGCTCCATCTCTTTTGCAGGTCCGTCAGCCGAGTCAGCGCCGCCTCCATCCGGTCGGCTGTCCGGACAAGCGTGTGCAACCATTTACCCAACCGGAGCTGATTCTTCTGCCAAAACTGCTCCTCGACCTCCAGAATATCCAGCGTCGGCCGGCCCTGCAATTTCTGCATGGTCTCCTGGAGTCCGACCGCCAAACGGTCACTAAGACCGGAAAGCTCTTTTCGAATTTTTTCGATCTCATGTCCAGGGGCGAACTGCGCAGGCAGGGAGCGCAGATAACTCGACACCTCGGCGGCGCGTTCAGCGATCTCCTCCAGCGGGAGGGCCGCGTGATCTTCCTGGGCAGGGGTTGCATGAGCTGCCGGGATCTTCTGCTCATCCGCCCGGCAGACAATGGCCGTCAGAACCAGGATGATCCCAAGAGCGGCAATCAGAAATCTCTTCCCCATGCACATCACTCGTTCCTACTCAGTTCTCGCTGGATGTCGTTTATTTCCTCTTGGCAGTAAAAGTACCTTCTGGCGAATAGGGGGCATTCAGGGAGAAGGTGCCGGTCACCTCGTTTTCATCCGGCGATAAATCGCCGGAAACGGTGCTGCCGCCGAAAACATCTTCACCAGTTACGGTTCCTTCGAGATGATTTCCAATCATATCACCTTCTAAGGTAAGAAAAACGTCTGTCTCCATCCCTTGGAAGGCACCTTCAAACATGCCGCTGCCGTCCGGCAGCCGGTAAAGATCGAACCGGCAAGATCCCGATAGTGGGGCGCTGCTGAAAGTGCCCTCATAGCGGCCGATTTTATGAGCACCTTTGGGCGTTGATACACCGCTGCAGGCATATATGGCCGCCAACAAAAGCAATCCTAACATGATCATCAGTTTCCGAGTTTTCATTGTCTGTCCTCCTAAGATTGAACAAATTCCGATGTTACGATGACGAAATCCCTTTCTTTGATTCATTTTTCATGCGCTCCCTCCCGGCTTGCCGCATGGATCGCCGCGACAATTTCGCGGCTGAGCTCGGCCAGTGCCCGGCTCTGAGCCGCGACCAGCGCGTCAAAATCGGCTCCCTCGACCGGTTCGCGGATGCTGGAACGGCTCGTTGCGAGCACTCTTTTATCCTGGCGGCCGATGAGGTTCCAGCGTACTACCAGCCAGGCGGCCTCTCCCAGTTGGCCGTCGCAGCGGACGACATCCAGCACGACCTGATAGTCGATTTGATCGGCTGATCGCCAGGGGTAGAGATAGATTCGGTCGGTCGGGACCAGCCCGCCGATGTTTTCGGCCACAACGTTGGTCAGGTTGTCCTCCAGCGAGCCGGCCCACTGATCGAACTGGGCCAGTGACAGCCGGTTGTCGCTCGTGCGGGTGACCAGCTCGGACTGATCGAGGTAATCGGCCAGCTTGATCGGCCCGATGCCGACGGCCGCATGCCGCGCCGGGTTCACCTTCTCTGCGCTTGACGGGGCGTCCGGCAGCGGAGTGAGAGTGTAAAAACGCGTCGCTGCGCTCTTGCCCAGGCAGCCGCCCGAAAGAGCGAGTGCGATGGCCGTTATGATCTGCAGGCAGCGAAAATATGGCATGGTTCTCACGTTATTTTCCTCCGGGTTTTCCCTTGCCCTGGATCAGGGCCTCGGGGTGCCGTTCCAGGTAATCGGACAATTGCCGAACGGAACGCGCCGCACCGGAGATCTCCGTCAGGGCATTCTCCAGCTCGATGATCACCGGCGCGTCCTCGGACAGGGCGCCTCTGGCCCCCGACAGGGTTTTGTCTAAACTTTTTGTCAGCAACCCCAGCCGCGCACCCGTATCGCGGGCCAGTTTGCCGAAATCTTCAACGGTACGATTGAGAGTGTCTGCCAGGGGTTCCACCCGCTTGTCAAATTTCTTGACCAGCTTGCGGACGTCTTCAAGGGTCGCGTCAACTCCATCGACCAGCGGACCGATCCGGGAATTCACATTCTGCATCAACCGGCGCGTATCCGTAAGGACGCTCTTCAGTTCGCCGACGCCGGCCTTCAGGTCCGGGTCGTTGACAAAGCGATCGACCCCGGCCAGGGTATTTTCGAGGCTGCTTTTCATCCCGTCCAGATCCAGCTGTTGAAGTGTCTGGGTTACCTTCTGGGTCGTGGACTCGATGGTCGGGATCTCGATCAGTCCCCCGTTGGTTCCTTTCAGATGGACCGGGGTCCCGGGATAGAAATCGAGTTCGATCATCAACTGGCCGGTGATGAAACTCTGCATGGTCAGCACGGCGCGCAGCCCCAGATCGATAAGTTTCTGCGCGTTTTCCCGGCGTTTTTTCGGTGTCTGACCAGCCGTCTCCTGATCACCTTCGCCCAGTTGGAACCGATCCGGCTCGATGTCGATGACCACGGGAATCTGCGTCCTGAGATTTTCTGCCGCGACGCGCAGAGAAATATTTTTCACCGATCCGACCGGGACGCCCTGGAAGAGCACCGGCGCGCCGACATGCAGCCCCTTGATGGAACCATCGAAGTAGAGGACGAAATCGTTGGACTTCTTGAAAAACCGGCCCGAGCCGAAAACCACCAGGCTGGCGGCCAGCAGGATCAGCGCGATGACAACGAAACCGCCGATCATCATTCTGTTTGCTTGCTTTGCCATCTGCGCCCTTCCTGTGAGGCTTAAGATTTCTCGCCCCGGGTGAGAAACTGCCGCAACGCGGGGTCCACGGTTTCGGCCAGCAGCGTGCCGGGATTGCCCGTGGCCGTCATGGTCCTCCTGGACGCGTCCAAAAAGACCGAATTGCTGCCGATGGCGAAAATGCTCGCCAGCTCGTGGGTCACCACCACCATGGTGGTTCCCAAGCTCTCGCGCAGCTCCAAGATCAGGTCATCCAGGCGGCGCGCGCTCACCGGATCGAGCCCGGCCGAGGGCTCGTCGAAAAAAAGGATCTCCGGGTCCAGCGCCATGGCCCGGGCGATGCCGGCCCGCTTCTGCATCCCGCCGCTGATCTCGGAGGGGTAGAACTCCTCGAAGCCGGCCATGCCCACCAGCGCCAGTTTCAGCTCGACCACCTCGCGAACTTGGCGGGGATCGAGACCCGTGTAGGTTTCCAGCGGCAGGGCAATGTTCTCGGCCAGGGTCATCGAACTCCACAGCGCCCCGCTCTGGTACATCACTCCGGCCCGCCGGATGATTCTGTCGCGGGTGGCGGCATCAGCGCCCCAGAAATCCTGATCGCCAAAGACCACCTGTCCCGCGGCCGGGGCCTTCAGGCCGATAAGGATGGTCATCATGGTGCTCTTGCCGCAGCCGCTGCCGCCCATGATGATAAAGATATCCCCGCGGTTGATCGTAAAGGACAGATCGTGCATGACCACGAAGTCGCCGTAGGCCATGGTCAGATCCCGCACCGTTATGTGAGCTTCTTTCTCGACCATGTTTTTAGCTCACCGCAGGCGCAAAGCGCGCAGGGTTTACTTTTGCTTTTCGGCGTCTCAGCGAAGAGCAAAGGAATTAATTTCCCCGCGTCTCTCTCGTTCCGAGCACCGCGGGTGGTGAAATTTAAATCCCCAGCAGATGGCACAACAATGTGATCACGGCCGTCGAGACGATGATCCCGATTATGGCGGTCACCACCGCCGAAGTGGCCGCACCGCCCACCGCCGAAGCGCTGCGCCCGCACTGCATTCCCCGCATGCAGCCGGAAAGCGCCACGATCAGCCCGAACACGGTTCCCGAGAAAAGCCCGATGCCCAGATTCCATAAATTGACGGCCTTGGCGGTCTCGTTGTAATACTGGATGAAACCGATATCGAGCATCCCGACCCCCACCACCATGCCCCCCAAGATACCCATCACGTTGGCGTAAAGGCACAGCAGCGGCATCATCAGCGCCAAGGCCAGCAAGCGCGGCAGCACCAGGAACTCCATCGGAGATATGCCCAGGGTCCTCAGCGCGTCGATCTCCTGGTTGACCTGCATGGTGCCCAGCTGGGCGGCAAAGGCGCCCCCCGTGCGGCCGGCCATGACGATGCCCGTCATGATCGCCGCCATCAACCGCACCATGGCGATGCCCACCAGGTTCGCCACGTAGATCTGAGCCCCGAAGAGCTGAAGCTGAATAGCGCCGATAAAGGCCAGAATCAATCCCACCAGAAAGCAGATCAACGAGACAATCGGCAGCGCCCCGCCGCCGCAGTCCTCCAGGATCAGCCACAAGTCGCTGCGCCGATACCGGGCCCTGCCGCGCAGCAAGTTTCCAAAGGCGACCACCGTGTCGCCGATAAACGTCAGCATTTCGCCCGCCGCCCTGAAGAAATCGACGGTTTCGTTGCCCACGTGGGTCAGAAACGACACCTTGCCCTCGGCCTTGCGGGCGTCTTTATTCGCCGGCACCGCCGCGGCCAGTGCCAGAAGCTTCCTGGCCCCTTCCGGCAGACCATTCTCCTTTATGGTAATCTTTTTCTGGGCGCAGAATACACTCAACTGCTTCAGAAAAATCAGCAGCCCACTGTCCCAGTCGGCCAGCTTGCGGGTGTCAAAAGCGATGGTGCCGACATCCGGCAGGCCTTCGATATTTTGCCGGACTTCATCGGCCGACGGTAGAACTTGCCCCAGCTTCCAGCTGCCGGCGAGGTCCACCGTGAGCGTGTCACCAGCCGTTTTCTGAAATCGCAGTTCAGCGGGAGCCGGCATGGATTTATCTTTTCCTTGCTCTTGATTTATCAGCTGTCGCCGGGCCGAGTTCTGATTGCCGGTGATGGTTTAGGAGGAGACCAATGGGTGGATCACCACCTCGGCCCTGCCGTCCATATACTGGCTGTTAGGATTGCCGCAGGCCGTCACCAGCGCGGGCGAAACCCCCATCCCCAGCAGCATGGTCCGGATCGCCTCGGCCCGTTGGTCGGCAAGCGCCCGCCGCCACTTTCCTACCATCGGCGGAACGCGGTTCGTCGCGCCATGCCGCCGTAAGACAGCGGCGTCAGCGGCATCCCGATGATATCGATAAACAGCGCGCAGGGACCGCCTTTTTCAACCGGCTTGCCCTTGATGATACTGACGTCGTAAGTGAGATCGTCACCCGTGAACTGCGGGTTGCGCAACGTCACCACCAGCTCCCCGACCGTATCGCCGGAGAACACCGACAAGGTGGCATTCGGCGGGTCGGCCAGAAAACTGTCCTTGCCGTCCTCCGTCCATAACCTGAGGTACCGCTCGTTGGCCATGTTGCCGGCGACTCTCTCGGGACGATCGGTGAAAAACAACACCGTTGAACTGATTCCCTTTAAAGTCAATTTTTCGCCGTCGAGCCGGACATCTTGCGCTGTTTGCACGAAGAGCAGATCGGCTTTTTGCGCGTTATCATTTGCCGCACCCGCAAGGGACGGCATGCCGGCCGGGGCCATCAGCACGGTCATCGCAACTATCGTTGTCAGAAGTCCTTTTTTCATGGGGCAAACCTCCCTATAACTCCGTTGTGTCTGATTGTTGAAAATCCTCACTCCGCGATCTGGTTCAGCAGTTTTTGCGATTCCTCCTGGTATTGCGCCTCCGTGATGAGCCCCTGCTTTTGCAGCGATTTTAGTTCCTTGAGACGGGCGACGGCCGACGCCTGGCCGTTCGTCACGGCCGGTGCCGGAGACGGCGACACGGTTTCGTTCACGGTGACGTTGGTCGGCTGGGCCGCCATGGCAGCGGTTGCCGCCGCAGACGTGGCCGCGTCGTCCCACATCACCGTTCGATAAGCTGTCCGACGCGCGACGCCGGCGAAGGAGAGCGGCGTGAAGGGCAGCCCGATGATATCGATGAAAACCGAACAGGCCCCGCCCTTCTGCGGCGCCTTGCCCTCGATGACCGTGATGTCGTAGGTCAGGTCACGGCCTGCAAGCCGCGGCCGGCTCAGCTTGACGACCACGTCCTCGAGCTGCTCCCGGCCTTTCTCGTACATGGACACGGTGGCATTGGGGGGATCCTTGAGAAAGCTATCCTTGCCCTGATCCCAAAGCGGCACGAACTCGTCCTGCGTGTTGAAATGCCCGGCGATGCGCACCGGGCGGTCGGAGAAGAAAACCGTCATGGGACTCACGTTTTTAAGGGTAAGAACCCCCTTGCCGAAGACCACGGCCTCGGCATTTTGTACAAACAGCACCTGAACGATTATCGGCTTAGGTTCAGCGGATGCAACGGCGTCGGACTGGGCCGCCATGAAGGCCGCTATCACCGCCGCCAGGACAGTGGTTTTTAAAAGATCTCGCTTTATCATTGTGCATCTCCTTTCGACACTGCATTTAAGCTTGGCGGCGGCGCGGCTAATCGTTGCCGCCGACTTGTATGCGCTCCACCTGACCTTCGGTGAAGGTGACATAGTAGACGAAGTCATCCGGCCGGCGATCGTATATCCAAACCTGGCCATTTTGCTCGGTGGCGGTCGGCGGCCCGCATTTCTGCTGAAACGCGAATTGCTGATCGCCGGTTTCGGCGATGACATCGCCGCAGTTCATGTTCGAAACGTCGTCGAGGGCGTAAACCGCCGTCGTAAACCCTGTCAGCATTACCAGGGCAGCCAGCAACCTTATAACCCGTATAAATTTTTTCATGCGACTCATCCCTTCGATTTTTTATTGACCGCCGCCCTGGTCCTCTAAAATTCGAACCACCTTTCCGTTTTCGTCGAATTCGACGGTGTAAACCGGTTCGGAAGGACCGAAATTATAGCGCCAGAATTTTCCCTCTTTCTTTTCCGGTTCACCGCACGTGTCCTGAACGGTTTGGAAGAAATCACCGATTCGAACCACCCCGTTGTCGCACATGATCGACTCCGCATTCCCAGCGGCAACGACAGTCGCAGGCCCCATACCCAGCAATCCTAAAATCAGTGCCATGGCGATGACGATGTCTCTCTTTTTCATTGTTTTCCCTCCATTCATGCAACCGGTTAATCCAACATTTTGCCGCCGTAGTGGCGAAAGTACTCGCCGATGACCGTCGGATCTACACCAGGGCGGCACTCCTGGAAGCGATCCCCGACAGCAGGCCGATCCAGGATATGACCGCTGCCGCGGCACCCTGGGCCTGAAGATTCACGGCCAGGTCATCGATATCGATGCCGGCCGCAGCGAAGCAGGCCAGCACAACCTCGCAGTCGCCGCCGTCACAGGGCATCGACACGGCGATATCATCGCTTTGCGCCAGAGCGTTCAGGTTTTTTTCGGATACGGTGATAACCGAAAAAGGCGCTGCCAGCGATCTGATGTAAAAGTCGCCCGGCCCGCCGGCGTCAACGATTTCCGTGCCTGTCCACCGGAGGCGCTGCGGCCGGGCTCCGGCATTGTACGCTCGCTGCCAGCGCGGTGAAATCATCGACTCGCAACAGGCCTTGTAGGTGCGCCGGGCGACGGCAACGCCCAGTTTGTTGCGCAGCGCATCCGGCACCCTGCCCCTGACCGCAGCGTCCCATGGGCTGACGGAGATCGAGACAACGGAGCCGACGTCTGGCTTGAACCCGGCGACGATCCGCCGCTCGATGCCGCGCAGAAACGCGCCGGCAGCCGCCAGGTAGTGCTCGCGTGAGTACAGGAGGGTCACGTTGACCGGTATGCCGGCAAAGATGGCTTCTTCGACGGCCCACAGTCCTTCGTTGGTGCCGGGAATCTCGATAAATATATTGGGGCGCCTCAGTCGGGCAAAGAGATCCTTGACCAAAGTGAGAGTGCATTGCGGGTCATGGGTCAGAAAGGGCGATACCTCCAGCGACACCCACCCGTCCACACCGTCGGATTTTTCGTAGACCGGCCCGAAAAGGTCGGCTGCATGGCGGAGGTCCTCCAGCGCGATGTCATAATAAAGTTCTGCCCCCATCTTATCTTCGTGCAGCTTTTGGCGGATGGCGGCGTCGTAACATGTGCCATTTTTGATGGCACCATAAAAGGCGCACGGGTTGGAGGTCAGGCCCGTTACTGACAGCTCTTCGCTCCAGCGCTTTAGCGTGCCGCTGTTCAGCAGCTCGCGTGTAATGTGATCGAGCCAGAGACTTTGCCCGAATTCATGCCGCTGTTGAGTTGCTTTCAACGTCTACTTCTCTATTGATGGGAAAAAATAACCGGAAATGCCCCCGGCCAAGCGACCCCGTTGCCAAGGCCGATTTTTTTTCGCCTGTAAGATGATCTGTTGGTTGCACCGCCTACTAAGGAAAAAGCGTGCCACATGCAGTGAACGGCTTAAAATTTTTCAACCGTTTAGAATCGTTTATTATTTACGATGAACAAATTCCCGGTGGCAGAAAGGAAGGCTCAACGCTACCTCAATATATTGCGGCTACGCAATATATTGAGGTGTAAACCGGCTGGCCGTCAAACGCCTTCTTGTTGTCGTCCAGATAGGCAATGCCGTAATCGGAGCCGGCACCCGCGCGCGTCATCGCCATGGCTGGAGTGACGCCGGTAGCGTTGTAATAGAACAACACCCGCGCATCCAGGTTCATCGCACCATCGGCAGTGAATGAAGTGTTCTTGTTGGCATAAGCCATGGTCCAGGCGCTGTGCGTATCGGGGTAGATTTCCACCCCGCTGATGCGCGGCTGATAGGTGATGGCGCGCGCAGTGGCGGCACCAATGGTCGCGGCCTCAGCCAGCAGCTTCTGCATCCGCGCATCGGGCTTGAACGGCTGGCCCTTGACGATGCCGATGGCAGCCAGTGTGCCGCGCATCTCCGGCCCGATCGCATCGATCGGCTCTTCCTGCACGACCTGATTGAGACCCTCGTAGAAACTTAAGCCTCGGGTCACGACCTTGTTGTAACTCTGGCCGGAGATGTTGACGAACTCCGTGGCAGGGGGGTTGCCAGCCTTGGATAGCGGATAGATCTTGAGCCCGGATTTGATATTCTCGACGGCTGGCGCCAGACCCTTGGCGATCGAGCCGCGCAGGAACATCATGTTATGGTAGGTGGGCATTTTAACGACAAAATAGCCCTCGGGCACCGCACCGGTATGGCCCGGAGGCAACAGCAGGTACTTGCCGCCTTTGCCTTTGTCCGGACCGGGCAGCCCCATATTTTCGATATAGCGGAACCAGGCGTCATCGAGGAAGCCGAGCATACCCGGCGGCAATTCGACCACCAGTGCACCATCGACTTTCAGGTCGAGGTAGGTCAGCGCATACAAGGTTGACGTATTACCGGTCAGGTACAGGGATTCAGGCTTGAGAAGTTGCTCGGTGATGCTGACCTTATTCGATGTCGCGCCGATGCCGGCATTGCCCTTGCGCATGGCATACAGCGATGCGGCACCCTGATTGTCGAGATACGCCTCGACTGCGCGTATGCGGTCGAGGTTGTCATAGACCGTGTCGATAGTGGCGTCGGTGGGAACCCCGTCGAAGAACTTCAACTCGCCAATCGGCGTGTCGACCCGATCCGGCATCGAAATCGATTCCAGCTCGGGCTTGCTGACTTCGGCGGAGGCGGTCTGTGACAGCGGCAGCGTGACTAGAGCAGCAACAACCGCAAAACTCAGGGGACGCAGATTCATGGTGGTAAGTTCCTTTTTGATGGACGAACAAGGGGTAGCCACCGGCTACCCCTTGTATGCGTCGCGGTTACTGTTGTGTTCTTGTCACTTCGGGTAGGCGCCGGATCAGTCGGCAACCATAATCCCCGGCGGCTTCCAGCTACCTTTTCCAGCCGGAAGAATCGACAGCGCGTCGGTGGCTGGCTTCGGCCAGTACAGGCGCATGACCAGATAGGCCGTGTCATTCGGCGCCGGCAGCCAGTTTGCTTCTTTGGCCTTGCCCGGCGAATCCTTCTGGATGTAGATCGTCACGGAGCCGTCGTCATTCTTATTCATGTCGGGCACCATTGCGGTGTTGACCAGGTAGCGATTGATCGGATTCTCAATCAGCAACTGCGACTTGCCGTCATACATGGTCACCGACCAGAAGGCGTTTACCGGGGGCATCTGGCCTGCGGGGAAGGTGAGCGTGTAGTTATGTTTGCTGGTATCAACCGCCTGCCCCTTGGCATCCACACGGGTTAGCGGGTACATGGCCTCGGCGGCATCATTACCGTAGATGCCCGCCTTGGCGGTGGCTGCTCTCATGACCCAGTCGCCGTTGTAGTGGGCCCTGTCACCGGGCAACGAGCCGATCTGCCAGCCATTGACATCGGTCATGCCCGAGGCCAGATACGTGGCCACCTTCTCGGTACCGGCTTTCATCGCCTCGACCATGGCTTGCTGGCGTTCGGGCGAAAGCGCCTTCATATCGAAGGTCTTGCCGGGACCGACACCGATCTCGGCCAATTTAGCGCGAATGTCCCGGTCTTCGTCGGCCACCGGAATGTATTCAAGCGCGGCACCGAGGTAGGTCCAGAAGTTGGCCTTGATGCCGGCGGTGGTGGCCGGCAGGAAGTCGGGATCCGGAGCCGCGGCCGGTGCCGGGTGGCCCTGGAATGCCGACAGTGGCTCGGCCTTGTACTGGGCCTGGATTTTCTCCACGTTGGGCATGTCCGCGGGATTGATGAGCTGGGTGCGGTACGCCGCAAAGCTGAACGGCGTGAGTGACTGGAATATCTTGTCGATGCCGGCCGGCTTCTCGCCCTTCCAGTCGGGACCGACGACCATGTAGCTACCCGCTTCTGTGCCGGTGGCACGGCTGCCGATATAGCCGTAGTTATAGGTGTGGGCATCGGCCAACATCACCGAGTAATAACGGCCCTTGGCCACCGGCGGTACCGAGAGCACCATGGGTTCGGCACGCAGATCGAGCCACAGGAAAGAATACGGCGTGTCGCTGTTGGCGGTCACCACTGCGGTATCCTTGTAGGTGAACACTCGCGCGAGGTTCTTAATGTGGTTGAACGGCGCCTTGAACTGACTCGAGTTCGGGTCGACCGCGTATTCGTTCATGATCGCGTAGTTCATCACCAGCGGCAGGCCGTAGATGAAGCCCTCTTCGGCGATGGCCTTGAACTGCGCGGTGCTGAGCGCGTCCGCGGTTGCAGCGGCAGCCGTAGTTCTGACTGGCGTCGAGGGAGATGTCTGCTCGGCGGACTTAACAGAGGCCGACAGCACTACAAGTTGAAATACACTGGCCAATGCCAGGCTGATGGTGGTACGGGAGAACTTGTTCATGGTGACTACTCCAGTTTCATGTTTTTGTCTGTGCTGTCCGGGATGATTCCTTATCCAGGGCAGCCTAGGCAATTGATCTGGCTTTCCCTATCCGCAGACAGAGAGAGCCTTGTTAGCGGGCCCATTCGAGCGTGAATTACTTGACCAGTTCGATCTCACCCGGCCGCCAGGTTTTGTTTATCCAGGGCTCAAGCGGCCCGTACATACGTAAAATGCTGAACCAACTTTTACCCGGTGCTGTCTGCAGCCAGTTAGATTCTTTTCCTTTGGGTGCTTCAGGCGCAAAATAAACATCGTAAGAGCCGTCTGCATTTTTTACAAAACCTTTGGATTGGCTACCCACGGTTGGGAACAATTGACTTGTTTGTAGTTGACATCGTGTTTGGGTGTCATAAATCGTAACCGCCCAAAAGTCGTTCACCGGTACATTTGGAGGTAAGTGCAATTTGTAAGTCTTAGAACCATCAAAAGGTTTATTGTTGTTATCTAACATACCCAATGCATAATCTGAGCCGGCACCGGCGTGGGTTACTGCCATTGCGGGCGTTACACCACCCGCGTTGAAGTAGAAAAACACACGCGCATCGAGATCCATAATGCCGTCTGCTTCAAAGGATGTATTCTTATTGGCATAACCCATCGTCCAATTACGGTCTGCATCCGGATAGATTTCTATACCAGGAATACGAGGCGCATAAGTAATGCTGCGACCTGCTGCATTCCCCAGGGTTGCGGCCTCGGTAAGTAGCTTTTTCATTCTCGCATCCGGGTTGAATGGCTTACCATTTACAATACCAATGGCAGATAGCTCTCCACGAACCTCAGAATCGATGGCGTCTGCCGGCTCCCCTTGAACAACTGTGTTCAACATTTCAAAGAATTCCAATGTGCTCGGGAAAATGGTGGTAAAAGAGCGACCGGACATGTCTACCAATTCGGTAGGTGCCGGATTGGCTTTATCTTTTAACGGATAAATTCTCAGTCCTTTTTTAAAATTATCTGCTGCGGCTTCCAAGCCATCTTTAATGGAACCTCTCAGGAACATAAAGTTTCTATTCGTTGGGGGTTTCAAAAGAAAATAACCTTCAGGAATATCACCTGAATATCCAGGAGGGATCACAAGGTATTTACCGCCTTTACCTTTATCCGGCCCCACTACACCCATATTGCCCACAAAACGTTGCCACGCATCATCCAAGAAGCCAAGCATACCCGGTGGAATCTCGATTACCGTTGGACCGTCATTTGCCAAATCGGTCCACGTATAAGCGTACATGGTTGAGGTATTGGAAGTAATCACCGGCGTACGTGAATCCATCAATTGTTCCCAAATGGCAACTCTATTGACGCCTTTGGCTCCTTGCTCAGCTAAAGCAGCTTGAATGCTGTAAATTGATACAGGCCCAATATTATCGAGGTAAACGTCTACGCCACGGGCACGGTCAAGGTAGTCGTAGACCAATTCGGTGGTGTTTCCTACTGGCACACCATCAAAAAATTCCAGCTCACCGGCAACGGTTTGAACTTTGTCGGGTATCGATGCCGCCTTTGTTCTTATCTCCTCGGGAGACATGTCACTCTTGGCGTGAACTGCCACTGTTGCGAATACACTAATGAGTACTACAGCAAGTGTATTTAATGATTTTCTTTTCATGAGTCTTCTCCTTATTTGGTCTTAGTTGTGTTATTGCGCGGACCGAGCGGAATCTGCAGGACGGCGAACAACGCATAGCCCTCGATCCGATTCTCGGCCCAGAACTCCCAGTAGCCACGCACGTTGGCATACGCCGGCAATCCATACGGCCGCTGCTGCGTAGCCAACAAGTCGAGCGACGTGATTTTCCATTCGGGGCACCCACCCTTGCAAGGGATTTGGCTTGTCAGTATCGTCCATCGGTCGTTCAAACAAATTCATCATGGGCTCCGACCAGCATTTGTTGGGCCCATTCTCGCCCCTGATGATTTTTCACCAGTCGCCGCGGTGCCCCGGTTTTTTAGACAGCTTTAGGGACGCTCTCATCTTTTAAAGTTTTATTTTATCAAGTGGATAAACCCACTAAGGAAAAAGCGTGCCACCTGCAGAGGACGGCTTAAAATTAGACAACCAATTAGAATTGTTTAGTATTTACAATGAAAAAAAACCGGTGGCAGGGAGATAGGCTAAACGCCCCCTCAATATATTGCGGTTGCGCAATCTATTGAGGTGCAAACCGAATGCGGCAGAGGGTCACGATGGACGGCGAATGCCAAGTTTCTTGATCCGGAATCGGAGCGTGCTTGGATGGATTTTCAGAACCGCGGCCGCTCCCAAGAACCCCTCGATCCTCCAATCGGTTTCACGAAGAACCTTCAGGATATGCTCGCGTTCCACGGTCGACAGGTCCTTCAATGAGTCATGGTTGGCGTCGGTGAGAAGGTCCGATGTCAGCTGACCGGCAATTTGAAGCATGTGCCCGGAGGTTATGATCACGCCGCGTTCGATCACATGCTCCAGTTCCCGCACATTGCCCGGCCAGTCGTACGCCAGAAAAGTGTTCATAGCGGCCCGGGGGATGCTGTCGATCGGCCGACCCACCTTGCGAGCGTATTTTTGCGTGAAGAATTGAGCGAGCAGGGGGATGTCATCGGTCCGCTGCCGCAGGGGCGGAATCGATATGGGGAACACGTTGAGCCGGTAATAGAGATCTTCTCGGAAGCGCCGCTGGCGGACTTCCTGTTTGAGGTCGCGGTTGGTTGCGGCGATCACCCTGACGTTTGTTTTGACCGTCTTGGCGCTGCCTAGTCTCTCGAACTCCCCCTCCTGGAGCACCCGCAGGAGCTTGGACTGCATCTCCAAGGGCATTTCGCCGATTTCGTCTAAAAAGATCGTCCCGCCGTCGGCCACCTCGAAGCGGCCCGCCTGACTGGCGTGCGCGCCCGTAAAGGCGCCCTTCTCGCGTCCGAAGAGTTCGCTTTCGATGAGGTTCTGCGGCAGCGCCGAGCAGTTGACCGTGACGAGCGGACGGTTTTTGCGGGCGCTCATTTGATGAATAACATTGGCGATCATCCCCTTGCCGGTCCCGGTTTCACCGATCAGCAGGACGGTGGCATCGGTGGAAGCGACCTGCTTGGCCGCAATCAAAACCGATGTGAAGGCCTTGCTCTTTCCCACAATGGATTCTAAACCCTGCTCCATGCTGAGGTCTTTGCGAAGAACCAAATTCTCGTTTTCGAGCCGGTGCTTCAGTTCCATGATTTCATTCAGCTGATCCTTGAGTTCACGCTCCATGCGTTTGAACTTGCTGATGTCGATCGACACGCCCAACAGACGATCCGCCTCTCCCGTGGGGTTGGCATAGGGCCGGCCGCGGGATGCAATCCATTTCTCATCGCCGTTATCCATTCGAATCCGGTATTCGAGGCTGAGGGGTTCGCCGTTGGCTATCGCCAGCGCGATGGCTTGCCGGACAAGCTCGAGGTCGTCGGGATGCACCGCTGCCTCGAAGCGTTGCATGTGGATGGCCTCATCGGGACCAAAACCAAAAATTTTCAGGGCCCGTGCGGTGACCCAAAATAGATTGGTGTCGCAATCAAGCTCCCAAAAACCCGCTTCGGCGGAATCCGCCGCCAGGGTAAGGCGGGTCTCGGTTTCGCGTAAGGCTAAATCGGAACGTTTGCGAGTGAGTGCATTGGCGAACAGATGGGCGACCAGCTGAAGCTGTTTTACGATCGGTTCCAGCCAGGTGCGTTCCGCCTTGATCGTGTCGAAACTCACTGCACCAATTGGCGGCTCGCCCCCTATCGACAGCGGGACAATCAAAGAGGACTTGATACCGTAGTGGCGCCAAACTTCCCGATCGCGCTCGGCCTCAGCCGGCACCTCTTCCGTGGAAACGGCGATGACATCTCCGGCCTCCACGTGCGCCAGGCACCAGGGGAAATACTCGTCGGCGGTCATCCGTTCGGGAAGCGCCGGGCCGTCCACGAGTCGATAGCTGTGGGTCAGCACATAGTTCCGCGGCGTCTCGATCGACATTTGCCACAGCGTAGAAAAATCCAAGCCGAAGCATTCGCAAACCCGGCGATGGGCGTCTTCAATCTCACCGTCTATCTTTTCGACGGGCAGGTTGACGAAGCGCGTCGAAATATCGGCCAGCATGGACTCGAATTTCAGGCGATCCTGCAGGGATGCTTCGGCCCGCTTGCGTAAAAGCGCACTGGCGAATACCCGCGCGACACTCAAGAACCGATCGACATCTCGCGCCGGCCAATCCCCTTCCATTCCAATGCGGGAGAATGACAAGGCGCCGGCGACTTTGCCGCCGATAAGGAGCGGCACCACAACGCTGGACCGGGTACCCCAGCGTTGAAAGGACTTTCGGTCGCAACTCGCTTCCGGCGGCAGGTCCGCCAGCCGAGACAATACAACGGTTTCACGTCGCAGCATCTGCTCGAGCACCCAGGGGAAGGTGCTCCTCGCGTCGACAGGTCCGCTGGGGAGCGGGGCCTCACGAAGCTGCTGGATATGCGTCAAAAGAACCTTGCCGGGCTCGTTATCGGAGAATTGCCACAGCGCCGAGCGGTCAATATCGAGGTATTCGCAGACCCGTCGCTGGGTCTCTTTGATGGCGTCGTCGATCCGGTCGGCGGGAAGGTTGACAAAGCGAGTGGACATGCCGACCAGCAGAGTCTCGAACTTCAGCTGCTCTCTCAGTTCGGAGAGTGAATCGACTTCGGGTACCGACATGATGTCACCGTGTTTATCGGCCGGCTCGAACCGCCACACCGCCGCTGTTTTTGGACCACGAACCGTTATCATCCGGCAAACAGCCATCTCTTCTGACCGCTAAGATAATGACCTTCTCACGCAGCATGAGCGCCTCGTATGCGGTTTCTGTCGCTTAAAGAAAGCACAAAAACTATTCGGCACACTTAGGGCCTTGGCGGCGAGAGCAATCATCCATGATTATAAAAACGATTGTGGAGGACTGATATCGACGCCGGCCGCGGCCAGGGTTTCCCTGATTTTCCTGACGAGCCCAAGCGCCGCCGGGTTGTCGCCGTGGACGCAGATCGTGTCGGCCTCAAGCGCGATGTCACTGCCGTCGATGCAGGTCACCTTGCCCTCGGTCGCCATTTGGAGAACCCGCTGTGCCGCCCGGTCATGATCCTTGATAACCGCACCGGTCGTGGACCGCGCCACCAGGCTGCCGTCGGGGTTGTAGGCCCGATCGGCGAAGAACTCGAAGGCGATCCGTATTCCGTGCCGCGCGCCCATGGCGTGCAATTCAGCGCGATCGGCCCCGCCGAGAACGAAAAGAACCAGGTCTTTGTCCAGATCAGCCATGGCGGCCGCAACGGTCTCCCAGATAGCCGGATTCTTGACCGCCATGTTGTAAAGAGCGCCGTGCGGCTTGACGTGCTGGAGCCGCACCCCTTCCGCCACGGCAAAGGCCTGAATGGCGCCGATTTGATAGGTGACAAAATCCCGGATCTCCTCCAGCGTCACCGCCATTTCCCGGCGGCCGAAACCCATCAGGTCCGGCAACCCCGGATGGGCCCCTACCGCCACCCCGTAATCGCGCGCCAGAACAACGGTGCGCCGCAGCACCGTCGGGTCGCCGGCGTGAAACCCGCAGGCGATGTTGGCGGAACTGATCAGCGGGATGAGGTCTTCGTCGAGCCCAAGCTTGTAGCGTCCAAAACTTTCGCCGACATCCGAGTTGAGATCGATCTGACGATCCGCCATGGGATCCTTCTCCTCCGTACAAATGTGAGTCGCCCGTATTTATGGCACAAGCCGGATAAAAGTTCAAACCCGAGAATTAATCTTTTAAAATTATGAGTCAGAAGGCAAAAAAAATTGAGATAGCGATAATTACCGCTCAAGCGGCAACAGACGGAAGTCTTTTGATAACCAAAGATGAAGTGATCCTGCATCACTATGAACATGCTGTTTGGTAAATATCGACCGGTATCAAAAACGAGCCGCTTGATGTGCTCATGCCTATAAGTTCTTTGGCAAGTCTAAAAATTAATGGATCAACGTTGAGGGGGAAAAAAGGCAGGATGATTAAGCTAAACAGGGGGCGGGAAATCATCCCGGCCCCCTGTTTGAAACACTGGTGCCGTCCGCAATCGATGTTAGCGCTTCGAGAATTGGAACCTGGCCCGGGCGCCGCGCTGACCGTATTTTTTACGTTCCTTGGCACGCGGGTCACGCCTGACGAAACCCGCCCGCTTCAGGGGCTGGCGGAAATCGGGGTCGATCTGCATCAAGGCCTTGGTGATGCCCAGGCGAATGGCGCCCGATTGACCGTTGACGCCGCCGCCGAGCACCCGCACCCTGACGTCATATTTGCCGGAAGTGTTGGTGATGACAAAGGGCTGGAGCATCTCGGTTTTAGCCGATTCGAGTTTGAAGTAATCATCGATTGGACGCTCGTTGATCGTGACATCGCCGTTGCCGGGCTTTACCCACGTCTTGGCGATCGCCGTTTTCCGTCTTCCCGTCGCGTAGTAAATGTTTTCCTGGGCCATGAATGTCCTCTTGTTATAAGCTTTAGAGATTGAGGCTGGTCTGTGGAATCGTTCGCTGGCGTGCGGTGCTACAGCCTATTTCTCCGGTTAGTCCAATATCTGTGTCGGTATGCCTGCCGTTTTTTACTGTGGGCCGTTGACGAACGCTATCTCGACCGGCATGACCCAAACCGACGCCTCAAAACACTTAAAGCGTCCACACCTCGGGCTTCTGAGCCTCGTGCGGGTGATCGCTGCCGGTGTACACTTTGAGTTTTTTGAAGATCTGGCGCCCCAATTTGTTTTTGGGCAACATCCCCTTAACGGCCAGACGCAGCAGATCCTCGGGCTTTTTTTCGAGAAGTTTTTTGGCGGTGATCTCCTTGAGGCCGCCGATGTACCCGCTGTGACGGTAATAGGTTTTCTGTTCCCATTTGCGTCCCGAAAGGGTCACCTTGTCGGCGTTAAGGACAATGACGCAGTCGCCGGTATCCGCGTGCGGGGTGTAGACCGGCTTGTGCTTGCCCCGGATCCGGGCCGCCACCTGGGATGCGAGCCGGCCCAGCACCGCGCCCTGCGCGTCGATGACCCACCACTTGCCTTCGTTCTCTGAATTTTTTGCACTGACGGTGTATTTTTTCACGGTATCTCGCTCCTGTCTTAAAGAATCGGAATCTTTAATAGATATTTGTATGGGTGTCAAGCATATTTTGCCCATCGGATCGATGCATCAGTTTCGCCGGGCCGGGCAGGAAGCCTCGAAGAACGCCCCTTGCGGCGCCCGGATGCCGTTTGCCGTGCAAAAAAACAGTGGACAAGCCTTTTGCCGCCATGTTAAACAGCACCCCTTAAGCAAATGATGAATAGTTGAAAGGGGGTGGGCTGTTGGGCAGCGTTATCAAGAAACGAAGAAAAAAAATGCGCAAGCACAAGCACCGCAAGCTATTGGCCAAGACGCGCCATCAGAGACGAAAGGGCAAATAATGGGCGTTTCTCACCAATTCTCTCTGATTACAAAAAAAGCCACCGGCCGCCATTGAACAAGCGGCCGGTGGCTTTTTTTCGTCTGCCGCGGCGCTACTCGGGCAGCGATTTGAAATATTTCAAAAATTCCGAATCGGTCGTCAGGACAAGCGAGTTCTTCTCATCCAGTGATTCGCGATAAATCTCCAGCGTGCGGACGAAAGAATAGAATTCCGGATCCACGCCGAAAGCCTCGGCGTAGAGCCTGGTCGACTCGGCATCGGCCTTGCCCTTGATTTCCTGGGCGACCCGGTAGGCTTCCGACGTGATCAATTTCAGTTCGCGTTCCTTGTCGCCCCGAATTTTCTGGGCCTCGCCCTTGCCCTCGGACCTGAATTTTTCAGCGATCTGCCGGCGCTCGGCTATCATGCGGTCGTAAACAGACTGCCGCACTTCCTCGACATAGTTGATCCGTTTGATTTTGACGTCGACCAGCTCGATGCCGAACGGGGCCAGCTTGGGTTGCGCCTGCTTCAGGATGCCCTGGGTGATGTTCTGCCGGCCCGCGCTGATCATCAGCGATGGCCGCCGCTCCGACGGTTCATCTTCGCTGCCGATCTCGCTGGTGTCGAGTTCGCGGTTGCTGTTGCGAACCACTTCGATGAGCCGGTTGGAGGTGATGGAGTCGCGCACCGCCGGATCGATGATGTCGTTGAGGCGGCCGATGGCGTTAAACGGATTGTTGACGGTCTGGAAAAACTTCACCGGTTCGACGATCTTCCAGCGGGCAAAGGCGTCCACATAGATGAAGGTCTTGTCAAGGGTCGGGATCTGTCCCGGATCGCCATCCCAGTCCAGCAGGTTTTTCGGAAAATAATTGGCATTCTGGATGAAGGGAACCTTGAACTTCAAGCCCGGCGATGTGACCGGGGAGCCGATAATCCGGCCGAATTGGGTCACCACCACCTGTTCGGTTTCGTTGACGATGTAGGCCGACTGGTAGATGACAACGGCGGCGATCAGCAGCACGATCCCAATGATCGGACCTTTAAAATTCATTGCGCGGCCTCTTTTTGTTTTTGTTTGCCGAGGTTCAGGAGCGGCACCAGACCCTTCTGGTCGGAATCCACGATCCACTTGTCCCCCAGTTTCGGAAATACGTCTCCGATTGCCTCGAGATAGAGCCGCCGCCGGGTGACATCCTTGGCCTTGGCATATTCTTTGTAAAACGACGTAAACCGGGCGGCATCGCCTTTGGCACGGTTGACGCGATCCAGCGCATAGCCCTCGGCGGCTCTGATGGTGCGCTCCGCCTCGCCCCGTGCGGCCGGTATGGCCTTGTTGTAATCCTCACGGGCCTGATAGATCAGCTGCTCTCTTTCCTGGGTCGCCTGGTTGACCTCGTTGAACGAGGGCTGCACGGGCCCCGGGACGTTCGTGCGCTTCATTTCGACCGTGACGATGTGCAGGCCCGATTCGGCCAGGTCCATTTCCTTCTGCAGGAGTTCCTTGGCCTCGATCGCCATTTCCCCGCGCTTGTTGATGACCTCGTTGATGCTCCGGTCACCGACGACCAGCCGCATCGTGGCCTCGGACATGTCCGCCAGCAGCCGGCGGACGTCGCGGACCTTGAACAGGTAATTGTAAGGATCCTTGACGCGGTACTGGACGATCCAGGGCACCACGGCCACGTTCAGATCACCGGTCAGCATGAGCGCCACGGTTTCTGTCTCGCCCAGGCCGGGACGCGAGCGGGAATTGCTGTTGTCGGAGCTGAAACCGAACTCCTCGGTGCGGATGCCCTTGACGTTCACCTTGGTCACCCGTTCGATGCCGAGTGGCATTTTGAAGTTCAGCCCCGGCTGCGCCGACCTGACGTAGCGTCCGAAGAGTTGGACAACCCCGACTTCATCCTGTTTGACGGTGAAAACCGACGACCAGACCGCCACGAGCACCAGAAGCACGACAATCAGTAGCGGCCCGCCCGGAAACTTGATGTTTTTTACCCGTTTGACGAATTCATCGACATTCGGCGGCACGCCGCCGCCACCCATTTTATGCTGCTGATCTTTTAATTTTTCCCAGTCCCAACTCATTTTTTCATCCTGTCGATAGGCCTTTCAAATCGATTGGCAACACCGATTCGAAAGCGCGGTCGGGTTGACGATGCCTGCTGAATCGTTTCAGCGCCGAAGACGGTACCCAGCACTAGGGGCCGGTACGGCAGGGGCCGATGGCCACCGAATCTTTCCGGTTTTTAGCCCCCCTCTAAAATCCATTCCTGTCATGGCAAAGCGGAAATACCGGCGATAAAATAAAGATTTTGGCGAGGCCAGAGGATAGAGGCAGCATTACGTAATACGCCAACGACCGATAACAGCGTCGAAATTTTATCTCACAGCCTATGGTCGAAAAGCACGCCAGCATGGAGGTAAGCCCGACCATGACGCTCGCACACAGATACAAAATGAAGCTTAGTATAAAGCTAAATCCCTTGAAGTCAAGCAAAAACGGGATTCAGCGGTGGTGTGCCGCCGGTGAAATCAAGTGGTGAAAGGCGGTTGCGCCGGATGAAAAACGAGGCTATAACCTTTTTAGAGCGGTCTTGACCGCTGGCGCCCGCTCACGTCTGCCGGCGTCGGCGACAAAAGGAAACCGATGAACGAAAAAAGGGAAAAACTCGAATCGGCCGTTCCCATCGGCAGTGTGATCGATTCCATCCTGCGCCACCATGTACCCCGCGCCGTGACCGATATCACCCGCATCGGTCGGATGTGGGACAGGATCGTCGGGGAAATCATCGCCGAAAACACCCGGCCGGCCGGTCTCAGGAAGAAAACCCTGCTGGTGCATGTCAACAGTTCTCCCTGGCTGCACCACCTTCGATTCATCAAGGAAGAGATCGTGCTGAAAGTAAATGCGGCCGTCAGGGAGGAGTTGATTGAGGAAATTCTGTTCAAGATCGGCCCCGTTGCCGGCGGCGACAACGAATCATGGATGCCATAACCGCCGATACGTTTTTCGACAAACGGTTGCTGGTGCAGCAGTTCCGCGGCGGATACCGCTTTTCGATCGACGCCGTCATCCTTGCCGGCCACATCCGCCCGCGCGCTGCAGAAAAAGTCCTGGAGCTGGGGGCGGGGTGCGGCATCGTTTCCCTGATGATCGCCTTCCGCCAGGCCGATGCCCTGGTCACCGGTGTTGAAATACAGCCGGAGCTGGCCGGGCTCGCCCGCACCAATGCCTTGGCCAACGGCCTGCAGGCGCGCGTCCGGATCTTGTGCCGGGATCTGAAGACGCTCGCGCCGGCGCATCTTCCGGGGCCGTTCGACTGGGTCGTCTCGAATCCGCCCTACCGCAAAACCGAGGCCGGCCGCCTCAACCCCCAGATCCAACGGGCCATCGCCCGGCATGAAATAAAAGTGAGCCTGCCCGATGTCATCTCGGCCGCCCGGCGGTGGTTGCGCACCGGCGGCAGATTCGTCACGGTCTACACGGCCGAACGGATGGCCGAAGCGCTGAGCCAAATGCAGTCGGCCGGCATTGAACCGAAATATTGCCGCATGATCCACTCCGCCGCCGCTTCCACCGCCAAACTGGTGTTGCTCGAAGGCCACAAGGGCGCGCGGCCCGGCCTGATCGTGGCGCCGCCCCTCGTCATTTACGGGAAAAACGGCGAATACACCGCGGAAATAAAATCCCTGTTTCGACCATGAACCCCACAGCAGATGCCCTGCCCCTATAGTCAGCGTTCACAGGGTGCCGCAGGTGCAAGGCGTCGGGCGCGCAGGCGTACTTTTGTACGTCAAGCGCCCGACAACACAGCAGATGCGGTACCCTGTGAATGCTGACAGCGGTTTTGGCAAGGCCAGAGGGAGATGGCTGTATACGTCATACGCCGCCGACCGCTAACGCAGTCCAAAACCGCTATCTTGACGCCTATGACAGGGGGTTGATGATTAGGCCGGTGACAACCTTCGGATAAAAATAAGTGGCTTTTCTCGGCATCACCAGCCCGTTGTCGGCCACGTCGCGGACCTGCGCCACCGTCGTGGGGTTGAGGATGAAACAGGCGTCAAAGTCCCCGCGGCCGACGCGCTCGACGGCCTCCCGGGCATCGGTGGTGTGGCCGATGAGCTTCTCGTTGTCGAGCCGGGCCTGGTCGAAGCCCAGAAATTCGGTTAAGATCAAGCGGGTCAGCACGGTGACGTCCACCCGGCGCAGCGGACCCGGAAAGTCGGCACCGAACAGACGATCGACCGCCGGAGATTTTTTCAGGGTCAGGCGGTAGAGTGCCCGGCGATCTTTGGCGGCCATGCCGATCGACTGACCGCCGCTGCCGTTCAGTCGGCCGATGAAGCGCTCGAAGGCCCGGTCTTTCTCAGGCCCGCTGAAAGAAATCGTTTCGATCTCGAAATAAGGCGCGGCCCGGACGAGAAGGCGCTCGATTGCCGCTGACGGCACCTCCCGCAGCAGGCGATGCGCGGCGCGGATGATCAGTCCCGGATCGGCCATGCTGCACAGGTACATCATGACGAAGTTGGCCGGATGGTCGTCGGCAAGGCCGGCATCACCGGACCGGACCCAGTTGCGATAGTTCAGGGCCGTCTCGTAGCGGTGATGGCCGTCGGCAATATAGAGGTTGCGGTGCTTGAGGGCGGCGCCAATGGCGGCGACGCTGCCGGAATCGACGATGGGCCGCAGGTCGTGCCGCAGGCCGTCGTGGGCGCTGAAGGCCACTGCCGGCGGATGTTCTTCGACCAGGCGCCGGATCAGGCTGAAAAAACTGGCGTCGTCATCCGGGACCATGGCGAAGATCGGGCTGAAGTTGGCGTGGCAGGCCTTCATCAACGCCAGTCGCTCCGACTTGACATTGGTAAACGTGCGCTCGTGCGGCAAAATGACCCCGTCATCGAAGGGCACCAGCCGCACGCGCGCGATCAGGCCGATCCGTGTCATCTGCCGGCCCTCGACGGTAAAATCGAGCCCGGTCAGGTAAAACGCCGGTTCGCCGTCACGGACCAATGCCCGGTCGGCCAGCCAACTTTTCAGGTCGGCGGCCGCGCGGCGGTGCGGATTGTCCAGCGGGGAGTCGCTTGCGGCGGCCTGTCCCAGAATGAGCCGGATCATGTTGTGCGGGCTGCGTGCGTAAAACACCTGCTGTTCGGCCGCCGATATGACATCGAAGGGCGGGGTTATCACATCGGCCAGATGGGCGACTTTATCCGGATTGTAACGAATCCCCCGGAAGGGAATTACTTCGGCCATGGGCGGTCTTTCCTTGCATTCAGGCTTTCGTCGGCGTAGAGGCACGGCCTGCCGTATCCCTACGGGATGTGGCTTTAAACCCGATAGCCGGTTTAAAGCGGAACGCCGCTCTGATACTAGAAAGGCGGCGCGAGTTCAAGACCAAATCCACAAATAAGCCGGTTGACAGAATGGCGCGGAAACGATATTCAAGGCAACCGCGCTGGGTCGGGAATAACTACCGGAGAGGTGGCCGAGCGGCTGAAGGCCCCGCTCTCGAAAAGCGGTATCCTGTCAAAAACGGGATCGTGGGTTCGAATCCCACCCTCTCCGCCATGTTTACCGGTTCCCGTCTCTATAAAGTTTTCCGCCGACCGCATAGCCGTCACGTTCTTTTTACCCGCAGGTTGCGGAGAGATGTCCGAGCTGGCCGAAGGAGCACGACTGGAAATCGTGTGTGCTGTCAAAAGCGGCACCGAGGGTTCGAATCCCTCTCTCTCCGCCATTACCCTTGACAAAATCTTTATCTTTAAGCCTACAGGTCATCAATTGTCGACCGCTGCCGGACGGCCCCCCGGCCCGTTTCCTGCTTGAACCCGCCGGGTCCGCCGACTGGCCTGCCGAAGGGGTGTTATGTCGTATCTGGTGCTCGCGCGCAAATATCGTCCCCAGAGCTTTGAGGCCGTCGTCGGCCAGGAGCATGTGACCCGGACGCTGATCAATGCCATTACGGCCGGGCGCGTGGCCCACGCCATACTTTTTACCGGCCCGCGCGGCACCGGCAAGACCACCACGGCCCGGATCCTGGCCAAGGCCATGAACTGTGCGGGTGGTCCGATTCCGGAACCCTGCAACGACTGCCAGTCGTGCCGTGACATCACCGCCGGCAAGGCGGCCGACGTTTTCGAAATCGACGGTGCCTCCAACAACAGCGTCGACCAGGTCAGGGAACTGCGCGACAACGTCAAGTATACGCCGGCTCAAAGCCTGCACAAGATTTACATCATCGATGAAGTCCACATGCTCAGCACGGCGGCCTTCAACGCCCTGCTCAAGACTCTCGAAGAACCGCCCGCCCATGTGATGTTCATCTTCGCCACGACCGAGCCCCACAAGATACCGGCCACGATTCTTTCCCGCTGCCAGCGCCACGACTTCAAACGGATCGCCCTGGCGTCGATCACCGACCACCTGCAGCGGCTCTGCGAACTCGAACGGTTCGATTTGTCGCGGGAGAGCCTGACGCAGATCGCGCGCGAAGCCGGCGGGAGCATCCGCGACGCCCTCAGCCTGCTGGACCAGGTCGCGGCCTGTTTGACCGAAAAAACTGACGAAACTCGGGTGCTGGACCTGCTGGGGGTCATCGACCGTCGACTTATTTTCGATCTCGTGCGGGCGCTGCTGGACGGAAATGTGCCCACGGTCCTCGAAATTATAGATGACGTTCACCAGCGCGGGCACGACCTCAAACGCCTGTATGCCGATCTGGTCGAGCACTTCCGTCACCTGCTGGTGGTCAAACTGTGCCGCCAGACCGGCCGCCTGATCGACCTTCCGGCGCATGAAATTCAGCGCCTGCAGGAGCAGGCGGCCGCGGTTTCGGCGGCGCATTTGAACCAGCTCTTCGACCTGCTGTTCAAGGAGGAGCCGGCCGTCAGGTTTTCGGCCCAGCCCAAGATCGCCGTGGAAATGGCCTGTTTCAAGCTGCTTCAGGCCCAGCCGACCCTGACGATCGACGCCTTGATCGAGCGGCTCGACACGCTGCGCCGTCACATCGCGGAAACAACGGACGGCCCAAGCCCGCCGGCGCCGGAGGATAACGATGCCGCCGGGCGGTCGGTCACGACCGGCGAGCCGGTCGATCGCGGGCGGCCGTTGCTGGAGCGCACGCATAGCCCGGCCAACGCCGATCCGCCGCCGGCCACCCCACCCGCCGCCACCCCGGTCCGCGACCAGATTTGGCAGAAGGTTCAGGCGCTGATCGCCGCCCGGCACCCGGCGCTGGCCGCCTATCTGCTCAAGTGCCGGCCGCGTCACCTGGAAGGCGGCCGCCTTGACATCGAGGTCGCCGACAACGGTTTCACCCTGGCCATGATCCAGAAAGATAAAAACCTGGACATCATCCGCAGCATCTGCCGCGAGGTCTGCGGCCGACCGCTGGAAATCGTTCTGAAGGCGGTCGCCGACCCGTCCGCGGGCGGCCCCCAAAAAAAAATTGAGGATAACCAGCTCAGAAGCGAGGCCATGAGCCACCCCCTGGTCACCGAAGCGGTTAAAATCTTCGACGGAGAAGTACTGGGGGTGACAATCACAAAGGAGGACGCGTCATGAAAGGCATGGGAAATATGATGAAGCAGGCCCAGAAGCTGCAAGCCAAGATGCTGCGCCTGCAGGAAGAACTGGCCGAAAAGACAATCGAAACAACGGCCGGAGGCGGAATGGTCAAGGTCGTCGCCAATGGCAAGCAGCAGATCGTGGCCATTCGGATCGAAAAAGAGGTGGTGGATCCCGAGGATATCGACATGCTTCAGGATCTCGTGATGGCCGCCGTCAACGACGCCCTGGCCAAATCGCAGGAAATGGTCTCCGCCGAAATGGCCAAACTCACCGGCGGCCTGAGCATTCCGGGGCTGACATGATCACCTATCCCCCGTCAATACGCCGCGCCATTCAGTCAATATCCAAACTACCGGGCATTGGCGAGAAAACCGCCGAGAGACTGACGATGCACCTGCTGAAGGCGCCGCGCCTCGAGGTCGAGCAGCTGTCGCGCAGCATTCTGGAATTGAAAAACAGCGTGCGGCTGTGCGCGCAGTGCTTCGGGCTAAGCGATGCCGAAACCTGCGGCATCTGCAGCAATCCGGGCCGCGATCCTCTGCTGGTGTGCGTGGTCGAGCAGCCGGCCGACATGGTGTCGATCGAAAAGTCGGGTGCTTTCGGCGGACGCTACCACAACCTGGGCGGCGCCCTGTCACCCATCAACGGCGTCGGTCCGGATGACATCCGCATCAAGGAATTGATCACGCGCGTGGCACGGCAAAACATCGTTGAGATTATTCTGGCGACGAGCACGACGGTCGAAGGCGAATCGACCGCCGCCTATATCGCCGACCGCCTCGCGTCCAGTCCCGTAAGAATCACCCGCATTGCCTCGGGAGTGCCGGTCGGCGGGGATCTCAAGTACGTCGACCAGGTCACTCTGAAAATGGCATTGGAGGGCCGGCATGCCGTCAGGGGCACGTGAAGCCGGATCCGTCTTCGAATGCCGGCAGTGCGGCGATTGCTGCCGGGGTTACGGCGGCACCTTTGTGGCCCGGCCGGACATCGAGGCCATCGCCGCGTTTCTCGGCATCGATCCCGACCTCTGCCAGGCGACCTATTGCCGGCCATCCGGCACCAGACTCCTGCTGGCCCAGAAAAAAGACGGGTATTGCATCTTCTGGGACCGGCTCTGCACGATCCATCCGGTTAAACCACGCATGTGCCGGCAGTGGCCGTTTATCGAGAGTGTATTGAAAGATATCGCCAACTGGCGCGCCATGGCCTCGATGTGCCCCGGCATCCGGGCCGCGGCGCCACAGAGTCGCGTCAGGCAATGCGTGCGCCAAGCGCTGCGCGACGAGGCGGCCGCCGGCACCGGTTCCAAATATCGCGCATGACACGCGGCGGACCGTTGCCGACCCATTTCCCGCCCCTAAAACCGTTTCCAGCGATGAACCTCTATTGTCCTGTACGCCGCGCGGTCTTCGCCATCCGACACCACGCGGGCGATGATATTGCGCTGCTCGAGTTCCCGGAGCCCCTGATCGAGGCTGTCCGCGGTTCCGTTCCAGATTTCGCCGAGGTTTTTCGTGGTGACCGGTTTGCCGGCATCCGCCAAGCCGCAGGCCAGCAGATACACCGAAATGGTTTCCGTGGAAAGACCGACATTGAAAATGGCCTGGTCCATGGCCGGCCCGTCGCTGTTTCCGTGAGAGTGCATTGGATCTCCTTTCGAAGGGGCCGCCGGGCTGACAGACAGGGGCGGCGGCTCGCGGGTGAAAGCGTTTCCCAATGATAATCCGTTATCGCCTGAATTCAACCGCCGCCAACTTTGGCACGCTGCTTCCGCAGTCAACAGCCTTCGGCTAAAGCCGAAGGCTGGGATTCAAGGATTCAAGGGTCCGAGCAAAAAAGATCCTTAGAGCCTTTCCTTGAACCCTTGGCCCCTGGACCCCTCGAACCCTTGCGGCAACATCAACCATCAAACAAAAGACTTCGCCTAAAGGCGAGGGTCCGTTTCCCCTTCCCCGAGTGGGCAAAAAAAAGAGAAGCGCCCGTATTTATGGATGCTTCCCTTAGGAATCGGCAATACCGTGTCACTTGTTCAAGGATTCCGGGACTACTGCCATCGCCGGCGATGCTTATCCAATTTTTAATACCCCTGTAGGGGAAGGCCTGTGTGCCTGCCCTTTTTTCCAGATTTCTATGTCACCCTCGAAAAAAACCGGGCCTTGATGTACTGCCGGTTCAGGCGGGCGATGTTGACGATCGAGATCTCCTTGGGGCATTCGACCTCGCACTCCCTTTCATTTGAGCAGTTGCCGAATCCCAGCTGGTCCATCTCGCGCACCATGGCCGCGGCCCGCCGCGCCGCCTCGGGCTTTCCCTGCGGCAGCAAGCCCAGGTGCGATACCTTGGCGCCCACGAAGAGCATCGCCGACGCATTGGGGCAGGCCGCCACACAGGCGCCGCACCCGATGCAGGCGGCGGCATCCATGGCCAACTCGGCGATCTCCTGCGGAATCGGCATGGCATTGGCGTCCGGAGCGCCACCGGTGTTGGCCGAGATGTAGCCGCCGGCCTGGATCATTTTGTCCAGGGCGCTGCGGTCGACCACCAGGTCCTTGACCACCTTGAAGGCCCGCGCGCGCCAGGGTTCGATCACCAGCGTGTCGCCGCTCGCAAAATGGCGCATGTGCAGCTGGCACAGGGTGGTGCCCTTCTGCGGGCCGTGCGGGCGCCCGTTGACTACCGCGCCGCACGTGCCGCAGATGCCCTCGCGGCAGTCGTGATCGAAGGCAATCGGCTCGCGGCCCTCCAAGGTCAGACGCTCGTTGACGACATCGAGCATCTCCAGAAACGACATGTCGGTCGAAATGTCGCCGGCCTCGAAGGTTTCCAACTCGCCGGCAACCTTCGGCCCCTTCTGACGCCATATTTTCAACGTCAAGTTGATGGTCTGTGTCACTTGTAGCTCCTTTGAGTCAATTCAACGTTCTCGAAGATCAGCGGTTCCTTGTGGAATTCGGGCGGCTTGTCCGGGCCGGCGTACGACCAGGCGGCCACGTGAGAAAAATTCTCGTCATCCCGCCGGGCCTCGTTTTCCTCGGTCTGGTAGGCCTCGTTGAAATGCCCGCCACAGGATTCCTGGCGCGCCAGGGCATCTATCACCATCAGTTCGGCGAACTCCATGAAATCGGCCACCCGGCCGGCCCGTTCCAGGCTCTGGTTGAAATCCTTGTCAACGCCGGGCACGAGCGCATTCTGCCAGAATTCCGCCCGCAGTTCCTGGATCATGCCGCGCGCTTTTTCGAGGCCCTGGTTGTTGCGGGCCATGCCGACGTAGTCCCACATGATCTGACCCAGCTGGCGGTGGAAGTCATCCACGGTGCGCTTGCCGTTGATGGTCAGCAGTTTTTCGATCCGGTCGGCCGCCTGGCGGGCCGTGTCCTTGAAGGCCGCGGTATCGGGGCCGACCTCGCTGAAGGCGGTGCGGGCGATGTAGCCGCCGATGGTGTAGGGAATCACGAAGTAGCCGTCCGCCAGCCCCTGCATCAGGGCGCTGGCGCCCAGCCGGTTGGCGCCGTGATCCGAGAAATTGGCCTCCCCGAGGACGAACAATCCTTCGATGGTGCTCATCAGGTTGTAGTCCACCCACAGGCCGCCCATCGTGTAGTGCACGGCCGGATAAATCATCATCGGCGTGACGTACGGGTCGTCGCCGGTGATCTTCTCGTACATCTGAAAAAGGTTGCCGTATTTCTTGGCGATCGTCTCGCCGCCGTCGCGCTCGATGGCGTCGGCGAAGTCGAGATACACCGCCAGGCTGGTTTCCCCGACACCCTTGCCCATGTCGCACTGCTCCTTGGCATTGCGGGAGGCCACGTCGCGCGGCACCAGGTTGCCGAAGCTGGGGTATTTGCGCTCCAGGTAATAATCCCTTTCACTCTCCGGGATCTCCTGCGGCGCGCGTTTGTCGCCGGGCTTGGCGGGGACCCACACCCGTCCGTCGTTTCTGAGGCTCTCGCTCATCAGGGTCAGCTTGGACTGGTAGGTGCCGTGAACCGGGATGCAGGTCGGATGGATCTGCGTGAAACACGGATTGGCGAAGTAAGCGCCGCGCTTGTAGGCTTTGAAGGAGGCCGAGACGTTGGAAGCCATGGCGTTGGTCGACAGGAAAAAGACGTTGCCGTAGCCCCCGGTGCACAGGACCACGGCGTGGGCCGCATGGGTCTCGATCTGCCCGGTGATCAGGTTCCGCGCCACGATCCCCCGCGCCCGGCCGTCGGCCACCACCAGATCGAGCATCTCGCGCCGCGGAAACATCTGCACCTTTCCCAGGCCGACCTGGCGCATCAGGGCGCTGTAGGCGCCCAGCAGCAACTGCTGTCCGGTCTGACCGCGGGCGTAGAACGTGCGCGACACCTGGGCGCCCCCGAAACTGCGGTTGGCCAGCAGGCCGCCGTAATCCCGGGCGAACGGCACTCCCTGGGCGACACATTGATCGATGATGTTATTGCTGATCTGGGCCAGGCGGTAGACATTGGCTTCACGGGCCCTGAAATCGCCGCCCTTGACCGTGTCGTAAAAAAGCCGCCAGATGCTGTCGCCCTCGTTGGTGTAGTTCTTGGCGGCATTGATGCCCCCCTGGGCCGCAATGCTGTGGGCACGGCGCGGCGAGTCCTGGATGCAGAAGGTCTTGACGTTGTAGCCCAGCTCCGCCAGCGACGCCGAAGCCGCGCCGCCGGCCAGTCCCGTGCCGACGACGATGATGTCGAATTTTCGTTTATTGGCCGGATTGACCAGCTTTAACTCGAAGCGGTGCCGGTCCCATTTTTGAGCCAGGGGCCCGCCGGGAATTTTGGCATCAAGCGCCATGCGTTACCTCCTTCAGGCGATGGACAACAGGTAAATCGGAAGCAGACCGAATCCCAGGCCGACGACCAGGCTGAAGACGATGCCGGCCCCCCTGATGAACGGCATGTATTTGGGGTGGTTGGCGCCCAGCGTCTGAAAGGCGCTCCAGATGCCGTGGCTGACGTGGATGGCGGCGGCAGCCATGGCCAAAACGTAGAGCGCCACATTCAGCGGTTTGGCAAAGGTGCGCGAAACGATCTCGTAGATGGTCGTGCCGGTTTTGTCGGCGAAGGTGAAGTTGAGCAGGTGGAAAATGACGAAGACAAGAATCAGTAGGCCCGTGTAGGCCATGGTCCGCGAGCCGATCGTCCGCCCGCCGCCGCATTTGTTGACGGCGTAGCGTTGCGGCCGCGAGGCGAAATTCTGGTAAAAGAGAATCAGGCCGCTGCCGATGTGCAGAATCGCGAAGGTGAGCAGCCCCACCTCAAAGAGGGTCACCAGCGGCCCCAGGCTGTGCAGATGTTCGGCGTAGGAATTGAAGGCCTCGCGGCCGCCGTAAATAAAGAGGTTTCCGGCCAGGTGGGTGGTGAGAAAAACGCTGAACCCCAGGCCGGTCAGGGCCATTATCCACTTCTTACCGATGGACGATGCAAAGGTCTGCGTGATCCAGTTCATGCGCTCCTCCGTATTAATTAAAGCCCGTCAAAACAAAAAAAAATCTCTAAATGCTGGCGCGGCTTCTGTCAACCCAAATCTTTAAACCACCAGTTGTCCCAGGGGGTCTTCAGGATATCTTCGGCCAACCGCCGGCCCGTGGCCGTTTGAAGGCGGCCGACAACCGCCGGTAGCCATTTTTCGGGCGGTTTGAAGCCGATGTCCGCCTGCGCCTTGAGTTCCAGGATAAGCGACAGCTGATCGGCGTCGCGGGCCAGCCGGGCTTCAGGGGTTTGGTTGGCCTCGAACTCGCCGATAAGCTCCTCGATGGCGGCGGCGAACGGCAGGCCTTTGACCGAGTCCCGCAGCGCTTTGTCCGCATCGCCGGTGAGGTACTGCTTGTGCACCGTGTTCAGGTCGCCGATGCGGGCTTCGGTCAAATCGTGCACCAGGCACATGCCGATCAGCCGCCCGGCATCCACGCCGGCGTCTATCTGGGCGAGGACGAAGGCGATAAAAGTCGTGCTGAACGTGTGTTCGGCCACCGATTCTCTCCCGGATCCGAGGAAACTGAACCCGGATCGGGGGATCTCTTTGAGCATTCGAGCTTGAAACAGCAAATCGATTACCGGGCTCATATGGGCTCCGTTTCTGGCCGTCAAACGGCAATGACATCGGTTCCGGTCTAAGATCCCGGTTGGGGCGAAAAATTTTTCGCCCCAACGAGACAGTCAGCCACTCCGCGCATCCGGGCTCCGGCGCATCGTTTTCATGCATTGTGGCGGCCCGCGGGCCCTGAGTGTTTAATATCGGGCCATTATAAATGCAACCCCTTGTGGCTTTTTTCAGCCGTACTGCCGCCGGCCGGTCACAACCGGAACCGGCAATCTTCTTGACACTTGCGCACTTAAATTTTAAACTACAAAAATTTTTAATTCGACAAGGTCGGCGCCGTGTCACGCTTGTCCGGTGCCGACGCGTCCGGGGCCTTGCTCCGGAACACCCTGACATTCTGGTCGCCTGACGCTTCCCGCCTGGCCGTGTTGGAAAAAAATGTAGATAATTTTTGTATAAATCAAGCGACGTCGCGCCTGGCCGGCCCGGTGACGCAACGCTCACCAACCCAGAGAGTCATTTTTGAGGGGATCTTTTCTCTATGGCGCAAACCGATATCGATATCGTCCATATCTTCCTCAACGCCGGAATCGTGGTTCAGCTGGTGCTGCTCCTGCTGCTGTTTTTTTCGATCACCTCCTGGGCCATCATCCTGATAAAAATGCGTTACATCGGCAAGGCCTTCAAAGAATCGGCCCAGTTCATCGATTTTTTCTGGAAGAGCCGCGATTTGTCGAACGCGTTCGTCAAGGCCAAGCAACTCAGCGCCAGTCCGATCGCCCGCATTTTCCGCATGGGGTATCTGGAGCTTAAAAAGCTCAGCCAGTCCGGGCTTTCCGTTTCGATGACCCTGCCGTCGGCTTCCGATTCGCCGTCGCTGGGGTCCCAGACCACGGGTATCGAAAATGTCAAGCGCACGCTGCGCCGCGCGATCAACACCGAAATGACGCGCCTGACCCAGATGGTGCCCTTTCTGGCCACCACCGGCAACACGACGCCTTTTATCGGCCTGTTCGGCACGGTGTGGGGCATCATGCACTCGTTTCGCAGCATCGGGTTGAAAGGCTCGGCCAATCTGGCCGTTGTCGCGCCGGGCATCTCCGAGGCCCTGATCGCCACGGCCGCCGGACTGGCGGTGGCCATCCCGTCGGTCATTGCGTTCAACTATTTCAACCAGAAAATCCGGGTCATCGAAACCGAGCTGCAAAGCTTCTCGGCTGACTTCCTGAATATCGTCGAACGGGATATCCTGAGAATAGAAAGGAGAAAAGGTTGACATCGGGCGGCAGCAACAGCAGGTTTATGTCGGATATCAACGTCACGCCTTTTGTCGACGTGATGCTGGTGCTCCTGATTATCTTCATGGTGACGGCGCCGATGATGACCCAGGGCGTGGATGTGGCCCTGCCGGAGGCCACGGCCGAGCCCCTTCCGGCGGACACCGAGCACCTGATGATCTCCATCGACAACAAGGGCGTCGTTTTCATCAACGACGTCACGGTGACCGTGGACGACCTGGGTGAGAAGCTCAAGCGCATCATGAGCACCCGCAGTGACCGCGGGGTCTACCTGAAGGCGGACAAGGACATTGCTTACGGCACGGTCGTGCGGGTCATGTCGGAGATAAAACTGGCCGGCGTGGAAAAGCTCGGCATGGTGACGGTGCCCCTGCCCGAGAACGAAAAGGTCAAGAAGAAATAGGGGCCGCAATGAAAAAACGCGTGTCACATGCCGCCCCCGTGCGATTTGCCGCCATCGATGTCGGCAGCCGGAAACTCTTCTTTTATGTCGGGATATCGGTGCTGCTGCACATCATCCTGATGGGCGTGTTTATCGCGATGCCGTCGCTGACCCCTTCCAGAAGATTCATCCCGTCGGCGGTCAACGTCAGTCTGGTGTCGTTGCCGGCCCCGCCGGGAAACACTACCGTCCCGCCCAAGCCGGTGGTGGCGGCGCCGATTCCCGCACCGACGCCCGTCCAGCCGGAGCCGGTCGCACCGGCACCCGTCAAACCGCCTCCACCCCCACCGAAACCCGCGGCAGAAGTGTCCACGGCCCCGACGCCCAAACCGGAGCCGAAGAAAAAAGAAGTGATAAAACCCAAGGCGCCCAAGCCTTCAGAGGTGATCAAAGACGCCGTTTCGAAGATGGAGAAAGAGGTCGCCAAACCGCGTCAGCCTTCTTGGCAGGACACCATCGACCGCCTGCGGCAGCAAGTCGCTAAGGAAGACCGCCCGCCCGGGACAACCGCCGGAGCCGGCGGTGGGCCGACGGCGGGCAGTCGCTACGGCACGGGTCTCACCGCATCCCAATTTCAGGGCCGGGTCCAGATTTATCAGGCCGAGATTGCTTCTCTGGTTCAAAAGAACTGGGCTTTTTCGGAATTGCTGAGCGGCGGACGCCCGGATCTCGAGGCCTTGTTAGGCTTCACGATCCGGCCGAACGGCGAGATCAGCGACATCTGGTTCGACCAGAAATCCGGCAATGCCCATCTGGATGAATCGGCCTATCGCGCCATTGCCAAGTCGAGCCCGCTGCCACCGCTGCCCGCAGGCCTCTTCGAAGGCGGCTATACCGTCGGCATGCGGTTCGGCCCAAAAGGCATCAAATAACCAACAACATCGTCAGCGGTAAAGAGGCGTAAGGAATCGCATACATGGTCAAAACGAGTCAGCATTCATTCAGGGCGGCGATGGTTTTTTTTCTTCTCCTCCTGCCACTGCCGGCGGCCGCCCTCGGTCAATACGATTATATCGACATCGACAGCCCCTTCTCGCGCAAAGTACCGATCGCCATCCCGGCCTTTTCGGCGCTGAGCCCCGAGGGGACCGATGCCGCCCTGCTTCAAAAGGCCACCGACACCCTGTCACGGTCACTGGATTTCACTGGTTTTTTCAACATCATCGATCGCGGTGCCTATCTGCTCGATGCCAACAAGACGGTCATGACGGTCGACCAGATCAATTTTCGCAACTGGACGACCATCGGGGCCGAGCTGCTGGTGACCGGCGGCCTGTCGCAGACCGGCTCACTGATCGATGTCGAGCTGCGGCTGTTCGACACCCTGGCCGGCAAACGGCTGCTCGGCAAGCGCTATCACGGCACGGTTGAAGACCTGCGGTCGATCATCCTCCGGTTCTGCAACGAGGTCATCCTGCAACTCACGGGCAAGCGCGGCATATTCGACACGCGGATCGCTTTTGTCACCAATGGCAGCGGCAACAAGGAAATCATGATCTGCGATTTCGACGGCGGCAACCCGGTGCCCTTCACCCGTCACGGGTCCATCAGCCTGTCACCGGCCTGGTCCTCGGACGGCAAGTGGATCGCCTACACGACCTACGTCAACAATAAACCGGACATCTTCATTCAGCGGACCGAGGGCGGCGAGAAAGCGTTTATCCAGGAAAAAGGGATCAACATCACCCCGGCGTGGCTTCCCGGTCAGTTCACCCTGTCGGCGACGATGTCCTTTACCGGGAACCAGGAAATATACCTGTTGACGGGTGCGGGGAAAATTATTAAAAAGATTACAGACAATTGGGCCAGCGATCTCTCTCCGAGCTGGTCTCCGGACGCCACAAAAATGGCGTTTGTGTCCAACCGGACCGGCGCGCCTCAGATCTATATCCAGGATATCAAAACCGGACAGGTGGAACGCCTGACATTCGAGGGGAATTACAACACCCAGCCGAGCTGGTCTCCGGTGGGGGATCGCATCGTCTACACGTCAATGGCCGGCAGCCGCAATGACTTGTTCGTCATCGATCTGAAACGGCGCCAACCCCTGCAGTTGACCCGCGATGCCGGCAACAACGAATCACCGTCTTGGTCACCAGACGCCAGCCTGATCGCCTTCAGCTCGACACGTGAAGGCCCGGCGAGGATTTACGTCATGACCGCCTTCGGGGCCGACCAGCGGCGACTGCTCAGCCTGCCCGGCGAGCAGTTCAGTCCGAACTGGTCGCCGAATTTGGGTAAATACTAATACATGCGAGGATGTGAAAGGAGGAAAAGATGAAAAAAAGGCTATGGGTGTATCTGGTGCTGTTGTTGATGATTCCTGTTTTGCTCGGGACGGTATCCTGCGCCAAAAAGACCGTCGTCAAGGAGGAACCGGTTCCGGTCGTTGTTCCGGCGCCCGCCCCGGCGCCGGCACCCGCCAAAGGTGACGCCGTAAAAGAATTTGAAATGGCGAAGGAAGCGTTTCTCAACGAAAAAATTCACTTCGCGTTCGACAAGTCCTATCTGGATGAAAAAGCTCAGACGATTTTAAAGAAAAAAGCCACATTTTTGAAAGCCAATCCGGATATCTACATCACGATCGGAGGCCATACCGACGAACGCGGCACGGCTGAGTACAACCTTGCGCTGGGGGAAAGACGCGCCGAGAGCGCCAAGTCCTTCCTGGTTGACCTGGGCATCCCGGCCTACCGCCTTTCGACCGTCAGTTACGGGGAGGAAAAGCCCCTCTGCAACGCCAAAACGGAAGAGTGCTGGGCCAGAAACAGGCGCGACGAATTCGTCATTAACTAATCATCCCGGGCGGCGTTGCCGCCGCCCGGCACCCAATTATCAAATGGCAGCGGCCAGTAAGCCAACCACGCCGGACGCTCCGATGGCAGCTTTCCTGAAGAGTGCCGACGTCCGCCACCGACCGGCGGTTGGCTTGACAATCGATAGTGGTTCCCACAATCACCGGTATCAGACACCTTGTTTACTAAACACCCATCTTTTTAGGACCCAATGCGTATCGCCATGAAAAAGATTATTTCCATCAGCCTTCTTTTTTGTCTTGCCGTTATCGCCGGCTGTGCCGGACGCACCGATGTCATCGTTCTCGATGACCGCCTGGCCGCCGTCGAGGGCCAGTTGGCCCGTCAAAAAGCCCTGATCGAGCAGTTCGGCCAGAGCAGCGATAACAAAGAGCAGAGCATCCGCGGCCAAGCCGCCAACTTCAGGGTCGACATCGAGTCCCTGCGCGAGCAAGTCGGAGCGATCAACGGCCGGCTCGAAGAGATCGAATACCAGACCAAGGCCGAAAGAAATGCGCCCGGCAACGCCGCGGTGGCCGGCACCACGGAACTCGATCGGATGAAAGAGGAAACACGCTCCCTGAACAGCCGCATCACCCAGGTCGAACAGTATCTGGGCCTGGGCAGCGGCACCAAAGCCCCGGACGACAAAGCGGCGCCGGCCAAGGCGCCGGCGGCTGTCGTCCCGCTGAAGAGCCTCTCGGAGCAGGATCTCTATGGCCAGGCCAAACAGGCCTTCGATGCCGGCGAGCTTCAAAAGGCCCGCGAAGGATTTCAGGAATACACCAAGCGCTATCCGAACGCCAAAAACGCCGACAATGCCCAATTCTGGATCGGAGAGATCTACTACCGGGAAAAGTGGTATGAAAAAGCCATTGTCGAGTACCAGAAAGTCGTCGAGAACTACCCCAAGGGCAACAAGGTCAGTTCCGCCATGCTCAAACAGGGCTATGCTTTCCTGAACATCGGCGACAAGGCCAATGCCCGGCTGATCCTGAAGGATTTAATCGCCAAGTACCCCGACACGACCGAGGCTCAACTGGCGACGCAGAAATTGACCCAGATAAAGTGAAAATCATCGGCATCGATCCCGGTCTGGCCTCCACCGGATTAGGTATCGTCAGCGGTGCCGGCATCCGGATCAGCGGCTGTTCCTATGGCAGCATCGAGACCTCGCGCAAGACAACCCTCTCCGGCCGGCTGTATGAAATCTACACCCGGCTCTCGTCGCTGCTGAAAGACGAAAAGCCCGACTTGATGATCATCGAAGATGTTTTTTCGCTGAAAGCCTATCCCAAGTCGGGCATTACCCTGGGGCAGGTCTCGGGCGTGATCCTGCTGGCCGGGATGCAGGCCGGAATGCGCGCCCTGGAAGTGCCGGTCAGGGAAGCCAAACAGGTCTTGACCGGAAACGGCAACGCCACCAAGATCCAACTTGAAAAATCCGTCCGGAATCTGTTGAAACTCTCCAGCCCGATCAGGCCGCTGCATGCCTCGGATGCTCTCGGCCTGGCCTTGATCGGCCTGTATCGCTGCGGCCGGTGACACTAAACCTTGAGCGGTTGCGGTTTATAAGGGCACGGCACGCCGTGCCCCTACCCAATGCGGCATTAAACATGCCCCTACCCGATGTGGCAGTATAACGGCACAGGTATCAAAACCCAGTCGTGGCTAAAAGATTATCGCTACTACTGACCCAAACGACGCCATCCCGCTGGTGCGGGACTTAACCGAATTTTTCCGACGCCGGCATCGACACCATGATCGGTTACATCGAAGGCAGCCTGTTCAAAATCGGCGAAGACCGCATTTTACTGCTGGCTAGTCAGGTGGGCTATGAAGTCCTGCTGCCGGCCTATGTGGTCGAAAGCCTGCGGACTCGCAACATCGGCGATCGGCTGTCCTTGTATATCTACTATCAGCAGACCGAACGACAGCCCAAGCCCGTTCTGATCGGCTTCAACACCGAGGAAGAAAAGGAATTCTTCCAGTTTTTCATTTCAGTCGAAGACATCGGTCCGCTGAAGGCGGTCAAGGCCATGACCCTGCCGGTGGGAGAGATCGCGCGCGCCATCGAGGCCAAAGACCTGGCCGCCTTGAAAAAACTCAAGGGCATCGGCAGCCGCACGGCCCAGAAAATCATCGCGACGCTGGGCGGAAAAATGGAGCGTTTCGCAATGCCCCCTGAAGCGGCGGGCAGACCGGCGGCGGTCGACGTGGAGACGGTGGATGCCGTGGTCGAGGTGCTCGTTTCCCAACTCGGCCACAAAATCGCGCATGCCCGGCGGCTGGTGGCCGAGGCCCTGGAGCGCAACGGCGCCATCGCCACGCCAGAAGAGTTGTTCGAAGAAGTGTATCGCGGAGAATCCAAATTGTGAGTGATGTCATAAAATTTTCGACCGAAAACCGGGAACTCGTCTCCGGCGCCTGCCTGCCCGAAGACACGGAAACAGACATTCTGTCGCTGCGCCCCGCCTGTTTCACCGATTACGTCGGGCAGCAGGAGATCGTGGAAACGCTTAAAATCGCGGTCGAGGCCGCCCGGATGCGCAAAGAGCCCGTCGACCATGTTCTTTTTCACGGTCCGCCGGGTCTGGGAAAAACCACCCTGGCGCACATCATCGCCAACGAGACCGGCGGGACATTGACGGTCACCTCCGGGCCCGCTCTGGAAAAAGGCGGGGACCTGATCGGCATCCTCACCCACCTCGAGGACGGGGATGTCCTTTTCGTCGACGAGGTCCACCGCATCCCGCGCACGGTCGAGGAGCTGCTCTATCCGGCGATGGAAGACTTTGCGATCGACTTTGTCTTCGACAAGGGGGTGCATGCGAGAAGCCATCGGTTCCGGCTCAAGCGCTTCACGCTGATCGGTGCGACCACCCGCATCGGACTCATCTCCTCGCCCCTGCGGGATCGCTTCGGCATTTTACGCAGCCTCGATTTTTACAGCGAAGAGAACCTGATCCGGATCACCAAGCGCTCCGCCGTCCTGCTCGATGTTCCGCTGGACGATTTGGGGGCCGCCGAGCTGGCCACGCGCTCGCGTGGGACCCCGCGGATCGTCAACCGGCTCCTCAAACGGGTCAGGGATTATGCCCAGGTGCGCTCGGACGGGACCATCCAGCGCGATACGGTCGAGGCCGCGCTGGCGCTGGAAGGTGTCGATCAGAAGGGATTGACCGACCTGGACCGGCGTTTCATCCGCACGGTCATCGAATTCTACAAGGGCGGGCCGGTCGGCATCGAAGCGATTGCCGCCACGCTGCAGGAAGAAACCGACACGCTGGTGGATGTCGTCGAGCCCTACCTGCTCAAAGCCGGACTGGTCACCAGAACCTCCGCCGGCCGCAAGGCGACCGAAGCGGCCTACCGCCACCTGGGCTTCAAGGTCCAGAATAAACTGTTTTAATCCCGTGAGCGTATGGATTGACGGAACCTCCGACACCTGAAGGACCCGACCATGCCGGACAGCCAGAAAAGCCGCAGCACCCGGAGGCCGATCAGGGGCTCGCGCAGCGACCGTCGCTGGGCGCTGCTGTTTATCGGCGAGAACAGCCACACGATCGCCTTCAATCACCTGAAGGCCGCCATCCTCATCATCCTGCTGGTCGTCCTGACCTTGGGCGGTGTATCCGTGTGGCTGGCCCACACGCGGCAGGGCGACGCGAACAAGATCGCCGCCCTCGAAAGCCGGCTCGCCGAGCTGAACCAGGCCATGTTGTCCCTGCGCGATGAAAAAGACATCCTGATGGCCCGCAAGGTGCTGAGGGAATCGAAAAACAGCCCACCGGCCGGAAAACTCCCCGCAAAGCCGGAGGCGGATGTGTCGGCGGCGCGGGAATTCGAACCGGCCGCCGCCATCGCACCGGTGCCGTCAAAGGATTTGGCCCCAAAAACCAGCGGAAGTGACAGTTCCGTCTATCACACGGTGGCGTCCGGCGATTCGCTTTACGCCATCGGCTTTCGCTACAACGTGTCGGTGACCGAGCTGCGCCGAATGAACCACATGGAGGAAGCGGCCGTGCTGCACCCCGGCGACCGGCTGGTGGTCAGCCACGCGGCCGCTGAAGAAGTGCCGGAAACCGACCATAGGCCGCCGGCGGATCCGGCGCCGGTCGACACCGCCCAGCCGGCCGCAGGTTCACCGGAAACGGCCATTGGCGCCGATGTCAGAAATTTCACCAGCGCCTATGAACCGGAAAACAAGGCCTTGCGGGTGGAATACGTCATCCGGAACGACGGGTCGAAATCCCAGCAGATTTCCGGCCAGACAGTGGTCGTCTTGAAGGGGGCGGAGGATGACCCGGACACCTGGCTGGTGCTGCCGCCGGTCCCGCTCGTCTCCGGCAGGCCGGATGGCCAACGCGGCAGCGCGTTCTCCATTTTCAATTTTCGCACCATCCGGTTCAAGGCCACCGATCAGCCGGAGGCCGATCGATACACCCGCGCCGCCGTGTACGTGTTTTCGACCAACGGCAACCTGGTGCTCGAAAAGGAATTTCCGATGCCGCCGGGCCAGCGTCCGCCGCAATAAACCCCATAGTTACATAAACAACATATACGTCGAGCGGCAACAATTTACGATTTTTTTACCCTCACCCCAACCCTCTCCCAGTGGGCGAGGGAGTTAGCGGAAATCGCGGTTAATGACCGTTCAAAGTATAGCAACAGATGGCTAATGGGTTGTAATTTTAACAAATATCACAGCAAAACGATGTATCCCGGGGTATCACCACCGGTTAATTCAAAGGATGGAATGTGATTCAGGCCGCGACCATCTGCCGCAGCAGCGGTTCGATATCGATGCTAACGGATTCGAAGTTCCGGAAAGTGACATCGTCGAACGGTAAGTTGAAGCGGCGTTTGATTCGGTCGAAAATGGCGAGGTAATTCGTCAAAATCCGCTGCTCCCAGTCAAACCCCAACCGTGCGGCGAGCCGGATGATCGCTTCCCCGGCGCCTTCGATTTCAATGAAATTGCCGAACGGCAGGGTGTCGATACACAGCAGCGCGTCCTCCATCGCGAAGGTTTCCCGCCATTTTTCATACACCTGCCGCCGCCGGAATCCAAGCCCTTCGAGAATGCGGGTCATGGTGTCGAAATCACTGACAACCACTTCATCCTCCCGGTAGGTTTTAAAGCGCGGGTCGCTGCACTGCGGCGGGGTTTTTAAAGTCAGCCGCGCGCGGTCATCCTGCCGCAGCCGCAGCAGCGCAGCGCTTTTCGTCAAGCGGGCGTTGTCATCGTCGAAGCAATGGTTGGTTTCAAAGACCCTTCCGCGGCCGACGGCACCGGCGGCAACGATTTGCCGCTTCAGGACTTCGGCATCTTGCACATAAAATTTGACTTCGATTTCCAGCGGTGGCGTCTGCGTTTGTTCCGGATCATCCATGGGCGATAGTCCTTTCCGTCTTTTCGGGTGGGACAATAAATCATTTACTTAATTGAAAAACCGTGTAGAGTGAACTTTTTTTTGGTGTCAATGATGGTAGAATAGCGGGATGTCAAAGTAAAGATGGAAACCCTGGCAACATTCAGACCCGATCAGATCGAAACGGTCAACAAAGCCGTGGCCCTATCCGAGGAACTCGTCAGCAATTACTACAAGATGTCGGCCAGCCAATGGCTTCACCGCCGGTATGACATCAAGACCCTGACCGATTTGGCGCCGGACGAAGTCGTCAGCGGACCGTTCGCCCAGATCGTCCGCTATGAAGGGCGCCATCGCGACCGGGCGCTCGGCAGTTCGACCTACGACCTGTACAAGATCTGTTTGCAGGACCATGCCATTCTGACGGTCCTGGAACAGAAACCGGACCTGAACCTCCTGCCGTTTGTTCTTTACATCGTTACCCATGAATTGATCCATATCGTGCGCTTCAGCCGTTTTCTGCAGTATTTCGACGCCGCCCCCGATGAACGGCTGGCCGAGGAAAAACGGGTTCACGTAAAAACGCATGAAATCCTGGCCCCCTGCCGGGTGCCCGGACTCGGCGTCATCCTCGAGTTTTACAACGAGTGGCGCATCCCCTACGACGACATGAAGGATCCCTGACGGCCGGCGCCATATCCAGCATCCCAAATCATGCCTTGACAAAACTTTTGCAGATGTATAGATTAGTGGATTCAAAAAGCAAGGAACGTCTGAATCGTCCAGTTGTGCGGAGGATCACCACCAGATGCCCATTTACGAATATGAATGCAGCCAGTGTGGCAAAATTGCTGAAGTCCTGCAAAAATTTTCGGACCCACCTCTGACGCAGTGTGACCGCTGCTCCGGCAAACTCCACAAGCTCGTTTCCCATACCAGCTTTCATTTGAAGGGAAATGGCTGGTACGTGACCGATTATGCCGGAAAATCCCGCACGTCGCCTTCTGATGGACCCAAAAAGACACCCGCCGATACGCCGGCAAAAACCGTTACCACCGGATCGGAAACGCAGCCCGCAAAATCCACTGACGATTAGCGTTTGTTTAAGCCACAGACTCCCGAGCCTTGTGACAACCACAAAAGCCCTTGGGGTGAGTCAATTTTTGGGGAGAGTGAGGCCTTGACCCATATGCCCGGAGGACTTCGTTTATTCTCTGGCGGCTATTTTTCGGCCGAGACAAAAAAAATCTGCACCGTCACTTTACAACCCCAAAAAGGTGCTTAACGTAGCTAACAAAAATCAGGTGGCTATTGTTCACTAATTCTGGTTTCCGACCGGATGACAGACACATCATTTTTCGTCGAATCTTCATACAACTATTTTGGAGTCCCTGCCGAAAGGCTCACAATCCGTTCAATTTGTCTCATTAAAACTCATCAAGCGTAAAGGAGAGGAAACGGTATGAAACTCAGACCATTACAGGATCGTATTCTGGTGCAAAGGGTAGAAGAAGAAACCAAGACCAAGGGGGGTATCATCATTCCGGATACCGCCAAGGAAAAGCCGGCCGAGGGTAAAGTGATCGCCGTGGGCAACGGTAAAATCGGCGAAGACGGCAAGCGGATTGCCCCGGAAGTAAAGAAGGGCGACCGGATCCTCTTCGGAAAATATTCCGGCACAGAGGTCAAGATCGAAGGCGAAGAACACCTTATCATGCGCGAAGACGACGTTCTTGGTGTAATCGAATAAATTCAGGTAAAATGGAGGAGAATCAACAATGGCAAAAGTTATCAAGTATGACATGAAAGCCCGTGAAGCGATGCTGAACGGAGTTCGCACCCTCGCGGATGCTGTGGTCGTCACCCTGGGGCCCAAAGGCCGCAACGTCGTGATCGACAAGTCCTGGGGCTCCCCGACGGTCACCAAAGACGGCGTCACCGTGGCCAAAGAGATCGAGTTGGAAGACAAGTTTGAAAACATGGGCGCCCAGATGGTCAAGGAAGTCGCCAGCAAGACCAGCGACATGGCCGGCGATGGCACCACCACCGCCACGGTTCTGGCCCGCGCAATTTATGAAGAAGGCCAGAAGCTGGTGGCCGCCGGCAACAACCCGATGGCCATCAAGCGCGGCATCGATGCCGCGGTGGAAGCCTGCATCAAAGAACTTCAGAAGATGAGCAAGCCGACCAAGGATCAACGCGAAATCGCCCAGGTCGGCACCATCTCCGCCAACAACGACGAGACCATCGGCAACATCATCGCCGAGGCCATGAACAAAGTCGGCAAGGAAGGCGTTATTACGGTCGAAGAAGCCAAGGGCATGGAGACGACCCTGGAGGTTGTCGAAGGCATGCAGTTCGACCGCGGCTACCTGTCGCCCTATTTTGTCACCGACCCCGAAAAGATGGTCGTTTCGCTCGAAAATCCGGCTATCCTGATTCACGAAAAGAAGATCAGCAACATGAAAGACCTGCTGCCGGTCCTCGAGCAGGTAGCGAAAATGGGCAAACCGCTCCTGATCGTCGCCGAAGACGTCGAAGGCGAAGCCCTGGCGACCCTGGTCGTCAACAAACTCCGCGGCACCCTCCAGGTAGCAGCCGTCAAGGCGCCCGGCTTCGGTGACCGCCGAAAAGCCATGCTCGAAGACCTTGCCATCTTGACCGGCGGTCAGGTCGCCTCCGAGGACCTGGGGATCAAACTTGGAAAATATGTCGCTCAACGATCTCGGCAGCGCCAAGCGCATCACGATCGACAAGGACAACACCACCGTCGTCGACGGCGCCGGAGCGCGCTCCGCTCTCGAAGGCCGGGTCAAACAGATCCGGGCTCAGATCGACGAGACGACCTCGGACTACGACCGTGAGAAACTGCAGGAACGCCTGGCCAAGCTGATCGGCGGCGTCGCGGTGATCAACGTCGGTGCGGCGACCGAGACCGAAATGAAAGAAAAGAAAGCTCGCGTCGAAGACGCGCTCAACGCCACCCGCGCGGCCGTTGAAGAAGGCATCGTTCCGGGGGCGGCGTGGCGCTGGTGCGGTGCCTGGCCGGTCTCGAGAAACTGCGCCTGAAGGGCGACCAGAAACTGGGCGTCAAGGTCGTCATGCGGGCCATCGAAGAGCCGTTGCGGCAGATTGCCAACAATGCCGGCCAGGAAGGTTCGGTCGTCATCGACAAGGTCAAAAACAGCGAAGGCGCCTACGGCTACAACGCCGAAACCGACGGTTATGAAGACCTGATCGAGGCCGGTGTCATCGACCCGACCAAGGTCGTGCGCTTTGCACTGCAGAATGCCGGCAGCGTGGCATCGCTGATGCTGACCACCGAGGCCATGGTGGCCGATAAGCCGGAAGAAAAATCGGAACCCATGGGTGGCGGAGGTGCTCCGGGCATGGGCGGCATGGGTGGCATGGGCGGCATGGGCGGCATGATGTAAGCCGTCGCTCACACATACCGTACCGGTGGTGCCGGCGCATCCATGACTCCGAACCCCACCTTGAAAAAGAAATGCAGCGCTTCACCTTGATCAAGTAGAGGTCGGACAAGTATTTCGAGACAATACCGGTAACACCGAATCAGAGTATTAAAGCCGTTTCAGGCTGAAAAACCCCTGTGCAGAACGCACGGGGGTTTTTCTTTGTGTGGGTCCCATTTCTTGACTTTTTGAGCTAAATCTTTTAAAATTATATAAAATTCATAAGGTATCACTACTGAGTGCCATCCGCAATTTTTTTTAGGCACTGTTGCGTGTCCAATTCAGAAATGTGGATTTTTTTCGCTGGGCAAGGCCGCACAAGAGTTTGCGGCGAGGCGTACTTCTGTACGCCGCAGCCGGAGACTCCCTACTGACCGACCGCCCAGCGGAAAAAAGACCATTTATGGATGGACACCATTCTATCGAACCAAAACTGGAGCTTCGAATGAAAATCAACTGGAAGCATGTTTTCGGGATGGGAGTGACGACAGTTTTCCTGGCGGCCGGTATCGGTGGCCCTGCGGTTTGTGCCCTGGCCGCCGATGTGCAGCCCGCCACCCGATCCTCGAACACGACCGGTATCGCCGGTGAAATCGTCGAGACGGAAAGCGGCATCTATTATACTGTGAAGCCGGGCGACACCCTTTGGGGTCTTTCCCGCAAATTCGCCGATTCGCCTTACCTGTGGCCCGACCTGTGGAGTGGCAACGACCAGATCGCCAACCCCCACCGCATCTATCCCGGCCAGCGCATCCAGCTTTACCGGCGCGCGGATGTCGCCCGGACTCGCCAGGCGCCCGGGCTCTCAATCGATGCCGCTCAACCGACACCCGCACTGCTCGCACCTGAATCGCCGGAACTCGGCCAATTCGCCTTCTCGCGCATGGATCGAGTCGGGTTCATCCGGGACCCGGCGGTCGCTCCCAGCGGCCGCATCTTCAAGGTCCTCGGTATCCATAAAATGATTACCGCCGATGACACCGTTTACATCAGCCGCGAGAACGATCAGGTCCTCAGCCCAGGTCAGCAGTACACCATTTATCGCCCCCTGGGAGAGGTGCGCAACCTGGTCACGGATCAGTATCTCGGGGTTCAGCATTACATCCTGGGCACGGTCGAAATCACGCAACTCGAACCCGAATATGCCGTGGGCCGGGTCATCAAGGCCTTCGGGCGCATCCAGAAGGACGATCTCCTGATGCCCTACGAGCGCCGGCCCGACAAGATAGCCAAGATTCTTCCGCCGCCCGGCATCGATGGCGAAGTCATTATGGCCGAAGAACACAACCAGCTCCTGGGTGACAATGTGATCGCCTTCATCAACCGCGGCGAAAAGGACGGCGTCAAAACGGGCCAGGTTTTCGATATTTACTTTCAGGAGGAAGCGGCCATTAATCCGCGGCCGGCCGAGAAAACGGTCCTCAAGCCCGTCGTCTTCGGCCAGCTGGTGGTCCTGCGCGCCGAAGACACCACCGCCACGGTATACATCACCCAAGCCAAAAATGTCATCAACCCCGGCGCAAGGTTTTCTTCACCAGCACTCTGAAAAAGTCTTTTTCACCCTCAAAAAAACCCCCCTTGAACACCGGTTGTCACGGTAACTCAAAGGGGGTTTCCTTGTCAGTGCCTAATCATCAATAATCATGTTTTGTGCCGGGTCCCGTTGAGCTTCAACGGGACCCGGCACAAAACATCAATACTGCTCCCAGGTCACCCGCAATACCTCCTCGAAGGTCGTGATTCCCTCCATCATTTTCTTGATCGCACTTTCACGCAGCGTAAACATGCCCTCTTCCCGCGCGCGGCCGCGCAGCTTTTCCACGTCCGTATCGGTGACGGTCAACTTCTTGAGGGTCTCGGTATAGGGCAACACCTCGAAAATGCCCGTCCGGCCCCGGTAGCCGGTGCTGCGGCATTTAATGCAGCCTTGGCCGTGATAAAGGGTCACCTTTTTCTTGTTGCCGATATCCAGTCCCATGGCGGACAGCTCGGCGGTGTCCATGTCGAAGGCTTCCTTGCAGTAAGGGCAGATCTTGCGCACCAGGCGCTGTCCCAGGATCCCCACCAGGGTCGCCTGGATCAGGAAGGCGGGCACGCCCAGGTCTAGCAGGCGCGTCACGGCCGAGGGCGCATCGTTGGTGTGCAGGGTCGAGAGCACCAAGTGGCCGGTCAAGGCCGCCTGCACGGCATTGCGGGCGGTTTCCAGGTCGCGCATCTCGCCAATCATGATGATGTCCGGGTCCTGGCGCAATATGGTGCGCAAAATGTTGGCGAAGGTCACGCCGATGCCCGGGTTGACGCCGATCTGGTTGAAATCCTCGTGGATCATTTCGATCGGGTCCTCAACCGTGACGACGTTGTTCTCTGCTGTCGAGAGCCGGCGCAGGGTGGAGTAAAGCGTCGTCGACTTGCCGCTTCCGGTCGGCCCGCAGACCAGCACGATGCCGTGCGGCATCTGGATGAACTGTTTGTAACGGCTCAGGTCGGTGGCGGTGAACCCGTTTTCGGAAAGGTCCTGGAAGAGAATATCCGGGTCCATCACGCGCATGACGACCTTTTCACCGAAGGCCACCGGCACGGTGGAAATCCGGATCTCCACTTCCACGCCGCCCTTGTCGGTCTTGATCCGGCCGTCCTGGGGCCGTCTTTTCTCGGCGATGTCCAGCCGCGACAGAGTCTTGATGCGGCTGATGATGGCGTTGTGAACTTTCTTGGGCAGTTTGTAGACCGTGTGCAGAACGCCGTCGATCCGCATCCGCACCAGCAAAGTCTCGCGCTTGGGTTCGAGGTGGATGTCGCTGGCCCGCTGTTCGAAGGCGTAGAGCAGGATGTGGTTGACCGCGTTGACGATATGCTGGTCGGTGGGGGGCAGGTCTTCGTCCGACTTCAACCGCACATACTGCTCGAGGTTGCCCAGATCGACCGCGGGACCGGCAAAAAGGTCTTCGGCGGCGGCAATGGAACGTTTGAAGCCGAAGAACTCGTTGATCAGCCGTTTGACATCCGAGCGCGGCGTGATCACAGCCTCGGTTGCCAGATTGGTCACGCGCCGGATGTCGTCGAGCACCTCGAGGTTCAGGGGCACGGGCGTGGCCACGACCAGGGTGCTGTCTTTTCTGTCGATCGGCAGCACCAGGTGATTGGCGGCGAAGTTGTGGGGGATCATGGTCGTGACCAGATTCAGGTCCAGCTTGAGGGGATCGATCTTGCGGTACGGCAGGTCCCATTCCTTCGCCAGGGTGGCAAAAATAATATCCTCGTCCACCAGGCCGCTCTGGCCGTCTTGCCGGGGAGCCTTGAGAGCGGCGATCACATCGATGATGTCCACCGCGCCGTTGCCGTTCGAACTGCCCTTGGCGCCTAAGGCCTTGCCCGCTTTGCGTTCGAGCTTTTTACGGACGGCGTCTTCCTTGGCCAGGATTTCCTCGGCTTTTTCCGAAGACAACAGCCCGTGTTTCATGAGGGTCTTGCAGACATCCAGGGAAGCAAAGTGGAAGTTCTGATCATTCAGCATGTTCAACCTTTTTCCGTCCATAAATGGCCCTTTTCCGCAATTTCGGCGTCAATCGGCGGAATCGCTTGTGCGGCATACAGCAGTATGCCTCCGCGCAATTTCACCGATTTTCTTGAACTTACGAAAAATTGCACATTTCTGGTTCGGAAACCTATTAGTGCCACCAATGAAAACTGCGGATGGGCACTATGTAATGTCATTAATTGATAGACCAAACCCGGTTGGCCCGTTTCCAAGGATTGCTTAAAAAATCGGGCCGGACCGCCGGCCGTGCCGCTTCGGCAAAGCCAACTGCCCGGCCCGTTCTCATTAGGTCACGAACGCCCTAGTTGATGATCTCGCGCCAGGAGCGGATGTTGATCGTCGGCTCGCCGGCGGCCTGGACTTCGTTGTTGTAGATCCCGGAGCCCAGAGACTGCAAGCCGGTGGGCGTCCTGAAGTACAGGTGCTCGTCTTCCACCAGCGGTGAGACCCGGATGTCGCCCACCACCTTGTTCAGCATGATCACCCCTTCCAGCGTCACCGCGTAGATCCGGCCCTCGTTGCCTTCGGGGGTCAAGTGCCCCTCGCAGGGGTCCTCGGTCTCGGCCGTCGAGGTGCCGAAATAGATCTGACCCGCCGCTGCGAAAGCCGAGGCAAAAATCCGATTGCCGGCCGGCAGTTCGATGAACCAGTCGAGGGTGTGCTTGGACGGATCGCACTCACCTTTCTCGTTGGTATCTACGTAAGCAAAGAAATGGTAGCGCGTCGTGGCGGTGTTGATGTTCTCGTCGTAATAGGGGCTGTCGCCCGTGCCGAAGAGAACCCTGATCTTGTAGGCAATGTCGCCGCCGGTGGTAACCCCGTTGTCCACCACGATGGTCGGCGAGGCGTAAACCGGGTGCAGGCGCTGATCACTTGGGATGATGTTGTTGTCATCGTCAGTGAAGTCCATATTGAGAACGCAGTGACTGATGTCCCAGGATTTCGGGTTTTTGGGATCATCGGGTATGTTGACCTTGTACATCAAGCCTTTATCCGTCGCCACATACATGCGATCGATATAGCCGTTTTCATCCGAGTCGACGATTGCCGGCTGGCCGCTGGGCACGCCGCCCTTGCCGTAATCGCTTTCGGCGCCCTCGATGGTACCGCTTTCGTCCAGATCGACCGCGTCGTCCAGCACCACCCGTCGCAACACGCTGCCGTCGGTGATGTCGATCATATAAATGGCAGGGAACAGGCTCGAATCCTCCACCTTGCCGGTCACGAAGAAAGCCACCCATTTGACCGCGTCGGTGCCGTTGGGGTCTCTTATGCGGCCGATCTGGGCCACGGCGGGCGAGGAGCGGCTGCGGAAAAGTTCCGGCGCGGCAAACTCCCACATGAACGTCGGATTCTGCGGATCGGTCACGTCCAGGCAAAATACCGTGTCCCCGCCGTTGCCTTCGGCCGACAGCAGCACGGTGCGCCAGGTGTCGGCCTGGCCGTCCTTGGGGGAGTAATCGATGTACACATCGGCCAGAGCCGGTGACGCATCGACGAAAGACTGGTCGTCGGCTTTCAAGAGGTTGTTCTTCAGCCGCGGCAGAAGGTTGGCCGGAATGAAAGCCCAAAGCTCCTCACCGGTTCCGTAGTTGGGACAATCGCCGGCATAGCTGGCGCAGTAATCCGGAGGCGGGGTCGGTTTTTCTTCCCACAGGAAATAGCCCCTGTTCTCTTTTATTCCGGCGGTTTCCGAATTGTCGCCAAAACGGTATTTCCCGGCGTCGAAGGCATGGAGCATGCCGTCGCGTGAGCCGACGAAAATAACCGAATCGCGATCCTCCAGGTTGTCCTTGAACTCCTTGTATTTCTCCCGTTCCGCTTTGGTCACCTGGCTGCCGAAGTACCACAACGGATAACCGGGCGGCACCAGCAGGGCCGGGGTGGAGTGATCGATGGGGCCCAGCTTCCAGGCTTTCTGGGTGGAGGTATTCGGCTGTTTGTACCCCCTGATCCACTGAACCAACCAGTCGGCATCGGGCTCGCCGAAACTGTTGTCGCTGTTGAAATCGTGAATGTACCGAGTATTGACGATCTGATCCTTCAAGGCCAGCATGTCGGTCGTGACATTCGTGCCGGTGAATTCTTTCAGCGCGCTCGAGGTCGTGTAATGCGAGTAGCTGGCCATGATTTTCACATTGGCGCCCGGAGCGGCGTGTGAAGGTCACCGTCCACTCGCCGGTGAACCGATTGATGGTGCCGGTGCCGGTCTTGCTTCCTCGCAAATCGTCGGTGAACTCGTCGGTAAATGATTCATCATCGTCACTGTCGTGAATCCGCACGGTCGTTGCGACGATCGGATGATGGGGAAGCGTTCCGCTGAACGTCTGTGGTGGTTCCGTCGCCGATAATGTCATTATTGGATCCATCCTTGAGAATCGCATCCGGTTCCGCGGTTACGGTAACGTCCGGGAAAAAGATGGTCCGCGTATCGGGGTTTCTGTCTTTCAGCATCTCCCCGGCGTCCCATATAAGGGTCTCATCGACAGTGGCCGTCGCCGAATTGTCGACCATTGTTTGATTTGGGTTTTCGGGCATATAGAGCAGATTGGCGGTCAAGTGGCCGCGGTTGATGCGCTCGTCGGCCGGAAAAGCGGACGACGGCGTCTCGTACGTACCGGCATAGATCACATTGGCCTGGACCACCGGCGAGGACCGCGCGAAAAAGCCGTGACTGGCCGTATCGGCCTTCAAGCTTGACATCGACGATCCGCGGCGCGCAGTCCTCGTCCTCACTGACCAGTTCGGCCTTCCACAGCAACTGGTTGCCGGTCCGGCCGAGCCCGGCCAGATCGATCCGGCGCGAGCGATAGGTGTATTCCGGCGTACCCGGCGTCCAGGTTACCGGATCGATCGCATCACCGATGGTTTTGGAAATGTCGGAAGCATTGACCTTGTCCCATTCCGTGATTTCGATCCAGGAACCCGCCGCCCCACCTTCCGCCGACACGTAATAGGTCGTGTGCGTCTTGCCCGCACACTCGGTGCTGCCCGGGTGGTAATCCCACACGTCGAAGGTGACCGCCGTAAAATAGGCATTGGTCTCGTTGGGAACGATCGCATTCGCCAGTTCCAACTGGGCCATGCCGCCGGTCTTGCGCTCGACCAGGAAGACCACGTCGTTGTAGTCGTAGTCATTTGTTTTCGCGGTATTATCCATGGTGGTATCGTCGAAAGCGACGACCCACGCAAATGGTGTTTCGTCCGGCGCGCCCACGATGGCATGCGTGGAGGCGGTTCCGTTAAGTTCATCGATACACTTCGTATTGAACCCTGCCGGATCACCTGTCTCCGGAGCTCGAAAATTGAACTTGAAGTCGTCACTCAGGCGATCTCTGGCATCTTCATTCAGCCATCCTTGCTCACGAACTCCGGAACCGCATGCTGCAACGTAGTCGTAACAATTGGTGTCACCTTCCATTGCATTTTCGTAAAGCCTGACCAATCGGCTGATACCGGTTGTCGTTCCCGCACAACGTGCATGGAGGTCGTGGTCGTTCCACTCACGCTTGGTGTAGAAGATCTCACCACACCAACTACCGCTACAGTGTTGTCGGTCGAATCGAGGTAAAAAACGATCTCGGTGCCACCCTCGATGCTTCCCAGAAACACCTTGTTGTCCTGGCGGTCGATTTTGCCGTCCAAGTTTCTGTCACCCACACCGTCAAGAACGCCGTCGTTGTCATTGTCGTTGACGTTCACGTAAATTTGATGCTTGGTTCCGCCCTTGCCCTCGCTGGCGAATTTATAACCGAAATCTGATTGCTTGAAAACCAGCTCCTTCGTATAGAAAGGTGACATACACGTCCTGGGTAAAGGGAATGACGATGTTGTTCGGGTCGATGGCCTGGTTGCCGGTGTTGAGGACCATGTGCCCGGTCCCTGAATCGACGTCGACATTGACGCGTTTGAAGTCGGTCGCCTGAAAGCCGCTCGAGTAGCCCGCCGACACATCGGTGGAGCACCCGTTGATATCCGGCACGGTGTCGTAGGTGACGGTCATGTCCTGCTGGACATTGGTGACCTGGATCGTCAGGTCAGTTGAGGTATAATCACCGTGCCACCCCTTGAACTGGTTCTGATCATCCAGCTTGGCGGTCACTTCTTTCGAGTCGCCGCCCCAATCGACATACTCCGTGTAGTCATCTTCGTAGTATACGGGCGGCGTGCCCGCCACCTCGATGCCGCCATAGATGCTGCTCTTGAAGGTGACGGCAAATTTGTCGATCTCGAAGTGGGCGGTAAACTCCATGTCCTGCGTGACGTTGACCGCCTGCAGGTCCGCAACGGTGCTGACGATGTCACCGGCGCTATTGGTCCAGTTCAGGAAGTGATAGTGCGCGTTCGGAATGGCCGACACGACAGTGGTACTCGTTCCCCATTTGATCTGCTGGGAAATGCTGTTGTCTGGCGTTCCGCTGCCTTCCTGGACCTGTCCGTGCGCTCCGGCGGTGAAGGTCACGTTGAATTTCTTCAGCCCGAAAGTAGCGATGACCGTCTGGTCGCCGTTCATGGTCACCGTGCCGCCGACGACGTTGCCGCTCCAGCTTTCCAATTCAGAGTTCGGATTCGGGGTGGCGGAAACCGTTATGGTGTCGCCCCAGAGGTAAGAATGAGTGCCAATGTCCGGCGAAACAGTGCCGAAAGCGCCACTGTCATTGATAACGACCTGCATGGTCAAGGTCACAGGTATTTTTTCGAAGGTGGCCGTCACCGCCTTGTTGCCGTTGATGGTAATTGTTTCCGGATTGGCGCTGCCGGCCAGATCCCCGCTCCAGCCGAAAAAGGTCTCACCCGTCTGCCGGATTGGCGGTTAGGCTGACGACGTCCCCATAATGATGCGTCCCGGACGGCGCCACCGTCACGCGATCCGTCGCCCCGCCCGTGCCGCCACTTGAGGTCACCGTTAGTGTGTACTCGATGAAGTTAAAATTAGCCGTCACTGTTTTGTTGGCGTCGATGGTGATCGTCGCGGGATTGGCGCTGCCGGCCAGGTCCCCGCTCCAACTATCAAAGGTCTCTCCCGCCTGCGGATTAGCGGTCAAAGTGACCACATCGCCATAGTGATAAGGTCCGGGCGTCGACACCGACACACGGTCAGTCGCCCCCCCTGTGCCGCCAGCCGAGGTCACCGTCAGGGTGTAGTCGATGAGGGTAAAGTTGGCCGTAAGATCCGTATTGGCGGTTAGCGGGTTATTAAGAGAGGTGCTAGCGCTGGTGGGGTCCACCAAGTTACCAGTATCACCGGTCCAATTAACAAATTCCGAACCTGGATCCGGAGTGGCCGTGATCCCAAGACCATCGTCATACACGTAGGTCTTAGGGCTGACCGGGTTCACGGTGCCGCTGCCGTTCACAGTATAAGTCAGCGTGTAGGTGGTCTTGGCGAAGGTGGCGGTGATGTCCGTGTTGCCGTAAGTCGGATTGATTATTCGCGTGGTGGCCAGCGCGGCGTTCTCCAGATTTCCCGCACCAGGCCCGCTCCAGCCCGTAAACTCGTAGCCCGGCAGCGCCGTGGCGCTCACCTGCAGGTGCTCGTCGAATTCGTAGCTCGTGCCGCTGGGTGGTGAGAGCGCATCCACTCCCGTGCCGCCGGCGATGGTCAGCGTGTAGGTGGTCTTGGCGAAGGTGGCGGTGATGTCCGTGTTGCCGTAAGTCGGATTGATTATTCGCGTGGTGGCCAGCGCGGCGTTCTCCAGATTTCCCGCACCAGGCCCGCTCCAGCCCGTAAACTCGTAGCCCGGCAGCGCCGTGGCGCTCACCTGCAGGTGCTCGTCGAATTCATAGCTCGTGCCGCTGGGTGGTGAGAGCGCATCCACTCCCGTGCCGCCGGCGATGGTCAGCGTGTAGGTGGTCTTGGCGAAGGTGGCGGTGATGTCCGTGTTGCCGTAAGTCGGATTGATTATTCGCGTGGTGGCCAGCGCGGCGTTCTCCAGATTTCCCGCACCAGGCCCGCTCCAGCCCGTAAACTCGTAGCCCGGCAGCGCCGTGGCGCTCACCTGCAGGTGCTCGTCGAATTCATAGCTCGTGCCGCTGGGTGGTGAGAGCGCATCCACTCCCGTGCCGCCGGCGATGGTCAGCGTGTAGGTGGTCTTGGCGAAGGTGGCGGTGATGTCCGTGTTGCCGTAAGTCGGATTGATTATTCGCGTGGTGGCCAGCGCGGCGTTCTCCAGATTTCCCGCACCAGGCCCGCTCCAGCCCGTAAACTCGTAGCCCGGCAGCGCCGTGGCGCTCACCTGCAGGTGCTCGTCGAATTCGTAGGTCGTACCGCTGGGTGGTGAGAGCGCATCCACTCCCGTGCCGCCGGCGATGGTCAGCGTGTAGGTGGTCTTGGCGAAGGTGGCGGTGATGTCCGTGTTGCCGTAAGTCGGATTGATTATTCGCGTGGTGGCCAGCGCGGCGTTCTCCAGATTTCCCGCACCAGGCCCGCTCCAGCCCGTAAACTCGTAGCCCGGCAGCGCCGTGGCGCTCACCTGCAGGTGCTCGTCGAATTCATAGGTCGTACCGCTGGGTGGTGAGAGCGCATCCACTCCCGTGCCGCCGGCGATGGTCAGCGTGTAGGTGGTCTTGGCGAAGGTGGCGGTGATGTCCGTGTTGCCGTAAGTCGGATTGATTATTCGCGTGGTGGCCAGCGCGGCGTTCTCCAGATTTCCCGCACCAGGCCCGCTCCAGCCCGTAAACTCGTAGCCCGGCAGCGCCGTGGCGCTCACCTGCAGGTGCTCGTCGAATTCATAGGTCGTACCGCTGGGTGGTGAGAGCGCATCCACTCCCGTGCCGCCGGCGATGGTCAGCGTGTAGGTGGTCTTGGCGAAGGTGGCGGTGATGTCCGTGTTGCCGTAAGTCGGATTGATTATTCGCGTGGTGGCCAGCGCGGCGTTCTCCAGATTTCCCGCACCAGACCCGCTCCAGCCCGTAAACTCGTAGCCCGGCAGCGCCGTGGCGCTCACCTGCAGGTTCTCGTCGAACTCATAGCTCGTGCCGCTGGGTGGTGAGAGCGCATCCACTCCCGTGCCGCCGGCGATGGTCAGCGTGTAGGTGGTCTTGGCGAAGGTGGCGGTGATGTCCGTGTTGCCGTAAGTCGGATTGATTATTCGCGTGGTGGCCAGCGCGGCGTTCTCCAGATTTCCCGCACCAGGCCCGCTCCAGCCCGTAAACTCGTAGCCCGGCAGCGCCGTGGCGCTCACCTGCAGGTGTCGTCGAATTCGTAGCTCGTGCCGCTGGGTGGACTTACCGTACCGCTGCCGCTAACCGCATGGGTCAAGGTGTAGGTCGTCTTAACAAAGTTGGCCGTGACAGAAACAGGTGCTGGACTAAAAGGTATCGTATTGGACGGATTGCTGTTCGTTCCATCAATTGGCCCCCCCGTCCAGTGAGAAAAAACCCAGCCTGGAGTGGCAATAGCTTGAAGGAAAACATCTTCGGCAACATTTTGATTAGGGGTCGGAGGGTAACTGAAAATCGTATTTGAATCTGATACTTTTTTTACACTAACACTATTGATTCCATCCGGCACGCTGAGTGTTATCGGACCGGCACTGACATCTTGAACGAAAAAAGACACTGCGGAGAAGATACAGAGGAAGGCGACGGCCATCAGTCTTCCCCACCCGCTGCCCGTGGCCATCTGTTTTCGAGATATATTTTTAATATGAGTTTTCATATGGTCTCTCCTTCCTCATCTCCCACTTAAATCTGTCCGCACAAAAGCCGGTATCGAGCCTGACTACAGCTGCCGGCCGAAGGATGTGATCGGGTTCAGGTCGTTGGCGTTGTAGTTCTTTCCGGCGCCGGCGCCGGCCTGGGCCGTGTAGCCGGTAACACTCTCACCGGTCGTGTCGCCCTCTAGAAGAATTTGTACGCTCGCACCGCCGCCTTTCGGACCGTCGGCATCCGCGCGCAGCCAGATCAGGGCGTCAGTGTCTCTGTTAAATGCCCCGTACGAACCATTTGACAATATTGTAGAGTCGTCATTGTTCCACAGCGAGACGCGGTAAAGGGCGCCGTTGAGGGTCATATTGTTCAGCCATATGACGCCGTTGCCGTTTTCATAACAGCCGATGCCAGCGCCGCAATCACCGGCGCTGTTCGGACCCACCGAGCCGTCCAGGGCAAACGTCCAGGAGGCTCGCGAGCCGGTGCGCACCAATGGCGCGTTGGCGGTGACAAACGGCTGTTCCAACTGCTTGATCGCCCGCGCGATACCGGCTTCGGCCGTAAAGAAGTATCTCTGGTGCAACAGTTCGTTGCCTGAAATCTGCACCTCGATGTTGCTGGTCCGCGTGGCGGTGAAGGCGACTATCGTCAGCAGGGCCAGCACCATGATGGCCATCACCAGCACGGAGCCCTTTTCGTTGTTTATTATCGCACTCATTGTCTTCATGGCCTCTTCCCTCTCTACTCGCCGATAATGGTGCGCGATATTGACCCGGCGGCCGTTAAAGCGATTTGCTGGTGTCACCGCCACCTCGATGGTTTTGGTATTGTTAACCGGATCGTTGTCCGCCACCGTCCAGCGCACGTCGTATGCTCCGCCGTTACCGGCCGGTGGCTGGTGCGGGTTTCCGTTGGGATCCAGCTCCGGAGCATCGTAGGGCAGAGACTTTAAATGCTCGATGACCTGGGCGCCCAATGCCGTTGCTTCCGTCTGCATCTGGGCCGATGCGTTGCCGCCGATATAGGTCACCTGCAGCCCGGCCAGCGCCAGGATGCCGATGGCAAAAATAGCCATGGCCATCAACGTCTCGATCAGCGTGAAGCCGGCCTGATTGGATGTGTCCTTAACTCGTGTTTCTTCGTGTCGCATGATCTTCATATTTTCCATCCCGCAGTGCTTAGATTTTCCGTTGATCGATCCTGACTACAGCCTCAAGCCAAGATTGCGACAATTTACGGTGGTCGTCAGCAAGACACGCTCGTAATTGTCATCGGCGGCAATGATCTTGTCACCCACCACGTAAGTCTGCGCCTGTCGATGATCGCGCAGCGGCGAGCGGGTTCGGGCCAAGATCCATACCCGTACCGCCCGGATGCGATTGATCGGTACCGGTGTGGCCAAAGCAATGGGCGTATCACTCTCATCGATGATGCCGTCGGCATTGCCATCGAACTGCTTGTCCAGAAAACCATCCGCGTCGCTGTCGAAGCCCCAGATGATGTTATCGCCTGCATCGGTATCGATCAACCCATCGGGAACGCCGCCATCATCGTCAAACGCATAGCCGAAAGCCACGGCCTGAACCGAGCCGGCCAAACGTTCCAGGTTTCCACCGACGCTATTGCATCTCTTCAACTCCATGGCGCCGGCATCGGCCAGGCCATCGGGGTCGATCGTGGTCAGCGCCGTTCCGCTCGCCAGGGCGTAAGTGACGAGGTCGTTGTCATCCCGGAAGTCTCCATTCCGGTTTTGATCCAACCGGATCTGAATATAGTTCGGTCTCGCCTCAACGATTCCGGCGATATCCTTGTCCTCGTTGGCGTCGTCGGAACCATCGATACCGTCGTTGTCGATGCCGTCAGAGCCTCTATTGTCATCGACGCCATCGGTATTGCTGTCTTCCCACGTCTCGTCATAACCGGCCATGCGGATGTCCTGCTGCATCAAATACAGAGCGGCCCGCGCTTCCTGCTGCATTTCGACCACCAGCTGCTGGTTGACCTGGGTTTTTTGCTGGGAGTCGAAGGACATCATGATGGCCGCCGCGACGATGCTGGCAATAACCATGGCGATCATCAGTTCCATGAGGGTGAAACCGTCATTGTTTCTGTTTCTATTCAGCATGGTCATGCTCTCACTGGTTGGGGTCCGGGTATTTGGGTTCATTTCTTATACCGTGTGTGTTTCAAACGAATATCGATGCCGTGCTTTCGAAGTAGCCTTCTATCCATGACGGCTAGTTGATTCGTGAGTTACCGGTCATTTCGATAGCCACAGTCTTTGTTTTACCACTTGAATTTCGCAGAGAAATGCTGCCGCCGCCCTCCAAGCACAAACCGCGACTGTTGAAACTGAAGCGGTCGTTGGTGTAACCGGTGCCGGTAATGCGAATGCCGGATGACACTTCTCCGCGCATGACCACGGCTTCGCCCGCATCCAGATTCCAGTCGGAATTGGCATCCACAAAGGCCAGGTAGTCGCCGCCAAGGCCATCGTTATCGGGATCGAACAGCACGGCCACATGCGCGTTTTCCTTGACGGCCCTCAGACGCGCATTCTGCACCAGCGACTGG